>NZ_FYDR01000016.1:0-58815 GCF_900187525.1 Pseudomonas sp. Irchel s3a10
CGACCTGATCGACGACCGACAATTTAAAGGTCAGCGTGTAGTCTCGCTGACTACGCCTTTTTGCTGATTCCATTACGTCCTCCTGAAAAACAGATCAGAAGGTGTAAACCTTATTCAGGACGGGACAGCAGCAATGAAAAAGGGAGATCCGCAGATCTCCCTTTTTTGTGACACCGGTGTGATCAGTCGAACATGCCGAAGGTCATGTAGCTGAACCACGAACGGTCTTCGTTGTTGCCTTCGGCTTCATGATGTTCTTCCTCGATCACGTCACCGTTTTCGTCTTTAGGCTTGAGCTCGTTCGGGATCGCGTCTTTCGCGTCCTGGAACTGCTTCTGCACGTCCTGGTTGGCGCGGGTTTCTCCCGGCGGCAGCGGCGGACGCGATTCGATCAGGCCCAGAGTGGCCTTGCTCAGCCACGAACGGTTGTCGGATTCGGCAACCGAAGGCACGAACTGGCCGTCCTGCAGGCTCGGGTGGTTCGGGTAGTTGAGCTTCAGGGTTTCCAGACTGGTGGCGGCCAGTTCGTCCAGGTGCAGACGCTGGTAAGCCTCGGTCATCACCGCCAGGCCGTCGCCGACCGATGGGGTTTCCTGGAAGTTTTCCACCACGTAACGACCACGGTTGGCTGCGGCTACATAAGCCTGACGGGTCAGGTAGTAGTCGGCGACGTGGATTTCGTACGCGGCCAGCAGGTTGCGCAGGTAAATCATGCGCTGCTTGGCGTCCGGTGCGTAGCGGCTGTTCGGGTAGCGGCTGGTCAACTGGGCGAACTCGTTGTAAGAGTCGCGCGCAGCGCCCGGGTCACGCTTGGTCATGTCCAGCGGCAGGAAGCGCGCCAGCAGGCCGACATCCTGGTCGAACGAGGTCAGGCCCTTGAGGTAGTAGGCGTAGTCCACGTTCGGGTGCTGTGGGTGCAAACGGATAAAACGCTCGGCGGCGGACTTGGCAGCTTCCGGCTCGGCGTTTTTATAGTTGGCATAAATCAGTTCAAGCTGTGCCTGATCCGCGTAGCGACCGAACGGATAGCGCGACTCCAGAGCCTTCAGCTTGGCCGTGGCGCTGGTGTAGCTGTTGTTGTCCAGGTCGGTCTGAGCCTGCTGGTACAGCTCGGCTTCGCTCAGGTTTTCGTCGACGACTTCCTTCGATGAGCAAGCAGCGGTCAATGCGAGGATGGCGATCAGCAGCAGGTGTTTCACTTGCATGGCGGCTTGCGTCCCTATGACGGCCGCTGTCTTGGGCGGGGCCGTCCTGTTATGATGAGCGCCCCGTTGAAAAGCCTCGGGGCAAAAGACGCCGTATTTAACCACAAGCGCGCAGCCGAAACCAAAGGCTGTGCCGACGCCAGTCAGAGCATGTCCGATAAAATTGAACTTCGCGCAGAGGTGCCGTCCGATTTGGGCGGCCAACGCCTCGATCAAGTCGCCGCCCAACTCTTCGCTGAGCACTCACGCTCGCGCCTTTCCGCCTGGATCAAAGAAGGTCGCCTGACTGTGGACGGGGCGGTCATCCGCCCGCGCGACATCGTGCATGGCGGTGCCATTCTTGAGCTGACTGCCGAGCAGGAAGCCCAGGGCGAGTGGATCGCCCAGGACATCGAGCTCGACATCGTCTATGAAGACGACGACATCCTGGTGATCAACAAGCCTGCGGGCCTGGTGGTGCACCCGGCTGCCGGCCACGCTGATGGCACCTTGCTCAACGCCTTGCTGCATCACGTGCCGGACATCATCAATGTCCCGCGCGCCGGTATCGTGCATCGCCTGGACAAGGACACCACCGGTCTGATGGTGGTGGCCAAGACCATTCAGGCGCAGACCAAGCTCGTTGCCCAGCTGCAAAGCCGCAGCGTCAGCCGGATCTATGAGTGCATCGTGATCGGTGTCGTGACCGCCGGGGGCAAGATCAACGCTCCGATCGGCCGTCATGGTCAGCAGCGCCAGCGCATGGCCGTGATGGAAGGTGGCAAGCCTGCCGTCAGTCACTACCGCGTGCTGGAGCGTTTCCGTTCCCACACGCATGTGCGAGTCAAACTGGAAACCGGCCGCACCCACCAGATCCGTGTGCATATGTCGCACATCAACTTCCCGTTGGTCGGCGACCCGGCGTACGGCGGTCGTTTCCGCATTCCGCCTGCCGCGAACCCGACCATGGTCGAGTCGCTCAAGCACTTCCCGCGTCAGGCCCTGCACGCGCGTTTCCTCGAGCTGGATCATCCGACCACCGGTGAGCGCATGAGCTGGGAATCGCCGCTGCCGGAAGATTTCGTCTGGCTGCTGACCCTGCTCAAGCAGGATCGCGAGGCATTCGTCGGATGAACTGGCTGACGCCGGACTGGCCTGCGCCGGCCAGCGTCAGGGCCTGTGTCACCACCCGCGAGGGGGGTGTCAGCGAGGCGCCGTTCGACAGCCTCAATCTGGGCGATCATGTCGATGATCGCCCGGAAGCGGTCGCCGAGAATCGTCGGCGTCTGACCGAACATTTCTCAATCAAGCCTGCCTGGTTGCAGCAAGTGCACGGGATTGCCGTGGCCCACGCTGATCCGGGCGTGGTTGCCACCGCCGACGCCAGTTGGACTGCGACTCCCGGGGTTGCCTGCGCGGCGATGACCGCGGATTGCCTGCCGGCATTGTTCTGCAACCGTGCCGGTACTCGCGTCGCGGCGGCTCACGCCGGTTGGCGCGGTTTGGCGGCGGGCGTACTGGAAGCCACCCTCGACCATCTCGACACCGCTGCGGCGGACGTACTAGTCTGGCTTGGCCCGGCGATCGGCCCGAAAGCCTTTGAAGTCGGCCCAGAAGTACGCGAAGTCTTCGTCAATCAATTGCCGGAAGCGGCATCCGCCTTCGTGCCCAGTCACAATGCTGGCAAGTTCATGGCTGACATCTATCAGCTGGCGCGCCTGCGCCTGGCTGAACGCGGTGTCACTGCGGTTTATGGCGGCGGTTTCTGCACCGTGACCGATCCACGCTTCTTTTCTTACCGCCGTGCGTCGCGCACTGGCCGTTTCGCCTCCCTTGTCTGGCTCACCCGCTAGACTTGCCTGACTTGAATCAACTCGCTGACGCTTGAATCTCCCAGAATCGACCGCATCTACAGTGGTATCTGGCAGGTTTCTTTATTCAGGATGGTTTTTAGGTCCGGCCTGCTCAAAAGGAAGGTGACCCCATGCGTATAGACCGTTTAACCAGCAAATTACAGTTGGCGTTGTCCGACGCCCAATCTCTGGCCGTTGGCCACGATCATCCGGCCATCGAGCCGGCGCACTTGATGCAGGCGATGCTTGAACAGCAGGGTGGTTCGATCAAACCCCTGTTGATGCAAGTCGGCTTCGACGTCAACAGCCTGCGCAAAGAGCTGACCAAAGAGCTCGATCAATTACCGAAAATCCAGAACCCGACCGGCGACGTCAACATGTCGCAGGATCTGGCGCGCCTGCTCAATCAAGCCGATCGTCTGGCCCAACAGAAGGGCGACCAGTTCATTTCCAGCGAGCTGGTGCTGCTCGCCGCGATGGACGAGAACAGCAAGCTCGGCAAATTGCTGCTCGGCCAGGGCGTGAGCAAGAAAGCCCTGGAAAACGCGATCAACAACCTGCGCGGTGGTGAGGCGGTAAATGACGCCAACCACGAAGAGTCGCGTCAGGCGCTGGACAAGTACACCGTCGACCTGACCAAGCGTGCCGAAGACGGCAAGCTCGATCCGGTGATCGGCCGTGACGACGAAATTCGCCGCACCATTCAGGTTCTGCAGCGCCGCACCAAGAACAACCCGGTGCTGATCGGCGAACCTGGCGTGGGTAAAACCGCGATTGCCGAAGGTCTGGCCCAGCGCATCATCAACGGCGAAGTGCCGGACGGCCTCAAGGGCAAACGCCTGCTGTCACTGGACATGGGCGCGCTGATTGCCGGTGCCAAGTATCGTGGTGAGTTCGAGGAACGCCTGAAAGCGCTGCTCAACGAGCTGTCGAAGCAGGAAGGGCAGATCATTCTGTTCATCGACGAACTGCACACCATGGTCGGCGCCGGTAAAGGCGAAGGCTCGATGGATGCCGGCAACATGCTCAAACCGGCATTGGCGCGCGGTGAGCTGCACTGTGTCGGCGCAACCACGCTCAACGAGTATCGCCAATATATAGAGAAGGATGCGGCGCTTGAGCGGCGTTTCCAGAAAGTGCTGGTGGACGAGCCGAGCGAAGAAGACACCATCGCTATCCTGCGTGGCCTCAAGGAGCGTTATGAGGTTCACCATAAAGTGGCGATCACCGACGGCGCGATCATCGCCGCGGCCAAGCTCAGCCATCGCTACATCACTGACCGGCAGCTGCCGGACAAGGCCATCGACCTGATCGACGAGGCCGCCAGCCGTATCCGCATGGAGATCGACTCCAAGCCGGAAGTGCTGGATCGTCTGGAACGTCGTTTGATTCAGCTCAAGGTTGAATCTCAGGCACTGAAGAAAGAAAGCGATGAAGCGGCGATGAAGCGCCTGGAAAAACTTCAGGAAGAAATCGTTCGCCTCGAACGTGAGTACTCGGATCTGGAAGAAATCTGGAACTCGGAAAAAGCCGAGGTACAGGGTTCTGCGCAGATTCAGCAGAAGATCGAGCAGTCGCGTCAGGAACTGGAAGCGGCGCGCCGTAAAGGCGATCTCAACCGCATGGCCGAGTTGCAGTACGGGGTGATCCCTGATCTGGAGCGCAGCCTGCAAATGGTCGACCAGCACGGCAAGAGCGAAAACCAGTTGCTGCGCAGCAAGGTGACCGAAGAGGAAATCGCCGAAGTCGTTTCGAAGTGGACCGGTATTCCGGTGTCGAAAATGCTCGAAGGCGAGCGCGACAAGCTGATGAAGATGGAAAGCCTGTTGCACCAGCGTGTGATCGGTCAAGACGAAGCGGTGGTTGCGGTCTCCAACGCGGTACGCCGTTCGCGTGCCGGGCTGGCGGATCCGAATCGTCCGAGCGGCTCGTTCATGTTCCTCGGCCCGACCGGTGTCGGTAAAACCGAGCTGTGCAAGGCGCTGGCCGAATTCCTCTTCGATACGGAAGAGGCAATGGTGCGGATCGACATGTCCGAGTTCATGGAGAAACATTCCGTGGCGCGGCTGATCGGTGCACCACCAGGCTACGTGGGTTACGAGGAGGGCGGTTACCTGACCGAAGCGGTGCGTCGCAAGCCTTACTCGGTGATCCTGCTGGACGAGGTCGAGAAAGCGCACCCGGATGTATTCAACATTCTGCTGCAGGTGCTGGAGGATGGACGTCTGACCGACAGTCACGGGCGTACCGTGGATTTCCGCAATACTGTGATCGTCATGACCTCGAACCTCGGTTCGTCGCAGATCCAGGAGCTGGTCGGTGACCGTGAGGCCCAGCGTGCAGCGGTAATGGACGCGCTGACCAGTCACTTCCGTCCCGAGTTCATCAACCGGGTCGACGAAGTGGTGATCTTCGAGCCTTTGGCGCGGGACCAGATCGCGGGCATTACCGAGATCCAGTTGGGTCGTCTGCGCAGCCGTCTGGCCGAGCGCGAGCTGAAGCTGGAACTGAGTCCGGAAGCGATGGACAAGCTGATTGCCGTTGGTTACGACCCGGTTTATGGCGCACGTCCACTCAAACGTGCGATCCAGCGCTGGATCGAAAACCCGTTGGCGCAGTTGATCCTGTCGGGCCATTTCCTGCCGGGCGATACGGCAACCGGCAAGGTCGTGAACGACGAAATCGTTTTCGACTGATCGGCAACGCCAATGAAATAAGGAAGGCCTCGCTTTGCGAGGCCTTTTTTTCGTTAGGCTGTTGAACTCTAAGGAAAAGGCTTGTAAAGTGCGCCCCGCAGTCAGTCACCCGCAGCATCTCAGCTCACTGAGCTGAAATCTGAAATAAGTTGCAAATCATTAACTTGAAAGCGATTTAGGGGGTTGACAGAGGTGTTCTAGGTTGTAGAATAGCGCGCCTCAGACACACGAACGCAGCGATGCGAACGGCGTCTAAGAGCTGTAAGTTTCACCGTTGTAAATTGAAATATGTAGTTCCGTGATAGCTCAGTCGGTAGAGCAAATGACTGTTAATCATTGGGTCCCAGGTTCGAGTCCTGGTCACGGAGCCAATTTCAAACCGGGGTATAGCGCAGTCCGGTAGCGCGCCTGCTTTGGGAGCAGGATGTCAGGAGTTCGAATCCCCTTACCCCGACCATTTTTGGGTCGTTAGCTCAGTTGGTAGAGCAGTTGGCTTTTAACCAATTGGTCGTAGGTTCGAATCCCACACGACCCACCATTTTTGAAACCAGGTAACACTGGGATCGAATCTTAAGATCAGAGGCCAAAAGCGCTGATCGAAGAAGGCGATCTTTGATAGGTCGCCTTTTTTTTACCGGGGTATAGCGCAGTCCGGTAGCGCGCCTGCTTTGGGAGCAGGATGTCAGGAGTTCGAATCCCCTTACCCCGACCATATTAAAAATCCTCGTATCGAAAGATACGGGGATTTTTTTTTGCCCATGAAAAACTCAGGCCCTAAGCAAAATCATTGTAGGAGTGAGCCTGCTCGCGATAGCGGTGTGTCAGTCATGAATGAATTGACTGACCCACTGCTATCGCGAGCAGGCTCACTCCTACAGGGTGGATCAATGCAGCTTCAGACGAGGCTCGGTGCCGCGACCGATCTTGCTGCCCAGCATCAGCATCGCCGTGCGGAACGGCCCGTACAGCGCCATCTGGTGCATGCGATACAGCGACACATAGAACATCCGCGCCAGCCAGCCCTCCAGCATCACACTGCCCGTCAGGTTACCCATCAAGTTACCCACAGCCGAAAAACGCGACAGCGAAATCAGCGAGCCGTAGTCGGTGTATTTGTACTCCGGCAGCGTTTTGCCCTCGATGCGCAGCTTCAGTGACTTGGCCAGCAACGAGGCCTGTTGGTGCGCGGCTTGTGCACGCGGCGGCACGTTGCGATCCGAACCCGGTTGCGGGCACGCGGCGCAGTCACCGAAGGCGAAAATGTTTTCGTCGCGGGTGGTCTGCAACGTCGGCAGCACTTGCAGCTGATTGATGCGGTTGGTTTCCAGGCCGTCGATGTCCTTGAGGAAACCCGGCGCGCGAATCCCGGCGGCCCAGACTTTCAGGCTGGCCTTGATCACGTTGCCATCGGCGGTGATCAGGCTGTCAGCGGTTACTTCGCTGACCGAAGCGTTGGTCATCACATTGACCCCGAGTTTCTCCAGAGTCTTGTGCACCGGGCCGCTGATGCGCTCCGGCAGGGCTGGCAGCACCCGTGGGCCGGCTTCGATCAAGGTGATGTGCATGTTTTCCGGTTTGATCCGGTCGAGGCCGTAAGCGGCCAGTTCATGCGCCGCGTTGTGCAGTTCTGCCGCCAGCTCGACGCCTGTGGCGCCGGCACCAACGATCGCCACGCTGATCTGTTCGACCACATCGGTCTGCCCGGCATGCGCGCGCAGGTAATGATTGAGCAATTGCTGGTGAAAGCGTTCGGCCTGTTTGCGGGTGTCGAGGAACAGGCAGTGCTGCGCTGCGCCCTGGGTGCCGAAATCGTTGGTGGTGCTGCCGACGCTGATCACCAGCGAGTCGTAGGGCACTTCACGCGCCGGTACCAGTTCGACACCGTTCTCGTCGTAGGTGGCGGCCAGCTGGATTTTCTTCTGCGCGCGATCGAGTCCGCTCATGCGCCCCAGCTGGAACTCGAAGTGGTTCCATTTGGCCTGGGCAACATAGTTGAGTTCGTCTTCGGAAGAATTCAGCGATCCGGCGGCCACTTCGTGTAACAGCGGTTTCCAGATGTGCGTCAGGTTCGCGTCGACCAGCATCACACTGGCCGTGCCGCGCTTGCCCAGAGTCTTACCCAGACGGGTAGCCAACTCCAGACCGCCGGCGCCGCCGCCGACAATAACAATACGATGGGACATGGGGATAACTCGCAAGGTTTTTAAAGGAAATCGGTGTCGTTACCCAAGCGAGCGCGATGCAGCTCATAGCGTCAGATAACTTATAAGTCGGCTCAACAGGCCCAGACCAATGGTCACTGCCAGCACCAGCACCAGGAGCATCCACGGCCGGAATGGCCGGCGCTCGACACGGTGTTGGGACAGTTGCAGGTACTCTTCGACATGCTTTTGGTCTTCGGGGTTCAGGCGGCTGGTCATAAAGGCCTCGTCAGGTAGACGTTGCTGAATGTGCAGAAGCTACAGCGGTTTTCAACCGGGGTTGAACGCAGCATAGCCGCTGTCCGGAACCGGTTCGACAGACACACCGTCATCGAGGCGAATGATCCCGCTTTGTAACACCCGTGCGGTGATTCCGCCATGCCCGCGCACCGCTTGAAAAGTGCCGGGGCCGAGGTTGTTTTGCAGGCGGGCGCAAGGCTGACACCAGCCGGTTGTCTCGAAAATCGCCTGACCGATACGAAAGCGTCGGCCCTTGAGGCTGAACAGGTTGATCCCGCTAATAACGAGATTGCGCCGCAGATCTTCAGGCTTGACCGGTTGATCGGGCGCACGGCCCATCAATGCGCTGATCACCGCGAGGTGTTCAAACTGGATCAGCGTCACCTGCCGCGCGTTGCGCACGCCGGGGCGGGCGTGATCGCCAGTCAGTCCGGCTTCCAGCCGCGCTTCCACAGCATCGAGTTTGATCATTGGCCCACGGGATTCGGGACGCACGCCAATCCAGCGCACTCGTCCGGTTTGTGGCACGTCGGCGATCAATTGTTGAAGTGGTGTCACAGGCTGATCCCTACGTCGAAAACGATGCTGCGGCCCAGGTTGCTGCGCAGGAAGTCCGGTGCATCGGGGTGCGCAAATAGTACACGGGCGAATGTCGGGCCGACGAGGGACAGCGAGCGCCAGCCCTGACGCAAATATTCGGTCGGTGGTGGAAAGTGGCTGTTGAGGTCCAGCACTTCGCGCTTGAGACTGGCGAAGGCGATGATGTCCAGTTCGCCCAGATCCATGCCGCGTTCCTTGTAGTTGTGTGCTTTCTTGCGCAAGGTTGGCGCCAGTCTGAGCAGGAATTCATTGGCCGGAATCCGTCGCGGCTTGGCTTCGCGGCGCACCAGTTGGCTGAGGGAGAACGCACTGCGTCGCCGCTGCAATTCGTCGCGCCATTCGTCGTTGAGTCGGCGGCCTTCGTCGAGAACGAAGAACACTTCGAAATTGGCATCGCGAAACAGCACGTCCGGCGGCTCCCCGGCGGGGGCGAACTCATCGACGCGGTAAGGAATGTTCAAGCCTTGCAGCAAGCGCTGGCAGACCCAACGCTCACGCTCCCATTTGCGGGCATTGGACAGGAACGCGTTGGCTTGCTCGGCCGCGATGGTCAGCAGGCGTAAATAATCTGAGTCATCCATAGGCCAAGCTTAGCGTCCAAATGCGACAAGCAGAAAGCTTTGCATTGGCTGATGCTGACGGGTCGCACGTTAAGCGCTTGTAGGAGCTGCCGAAGGCTGCGATCTTTTGACTGTCAAACAGCAATATCAAATGATCGCAGCCTGCGGCAGCTCCTACAGGGGATGTAGGAGTTTTCCTGATAAAAGTGAGGGAGACATGATCGGTGCAGAACTGCTGTCCTCGACGAGCCTGACACTCGGCTGGCTGATTTACCTGCCAGTGCTGTTGTGGGCGATCTGCCGTGCGCCGTGGGTCGAGTTGTTCAGCGACAGTCGTCGTCAGCATCTGCTGTTTGGCACGGTGTTCGCCTTGTTCCTGCTGTGGATGGTGCGCAGGGATTTCGACACCGGGGTCTCTTACCACTTCATCGGCATGACCGCGGTGACGTTGTTACTGGACTGGCCGCTGGCGATCGTCGGCGGGCTGGTGGCGCAGCTCGGGCTGGTGTTGCTCGGACGTCAGGATCTGGCGGCGGTCGGGGTCAACGGGACGTTGCTGATCTTGTTGCCGGTGTTGATCACCGAGTGTGTGGCGATCCTCGTCGAGCGCGCCCAGCCGCGTAATCCGTTCGTGTATATCTTCTGTTCCGGGTTCTTTGCAGCGGCGTTGTCCGCATTGCTGTGTCTGACGCTGAGTCTGGGCCTGCTCTGGTACGACGGCCTGTTTGCCATGCCGGAATGGCTGGAAGATTTTATCGGCTACCTGTGGCTGCTGATTTTTCCCGAAGCCTTTATCAACGGCATGGTGATCAGCGCGCTGGTGGTGTTCAGCCCGGAGTGGCTGGAAACCTTCAACCGCACCCGCTACCTTTCGGCGCCGTGGAAGGACGACGACCCCAAGTCTTGATCCACATCAAATCCGTCATCTACGCAGCATTTCATGCTCGGCCAAATTCCTTCAGGAGCAGCGGCATGAGTGTTTACGAGTGGGCGAGGCAGGAGACGCGACAGAGTCTGGACATGGCGCTGGAGGTGGGCTTCGATCCGGGCCTGAGTTTGCGTGCCTTGCTCAGCGCGGTGGTGCAGCAGAGCAAGACGGTGCGCAACCCCGAAGACCTGGCCGACGAGTTGCGCTTTCTCGCGGAAAACCTCGACGACGATCAGGACTACGGCTTCATGCGGCCCTGATCGCGATCAGTGACGCGGGTCGAAATCGCCGGAGAACATTTCGTCTTCGGCATCCGGGGCGACCGGAATCTTGTGCTCTTCCGACGCCCAGGCGCCGAGGTCGATCAGCTTGCAGCGATCAGAGCAGAACGGGCGGAATTTGTTCTCTGGGGTGAATTCCACGGGGGCGCCGCAGGTTGGGCATTCGACGGTTGTAGGGCTCATGACTGGCCTCCGGATAAAGTCAGGTAAAAGTGATGCAGGCGCTCGACTTCGCTGTGCAGCCAGGCGAGGTCGCGGTCGTTGACCACCACATCGTCGGCACGGCTCACGCGATCCTCGCGGCTGGACTGGGCCTTGAGGATCGCCTGGACCTGCTGTTCGCTGGTCTGGTCACGCTGCAAGGTGCGTTCGATCTGCAGTTGTTGCGGGGCATCGATCACCAGAATTCTTTGGGTCATCGCGTACTGCCCGGATTCGATCAGCAACGGTGAAACCAGAATCGCGTAAGGCGATGTTGCCAGCCCCAGATGGTGCGCGATTTCCTCGGCGATCAACGGATGCAGCAGGGCTTCGAGCCAGCGGCGTTCTTCCGGCACTTCAAAGATCAATTTGCGCAGGGCCGCACGGTCCAGCGTGCCATCGGCCTGCAGCACGCCCGGGCCGAAGTGTTCGGCAATCTTCGCCAGTGCCGGACGCCCCGGCTCGACCACCCAGCGCGCCGCGTGGTCGGCGTCGACCACATGGATGCCGAGATCAATGAAGTGCTGTGCAGCGGCGCTTTTACCGCTGCCGATGCCGCCGGTCAGGCCGAGAATCCAGGGTTTTTCCACAGAGGTATTCATTTCAAACCGACAAACTGCCAATAGAAGTCGGTTATTTGACCACCCCAGAGCAAGGCAATCCAGCCGGCAATTGCCAGATACGGGCCGAAGGGCATCGGCGTCGAGGTTTTCTGCTCACGCAAACGCAGCAGAATCACCCCGACAATCGCCCCCACCAGCGATGACAGCAGGATCGTCAGCGGCAGAATCTGCCAGCCACCCCAAGCCCCGAGCAGCGCCAGCAGCTTGAAATCGCCGTGGCCGATGCCGTCCTTGCCGGTCAGCAGCTTGAACAGCCAGAACACCGACCACAGCGCCATGTACCCGGCGACCGCGCCCCACAGCGCCGCGTGCAGCGAGACGAACAGCCCGAAACTGTTGACGATCAGCCCCAGCCACAACAACGGCAACACCAGCACATCGGGCAATAGTTGATGTTCGGTGTCGATCAGACTCATCGCCAGCAGGCCCCAGGTGAGGACGATCAACAGACCGGCCGGCCAGCCGAACCCCAAGTGCCAGGCGACGAATGCCGAGAGCAGGCCACAGGCCAGTTCGGTCAGGGGATAACGTTTGCTGATCGGTGCGGCACACGCGGAGCAGCGCCCTCGCAGAAGCAGATAGCTGAGCAGCGGAATATTTTCCCATGCCCGAATCCGGTGGCCGCAGTGCGGGCATTCGGAGTGCGGCAGCATCAGGTTGTAGGTCGGCAGTGGTGTTTCGCTTGGCAGACCGAGGACATCCTGCGCCTGCTGGCGCCAATCGCGCTCGAGCATTTTCGGCAGCCGCCAGACCAGTACGTTGAGAAAACTGCCGACCACCAGACCCAACAGCAGGGCGGTGCATGCAAAGGCCAGCGGATACAGACTGAAGAGTTCGTCGATAGGCATGTCAGATCGCTGAGCCAAGCTGGAAGATCGGCAGGTACATGGCCACGACCAGCCCGCCGACAATGACCCCGAGCACCACCATGACGAACGGCTCCATCAGGCTGGTGAGGTTGTCGACCATGTTATCCACTTCCTCTTCATAAAAACCGGCGACCTTGTCGAGCATGTCATCCAGCGCGCCCGATTCCTCACCGATGGCGGTCATCTGCACCGCCATGTTGGGGAAGACGCCGGTGCTGCGCATCGAGAAATTCAGCTGCATGCCGGTGGCGACGTCCTGACGGATGCGCAGCACCGCGCGTTTGAACACCACGTTGCCGGTGGCGCCGGCCACCGAATCCAGTGCCTCCACCAGTGGCACGCCGGCGGCGAAGGTGGTCGACAGGGTGCGGGCGAATCGCGCCACTGCCGATTTGTACATCAGCGTGCCCACCAGCGGCAGCTTCAGCAGCCAGGTGTCCTTGCGGTCGCGCAATGCCTGGGATTTCTTCAGCGCATGACGGATGCCGAACACCGCCGCGATCAGAGCGCCAAGCACTACCCACCACCATTGCTGCATGAACTCCGAGAGACTGATCACCATCAGGGTGAAGGCCGGCAATTCGGCGCCGAAGCCGGAAAATACCGACTGAAACTGCGGCACCACTTTTACCAGCAGAATCCCGGTGACGACCATTGCCACCAGCACCACGGCGCTGGGGTAGGTCAGGGCTTTCTTGATCTTGGCCTTGAGCGCTTCGCTTTTTTCCTTATAGGTCGCGACCCGTTCGAGCAACGTATCGAGGGCGCCCGATTGCTCGCCGGCATCCACCAGGTTGCAATACAGCTCATCGAAATACTGCGGCTTCTTGCGCAGGGCTGCGGCGAAGCTGTTGCCGGCCGCCACCTCTTGCTTCACCTCGTCCACCAGTTTGCGCATCGCCGGGTTGTCGAAGCCTTCGCCAATGATGTCGAACGACTGCAACAGCGGTACGCCGGCCTTCATCATGGTTGCCATCTGCCGGGTGAACAGGGCGATGTCCTGGGCCTTGATGCGTTTGCCGAGGCTGAGCAAAGAGGTGGATTTCTTCCGTACCTTGCCCGGGTTGATCCCCTGCTTGCGCAACTGGGCCTTGATCAGCGCGGGGTTCTGCCCGCTCAACTCGCCCGTGACCTTGCTGCCTTTGCGATCCGTGCCTTCCCAGGCGTAGATACTGATTTTCGCTGCCTTGACCGCCATGTTCAGTCCTTGGTGACCCGGTTGATTTCTTCCAGGCTGGTGATGCCTTGCATGGCCTTGCGCAGGCCAGAGGTGCGCAGGTCGTCGAAGCCGTCGCGACGCATCTGGCTGTCGATTTCCAGCGAATTGCCTTCGGCCATGATCAGCCGTTGCAGGTCCGGGGTGTTTTTCACCACTTCGTAAATCCCCACGCGTCCCTTGTAGCCGCCATTGCAGAGGTCGCAACCGACCGGCTCATAGATCGTGAAACTGCCGATCTGTTCCGGCGGGAAACCTTCCTTGATCAGTGTTTCGCGGGGGATCTCGATGGGTTTCTTGCAGTGGCTGCACAGCTTGCGCGCCAGGCGCTGGGCGATGATCAGGCTCACCGAGGTGGCGATGTTGAACCCGGGAATGCCCATGTTGTGCAGGCGGGTCAGGGTTTCGGCGGCGCTGTTGGTGTGCAGCGTGGACAGCACCAGGTGGCCGGTCTGCGCGGCCTTGATCGCGATTTCGGCGGTTTCCAGGTCACGGATCTCGCCGACCATGATCACGTCCGGGTCCTGCCGCAGAAACGAACGCAGAGCCTGAGCAAAATCCAGCCCCTGCTTGGGATTGACGTTGACCTGGTTGATGCCTTCCATGTTGATTTCCACCGGGTCTTCGGCGGTGGAAATGTTGATGTCGACGGTGTTGAGAATATTCAGGCCGGTGTACAGCGACACGGTTTTCCCCGAGCCCGTAGGCCCGGTTACCAGAATCATCCCCTGCGGCTGCTTGAGCGCGGCCATGTACAGTTCTTTCTGCGCCGGTTCGTAACCCAATGCATCGATGCCGATCTGCGCGCTGGACGGGTCGAGAATCCGGATCACCACTTTTTCGCCCCACAGGGTCGGCAAAGTGTTGACCCGGAAGTCGATGGACTTGCTCTTCGACAGGCGCATCTTGATCCGCCCGTCTTGGGGTTTGCGTCGCTCGGAGATATCCAGGCTGGCCATGACTTTCAGGCGTGCGGCGATCCGCCCGGCCAACTGGATCGGCGGTTTGGCCACCTCGCGCAGGATGCCGTCGGTGCGCACCCGCACCCGGAAGTTCTTTTCGTAGGGTTCGAAGTGCAGGTCGGAAGAGCCACTCTTGATCGCGTCGAGCAGCATCTTGTGCACAAAGCGCACGACCGGAGCGTCATCGGCGTCGAGGCCGCCAATGGCGTCCTGGCGGCTGTCGTCGACGGACTCGACATCCACCCCGTCGAGATCGACGTCGGCCATTTCTTCGAGGCCGCTGGCGTGGGTGTCGAAGAATTTCTCGATGGCCTCGGTGAGCTTGTCGTCCTCCACCAGAATGGCTTCGGTGCTCAGCCCGGTACTGAACTGAATGTCATTGATCGCCTGATGATTGCTTGGGTCGGAAATGCCCACGAACAGCTTGTTGCCACGACGCCACAAGGGCAGGGCGTGGTGCTGGCGCACCAGTTTTTCACTGACCAGGCCTTTGGGCTGGGTTTCCTTGTCCAGGCAATTGAGGTCCATGAAGGCCATGCCGAAATGCTCGGAAGCAATCTCGGCGACCTGTGAGCTCTTCACCAGTTTGTTCTGTACCAGGTAACTGACCAGCGACAGCCGATTGCGCTGCGCCTGCTGCCAGGCCTGCTGGGCGCTTTTTTCCGTAAGCAGTTCGGCCTGTACCAATTGCTTGGCCAGTCCGCTCAGAGCGATGTCATTCATGGGGATTCCGGATGCAGACAGTTCATGACTTATAGCCTAGTCAAGTGACAGCGCCAAACACGCCCGGTACAGGTGACAAAAAGTGTCAGATAGTGCGGTTACGGGTTGTAGGAAAGCGCGACACGGCGCCTTTATGCCGAGCGCACGGGGTCTGCAAGCGGTTGGCACGGCCTATGCTGAGCCCTTTGCAGATCATGAGATTCCGACTCATGCATGGAGAGCCTGTCTATGAACAACCAAAAAGGTTTCACTCTGATCGAGCTGCTGATCGTGGTGGCGATCATCGGTATTCTGGCGACTATCGCCCTGCCGCAATACTCCAAGTATCAGGCGCGTTCGAAGGTGACGGCAGGTCTGGCCGAAATCAGCGCACTGAAGGTGCCGTTTGAAGACACCATCAATCAAGGTACTGACCCTACGCTGACACTGGTGGCGGGGGGCGCTTCAGCCACCACTTCGAACTGCACATTGGCGGCGTCCGGAACTGCCTCGACCGGTGCCGGCTCGATCACTTGCACACTTGTGAACGCACCGGGTCCTGTCTTAGGCAAAACCATCACACTCAGTCGCTCGGGTGCCGCAACAGGCAACACCTCTGGTGTGTGGACCTGCGCCACAACAGTCAATGCTGACTATTCGCCAAAAGGCTGCACTGCCAGCGGCACTTGATACCACGGCCTGACTGGCACATGCCCCGTTTTGCGGGGCATTTTTATGTCTGCTGGGCACTGCCAAAAGCTTCAGGAATTTCAGCGTGTTAGGAACTTTCCGAAAAGCCGCAACTTGCATGTCGATAATGCACATGTCATGCAAAATGCATGATTCCGAAAATTTGCTTAATTCATAACTGTTTGATTTATAAGGATTTATTGTCTTTCAAAAAGTTGGCACAGCCTTCGCAATATACCCAGTAACCCTGCTGACAAGACAACCAGCAGACTTTCCAGAAAAACAGGAGTTACTCGTATGAAGAAGTTCGCTATCACTGCCGCTGCTGCTACCGCGCTGACCCTGACCATGGCTTCCGGTGCTTTTGCACAATCCACCCAGGCTACTCAGGCTCCAATGACTCTGGCTGCCGGTGAAGTCACCCAGGCTAAAGAAGCTACTTCTGACACTTGGATCACCACCAAAGTCAAAGCTGACCTGGTCACCGAAAAAGGCATTCCTGGTACCGACATCAAAGTAGAAACCAACAAAGGCGTTGTATCGCTTTCGTCGACTACTGCTGTAACTGAATCGCAGAAAGACGTAGCTGTGGCGATCGCCAAGAAAATCAAAGGCGTCAAAGCGGTCTCCGCTGACGGCCTGAAAGCCGAGTAAGGCATGACTTCTCGCCTGGACCGGGAGAAGACGCGACAGACGGGCCGAGCAATACGTCTGCCGCAACTTTAGAGTTCATGCGAACGGTCACACGGATGTGACCATTACGGGCCCCGGCACTTGTGTCGGGGCCTGTTCTATTTTCGGGTGATAAAAAACGAAATGTGGGAGCGGGCTTGCTCGCGAATGCGGTGTGTCAGCATGCATATTCATCACTGACACACCGTATTCGCGAGCAAGCCCGCTCCCACAGGGGATACAGGTTGTGGTTCAGTTACCGCGTTTGCTGTTGATCTGCCGCAGACGATTGCCTTCAAAGCGCAGGTACTGGTACATGCCGTTGCTCGGGCCGTAGGTCCATTCCTCGACCTGAAACTCTTCGCGGCGGTTGGCGCTGCGCTTATAGCCGAGGACATCGCGACTGACCGGTTCGCCACACTTCTGCAGCACTTCGCTGGCGCGGTCGCCGAGACTGACCAACTGGCTGCCACAACGCAGCGTGTCAGAGGCCAGAGCCGGGCTGGCACCGAGCACCAGCGTCAGCGCAAGCAGCCATTTGTGGTTCATCATTCGGCGTCCAGATGCATTTGCGTCACCACTCGGCCATCGCTTTCGGCCTCACCCAGATTGGCATCGATGAAGTACACCCGGTCATCCGCCAGTTGACCTTTGTCTACCAGATAGTCCTTGATGCTGCTGGCGCGTTCCTGACCCAGCTGTCGCAGCAGCACATCGCTGGAGCTCCAGAACTTGATCACGCCATCACGCATTTTCGCCGTGCGTTCTTCCTTGCCCAGATCCTTCCATTCGGCCGGAGGCTGGGTTTTCAGACGGGTACGGTAGATGCCTTCGAGCAGCGGACCTTTCTCGCTCTCCGGCACTTGCAGCAGGGACGCTTGCGCCGGCACCTTGTCGCCACGGCGCTGGAGCATCTTGTAGTAGTTGTACTGGTATTCGCGCTCCAGACGCTGCTCGGCAATCAACGGGCCGTCGCTGCTTTGCGCGGCGGTGCCTTCGATTTCCAGGCGCAGGGCCGGACGTTCCTTGAGGGCCTGGGACAGTTTGTCCAGCGCTGATTCGGCATCCTTGCTCAGCTCGCTTGAACCCGCGGCAAAGGACACGGTACCGAGATCCTCGGAGCCACCGCCGCTGACTAGTCCGCCAATCAGCTTGAACGGCGCGGCAGCCGCTTTGACGATCAGGTTGCGCAGGGTCTGCCAGACAATCGGCATCACGCTGAACTGCGGGTTGTTGAGGTCGCCGGTCACCGGCAGTTCGATGGAAATCTTGCCATCGACGTCCTTGAGCAGCGCAATCGCCAGTTTCAGCGGCAGGCTCACGGCATCCGGGCTGTCGACTTTCTCGCCGAGTTGCAGTTGCTCGACCACCACTTTGTTTTCAGCCTTCAACTGGCCCTTGGTGATCAGGTAGTGCAGGTCGAGGTTGAGCCGGCCCTTGCGGATGCGGTAACCGGCGAATTTGCCAGAATACGGGGTCAGGGTGGTCAGCTCGACGCGTTTGAAACTGGTGGCGATGTCGAGACTGGCCATCGGATCGAACGGATTGACCGCACCTTTGATGGTCACTGGTGCGTAGCGATCGACTTTGCCCTTGATGTCGACGCTCGCCGGTTTCGCCTGACGACTGTCGATGGTGCCGATCTGGCCGTTGAGCTGTTGAACTGCTGTGGCGAAATTCGGCGTCAGGCTGAAGTCGGCGAAGTTGGCCGAGCCGTCGTTGATCGCAATCGCGCCGATGTGAATGCCCAGCGGCTTGTCCTTGCTGGCCGGCTTCGCCGCGGCGTTTTTCGCACCATTGTCGGCAGGCTGCGGGATCAGCAGGTCGTCGATGTTGGTGGTGCGGTCATCGTTGATCATGAACCGCGCATACGGCTGGAACAGGTTGACCTTGTCGATCGACAGGCTGTCACCGTGTTGATAGTTGATGCCTTCAACCACCACTTGCTGCCACTTGAGGAAGTCGCGGGTTTTCAGGGTGTCGAGGGTGTGCAGTTGATCAATCTGTGCACGCCCGGTCACGCCGAGTGCCAGTGGTTCGGTGCTCTTGAGGTTGACCTTGAGGTCGCTGCCGAGCATGCCGCTGCGCAGCTCCAGGCGAATGAACGGATTGATGTAGGACTGTGCGACGCGCAGGTCGATGTCCTGGGTTTTCACGTTGAGCTGGGCGGTGACCGGCGCGAGGTTGACCACCCCGTCGGCGTTGATCTTGCCTTGTTTGCCCAGACCGCTGTCGAGTCTGACCTTGAAGGGCGAGCCGTTGAGGCTGTCGAAATCCTGCAGATCAATGTTCAGCGGCGTCACATCCAGTGCCACCGGCGGGTTGGCCGAGCGGTCGGCGAGATGTACGGTGTAGTTGCGTAGCTGGACGTCTTTGAGCAGCACTTGCCAAGGCTTGCTCGGAGCGGCCGGCTCCTTCGGCGAGTCGGCGGCGGCCGGAGCGGTCTTGGGTTCGGCGGCGGCCTTGGCGGCAGGTTTCGATGGCTGGCTGGCGAACAGTTTCTGCCAGTCGAGCTGGCCGTCGGCTTCGAGCGCGGCCCAGGTTTCCAGCTTGTTGCTGCGGATCTTGCCGACCACCACTTGCTGTTTGGCCAGGTCCAGTGAGGTCTCGCTGACATCAAGGCGTTCAAGTTTCGCCAACGGGCGGCCGTCCGGCGCCTTGATCGCGAATGGTGCGATGCTCACTGCGACGTTGTTCAACAGCAGTTCGGTTTCTTTCGACAGATTCAGCTTGTACTCGGTGCTGAGATTCAGCACGCCGTCTTCGAGCACCAGCGGCAGCGCGTCACGCACGTAAGGCCAGAAGGACTTCATCTTGCCGTCGGTGACTTTCAAGGTGCCTTCGGAGGTGAACGGGATCAGGCTGAAGTTGCCTTTCCAGTCGATCTGCCCACCGGCCGGGCCGGCCGCGACCAAGGTCATGTCGGCGTTATCGTCGGGGAGGGTGCTGAGGTTTTTCAGCTCGAAGTCGAGTTTGTCGTAGATGAACTCGATCGGCTCACTCGGCCGGGCGTCCTGGAAATGTACGTTGCCACCGGCCAGTTGGATGCGATCGATGCGCAGCGGGAACGGCTTGGCATTCGGATCGGCCGGGGTCGGTTCGCTGGCGGGAATCTTGAACAGGCCCAGCAGATTGAGCTGGCCGTCCTTGGCGAAGAGGATTTCAGTCTTGGGCTTGTCCAGTTCGATGTCAGCCAGGTGCAGCGCTTTGGTCCACAGGCTGTCGAGTTGCAGGTTGGCGTACAGCCGCTCGAAGCCGACCTGCTCCTTGCCCGGCTCACCGACGACCAGGCCCCACAGGGTGACTTCCAGGCTGAACGGATTGAGTTCGATGCGCTGGATGTGCGCCGGCACCGTGGCGTAGTTCGCCAGTTGCTGGTTGGCGATACGCAGTGCGATGCCCGGCAAAATCAGAAACCCCAGCAGGCTGTAGAGGGCCAGAGCAGTCAACAAGGCGCCAATCGCGCGAATCAATCCTTTGGGCATGTGCGGCTTCATCTCTGAATCGGAGTGCCTTGGAGTATGGCACGCGATTCTGGTTCCGAAGTACCTCGCTTGGGGCAGGATTGTTCAGATTGTTCTGTAGGACCAAGACACTGTGGGAGCGAGCTTGCTCGCGAAAGCGGCGGATCAGTCGAGAAATATGCTGACTGACGCGCCGCCTTCGCGAGCAAGCTCGCTCCCACATTGGATGGTTGCCAGTCCCGCAGGGGGGGTTACAACTGCAGGATCAGGGTTTTCAGCGGTGGCTGCTGATCCAGCGACGGGAAATCCGCGCCCGGAGTCATCACGCTCCATTCGCGCACCGGTCGCCCGGCCTTCTCGGCGCAACGCAGGACCTGTTCACGCCAGTCGTCCATGCTGACTTTTGCCAGGTTGTTGCAGCAGATCAGCACGCCGTTGTCGGCGGTGGTTAGCAGCGCCGGCTTGAGCAGGCTCTGATAGTCGCGCAGCAGGTCGACGGTGCCGAACGCGCTCTTGGCCCAGGCCGGCGGGTCGAGCAGCACCAGATCGTATTGGCGCTGTTCGAGGCGCTGATAGCTCGGCAGTTTCTGCCCGCGTCGCTGGCTGATCGGCAGACCGGCGAGCTGACGGATCGCCGGGAAGTAATCGGACTGGATGAATTGCATCTCGGGCAATTGCGGGTTGAGCAGACCGTTTTCACGGCCGACTGCCAGATTGCCCTCGGCGAAATCCAGATTGCACACCTCACGCGCCCCTCCGGCAGCGGCACTCAGGCCGACGCCGCAGGTGTAGGCAAACAGGTTGAGCACGCTTTTGCCCTTGGCGTGATCCTTGACCCAGCCCCGGGTGTTGCGCAGGTCGAGGAACAGCAGCGGATCCTGCCCGGCATGCCGACCGCGCACGCGATAGTTCAGGCCCCATTCGTGACCGACCAGATCCGCCAGCGCAGCTTCATCGGCGCGGTAGACGCTGTCTTCGCGATCGATCCGCGAGTTGCCGCGGGAGCGGTCGTTGTAGACCAGCAGGGTTTCGAAGCCCAGGGTCTGATTGACCATGGTGTGCAGTTGCAGCAGGTCGTCACGCTCCAGGGTCTGGTGAAAACTCTGCACCAGCAATTGCGGGCCGTAGCGGTCGACGGTCAGGCCACCGGCGCCTTCCTGGCTGCCGTGGAACAGCCGATAGCAGTCTGTGCCCTGGCTGTGCAGCTCAGCGAGCAGATCCTGGCGTTTATCGAGGGCGGCGCGCAGCGCCTGATTCAAGGAAGACATGCGTGCGCCTTGCTGGTGAGAATGTGGGCGCGGGAGTTTAGCAGTTTGGCGGGCAACCGAGTTAAGCCCTTCGCGAGCAAGCCCGCTCCCACAGGGAGTCCATGGCGTAGCACAGTTCCCCTGTGGGAGCGGGCTTGCTCGCGAAGCTCTTCAGGTCAGAATTCCCATCCGCCGCTTTGCCCGCTGCACCGAGCCATTGCGCATCGCCCAGCGCAGCATCGGCGCGCTGCGCTTGACGCTGGCGCGGATCAACTGGCGTTGCAGCGGGTTCTGCCGTATGCAGAACATGGCGCTGGCCCAGTCCGGCAACAGATCGATGCCGGCCTTCATCATCAAATCGCCAAATGGCCGCGCCAGCACGCTCGGGGCCGGGGCATCAAGCAGCAGGCGCAGGACTTCGCGGCTGCGTTCATCACAGAGCAATTGCGGGCGCATGCGTTGCAGGTAGTCGGCCACGGCCTGCCGCGATTTCGGCACATCCCGCGCACCCAGGCGCTCGGCGACCACGGCAATTTCCGCGTAGTAGCGATCCTGATCCGCCAACGACAGCTGCGGGTTGCGGTAACGCAAATGCGCGGCGAGGAAGTTGCTGACTTCGGCCACATGCACCCAGGTCAGCAGGTCCGGATCGCTGGCCGCGTAGGGCCGGCCATCCGGTGCAGTGCCGACCACTTGCAGGTGAATGCTGCGCACTTTGTCGATCAGCCATTCGGCGTCGCGGCGCGAGCCGAAGGTGGTGCCGGAGACAAACTGGCTGGTGCGGCGCAGGCGTCCAAGCATGTCCTGACGAAAATTCGAATGATCCCAGACCCCGGCCAGCGCCAGCGGATGTAGGGCTTGCAGCAACAACGCGCTGATGCCGCCAATCAGCATGCTGCTGAAGTCGCCATGCACTTGCCAACTGACCGAGTCCGGCCCGAACAGCCCGGGATCGCCCTTGGGATTTTCCAGGTCGAGCTGACCGAGGGACAGACCGGTCAGGCTCATGAGTTGGTTTTCGATACGGCTGCGGATGAATTCCATGACAACTCATTGGTGGTGGACGGGCGCGGCCGGGTGACCGCGCCACGGACGTTACTGATTCAGGCGCTTATCGATCAGGCCCTGCACCACGCTCGGATCGGCCAGGGTCGAAGTGTCGCCGAGGCTGTCGAGTTCGTTGCAGGCGATCTTGCGCAGGATGCGCCGCATGATCTTGCCTGAACGGGTTTTCGGCAACGCCGGCGCCCACTGGATCAGGTCCGGTTTGGCGAAGCTGCCGATTTCCTTGCTGACGTGGGCCAGCAGTTGCTTCTTCAGCTCATCGCTCGGCTCGACGCCGTTCATGGGCGTGACGAAGGCGTAGATGCCCTGGCCTTTGACGTCGTGCGGGTAACCGACCACGGCGGCCTCGGCAATGCTGTCGTGCAGCACCAGCGCGCTTTCCACTTCGGCGGTGCCGATGCGGTGGCCGGAGACGTTGATCACGTCGTCGATGCGCCCGGTGATCCAGTAATCGCCGTCCTCGTCGCGGCGTGCGCCGTCACCGGTGAAGTAGTAGCCGGGGTAGGGCTTGAAGTAGGTGTCGACCATCCGTTGCGGGTCGCCGTAGACGCTGCGGATCTGCGCCGGCCAGCTGGATTTGATCGCCAGCACGCCGCTGCCGGCGCCTTTGATCTCCTTGTCGTGTTCATCGAGCAGCACCGGTTGCACGCCGAACATCGGCTGCGTGGCGCAACCCGGTTTGATGCGTTGTGCACTGACCAATGGGCTGAGCATGATCCCGCCGGTTTCGGTCTGCCACCAGGTATCGACAATCGGGCAGCGCTGCTCGCCGACCACGTTGAAGTACCATTCCCACGCCTCCGGGTTGATCGGCTCACCGACGCTGCCGAGCAATCTGAGGCTTTGGCGCGACGTTTCCTGCAGCGGCCCGGCACCTTCGCGCATCAGCGCACGCAGGGCGGTCGGTGCGGTGTAGAAGATGTTCACTTTGTGTTTGTCGATCACTTGCCAAAAGCGCGAGGTGCTCGGGTAACTCGGCACGCCTTCGAAGATCAGCGTGGTCGCGCCGTTGGCCAGCGGGCCGTAGACGATGTAACTGTGGCCGGTCACCCAACCGACGTCGGCGGTGCACCAGAACACTTCGCCATCGCGGTAATCGAGCACGTATTTGAAGGTCATCGCCGCCTGCAGCAGGTAGCCGCCGGTGGTGTGCAGCACGCCTTTGGGTTTGCCGGTGCTGCCGGAGGTGTAGAGGATGAACAGTGGGTCTTCGGCGTCCATCGGTTCCGGCGGGCAATCATCGCTGACGTCACGCACGGCCTGGTGATACCAGAGGTCACGCCCCTCGACCCAATCGACTTTGCCTTGGGTGCGCTCGACCACAACGACGGTGCTCACGTCCGGGCAGTTTTGCAGGGCCTTGTCGACGTTGTGCTTGAGCGGCACGAATTTGCCGCCGCGCACGCCTTCATCGGCAGTGATCACCGTGCGGCAGTCGGCGTCGAGGATGCGGTCACGCAATGAATCCGGGGAGAAGCCGCCGAACACCACCGAGTGAATCGCGCCGATCCGCGCGCAGGCGAGCATGGCGTAGGCCGCCTCGGGGATCATCGGCATGTAGATGCATACCCGATCGCCTTTTTTCACCCCACGGCTTTTCAGCACATTGGCCAGGCGGCAGACGTGATGGTGGAGTTTTTTGTAGGTGATCTGTGCTGATTCGGCCGGGTCGTCGCCTTCCCAGAGGATCGCGGTCTGCTCGCCGCGCTGGGCGAGGTGGCGGTCGATGCAGTTGTAACTGACGTTCAGTTGGCCGCCGGCAAACCAGGCCGCTTCACCGGTTTTCAGGTCGTAGCGCTGAACGGTCTGCCACGGTGTGCTCCAGTCGAGGAAGCGCGTGGCCTGTTCGGCCCAGAAAGCGCTGGGGTGTTCAATCGATTCGCGGTACAGGCGCTTGTAATCGTCCTGACTCAACTGCGCAGCCCGGCGGACGGCATCGGCTTTGGGGAACGTGCTGATATCGAACATGACGGTTCCTTATTCTTGTTGTGCGAAGAATAAAGATGCGCCGAGAGGGCCAAGGGTTCAAGCCGCATCAGGAATCTGATGGCTGGTATTGAATTCAGATGTACCCAAAACAACTGTAGGAGTGAGCCTGCTCGCGATAGCGGGGTGTCAGTCAACATCAATGCTTAAAGACATACCGCTATCGCGAGCAGGCTCACTCCTACAAGGGAATTTGCTTGCCCACAGGATTCTGGTTGATCCAAATCCTGTGGGTTTTGCTTTCAAATCAACCGCGGTGACGACCGCGGAAGTAGTTGATCAGGCCCTGGGTGGAAGCATCGTCAGCGACGGTTTCATCACTGCCGACCAGACGGTTGTAAACGCCTTTGCCCAGTTCCTTGCCCAGTTCCACGCCCCACTGGTCGAAGGCGTTGATGCCCCAGACCACGCTCTGCACGAACACTTTGTGTTCATACATGGCGACCAGCGCGCCGAGGCGACGCGGGCTGATGCGTTCGACCACAAGGGTGTTGCTCGGACGGTTACCCGGGATCACCTTGTGCGGTGCGAGTTTGTGCACCTGCTCTTCGCTCATGCCTTTTTCGCGCAGTTCGGCTTCGGCTTCCGGCAGGGTCTTGCCGAGCATCAGCGCCTGGCTCTGCGACAGGCAGTTGGCGTACAGCCACTGATGGTGGTCGGAGACCGGGTTGAAGCTGACGATCGGCACGATGAAATCGGCCGGGATCAGTTGGGTGCCCTGGTGCAGTAACTGGTGATAAGCGTGTTGTCCGTTGCAGCCGACGCCGCCCCAGATCACCGGGCCGGTATCGGTCGACACCGAAGTGCCGTCCTGACGCACGCTCTTGCCGTTGGATTCCATGTCCAATTGTTGCAAGTGCTTGGTGATGTTGCGCAGGTAGTGGTCGTACGGCAGGATCGCGTGGCTTTGCGCGCCCCAGAAGTTGCCGTACCACACGCCGAGCAGAGCCAGCAGCACCGGCATGTTCTGTTCGAATGGTGCGCTCTGGAAATGCTGGTCCATGGTGTAGGCACCGGACAGCAGTTCCTTGAAGTTGGACATGCCGATGGCCAGGGCAATCGGCAGACCGATGGCCGACCACAGCGAGTAACGACCGCCGACCCAGTCCCACATCGGGAAGATGTTTTCTTCCCGGATGCCGAACGCGACGGCCGCGGCGTTGTTGCTCGATACCGCGATAAAGTGGCGATACAGCTCGGCTTCGGAACCGCCCTGAGCCAGATACCAGGCGCGGGCGGCCTGCGCGTTCTTCAGGGTTTCGAGGGTGTTGAAGGATTTCGACGAAACGATGAACAGCGTGGTTTCGGCGCGCAGCTTTTGCGTCAGTTCGTGGAACTCGCTGCCGTCGATGTTCGCCAGGTAATGGCAACGCACGCCTTTCTGCGCGTAGGACAACAGCGCTTCGGAGACCAGCTCCGGGCCGAGGAACGAGCCACCGATGCCGATGTTGACCACGTCAGTGATCGGCTTCTCGGTGTAACCACGCCACAGACCGTCGTGGATGCGGCCGACCAGATCCGTGATCTGGTTCAGCACCTTGTGCACTTCCGGCATCACGTTGACGCCGTTGACCGACAGCTTGTCGCCCACTGGGCGGCGCAGGGCGGTATGCAGCGCCGGGCGGCCTTCGGAGGCGTTGACGATTTCGCCGTCGAACAGCGCTTTGATCGCGCCTTTCAGATCGACTTCATTGGCCAGACCCACGAGCAAGTTGCGGGTCTCGGCGTTGATCAGGTTCTTCGAATAATCGAGAAACAGTCCGCAGCTGCTGAGGGTGAACTGATTGAAGCGCTGCGGATCGGCGTTGAAGGCTTCGCGCATGCTGAAATCCTGCATGGCTTGGCGGTGATCTTTCAACGCTTGCCAGGCAGGCAGAGCGGTAACGTCATGAGGAGTGCGGTAGTACGCCATCGCTGCGGTTTTCCTTTTTACTTGAACGGCCTTTTGAACACAGAACAGACCGATACGCCATGTTTGGGCGAGGGTCAAATACGTCGACACGATTTTTCAACGCAGGGCGAATACAGTAAACCTCGCGCTGCGATCTGTCTTGACTTCTTCTGACCTGTTCCCTGTACTTTTTTAACATCAATACCGGGAACGGGCCGACCAACGGAAGGGGAGTGACGTGTCGAAGCGGCTCAGGCCACCTGAACCGGAATGGCGTTGCTGGTGTGGCTGAGCTCATTGCCTGGCGCCATGTAGAGCATGCGCGGCTTGAAATTGAGCAGTTCCGCTTCGCTGTAATGGGCGTAGGCGCAAATGATCACGCGGTCGCCGACCTTGGCTTTATGCGCGGCTGCGCCGTTGACCGAAATCATCCGCGAACCTTCTTCGCCACGAATCGCGTAGGTGGTGAAGCGCTCGCCGTTGTCGACGTTATAGATCTGGATCTGCTCGTACTCACGGATGCCGGACAAGTCCAGCCACTCGCCATCGATGGCGCAGGAACCTTCGTAATCGAGTACCGCGTGAGTGACTTCGGCGCGGTGCAGTTTGGCCTTGAGCATGATGGCGTGCATGAGGGATTTCCCGGGTTGGAAGCAAACGGCGGGCAGTGTGCCCGAAGGCTTTGGGGGCGGCAATATGGTCTGTGTGGACACCAGAAACCAATGTGGGAGCGGGCTTGCTCGCGAATGCGGTGTGTCATTCAGCAGATAGGTTGACTGACATACCGCATTCGCGAGCAGGCTCACTCCTACAGGGGTATTGCGCTGTTTTTTAAGCCGGGCTATCGAGGTTCAGGTACAGGTTGTCGATCAACCGCGTGGTGCCGAGGAACGCGGCCACCAGAATCACCAGATCGCGGTCTTCTGCCGTCGCCGGACGCAAGGTCAGGGCATGACGGATTTCCAGGTAATCCGGACGCAGGCCGGCGGCTTCCAGCTGTTGCACCTGAGCGGCGATCAGCGCCGGGTAGTCGCGCTCACCTTGCTTGATCGACTCGGCAATCGTGCTCAGGGTGCGATAGACCACCGGGGCCACCGCACGTTGATCTTCGTTGAGGAAGCCGTTGCGCGATGACAGCGCCAGGCCGTCAGCCGCGCGCACGGTCGGTTCGCCGATGATCTGGATTGGCATGTTCAGGTCATGCACCAGCGCGCGGATCACCGCCAGTTGCTGGAAGTCTTTCTGACCGAAGATCGCCAGATCCGGCTGAACCATGTTGAACAGCTTGCTGACCACCGTCGCCACACCTTCGAAGTGCCCCGGACGGCTGGCGCCGCACAGGCCTTCAGACAGTTGCGGCACGCTGACCCGGGTCTGCCCGGCCATGCCGTCGGGGTACATTTCTTCGACGGTCGGGGCGAACAGCAAATGACAGCCGGCTTGCAGCAGTTTTTCCTGATCCGCCGCCAGGGTGCGCGGGTACTTGTCGAGGTCTTCGCCGGCGCCGAACTGCAGCGGGTTGACGAAAATGCTCGCGACCACGAAATCCACGCGCTGAGTGGCTTTGGTGATCAGCGCGATATGACCGCTGTGCAGGTTGCCCATGGTCGGCACAAAGCCGATGCGCTTGCCTTCACTGCGGGCGCGCGCCACGGCAGCGCGCAGTTCGCGTACGGTTTTAACAGTGTTCATGCAGAGAATCCGTGTTCGATCCCAGGGAAAGTAACGCCTTTGACTTCGTTGACGTAGGCCTTCAGGGCGGACTGGATGCTGTCCTGACCCTGCATGAAGTTCTTGACGAATTTCGGTACTCGGCCGGTGATCGACAGACCGAGCATGTCGTGCAGCACCAGTACCTGGCCGTCGGTATCACTACCGGCGCCGATGCCGATGACCGGAATCTTCACCGCCTGGCTGATTTCCGCCGCCAGCTCGCTCGGCACGCATTCAAGCAGCAGCATCGAAGCACCGGCCTGTTCCAGCGAGATCGCGTCGGCACGCATCTGCCGCGCCTGGTTCTCGTTGCGGCCCTGCACTTTATAGCCACCAAGAATGTTCACCGCTTGTGGGGTCAGGCCCATGTGCGCGCAGACCGGCACACCGCGCTCGGCCAACAGGCGGATCGACTCCGCCAGCCACAGCGCACCCTCGACCTTGACCATGTGCGCACCGGCCTGCATCAGCATGGCGCTGTTGGTCATGGTTTGTTCGAGGGTGGCGTTGGCCATGAACGGCAGGTCAGCCAGGATCAGGGCGTCGGTGTTGCCGCGTTTGACGCAGGCGGTGTGGTAGGCCATTTCTGCGGTGGTCACCGGCAAGGTGCTGTCGTGCCCTTGCAGAACCATGCCGAGGGAGTCGCCCACCAGCAGCACTTCGACACCGGCCTCGTTGCAGGCGTGGGCGAAGGTCGCGTCATAGCAGGTCAGCATGGTGATCTTTTCACCTTTCTGCTTGAGGCTCTGGAGCGTGGTCAGGGTGATGGCTGGCATGTAAAAAATCCTCGTTCAGGCGCTCTGGAAACTACTGCGAGTAACGCGCGTGATTCTTCGTCTACTCAGGCGCACGCTCTTTTGTCGTGCTTATAAGGCCTGGATTGCGCCCGTATGTGCCGGGTTGGCGGCAGCGGGACGCCTATAGTCGTGAGGAGCCAAGCGGAAGTCAATTGCGTGTGTTACCGCATTGTTACGAGGGGAGTGTTACCGGCGTTACTGATGCGTTTCAGCGGCGCGGCGGGGTTGACTGGCGGGTTTTTTTTCCGACAAAAAACCTTGTGGCGGCAGAGCTCTGTGGTGAGGGGATTCATCCCCGATGGGCTGCGAAGCGGCCCCGAAACCGTAGAATGGAACAATGCTGTCACACCGCATTTGCCGGTTTTGCGACTGCTGCGCAGCCGATCGGGGATGAATCCCCTCGCCACAGAGGTCCTCATCCACAGGGGGGGGATGTTTTCAAGCTTGAGAGAGGCGTTCGAGGCCGACGAACGGGCAGGCGGCGAGCAGATCGGCGAGGGCGCGGCCATCGGCCAGGCGCAAATCCTCGGGAGCCAGTTCGGCCAGGGGATAGAGCACGAACGCCCGTTCCTGAATCTGATAATGCGGGACTTTCAGGCGTGGCTCGTCGATCAGGCGATCGCCGAACAGCAGGATATCCAGATCCAGCGTACGCGGCCCCCAACGTTCCAGACGCTCGCGACCCTGATCGTTTTCGATCGCTTGCAGCGCATCGAGCAGATCGAGCGGCGCGAGGTCACTGTCGAGGGCGGCGACCGCGTTGGTGTAACGCGGTTGCCCTGGCAGCAGTGAATCGCTCTGATAGAACGCCGAAACACCAGCAAGGGAAGTCTGCGGCAATTGCCCCAGCGCGTTGAGCGCGCTGCGCAGTTGTTCGGCCGGATCAGCGAGGTTGCTGCCCAGGCCGATATAGATGCGTTCCATGCCTTATTCGCCCGATGCGCTCGGAGCCCCGGCGCGCTTGCGCTTGGAACCGCTGCTGCGGCGACGTTTGCGCGGCGCGCCGCTGGCGTCATCACCCTTGCTGCTGAGTTCGCGAATCATCTCGCGACGCTCGCTGTCGTTGGCGTCCTGATAATCCGTCCACCATTCGCCCAGACCGTCGGTCTGCTCGCCAGCGCTTTCACGCAGCAGCAGGAAGTCGTAACCGGCGCGGAAGCGTGGATTGTCCAGCAGCAGGTCGGCGCGTTTGCCGCTGCGGCGTGGCAAGCGTTCCTGCATGTCCCAGATCTCGCGGATCGGCATGGTGAAGCGCTTTGGAATGGCGATGCGCTGGCACTGTTCGGCGATCAGCTCGTGCGCACCTTCCTGCATCGCCGGAATCGGCGGCATGCCACGTTCCTGCAGACGCAACACACGGGCCGGAAGGGCAGGCCACAGCAGTGCGGCAAACAGGAACGCCGGGGTTACCGGTTTGTTCTGCTTGATGCGCAGGTCGGTGTTGGTCAGTGCTTCGCTGATCAGTGTGTGGGTGTATTCCGGGTTGTGCTCAAGTGCGTCGGCACTGGCCGGGAACAGCGGGGCGAACAATTGCAGATCGACCAGCATCTCGAAGGTGATCGCGCCGTGGCCGGAGAGGAACAGCTTGAGCACTTCCTCGAACAGGCGGGCCGACGGAATCTCGCGCAGCATCGGCGCCAGTTCGCGGATCGGCTGCACGGTGTGCTTTTCGATGCCGAAATTGAGCTTGGCGGCGAAACGCACGGCGCGCAGCATGCGCACCGGGTCTTCCTGGTAACGCTGCTTCGGATCGCCGATCAGGCGGATCAGGTGATTGCGGATGTCGTGTACGCCGTTGGCGTAATCGAGAATGCGCTCGCTGACCGGATCGTAATACAGGGCGTTGATGGTGAAGTCGCGACGTTGCGCGTCTTCTTCCAGGGTGCCATAAACGTTGTCGCGCAGAATCCGCCCGCTCTCGTTACGCGAAGACTGGTTGCTGTCTTCGTCGTCTTCATTGACCGGGTGATTGGCGCGGAAGGTTGCGACTTCGATGATTTCGCGACCGAAATGGATATGCACCAGTTTGAAGCGGCGACCGATGATCCGCGCATTGCGGAATTCGGCACGGACTTGCTCGGGGGTGGCGCTGGTGGCGACGTCGAAGTCCTTGGGCGTGATGCCCAGGAGCATGTCACGCACGCAGCCGCCGACCAGATAAGCCTGGTAGCCGGCGCCCTGCAGGCGTTCGACGATATTGACCGCGTAGCGGCTGAATTGCCCCTTTTGCAGCGAATGTTGGCCGCTGTTGAGCACTTCAGGGGTGCTGCGGATGTGTTGCGTACGACGCACGGGAGTTCGGAATGACTGGAACAGCTTCTTCAGCATGGGATGCACTGTTTGAAGGAATGTTCGGCCATACCAAAGAATGACCGCATGATGGGCGCAGATTCTAGCATTTAGTCGGGGGATGGTGTAGGACGCAGCGGATTTGCGCTGTAAGTCGCAGGCTAAAGGCTTTGGAGGCGGGTTTTTGCTGCGGGGAAGAAACTACAAGGGGAGCCGAAGCTCCCCCAGAAGTAGTTGCGTGCTCTTTTTATTATTGATTCGGGCTTCTTGTTTTTGTTGAGTGCCCTCGCCATGAAGCTTTTCCTTCATGACCCTCCCAATCGGGAGCCAAGAGCAAACGGATTGCTTTGGTCGCTGTGTTGCAGTGATCTTGCGATCCAACCAGTACAGGCTCTGTCTTAGGACAGTTTTTGTTGTTCTCGGCCTGGTCGTGGGGCTAGCCCCAAATACAACGCCTCTCCAAAAGAATCAGTTAGCTGCGCCTCTCGCCGTCTTGTTTTTATTGTGCGTGAGTCGATTCGTCTTATTTTTATTGTCTTGTGCATTGCTTGTTATTGTTCTTGTACCAAACATATAGCAGGTGCCGTGCCAACTTTTGCGAAGCCCAATAAAACAAGGGGTTAGGTCGATATAACGGTTTTCTCGGGGCGAAAAAAAGCCGGGGTTTCGTTACCGATAACCCCGGCTTCTGTTACGTGAAAGGACTGAGGTAACAGTTTTTTCACGTCTTCAAGCGTTACCCGCGCACTCGACAGGTAACGTTCAGCTCTCGCTGGTGGCCCCGGTCTTGCGCCGTGGAATGCCCAGGCGCTGACGGCGTTCCCACAGGCACTTGCGGCTGACGCCCAGTTTGCGCGCCAGCTCGGTCTCGGTCATGTGGTCCTGGTGTTCGAGGACGAAGTGCTGGAAGTAGTCCTCCAGCGACAGGTCTTCGGTCGGCTCATGGCTGCTGTTGCTGGCGTTACCGGCCGTTTGTGGCGGCAGGCCGATGAACTCGTCGTCCTCCAGATCGCTCAGCTCGATATCGATGCCCAGCAGGTCGGCGGAGATTTCCGGGCTTTCGCTCAGGATCACTGCACGCTCCACCGCGTTTTCCAGCTCGCGCACGTTGCCCGGCCAGGAATAATGCCGGATGGCCTGTTCGGCATCGGCGGCAAATTTCAGATCGGTACGGTTGATGCGCGCACTCTGGCGAGCGAGGAACGCGGTGGCGATTTCGTTGACGTCGGCGCCACGTTCACGCAGGGCCGGCAATTTCAGGGCAATCACATGCAGGCGGTAATACAAGTCTTCACGGAACTGGCCGATTTTCGCCAGGCTCTTGAGGTCGCGGTGGGTCGCGGCGATCAAGCGCACATCGACCTTTTGCGACTGCACCGAACCCACGCGGCGAATTTCGCCTTCCTGCAGCACGCGCAGTAGACGTGCCTGAGCTTCCAGCGGCAGTTCGCCGATCTCGTCGAGGAACAGCGTGCCGCCGTCCGCCGCTTCCACCAGACCGGCGCGGCCGGCGCTGGCGCCAGTGAACGCGCCTTTTTCGTGGCCGAACAGTTCGGACTCGATCAGGCTTTCCGGAATGGCGGCGCAGTTCACCGAAATCATCGGTGCCTTGGCGCGCTTGGACAGGTTGTGCAGGGCGCGGGCCACCAGCTCTTTACCGGTCCCGGACTCGCCCTGAATCAGGACATTGGAATCAGTCGGCGCAACTTTGCGGATCTTGCTGTACAGATCCTGCATCGGCGGGCACGAACCGATGATGCCGATCTCGCCGTTGCTGTTGTCGACAGACGACTTGCCGCTGCCATTGGCTGTTTTGCCGGCAGGCACTTCACTGGCGGCAGGCGCCGACTGATGGTCGCGCAGGATCCGCGCAACCGCCTGGAGCATTTCATCGTGATCGAAAGGCTTGGCGATGTAGTCCACCGCGCCCATCTTCATCGAGTCGACCGCCGAGCGCAGGCTGGCGTAGCTGGTCATGATCAGCACCGGTTTGCCCTGGCCAAGCTTGATCAGCTCGGTGCCGGGGGCGCCAGGCAGGCGCAGGTCGCTGACGATCAGATCGAATGTGGGAATACTGAAGCGTTCTTGTGCTTCCTGCACTGAACCGGCTTCGCTGACCTGATACTGGTTGCGCTCCAGCAGGCGGCGCAAGGCGGAGCGGATAATGGTTTCGTCTTCGACGATCAAAATGTGCGGCATTGATTCGATACTCTCGACGGTCTCAGTTCACAGCGGACGTCGCTTCGACATGACGCGGCAATGTCACCCGGATACGGGTGCCGCGCTGGCTTTGTACATCAGCCGGGCTGTCGATGGTGATTTGTCCATAATGCTCTTCAACGATGGAATAGACCAGTGCAAGGCCCAGACCGGTACCTTCACCCGGATCCTTGGTGGTGAAGAAAGGTTCGAACAATCGGTCCATGATGTTCTGCGGAATACCACTGCCTTCGTCTTCGACGATCAGATCGACCGTGTGTTCGCCGGCTTCACTCTTGACCCGTACGGCGCTGTGCGGCGGCGAGGCGTCGCGGGCATTGGAGAGTAGATTGATCAGCACCTGCGCGAGCCGCTGCGGATCGCCTTCGACCCAGTGATCGGGATCGCACAGGTTATAGAACTGCACTTCGAAGTTGCGCCGGTTGAGTGCCAGCAGGCCAATCGCGTCCTGCGCGACTTCAGCCAGACACACCGGCTCGTCGCTGTGCTGGTGGCTGCCGGCGTGGGCGAAGCTCATCAGCGACTGCACGATGCGCGACACGCGCTTGGTCTGTTCGAGGATCTGCCCGCTGATTTCCGTCAGTTCGCCATCTTCTTCACGCTCTTCGCGCAGGTTTTGCGCCAGACAGGCGATGCCGGTGATCGGGTTGCCGATTTCGTGGGCCACACCCGCCGCCAGTCGGCCGATGCTCGCCAGTCGCTCGGAGTGCACCAGTTTGTCTTCGAGCATCTGTGTTTCGGTCAGGTCTTCCACCAGCAGCACCAGGCCGCTGTTGCCCGGTGCCAACGGTTCATCGATCGCCGCTTTGTGCAGATTGAGCCAGCGGGTCTGGCCGTCGAGGGCCAGGTGCTGTTTGTGCAAATGCTCGTCGGGCAGGTTGATGAAGCCTTGCAGCAACTGCTTCCACGGATTGGCGATGGTGCTCAGGCGCGAGCCGACCACGCGTTGCGCGGCGATGCCGGTGAGTTCTTCCATGGCTTTGTTCCACATCAGGATCTCTTGATCCTTGGCCAGCGAGCAGACGCCCATTGGCAGCTCCTGCAGGGTCTGGCGGTGGTAGCGGCGCAAGGCGTCGAGTTCGGCGGCCAGCCCGGTGAGGCGCGAGTGGTAGTCCTCGAGACGGCTTTCGATGAAGTGGATGTCTTCGGTTACGTAGTTCTCGCCGCCAGCCTTGTACGGCAGGAAGGTTTCGACCATGTCCTGCGCCACGCTCGGGCCCATCAGGCCGGAGAGGTTGGCTTCGATCCGGTCGCGCAAGCGGCGCAGCGCATAAGGGCGGCGTTCGTCGAACGGCAGATAGAGATCGCGCAGGGCCTGTTCGACTTCTTTCTGCGCTGCCTTGGCGCCCAGCGGTTTGGCCAGTTGCGTAGCGAATTCCTGGGGTGAAGCAGCGTGCAGTTCGCGGCGTTGCGGGCGACGCACGTTATCCACCGCGCAGGCTTCGGCGGCGCTGGCCTCTTCAGGGCTGGCGTTGGTGAACAGTGAGATCAGCGTGAACATCAGCACGTTGGCTGCCAGCGAGGCGATGGCCGCCATGTGCCAACTGGTGTCGTCCAGCACGTAGATCATGTTCAGCAGCGGAATGTAGAAACCCTGCAGATTGCCGACCAGCGGCAGCAGCATGGTCACCACCCACACCAGAATCCCCGCCAGCAGGCCGGCGATAAAGCCGCGACGGTTGGCGGTCGGCCAGTACAGCACCGAGAGCACGCCGGGCAGGAACTGCAAGGTGGCGACGAAGGCGACGATGCCGAGGTTGGCCAGATCCTGCCCGGCGCCGAGCATCAGGTAAAAGCAGAAACCGGCCATGATGATCGCAACGATCAGCGCCCGGCGGGTCCACTTCAGCCAGCGATAGATGTTGCCTTCGGCCGGCGGCTGATAGAGCGGCAGCACCAGATGGTTCAGCGCCATGCCCGACAGCGCCAGGGTGGTGACGATGATCAGGCCACTGGCCGCCGACAGCCCGCCGACGTACGCGAGCAGGGCCAGCGGTTTGCTGTTGGCAGCAATGCCGATGCCGAGGGTGAAGTATTCCGGGTCAGTGGTGGCGCCGAGTTTCAGGCCGGCCCAGAGAATCAGCGGCACCGCCAGGCTCATCAGCAGCAGGAACAGCGGCAGGCCCCAGCTGGCACTGACCAGCGAGCGCGGGTTGAGGTTTTCGGTGAAGGTCATGTGATACATGTGCGGCATCACGATCGCCGAGGCGAAGAACACCAGCAACAGCGTGCGCCACGGGCCTTCCTGCAGCGGTGTGTGCAACGCGGCGAGGGCGGTCTGGTTTTGCAGCAGCCACAGTTCAAGCTGTTGCGGGCCGTCGAACACGCCGTACAACGCATACAGACCGACGCCGCCGAGGGCGATCAGTTTGATCACCGATTCGAAGGCAATCGCGAACACCAGGCCTTCGTGTTTCTCGCGGGTGGCGATATGCCGGGAGCCGAAGAAGATCGTGAACAGAATGATCAACGCACAGAACGCCAGGGCGACGCGGCTCTGGATCGGCTCGCCGGTGAGGATGCCGATGGAGTCGGCCACCGCCTGAATCTGCAACGCCAGCAACGGCAGCACGCCGATCAGCATGAAAATCGTGGTCAGCGCGCCGGCCCAGGTGCTGCGAAAACGGAAGGCGAACAGATCCGCCAGCGACGACAGTTGATAGGTGCGGGTGATTTTCAGGATCGGATACAGCAGCACCGGCGCCAGCAGAAACGCGCCGGACACCCCGAGGTAACTGGAAAGAAAGCCGTAGCCATACTGATAGGCCAGGCCCACCGTGCCGTAAAACGCCCAGGCACTGGCATAGACCCCCAGCGACAGGGTGTAGGTCAGCGGGTGGCGAATGATCGCCCGCGGGATCATGCCCCGTTCGCTGATCCAGGCGACGCCGAACAGCACTGCAAGGTACGCGGCGCTGATCAGGATCATCTGGGTCAGGCTAAAGCTCATCGGCATCTTTTTGGCTCTGCAGGATGAAGGTCACGACAATCAGGATCAACCAGAGCAGATACGGCCGATACCAGGCGCCCGTGGCGTCGATCCACCAATCCATGATGGCTGGCGAAAACAGATAGATCCCCACGACCAGAAGCAGGACCAAGCGATAGATGTACATCCCGGCCTCTCTTTTTTATGCGCGTGCCCGAAAACGTGCGGCGATGGTAACGGATGGCGGCGCGACTGCAAGTGCCGTCATTGCAGTTGCGCCTCGGGCAACGTCAGTGTGCGCTGGATCCTGGATGCGTCCCAGTGGGCTGCGCCCCATTTCAGCAATTCCTGCGGTGAGGCGTGAGCCAGTTCAGCGCCGGGGTTTTGCCCCAGCGCACGCAAGGCCCGAAGCAGCAACGGAGTGGCCTGATCGGCTTCCAGTGGCGGCGAGCGGTAGGATTTCCCGAGCTTGTTGCCGTCCGGCTGCGTAATCAATGGCAGGTGCAGATAGCGCGGCTGACGCAGGCCCAGCAGTTCTTGCAGGTAGAGCTGGCGCGGCGTGGAGTCGAGCAGGTCGGCACCGCGCACGATGTCGGTGATGCCTTGCCAGGCGTCATCCAGCACCACCGCCAGTTGATAGGCGTAGAGACCGTCGCGGCGGCGAATCACGAAATCGCCGACATCACGCCCCAAGTGCTGGCGAAATTCGCCCTGCACGCGGTCGATGAAGTGGTATTCCAGCTCCGGCACGCGCAGGCGGATCGCCGCGTCTTGCTGCTCATGGCCGGCATTGCGGCACAGCCCCGGATAAATCCCGTGGTACGGCTCCAGCTGTTTGCGCGAACAGGTGCAGGCGTAAGCGAGGCCGTGATTGAACAGACTGTCGAGGACTTCGGCGTAGGCAGCGTGCCGGTCACTCTGGCGCACCATTTCGCCGTCCCATTCGAACCCGTAGCTTTCCAGCGCCTTGAGAATCGCCGCCTGCGCGCCGGGTTCTTCCCGGGGCGGATCGAGATCTTCCATGCGCACCAGCCAGCGCCCGCCGACCGCGCGCGCGTCGAGGTAGGAGGCGAGGGCGGCAACCAGCGAGCCGAAGTGCAGGTGGCCACTGGGGGTGGGGGCGAAGCGGCCGATGTAGGCGGAAGCGGTTTTGGCAGTCATGTGGACAATATAACTTTTCAGGATTCACGCAGATTACCCCTGTGGGAGCGGGCTTGCTCGCGAAAGCGTCGGCTCAGACATATTTGATGTTAAATGACACACCGCCTTCGGGAGCAAGCCCCCTCCCACCAAAAGCGCAATCAGGGCAGAAGGCAGAAACATTACCCCTGTGGGAGCGGGCTTGCTCGCGAAAGTGTCGGCTCAGACATATTTGATGTTGAATGACGTACCGCCTTCGGGAGCAAGCCCCCTCCCACCAAAAGCGCAAACAGGGCAGAAGGCAGAAACATTACCCTTGTGGGAGCGGGCTTGCTCGCGAAAGCGTCAGTTCAGACAACCTGTATGTTGAATGACACACCGCATTCGGGAGCAAGCCCCCTCCCACAAAAGCAAGGCAAGGGCAAAGGCAAAAGGCAAAAGGCAGAAACAAAAACGGAGCGTTCGCACGCTCCGTTTTTCGTTCAGGTCGAGATTACTTGCCGACCTGCTTTTCCTTGATTTCAGCGAGGTTCTTGCAGTCGACGCACATGTCGGCTGTAGGGCGGGCTTCGAGGCGCTTGACGCCGATCTCGATGCCGCAGGAATCACACCATCCGTATTCGCCGTCTTCGATCAGTTGCAGAGTCTTGTCGATCTTCTTGATCAGCTTGCGCTCGCGATCACGGGCGCGCAGTTCGAGGGCGAACTCTTCTTCCTGACTGGCACGGTCGGCCGGGTCGGGGAAGTTGGCTGCTTCGTCCTTCATGTGATCAACAGTGCGGTCGACTTCCTGCATCAAGTCCAGTTTCCACTTGGTCAGGATCTTGCTGAAGTGCGCGCGCATCGGGGCGCCCATGTACTCCTCGCCTTCCTTCGGAACGTAAGGTTCGAAGCCGCTGATCGTCACTTGCTGCTGTTGCTTTGCTTGGGTGGGCATGAAATGGACCGCCTCTACTCTTGTAATCCATTGCGCAGGATTGCTCCATCACCGACACCTGCCGGCCCTGCGGCTGCAAGCGGGCGAACTTACCAGATCAATTCGGCCTGCGCTACTCCCGGATGTCGAGGCCCCGGCGGGTGGCGCTTGCAGAAGTCTGGCAAGCCATGTCTGACAGTGATGGAGACCTGATCAATCTCTGATTTTAGTCAATCCTGGAGCGTACGCGCATATCGTTACAGTCCAGCGTTCTTGAGGCTGTGACCGCGACGGGTTCTCGCTCGTTCCGGCAGATGGGTAGAATCGTCTCTTTTTCCCCGTCGAAGGAAAACCAATGGCTCAGCCTTACAGTGCGCGCAGTCGTGCGATCGAACCGTTCCATGTGATGGCGCTGCTGGCGCGGGCCAACGAACTGCAGGCCGAAGGTCACGACGTGATCCACCTGGAAATCGGCGAGCCGGACTTCACCACCGCCGAGCCGATCATCCGTGCCGGGCAAGCGGCGCTGACGGCAGGCAAGACCCGCTACACCGCCGCGCGGGGTATTCCCGAGTTGCGCGAGGCGATTTCCGGGTTCTATCAGACACGTTACGGCTTGAACATCGATCCACGACGGATCCTGATCACGCCGGGTGGCTCCGGCGCCCTGTTGCTGGCCAGTGCCTTGCTGGTGGATCCCGGCAAACACTGGCTGCTGGCCGACCCGGGTTATCCCTGCAACCGGCACTTCCTGCGTCTGGTCGAAGGCGCGGCGCAACTGGTCCCGGTCGGGCCGGACGTGCGTTACCAACTGACTCCGGATCTGGTGACGCGGCACTGGGACCACGACAGCGTTGGTGCCTTGGTGGCGTCGCCAGCCAACCCCACCGGGACCATCCTGACCCGCGATGAACTGGCCGGGTTATCCACAGCGATCAAGGCGCGGCACGGGCATCTGGTGGTGGACGAGATCTACCACGGCCTGACTTACGGCACCGATGCCGCCAGTGTGCTGGAAGTCGATGACAGCGCCTTTGTCCTCAATAGTTTCTCCAAATATTTCGGTATGACCGGTTGGCGTCTCGGCTGGCTGGTGGCGCCGGATGCGGCCGTCAGTGAGCTGGAAAAACTCGCCCAGAACCTGTACATCAGCGCCCCGAGCATGGCGCAGTACGCCGCTTTGGCCTGCTTCGAGCCGGACACCATCAGCATCCTCGAGGAGCGCCGCGCCGAATTTGGCCGCCGCCGCGACTTCCTTCTGCCGGCACTGCGCGAGTTGGGTTTCAACATCGCCGTCGAGCCTGAAGGGGCGTTTTACTTGTACGCCGATATCAGCCAGTTCGGCGGTGATGCCTTCGCGTTCTGCCGTCATTTCCTCGAAACCGAGCACGTTGCCTTCACCCCAGGGCTGGATTTCGGGCGTTATCAGGCCAGCCACCATGTGCGTTTCGCTTACACGCAAAACCTCCCTCGCTTACAGGAAGCGGTGGAACGTATCGCTCGCGGCTTGAAGAGCTGGCAAGGCTGATGCGCTTTTATCCGGCTCTGGAAGAGGCGCGGCTGATTCGTCGCTACAAACGTTTTCTTGCGGACGTTGAAACGGTCAATGGCGAGTTTTTGACCCTGCACTGCCCGAATACCGGCTCGATGCTCAACTGCCAAGTCGAAGGCGGGCAGGTGTGGTTCAGTCGCTCAAACGACCCGAAACGCAAGCTGCCCGGCACCTGGGAAATCGGTGAAACCCCGCAGGGCCGGCTGTTTTGCGTGAACACTGGCCGCGCCAACGCGCTGGTTGAAGAGGCGCTGCAGGCCGGAGTCATCAGTGAGTTGAACGGCTTCACGGCGCTTAAACGCGAAGTGGCGTACGGTCAGGAAAAGAGCCGCATCGATTTCCGCCTCGAATACCCGAGTGGCCCGGCCTACGTGGAAGTAAAAAGCGTCACGTTAGGCTTCGATGGAACCAACGTGGCGGCGTTTCCCGACGCGGTTACCCAGCGTGGTGCCAAACACCTGCGCGAGCTGGCGCATCTGGCCCGTGACGGTATTCGTGCGGTGCAGTTGTATTGCGTCAATCTCAGCGGCATCGAGGCCGTGCGACCTGCCGAGGAAATCGATTCGGCCTACGCGGATGCCCTGCGCGAGGCCGTTGCATGCGGGGTCGAAGTGCTGGCCTACGGCGTGCGCTTGAACCACGAAGAGATGGTGATCGACCGGCGGCTGGACGTTTTGCTCAACGGTTAAACATCTATCCACAGCCCCTGCGCATCTTCGCGGCAGGGGATGGCGGTCAGCGATTGCCCGGCGCAGGGCCCGGCGACGCATTCACCATCTTCGATCAGAAACAGTGCGCCGTGGGTGGCGCACTGGATCAGGCTGTTGCTCGGGTCGAGAAACTGGTCGGGCTGCCATTCCAGACCGACGCCGCGATGCGGGCAACGATTGAGATAAACATAGGCCTGGCCATTGCGGCGAACGGCAAACAGTTTGTTGCCATCGATTTCGAAACCACGGCTGCCGGCCTCAGCGAGATCGGTACCGGCGCACAAAAACTTCATGGCTATCCTCAAGTGTCGGCTCGTTTCAGGAAATGTCCGAGCTTGACGTTTAAATGCAAACAATTATCAAATGGCCGCCTCCGCCCACTCTGCGCAGCCGCCGCCAAGGATACTTGGCCTGCCGCTGTGCTGCCCGGGAAAACTGTTCAAGGAAAGCTGCGTATGCGCCTGAGTACCCGCGTTGTTGTGCTGTGTGTCGGACTGCTCGCCAGCCTTCAGGTGATAGCTGCCGATTTGCCGCAACGTTGGGTCAGTGCCGGTGGCGCGCTATCGGAGTGGGTGAGCGCGTTGGGCGGCGAATCCAAGCTGGTCGGCGTCGACACTACCAGCCAGCATCCGCAATCGCTGAGGAAGCTGCCCAGCATCGGCTATCAACGCAGTCTGTCGGCTGAGGGCATTCTCAGTCTGCGCCCGGATATCCTCATCGGCAGCTAAGAAATGGGCCCGCCGCCGGTCATCGCCCAGTTGAAGAGCGCGAAGGTGCGGGTCGAACTGTTCTCGGCACAGCCGGATTTGCCGACCCTGGAAAAAAACGTCACGCATCTGGGGCAGTTGCTGGGCGCGCAAGCGCTGGCGGCGCAGTTGCTGGAAAGTTATCAACAGCAGCTGACCGCGCAGAAAGCGCGAGTCGCCGAGTTGCAGGCTAAACAAAAGGCGCCCGGTGTGCTGGTGTTGATCGGGCATGCCGGCGGCAAACCGTTGATTGCCGGCAAGGACACTGCCGCCGACTGGCTATTGCAACAGGCCGGTGGGCACAACTTGGCGACACATACAGGTTACAAGCCGTTCTCCGTGGAATCGCTGGCCGGACTCGATCCCGAGGTGTTGGTTTTTGCTGATCGCGCGTTGAGCGGCGAGGCGGCAAAAGCGGCGTTGTTCAAGGAAAATCCGATTCTTCAATCTAGTCGTGCGGCCAAGACCGGTCGGGTACTGGAGCTGGATCCGACGCTGCTGGTCGGCGGGCTTGGGCCGCGGTTACCGGCGGCGTTGAAGGGTTTGTCTGACGGCTTCTACCCGAGTGCGAGCGGCCAATGACCGTACTGGTCAAACCACGGGGCCTGTTTATCGGCCTGACGTTGCTGTGTCTGCTGGCGATCTGGTTGTCGTTGGCGCTGGGGCCAGTCAGCCTGCCCCTTTTGGATACCTTGCGCGCTGCATTGCGCATGCTCGGTGTGCCGCTGGCGCCGGATGGTCTGGAGCAGGCTGAGCTGATCCTCGGGCAGATTCGCCTGCCGCGCACCTTGCTCGGCTTGGCCGTCGGCGGTGTGCTGGCATTGTCAGGTGTGGCGATGCAGGGTTTGTTTCGCAATCCGCTGGCCGATCCCGGGTTGGTCGGGGTCTCCAGTGGCGCGGCGCTCGGGGCGGCTGTAGCCATTGTCGGCGGTTCGTTTTTTGGCGGGTTGCCGGATTGGTTCGGGCCGTATCTGTTATCGGCGTGCGCGTTTCTCGGTGGGCTGGGGGTGACGGCGCTGGTCTATCGGCTTGGACGGCGCAACGGTCAGACCAACGTCGCGACCATGCTGTTGGCCGGGATCGCCCTGACAGCGCTGGCCAGCTCGGCAGTCGGGTTGTTCACCTATCTGGCGGATGACGCGACTTTGCGCACGCTGACTTTCTGGAATCTGGGCAGCCTCAATGGTGCGAGTTACGCGCGTCTGTGGCCGTTGCTGATCATCAGCACCGGCGTCGCGCTGTGGTTGCCGCGCCGCGCCAAGGCCCTGAATGCCTTGTTGCTCGGTGAGTCCGAAGCCGGGCACTTGGGGATCGATGTCGAACGGCTCAAGCGTGAATTGGTGTTCTGCACGGCGTTGGGTGTTGGCGCAGCGGTGGCAGCAGCCGGGATGATTGGCTTCGTCGGGTTGGTGGTGCCGCATCTGGTGCGTTTATTGGCCGGGCCGGATCACCGTGTGCTATTGCCCGCCTCGGTATTGGCCGGTGCCAGTCTATTGCTGCTGGCGGATCTGGTGGCTCGGCTGGCGCTGGCGCCGGCGGAATTGCCGATCGGTATCGTCACCGCGTTTATCGGCGCGCCGTTCTTCCTCTATCTGCTGCTGCGAGGACGTGCCTGATGTTGCGTGCGCACAATCTGCACATCCGCCGCGGGCGCAAGACCGTGCTCAGCGACGTCACCCTGCAACTCGAACCCGGTGAGGTGCTGGGTGTGCTCGGGCCGAACGGTGCCGGCAAAAGCACCTTGCTCGGTGCCTTGTGCGGAGAGCTGACGGCGAGTGAGGGCGAGGTGTTGCTCGACGACAAGGCGCTGAATCACTGGACAGGTACGCAGCGTGCCCAACGTCTGGCGGTATTGCCGCAGGTGTCGACGCTGGATTTTGCCTTTCGCGTGGAAGAAGTGGTCGGCATGGGCCGCTTGCCTTATCAGAGTGGTCGGGTGCGCGATGACGAGATTGTTGCGGCAGCGCTGGACGCTGCAGATGCCGGGCATCTGAGCGGGCGCAGTTATCTGGCATTGTCGGGGGGCGAGCGCCAGCGTGTGCATCTGGCGCGGGTGCTGGCGCAGTTATGGCCCGGGCAGGCCGGGCAAACCCTGTTGCTGGATGAGCCGACCTCGATGCTCGATCCCTTGCATCAGCACACCACGCTGCAAGCGGTGCGTGAGTTTGCCGATCGTGGCGCAGCAGTGTTGGTCATCCTGCATGATCTGAATCTGGCGGCACGCTATTGTGATCGGGTGTTGCTGCTCGAAGGCGGGCGCCCGGTGGCGCTGGATACGCCGCAGCAAGTCTTGCGACCGGACTCGCTCAAAGCCGTGTTCGGCCTTGAGGTATTGGTGCAGCCGCACCCGGAGCGTGGGCATCCGCTGATCATCGCCCGCTGATTTCTCATTGAGGTGATGGTATGCGCGGGATCTGGTTGTTAGCGGTGTTGTGGCTGACGGGGTGTCAGCATGTTGCGGCGCCGCCACCGGTCAGCGGTGAGATTCGCGATCTGCACAGCGGCCAGGTGCTGACAGCGCAGGAACTGCTGACGCGTCTGGCCAAGCCGCAACAGTTGATCATCGGCGAGCAACATGACAATGCGGATCATCACGCTGCGCAGCTGTGGCTGTTGCGGGCGCTCGGTGAGCAACGTCCTCAGGGCAGTCTGTTGCTGGAGATGCTCACGCCTGATCAACAGCCGAAAGTTGATCAGGTTCGTCATGCCGCAACGCCGCCCACCGATCTTGCCGCCGCGCTGGCCTGGCAGGATGGTTGGGACTGGAATCTCTATGGACCGATTGTTCGGTTTGCCCTCACGCAGCCCTATCCGCTGTTGGCGGCCAATCTGGATAACAGCGAAATCCGCGCGTTCTATCGTCAGCCGCCAGCCCAGAGCGGTGTTCGCAGCAATGCGGCCTTGGTGAAAGCCAAACTGTTAGAGCAGATCAGCGAATCACATTGCGGCTTGCTGCCCAAATCACAGATGCCGGCGATGCTCGCGGTTCAACAGCAGCGCGATCGCCGCATGGCCGAACGTTTGCTGGCAGCGCCGACGCCTGCCTTGTTGTTGGCGGGTGCCTGGCATGCGCGCAAAGATGCTGGCGTGCCGCTGCATGTTCTGGATCTGGGTGCAGCCCAGGCGCCAACGGTGCTGATGCTGGCCGAGCAAGGCGCCGAGGTGACTGCCGCGATGGCCGATTACGTCTGGTACACCCCGGCCACGCCCGCGCAGGATTACTGCGCGCAGATGCGCAAACAGTTCGGCCGATGACTTTTCCACAGGCAAAAAAAGACCCGGTAAAAACCGGGTCAAATAACCGTGATTAGCCTGATGAGGAGATAATCTGAGAGTCCGAACCAAGGGCTTTTCAGAATATCGACTGATCTCGCGACCAGTTGTGATAATCATAGAGATTCTCATTAGCGAGTCAACCACTGTTTTTTCATTTGCTTGATTTAGTCGTGCGAATGGCCGGAATGCCCCGGAAATACGGGACTCAACGTGGAGGTTTGACGGCACTCAGTTGCGTGATCTGTTGATTGAGCTGGCCGATGCGTCGGGCCATGCTCTCGATCAGGCTGTGGGCAATCTTCGGATTGTTGCGGGTCATGTTCAGAAACTGCTCTCCGGGAATCAGCATCACTGTGCTCGGCTCGCGAGCAATGACGGTAGCGTTACGCGGCTCGCCGGTGAACACCGCCATGGCGCCGAAAATCTCGTCCTTAGGCACTTCGCCAACCTTGTGCCCGTCAACAAATGCTTCGGCATGCCCATCGATGATCACGAAGACGTGATCGGCGGCATCGCCCTGCTGGATCAGTACTTCACCGCTCTCGACCCGCTTGAAGCCATTGGTGCTGCGAAACTCCCGCGGTTTCAGTTCGGCCACCGCATGAGCCAGCAGCGCCATCTGCCCCAGCAGATACTCAAGCCATTGCTCGGCCCGGCCCGGCTCGGCATACAAATGCTGGAACAAATCGGTTCGCCGATAGGGCAACAAGCGCAATGGCCCGTCGCTGCGCAGTCGGCAATCGGCCCAGGCGTCACCTTGCTGCAGCCCGATCAGATCGCCTTCCTGCCAGTAAAACAGCGCACGGCCGCCGATGGCGCCGTGGATCACGCCTTCTGTCAGCAGAAACAACTGATCGTGTGGGAGCTGTGCCATCAGGTTGTCAGAGATATCTGGCTCAAAGGCTGGCCCGCACGGCGCAAGCCCTTCCAGCCAGCGCGCGGGCAAGCTCTGCAAGCGATTGATCAGTGCATCGACCGGTGCCGATTGTTCTCCGAGCAGATACATGGCCGTCAGTGCCTGTTCAGTTCTTGTGGCGCGAGGAAATGGCTTCGAGCTGCTTGTTCAAGGCGTCTTTGCGTTCGGCCGGGATGTCGTTCCAGTGCACATCCATCAGCGCCCCTTCGATCGCGTACAACAACACCTTTGACGCGCGAAACCCGCGGGTGCGCACGGCCCGATAGGCGTCTACCGCCCCCAGGCGACGCAAGTCCGAGGCGCTGTGGATGCCCACGGCATGCAGCCACTGCGCCGACGTCTTGCCAAGATTCTTCAGGTGTTGCAGTTCATCATTCATCAAGCCTCCTTGCGACGGCCGAATGGTGCGTGGGCGATCTTCTCAGGAGTGTAGCCATCAGTAGGAAAAGCGTGGTTGTTTGGTCGGATTAGACGCAAACGCTACTAAGAAAGGGGGGGCGAACGCAGAAAGGAGGGACGAAAACGCGGAAAATGAAGGTGGGAGTGGGCGCTCGCGAAGGGGGCCTTTCAGCCAACAGATGTATCGACTGACACTACGCCTTCGCGAGCAAGCCCGCTCCCACAGGGGAAAGGCGTCGGGTCAGAGAAAGATAAAAAAGGATCAGCGGGTGCGATAACGCAGGCGTGTACCAAAATTCATCGACATCAGGATCTCGTCGGCACTCAGCTCCGGCGGAAAATACGCTCCGGAAATCTGTGCGTGCGCCAGGCTTGCGCCTTCGAGCGATGAATTACGGAAATCGATGCCGCGCAAATCGGCGGAGCGAAAGTACGCGTCCCGGAAATCCACGCCATCGGCGTTCAGTTCACGCAGATCGAGACCACGAAAGTCGCCGCCGACCATGTCGATCGGGCCGTCTTGCGGGCGTTCCTTGTTGAAGCCTGTGATGTCGTCTTTGTGCAGCAAGGCATAAAGCGGGGTATCGAGAAGTTTCGGCTGGCTCATGTCAGATCACCTGTTGGTTTTATGACGCCAGTATAGTGCCACTATTTGACGGCCGTGAAGCAAGCGAGGGCTTCACGGCCGAAATAGTTTCTTACAGGCCCGGCAGACGCTGGCGGATCTGCGCCACAACGGTGTCGAGCGTCCCGCTTTCATTGGTTTGCACGCGTTTGCTGCGCAGGATTTCTTCTGGCGTCAGGGCTTCGCGGCTGGCTTGCTGAGCCTCGATCACGGCCAGCGTGGCATCGGAAGGATCTTTCTGGTCGGCCTGACGGATCGCCAGCCAGCTCTCGATCACCGCTTGCGGCGCGTTGCAGTCGAGGATCAGGAACGGTGTGCCGGTGGCTTCAGCGATTTTTGCCGCGCTATCGCGTTGTTCGCGCTTGAGGTAAGTCGCGTCGATCACCACCGGGAAACCGGCGTGCAGGATCACTTCAGCGATTTCATGCAGACGGGCATAGGTCGCGGCGCTGGCATCAGCACTGTAAATCCCTGCCTGCACATCGTTGGCTACGGTTTGCTCGCCGAACAGGCGCTTGCGCTCGACGTCGGAACGCAGGCGAATCGCGCCCAGCGCTTCGACCAGACGCATGGCCACGTGGCTCTTGCCGACCGCCGATACGCCGTGGGTAATTGCCATGAAGCGCGAAGGAATGGTGCTGTAGCTTTCTGCAAGGTTGGCGTAGTTGCGGTACTGGCGCAGGGTAGTGGCGCGTTGCACCGGGGTGGCGTCCGCCGGCATGCTGAACAGCGCGACTTTGGCACGAACCAGCGCGCGGTAGGCTTTATAGAAGTTCAGCACTTCCAGGCCTTGATAGTCGCCGGTCAGCTCCAGGTACTGGCTGATGAAGCGGCGGGCGAGGGATTTCAGACCGCGGTCTTCCAGGTCCATCGCCAGGAAACCGGTATCGGCCCAGACGTCAGTGAAGCGGAACGGTTCGTTGAACTCGATGCAGTCGAAGATCACCACTTTGCCATTGATGACAGTGGCGTTGCCCAGGTGGATGTCGCCGTGGCATTCGCGGGTGAAACCCTCGGCCTTGCGTTGGGCGAACAGGGGCTTGAGGCGTTCGAAGCTGCTTTCGGCCCAGGCTTTCAGCGCTTCAAGTTGCAGCAAATCGTTTTTATCGCTGAGGAACGGCAGAATCTGTTCGAAGTTTTGCGCGACCGGGGCCATCACCGCATCCGGGGTGCCGGCTTCGTGCTCGGCCGGAACCTTCGGTGCGCTGAGGTGGAATTTGGCAATCTGCTCGGCCATCTCATCGATGTGCTGGGTGGTCAGCTCACCGTTGGCTTGCAGGGTGCTGAGCAGGCCGGCCTGCGGGAATTGACGCATTTTCAGCACATATTCGATCACCGGGCCGTCGCCACCCAGTTGCGGCGCTTCGACGCTGCCGGTCACCGGCAACACGTCCAGATACAAATCATCGGTCAGACGTTGGTTCAGACGCAGTTCTTCAGCACAGAAATGTGCGCGCGACTCCAGGCCGGTGAAGTCGAGGAAGCCGAAATTCACCGGCTTCTTCACTTTATAAGCAAAGGGGCCAGTGAGGATCACCCACGAGATATGGGTTTCGATGACCTGGAACCCTTCGACTGGGTGCGGGTAGAGGGCCGGGTTTTGCAGGGCAGCGATCAGGGACTGGCTCACGGGCGATCCTTCAGAGACTGGGAAATTCGAGGTCGCCATTATGGCCGCTCGCCAGCCCGACGCAAACCTCGGAGCGCTCCTGTTGAGGATGAATAAAGTGCGTATAATCCGCCGCCATGACTCGAACTCGATCCCCCCGTACCAAGAAAAAACCAGTCTCCAAGGGCCTTAGCCCGTGGTTGAGCTGGGCCATTAAACTCAGCCTGGTCGGCCTTGTGGTGCTGGCCGGCTTCGCCGTTTACCTCGATGCCGTGGTGCAGGAGAAGTTCTCCGGCAAGCGCTGGACCATCCCGGCCAAGGTTTACGCGCGGCCGCTCGAGCTGTTCGTCGGACAAAAGCTCAGCAAAGACGATTTCCTCACTGAACTCGATGCCTTGGGCTATCGCCGCGAAGCCGTGAGCAATGGCCCCGGCGCTGCCGCCGTCAACGGCAATACCGTTGATCTGAATACCCGCGGCTTCCAGTTCTATGAAGGCCTGGAAAAAGCCCAGCCAGTACGCGTGCGTTTCTCTGGCGACTATGTGGCCGAGCTCTCCGGGCTCAACGGCGGTAAATTGTCCGTGGTGCGGCTCGAGCCGCTGATGATCGGCGGCATCTACCCGAAAAACCTCGAAGACCGCATCCTGATCAAGCTCGATCAGGTGCCGCCGTATCTGCTGGAAACCCTGGTAGCAGTTGAAGATCGCGACTATTACAGCCACTGGGGCGTGTCGCCGAAGTCGATTGCCCGGGCGATCTGGGTCAACACCTCTGGCGGCAAGATGACCCAGGGCGGTAGTACGCTGACCCAGCAATTGGTCAAGAACTTCTACCTCACCAACGAGCGCAGCCTGAGCCGCAAACTCACCGAAGCGATGATGGCGATGCTGCTGGAACTGCACTACGACAAAAAGGAAATCCTTGAGGCCTACCTCAATGAAGTCTTTGTCGGGCAAGACGGTCAGCGTGCGGTGCACGGTTTCGGTCTGGCCAGCCAGTTCTTCTTCGGCCAGCCACTGTCCGAGCTGAAGCTGCATCAGGTCGCGTTGCTGGTCGGCATGGTCAAGGGCCCGTCTTACTACAACCCGCGGCGCAATCCGGAGCGTGCGCTGGAACGCCGTAATCTGGTGCTCGACGTGCTTGAGCAGCAAGGCGTGGCGACTGCCGAGCAGGTTGAAGCGGCGAAGAAAATGCCCTTGGGCGTGACCACGCGCGGCAAGCTTGCCGACAGCTCGTTTCCGGGCTTTATCGATCTGGTCAAACGCCAGTTGCGCGAAGACTACCGCGACGAAGACTTGACCGAAGAAGGCCTGCGGATCTTCACCAGTTTCGACCCGATCCTGCAGATGAAAGCAGAAGCCTCGGTCAACGACACCTTTAAACGTCTGGCCGGGCGCAAAGGCTCTGATGACGTGGAAGCAGCGATGGTCGTGACCAATCCGGAAACCGGCGAAGTCCAGGCGATGATCGGCAGCCGTCAGGCCAGTTATGCCGGTTTCAACCGCGCACTGGACGCGGTGCGGCCGATCGGTTCGTTGATCAAACCGGCGGTTTATCTGACCGCGCTGGAGAAACCGAGCCAGTACACACTGACCAGTTGGCTGTCCGACGATCCGTTGTCGGTCAAAGGCGCGAACGGTCAGGTGTGGAAACCGCAGAATTATGATCGCCGCTCCCACGGTACCGTGTTCCTCTATCAAGGCCTGGCGCATTCCTACAACCTGTCGACCTCGCGTCTGGGTCTGGAAGTCGGCGTGCCTAACGTGCTCAAGACCTTGGGGCGTCTGGGTGTGACGCGTGAGTTCCCTGCATTCCCGTCTATGTTGCTGGGCGCCGGTGGCATGACTCCGATCGAAGTCGCGACCATGTACCAGACCCTCGCCAACGGTGGTTTCAATACGCCGATGCGCGGGATTCGCAGCGTGCTGACCGCCGATGGCGAGCCACTCAAGCGTTATCCGTTCCAGATCGAGCAGCGTTTCGATCCGGCGTCCATCTACCTGATCCAGAACGCCATGCAGCGGGTCATGCGTGAAGGTACCGGCAGCTCGGTTTACAACGTGCTGCCCAAGACCCTCACGCTGGCCGGCAAGACCGGTACCAGTAACGATTCGCGTGACAGCTGGTTCGCCGGTTTCAGTCAGGATCTGCTGGCCGTGGTCTGGCTCGGTCGTGACGACAACGGCAAGACTCCGTTTACCGGTGCGACCGGTGCGTTGCAGGTCTGGACCAGTTTCATGCGCAAGGCCGATCCGCTGCCGCTGGACATGCCGCAGCCGGACAACATCGTGCAGGCGTGGGTCGATTCGCGTACCGGACAAGGCTCTGATGCCAACTGTCCGGGGGCGGTACAGATGCCGTATATTCGCGGCAGCGAACCACCACCCGGCGCCGCGTGTGCAAGCGAAACGCCTGCCTCGCCAGAGTCGGTGATGGATTGGGTCAAGGGCTGGATGAATTAAGCAAAGAGGGTTTCAAGTGAACAAGTGGTTGATTCCAGCGGTGACCGCCGTGGCTTTGCTCAGCGGCTGCTCTACCGTACAGCGTGGTTCGATCCCAGTGGTGGATTCCGGCACGGCCGTGTCCAATAGCGAACGGCTGTCGGCCAACGGCGGTTTTCGCAAGACGACAGTCACACGCCCAGTCCAGGGCCAGGCGCAATCTCAGGCCATCCCGCAAGGCGATACCGGCGTGGTGGTGATGGTGCCGGGTGGCGGCGCCACGACATCGGCGCCGATCAGCTCCTCGCCGATCGTGCCGGGCCCGGCGTCTGGCGGTATCACCGCAGGGCCGTACAACCCGACGCCGGTCGAGTCGGCGCCGATCAACTCCGGCAGTTACAGCATGCCTTCGACGCCAAGCGGGATTCCTTCGGCCAGCAGTGGCGGTGGTCTGTCGGCGGACGAGCAACTGGACGGTCCGGTCCTCGCCTTGCTGACCACCGCACAGCAGCAACAGGCCGGTGGCGACCTCAACGGTGCGTCTTCCAGCCTCGAGCGCGCGCAACGCGTTGCCCCGCGTGAGCCGCAAGTGCTTTATCGTCTGGCGCAAGTACGCATGGCTCAAGGCGATGCGCCGCAGGCCGAGCAGTTCGCCCGTCGGGCGCTGACCATGGCCAACGGTCGTCCGGACTTGCAGGCCAGCCTGTGGGAAATCATCGCGCAGTCACGTGAGAAGCAGGGCGACTCCGCCGGTGCGGCGCTGGCTCGTCAGAAGGCCAAGGTTTCGCTGTGATGGATTCCCGTTTCCCGAAAATCGCCGATCAGTTGCTGTTGATCGAGCGCGAACTGCGCACGCAGGGTTGGTGGGATGAGGTCCAGCCATCGGCCGAAGCCCTGAGCAGTGTCGAACCGTTTTCGGTCGACACGCTGGATTTCGAGCAATGGCTGCAATGGATCTTCCTGCCGCGGATGAAGATGATCCTCGAACAGGATCTGCCGCTGCCCAATGCCTCGGGCATTCAGGAAATGGCTGAAATGGTCTTCGCCCAGCGCAATCTGCAGGGCAAGGATCGCCAACTGCAGGTGCTGCTCAAAGAGTTTGACCTGCTGATTACCGCCTCGCGCTAGTGCCGATCTCCCTGTAGGAGCTGCCGCAGGCTGCGATCTTTTGATCTGCTCTTGGAAGCAAGGTCAAAAGATCGTCCGATCGCGGCCCGAACCTGCGGCAGCTCCTACAGGTGACTATTCGCAGTTCTGCGCAATCTGCTTCTGCGCTTCGACAATGCGCTCCTGACGCTGCGCATCATCCAGCCGCCGTAATTGTCCCTCCACTTCCTCCCTCAACCGCGGATTGTTCTGCAATTGCGCCAGGTTCGTCCGTGCCTGTTCGCAAAATGCCTTGAGCTGCGCCTGCTGCTCCGCCACCTGTTTCTTCACCTTGTCGTCGATGGCTTTCTGATCGCCCAACGCACCACTGCCAGGCATGGCGGCAGGTTTCGGTGGGGGCGAGGAGGGCGTCTGCACAGTCGTCGCCGGCAGCCCTTGCGGTGGCTGCGCATCGAAGTGCGTGACGCCCTGGGCATCGACCCATTTGTAGATCTGAGCGGCCGAGCACCATGGGCTGAGGCCGATCAGCAGAGTTAACAGAAGCGTTCGCATGCTGATTCCTTGGCAAAATTGCGCAATTGACGCTAACAGAGTAGCTGTTTTCAGGTTTTTTCTTGCGTTCTCATGTGCTTACCCACAATTAAGCACATTGACGGCTTGACTTGGAGAGGGCGAAACAGAAGAATCCAAAGTCCGCTGTAGAGGGACTGCCAGAAGCAGACCCACTCGGTAGATCATGAGGCGCATATCCGCGTCGACCTGTTACACCCGCAACGCGTTACCTCGCGCTGGGTGGGAAAGGCCCGCAACACTTGGGACGATCCCAATACTTGCTCAGTCAGTGCTGACGTAGTCGGCGACCACCGTCGCTCATGCTCTGCCGAGAAGTAAACCTATTAAGACCCGCCCCTTTTGTGTGGACGGTATTCTGGCGTTTTAGAGGTGAACAACGTGGAGCTTTTATCTGGCGGTGAGATGCTCGTCCGCTTTTTGCGTGACGAAGGCGTCAAATATATCTACGGGTACCCGGGTGGTGCTCTCCTTCATGTTTACGATGCCCTGTTCAAAGAACCGGAAGTGACCCACATCCTGGTTCGTCATGAACAAGCGGCTACCCATATGGCTGACGGCTACGCCCGTGCCACCGGTAAAGCCGGCGTGGTACTGGTGACATCAGGTCCTGGCGCCACAAACGCCATCACCGGTATCGCCACCGCCTATATGGATTCGATTCCAATGGTGATCATTTCCGGTCAGGTGCCAAGCACCATGGTCGGCACCGACGCGTTCCAGGAAACCGACATGATCGGTATCTCCCGGCCGATCGTGAAGCACAGTTTCATGATCAAGCACGCTTCGGAAATCCCGGAAGTCATGAAGAAGGCGTTCTACCTGGCGCAATCCGGTCGTCCGGGCCCGGTCGTGGTCGATATCCCGAAAGACATGACCAACCCGGCCGAAAAGTTCGAATACGTCTTCCCGAAAAAAGCCAAGCTGCGTTCCTACAGCCCGGCCGTCCGCGGCCACTCCGGGCAAATCCGCAAGGCGGCAGAAATGCTCCTGGCGGCCAAGCGTCCTGTGCTCTATTCCGGTGGCGGCGTGATCCTCGGCAACGGTTCCGCACCGCTGACCGAACTGGCGAAAATGCTCAACCTGCCAGTGACCAACACCCTGATGGGCCTGGGCGGTTTCCCAGGCACCGACCGGCAGTTCATCGGCATGCTCGGCATGCACGGCAGCTACACCGCCAACCTGGCGATGCACCATGCCGACGTGATCCTCGCTGTCGGCGCGCGTTTCGATGACCGGGTGATCAACGGCGCGGCGAAGTTCTGCCCGAATGCCAAGATCATCCACATCGACATCGACCCGGCTTCAATCTCCAAGACCATCAAGGCCGACGTGCCAATCGTTGGCCCGGTGGAGAGCGTCCTGACCGAAATGGTCGCGATCCTCAAGGAAATCGGTGAGACCCCGAACAAGGAGTCCGTTGCCAGTTGGTGGAAGCAAGTTGATGAATGGCGTGGTGATCGCGGCCTGTTCCCTTATGAAAAGGGCGACGGCAGCCTGATCAAGCCACAGACCGTGATCGAAACCCTGTGCGAAGTGACCAAGGGCGATGCCTTCATCACTTCCGACGTGGGCCAGCACCAGATGTTCGCTGCGCAGTACTACAAGTTCAACAAGCCTAACCGCTGGATCAACTCCGGTGGCCTGGGCACCATGGGCTTCGGTTTCCCGGCGGCCATGGGCATCAAGTTGAGCTTCCCGGATGACGACGTTGCCTGCGTCACTGGCGAAGGCAGCATCCAGATGAACATCCAGGAACTGTCGACCTGCCTGCAATACGGCTTGCCGGTGAAAATCGTCATCCTGAACAACGGCGTTCTGGGGATGGTTCGTCAATGGCAGGACATGAGCTACGGCAGCCGTCACTCGCACTCTTACATGGAGTCGCTGCCTGACTTCGTCAAACTGGCTGAAGCCTACGGTCACGTCGGCGTGCGCATCACCGATTCGAAAGATTTGAAGTCGAAGATGGAAGAAGCGTTCGCCATGAAGGACCGTCTGGTGGTGATCGATATTTCGGTCGATACCAGCGAGCACGTCTATCCGATGCAGATCAAAGACGGCTCCATGCGCGATATGTGGCTGAGCAAGACGGAGCGTACTTAATCATGCGGCACATTATTTCCCTGCTTCTGGAAAACGAACCCGGCGCTTTGTCTCGCGTAGTCGGCCTGTTCTCGCAGCGCAACTACAACATTGAAAGCCTGACGGTGGCGCCAACCGAAGACCCGACGCTGTCGCGTCTGACGCTGACCACTGTCGGCCACGATGAAATCATCGAGCAGATCACCAAAAACCTGAACAAGCTGATCGAAGTGGTCAAGCTGGTGGACCTGTCGGAAAGCGCTCATATCGAGCGCGAGCTGATGCTGGTCAAGGTCAAGGCCACTGGCGCCCAGCGCGCCGAGATCAAACGCACCACCGATATTTACCGTGGACAGATCGTCGATGTCAGCGCCAGCGTGTATACCGTTCAATTGACCGGTACCAGCGACAAGCTCGACAGCTTCATTCAATCCATCGGCACCGCATCGATTCTGGAAACCGTCCGTAGCGGCGTGACCGGCATTGCCCGCGGCGACAAAGTACTCAGCATCTAAACCAAATTAGCGAATGGCCTGAACGGCCTGGATATATAGGGGAAATTCATGAAAGTTTTCTACGATAAAGACTGCGACCTGTCGATCATCCAGGGCAAGAAAGTTGCCATCATCGGTTACGGTTCCCAGGGCCACGCCCAAGCGTGCAACCTGAAAGATTCCGGTGTCGACGTTACCGTTGGTCTGCGTAAAGGTTCGGCCACTGTTGCCAAAGCCGAAGCTCACGGCCTGAAAGTGACCGACGTGGCTGCCGCTGTTGCTGGCGCCGACCTGGTCATGATCCTGACCCCGGACGAATTCCAGTCCCAGCTGTACAAGAACGAAATCGAGCCGAACATCAAGAAAGGCGCCACCTTGGCCTTCTCCCACGGCTTCGCGATTCACTACAACCAGGTTGTTCCGCGTGCCGACCTCGACGTGATCATGATCGCGCCGAAAGCTCCGGGCCACACCGTACGTTCCGAGTTCGTGAAGGGTGGCGGTATCCCTGACCTGATCGCGATCTACCAGGACGCTTCGGGCAACGCCAAAAACGTTGCACTGTCCTACGCAGCTGGCGTGGGTGGCGGTCGTACCGGCATCATCGAAACCACCTTCAAGGACGAGACCGAAACCGACCTGTTCGGCGAACAAGCCGTTCTGTGTGGCGGTACCGTTGAGCTGGTGAAAGCCGGTTTCGAAACTCTGGTTGAAGCTGGCTACGCGCCGGAAATGGCCTACTTCGAGTGCCTGCACGAACTGAAACTGATCGTTGACCTCATGTACGAAGGCGGTATCGCCAACATGAACTACTCGATCTCCAACAACGCCGAATACGGCGAGTACGTGACCGGCCCGGAAGTGATCAACGCCGAATCCCGTCAGGCCATGCGCAACGCCCTGAAACGTATTCAGGACGGCGAATACGCCAAAATGTTCATCAGCGAAGGCGCAACCGGCTACCCTTCGATGACCGCCAAGCGTCGTAACAATGCCGCTCACGGTATCGAAATCATCGGCGAGCAACTGCGCTCCATGATGCCGTGGATCGGTGCCAACAAGATCGTCGACAAAGCCAAAAACTAAGTCGTCATCCTTGTACGAAAAACGCGGCCTCGGCCGCGTTTTTTCGTTTGAGGCGGTGGTTCTGGTATAAAGCTGCATCGTTTGTGGCCGAACTGTCGTCCTCAAGCCTCTGTCGAATTTTCTCCAAACCGTTGCAAGGTAATGTCCATGAGCGAACGTCCCGAAGAGCCGAACCAGGCTTCTGACGCCGAAAGCCTGCTGCCCATCGATGAGCACATCGAGGAAGGGCACGACGCAGAAGGTCGTAAAGTCCGGCATCGTGGTATCTATCTGCTGCCGAATCTGTTCACCACTGCGAACCTGTTTGCAGGGTTTTATTCCATCATCAACTCGATGAGTGCCCAGGCTGCCTTGAGCGCCGGTGACTCTGCGAATGCGAGCAAGTATTTCGCCTTTGCCGCGATCGCGATTTTCGTGGCCATGGTGCTCGATGGTCTTGATGGCCGCGTAGCGCGCATGACCAATACGCAAAGTGCCTTCGGCGCCGAGTATGACTCGCTTTCGGACATGGTCGCTTTTGGTGTCGCACCGGCGCTACTGGCCTTTGGCTGGGCATTGGGTGACATGGGCAAGGTCGGCTGGATGGTTGCCTTCATCTATGTGGCCGGCGCAGCGTTGCGTCTGGCGCGCTTCAATACTCAGGTGGGTACGGCTGACAAGCGCTACTTCATCGGTCTGGCCAGTCCGGCGGCTGCCGGTGTGGTCGCGGGGATTGTCTGGGCGTTCAGCGATTACGGTATTCAAGGTTCGAAGATGTCGTTCCTGGTCGCACTGATGGTTGCGGCGGCCGGCATGCTGATGGTCAGTAATATCAAGTACAACAGCTTTAAAGAGCTGGATCTGAAAGGTCGCGTACCGTTCGTGGCGATCCTTGCGGTGGTGCTGGTGTTCGCCGTGGTCTTCAGCGATCCACCGCGCATTCTGCTGCTGGTGTTCCTCGCCTACGCCGCTTCTGGCCCGGTGCAGTACCTGTTGCATCTTCGTCGGCACAAAAAAGCCGAGTGATGTAATTTCCCGCATACTCCGCAGTCTATGGGTGCATCAGTCCTCCAAAGCTGCGGAGTTGCCATGTTGATCAAAGTCCCCAAAGCGTCCGACTGCCACGAGTCGGATGTCACGCCTGAATCCATTTATCTGTCCCGTCGCCAATTGTTGGGGGCTACTGCTGCCGGACTTGCCGTCAGTAGCCTGCCGCGCTGGGCCAATGCCGAGGATGCCGCTCGGTACGCCGATGTCGAACCCGGTAAAGCGCCTGCCTGGTTTACCGACAAGCTGTCCTCTACTAAATGGGGCGCAGTCAACGTCAAGGATGAGGCGATCACGCCTTATAAAGACGCAACCCATTACAACAACTTCTATGAGTTCGGCACCGACAAGGGCGATCCGGCCGCCAATGCCGGTTCGCTGAAAACCGAGCCGTGGAGCGTTGTCGTCGATGGGGAGGTGGGTAAGCCAGGGCGTTACGCGCTGGAAGACTTCATGAAACCGTACCAGTTGGAGGAGCGTATTTATCGCCTTCGCTGTGTTGAGGCGTGGTCGATGGTTATCCCGTGGATGGGTTTTCCGATTTCTGCGCTGCTCAAACAGGTCGAGCCGACCTCCAAGGCCAAATACATTCGCTTCGAAACCCTGCAGGATCCCAAGAGCATGCCAGGTCAGCGCTCGGGTTTTGCCCTGATCGACTGGCCTTATGTAGAAGGCTTGCGCCTGGACGAGGCGATGAATCCCCTGGCGATTCTGGCGGTTGGCATGTATGGCCGTGAGTTGCCGAATCAGAACGGTGCGCCGCTGCGTCTGGTGGTGCCGTGGAAGTATGGCTTCAAGAGTGTGAAGTCCATTGTGCGGATCAGTCTGGTCAGCGAGCAGCCCAAGACGACTTGGCAGAGCATCGCGGCAGATGAATACGGTTTTTATGCCAACGTGAATCCGACGGTTGATCACCCGCGCTGGACTCAGGCGCGGGAACGGCGTCTGCCGAACAGTCTGTTCAAGCCGAATGTGCGTGATACGCAGATGTTCAACGGCTACGCGGATGAAGTCGCTTCTTTATATACAGGGCTCGATCTGCGGAAGAACTACTGATGCGATATCCGTTCTGGCGTGTAGGTGTTTTCATCGCAGCGGCGATCTGGCCATTGCTTTGGTTTTATCAGGCGTTCGCTGATCTGCTGGGGCCGGATCCTGGCAAAGTCCTGGTTGATCGATTGGGGCTTGGGACGCTGGTATTGCTGCTGATCACTTTGAGCATGACGCCGTTGCAGAAAATGACGGGTTGGGCGGGCTGGATTGCTGTACGCCGTCAGTTGGGACTTTGGTGTTTTGCCTATGTGGTTCTGCATCTGTTCAGTTATATGGCGTTCATCCTTGGTTTCGACTGGTCTCAGTTGGGCGTGGAGTTGCGTAAGCGGCCGTACATTATTGTGGGGACGCTGGGTTTCCTTGGTCTGTTGGCGTTGGCGGTTACGTCCAATCGCTACAGTCAGCGCCGCTTGGGTGTGCGCTGGAAGAAACTGCATCGGTTGGTGTACGTGATTTTGGGGCTCGGATTGCTGCATATGCTATGGATTGTGCGGGCAGATCTCAGGGAGTGGGCGATCTATGCCTTTATAGGCGCGATGCTCCTATTGCTACGTGTGCCTGCGGTTGCCCGTCGAATCCCGCGGTTGTTGGCTAAAAAGCAGGTTTTGCAATAAAACTGAAATTAACGGTTGACGGCAGATTTCAGATGTCTATAATTCGCCCCACTTCCGGCGCAGTCGAAACGGAAAACTCCTTGAGATTCAATGAGTTGCGTAGTTTTCGGCAGCAAGCTGCTTCGGTTCATCGAAGCCAAAAGGAAGTTGAAAAAGAGGTGTTGACAGCAGCGTGTAACGCTGTAGAATTCGCCTCCCGCTGACGAGAGATCGGAAGCGCAAGTGGTTGAAGTTGTTGAAGAATTCTTCGAAAACTTCTGAAAATAATCACTTGACAGCAAATGAGGCTGCTGTAGAATGCGCGCCTCGGTTGAGACGAAAGATCTTAACCAACCGCTCTTTAACAACTGAATCAAGCAATTCGTGTGGGT
>NZ_FYDR01000009.1:0-191793 GCF_900187525.1 Pseudomonas sp. Irchel s3a10
GCGGACCAATCTCCAACTGAGCACAACCAATCCCACTCTAGGAGCCAGCCTGCTGGCGATGGCGGCCTGATAGCCGACCAATCTCTAACTGATTGCACCCAATCCAATTGTGGGAGCGGGCTTGCTCGCGAAAGCGGTTTCACAGCCGACCAATCTCCAACTGAACACAACCAATCCCACTGTAGGAGCCAGCCTGCTGGCGATAGCGGCCTGATAGCAGACCAATCTCTAACTGATTGCACCCAATCCAATTGTGGGAGCGGGCTTGCTCGCGAAAGCGGTTTCACAGCCGACCAATCTCCAACTGAACACAACCAATCCCACTGTAGGAGCCAGCCTGCTGGCGATGGCGGCCTTACAGCAGACCAATCTCTAACTGATTGCACCCAATCCAATTGTGGGAGCGGGCTTGCTCGCGAAAGCGGTTTCACCGCCGACCAATCTCCAACTGAGCACAACCAATCCCACTGTAGGAGCCAGCCTGCTGGCGATGGCGGCCTGACAGCAGACCATTTTTTCTAATCGAATTGAGCGACTGAAGGCAGCTCCTGAAGGGGCTGTAGGGCGAATCCGTATTTTGAAATCTCGAGGTTCTTGAGCGCGACAACCGGCGTGCTGGACGTTAGTGTTCCAGGTCACGCCGGTCGCTTTGAGAGGTCAATGGAATGACGCGCAACCTCATCCATCTGCTGCGCCCCAACGGTTATTTCAGTCTGATGGCCTGGGTGCTTGCGGCCCTGCTGTTCATCAATCGTCTGAGCAGCATGGTCAAGTTGTTCATGGCGCTGTACCTGCGCCAGGAGCTGGGGCTGGCGATCGAGACGGTGGGTTGGCTGTTGTCAGCGTACGGTGCCGGGTTGTTGGTCGGTTCGATGCTCGGTGGGCTGCTCAGTGATCATGTGCGCACGGCGCGGCTGACGGCGACGTTGTTCTTTGTTTCGGTGTGGGTGTTGATTCTGCTGGGGCTGGTCACGCAAGTGCCGTTGCTGGCGGCATTGCTGTTGCTCAGCGGGACGATCGATGGGGCTATTCGCACCCTGCACCAGCGCCTGATCATGGAGTACTGCGAAGTCGCTCAACGCTCGCGTGCGCAGGCCTTGAGTCGGGTGGCGCGCAACCTTGGCATGGCTGCTGCGGGTATTGCCGGCGGGGTGTTGGCGCAGACGGATTTTCGCTGGGTGTTTTTCGGCAGCGCGGCGATGACGCTGTTGGCCTTGCTGTGGTTTGTTCGTACCACTTGGCTGCGGCCGGTGTTGGCCAATGACGAGGCCTCAATGAACGGTGCAGGGGGATCGGGTGCGCCGTATCACGATAAACCGTTTCTGTGGCTGCTCGCGGCGACGGCCGTGCTTGGCATTGCATTCGACACGGTCTACAGCACGCTGGGCAATTATCTGCGTGATTACTACCACTTGAGCACCGAGGCGATCGGCTGGCAGTTCGGGCTCAATGCGTTGCTGGTGATCGCGCTGCAGATTCCGTTGTCACACTGCGGCGAGCGTTGGGGCACGCGGCGGCAAATGCTCGCCGGGAGTTTGTTGCTGGCCGGCGGATTGGGCATGTTGCCGTTCGGATCCGGGCTGGCGTTCGTCTGCCTGTCGACGGTGATCTGGACCTTGGGCGAGGCGTTGTTCATGCCGCCGCTGAATGTGCTGGCGATGCAGTTTGCCCAGCGTGGCAAAAGCGGCCAGTACTTTGGTCTGTTCTTTATGAGCTGGAGCGCCAGTGCGTTGTTGTCACCCGTGCTCAGTGGTCAGCTCTATGGTCAGTTTGGCGGTCACAGTGTCTGGCTCATGAGTGCGCTGTTGGTGCTCATCTCCATCCCGCTGACCTGGCAGGCCACGCGCGGCGCTTAGCTGTTTCGGTTATTGCTGTTATTCGAAAGCAATCTGTCTGCCGATGGCATTTCTGCCCGCCTTGCTGCGTCCTAAGTGGTGAGCCGGCCGGATCGCAACTAGATTTCACACGGAGCCAGTCCGGCAAGCATGTCTTAGCGCAACAGGATGGAGTCGGCCATGAAAAGCAGATTGCTACGGATTTTGATGTTGTTGAAAGTGATGGTGATGCTGTCCCTCGGCACCGCGACGGCCTGGGCCGAGTGCGAGGATCACGATTCCCAGGCGTTTAACGGCCAGGTCGGACACAGCGGCTTGATGCTCGCCAAGTCGGAATCAGAGCCAGGCGATCAGGGGCAGGGTGGCAGCGCCGATGACGACGACTCTACCACTGATGAACCGGACGATGAAGGCGACAGCCAGACGTAGATCTTGGCCAAAAGAAAACCCCTTCTGCCTCGACTGATGCGCAATCGAGACAGAAGGGGTCTGGTTAACGCTTTAGCTACAACTCAAGCTCCCTGTGGGAGGGGGCTTGCTCCCGAAAGCGGTGAGTCAGTCACCATTATCATGGACTGTCACACCGCATTCGCGAGCAAGCCCGCTCCCACACTTTCGTCCGCCGTTAATCAGGCGGCGCCGTCGAGGAATTGCTCGGCGTAGTGGCAGGCCACCTGGCGATTATCCAATTCACGCAACAACGGCTCTTCAGTGCTGCAACGCTCGGTCGCGTATGGGCAGCGCTTGTGGAACGCGCAGCCCGGTGGCGGATTCAACGGGTTGGGCAATTCGCCGACGATCTTGATTTTCGGCTTGTTCGGGTCCGGGTGAATGGTCGGGGTCGCTGACAGCAGCGCCTGGGTGTACGGGTGCAATGGACGCTCATAGATGTCGTTCTTCGGACCCATTTCCACCGGGCGACCGAGGTACATCACCATCACGTCATCGGCCACGTGTTGCACCACCGCCAGGTTGTGCGAGATGAACACGTAAGCAGTGTTGAATTCCTGCTGCAAGTCCATGAACAGGTTCAGCACCTGCGCCTGAATCGACACGTCCAGTGCCGAGGTAGGCTCATCCGCCACCAGCACTTTCGGTTGCAGCATCATCGCGCGAGCGAGGGCGATCCGCTGGCGCTGACCGCCGGAGAACATGTGCGGATAACGCTGGTAGTGCTCGGGACGCAAGCCGACCTGCTTCATCATCGCCTGGACTTTTTCGCGACGTTCGGCGGCGGACAGGTTGGTGTTGATCAGCAGCGGCTCGCCGAGCTGGTCACCGACTTTTTGCCGTGGGTTCAATGACGCGTACGGGCTCTGGAACACCATCTGCACGTCTTTGCGCAGTTGCTTGCGCTGAGCCTTGTCGGCGCCAGCCACTTCCTGCCCGGCGATTTTCAGCGAGCCGGACGACGGCTCTTCAATCAGGGTCAGGGCGCGGGCGAGGGTGGATTTGCCGCAGCCCGATTCGCCGACCACGGCGAGGGTCTTGCCGGCTTCCAGTTCGAACGACACACCGTTGAGGGCGCGCACGGTCGCGTGGCCCTTGAACAGGCCACGGGACACTTCGTAGTGACGGGTCAGGTCGCGGGCGGTAAGTACGACGGCCATTACGCCACCTCCTGGTTCAGCGGGAAGAAGCAGCGAGCGAGGCTGTTGCTTTTCGGATCAAGGGCCGGACGCTGCGCGCGGCAGCTGTCCTGCACGTACGGGCAGCGCGGCGACAGCAGGCAACCCTGCGGACGGTCGTAGCGGCCCGGGACGATGCCCGGCAGGGTCGACAGGCGTGAGGCGCCCTGGCTGTGTTCCGGAATCGCCTTGAGCAGCGCTTCGCTGTATGGGTGCGCGGGGATGTCGAACAGTTGCGGCACCTGACCGACTTCAACGGCTTGGCCGGCGTACATCACGCACACGCGCTGGGCGGTTTCGGCCACGACGGCGAGGTCGTGGGTGATCAGCACCAGGCCCATGTTCTGTTCTTTCTGCAACGCCAGCAGCAGATCCATGATCTGTGCCTGAATCGTCACGTCCAGTGCAGTGGTCGGTTCGTCGGCGATCAGCAGTTTCGGTTCGCCGGCGATCGCCATGGCGATTGCCACGCGCTGGCTCATACCGCCGGACAGTTGGTGCGGGTAGGCGTCCATACGGCTGGCGGCGCCCGGGATCTCCACTTTTTCCAGCAACTCGATCGCACGTTTGCGCGCTTGCTTGCCGGACATTTTCAGGTGCAGACGCAGTACTTCTTCGATCTGGAAACCGACGGTGTAGCTCGGGTTGAGCGCGGTCATCGGGTCCTGGAACACCATCGACAGGTCTTTGCCGACGATTTGCCGACGCTGACGATTGCTCAGCTTGAGCATGTCTTTGCCGTCAAAGCTGAGCGAGTCGGCGGTCACGATGCCGGGATGCTCGATCAGGCCCATCAGCGCCATCATGGTCACGGATTTACCCGAACCCGATTCGCCAACGATCGCCAGGACTTCGCCTTTGTCGACTTTCAGGTCGAGGCCATCGACAACGGGTGTAGCGGTTTTGTCGCCGAAGCGAACGTTGAGATTCTTGATTTCTAGCAGTGACATGGGAATCTCCTCAGGCGGCGTTCTTGAGTTTCGGGTCCAGCGCATCGCGCAGACCGTCGCCCATCAAGTTGATTGCCAGCACGCTGAGCAAAATGGTCAAACCAGGCAGACTGACGACCCACCAGGCGCGTTCGATGTAATCGCGGGCCGAGGCCAGCATGGTGCCCCACTCAGGGGTTGGCGGTTGTACGCCAAGGCCGAGGAAGCCCAGCGCCGCAGCGTCGAGAATCGCCGAAGAGAAACTCAGGGTCGCCTGTACGATCAGCGGCGCCATGCAGTTGGGCAGCACGGTGATGAACATCAGACGTGGCAGACCGGCACCGGCCAGACGCGCGGCGGTCACGTAGTCGCGGTTCAGTTCGCCCATCACGGCGGCGCGAGTCAGACGCACGTAGGACGGCAGCGATACCACAGCGATAGCGATCACGGTGTTGATCAGGCCAGGGCCGAGGATGGCGACGATCGCCACCGCCAGCAGCAAGGACGGCAGGGCCAGCATGATGTCCATCAAGCGCATGATGGTCGGGCCAATCATTTTCGGGAAGAAACCGGCGAACAGACCCAGCAGGATCCCCGGGATCAGCGACATCACCACCGACGACAGACCGATCAGCAGCGACAGGCGCGAACCCTGGATCAGCCGTGACAGCAGGTCACGACCGAGTTCATCGGTGCCGAGCAGGAATTGCATCTGCCCGCCTTCGAGCCACGCCGGTGGCGTCAGCAGGAAGTCACGGTATTGCTCGCTCGGGTTATGCGGCGCGACCCACGGCGCGAAAATCGCGCAGAAGATGATCAGCAGCATGAACAGCAGGCCGGCAACCGCGCCCTTGTTCTTGGAGAAGGCTTGCCAGAATTCTTTGTACGGCGACGGGTACAGCAGGCTTTGATCCGCGCTTGGAGCGGCGGTGGCTACTGAGGATGTTGGAGTGCTCATGATATGGACCTCAGCGCTGATGACGGATGCGTGGGTTGGCAAAGCCGTAGAGGATGTCCACTACGAAGTTGACCAGAATCACCAGGCAGGCGATTAACAGGATGCCGTTTTGCACAACCGGGTAGTCCCGGGCGCCAATGGCTTCGATCAGCCATTTGCCGATGCCGGGCCAGGAGAAGATGGTTTCGGTCAGGACTGCACCGGCCAGCAGGGTGCCGACTTGCAGGCCGACCACGGTCAGGACCGGGATCAGCGCGTTGCGCAGGCCGTGCACGAACACCACACGCGACGGCGACAGGCCTTTGGCCTTGGCGGTGCGGATGTAGTCTTCACGCAGCACTTCGAGCATCGACGAACGGGTCATCCGCGCGATCACCGCCAGCGGAATGGTGCCAAGCACGATGGCCGGCAGGATCAGGTGATGCAGGGCATCGAGGAATGCGCCCATGTCATCGGCCAGCAGCGTGTCGATCAGCATGAAACCGGTGCGCGGCTCGATGTCGTAGAGCAGGTCGATCCGTCCGGACACCGGGGTCCAGCCCAGGCTCACCGAGAAGAACATGATCAGGATCAGGCCCCACCAGAAGATCGGCATCGAATACCCCGCCAGGGAGATGCCCATCACCCCGTGGTCGAACAGGGATCCTCGCTTGAGTGCCGCAATCACCCCGGCCAGAAGACCGAGGATGCCGGCGAACAGCAGGGCGGCCATGGACAGTTCCAGGGTCGCCGGGAAAAGGGAGGTGAACTCGGTCCATACGCTTTCACGCGTACGCAGGGATTCGCCGAGATCGCCGTGGGCCAGTTTGCCGATGTAGTCCAGGTACTGGGCATACAGCGGTTTGTTCAGACCTAGGCGTTCCATTGCCTGAGCGTGCATTTCGGGGTCGACCCGACGTTCGCCCATCATCACTTCCACGGGGTCGCCCGGAATCATGCGAATCAACGCGAAAGTCAGCAAGGTGATGCCGAAAAACGTGGGGATCAACAACCCCAGTCGGCGGGCAATAAAACTAAACATCTTGTGTGGTACCTCATCAGCCGGTTAGGCGTGCCCGGCGACCCTGGGGTCAGGGTCGCCGGGAGTTTCTTATCTACTTCACCTGGGTAGTGGCGAAGTTATTAGTTGTGAGAGGGCTGATGTGATAACCCTCTACGTTGTTGCGCATTGCGGTAAACATACGGGTGTGGGCCATGCTGATCCACGGTTGGTCCTGATTAAACAGCACCTGGGCCTGTTCGTAGAGTTTGGCGCGTTCGGCCGGATCTACTTTAGCCCGTGCTTCGTCGAGCAGTGCCTGGAATTTCTCGTTGCACCAGCGCGCGTAGTTTTCGCCGTTCTTGGCCGCTTCGCAACTGAGCATAGGCGTCAGGAAGTTATCCGGGTCGCCGTTATCGCCAGCCCATCCGGCCGAGACCATATCGTGCTCGCCGGCTTTGGCGCGCTTGAGCATTTCGCCCCATTCCATCACGCGGATGTCGATCTTGATCCCGACTTTCGCCAGATCGGCCTGCATCATCTGCGCGCCGAGCATCGGGTTCGGGTTGGTCGGGCCGCCACCGTTACGGGTAAACAGGGTAAACACGGTGCCTTCCGGAACTCCGGCTTCCTTGAGCAAGGCACGGGCCTTGTCCAGATCGCGTGGCGGGTTCTTCAGGTCGTGGTTGTAGCCCAGCAGCGTCGGCGGGTACGGGTTGACCGCCACCGAGGCATTGCCTTTGCCGAACAGCGCGTTGACGTAGGCTTCCTTGTCGAACGCGATGTCGATGGCCTTACGCACGCGCACGTCGCTCATGTACTTGTGCTGGGTGTTCATGGCGATATACGAGACGGTCATCGCATCCAGTTCGTCGACTTTCAGGTTGCTGTCTTTCTTGATGCTCGGGATGTCGTCCGGTTTCGGATACAGCGCGATCTGGCACTCGTTGGCCTTGAGCTTCTGCAGGCGCACGTTGTTGTCGGTGGCGATCGCCAGGATCAGCGCGTCGGCCGGGGCCTTGCCACGGAAGTAGTCCGGGTTGGCCTTGAAGCGCACCTGCGCATCTTTTGCATAGCGCTGGAAGATGAACGGACCGGTGCCGACTGGCTTGTTGTTGAGGTCGCCGGTCTTGCCGGACTTGAGCAACTGGTCGGCGTATTCGGCCGGGTAGATCGAGGAAAACGCCATGGCGATGTCGGCCAGGAACGGCGCTTCGCGGCGGGTCAGGGTGAACTTGACCGTGTTGTCGTCGACTTTTTCGACGTTTTTCAGCAGTTCCTTGAAGCCCATGCTTTCAAAGTACGGGAAGCCGACGCTCGACAGTTTGTGCCACGGGTGATTCGGGTCCAGCTGACGCTGGAAGCTCCAGACCACGTCGTCGGCGTTCATGTCGCGGGTCGGCTTGAAGTATTCGGTGGTGTGAAACTTGACGCCTTTGCGCAAATGGAACGTGTAGGTCAGGCCGTCTTCACTGATATCCCAGGATTCGGCCAATGCCGGAATCACTTCAGTGGTGCCGGGCTTGAAGTCGGCCAAGCGGTTGAAGATGGTTTCGGCCACCGCATCGGCAGTGACTGCAGTTGTGTACTGGACCATATCGAAGCCTTCCGGGCTGGCTTCGGTGCAGACCACCAAGGGTTTGGCCGAGACGCCGATGGCGGCGCTCAACAACGCGGCAGCAACGGCCGCACGTAGGGGAAGCATTTTCATCGATAACCCTCTGCAATCGGTTGAAGACAAAAAACCGAACGGCCGACTCATCATGAGTCAGCCGTCGGTTGGCGTTTTTACAGGATGTTGAACGGGATGGTGGTCACGAGACGGAACTCGTTGATGCTGCCGTCGGACTGGAACTCGCTCGCACGGTGCGCGGTGTAAGTGCCGCGAATGGTGGTGGCTTTCAGCGGACCGCTTTGTACCGCATAGGTCGCGCCGATGCCGTATTCATAGTGGTGCTCGCCGTCCTGTTCCTGGATGGTGTCGTAACCTTTGCCCGCCACACCTTTGTTGCCGGTGTAGTGGGTGCCGTCGATGCCCCAGCCGCGCGCCTGATAGATGTTGAATTTCAGACCCGGCACGCCGTACTCGGCCATGTTGATGGCGTAGGAAACCTGAAAGGACTTCTCGTTCGGGCCGTTGAAGTCCGACAGCAGGGAGTTGGCCAGGTAAATGCCGTTGGTTTCGTGCAGGTAGTCGAAGTATTCGTTACCGTTCACTTGCTGGTACGAGAAGGTCAGGTTGTGTGCCTGGTGGGTCAGGCCGAACGACAGCGAGTAGGTGTCGTTGTCGATTTCGCCCAGCAGCTTTTTGCCTTCGTCGACGGTTTTGTAGTAATTCAGGCCGGTGGTCAGAGCGAGGACATTGCTGTCACCCAACTCATGGGTGGCGCCGAAGTAGTACTGATTCCACAGGTCTTCAACCTGAGTGCCCCACAGGCTGGTTTTCAGGCTGGCGAGCGGCTGGTAGCTGATGCCTGCGGTGTTGACCTTGTCGGATTCAACGCGGCCGTTGGCGTATTCAGCGCGGAATTTTTGCAGGCTTTGTTCCGAGCGCGGCGATACGCGATCGAACGTGGCCAGGTCGAAGGACAGGTTGTTCAGTTCTTCACTGTGCAGGGCAATACCTTCGAAGCTCGAAGGCAGCGCACGGTTGCCTATCACGTCGACTTGGGGGCTGCTGAAACCCATGCGGCCGGCGGTCAGCGTGGTGTTGGAAACGCGCGCCTTGATGTTGGCCAGGCCCACTTTGCTCCACTGATCGACCGCCTCACCGTTGTTCTTGTGAGTCAGGGTACGGTTGTTCCCTGAGTAAGCGCCGGTCTTCGGTGCGCCACCGTTACCGGAGGCCAGATTCTCACGATCACGTTCGAGCGCGATGGCGTTGTACGCCGCGACTTCAGTGCTGATCCCTACAGTACCCTCGGTAAAGCCCGAGTTGTACTTGACGATGGTGCCTTGTACCCAGTTGATCCGTCGGTCGGTTTCGGCGATCTGACCGTTCTTTTTGTAGGCGAACTTGCCGCCGCGCTTCAGTTGCTCATTGGCGTACCAGTTACGCGTCGTACCGGTGATCGATTGTCCTTCGACGAAGCCGGTCGCTTCAGCCTGGGCGCTCTTGGTGTTGACGGTCACCGGGGTGAACGCCTGGCTTTGGGTTTCCGCATAAGCCGTGGCGGTGACGCTGCTGATGGCCAGGGCCAGTATCGCGGTGCTGCTCAGTTTCATGGGTGAAGCTCCTTTACTTTCTTTTTATGCCGGCTTTTTTGGGTGGGCCGGTTATTGGTTTAGAACTCATTTCACACATCGCAAACGTTTGCAAAAGGCCGGATTGGCGAATTTCGGCAAAGCGCTTGCGTGAGGGGATAGACGGTCCCCTCAGCATTGCGGCTAATCGGTTGGGTTAATCGATACTGACGCCCGAGAACACATTGCGACCGAAGGGGCTGACCTTGAAGCCTTCAACCCTGGCGCTTAACGGCTGGTTGACCGTCGAGTGGGCGACAGGCGTGATCGGCACTTGCTGCTTGAGCAACTGCTGCGCCTGTTTGTAGAGCATGGTGCGCTGGTCGCGGTCGGTGACGACCTTGGCCTCTTTGATCAGCTTGTCGTAAGCCGGATCGCACCACATGGAATAGTTGTTGCCGCCAATGGCATCGCAGCTGTACAGCGTGCCCAGCCAGTTGTCCGGGTCGCCGTTGTCGCCGGTCCAGCCGATCAGGCTGATGTCGTGCTCGCCATTCTTGGTGCGCTTGATGTACTCGCCCCATTCGTAGCTGACGATCTTCACTTTCAGACCGATTTTTGCCCAGTCCGCCTGGAGCATTTCGGCCATCAGTTTGGCGTTCGGGTTGTACGGACGCTGTACCGGCATCGCCCACAGGGTGATTTCGGTGCCTTCTTTCACGCCGGCAGCCTTGAGCAGCTCGCGGGCTTTTTCCGGGTTGTAGGCGGCGTCTTTGATGCTGTCGTCGTAGGACCACTGGGTCGGTGGCATGGCGTTGACCGCCAGTTGCCCGGCGCCTTGATAAACAGCGTTGAGAATCCCCTGTTTATTCACCGCCATGTCCAGCGCCTGACGTACTTCGAGCTGGTCGAAGGGCTTGTGGCGCACGTTGTAGGCGATGTAGCCGAGGTTGAAACCCGGCTTGGAAATCAGCTGCAGTTTCGGGTCGGCTTTCAGTGCTTCGACATCGGCAGGGCGCGGGTGCAGGGTGATCTGGCATTCGCCGGCCTTGAGCTTCTGCACGCGCACCGAGGCGTCGGTGTTGATCGCGAAGATCAGATTCTTCAGCTTGACCCGGCTCGGGTCCCAGTACTGTTCGTTGCCGGTGTAACGGATGTTCGAGTCTTTCTGATAGCTCTTGAACACGAACGGCCCGGTACCGACCGGCTTCTGGTTGATGTCGCTCGGCTTGCCTTCGGCCAGCAGCTTGTCGGCGTATTCGGCGGACAGGATGGCAGCGAAGCTCATGGCGATGTTCTGGATGAACGCGGCGTCGACGCTGTTGAGCGTGAATTCCACGGTCAGCGGCCCGGTCTTTTCGACCTTGGCGATGTTCTTGTTCAGACTCATCCCGTTGAAATACGGGAATTCGGTCGGATAAGCCTTACGGAATGGCTGTTGCGGATCGAGCATGCGGTTAAACGTGAACAGCACGTCGTCGGCGTTGAAATCGCGCGTCGGTTTGAAGTACGGCGTTGTGTGAAATTTCACACCTTCACGCAGGTGAAAGGTGTACTTGAGACCATCCTGGGAAATATCCCACTTGGTTGCCAGTCCCGGTACGACGTTGGTCGCGCCTTTTTCAAACTCGACCAGACGGTTGTACAGCGGCTCGGCGGCATCGTTATCGGTGGCCGTCGTGTACTGCGCGGTATCAAAACCCGCCGGGCTGCCTTCAGAGCAAAACACCAGGCTGTTGCTGGCGGCGTAACTGGCTGACGTGGCGGCCAACAGGCCGGCGCCCAGCAATGCGGAAAAAATCAAGGTATGGCGCATGACGCTCCCTCTTTTTGTAGTGTTGTTCAATGCACCGCGGTCCCGTCCAGAGACGTTGAGGTGGCATCGAGCTCAATCCAGCACGTACGGCAAGCCGGTGGCACACGCAGAAACTGGTCAGAACCCGACGGTAGGGGCCGTGGGTCTGGCAGTAAATGCGTAATTGCCTGAAAACTCGTAGGAAAAGTCGACACGTCCTATGCCACTGCAGTCATCCGCAGCGGAATTGGCTGTAGGCAAATTCCTGACTTCCCGGCAGCTAAAGCAAGGGCGACGTCATGAACGTCGCCCTTGCAATGGCTTAATTGCTGACGCTGACGCCGTAGAAGGAATTCAAGCCGAATGGGCTGATCTTGAAGTCCTGCACGTTGGCGCGCATGGGTTGATACACCGTCGAGTGAGCGATAGGTGTCATTGGGACTGCATCTTTGAGGACGTGTTGCGCCTGTTTGTACAGTTCGGTGCGCTTGCCCTGGTCGGTCGTGCGCTTGGCTTCCTTGACGAGGCCGTCGAACTTCTTGTCGCACCACTTGGAGAAGTTGTTGCCGCTGAGCGAGTCGCAGCCGAACAGCACGTTCAGCCAGTTGTCCGGGTCACCATTGTCACCGCTCCAGCCAATGATCATGGCCTGGTTCTCGCCACCTTTGGAGCGCTTGATGTACTCGCCCCATTCGTAGCTGGTGATCTTCACTTTCAAGCCGATCTTGGCCCAGTCGGACTGGAGCATTTCAGCCATCAGTTTGGCGTTCGGGTTGTACGGACGCTGCACCGGCATCGCCCACAGCACGATCTCGGTACCTTCCTTGACGCCGGCTTCCTTGAGCAGCTGTTTGGCTTTCTCAGGGTCGTACTTGGCGTCCTTGATGGTGGTGTCGTAGGACCACTGGGTCGGCGGCATGGCGTTGACGGCCAGCTGGCCGGCGCCCTGGTAAACCGAATCGATGATCTGTGGCTTGTTCACCGCCATGTCCAGCGCCTGACGTACACGCAGGTCAGCCAGCGGGTTCGCTTCGTTGCTGCCCTTGACCTTGTCCATCACGTTGTAGGCGATGTAGCCCAGGTTGAAACCGGCCTGGTCAGGCATCTTCAGGGTCTTGTCGGCCTTGAGCGCCGCGAGATCCGCCGGACGCGGGAACAGGGTGACCTGGCATTCGTTCTTTTTCAGCTTCTGGATACGCACCGACGGGTCGGTGGTGATGGCGAAGATCAGGTTGTCGATCTTCACGTCATCCGGCTTCCAGTAGTCCTTGTTGCCGGTGTAACGGATGTTCGAGTCTTTCTGGTAGCTCTTGAACACGAACGGGCCAGTGCCGATCGGCTTCTGGTTGATGTCGGCAGCCTTGCCGTCTTTCAGCAGTTGGGCAGCGTACTCGGCGGACTGGATCGAGGCGAAGCTCATGGCCATGTTCTGGATGAACGCGGCGTCGACTTCTTTCAGCGTGAACTTGACGGTGTGGTCGTCGACTTTATCGATCTTGGTGATGTTGGTGTCCATCCCCATGTCGGTGAAGTACGGGAATTCGGTCGGGTACGCCTTACGGAACGGGTCATCCTTGTTAATCATGCGATTGAAGGTGAACAGCACGTCGTCGGCGTTGAACTCACGAGTCGGCTTGAAATACGGGGTGGTGTGGAACTTGACGCCTTCACGCAGGTGGAAGGTGTAAGTCAGGCCGTCCGGGGAAATGTCCCAGCTGGTGGCCAGACCCGGGATAACGGCGGTGCCGCCACGCTCGAACTGGCTCAGACGGTTGAACATGGTTTCGGCTGAGGCGTCGAAGTCGGTTCCGGTGGTGTACTGGCCTGGATCAAAACCGGCCGGGCTCCCTTCGGAGCAGAACACCAGGTTAGTCGCAGCGGATGCGAAAGGTGCGGAGGCTAACAAGCCTGCGCCGACTAAAAACGGAATGACCGCGTGTTTAAGCATGTTGGCCTCATGATTTGTTGTCATTTTTTAATAGTGAGGTACGACCTCGTGAGTCGTGCCTGCGGATACTTATGCAGGGGCCATACCCAATGCAAGATCCAGAGTGTGAGCGAGCGTTAAACGGTGGCACGTACGTACCTTAATGTCGCATCTGTGTAACTTTTGACGCATTTGACCGTTTGCGAGTGGTTTTTACGGTGCAAACGAAGCCCCAAAACGGTGCGCTGGTCACGTTGTGCGCGCCGCGTTGGGGCTCGGTGTTACTTATTTATACCCACGCCGTAGAAGGGGGTAAGACCGAACGGGCTGATCTTGAAGTCGGTCACTTCCTTGCGCAGCGGCTGGAACACCGTCGAGTTGGCAATCGGGGTGATCGGCACCTGTTGTTTAAGGATCAGTTGCGCCTGTTGATACAGTTTTACCCGTTGCGCCTTGTCGGTGGTCACTTTGGCCTGCTGCACCAGTTTGTCGTAGGCCGGGTCGCACCACTTGGCGTAGTTGCTGCCTTTCACCGCCGCGCAGCTGTAGAGCACGCCGAGCCAGTTGTCCGGGTCGCCGTTGTCACCGGTCCAACCATAGATCATCGCGTCGTGTTCGCCATTTTTCGCACGCTTGATGTACTCGCCCCATTCGTAGCTGACGATGTTGGCCTTGATGCCGATTTTCTCCCAATCCTGCTGGATCATCTGTGCCGACATGCGCGCATTCGGGTTTGAAGCGCGCTGCACCGTCATCGCCCAAAGGTTGATGGTTGTACCCGGTGCAACCCCTGCTTCTTTCAGTAGCACCCGGGCTTTGACCGGGTCGTAAGGGGCGTCTTTGATGGTCGGGTCATAGGACCATTGCGCAGGCGGCAGGGCGTTCTGCGCCAACTGGCCGGCACTCTGGTAAACGGCTTTGATGATCGCCGGTTTGTCGATGGCCATGTCCAGCGCCTCGCGGACCTTGAGCTGGTCCAGTGGCGGATGAGTGGTGTTGTAAGCGAGGAAGCCGAGGTTGAAACCGGCCTGCTTGAGCACGCGCAGGTTCGGGTCTTTCTCCATGACCTGGATGTCGGCCGGGCGCGGGTAGCCGCTGACCTGGCATTCGCCGGCCTTGAGTTTCTGCAGGCGTACGGCGGCGTCCGGGGTGATCGAGAAGATCAGGTTGTCGATCTTCACGTCTTCCGGTTTCCAGTAGGTCGGGTTGGCGGCGTAGCGGATCTGCGAGTCTTTCTGGTAGCGCTTGAATACAAACGGGCCGGTGCCCACCGGCTTCTGGTTGAGGTCGGCGGCTTTGCCTTCCTTCAAAAGTTGCGCGGCGTATTCGGCCGATTGCACTGAGGCGAAGCTCATGGCGAGGTTTTGCACGAAGGCGGCGTCGACGTTGTTGAGGTTGAAGCGCACGGTCTGGTCGTCGATTTTTTCCACCGATTTGATCGTGGTGTTCAGGCCCATGTCGGTGAAGTATGGGGATTCGGCGGGGTAGGCCTTGCGAAAGGCGTTGTTCGGGTCGAGCAGGCGCTGGAAGGTGAAGAGGACGTCGTCGGCGCTGAAATCGCGGGTCGGGGTGAAATATTCCGTTGTGTGGAATTTCACGCCTTGCCGTAGGTGGAAGGTGTACTGGAGGCCGTCTGGGCTTACGTCCCAGTTGGTTGCCAGGCCGGGTTCGACTTCGGTGCCGCCGCGCTGGAATTGGGTGAGGCGGTTGAAGACGGTTTCGGCGGAGGCGTCGAAGTCGGTGCCGCTGGTGTATTGGCTGGGGTCGAAGCCGGCGGGGCTGGCTTCGGAGCAATAGACCAGTGTGGTGGCTGCGTTTGCGATCGGGGCTATGGCTGTCAGTGCGAGGGTGATTAGTAGTGGTTTTAGGGTGAATCTTTCCATGGAGTCCCCGGGATTTGGAGGTGGTTGTTTTTTCAGGTTAGCGGGGATTTGGGTGTGTTCGGAAATATCGTTTTTCCTGTTGGGGTGTCTATCTCGGTATATGTGGCGGCTTTTGTCGGGTACATATCCGTTGCTGCGGTAACGGCTGCTTAGGGTTCCGCCCTGACGGCGGGTCACTTTGGCAAAAGCCCCAAAGTAACCAAAGGGCTTTACCCTGACGTTCGGCCCTCGCTTGGGCTCGGGTTCCTTCGCTCCGGGATTCATCCGGGGGCAGCGCCTACGGTTTGCTTCGCTGCACCTCCTCTCGCTGTGTTTGGCTGCGCCAAACGGTCGCTGCGCTCCCACCCCCGGATAAATCCCTCCACTCAGCCTGCCGACGGGCCCTCAGATCAAAAGCGGTACTCGAGCTAACGCTCATCGTGTGAGTGGTGAAAAGCGGGTGCGGCGACTGGCTAAGTTATGGCGGCCTGACAGCCGACCAATCTCTAACGGCCTGCACGCTATCCACTGTGGGAGCGGGCTTGCTCGCGAAGAGGGCCGTCCAGTCACCTGATAAAATTGGCTTGTTTAAAGTCGTTTCAAATAACCAGAACCTTCCCACAAGGTTTTCAGGTTGTCCCTCGGACGTCAGCTCTCTAGCCTTTAGATGTCGCTGAAAACTCAGCGATCGGGTGTGAGAACCCGCAGGAACTGTTAATCCACAATCAGTACCACCATAATTGCCGCCGGCATTTCTGCTGCTGCAATGTTCTATGGCGGCTGTGTGCGGGCGGGCTTCGGTCCGGCCGGGCTTGTTCCTACCGGTTTCTCACCCCGCACATTGCTGCCACCACTCCGCCGCGTGAGAAACGGCGAGTGAATGGCTGTTGACCAGGAACGCTAACAATGTCCAAACCCGTCCCAGATCCACCGCTCGAACCTACAACCCCACTCGCCGAAGCCCTCCACGCCGAAGACCTCGCAAAAAACCGCGAAGCGATCAAGCGCGCCCTCGACTTCTACCTCAGCCCCGAAGCCACAAAACCGCGTCCACCCAGTTCGATGTTCCTCGTCCATCCGGGCATCGACACTGAAAGCCTGCTGGCCCACGCCTGTGAATCCTTGGCCTCGGCCAACACCATGGCCAGTGATTTCGCCGATCAGCTCAGTCGTCCGCAGCGCAATACGGCGCTGGCGATTCAGCAGATCATCATGCTCGCTGAGCTGGCGGTGAATCGGGCGCTGGATCGGGTTGATCCGCAGGCTTGAGACCGTGTCATCGTTCTTCGCGAGCAGGCTCACTCCTACAGGGGAACGCATTCCAAATTGTAGGAGTGAGCCTGCTCGCGATGGCGGCGGAACATTCACCACAAAATCCAGGCACAAAAAAACCGGCGATCATTCACTGATCGCCGGTTTTTCATTCAGCCCACATCAATTCACTGCATCAGCACTTCAATCGAGCCGTCGGCGGTCAGGCTGACCTGGCTGGTGCCGGCTTCAACTTCCGGCGTGACCGGTGCCGAATCCGCCATGCCGGCGGCTTTCATCATCATCGGGGCGCGCATGTACGGTTGTGGATAACCGTTGCTGCTGAGGTTCAGGTTGACGATTTTGTAGCCCTTGCCGCCCAGTGCATCGGTGGCCAGTTGCGCGCGAGCCTTGAAGGCGCTGACGGCTTCCTTGAGCAGTTGGTCTTCGCTGGCCTTGCGGGTCGGCTCGGCAATGGCGAAGTCCATGCCGCCCATTTTCAGGTCGGTCAGCAGCTCGCCGGTGAGTTTGGACAGGGCGGCGAAGTCGGCGCTTTCCAGGCGCAGTTCGGCGCGTTCACGCCAGCCGGTGATCTTCTGGCCTTTGGTGTCGTAGATCGGGTAGCTGTTGCGGCTGCCCTGGCGCAGGGTGATGTCTTTGACTTGCTTGGCCTGGGCCAGAGCCTTGTTCATGGTGGTGCTGACGTCGGCGGCGAGTTTGGCCGGGTCGGTGTTTTGCGCTTCGGTATAGAGCGTCACGATCATCAGGTCGCGGGCCACTTCCTGGCTGACTTCGGCGCGCAGGGAGATCTGGTTGTAGTGCAACTCATCGGCGGCCAGCGCCGGAAGGCTGGCGACACTGCCGACGGTCAGGGCGAGAAGGGCGGCGCTGCGGCGAAAGGTGTGCATGAAGGCTCCTTGAATAATGCGCAGGTGTTGGTTCGTCCCTGCGTGAAACCATCAGACTCTAGCTTCTGTGATCCGGTTCGCCCAGTTACAACTTCTATACAGATCTCATGTCTGCACGTATTCCTTGAGCGAATGAGATTTTTGTGGCGAGGGAGCTTGCTCCCGCTCGGCTGCGCAGCAGTCGTAAGACCAGCAATTGCGGTCTTCCAATCAGACTGCATTTGCCGGGATTGGGCCTGCTTCGCAGTCCAGCGGGAGCAAGCTCCCTCGCCACAGTCGATCTCGGACAGCCATGTGAGGTAGCCGATTTTTCTGGCAACACCATGTGGTCATTTGCCGCACTTTCGCCTCTCAAAGGCGCGGCTTGGTTATACTCCGTGCGATCCGCCTGGAGCGCTCATCAGGAGAGCTCATGCTCGCCCCCGTACAACTGACTTCCGCCACTCGCCAGAACCTCTGGCGGCTGACTTTCATTCGCACCCTGGTGCTTGCCGCACAGGCCGGTTCCGTCGGCCTGGCCTACTGGCTGCAACTGCTGCCGTTGCCGTGGGTGCAACTGGCAATGACCCTCGGCTGCTCGATTCTGCTGTGCGTGTTCACTGCCGTGCGACTGCGTACGTCGTGGCCGGTGACCGAACTCGAATATGCGCTGCAACTGGCCTGCGATCTGGTGATCCACAGTGCGTTGCTGTATTTCTCCGGCGGTTCGACCAACCCGTTCGTTTCCTATTACCTGGTGCCGCTGACCATCGCGGCGGTGACGCTGCCGTGGCGTTATTCGGTGATTCTGTCCGGCATCGCGCTGGCGCTGTACACCGTGATGCTCACGCGTTTCTACCCGCTGGAAACCCTGCCGGTGGCCCGCGAGAACCTGCAGATCTACGGCATGTGGCTGAGCTTCGCGCTGGCCGCTGCGGTGATCACGTTTTTCGCTGCGCGCATGGCTGAAGAGCTGCGTCGTCAGGAAGAATTGCGCGCGATTCGTCGCGAAGAAGGCTTGCGCGATCAGCAGTTGCTCGCCGTCGCCACTCAGGCGGCCGGCGCCGCGCATGAACTCGGCACGCCGCTGGCGACCATGAGCGTATTACTCAAGGAGATGCAGCAAGATCACCCCGACGCGATGCTGCAAGACGACCTCAAGGTGCTGCAGGATCAGGTCAAACTGTGCAAAGAAACCCTGCAGCAACTGGTACGCGCCGCCGAAGCCAACCGCCGTATGGCGGTAGAGATACAGGACGTCACCCAATGGCTCGACGAAGCGCTGAACCGCTGGCACCTGATGCGTCCGGAAGCCAGTTATCGCTTCCAGCGTCTCGGCCAGGGCAGCGTGCCGCGCATGGCGCCGCCACCGGATCTGACCCAGGCGCTGCTCAACCTGCTGAACAACGCCGCCGACGCTTGCCCGGAAAATCTTCAGGTGACGCTGGACTGGGATGCGGAAACCGTGACCATCAGCATTCGTGACCACGGCGCCGGCGTGCCGCTGGCCATCGCCGAGCAGATCGGCAAACCGTTTTTTACCACCAAGGGCAAAGGTTTCGGCCTGGGCCTGTTTTTGAGCAAGGCCAGCGTGACACGCGCCGGCGGCTCAGTGAAACTCTATAGTCATGAGGAAGGCGGCACGCTCACCGAGCTGCGCCTGCCCCACGGCGCCCGAGGAGACCAACATGAGTGACGAAATCCAAGTCGAAGGCGAAGAACTGCCGCATTTGCTGCTGGTCGACGACGACGCGACCTTTACCCGGGTGATGGCCCGTGCCATGGCCCGCCGTGGCTTTCGCGTCAGCACCGCAGGTTCCGCCGAAGAAGGCCTGACCATCGCCCAGGCTGACCTGCCGGACTACGCCGCGCTGGACCTGAAAATGGACGGCGACTCCGGCCTGGTGCTGCTGCCCAAGCTGCTGGAGCTGGACCCGGAAATGCGCGTGGTGATCCTCACTGGTTATTCGAGCATTGCCACCGCGGTCGAAGCGATCAAGCGCGGTGCCTGCAACTACCTGTGCAAACCGGCCGACGCCGATGACGTACTGGCCGCGCTGCTCTCCGAGCACGCCGACCTCGACAGTCTGGTGCCGGAAAACCCGATGTCGGTTGACCGTCTGCAATGGGAGCACATCCAGCGTGTGCTGACCGAACACGAAGGCAACATCTCCGCGACTGCCCGTGCCTTGGGCATGCACCGCCGCACCCTGCAGCGCAAACTGCAGAAGCGCCCGGTTCGTCGTTAAAAGGTTTTCTGGGCAAATGAGCTGGACTGAATGAAACAGGCGCTACCCTGCATTAGGCTAGCGCCTTGGGTTCAATCTACAACCGTGAAGAACGTTTTTGGCGATGAGTATTGTTTTTCACCAAGTGTCGCTTCGCATTGCGCGTAGAGATCCAGCCCCAACCAGCTTTCCAAGGTAGCTTTTGTTACCGGGAGAATAAGCTCGTTGTTTTTACCGCCTTTCTGTTCGGATTTCTTTCCGGAGGCATAACCGATCCAGGCAAGATTGATATGAACCTTGGAATTTTTGGACCCGAATGTGAATGTAGTTCCCGAATCCCCGAGCTTGCTGATAGACAGTTTGCCATTCCTGATCGAATCGCTGGTTGGAGCATCAAGCGGGTTGTCTTCTTTGTTCATGACCAATTCCTTTCGTTGTCAGAGGGGTAACCTGCTCTCCTGATTCACAGCGAATTCCTTGCAGGAGGCCAGCCCAGTTGATCAGCCTGAATCGCCCCCCTCTACTGTCAACTCTGACAGTCCCGATGAACGGTACGTGCGCTCGCTGCGATACTGAAACCCCCATGAATCTGAACAATCCCTGAATGAGCCAGTCCCACTCTGGCGATAAAATGCACCGATCATCTATGATCGGTGCGTATCTGTTCTTTTCTTTATCGAGCCTTTTCCATGAATCAGAACGCTGAATATTCCGCGGTCAACGATGCTGTGCGCGGGCAGTTTTTTCGCAAGGTGTGGGCGATCATCACGCCTTACTGGCGCAGCGAAGAGAAGGGCAAGGCCTGGACGTTGCTGATTGCGGTGATCGCGCTCTCGCTGCTGAGTGTGGGCATCTCGGTGTGGTTCAACACCTGGTACAAGGATTTCTACAACGCGCTGCAAAAGAAGGATGAGGCGGCGTTCTGGCGCTTGATTCTGTATTTCTGCGGCATTGCGGCGGTGGCGATTGTCGGTGCGGTGTATCGGCTGTATCTGACCCAGATGCTGACGATTCGCTGGCGGGCCTGGCTCACCGAAAAGCATTTCTCCCGTTGGCTCGCCGACAAGAATTACTACCAGCTGGAGCAGGGTGGTTACACCGATAACCCGGACCAGCGGATTTCCGAAGACCTCAACAACTTCACTTCCAACACCCTTGAGTTGGGGATCGGCCTGCTGCGCAATATTGTCAGCCTGGTGTCGTTCTCGATCATTTTGTGGGGTGTGTCGGGCAGCATCGAAGTCTATGGCATCACCATTCCCGGCTACATGTTCTGGTGCGTGCTGGTCTACGCCGTGGTGGGCAGCTGGCTGACGCATTTGATCGGTCGTCGCCTGATCGGCCTGAACAATCAACAACAACGTTTCGAAGCCGACCTGCGTTTTTCCATGGTGCGGATTCGTGAAAATGCCGAGAGCATCGCGTTGTATAACGGCGAGCCGAACGAGAATCGCCGCTTGAGCAACCGTTTCGGCATGGTCTGGCATAACTTCTGGGACATCATGAAAGTGTCCAAGCGCCTGACATTTTTCACCGCCGGTTACAGCCAGGCGGCGATCATTTTCCCGTTCATCGTCGCGTCGCCGCGTTACCTCGCCGGCAAGATCGAACTTGGTGAGCTGATGCAGATCAGCTCGGCGTTCGGCAACGTCCAGGAGAGTTTCAGCTGGTTTATCAGCGCCTACCAGAGCCTCGCGTCCTGGCGTGCCACCTGTGATCGTCTGTTGAGTTTCCGTCAGGCCATGACCGATAACGAACAGCGCCGCCCAGCCATCGATGTGCAGAATCAGGGCAGCGAATTGCAAGTGCACAACCTCGGCCTGGATCTGGCTGATGGTCGTCACCTGCTGACCAATGCCGACATGACAGTCGAGCCGGGCGAGCGTGTAATGCTCAGCGGCCGCTCCGGCAGCGGCAAGTCGACGTTGCTGCGAGCGATGGGACACCTGTGGCCGGCGGGGCACGGCAACATCCGGCTGCCGGCGGCGCGTTACCTGTTCCTGCCGCAGAAACCGTACCTGCCGATCGGCACCTTGCGCGAGGCCTTGAGTTATCCACAGCCGAGTGAGACCTACGCGCCTGAGCGTTATGCCGAAGTGCTGGAAATCTGCCGTCTGCCGCATCTGGTTGCGCGTCTGGACGAAGCCAATCACTGGCAGCGCATGCTGTCGCCGGGTGAACAGCAACGTCTTGCCTTCGCCCGCGCCATGCTTTACGCACCGCAATGGCTGTATATGGACGAAGCGACGTCGGCGATGGATGAAGAGGATGAGGCAACGTTGTATCAGGCGCTGATCGATCAGTTGCCGGGCCTGAGCATTGTCAGCGTTGGCCATCGCAGCAGCCTCAAGCGTTTCCACCCGCGGCATGTGCGGATCGACAGCGGGCATCTGGTGGAGCAGGCCGTGACCGCGTGATCACCACAACCCCCTGTGGGAGCGGGCTTGCTCGCGAAGGCGTCCCTTCAGTCGACAAATCGGTTGCCTGACACACCGCCTTCGCGAGCAAGCCCGCTCCCACATGGCGTAATGTGAGGCGGGATGTGATCGTACAACCCGCGTGCGCTATGATGCCTACCAAGCCGAATTTTCGAGACCAGACGTTGACCATGGAAAACCCGATCGACACTCCACGCCTCCCACGCAAGCGCCGCAGCCTGGCTCAGGAGCTGGTGACGGTGCTGACCGAGCAGATCCGCGACGGTCTGCTCAAGCGCGGCGACAAATTGCCCACCGAGTCGGCGATCATGCAGGAGCACGGTGTCAGCCGCACCGTGGTGCGCGAGGCGATCTCCCGCTTGCAGGCTGCCGGCCAGGTGGAAACCCGCCACGGCATCGGCACCTTCGTGCTCGACACGCCAAGCCCCAGCGGTTTTCGCATCGACCCGGCCACGGTCGTCACCTTGCGTGATGTGCTGGCGATTCTCGAATTGCGCATCAGCCTGGAAGTGGAGTCCGCCGGCCTCGCCGCGCAACGCCGCAGCCCCGAACAACTGGCAACCATGCGCGCCGCCCTCGATGCGCTGAACGACAGCGTCGCTCACGCCAGCGATGCGGTAGCCTCGGACTTCGCTTTCCACCTGGAAATCGCCCTGTCCACCGGCAACCGCTACTTCACCGACATCATGACCCACCTGGGCACCAGCATCATTCCGCGTACGCGGCTGAATTCGGCGCGCCTGGCCCATGATGATCAGCAGCACTACATGAACCGCCTGAGCCGCGAGCACGAGGAAATCTACGAGGCGATTGCCCGCCAGGATTCCGATGCGGCGCGAGCGGCAATGCGTCTGCACTTGACCAACAGCCGCGAAAGACTGCGCCAGGCCCATGAAGAGGCGCAGGCGCAGGGGTGAAAGGTTACCGTTCCAGTTTAATGCGCAGAGGAGGTGATGGCTCTGGTGCCTGATTGAGACGTGTGACGATGTAGTGGAGATCGGCAGTCGCTTCGGGAGTCAGTTTCTTTTCAAAAACATCTTTGGGGATTAAGAAAGTGATCGGCATTCCTAACTCGGGCGCAGTCAGTACGTGATGGTCTTGCCACGTGTTACCTGAGGTGGTCACTACATGAAAAGTAATTCGGTCACCGACAGATGCAGGAGGGTAGGGCGGCACTTCTCCGTGGGCCGCTCCCGTCAGTTTGCCAACATAAAGTTTTCCGTCTTCTGCTTCCTTGAGAAGTGGCGCGGCCAAAGCGTTCACTTGTGTAGCCATGATCAAACTCCGTTTCAATATCCATCAAACCGTTCAAGGCACGCTGATTAAGGCGTTACCTGGCGGAGCCGGTTCGTTAACTCCTTGAACATTGAAGCCGGCAGAGGATTGATCTGGCACCTGTAAGAAATACCAGTTTCGACGAACGGTCTTAGTCACAGGCCTCTTCGCGAGCAAGCCCGCTCCCACACTTGAAATGCATTACAACGTGGGAGCGGGCTTGCTCGCGAAGGGGCCGGTGAATTCAGCGCGGCAATATCGAGCGATCCACCCTCACTGCCAGTTGCGCTTGCCCCGGCTTGGCAGTAAACGCTACCAAACCGTCCTCATCCACAATCCCCCGCGCAATCGGCTTGCCATCTGCCAGCAACTCCAATGGCGCACCTTGCAGCGACTGCCCCGACGCCAGTTCCAGTTTCAATGTGATCGTCATGCTCATTCTCCTTAGTTGACATTGCCCGTCGGGTGGTAGTCCTTGAGCAGCAGGTAGGTGCTCCAGCCCCACCAGTCATCGATGGTGGCGGTGTCGTTGAGGTTGTTCACGTCTTTGCGCCGCAGCACCTTGCCGCCCTCGACGCGGAACAGCGGCGAGAAGTTGCCGGCAAGATTCAGCACCGCCGTCAGATCCGGCAGGCGTTGCAGCGCGGCAAACGTCGAAGGGGCGGGCACGTTGCCGCTGAGGTAGGCGGCGAAGATTTCATCCGCCGAGGCCTGCACCGCCAGATTGACCTGGGTGCGGTTGTCCGCATCGCTGGCCTCGAAGTAGCGTTTGTCGCCGTAGGCGCGCCATTGATCGCCATGGGCGTTGCGCACGTTGAGGCCGAATTTGCTGTCCTCGTCGTGCATGAAACGGGTTACCAGCGAGCCGAGATCGCTCGGCGTGACCACCGCCGCCATCTCTTTACGCGGCACCCGCAGGTGGCCGGCAGAGAACAGGTCGGTGAGGAAGTGGTCGGCAAACGCGTTCATCGCGTAGGCCCGTTCCAATTGTTGTTCATCGTGAGTGGCGCGGGCCGCGACGGCGGTTTGCAGGGCGGCGGTGTGGCCGGCGATGTAGGCCAGTCTGGCCCAGTCGCCGAAGTGGTCGGCGTTGTTCGCCGCCAGTTTCAGATAACGCCCGAGCGGGAACAGCGCCGAGACAAAACTGCCGCCACCGGTGAGCCTGTTCCACTCTTCCGACAACGTATCTCCCAGTGCATCGTAGGCTTCGTGCGGTGGTTTACCGTCCTTGATCGCCTGTTTAACCGCGTCGATCTCTTTTTGCATGACCGCAAGAATCTGCGTGGCCTCGGCGCGGGAGGCCGGGAGCACGGCGAGAGTATCGAATGCCGCGCTGAAGCGGTTCAGGCGATCAGCCGGGGTCGCGCCTTCGTTGATCGGTCGATCGACCACGCCGTAGAAATCTCCGGCCAGCGCCACCACCTGGCCGTAGGTCAGCACGAGGCCATTGGGCAGGTGCAGGGGCACGTTTTGCGCGCGAATCGGCTCGGCGTTTTCGCTGAAGCGCAGCAGGGTGTTATCGCCGATGGATGTGTGTTCAGCGCCCTCGAAGCGCAGTGGCGGTCGAATGTTCAACGCTTTGCCGGGGAGGGCGGTGGCCGGTTCGACATCGCTGTGGGCGTCGGCAATATGCAGCAGCAGATGCGGATTGTCAGCGTTGAAGTGGATGCCATTTACGGTGAAAAGATCATCGAATCGGGCGACGACCGGTTGGGGCCTTTCCTGTGGTTTCGGGTGCAGTCCGGACATTTCTTTCTCCTTGATATGTCGTCGGTGGATTTATTTTAACTGTATGGATATACAGTCAAATCGAGCCTAGCCCAGATTTTTCCTACGTCAAGAACGAATCTTGTCCGACAAAAAGAGTGAGGCGACGATGAAATGCAGTTGACGGTTATCTTTTAAGTTGTACGATGACCTACAACTTCAGCACTGGCTGAACCATAAAACTCACAAAAAAATGTTGCTACCCAGGGTGTTCGAAAAATGAATCCACAAGAACTGAAGTCCATCCTCTCCGCCGGTCTGCTGTCGTTCCCGGTCACCGATTTCAATGCCCAGGGCGATTTCAACCGCGCTGGCTACATCAAACGTCTGGAATGGCTGGCCCCGTACGGCGCGTCGGCACTTTTCGCCGCCGGCGGCACCGGTGAGTTCTTCTCCCTGGCAGCCAGCGAATACTCGGAAATCATCAAGACGGCGGTCGATACCTGCGCCACCAGCGTGCCGATTCTGGCCGGTGTCGGCGGCTCGACCCGTCAAGCCATCGAGTACGCGCAGGAGGCCGAGCGTCTGGGCGCCAAAGGCCTGTTGCTGCTGCCGCACTACCTGACCGAAGCCAGCCAGGACGGCGTCGCCGCCCACGTTGAAGCGGTGTGCAAATCGGTGAACATCGGTGTGGTGGTCTACAACCGCAACGTCTGCCGCCTGACCGCGCCACTGCTGGAACGTCTGGCCGAGCGCTGCCCGAACCTGATCGGCTACAAGGATGGTCTGGGCGATATCGAGCTGATGGTGTCGATCCGTCGCCGCCTCGGTGATCGCTTCAGCTACCTCGGCGGCCTGCCGACCGCCGAAGTCTACGCCGCTGCCTATAAGGCTTTGGGCGTGCCGGTTTACTCGTCGGCGGTGTTCAACTTCATCCCGAAAACCGCGATGGATTTCTACCACGCCATTGCTCGCGAAGATCACGCCACCGTCGGCAAGATCATCGACGACTTCTTCCTGCCGTACCTCGACATCCGCAACCGCAAGGCCGGTTATGCCGTGAGCATCGTCAAGGCAGGCGCCAAGATCGCCGGCTATGACGCAGGTCCGGTGCGGGCGCCGCTGACCGACCTGACCGGCGAAGAGTACGAAATGCTCGCCGCGCTGATCGACAAGCAAGGCGCGCAATAAACACCGACCCAAGAGGCCGCTGAGCAATCAGCGGCTTTTGCGTAGAGAGGAGAATTTTCTGTGGCTGCTTCCAAGCGTTACGACAACTACATCAACGGTGAATGGGTTGCCGGTGCCGATTACTCGGCCAACATCAACCCGTCCGAGTTGAGCGACACCATCGGCGACTACGCCAAGGCTGACCTGACTCAGGTTAACGCCGCTATCGATGCGGCCCGAGCCGCGTTCCCGGCGTGGTCGACGTCCGGCATTCAGGCCCGTCACGATGCGCTGGATAAGGTCGGCACGGAAATCCTCGCCCGTCGCGAAGAACTCGGCACCCTGCTGGCCCGGGAAGAGGGCAAGACGCTGCCCGAAGCCATCGGCGAAGTGACCCGCGCCGGCAACATCTTCAAGTTTTTCGCCGGTGAATGCCTGCGTCTGTCCGGCGACTATGTGCCGTCGGTGCGCCCGGGCGTCAACGTCGAAGTGACTCGCGAAGCCCTCGGCGTGGTCGGTCTGATCACTCCGTGGAACTTCCCGATTGCGATTCCGGCGTGGAAGATCGCCCCGGCGTTGGCCTACGGCAACTGCGTGGTGCTGAAACCGGCGGATCTGGTGCCGGGCTGTGCCTGGGCGCTGGCGGAAATCATCTCCCGCGCAGGCTTCCCGGCCGGCGTGTTCAATCTGGTGATGGGCAGCGGCCGGGTGGTTGGCGAAGCGCTGGTCAACAGCCCGAAAGTCGATGGCATCAGCTTCACCGGTTCGGTGGGCGTGGGTCGGCAGATCGCCGTTAATTGCGTGTCGCGCCAGGCCAAGGTGCAGCTGGAAATGGGCGGCAAGAACCCGCAGATCATTCTCGACGACGCCGACCTCAAGCAAGCAGTCGAGCTGTCGGTGCAGAGCGCGTTCTACTCCACCGGCCAGCGTTGCACGGCGTCGAGCCGCTTGATCGTCACCGCCGGGATTCACGACAAATTCGTCGAGGCCATGGCCGAGCGCATGCAGTCGATCAAGGTCGGCCACGCGCTGAAGTCCGGCACTGACATCGGTCCGGTGGTTTCCCAAGCGCAGCTTGAACAGGACATGAAGTACATCGACATCGGCCAGAGCGAAGGTGCGCGTCTGGTCAGCGGCGGTGGTCTGGTGACTTGCGACACCGAAGGTTACTTCCTCGCGCCAACGCTGTTTGCCGACAGCGAAGCGTCGATGCGCATCAGCCGTGAAGAGATCTTCGGCCCGGTGGCCAACGTCGTTCGCGTGGCCGATTACGAGGCGGCGCTGGCGATGGCCAACGACACCGAGTTCGGCTTGTCCGCCGGTATTGCTACCACGTCGCTGAAGTACGCCAACCACTTCAAGCGTCATTCGCAAGCCGGGATGGTGATGGTCAACCTGCCGACCGCCGGTGTCGATTACCACGTTCCGTTCGGTGGCCGTAAGGGTTCATCCTATGGCTCACGTGAGCAAGGGCGCTATGCACAAGAGTTCTACACGGTCGTGAAGACCAGCTACATCGGCTCCTGATACAGCAATACCCCTGTAGGAGCTGCCGAAGGCTGCGATCTTTGCTTTTGAAGATCAAAAGATCGTCCGATCGCGGCCCGAGCCTTCGGCAGCTCCTACAGGGAATAAATGCAAGACCAAAGAAGATTCACCCGCGCATAAAAATAATCAGTGGGAGTACATCTACATGCAATCGTCCAAGCCGACTCACGTCCGCTATTTGATCCTGCTCATGCTGTTTCTGGTGACCACGATCAACTACGCCGACCGCGCGACCATCGCCATCGCCGGTTCCAGCCTGCAAAAAGACCTCGGCATCGACGCGGTCACCCTCGGCTACATCTTCTCTGCTTTCGGCTGGGCCTACGTTGCCGGGCAGATTCCCGGTGGCTGGCTGCTCGATCGCTTCGGCTCGAAAAAAGTCTATGCCCTGAGCATTTTCACCTGGTCACTGTTCACCGTGCTGCAAGGCTTTGTCGGTGAATTCGGCATGTCCACGGCGATCGTTGCGCTGTTCATGCTGCGTTTTCTGGTGGGGCTGGCCGAAGCGCCATCCTTCCCCGGCAACGCGCGCATCGTTGCCGCCTGGTTCCCGACCGCTGAACGCGGTACGGCTTCGGCAATCTTCAATTCGGCGCAATACTTCGCCACCGTGTTGTTCGCGCCGTTGATGGGCTGGATCGTGTATTCCTTCGGTTGGGAGCACGTGTTCATCGTCATGGGTATGCTCGGCATCGTGTTTTCGCTGGTCTGGCTGAAAGTCATCTATAGCCCGCGCGAACACCCTCGCATCAACGACGCCGAGTTCAAGCACATCGCCGACAACGGCGGCATGGTCGACATGGATCAGAAGGGCAAAAAATCCGACGGTCCGAAGTGGGATTACATCCGTCAGTTGCTGACCAACCGCATGATGCTCGGCGTGTATCTGGGCCAGTACTGCATCAACGGCATCACCTATTTCTTCCTGACCTGGTTCCCGGTGTACCTGGTGCAGGAACGCGGTATGACCATCCTCAAGGCCGGTTTCATTGCCTCGCTGCCGGCAATCTGCGGTTTCATCGGTGGCGTGCTTGGCGGGGTGATTTCCGATTACCTGCTGCGCAAAGGGCATTCGCTGACCTTCGCGCGCAAGGCACCGATCATCGCCGGCCTGCTGGTGTCCAGCAGCATCGTCGCTTGCAACTATGTTGATGTGGAGTGGATGGTGGTTGGCTTCATGGCCCTGGCATTCTTCGGCAAAGGCGTGGGCGCGCTCGGTTGGGCAGTGGTGTCCGACACTTCGCCAAAACAGATCGCTGGTCTGAGCGGTGGCCTGTTCAATACCTTCGGCAACATCGCCTCGATTACTACGCCGATCGTGATTGGCTACATCATCAGCTCCACCGGTTCGTTCAAGTGGGCGCTGGTGTTCGTCGGTGCCAACGCACTGGTTGCGGTGTTCAGCTACCTGGTGATCGTCGGCCCGATCAAACGTGTGGTGCTCAAAGAGCCGCCAACCAACGGTGGTTCTGAAGTCACCGGCAAATTGTCTCAAGCGCATTCCTGAGGAGCGGCGTCATGCAGTTGATTGAACATTCCGACTCGCCGCGCTACATCCGCCTGCACGAGCGGGACAACGTAGTGATTGTGGTCAACGACCAGGGCGTACCGGCCGGCACCGAGTTCCCGGGCGGTCTGGTGACCGTGGATTTTGTGCCGCAGAGCCACAAGGTCACCCTCGAGGACATTCCCGAGGGCGGCCAAGTGATTCGCTACGGCCAGACCATCGGCTACGCGTTGCAGCCGATTCCACGCGGCAGCTGGGTCAAGGAAGATCAACTGCGCATGCCCACCGCGCCGCCGCTGGACAGCCTGCCGCTGTCCACCGAAGTGCCGACCGCGCAGGCACCGCTGGAAGGCTTCACGTTCGAGGGTTATCGCAACGCCGACGGCACCGTCGGCACGCGCAATATTCTCGGGATCACCACCACGGTGCAGTGCGTGACTGGTGTGCTCGATCACGCGGTGAAACGCATCAAGGACGAGTTGCTGCCGAAGTATCCGCACGTCGATGATGTGGTGGCGCTGACCCACAGCTACGGCTGCGGCGTGGCGATCACCGCCACCGACGCCTACATCCCGATCCGCACCGTGCGCAATCTGGCGCGCAACCCGAACTTGGGTGGCGAAGCGCTGGTGATCAGTCTGGGCTGCGAGAAATTGCAGGCCGGGCAGGTGATGCATGAGGACGATGCCTCGGTCGACTTGAGCGAGCCATGGCTGTATCGCCTGCAGGATTCCAGTCACGGTTTCACCGAGATGATCGAGCAGATCATGGCGTTGGCTGAAGTCCGGTTGAAGAAGCTCGACCAGCGCCGTCGCGAAACTGTGTCGGCCTCGGAGCTGATCCTCGGCATGCAGTGCGGCGGCAGCGATGCGTTCTCCGGAATCACCGCCAACCCGGCGCTGGGATATGCCTCGGACTTGCTGCTGCGTGCGGGGGCGACGGTGATGTTTTCCGAAGTCACCGAAGTGCGCGATGCGATTTATCTGCTGACTTCCCGTGCCGAAACCAAGACTGTGGCGCAGGAACTGGTGCGCGAGATGGATTGGTACGACCGTTATCTGGCCAAAGGTGAAGCGGATCGCAGTGCCAACACCACGCCGGGCAACAAGAAGGGCGGGTTGTCGAACATTGTCGAGAAGTCGCTGGGCTCGATCGTCAAATCCGGCAGCAGCGCGATCAATGGCGTGCTCGGCCCGGGCGAGCGTTTCAAGCAGAAGGGTTTGATTTTCTGCGCGACGCCGGCCAGTGATTTTGTCTGCGGCACCTTGCAGTTGGCAGCGGGGATGAACCTGCATGTGTTCACCACCGGGCGGGGTACGCCGTATGGATTGGCGATGGCGCCAGTGGTCAAGGTTTCGACGCGTACGGAATTGGCACAGCGCTGGCCGGACCTGATTGATATCGACGCCGGACGCATCGCAACCGGTCGCGCGTCCATCGAGGAGTTGGGCTGGGAGTTGTTCCACTACTACCTGGATGTGGCGAGCGGCAAGCAACAGACCTGGGCGGAGAAGCACAAGCTGCATAACGACATTACGTTGTTCAATCCGGCGCCGATTACCTGATGGTTTGTGAGGCAAAAGCTACCCTCACCCCAACCCTCTCCCGGAGGGAGAGGGGGCCGATCCGGGAATATTCTAGTAATACACCGACCTGAAAGGGATCTATCGAATCCATAATCGACTCGGTCTCTCGGGTCGATGTATGACGCACCACACCTCACCCTAACCCTCTCCCTCCGGGAGAGGGTTAGGGTGAGGGGCTTTTCAAGCTTTTGGCTTATCATTAAGCCCTGACGACGCTCACCCAAAGGCTCCCCCGGCATGCTGGCAATCTTCCTCGAAACCCTGAACATCACTGCACCGGTGTTCGCCATGCTGTTTCTCGGGGTGTTGCTCAAACGCATCGACTGGATCAACGACAACTTCATCCACACCGCTTCCTCGCTGGTGTTCAACGTCAGCATGCCGGCGCTGCTGTTTCTCGGGATTCTGCATGCGGACCTGCATGCCGCGCTGCAACCGGCGCTGCTGATTTACTTTGCGCTCGCCACGCTGGTGAGTTTTGCCCTGGCCTGGGGCTGGGCGATCATCAAGTGCCCGCGCGAAGATCGCGGCATTTACACCCAGGGCGCGTTTCGCGGCAACAACGGGGTGATTGGTCTGGCGCTGGCGGCGAGCATGTACGGTGACTACGGGATTTCCCTCGGGGCGATTCTCGCGGCGCTGGTGATCCTGTTCTACAACACGCTGTCGACCATCGTGCTGGCGGTGTACAGCCCGGTGATCAAGTCCGATCCGTGGAGCATCTGCAAAAGCGTGTTCAGCAACCCGCTGATCATCAGCGTGATTGCCGCCGCGCCGTTCGCGTATTTTCAGATCAGCCTGCCGGGCTGGCTGGAAACCTCTGGCCAGTATCTGGCGCAAACCACCTTGCCGCTGGCGCTGATCTGCATTGGTGGCACGCTGTCACTGGCGGCGCTGCGCAAGAGCGGCAGCATGGCGCTGAGTTCGAGTCTGGTGAAGATGATCGGTCTGCCGGTGCTGGCGACGCTCGGCGCATGGCTGTGGGGCTTTCGTGGCGCGGAGCTGGGGATTCTGTTTCTGTACTTCGGCAGCCCGACGGCGGCAGCCAGTTTCGTCATGGCCCGGGCGGCGCAGGGCAATCATGAGCTGGCGGCGGCGATCATTGTGTTGACCACGTTGATGGCGGCGGTGACCACCAATATCGGGATCTTTCTGTTGCAGTGGGGTGGGTGGATCTGACTGGCAGATCTTCAGTGGCTGAAAGGGCCTCTTCGCGAGCAAGCCCGCTCCCACAGGTTTTTGTGTTGTTAATCAGATTTCAACAACACCAAAGAACTCTGTGGGAGCGGGCTTGCTCGCGAAGGCGTCAGTCCAGTCACTCAGGTTTCTGATAGGTATCGATCACTTCCTGCGCCGCGCGAAACGCATCAATCGCCGCCGGCACGCCGGCATACACTGCGCAATGCAGCAGCGCCTCGCGAATCTCATCCACCGTGCAGCCATTGTTCAGCGCACCACGCACATGGCCCTTCAGCTCTTGCGGGCACTTCAGCGCGGTCAGCGCAGCAAGCGTGATCAGGCTGCGGGTTTTCAGCGGCAGACCCTCACGATTCCACACGCCACCCCAGGCATGTTCATTGACGAAATCCTGCAAGGGTTGAGTGAACTCGGTGGCGTTGCCCAAGGCGCGATCAACAAACGCATCGCCCATTACCTGGCGGCGGACTTCAACCCCGGACTTCTTCGATTCGGTCATGGCATATCCCTCTTGTGGTGTTGGCGGCGCCAGGCGCGGATCGACGTGAACAACAGAAACGTCAACAGCGTCGGCAGCACGTAGAACAGCATCAACTTTTCAAGCTTGCCGGCCAGTGGCATGCCGGTGGTAAACGACACCACGTGCAGCCCGTACGCCAAATACAAACCGAGCAACAGCAAACCTTCGGCACGGGTCACGCGGTAGCCGGAATAGAACACTGGCAGGCACAGCGCGGCGACGCCGAGCATCACCGGCAGGTCGAAATCCAGTGCGTTCGGCGACACCGACAGTGGCGTCGGTGCGATCAATGCGGTCAGGCCGAGTACCCCGAGCAGATTGAACAGGTTGGCGCCGATCACGTTGCCGACGGCAATATCCCGTTGTCCGCGCAGTGCGGCGATCAGCGAAGTGGCCAGTTCCGGCAGGGAGGTGCCGACAGCGACGACGGTCAGGCCAATGACGCGCTCGGAAAATCCAAGATCAGTTGCTACCACCACGGCAGCTCCGAGCAAAAGGTGCCCGGCAAATACCAGCATCGCCAAACCGACGACGATCATCAGAGAACTGCCGATCCACGACGTTTGGGGTGTTTCAACTCGCTCTGTATGCGGCCGCGTCGAGTGCCGTGACTGGCGCAACAATAAGCCGAGATACAGCGCTAATGCGGCCAACAACAGGATGCCGTCGAAACGCCCGATTTCTTCGTTCCACGCCAATACGAATACCAGCAGGCTGGCGCCGATCATCAATGGAATATCCAGGCGCACCAGTTGCCGCGAGACCCGCAGCGGAATGATCAGTGCCGACAGGCCGAGGGTCACGAGGATATTGAAGATGCTGCTGCCGACCACGCTGCCGACTGCGATGTCGGGGTTGTGCGCCAATGCGGCTTGCAGGCTGACGGCCATTTGTGGCGCACTGCTGCCGAGGGCGACGATGGTCAGGCCGATGATCAGCGGCCGTACATGCAGACGCGCCGCCAGGCGCACCGCCGCACGTACCATCAGTTCGGCACCGAAGATCAGCAGGCACAGACCCGCGAGCAGTTCGATCACGCTGATCAGGGGTAAATCGGCTAATCCGAAAATGGTCAGCGCTCCATCAGTCGAGGGCCTGCACGCGAACCCGTGCGGTGCCGCTGCGCAACATGCCGAGCTGTTCGGCGGCCTCGCGAGACACGTCGATCAGGCGCCCGCGTGTGTGCGGGCCGCGGTCATTGATACGGACCACGACGGATTCATCGTTTTTCAGGTTGGTGACCTTCACCCGGGTGCCGAAGGGTAGCTGGCGATGGGCGGCGGTCAGGGAATTCTGGTTGAACGCTTCGCCGCTGGCGGTGCGTTTACCGTGGTGCTTGGCACCGTAATAAGAGGCGACGCCGGTCTGGTCGTAACCGTGCGGGTCGATGATGTCGTTGCTGGCGCAACCAGCCAGCAGAGAGAGCAGGGCGCAGGCGCCGAGCAGGCGTTTCATTCAAAGGCTCCACAAAACAAATGTGGAAACAATCCAATTTGGAGATCAGCTTCTGTGGCGAGGGGATTTATCCCCGATGGGGCGCGCAGCGCCCCCAAATTCCAGATACAGAAGAATTGGGGCAGCTTCGCAGCCCATCGGGGATAAATCCCCTCACCACAAAAAACCTCTTGCCATAGAAGATTGTTCCCACAGGGGATGGAGCCAGGCTTCAGGTCTGGCCCCATTTTCATCAGCCTTCGAGCTTGCTTTTCAGCAGTTCGTTCACTTGCTGCGGGTTGGCTTTGCCTTTCGAAGCCTTCATGGCCTGACCGACGAAGAAGCCGAACATCTTGCCGCGTTTGGCTTCGTCTGCCGCACGGTATTGCTCGACCTGCTCGGCGTTGGCCGCGAGCATTTCGTCCAGTACCGCGGAGATCGCGCCGCTGTCGGTCACTTGCTTCAGACCGCGCTTGTCGATGATCTCGTCCGCCGTGCCTTCGCCGTTGGCCATCGCTTCGAACACCACTTTGGCGATCTTGCCAGAGATGGTGTTGTCCTTGATGCGCTGCAGCATGCCGCCCAACAGTTCAGCGGAAACCGGCGACTCGTCGATGTCCAGGCCTTGCTTGTTGAGCAGGCTGCCCAACTCGACCATCACCCAGTTCGCCGCCAGTTTGGCGTCGCCGCCGATGGCTGCGACCTTCTCGAAGTAGTCCGCTTGCTCACGGCTGGTGGCCAGCACGTTGGCGTCGTAGGCCGACAGACCGAACTGGCTCTGGAAGCGCTCGCGTTTTTGCGGTGGCAGTTCCGGCAGGGTGGCGCGCACCTCGCCGAGGAACGACTCTTCGATGACCACCGGCAGCAGGTCCGGATCGGGGAAGTAACGGTAGTCGTTGGCTTCCTCTTTGGAGCGCATCGGACGGGTCTCGTCCTTGTTCGGATCGTACAGACGGGTCTGCTGGATCACTTTGCCGCCGTCTTCGATCAGCTCGATCTGACGCTGGATCTCGGAGTTGATCGCCTTCTCGATAAAGCGGAACGAGTTGACGTTCTTGATCTCGCAGCGGGTGCCGAACTCGACCTGGCCTTTCGGGCGAACCGAGACGTTGCAGTCGCAACGCAGCGAACCTTCGGCCATGTTGCCGTCGCAGATGCCCAGGTAACGCACCAGCGCGTGGATCGCCTTGACATAAGCCACAGCTTCCTTGGCGCTGCGCATGTCCGGCTCGGAAACGATTTCCAGCAGCGGCGTGCCGGCACGGTTCAGGTCGATGCCGGTGGCACCGTTGAATTCTTCGTGCAGGCTCTTGCCGGCGTCTTCTTCCAGGTGCGCGCGGGTGATGCCGACACGTTTGACGGTGCCGTCTTCCAGCGCGATGTCCAGGTGGCCCTTGCCGACAATCGGCAACTCCATCTGGCTGATCTGGTAGCCCTTCGGCAGATCCGGGTAGAAGTAGTTTTTACGGGCGAACACGTTGTGCTGACCGATCTCGGCGTCAATCGCCAGACCGAACATCACCGCCATGCGCACCGCTTCCTGGTTCAGCACCGGCAACACGCCGGGCATGCCCAGGTCGATCAGGCTGGCCTGGGTGTTCGGCTCGGAGCCGAACTGGGTGGAACTACCGGAAAAGATTTTCGACCGGGTAGTGAGCTGAGTGTGAATCTCCAGCCCGATAACGACTTCCCATTGCATGTGTGTCTCCTCAGAAGCCGGTTGGGGTGCGGGTGTGCCAGTCAGTGTGTAACTGATACTGGTGGGCAACGTTCAACAGGCGACCTTCCTGGAAATACGGCGCGAGCAACTGCACGCCCACCGGCAGACCGTCGACAAAACCGGCCGGCATCGACAGACCCGGCAGGCCCGCGAGGTTGGCGGTGATGGTGTAGACGTCTTCCAGATAGGCAGCGACCGGGTCGCTGTTCTTCGCGCCGAGCTTCCAGGCCGGGTTCGGCGTGGTCGGGCCGAGGATGATGTCGACTTCATTAAAGGCTGCCATGAAGTCGTTTTTCACCAGACGACGGATTTTCTGCGCTTTCAGGTAGTAGGCGTCGTAGTAACCGGCGGACAGCGCGTAGGCACCGACCATGATCCGGCGCTGCACTTCCGGTCCGAAGCCTTCGCCACGGGAGCGCTTGTACAGGTCGATCAGGTTTTCCGGGTTCTCGCAGCGATGGCCGAAGCGCACGCCGTCGAAACGCGACAGGTTCGAGGAAGCTTCGGCCGGGGCGATCACGTAGTACGCAGGAATCGCGTGCTGCATGTTCGGCAGGCTGATTTCCTTGATAACGGCACCGAGCTTCTGCAGCTCCTGGATGCTGTTCTGGATCAGTTCGGCGATGCGCGGGTCGAGACCGGCGCTGAAATATTCCTTCGGCACGCCGATGCGCAGGCCCTGCAGCGAAGTGTTGAGGCTGGCGGAGTAATCCGGAACCGGCTCATCGATGCTGGTGGAGTCGTTCTGATCGAACCCGGCCATACCTTGCAACAAAATTGCGCAGTCTTCGGCCGTGCGCGCCAACGGGCCGCCCTGATCGAGGCTGGAGGCGTAAGCGATCATGCCCCAGCGCGAAACACGACCGTAGGTCGGCTTCAGGCCAGTGAGGTTGGTGAATGCAGCGGGCTGACGGATCGAACCACCGGTGTCGGTGGCCGTGGCCGCCGGCAACAGACGAGCGGCGACTGCCGCCGCCGAACCACCGGACGAACCGCCCGGCACGTGTTCCAGGTTCCACGGGTTTTTCACCGCGCCGTACCAGCTCGACTCGTTGGCCGAACCCATGGCGAATTCGTCCATGTTGGTCTTGCCCAGGGTCACGGCGCCGGCTGCGGCCAGTTTCGCAACCACGGTGGCGTCGTACGGCGCCTTGAAGTTGTCGAGCATCTTCGAGCCGCAACTGGTGCGGATGCTCTGGGTGCAGAACAGGTCCTTGTGGGCTATCGGCGCACCGAGCAGGGCGCCGCTCTCACCGTTGGCCCGGCGCGCGTCGGCGGCTTTCGCCTGCTCGAGTGCCAGCTCTTCGGTGAGGCTGATGAAACTGTTGAGCTGCGGATCGAGCTGGGTAATACGCGCCAGCAGGACTTTGGTCAGCTCTTCGGAGGAAAACTTTTTATCGGCGAGACCGCGGGCGATCTCGGCCAGAGTCATTTGATGCATTGCAGGCTCTTTCCCTTTAGTCGATGACTTTCGGAACCAGATACAGGCCGTTTTCGACCGCTGGTGCGATGGACTGATAGGCCTCGCGATGATTGGTCTCGGTCACGACGTCGGCGCGCAGGCGCTGACTGGCTTCCAGCGGGTGGGCCAAAGGCTCGATACCGTCGGTATCGACGGCCTGCATTTCGTCGACCAGCCCGAGAATGCTGTTGAGGGCGGAAGTAATATGCGGAAGATCGGCATCATTCAGGCCAAGGCAGGCCAGATGTGCGATTTTTTCCACGTCGGAGCGTTCTAGCGCCATCGGGATTCTCCAGTGGAAAACAGAACGGACGGCGTCCGTGTGTTAGATTGTCGGAACACTACCGCACTTCTACGGTCATAAGGCCGCGATTGTGGGGCTTGGTGCACAGAAAAGCGGCCAATTTAACATATTGGCGCCTTGCCCAAAATCCCTGTCGTTGTTAGAGTTTGCCGCACTTTTTTACCCACGCGTTGCCTAGGGTCCCTTTCCCATGTTCAAGAAACTGCGTGGCATGTTTTCCAGCGATCTTTCCATTGACCTGGGCACTGCCAACACCCTTATTTACGTGCGCGAGCGCGGTATCGTCCTGAATGAGCCATCGGTTGTGGCCATTCGGACACACGGTAACCAGAAAAGTGTCGTCGCTGTCGGCACCGAAGCCAAGCGCATGCTCGGCCGTACGCCGGGCAACATTGCTGCCATTCGTCCGATGAAGGACGGCGTGATCGCTGACTTCAGCGTCTGCGAAAAGATGCTGCAATACTTTATCAACAAGGTTCACGAAAACAGCTTTCTGCAGCCCAGCCCTCGTGTGCTGATCTGCGTTCCATGCAAATCCACCCAGGTTGAGCGTCGTGCCATCCGTGAATCGGCCCTTGGTGCCGGTGCCCGTGAAGTGTTCCTGATCGAAGAGCCGATGGCGGCTGCGATCGGTGCCGGCCTGCCGGTTGAAGAAGCACGCGGTTCGATGGTCGTCGATATCGGTGGTGGTACCACTGAAATCGCGCTGATCTCCCTGAACGGTGTGGTCTATGCCGAATCCGTCCGCGTTGGCGGCGACCGCTTCGACGAAGCGATCATCACCTATGTGCGCCGCAACTACGGCAGCCTGATCGGTGAATCGACTGCCGAGCGCATCAAGCAGGAAATCGGTACGGCCTACCCGGGCGGCGAAGTTCGCGAAGTCGACGTTCGCGGTCGCAACCTGGCCGAAGGCGTTCCACGCGCATTCACCCTGAACTCCAACGAAGTGCTGGAAGCTCTGCAAGAGTCCCTGGCTACCATCGTTCAGGCGGTGAAAAGCGCACTGGAGCAATCGCCGCCGGAACTGGCTTCCGACATCGCCGAGCGTGGTCTGGTGCTGACCGGTGGTGGCGCGCTGCTGCGTGACCTCGACAAGTTGCTGGCCCAGGAAACCGGTCTGCCGGTGATCGTTGCCGAAGACCCGCTGACCTGCGTTGCTCGCGGCGGTGGCCGTGCATTGGAAATGATGGACAAGCACACCATGGACCTGCTCTCCAGCGAATAATCGCCGGTTTGCAATACGTGGGTGAGCGCACAGGCAGCACTTTGCAGTGCTGCCTGTTGGCGTTTATCTTCTGTCAGTCTTCATCCAGGCCGGTTTGATGCCGTATGAATAAACAGAACATTTGCCTGGGAGGAGCGGCTTATTAAACCGCTTTTCGCCAAAGGCCCTTCGTTGGGTGTGCGCCTGTTGGTGCTGGCCGTGCTGTCGGTCGCGCTGATGGTGGTCGATGCCCGCTTCGACCTGCTCAAACCCGCGCGCAAACAAGCGTCGCTGGTGTTGATGGACGCCTACTGGATCACCGACCTGCCCGGACGGCTGTGGGAAGGCATCGCCAGTCAGTTCGGCAGCCGCACCGAGCTTGTCGCCGAAAACGAAAAACTCAAGACCGAGAACCTGCTGTTGCAGGGCCGCATGCAGAAGCTTGCCGCCCTCACCGAGCAGAACGTGCGGCTGCGCGAGTTGCTCAATTCCTCCGCACTGGTCAACGAAAAGGTCGAAGTGGCCGAGTTGATCGGCATGGACCCCAATCCCTTCACCCATCGCATCATCATCAATAAAGGTGAGCGCGATGGCGTAGTGCTCGGTCAGCCGGTGCTCGATGCACGCGGCCTGATGGGCCAGGTGGTCGAGTTGATGCCGTACACCTCCCGGGTGCTGCTGCTGACCGACACCACTCACAGCATTCCTGTGCAGGTGAACCGTAACGGTCTGCGGGCGATTGCCAGCGGCACCGGCAACCCGGAACGTCTGGAGCTGCGGCATGTTGCCGATACCGCCGACATCAAGGAAGGCGATCTGCTGGTCAGCTCCGGCCTGGGTCAGCGTTTCCCGGCCGGTTATCCGGTGGCGACGGTCAAGGAAGTCATCCACGACTCCGGCCAGCCGTTCGCGATTGTTCGTGCGGTGCCGACCGCTGCGTTGAACCGCAGCCGTTATCTGCTGCTGGTATTCAGCGACAACCGCACTGCCGAAGAACGCGCCAACGATGCGGCGCAGGCCCAGGAAAATCTCGATGCGCAGGGCGGCGGCCCGATGCTTCCAGCCACGGTGCCGAAAGTCGTCAACACACCGGCAGCGGCGGCAACGCCAGCTACGCCGACCGCTCCAGCGCCAGCTGCTGCGGCCAGCACCACGCCGGCCAAACCTGCGGCCAAGCCCGCGGCGGCGAGCAAGCCGCCGGCATCCCAGCCTGCTGCGCGCCCGGCGGCGAAACCGCCCGCCACTGCGCCAGCCAACACCGGGAGACAAGAATAATGGTCGGCGCTACAGCTTCGCGTAACGGCTGGATTGTCTGGCTGACGTTTGTCGTCGGCATCCTGCTCAGCGTTTCACCGCTGCCGATGTTCATGGAAATCCTGCGTCCACTCTGGCTGGCGTTGCTGCTGACCTTCTGGGCGTTGTACATGCCGCATACGGTCGGCATGGTCACCGCGTTCTGCCTGGGGCTGGCCGAAGACGTGCTGCAGGGCGATCTGCTTGGCCAGAATGCCTTGATCCTGACGCTGATCACCTTCCTCGTGCTGTCGTTGCAGCAGCGTCTGCGGATGTTCCCGATGTGGCAGCAGTGCCTGGTGATCCTGGTGATCTTCGGCCTCGCTCAACTGGTGCAGCTGTGGCTCAGCGCCTTGACCGGCAACCGTCAGCCCACTCTGGCGCTGGTACTGCCGGCACTGGTCAGTGCCTTGCTCTGGCCTTGGGTCAGCTTCGCTTTGCGTGGATTGCGCCGGCGCTACAAAATCAACTGATTCGGTCAGGCATGTGCCCGCACCTCGACAAGGGAGATGTCTTGATGAAGCCGCTTTACCTCGCCTCTGGTTCGCCGCGTCGGCGTGAGTTGCTCACGCAGATCGGCGTGCCGTTCTCCGCCATCAGTGCGGACATCGATGAAACCCCGCTCCCCGAAGAATCGCCAGCGGCCTATGTCGAACGCCTTGCGCGTGGCAAGGCCGAGGCCGGTCGGCGCACGCTGGCGGCCGACGCGGCGTTTTGCGTTCTGGGCGCGGACACCGCGGTGGTGCTCGACGGCAAAATTCTTGGCAAACCGGTGGACGAAGCCGACGCATGCGCCATGCTGATGATGTTGTCCGGCAAGGAGCATGAGGTGCTGACCGCCATCGCCGTGCTTGAAGGCCAGCGTTGCGAGTCGCGCGTGGCGCGCAGTCTGGTGCGGTTCCGTCCGATCAGCCGCGAAGAGGCTGCGGCCTACTGGGCCAGTGGCGAACCCCGGGACAAGGCCGGCGGTTATGGCATTCAGGGCCTCGGCGCGGTGTTTGTCGCAGGCCTCAATGGCAGCTATTCGGCGGTGGTCGGGCTGCCGGTTTGCGAAACCGCAGAACTGTTGGGCCATTTCGGCATACCCTGTTGGCAAAACCTGAACGCGCAATGAGCGTCGTACGAATCAAGATGCGGCCATTATCGTGAACACGCCTGAACGAGACCCTGCCATGAGTGAAGAGATTCTGATCAACATCACGCCGATGGAATCGCGCGTGGCGGTGGTCGAAAACGGTGTGCTGCAAGAAGTCCACGTTGAGCGCACGCAAAAACGCGGGATCGTCGGCAACATCTATAAAGGCAAGATTGTCCGTGTGCTGCCGGGCATGCAGGCGGCGTTCGTCGATATCGGTCTGGATCGCGCCGCGTTCATTCATGCCTCGGAAATTTCCCTGCGCGAAGGCCCGGCGGTAGAAAGCATCAGCGCGCTGGTGCACGAAGGGCAGAGCCTGGTGGTGCAGGTGACCAAGGACCCGATCGGCTCGAAAGGTGCGCGACTGACGACTCAGTTGTCGATTCCGTCGCGTTATCTGGTGTACATGCCACGCACCGCCCATGTCGGCATTTCCCTGAAGATCGAAGACGAAGCCGAGCGCGAACGCCTCAAGCAGGTGGTCAGCGATTGTGTGGCCAAGGAAGGAATCAAAGAGGCCGGTGGCTTCATTCTGCGTACCGCCGCCGAAGGTGCCGGGGCCGATGAGATCCTCATGGACATCCGCTACCTGCGGCGCCTGTGGGATCAGATCAATGCGCAGATCCAGACCATCGGCGCACCGAGTGTGATTTATGAAGACCTCGGCCTGGCCTTGCGCACCTTGCGCGATCTGGTCAGCCCGAAGATCGAGAAGATCCGCATCGACTCCCGGGAAACTTTTCAGAAAACCACGCAGTTTGTCGCCGAACTGATGCCGGAAATCGCCGATCGTCTGGAACACTATCCGGGCGAACGACCGATTTTCGACCTGTATGGCGTCGAAGACGAGATCCAGAAAGCCCTCGAGCGCAAAGTGCCGCTCAAGTCCGGCGGCTATCTGGTGGTCGATCCGGCGGAAGCCATGACCACCATCGACGTCAACACCGGCGCGTTCGTCGGTCATCGCAACCTTGAAGAAACCATTTTCAAAACCAACCTCGAGGCCGCCACCGCGATTGCCCGGCAGATGCGCCTGCGCAATCTGGGCGGGATCATCATCATCGACTTCATCGACATGGAAGATGAAGAGCACCAGCGCCAGGTTCTGCGTACCCTGGAAAAACAGCTCGAACGTGATCACGCCAAGACCAACATCATCGGCATCACCGAGTTGGGCCTGGTGCAGATGACCCGCAAACGCACCCGCGAGAGCCTTGAGCAAGTGCTGTGCGAGCCGTGCAGCAGTTGTCAGGGCCGGGGCAAGCTGAAGACCCCGGAAACCATCTGTTACGAGATTTTCCGCGAGATTCTGCGTGAAGCCCGCGCCTATCAGGCCGAGGGGTATCGGGTACTGGCGAACCAGAAAGTAGTGGATCGGCTGCTCGACGAAGAGTCGGGTAATGTCGCCGAACTTGAAGGGTTCATCGGCCGCACCATCCGCTTTCAGGTCGAAACCATGTATTCCCAGGAACAATATGACGTGGTGCTGCTCTGAACCCCTGCAGCACATTTAATCCACAACGGCTGGCCTCAGCTTTTAGTAGTTTTTTTGCCATGGGAGCCAACTGACATGGAGCGTCTGACACGCATTTTGGCCGCACTGACCCGCTGGGGGCTGGGCCTGTGCGCGTTGCTTCTGGTGTTGATGGCGTTGTACGTCAGCCTCGGTCGGGAACTGACGCCGCTGGTGGCGGAATACCGCACCGATATCGAAGACAAGGCCACCGCCGCACTCGGCATGCCGTTGCAGATCGGCGAACTGGAAGGCAACTGGAGCGGCTTCGCGCCGATTCTGCTGGCCCATGATGTGATGGTTGGTGACGGCGCCAATGCCTTGCGCCTGGATCGGGTGCGCGTGGTACCTGATCTCTGGGCCAGTCTGCTGGCGCGCGAAGTCCGCATCGCCCACCTGGAACTGAACGGCCTGAAGATCAGCGTCAAGGAAGCGCAGGATGGCACCTGGGCGCTGGAAGGCTTGCCGGTGCAGAACGACCAGCCGCTTGATCCCGAACAATTGTTCAAGCGCTCGCAGATGGTTCAGCAACTGTCGGTGCTCGACAGTCAGGTGACCGTGCAGCCGCTGGATCAGGCGCCGATGACCTTTACTTATGTTGGCCTCAATCTGAAAACCGGCAGCAGCCGTCAGCGTCTTGATGCTCGTCTGACCTTGCCCGATGGGCAACCGGTAGCGATGAGCCTGCGTACACGGATTCGCCCCTCTCAATTGCGCAACAGTTCGGTTGACGGTTATGTCAGCCTGCCGCAAAGCGACTGGTCGAAGTGGCTGCCGGAGCGTGTGACCCAACAGTGGAATTTTTCCGAGATCAAGGCTGGCGGCGAGCTGTGGGTGAACTGGAACGACGGCGCTCTGCAAAGCGCCGCCATCCGCTTGAACGCACCGCAGGTGACTGGCGCTTATGCCGAGCGCAAGCCGATCAAAATCAGCAATCTGGCGCTCAACGGCTATTACCAGCGGGATGACGAGGGCGCGATTGTCACTCTCGATTCGCTGGCGATGAACTTCGGCGAGACCCGCTGGGAATCCCATGTGCAGCTCAAGCAGACGGTGGCCACCGATAAAACCGATGAGTTGTGGCACTTGCAGGCCGACCGCCTCGACCTGACACCGATCACGCCGTTGCTCAATGCGCTGGGGCCGTTGCCCGAAAACGTCGCCACGGTCGTCGACCACCTGAAGGTGACGGGTGGACTGCGCAACGTGCTGCTGGATTTTCGTCCCAATGCCACCGACGGCTCGAAGTTCGGCTTCGCTGCCAACCTCGATAATGTCGGTTTCGATGCCTATCACGGTGCCCCGGCGGCGCGAAACGTCAGTGGCAGTCTCAGCGGCAACCTCGACGGCGGCGAGTTGCGCCTGGACAGCAAGGATTTCGTCCTGCACCTCGACCCGATCTTCGCCAAGCCATGGCAATACATTCAGGCCAATGCCCGACTGACGTGGAAGCTCGACAAAGAAGGTTTCACCCTGATCGCGCCTTACCTGAAAGTATTGGGCGAAGAGGGCAAGATTGCCGGCGACTTCCTGATCCGCCTGCACTTCGATCATAGCCAGGAAGACTACATGGACCTGCGCGTCGGGCTGGTCGATGGCGACGGTCGCTACACCGCCAAATACCTGCCCGAAGTCTTGAGCCCGGCCCTCGACGAGTGGCTGCGTACGGCGATCCTCAAGGGCGCCGTGGATCAGGGGTTCTTCCAGTACCAGGGTTCGCTGAGCAAAAACGCCAAGGACTCGGATCGCAGCATCAGCCTGTTCTTCAAGGTGCATGACGCCGAGCTGGCGTTCCAGCCGGGTTGGCCGCACGTGAGCAAGGTCAGCGGCGACGTGTTCATCGAAGACAGCGGCGTGCGCATCGTGGCCGACAAGGGCCAGTTGTTCGACACCCAGGTCAGCAATGTTTTCGTCAGCATTCCCCATGTGCCAGCCGGGCAACCTACCCACATGTTCCTCGACGGCGGGTTTGCCGGCGGGTTGGGCGACGGGCTGAAGATTCTGCAGACTGCGCCGATTGGCACTGGCGAAACCTTTGCCGGCTGGGAAGGTGAGGGCGATCTGCAGGGCAAGGTCAAACTCGACATTCCGCTGGAAAAGGGCGATCTGCCGAAGATCCTCGTTGACTTCAAGACCGCCAATGCGCGCTTGAAACTGGCTGAGCCGAAGCTGGAACTGAGTCAACTCAAGGGCGATTTCCGCTTCGACAGCGCCAAGGGTTTGAGCGGGCAGAACATCGCCGCGAGGGCTTTCGACAAGCCCGTGACCGCACAGATTTTTGCCGATGGCAGCGCCAATAAAATCAAGACTCGGGTCGCGGCTTCCGGGCAGGTCGAAGTCAAGAAACTCACGGACTGGCTGGGCGTGACTCAGCCATTGCCGGTGTCCGGGACCATTCCCTATCAGTTGCAGGTCAACCTCGACGGCACCGACAGTCAGCTCATCGTCAGTTCCAGCATGAAAGGCGTCGCGGTGGATCTGCCGGCGCCGTTCGGCATGTCGGCCGAGCAGGGTCGTGACACGGTGTTCCGCATGACGCTGCAGGGACCGGAGCGGCGTTACTGGGTCAACTACGATCAACTGGCGAGCTTCATCTTCGCCGCGCCGCCGAGCAATATCGCCGATGGTCGCGGTGAGCTGTTTCTAGGAACCGGCGACGCCGTACTGCCGAATGCCAAGGGCTTGCGCATTCGCGGTGTGCTGTCGGAGCTGGACGTCGCGCCGTGGCAGGATCTGCTCGGCAAATACGCTGGCAACGATCCGGGCGGCAGTGCCAAACAACTGCTCAACAGTGCCGACTTCAAGGTGGGCAAGCTCACCGCATTCGGCTCCACGCTGGATCAGGCCGCGGTTCAGGTCTATCGCAAGCCGTGGGCGTGGAATCTGGCACTCGATAGTCAGCAGGCCAAGGGTTCGGCCAGCCTGCCCGATGTCAAGGGCGCGCCGATCGCGGTCAATCTGCAATACGTGCGCTTGCCGGCGCCGGATCCGACGGTGCAGGCGGACGAGAATTCGCCTGATCCGCTGGTTTCGGTCGACCCGACGAAGATTCCCGCGCTGGATATCACCATCAATCAGTTGTTTCTGGGCCAGGATCTGGTTGGCGGCTGGTCGCTGAAGGTCCGCCCGACAGCCAAAGGCATCGTCCTGAATAACCTCGACATGGGCCTCAAGGGCATCCTGTTGCAGGGCAATGGTGGTTGGGAAGGAGCGCCGGGTTCGACCAACAGCTGGTTCAAGGGCCGGATCAGCGGCAAGAACCTCGCCGATGTGCTCAAGGGCTGGGGCTTTGCGCCGAGCGTGACCAGTGAAGAATTTCACATGGATGTCGATGGCCGCTGGCCGGGCTCGCCGGCATGGCTGGCGACCAAGCGTTTCTCCGGCACGCTGGATGCTTCGCTCAACAAAGGTCAGTTCGTTGAAGTGGAGGGCGGCGCGCAGGCGTTGCGGGTGTTTGGCCTGCTCAACTTCAACTCCATCGGCCGTCGCCTGCGTCTGGACTTCTCCGATTTGTTCGGCAAAGGCTTGAGCTACGATCGGGTCAAGGGCCTGTTGGTGGCGAATAACGGCGTGTATGTCACCCGCGAGCCGATTCGTCTGACCGGTCCTTCGAGCAATCTTGAGCTGGACGGTACGCTGGATCTGGTCGGCGATCAGGTCGACGCCAAATTGCTGGTGACCTTGCCGGTGACCAACAACCTGCCGATTGCCGCGTTGATCGTCGGCGCGCCGGCGGTCGGCGGGGCGTTGTTCCTGATCGACAAGCTGATCGGCGACCGTGTGGCGCGCTTCGCCAGCGTCAAGTACACCGTCAAAGGCCCGTGGAAAGAGCCGAAAATCACCTTCGACAAGCCTTTTTGAGTAGCATGAGGCTTTCCCCCGTGTAGGAGCTGCCGCAGGCTGCGATCTTTTGATCTGGTTTTTAAAAGCAAAATCAAAAGATCGCAGCCTGCGGCAGCTCCTACAGTGATAAGTGGACTCCCTGTCAGGAAGCGGCCATGTCTTTAGCGGTGATTCAAATGGTCAGCCAGAGCGATGTGCTGGCCAATCTGGCGCAGGCTCGACGTCTGCTCGAACAGGCTGCGGCCAGCGGCGCGAAGCTGGCAGTGCTGCCGGAAAACTTCGCGGCCATGGGCCGTCGCGACATCGCCGATATCGGCCGCGCCGAAGCGCTCGGCGAAGGGCCGATCCTGCCATGGTTGAAACAGACCGCCCGCGACCTCAAGTTATGGATAGTGGCCGGCACGTTGCCGTTGCCACCGCTCGGGCAACCGGACGCCAAGTCCCACGCCTGTTCGCTGCTGGTCAACGATCAGGGTGAAACCGTGGCGCGGTATGACAAGCTGCACCTGTTCGATGTCGATGTGGCGGACAATCGCGGGCGGTACCGTGAATCCGATGACTATGCTTATGGCAGTGGCGTGGTGGTCGCGGACACGCCGGTTGGCCGAGTTGGCCTGACCGTATGCTACGACCTGCGCTTTCCGGAGCTGTACAGCGAATTGCGCGCTGCCGGGGCCGAGTTGATTACCGCCCCATCGGCCTTCACCGCAGTGACCGGTGCGGCGCATTGGGACGTGCTGATTCGCGCCCGGGCCATCGAGACCCAGTGTTACGTATTGGCGGCAGCACAGGGCGGGACCCACCCGGGACCGCGTGAGACCTTCGGTCATGCGGCGATTATCGATCCGTGGGGCCGGGTGCTGGCGCATCAGGATCAAGGCGAAGCGGTTTTGCTGGCCGCACGCGACAGTGATGAACAAGCGTCTATCAGGGCGCGAATGCCGGTGACGAATCATCGGCGGTTTTTCTCGCAGGGCGCCCAGCGGCCTGCTTCAGAACATGAATTTAAGGCGTAAACCTATGAGCGAGTTGTTGTCCTCAGTCAGTGATCACCTGTTGGCGCCCGGCGGCGTGACCATCGAGAGCCTGCAAGGTGTGCTCGGCGATCTGGCCGGCCCGGGCATTGATGCTGCCGATCTGTATTTCCAGGGCCAGATCTCCGAATCGTGGTCGCTGGAAGACGGTATCGTCAAGGAAGGCAGCTTCAACCTCGACCAGGGTGTTGGCGTGCGTGCGCAGTCCGGCGAGAAAACCGGTTTTGCCTACAGCAACGCGATCACCCTTGAAGCCCTTGGTGCGGCGGCGCGTGCTGCGCGTTCGATTTCCCGCGCCGGGCAGAACGGCACGGTGCAGGCATTCAGCACTCAGGATGTCGCACAGCTGTACGCGCCGGACAACCCGCTGGAAGTGCTGAGCCGCGCCGAGAAAGTCGAGCTGCTCAAGCGCATCGACGTCGCCACCCGCGCCCTCGATCCACGGATTCAGCAGGTCAGCGTGAGCATGGCCGGGGTCTGGGAACGGATTCTGGTGGCGTCCACTGACGGTGGCCTGGCCGCTGACGTGCGTCCGCTGGTGCGTTTCAACGTCAGCGTGATCGTCGAGCAGAATGGCCGTCGCGAGCGCGGCGGACATGGCGGCGGCGGGCGAACCGACTATCGTTACTTCCTCGCCGAAGACCGCGCCATGGGCTACGCCCGTGAAGCGCTGCGTCAGGCGCTGGTCAATCTGGAAGCGATTCCGGCACCGGCCGGCACCTTGCCTGTCGTCCTCGGTTCGGGCTGGTCCGGCGTGCTCCTGCACGAAGCGGTCGGTCATGGTCTGGAAGGCGATTTCAACCGCAAGGGCAGTTCGGCCTACAGCGGGCGCATGGGCGAAATGGTTGCCTCCAAGCTCTGCACCATTGTCGATGACGGCACGTTGAGTGGTCGTCGCGGCTCGCTGAGCGTCGACGACGAAGGCACCCCGACCGAGTGCACCACGCTGATCGAGAACGGCGTGCTCAAGGGTTACATGCAGGACAAACTCAACGCGCGCCTGATGGGCGTGGCCCGTACCGGCAACGGTCGTCGCGAGTCCTACGCGCATCTGCCGATGCCGCGCATGACCAACACCTACATGCTCGGAGGCGAGAGCGATCCGGCGGAAATCATCGCCTCGGTGAAAAAGGGCATCTACTGCGCCAACCTTGGCGGCGGTCAGGTCGACATCACCAGCGGCAAGTTCGTGTTCTCCACCAGCGAGGCGTACCTGATCGAGGATGGCAAGATCACCGCGCCGGTCAAGGGCGCGACGTTGATCGGCAACGGCCCCGAGGCGATGAGCCGGGTGTCGATGGTCGGTAACGATCTGGCGCTGGACAGCGGTGTGGGCACGTGCGGCAAGGACGGGCAGTCGGTGCCGGTGGGTGTCGGTCAGCCGACGCTGAAGATCGATGCGATTACCGTGGGTGGCACGGGCGCATAAATAAACCAGCTGTAGGAGCTGCCGCAGGCTGCGATCTTTGCTTTTTCAAGATCAAAAGATCGCAGCCTGTGGCAGCTCCTACAGGGCGAGTATCAACGCAGACCGCGTTGGGTATCGTCCAGCTCACGGATGTACTTAAAGATCTTGCGGCTGGAAGCAGGAGGTTTGTTGTGTGCAACCTCGTGCTGAGCCTGACGGATCAGGGAACGCAGTTGCTGGCGATCGGCGTCCGGGTATTCGACGACGAATTTCTCCAGCACGGCATCGTCACCGGCGATCAGGCGGTCACGCCAGCGTTCGAGGTTGTGGAAACGCTCGTTGTACTGACGGGTGGAGGCATCGAGTTGATCGAGCAGGACCAGAATCGCGTCAGTGTCCTGATCGCGCATCAGTTTGCCGATGAACTGCAGGTGGCGTTTACGCGCGATGTTCGCGGTGTGCTTCGGCGCATCGGCCAAGGCCCGGCGCAAGGCGTCGGTCAATGGCAGTTTTGCCTGCAAGTCGGGCTTGAGTGTTGTAAGGCGCTCGCCAAGGTCAACCAGAGCATGCAGCTCGCGTTTGACCTGAGATTTGCTTTTTTCTCCCGTATCGAGGGAGTCGTCGTAAGAATCAACCATGGTGGCAGTCCGCAAAGAAACGCCGCCATGATAACCAGTCGGGGGCCGCTTGTCCGGCCCGGTCGCTCGATGACCCCAGCCGAAAGCAGAATTTGAGTGGAGATGAGCATGAGTGCAGTTCAAAGCGTCGGCCCGCAAGCATTGCCGGCACTGCAGGAGCAGGTCGAGCAGATCATCGCCGAAGCCAAGCGTCAGGGCGCCAGCGCCTGTGAAGTCGCGGTGTCGCTGGAGCAGGGTTTGTCGACGTCGGTGCGTCAGCGTGAGGTCGAGACGGTCGAATTCAATCGCGACCAGGGCTTTGGCATCACCTTGTATGTCGGCCAGCGCAAAGGCTCGGCCAGCACCTCCGCCACCGGTCCGGACGCGATTCGCGAAACCGTCGCTGCCGCACTGGCGATCGCCAAACACACCTCTGAAGACGAAGCCTCGGGTCTCGCCGATGCCGCGCTGATGGCCAGGGATGTGCAGGATTTCGATCTGTTCCACGAATGGGACATCACCCCAGAGCAGGCCATCGAGAAGGCGTTGCTCTGCGAAGCCGCGGCGTTCGACGCCGATGCGCGAATCAAGAACGCCGACGGCACCACCCTCAGCACCCATCAGGGCTGCCGTGTGTATGGCAACAGCCACGGTTTCATCGGCGGTTACGCGTCGACCCGGCACAGCCTGAGCTGCGTGATGATCGCCGAAGCCGATGGCCAGATGCAGCGCGATTACTGGTATGACGTCAATCGTCAGGGCAGCCTGCTGGCGGATCCCGTGAGCATCGGTCAGCGTGCCGCGCAACGCGCCGCGAGTCGTCTGGGCGCGCGTCCGGTGCCAACCTGCGAAGTGCCGGTGCTGTTTTCCGCTGAACTGGCGGGAGGTTTGTTCGGCAGCTTCCTGTCGGCGGTGTCTGGCGGCAGTCTGTATCGCAAATCGTCGTTCCTCGAAGGCACGCTGGGGCAGAAGCTGTTCCCGGAATGGCTGACCATCGATGAGCGTCCGCATCTGATGCGCGCCATGGGCAGTGCGTCCTACGACGGTGATGGTCTGGCGACCTACGCCAAACCGTTCGTCGAGAAAGGCGAGCTGGTGTCGTACATCCTCGGCACGTACTCCGGGCGCAAACTCGGCATGCCGAGCACCGCCAACGCGGGTGGCGTGCACAACCTGTTCGTCACTCACGGTGATGAAGATCAGGCGGCGCTGTTGAAGCGCATGGGCCGTGGCTTGTTGGTTACCGAGTTGATGGGCCATGGCTTGAACATGGTCACCGGCGATTATTCGCGTGGTGCGGCGGGTTTCTGGGTCGAGAACGGCGAAATCCAGTTCGCGGTGCAGGAAGTGACCATCGCCGGCAATATGCGCGACATGTTCAAGCAGATCGTTGCAGTCGGTAATGATCTGGAGCTGCGCAGCAATATTCGCACGGGTTCGGTGTTGATCGAGCGGATGACTGTCGCGGGTAGCTAAAACCCGGCGGCAACAAAAAAGGCGCGCCATCCCCCCGGATGGCGCGCCTTTTTCATGTCCTCCCTGTAGGAGCTGCCGCAGGCTGCGATCTCTTGATCTTGTGTGTGAAAGCAAAATCAAAAGATCGCAGCCTGCGGCAGCTCCTACAAAGGTACTCTTGTTTTGGTTCTCATTATCATCTAATAATGAATCTCATCTCCGAACGAGTCCCGGATCATGAGTTCTGCCTTGCACGACCAGCCATACCTCGAAAGCTGGCGCTGGATGAGTCGCCAGATCCGTTGCGCGATGGATCCCGATGAACCACGCCTGATCGAACATTACCTGGCCGAAGGCCGTTATCTGGCCTGCTGCACGGCGACTTCCCCGTGGACCATCGCTGAAACCTCCTTCCGTTTGCTGCTCGACACGGCCAGCGACATCGCCTTGCCGTGGCACTGGCGCAGCCTGTGTCTCGATCAAGCCTGGCGCCCGTTGCGTGAAATGGAGCGCCTGTCGCTGTGCAACTGCCGGCTCCAGCGCTGGCAGCGCTACACCTGGCAACTGGCGACCTGCGAGTTGCTTCCCTCGATTCCTCTCATTGAATTAGTCCAAGGATTTACCGATGACCAAGACTCGTATTGAGCGCGACAGCATGGGCGAACTGCAGGTGCCGGTGGACGCTCTCTACGGCGCGCAGACCCAGCGCGCAGTGGATAACTTCCCGATCAGCGGCAAGCCGATGCCAACTCAATTCATCCGTGCGCTGATCCTCGCCAAAGCCGCCGCCGCGCGGGCCAACGTCGAACTCAACCAGCTCAGCGCCGGCCAGGGCAAAGCCATCAGCGATGCCGCGCAAGGCCTGCTCGAAGGCGATTTCATGCAGCATTTTCCGGTGGATATCTTCCAGACCGGTTCCGGCACCAGTTCCAACATGAATGCCAACGAAGTGATCGCCAACCTTGCCAGCCGTCTGCTTGGCGAGCCGGTCAACCCGAACGATCACGTCAATTGCGGCCAGAGCAGCAACGACATCATTCCAACCACCATCCACGTCAGCGCGGCGTTGGCCCTGCATGAACAGTTGCTGCCAGCGCTGTTGCACCTGGTGCAGGTCATCGAAAACAAAGCCGAACAGGTGCACCACCACGTCAAAACCGGCCGCACGCACTTGATGGACGCAATGCCGGTGCGCATGAGCCAGGTGCTCAATGGCTGGGCGCAGCAGCTCAAGGCCAATATCGGTCATCTGCAGGATTTGCTGCCGAGCCTGCAATCGCTGGCGCAGGGCGGTACGGCGGTCGGCACCGGGATCAATGCTCATCCGGAATTCGCTGCGCGTTTCAGCCGCCAGTTGAGCCAACTGACGAATGTGCAATTCACTCCGGGCAAGGATCTGTTCGCGCTGATCGGCTCCCAAGACACCGCCGTCGCCGTCTCCGGCCAGCTCAAAGCCACCGCCGTGTCGCTGATGAAAATTGCCAACGACCTGCGCTGGATGAACTCCGGCCCGCTCGCCGGCCTCGGCGAAATCGAGCTGGAAGCCCTGCAACCGGGCTCCTCGATTATGCCAGGCAAGGTCAACCCGGTGATCCCGGAAGCCACCGCCATGGTCGCCGCACAAGTGATTGGCAACGATTCGGTGATCACCATCGCCGGCCAGTCGGGCAATTTCGAACTGAACGTGATGCTGCCAATCATCGCCCAGAACCTGCTGAGCAGTATCGAACTGCTGGCCAATGCCAGTCGTCTGCTCGGCGACAAGGCGATTGCCAGTTTCAAGGTCAACGAGTCGCGGCTCAAGGAAGCGCTGTCGCGCAACCCGATTCTGGTCACCGCGCTCAACCCGATCATCGGCTATCAGAAGGCCGCCGAAATCGCCAAGCAGGCTTACAGACAAGGGCGCCCGGTGATCGACGTCGCGCTGGAACATACCGATCTGTCCCGCAGCCAACTGGAAGAGTTGCTCAACCCCGAGAAACTCACCGCCGGCGGCGTGTAAACCCCGCAACCGCTTTGGAGGTTCACCATGGAGCACTGGAAACGCACGATCGAACGGGCCAATCGCTGCTTCATGCTCGGCGAGCTGATTGATGCCCGCGAGGCTTACCTGCAAGCCCTGGCGCTGGCGCAAGTATTGTTCGAGCGCTGGGCAGATGCCGATGAAGCGGTGGCGGCCTGCGTCATCTCCCACCACAACCTGGCGGATCTGCACTTGCGCCTGAATCAGCCGGAGGAGAGCGCCGAGTACCTCTGTGCGATTCATCAGCGGCTATTGCAGACCATGCAGGACGAGCGCCTGCGCCCGGCCCTGCGGGAAGCGGCGTTGCGCCAGAGCAGCAAGACCTACGTCGAACTGCTGAATTTCATCAGCGAGCACGGCGAATACCCGCGCACCCAGCGCCTGCTGCACCCGGACACCGGCAACGCACGCCGCGCGTCAGCCTCACATCATCATGGAGTCCACTGAAATGGCTTTTACCTTGCCTGCCTTGCCGTACGCCTACGACGCCCTGGAACCGCACATCGATGCGCAAACCATGGAGATTCACTACACCAAGCACCACCAGACCTACATCAACAACCTCAATGCCGCCGTCGAAGGCACCGAGTACGCCGAATGGCCGGTGGAAAAACTGGTCGCCAGCGTTCAGCAGTTGCCGGAAAAACTCCGCGCGGCCGTGATCAATCAGGGTGGCGGGCATGCCAACCATTCGTTGTTCTGGGAAGTCATGGTGCCCAACGGTGGCGGCAAGCCCGACGGCGTGCTGGCCAAGGCGATCGAGGAGCAGCTGGGCGGTCTCGACAGCTTCAAGGAAGCCTTCACCAAAGCCGCACTGACCCGTTTCGGCAGTGGCTGGGCCTGGCTCAGCGTCACTCCCGAGAAAAAGCTGATCGTGGAAAGCAGCGGCAACCAGGATAGTCCGTTAATGAACGGCAACACGCCGATACTGGGTCTCGACGTCTGGGAACACGCCTACTACCTGCGTTATCAGAACCGTCGCCCGGAATACATCAATGCGTTCTACAACGTGATCAATTGGCCGGAAGTTGCTGCTCGCTATCAGGCTGCACTGGTTTAAGTCTTCTATAAAAACGATCCAGGGCTGACTATGGGCACTGAAACACTGGCGATTGGCGGTGGGCGCATGTTTCGTTACGCGGTCGGGTCGCTGTTGCTGCTGGCGGGCATGACGTTGCTGGCGGCGCACGGGCTGGAATGGCTCGATCTGCAGCCGAAGCTGTCGCGGGCCTTGCAGGGTGGCGCGATCTGCGCCCTTGGCACGGCGCTTGGCGCGGTACCGGTGCTGGTGATCCGGCGCATGCCGCAGAGGCTCAGCGATACGCTGCTGGGTTTCGGCGCCGGGGTGATGCTGGCGGCGACCGCGTTTTCGCTGATCGTGCCGGGCATTGCCGCCGCCGAAAGTCTGGGCCTGACACCGTGGGCTTCCAGCGGGCTGATCTGTTTCGGCATCATGCTCGGTGCGTTCGCTCTGTATCTGGTGGATCTGAAACTGTCCGGCGCCTCACCGGAGATGCTTGTCGGTACCCCTGAGCGCCCGGTGATTCCGCCGCGAATCTGGCTGTTCGTCTTCGCCATCATTGCCCACAACATCCCGGAAGGCATGGCGGTGGGTGTGTCGGCTGGCGGCGGCATGCCGGATGCCGACAGTCTGGCGATGGGCATCGCCTTGCAGGATGTGCCGGAGGGGTTGGTGATTGCGCTGGTGCTGGCCGGGGCGGGGATGTCGCGGGTAAAGGCGTTCTTGATCGGTGCGGCGTCAGGGCTGGTCGAACCGATGTTTGCACTGCTCTGTGCCTGGCTGGTCAGTCTGGCGGAGCTGTTATTGCCATTGGGGCTGGCGCTGGCGGCGGGGGCGATGTTGCTGGTGGTGACTCACGAAGTCATTCCGGAATCGCGCCGCCATGGTCATGACAAGCTGGCCAGTCTTGGCTTGCTGATCGGGTTTTGTCTGATGATGGTGATGGATACCGCACTGGGCTGAAAAAAAGATCGCAGCCTCCGGCAGCTCCTACAGGGATCTGGATTCCAGTGCAGGAGCTGCCGAAGGCTGCGATCTTTTGGTCTTTTGACTATCAACCACCCTCATCGAAGTAGTTGTTGATCAACGCCACCAATGCATCCAGCGCTTCCTGTTCCTGATGGCCTTCGGTACTCAGATAGATTTTGGTGCCTTTGCCGGCAGCCAGCATCATCATCGCCATGATGCTTTTACCGTCCACCGTGTTTTCCGGGGTGCGGCCTACTCTGATGGTGCAATCGGGAAACTGGCCCGCCACCCCGACGAACTTGGCCGACGCTCGGGCATGCAGACCCAATTTGTTGATGATTTCGATTTCACGAGCAGGCATCGCGGTGTGAATCCTTTAAGTGAGGTCGCGGTGGCGAACCTGGACGTTCTTCAGGGTTTTCTGCAGGGCCTGACCCAGACGTTCAGTCAGGTAAACGGAACGGTGATGCCCGCCGGTGCAGCCAATGGCAATGGTGACATAGGCGCGGTTACTCGCGGCAAAGCGTGGCAGCCATTTGTTCAAGTAGCCGAAGATGTCCTGGAACATCTCCTCAACCTCCGGTTGTGCAGCCAGGTACTCGGCGACAGGTGCGTCGAGACCCGATTGTGCACGCAGTTCCGGTTTCCAGTACGGATTGGGCAGGCAGCGCACGTCGAACACCAGATCCGCGTCCACTGGCATGCCACGCTTGAAGCCGAACGACTCGACCAGAAACGCCGTGCCCGGCTCCGGCTGGTTCAGCAGTCGCAGCTTGATGGTGTCACGCAACTGGTACAGATTGAGATTGGTGGTGTTGACCTTGAGGTCGGCCAGATCGGCGATCGGGCCGAGCAGGGCGGTCTCATCGTTGATTGCCTCGGCCAGCGAGCGATCGGCATTGCTCAACGGATGGCGTCGGCGGGTTTCCGAAAAGCGCTTGAGCAGGGTTTCATCGTCGGCATCCAGATACAACACATCGCACTGGATGTGCCGGGCCCGGACTTCTTCAAGCAGTTCGGGGAAACGCGACAGGTGGCTCGGCAGATTGCGCGCATCGATCGACACGGCCACCAGCGGCTGGGTTAGCTCGGTGTGAATCAGGGCGCGTTCGGCGAGTTCCGGCAGCAGGCCGGCCGGCAGGTTGTCGATGCAGTAGTAGCCGTTGTCCTCAAGGACATCCAGGGCGGTGCTTTTACCCGAGCCGGAACGGCCACTGACGATGATCAAACGCATGATTAATGACCGTTCTGCTCGCTCAGGACGACCTGATACAAGGCTTCGTTGCTCGGTGCGCTGCGCAGTTTTTCGCGCACTTCCTTGCGATCGAGCATGCTGGCGATCTGGCGCAGTAATTCCAGGTGGGCATCGGTGGCCGCTTCCGGGACCAGCAGAACAAACAGCAGGTCGACCGGTGCGCCGTCGATGGCATCGAAATCGATGGGGGCATCAAGGTGCATCAGCGCGCTGATAGGCGATTCGCAGCCTTTGAGGCGACAGTGGGGAATGGCGATACCGTTGCCGAAACCGGTGGAACCGAGTTTCTCACGGGCTACCAAGCTCTCGAAAACATCCTGCATGGCCAGATCCGGCACTTCTTTATGGATGAGGTTGGCAATCTGTTCGAGGGCTTTCTTTTTACTGCCGCCCGGCACGTTCACCAGGGAACGGCCGGGGGTCAGGATGCTTTCAAGTCGGATCATGGGTTGGGGGTGTTAACGACCGGTTGCGCCCTGAAGGAGGCTCTGGGTCTTTTCCTTATGCTTTTTGAGTTGGCGATCCAGCTTGTCGGTCAGTGAGTCGATCGCAGCGTACATGTCGGTATCTTCTGCGTTGGCGACCACTTCGCTGCCGGGTATATGCAAGGTGGCTTCGATTTTCTGCTTGAGCTTTTCGACACACATCGTGACCTGCACGTTGGTGATCTTGTCGAAATGGCGCTCCAATCGTTCGAGTTTCTCGTTGATGTAGGTGCGCAGAGGTTCGGTCACTTCCAGTTGGTGTCCACTGATGTTGACTTGCATACAGCTTCTCCTTCGTTGCCAGTGCATAAAGCGGCAGGCCGAAGAGCCTGCCACTGGAACGCTGTAACGTGGCTTACATCAACCGCTTGCGTTCGCTCGAAGGCGCGATCCCGAGGGATTCGCGGTACTTGGCGACGGTGCGGCGAGCCACCTGAATGCCTTGTGCCTCCAGTAAACCAGCGATCTTGCTGTCACTCAACGGCTTTTTCTGATTTTCCGCCGCAACCAGTTTTTTGATGATCGCGCGGATCGCCGTGGACGAGCATTCGCCGCCTTCGGAGGTGCTGACGTGGCTGGAGAAAAAGTATTTCAGTTCATAAATACCGCGCGGGGTATGCATGAATTTCTGGGTGGTGACCCGGGAAATCGTCGATTCGTGCATGCCGACCGCCTCGGCGATGTCATGCAGGACCAACGGCTTCATGGCTTCATCGCCATATTCCAGGAAGCCGCGCTGATGCTCGACAATCTGGGTGGCCACTTTCATCAGCGTTTCGTTGCGGCTTTGCAGGCTTTTGATGAACCAGCGCGCCTCTTGGAGCTGATTGCGCATGAAGGTGTTGTCGGCACTGGTGTCGGCGCGACGGACGAAACCGGCGTACTGCGCATTGACCCGCAGACGGGGCACCGACTCTTGGTTCAGCTCAACCAGCCAGCGCTCGTTGTCCTTGCGCACAATAACGTCGGGCACCACGTATTCGGCTTCGGTCGATTCGATCTGCGAGCCCGGGCGCGGATTGAGGCTTTGCACCAGTTCGATGACCTGGCGCAACTCGTCTTCCTTGAGCTTCATGCGCCGCATCAACTGGCTGTAGTCGCGACTGCCGAGCAGATCGATGTAATCGCTGACCAGACGTTTGGCTTCGTTGAGCCACGGGGTCTTGGCCGGGAGCTGACGCAGTTGCAGCAGCAGGCATTCGCCGAGGTTGCGCGCGCCGATGCCGGCGGGTTCAAACTGCTGGATGCGATGCAGAACGGCTTCGATCTCGTCCAGCTCGATGTCGAGCTCCGGATCAAAGGCGTCGAGAATTTCTTCTAGGGTTTCGTCGAGGTAGCCCTGATTGTTGATGCAATCGATCAGGGTCACGGCGATCAGGCGGTCGGTGTCGGACATCGGCGCCAGATTCAATTGCCATAGCAGATGACTTTGCAGGCTTTCCCCGGCGGAGGTGCGGGTGGTGAAGTCCCACTCGTCGTCATCGCTGCTGGGCAGGCTGCTGGCGCTGGTCTGGTAGACATCTTCCCAGGCGGTATCAACGGGCAGTTCGTTAGGAATGCGCTCGTTCCATTCGCCATCTTCCAGGTTGTCCACCGTCGGGGCGGCTTCCTGATAGGACGGTTCCTGAATGTCGGTGTTGGGTTTTTGTTCGGCGTTGTCGGCCAAAGGATCGGTATTGTCGAAGTCGTCGCCTTCTTCCTGGCGTTCGAGCATCGGATTGGATTCCAGGGCCTCCTGGATTTCCTGTTGCAGGTCCAGGGTCGACAATTGGAGCAGGCGGATGGCCTGTTGCAGCTGCGGTGTCATCGTCAGCTGCTGGCCCATTCTCAAGACTAGCGATGGTTTCATGGCAGGGGCTTAACACCTTATTCGCCGGCGCGCATGCGCCATCCACTACAGGGCGCCGGAGCGCCAAACTTAAGCAAATTATATGCCTGAAACTGTCGTGTTTGCCTAGAGCGCTGTAACAATAAAAGCGTATAAAAAATCAGCTTCAACGTTACAGCACCCGATCGGCTGGCCGAATGTGATCGCGCTTTAGAGGCGGAACTCGTGGCCCAGGTACACTTCCTTCACCAGATCGTTGGCAAGGATGGTCGCCGAATCGCCTTCAGCGATCAGTTGACCGTCGTTGACGATGTAGGCGGTCTCGCAGATATCCAGGGTCTCACGCACGTTGTGGTCGGTGATCAGTACACCGATGCCCTTGGCCTTGAGGTGGTGGATGATCTGCTTGATGTCGCCGACCGAGATCGGGTCGACACCGGCGAACGGTTCGTCGAGCAGGATGAATTTCGGTGCGGTCGCCAGGGCGCGGGCGATTTCCACCCGGCGGCGTTCACCACCGGACAGGCTCATGCCGAGGTTGTCGCGGATGTGGCTGATGTGGAACTCCTGCAACAGGCTTTCCAGTTCCTTGCGACGACCGGCCTTATCGAGTTCCGCGCGGGTTTCGAGGATGGCCATGATGTTATCGGCCACCGACAGTTTGCGGAAAATCGATGCTTCCTGCGGCAGATAGCCGATACCGGCCTTGGCACGGCCGTGCATCGGCTGATGGCTGACGTCCAGATCATCGATCAGTACTCGGCCCTGATCGGCCTGCACCAGGCCGACGATCATGTAGAAGCAGGTGGTCTTGCCCGCGCCGTTCGGGCCGAGCAGGCCAACGATCTGGCCGCTGTCGATCGACAGGCTGACGTCGCGCACAACCTGGCGGCTTTTATAGGCCTTGGCCAGGTGTTGAGCTTTCAGAGTTGCCATTACTGGGTTTTCTCGTCGGTTTTCTTCTTCGGCTGGATCACCATGTCGATACGCGGACGTGCTTCGGTGACTTTGCTACCGGTAGCGCGACCGGCACTGGCCAGCTTCTTCACCGTGTCATAGACGATTTTCTCGCCCTGAGTGGTGTTGTTGTCCTTGTCGACAACCTTGGCCTTGTCGATCAGCACGACGCGGTTTTGCGCGGCATGGTACTGAATCGTCACGCCCCAACCCTGAACAGGCTTGGTGTCACCCTGGGTTTGCAGTTGCTCGAAGTAGGCAAGGTTGCCGACCGAAGTCACCACGTCGATGTCACCGGTCGGGGTGCGGGTGATGGTCACGGTATTGCCGGTCACCTTCATCGAACCCTGAGTGATGATCACGTCACCTTTATAGGTGGCGATGCCGTTCTTGTCGTCCAGCTGGGCGTCGTCGGCCTGAATGCGGATAGGTTGCTGCTGATCGTTCGGCAGAGCCCAGGCGCTCACGCTTCCCAGTGCTGCGCCCAGACTGAGCAAAATAGGGAGGGTTTTAACGAGCCTCATACTGTCCTCTTACGTTCGATAGCAGGTGTATCCTGCTTTCCTTCAAATACGCTTTCATTCCTACACCAGTCGATACACCGCCAGCGCCGTCGATTCTAACGGGTTGCTCGGTCTGCGCATATTGTTGCTGCGGGAACACCGTCATGCGAGTGGAGGTGACCAGCAGATCGCGGTTCTTTTCGTCGGTGCGCTTGATGCGCACGGAATCGATCAGTTCGACCTGCGTGCCGTCCGGATTCACTTCGCCACGCTCACTGGTCACGTGCCACGGAAATTCGGTGCCGCGGTACATGTTCAGGTCGGGTTTGGTCACGAGTGTGATGTCCGTTGCCTTGACGTGCTCGGCCTTGTCGGAGGTCATCTCGTACTGCACTTTGCCGTCGGGCAAGTATTGCAGAGTGTGTGTGTTGGTGGCGTACCAGTCGATAGCGGTGTCTTCGACTTTGGCCACAGGCTTGTCGAGGAAGCGTTCCGGACTGATGTTCCAGTAGCCGACCGCCGCAAACATGGCGGCGATGCAGCCGAACAGCAGGAAGTTGCGAAATTTTTTGCTAAACATGGTTTGGCTCACAGGTACGCGGCGTTGGCCGCATCGAGGCGGCCCTGGGCGCGCAGGATCAATTCGCAGAATTCGCGGGCGGCACCTTCGCCGCCACGGGCCCGAGTGACGCCATGGGCGTGTTCGCGCACGAAATCGGCAGCATTGGCAACGGCCATGCCCAGACCTACGCGGCGGATCACCGGCAGGTCAGGCAAATCGTCACCGAGGTAGGCGACCTGTTCATAGCTTAGGCCCAGTTGCGCCAGTAGACCGTCCAGAACCACCAATTTGTCTTCGCGGCCCTGAAACAGGTGCGGGATGCCGAGGTTCTTCGCCCGGCGTTCAACCACCGGCGTCTTGCGGCCACTGATGATGGCGGTCTCGACACCGGCATTCATCAGCATCTTGATGCCTTGGCCGTCGAGGGTGTTGAAGGTCTTGAATTCGCTGCCGTCTTCGAGGAAGTACAGGCGCCCGTCGGTGAGGACGCCGTCGACGTCGAACACCGCCAGTTTGATCGCTTTGCCGCGCTGCAGCAGATCGGTTGTCATTACATCACTCCTGCACGCAGCAGATCGGAGAGGTTGAAGGCGCCGATCGGGCGATCTTCTTCGTCCACGACCACCAGTGCGTTGATTCGGTGGTCTTCCATGATTTTCAGGGCTTCAGCGGCGAGCATCTCTGGCCGTGCGGTCTTGCCGTGTGCGGTCATGACCTGGTCGATGGTGGCGCTGCGGATGTCGATGCTGCGGTCCAGCGTGCGACGCAAGTCACCGTCGGTGAAGATCCCGGCCAGTTTGCCATCGGCTTCGACAATCGCGGTCATGCCCAGACCCTTGCGGGTCATTTCCATGAGCGCGTCCTTGAGCAGGGTGCCGCGCTGCACTTGCGGCAGCTCTTGCCCGGCGTGCATGACGTTTTCCACTTTCAGCAGCAGGCGTCGACCCAGAGCGCCGCCCGGGTGCGAAAAAGCAAAATCTTCGGCGGTGAAACCACGCGCTTCGAGCAGCGCCACGGCCAGGGCATCGCCCATGACCAGCGCGGCGGTGGTCGAGGAAGTCGGTGCCAGGTTCAGTGGGCAGGCTTCGTGTTCGACGTGAACGTTGAGATTGACTTCGGCGGCCTTGGCCAGCGGCGACTGAGGATTGCCGGTAAGGCTGATCAACTGGATGCCAAGGCGCTTGATCAATGGCAGCAGGGTGACGATTTCGTTGGTCGAGCCAGAGTTGGAGAGCGCGAGGATCACGTCGTCGCGGGTGATCATGCCCATGTCGCCATGGCTGGCTTCGGCCGGATGGACGAAAAATGCCGGGGTGCCGGTGCTGGCCAAGGTCGCGGCAATCTTGTTGCCGACGTGCCCGGATTTGCCCATGCCGACCACGACCACACGGCCCTTGCTGGCCAGAATCATCTCGCAAGCGCGTACGAAATCGGCGTCGATATGGGGCAACAAGCCTTGTACGGCTTCCACTTCGAGGCGGATGGTGCGTTGTGCCGATTGAATCAGGTCGCTGGATTGGCTCATGTCAGAAATCGTATAGCCCGATGAAAAGGCGGCGATTATAGCGGTTATGTTGAAAAGCCTCACGCAAGTTCGTCGTGCTTTGTCATTCCTTGTCACCAAAACCCTGAAAAAGTGCCATCAGGCCTGTCATATCGTTGAACGCGGAGGGGCAGGGGCCTTGGGCGCTTGGCGTTTGCAGTGATATAGTTCGCCGCCAGTTCGGCCTGCCCGGGAGGTATGTGCTTTCTACGGAAAGCCAGGCGTCCGAGTGAGAGGCTGCATCGCAAGGAGTTTAGATGAGTGCCGATAACGCCTACGCGGTCGAGCTGAAGGGAGTCTCCTTCAAGCGCGGTGCGCGCAGCATTTTCAATAACGTCGATATTCGCATCCCGCGTGGCAAGGTTACCGGCATCATGGGGCCTTCCGGGTGTGGCAAGACCACCCTGCTGCGTTTGATGGGCGCGCAATTGCGTCCTGCCAGTGGGGAAGTCTGGGTCAACGGTCAGAACCTGCCGACGCTGTCGCGCAGTGATCTGTTCGATGCGCGCAAGCACATGGGCGTGCTGTTTCAGAGCGGCGCGCTGTTCACCGATCTCGATGTCTTCGAGAACGTGGCTTTTCCCCTGCGTGTTCATACCCAACTGCCGGATGAAATGATCCGCGACATCGTCCTGCTCAAGTTGCAGGCGGTCGGTCTGCGCGGTGCGATCGAGCTGATGCCTGACGAGCTGTCCGGCGGCATGAAGCGGCGGGTCGCCCTGGCTCGGGCGATTGCGCTCGATCCGCAGATTCTCATGTATGACGAGCCTTTCGTCGGTCAGGATCCGATCGCCATGGGCGTGCTGGTACGCCTGATCCGTCTGCTCAACGATGCGCTGGGCATCACCAGCATCGTGGTCTCCCACGATCTGGCCGAAACCGCGAGCATCGCTGACTACATCTATGTAGTGGGTGATGGTCAGGTGCTGGGGCAGGGCACGCCGGACGAGTTGATGAATTCGGATGAGCCGCGTATTCGCCAGTTCATGACTGGCAACCCCGATGGCCCGGTGCCGTATCATTTTCCAGCGACGGATTACCGCGCAGATCTTCTGGGGAAGCGCTGATGCGCAGAATTTCACTAATAGAACGCGTACGCCGTTTCGGCGAGGCGGCGATCGACGCCGTCGCGGTGTTTGGCCGCGCGACCCTGTTCCTGTTCCACGCCCTGCTCGGTCGTGGTGGCATCAGTGGCGGTTTCGGCCTGCTGGTCAAGCAACTGCATTCGGTTGGCGTGATGTCGCTGGTGATCATCGTCGTGTCGGGGATTTTTATCGGCATGGTGTTGGCGTTGCAGGGCTTCAGTATTCTGTCGAGCTACGGTTCGGAGCAGGCTGTAGGGCAGATGGTGGCCCTGACGTTGCTGCGTGAACTGGGGCCGGTGGTGACGGCGCTGTTGTTTGCCGGGCGTGCCGGTTCGGCGCTGACCGCGGAAATCGGCAACATGAAGTCCACCGAACAGCTTTCCAGCCTGGAAATGATCGGTGTCGATCCGCTCAAGTACATTATTGCCCCGCGTCTGTGGGCCGGTTTCATTTCCCTGCCGGTGCTGGCGATGATTTTCAGCGTGGTGGGGATCTGGGGTGGTTCGTGGGTGGCTGTCGACTGGCTTGGCGTGTATGAAGGCTCGTACTGGGCGAACATGCAGAACAGCGTGAACTTCACCAGTGATGTGCTCAACGGCGTCATCAAAAGTATCGTTTTCGCCTTCGTCGTGACCTGGATCGCCGTATTCCAAGGCTATGACTGTGAGCCCACTTCCGAGGGCATCAGTCGCGCCACCACCAAGACCGTGGTATTCGCCTCGCTGGCGGTACTGGGCCTGGACTTTATTCTGACCGCTTTGATGTTTGGAGATTTCTGATGCAAAACCGCACCCTGGAAATCGGTGTCGGCCTGTTCCTGCTGGCAGGGATCCTGGCTTTGTTGCTATTGGCTCTGCGGGTCAGTGGCCTGTCTCCGACTTCGACCACCGACACCTATAAATTGTATGCCTACTTCGACAATATCGCCGGTTTGACGGTCAGAGCCAAAGTGACCATGGCCGGTGTGACCATCGGCAAGGTCACGGCAATCGATCTGGATCGCGACAGCTTTACCGGTCGGGTAACCCTGCAAGTGGACAAAAAGGTCGACAACCTGCCGACCGACTCCACAGCGTCTATCCTGACCGCTGGTCTGTTGGGCGAGAAGTACATCGGTATCAGTGTGGGCGGCGAAGACACCCGTCTGAAGGATGGTGGAACCATCCACGACACGCAGTCGTCTCTGGTACTGGAAGACCTGATCGGTAAATTCCTGCTCAATACCGTTAGCAAAGACGCCAAATGAGGAGCTTTTGAATGATCTCTACCTTGCGACGTGGCCTGTTGGTGTTGCTTGCGGCACTGCCACTGCTGGCGAATGCTGCACCTGGGCAGTCGGCACACGACCTGATTCAGGACACCACGAACCGGATGCTGGCCGATCTGTCGGCCAATAAAGAGAAGTACAAGCAGGATCCGCAGGATTTCTATGCCGCGCTGAACAGCATTGTTGGTCCGGTGGTGGATGCCGAGGGCATTTCCAAAAGCATCATGACCGTGAAGTATTCGCGCAAGGCCACGCCTGAGCAGATGCAGCGCTTTCAAGAGAACTTCAAGCGTGGACTGTTCCAGTTCTACGGCAACGCTTTGCTCGAGTACAACAACCAGGGCATCACCGTTGATCCGGCCAAGGATGAGTCAGGCGATCGCACCAGCGTCGGCATGACTGTCAAGGGCAGCAACGGCGCGATCTATCCTGTGCAGTACACGCTGGAGAAGATCAACGGCGAGTGGAAACTGCGCAACGTGATCATCAACGGCATCAACATCGGCAAGCTGTTCCGTGACCAGTTCGCCGACGCGATGCAGCGCAATGGCAACGACCTGGACAAGACCATCAATAATTGGGCTGGCGAAGTGGCCAAGGCCAAGGAAACCACCGAGAAAGCTGCCGAGAAGCCAGCGCAATGAATGAGGCGGCAGTTCGTATGAGTGACGTCGACGAGCTATTGCTCAGCGGAGTGCTGGACTATCGCACAGGTCCCGACCTGCGCAAGGAAGGCCAGAAGCTGATCAAATCCAGCCAGGCGGCATCGCTGGTGATCGATTGCTCGGCAGTGAAGAAGTCCAGCAGCGTCGGTTTGTCCTTGCTGCTGTGCTTCATGCGCGATGCTCAGGCGGCCGGTAAGGCCGTCAGCATCCGCGCGATGCCGGAAGACATGCGCGAAATCGCTCAGGTCAGTGAACTGACCGAGTTACTGGCGCACCCCTGAACCCGCATCGATAAACAAGCCCCCCGTCAGAGTCCTGCCAATGCGGGGTTCGCAGGCGCGGGGCTTTTTTGTATGATGTCCGACCCGTGCGCACAGGGCGCCGATTGAGGTTGAGCATGCAGGCCGTAGAAGTGAAGAGCTTCCTTGAAGGAAAGCTGCCCGGAACGTTGGTAGAAGTTGAGGGCGAAGGCTGCAATTTCCAGCTGAACGTGATTAGCGATGAACTGGCGGCGTTGAGCCCGGTGAAGCGTCAGCAGCAGGTCTATGCCCATTTGAACCCATGGATCACCGATGGCAGCATCCATGCGGTCACTATGAAATTTTTCAGCAGCGCGGCCTGGGCCGAGCGCACCTGAGCCCTAGGGCGTCGAGATTCTTATGGATAAATTGATTATTACCGGTGGCGTTCGTCTTGATGGCGAAATCCGTATCTCCGGGGCGAAGAACTCCGCCCTGCCGATTCTGGCTGCCACCCTGCTGTGCGATGGCCCGGTGACCGTTGGCAACCTGCCGCACCTGCATGACATCACCACCATGATCGAGCTGTTCGGTCGCATGGGCATCGAGCCGGTGATCGACGAGAAACTCAGCGTCGAAATCGACCCGCGCACCATCAAGACCCTGATCGCGCCGTACGAGCTGGTGAAAACCATGCGTGCCTCGATCCTGGTACTGGGCCCGATGGTTGCCCGATTCGGTGAAGCCGAAGTCGCCCTGCCTGGCGGTTGCGCGATCGGTTCGCGTCCGGTCGACCTGCACATCCGTGGCCTCGAAGCCATGGGCGCGGTGATCGACGTCGAAGGCGGCTACATCAAGGCCAAGGCGCCTGAAGGCGGCCTGCGCGGTGCGCACTTCTTCTTCGATACCGTCAGCGTGACCGGTACCGAAAACATCATGATGGCAGCCGCCCTGGCCAAGGGTCGCAGCGTGCTGCAGAACGCTGCGCGTGAACCTGAAGTGGTTGACCTGGCGAACTTCCTCAATGCCATGGGTGCCAAGGTATCCGGCGCCGGCACCGACACCATCACCATTGATGGCGTCGAGCGCCTGGGTTCGTGCTTCTACAAGGTCATGCCTGACCGTATCGAGACCGGCACTTACCTGGTGGCCGCTGCGGTCACCGGTGGCCGTGTGAAGGTCAAGGACACTGATCCGACCATTCTTGAAGCGGTCCTGGAAAAGCTCCGTGAGTCCGGTGCGGAAATCACCTGCGGTGAAGACTGGATCGAGCTGAACATGCACGGCAAGCGCCCGAAAGCGGTCAACGTGCGCACAGCGCCGTACCCGGCATTCCCGACCGACATGCAGGCGCAGTTCATCTCGCTCAACGCCATTGCCGAAGGCACCGGTGCAGTGATCGAGACGATCTTCGAAAACCGTTTCATGCACGTGTACGAACTGCACCGCATGGGCGCCAGGATCCAGGTCGAAGGCAACACTGCGATCGTCACCGGTACTGAAGTCCTGAAGGGCGCGCCAGTAATGGCCACCGACCTGCGTGCTTCCGCCAGTCTGGTGATCTCGGCACTGGTTGCCGAGGGCGATACCCTGATCGACCGCATCTACCACATAGACCGTGGTTACGAGTGCATCGAAGAAAAACTGCAGATGCTGGGCGCCAAGATCCGTCGCGTTCCGGGCTGATTGCTGCATGCGGGCACAGGGACGTGTCCACTGAATTTGTTTCGAGTCGAGCCGGTATCCGGCTCGATGTGTGTCCGGCGCCGATTGCGACCGGGCATGAGTACCTTGATAAGGACTGACGTTTCCCATGTTGACCATCGCACTGTCCAAGGGCCGCATCCTTGACGACACTCTGCCGCTTCTCGCCGAAGCGGGCATCGTGCCGACCGAGAATCCGGACAAGAGCCGCAAGCTGATCATCCCCACCACTCAGGATGACGTACGTCTGTTGATCGTGCGTGCCACCGACGTGCCGACCTACGTCGAGCATGGCGCGGCCGACCTTGGCGTCGCCGGTAAAGACGTGTTGATGGAATACACCGGCCAGGGCCTGTACGAGCCGCTGGATCTGCAGATTGCCCAGTGCAAGCTGATGACCGCCGGCAAGATCGGTGCGCCGGAACCCAAGGGCCGTCTGCGCGTGGCGACCAAGTTCGTCAATGTCGCCAAGCGTTACTACGCCGAACAGGGTCGTCAGGTCGACATCATCAAGCTCTACGGCTCGATGGAGCTGGCACCGCTGATCGGTCTGGCCGACAAGATCATCGACGTGGTCGACACCGGCAACACCCTGCGCGCCAATGGCCTGGAACCTCAGGAACTGATCGCCACGATCAGCTCGCGTCTGGTGGTCAACAAGGCTTCGATGAAGATGCAACACGCCCGAATCCAGGCGTTGATCGATACCCTGCGCAACGCAGTGGAATCGCGACACCGCGGCTGATGTACCTGCGCGACCCCTGGTCGCGCCGTCTATCCGCCTCATAGCCAGAATTCTCAGGTGCCCAAGCGGATCGAATGATAGTTTCGGGCGCCTGAGTTTTTCGCCATTCCTATGAGGCTCTCGCTATGACCGCACCGACTGCAATTCGCCGACTCAACGCTGCTGACCCGGATTTCGCGCATCATCTGGATCATCTGCTGAGCTGGGAAAGTGTGTCTGACGACTCGGTCAATCAGCGCGTGCTGGACATCATCAAGGCGGTGCGCGAGCGCGGTGACGCGGCGCTGGTCGAGTTCACCCAGAAGTTCGACGGCCTCGAAGTCGCCTCGATGGCTGACCTGATCCTGCCGCGCGAGCGCCTGGAACTGGCCCTGACTCGCATCACCGTGGCGCAGCGCGAAGCGCTGGAAAAAGCCGCGGCGCGGGTGCGCAGCTACCACGAAAAACAGAAACAGGACTCCTGGAGCTACACCGAAGCCGACGGCACCGTGCTCGGCCAGAAGGTCACTCCACTGGATCGCGCCGGCCTGTATGTGCCGGGCGGCAAGGCGTCGTACCCGTCGTCGGTGCTGATGAACGCGATTCCGGCCAAGGTCGCCGGCGTGGCCGAAGTGGTCATGGTGGTGCCGACCCCGCGCGGTGAGCTCAATGAGCTGGTGCTGGCGGCGGCGTGCATTGCCGGCGTTGACCGGGTGTTCACCATCGGCGGCGCGCAGGCGGTTGCCGCGCTGGCTTACGGCACCGAAAGCGTGCCGCAGGTGGACAAGGTCGTCGGCCCGGGCAACATCTATGTCGCCACCGCCAAACGCCACGTCTTCGGTCAGGTCGGCATCGACATGATCGCCGGCCCGTCGGAAATCCTTGTGGTGTGTGACGGCCAGACCGATCCGGACTGGATCGCCATGGACCTGTTCTCCCAGGCCGAGCACGACGAAGACGCGCAGGCGATTCTGGTCAGCCCCGACGCCGAGTTCCTCGACAAGGTCGCCGCCAGCATCGACAAACTGCTGCCGACCATGGACCGCGCAACCATCATCGAAACCTCGATCAATGGCCGTGGTGCGTTGATTCACGTGAAGGACATGGCGCAAGCCATCGAAGTCGCCAACCGCATCGCCCCGGAACACCTTGAGTTGTCGGTCGCCGATCCACAAGCCTGGCTGCCGCAGATCCGTCACGCCGGCGCGATCTTCATGGGCCGCCACACCTCCGAAGCGCTGGGCGATTACTGCGCCGGTCCGAACCACGTGCTGCCGACCTCCGGCACTGCGCGGTTCTCCTCGCCGCTGGGTGTGTACGACTTCCAGAAACGTTCGTCGATCATCTTCTGCTCCGAGGCCGGTGCTTCCGAGCTGGGCAAGACCGCTTCGGTGCTGGCTCGTGGCGAATCCCTCAGCGCGCACGCACGCAGCGCCGAATACCGCATCAAAGATGCAGACTTTCTGCAAGGGCAGGGGGAATGAACATGAGTAAATTCTGGAGCCCGTTCGTCAGGGATCTGGTGCCGTATGTGCCGGGCGAACAGCCAAAGCTGACCAAACTGGTCAAGCTCAACACCAACGAAAACCCCTACGGCCCGTCGCCAAAAGCCCTGGCGGCGATGCAGGTCGAGCTCAACGACAACCTGCGCCTGTACCCGGATCCCAACAGTGATCTGCTGAAAAATGCCGTCGCCAACTACTACGGCGTGCAGAGCAATCAAGTGTTCCTCGGCAACGGTTCGGACGAAGTGCTGGCGCACATCTTCCACGGTCTGCTGCAGCACGAGCAGCCGCTGCTGTTCCCGGACATCAGCTACAGCTTCTATCCGGTGTATTGCGGTCTGTACGGCATCCAGTTCGATGCCGTGCCGCTGGACGCGCGGTTCCAGATCAACCCGGCGGACTACGCCAAACCGAACGGCGGGATCATTTTCCCCAATCCGAACGCACCGACCGGTTGCCTGTTGGCGCTGGAGGCGGTTGAGCAGATTCTCCAGGCCAGCCCGGATTCGGTGGTCGTGGTGGACGAGGCTTATATCGACTTCGGCGGCGAAACCGCGATCAGTCTGGTGGATCGTTATCCGAATCTGCTGGTGACCCAGACCCTGTCCAAGTCGCGTTCGCTGGCCGGCCTGCGCGTCGGTCTGGCGGTGGGGCACCCGGATCTGATCGAGGCACTGGAGCGAATCAAGAACAGCTTCAACTCCTATCCGCTGGATCGCCTGGCGATTGTCGGCGCGGCGGCGGCGTTCGAGGATCGCGAGTACTTCGACAAGACCTGCCGTCTGGTAATCGAGAGCCGTGAATGGGTGATCGCGCAATTGCAGGCCAAAGGCTTTGAGGTGCTGCCGTCGGCGGCGAACTTTATCTTCGCCCGGCACCCGCAACACGATGCTGCGGGGCTGGCGGCCAAGCTGCGCGAGCAGGGCGTGATCGTGCGCCACTTCAAGCAGGAGCGGATTGCCCAGTTCCTGAGGATTTCGATTGGTACGCCGGAGCAGAATCAGGCGTTGATCGACGGCCTGGGCGACCTCTAAACCGCCTTCGCGAGCAAGCCCGCTCCCACATTTAACCGCGTCTCTTCAGATGGAGCACGGTCATATGTGGGAGCGGGCTTGCTCGCGAATGGAGCGCCATCAATATCAATGTCCTACTCGTGATGCGGCTCACCGAGGAACGTCAGCGAGGTAAACAACCCGCGACTATCCACATCAGCACTGCCCTTCACCGGCACCTCCACCTGCGCGGCAATCACATTCAACCCTTCATTACGCACCAACACCTGCGCGCGGCCGTCCTTGTCAGTCTCGGTGCTTAAGGTATTCGGCGCACTGCGATAGTCACCGATCAAGTTCACCCCCGCTGCCGGTTTGCCATCGAGCAACACCCGCACCGGCAATGATTGCCCCGGCCCGACCGTCAGCGGATCGACTTCCGGCAGAATCAGCAATTTGATCTGATCAAGCTTGGGCAACTTGGCCCCCGGCTGATAAATCGCCAGGCTGTACTTGAAGGTCTGCGTCGCCTCGACAGCGCCCGGCACTTTGCTGCGCCCCTCATTGATCCATTTTTTGTCAGCGGTTTGCGACCACATACCGTTGTTCAGTGCAACGGCCAGTACTGCCGGCGGCTTGAGAGGCTTGAGACGTGCGTGATCGGCCAGGCGTTCGACGCTGACCGGGATCATCTTGCCACCGGCATCGTAAGCCCAGGCGCCGCTGATTTTCTGCGCCTTGAAGGCATTGTCTTCGGCGCCGTGGCCGTAGATCACTTCGATGTTGCCGCGCCGTTGTTCGGTCCACAGGCCGTGGGCCGAGGCCTGAGTGGCGAACAGGGCGGCGATGATCAGCAGGGTTTTGCCGTATTGCATGGTGACGTCCTTTTACAGGTTGAGTGTCAGGCTGACGGTGAAATTGCGCGGCTCGCCGGGGTTGACCCAGTAATTGCTGTAGGAGCGCTCGTAGTATTTTTCGTCGAAGAGATTGTTCAGGTTCAGGCCAACCGTGACGTTGTCGCTGGCCTTGTAATGGGCCAGCAGATCGACGGTGTGATAGGCCGGCATTTCAAAATCACCGCCGGCTTCACCAGAGCGATCGCCGACGTAGGTGAACGCCGCGCCGACGTCCGAGCCGCGCAAATGGCCGTCCTGAAACTCGTAGACGCCGAGCAGGCTGCCACTGCGCTTGGCCACGCCAAGGATGCGGCTGCCGGTCGGGATTGCCGCGTCGCCCTTGGTCACTTCAGCGTCGATGTAAGCGAAGGCACCAATCACCCGCACGGCATCGGTCACTTGCCCGGTCACTTGCCAGTCGAAACCGCGACTGCGCGCCTTGCCCATCGCGCGGCTGGTGTCGGTGCCCGGGTCGAGGGCGAGGACGTTCTCCTTGTCGATGTGGAAGAAAGCGAGGGTGCTGCTCAGGCGCTCGTCGAACAGTTCGTTCTTCATGCCGATTTCGTAACCGACACCTTCTTCGGGATCGAAGGATTTGCCGGAGGCGTCGAGGCCATTATTCGGTTTGAACGAGGTCGAGGCGTTGGCGAACAGGCCGGTGTTCGGCGTCAACTGATAGAGCAGGCCGGCGCGTTGGGTGAGGGCGTCGTGAGTCTGCTGGCTTTTGGCATTGCGGGTGTGATCGTCGATGCGTTGATCAAAGTGCTCGAAGCGTGCGCCGATCATCCCGCGCAGTTTGTCGGTGAAGATGATTTGATCCTGCAGGTTCAGTGCGTGGCTTTCGACGTGTTCGAAGAAGTCAGTACCCGAGCGTGGGCCGTTGGGTTTCGGTTGGCCGTAGATCGGCTTGTAGATGTCGATGGCGTAGGGACCGCCAGCGATGGTAGTGACGCGTTCGTTCTTGCGGAAGTTCTCGTATTCGGTGCCGATCAGCAGTTCGTGCTGCCATGGGCCGAGGTCGAACAGACCGCGCAGCTCCAGTTGGGTGATGCTGTCGTGCCAGTTAGTGTCCCGTTCGCGGTAGCGTCGGTTGACGGTGTGACCATCGGCGTTCAGCGCACGACTTTCAGACGCGTCGCCCCACAGTTTGCCTTCCTTGTAGTGGCTGGCCAGACGCAGTTTCCAGCTGTCGTTGAGGTGATGTTCGAGGGAGGCCTGGAGCAGGTTGTTGTGGTTGTCGATGTTGCCGTCGTTCGGTTCACCGAGGAAGGTCGAGCGCGAAACGCCGCTCCATTTGTTGTCCGGCGCGACGACTCCTCGGTCGAACGTGGAGTTGTGCCGGACGATTTCGCTTTCCACCAACAACGAAGTGTCCGGGCTCAGTTGCCAACTGATCGAAGGTGCGACGAATACCCGCTGGCTGTCGACGTGATCACGGAAGCTGTGGTTGTCCTCGACCGCCAGGTTGATCCGCGAGAGCACATCACCCTGCTCGTCGAGCGGCGTGTTGACGTCCAGTGCCGTGCGATAACGATCCCAGCTGCCAGCGCTGGTCTGCAGAGTGGTGAACGCTTCGGGCTGCGGTTTTTTGGTGACGATGTTCACCGTGCCGCCCGGATCGCCTCGGCCATACAGGCTCGCGGCCGGGCCTTTGAGGACTTCGATGCGCTCCACGTTGGCGGCGTCCGGCGTGCTCGGATAGCCGCGATTGGCGCTGAAACCGTCCTTGTAGAACTCCGAGGTGGTGAAGCCGCGCACGCTGTATTCGTACAGCGTCAGGCCGCCAAAATTGTTCTGCTTCGACACGCCGCCGGCGAAATCCAGTGCGCGTTCGACATTGTGGCTGCCCAGATCCTTGAGCACGCTGGCCGGCACCACGCTGATCGCTTGGGGAATGTCGCGGATGGCGGTGTCGGTTTTGGTTGCGCTGGCGGAGCGCGTCGCGCGGTAGCCGCTGACCGGCCCGCTGGGGGATTCGTAATCGGAAGTGACGCTGATGGCGTCGAGTTCGAGGGGTTGCGGATCTTCGGCGAAAACCGGATCGGCCAGCAGGCCCAGAGTCAGGCCAAGCAGTGAAGCCTTTTTTCGAGACGACATGTTATGTTGTTCCAATCGTTAAATTGAAACAATATAACATGCCTATTGAGAGTGTCTTTCATTCGCGCACTTCGGCGCGAATAAAGTTTTACTCTTGTTCTTTCACCGGAGCCGGCGGCGGACGCAGGCCGATTTCTGCGGTCAGCTTGATCTCTTTGCCGTTGCGCATGACCTGAATCGTGACCTTGTCGGTCGGTTTGATCCGCGCCACCTGGTTCATGGACTTGCGGCCATCGCCGGCCGGTTCGCCGTCGATGCTCAGAATCACGTCACCCAGTTGCAGGCCGGCCTTCTGTGCCGGGCCATCGCGGAAGATCCCCGCCACGACAATCCCCGGACGCCCGGACAGGCCAAACGATTCGGCCAGTTCCTGGGTCAGCGGCTGCACTTCAATACCCAGCCAGCCACGAATCACCTGACCGTGCTCGATGATCGACTTCATCACTTCCATCGCCAGTTTCACCGGGATCGCAAAACCGATGCCCTGTGAGCCGCCGGACTTGGAGAAGATCGCCGTGTTGATACCGGTGAGGTTGCCGTTGGCATCGACCAGCGCGCCGCCGGAGTTGCCCGGGTTGATCGCCGCGTCGGTCTGGATGAAGTCTTCGTAGTTGTTCAGGCCCAACTGGTTACGCCCGGTGGCACTGATGATGCCCATGGTCACGGTCTGGCCGACGCCGAACGGGTTGCCGATGGCCAGCGCGACATCGCCGATGCGGATGCTGTCGGAGCGGCCGACGGTGATCGCCGGGAGGTTTTTCAGGTCGATCTTCAGTACCGCGAGGTCGGTTTCCGGGTCGCTGCCAATGACGCGGGCGAGGGTTTCGCGACCGTCCTTGAGCGCCACCACGATCTGATCAGCACCGGTGGTCACGTGATTGTTGGTCAGAATGTAGCCTTCCGGGCTCATGATCACGCCGGAACCGAGGCTCGATTCCATACGCTTTTGCTTCGGCGAGTTGTCGCCGAAGAAACGCCGGAACTGCGGATCTTCAAACAGCGGGTGCGCCGGTTTGTTGATGACCTTGGTGGTGTACAGGTTCACCACCGACGGTGCGGCGATGCTCACCGCATCGGCATAGGACACCGGGCCCTGCTGCACGCTGGTGGTTTGTGGGGCCTGTTGCAGGTTGACGTCGAGGCTCGGCAGCCCGACCCACTGCGGGTAACGCTGAATAATCAACAGAGCGATAAGCACACCGGCCAACAGCGGCCAGCCGAAAAAACGCAGCGCCTTGAGCATTAAGCACGTCCTGGAAAAGTTGCAGGCGGGGTCAGACCGCCCATAATGTCGCGCATTATACGAGGCCGCGCGCGCCTCTGAACGGGATTTTCAGGAGTCTTTCATGGCCGTCGCCCTCAGCACCCTCGTCGAAGAAGCCGACCGTTACCTCGGCAGTGCAAAAATCGCCGATTATTGCCCCAACGGCCTGCAGGTCGAAGGCCGTCCGCAAGTGATGCGCATCGTCAGTGGCGTCACTGCCAGTCAGGCGCTGCTCGACGCGGCGGTGGAGGCCGAGGCCGATCTGATACTGGTGCATCACGGCTATTTCTGGAAAGGCGAGAACCCGTGCATCACCGGCATGAAGCAGCGGCGCTTGAAGACTTTGCTCAAGCACGACATCAGTCTGCTCGCCTATCACTTGCCGCTGGATCTGCATCCGGAGGTTGGCAATAACGTGCAACTGGCGCGGCAACTGGACATTACCGTTGAAGGGCCACTGGATCCGGACAACCTCAAAATTGTCGGACTGGTTGGCTCGTTGAATGAGCCGATGACTGCGCGTGACTTCGCCCGCAAGGTTAAAGACGTCATGGGCCGCGAGCCGCTGCTGGTCGAGGGCAGTGCGATGATTCGTCGGGTCGGCTGGTGCACCGGTGGCGGGCAGGGCTATATCGATCAGGGTGTGGCGGCGGGTGTTGATCTGTTCCTTAGCGGTGAAGCCTCCGAGCAGACCTTCCACAGCGCGCGGGAAAACGACATCAGCTTCATTGCCGCCGGCCATCATGCCACCGAGCGCTACGGTGTGCAGGCACTGGGCGACTATCTGGCGAAGCGCTTCGCTCTCGAACACATCTTCATCGATTGCCCGAACCCGATCTAAGGCTAAACCTCATTTCAGTGTGGGAGCGGGCTTGCTCGCGAATGCGGTGGTTCAATCAGCAGCGATGTTGAATGACACACCGCATTCGCGAGCAAGCCCGCTCCCACAGGAACAGCATTGCCCGGCCGAACTGGCAGGCATATTCATATGCCCTTTCGATCTAGTAGGCGTCCTGATTAGAAGAGGTCGCTGTGCTAGGATTCCCCGCTCGAACACGGCCCGCTGGCCGTTCATAAGAAAGCTTTCGTGAGTAGCCATGGTCGACAAACTGACGCATCTGAAACAGCTGGAGGCGGAAAGCATCCACATCATCCGCGAGGTGGCCGCCGAGTTCGACAACCCGGTGATGCTGTACTCCATCGGTAAAGACTCCGCCGTGATGCTGCACCTGGCACGCAAGGCGTTCTTCCCGGGCAAACTGCCGTTTCCGGTGATGCACGTCGACACTCGCTGGAAATTCCAGGAGATGTACAAGTTCCGCGACAAGATGGTCGAAGAACTGGGCCTGGACCTGATCACCCACATCAACCCCGATGGCGTGGCGCAGAACATCAACCCGTTCACCCACGGCAGCGCCAAGCACACCGACATCATGAAGACCGAGGGCCTCAAGCAGGCGCTCGACAAGCATGGTTTCGACGCCGCGTTCGGCGGCGCCCGTCGCGATGAAGAGAAGTCCCGTGCCAAAGAGCGCGTGTACTCGTTCCGCGACAGCAAGCACCGCTGGGACCCGAAAAACCAGCGTCCCGAGCTGTGGAACGTCTACAACGGCAAGGTCAACAAGGGCGAATCCATTCGTGTGTTCCCGTTGTCGAACTGGACCGAACTGGATATCTGGCAGTACATCTACCTCGAAGGCATCCCGATCGTGCCGCTGTACTTCGCCGCCGAACGCGAAGTGATCGAGAAGAACGGCACGCTGATCATGATCGACGACGAGCGTATCCTCGAACACCTGTCCGATGAGGACAAGGCACGCATCGTCAAAAAGAAAGTGCGTTTCCGTACCCTTGGTTGCTACCCGTTGACGGGCGCGGTGGAGTCCGAGGCCGAAAGCCTCACGGACATCATTCAGGAAATGCTCCTGACGCGAACTTCCGAGCGCCAGGGCCGGGTCATCGACCACGATGGCGCAGGCTCGATGGAAGACAAGAAACGTCAGGGTTATTTCTAAGGGGTTGTCATGTCGCACGCATCTGATTTGATCAGCGAGGACATCCTCGCCTACCTGGGCCAGCACGAACGTAAAGAGCTGCTGCGCTTTTTGACCTGCGGTAACGTCGATGACGGCAAGAGCACCCTGATCGGGCGCCTGCTGCACGACTCCAAGATGATCTACGAAGATCATCTGGAAGCCATTACCCGCGATTCGAAAAAAGTCGGCACCACCGGTGACGACATCGACCTGGCGTTGCTGGTCGACGGCCTGCAGGCCGAGCGTGAGCAGGGCATCACCATCGATGTCGCCTACCGCTATTTCTCCACCGCCAAACGCAAATTCATCATCGCCGACACCCCTGGCCATGAGCAGTACACCCGCAACATGGCCACCGGTGCGTCCACCTGTGACCTGGCGATCATCCTGGTTGACGCGCGTTACGGTGTGCAGACCCAGACTCGTCGCCACAGCTTCATCGCCTCGTTGCTCGGCATCAAGCACATCGTCGTCGCCATCAACAAGATGGACTTGAAAGACTTCGATGAAGGCGTGTTCGAGTCGATCAAGGCTGATTACCTGAAGTTCGCCGAAGGCTTGAAGATGAAGCCGACCAGCATGCACTTCGTGCCGATGTCTGCCCTCAAGGGCGACAACGTGGTGAACAAGTCCGAGCGCTCGCCTTGGTACAAAGGTCAGTCACTGATGGAAATTCTCGAGACCGTGGAAGTCGCGGGCGATCGCAACTTCACCGATCTGCGTTTCCCGGTGCAGTACGTCAACCGTCCGAACCTGAACTTCCGCGGTTTTGCCGGCACACTGGCCAGCGGCATCGTGCACAAGGGCGACGAAGTCGTGGTACTGCCGTCGGGCAAGAGCAGCCGCGTCAAATCCATCGTCACCTTCGAAGGTGAGCTGGAGCAGGCCGGTCCTGGTCAAGCGGTGACGCTGACCATGGAAGACGAGATCGACATCTCCCGTGGCGACCTGTTGGTGCATGCCGACAACGTGCCGCCGGTCACCGACAGCTTCGAAGCGATGCTGGTGTGGATGGCTGAAGAGCCGATGCTGCCGGGCAAGAAATACGACATCAAACGCGCCACCAGTTACGTGCCGGGCTCCATCGCCAGCATCGTCAACAAGGTTGACGTGAACACCCTCGAAGAAGGCCCGGCGAGCGCGTTGCAGCTCAACGAAATCGGCAAGGTGAAGATCGCGCTCGACGCGCCGATCGCCCTCGACGGTTACGACAGCAACCGCACCACCGGCGCGTTCATCGTCATTGATCGCCTGACCAACGGCACCGTCGGCGCCGGCATGATCGTCGCTCAGCCGGTGGCTCACGGGACTGCTTCGCACCACGGCAAACTGGCTCACGTTGCCACTCAAGAACGTGCCCAGCGCTTTGGCCAGCAACCGGCCACCGTGTTGTTCAGCGGTCTGTCGGGCGCGGGCAAGAGTACGCTGGCCTACGCGGTCGAGCGCAAGCTGTTCGACATGGGCCGTGCGGTGTTTGTGCTCGATGGTCAGAATCTGCGTCACGACCTGAACAAAGGTCTGCCGCAGGATCGTGCCGGTCGTACCGAGAACTGGCGGCGTGCTGCGCATGTCGCGCGTCAGTTCAACGAGGCTGGTCTGTTGACCCTGGCGGCGTTTGTTGCGCCGAGTGCTGAAGGTCGTGAGCAGGCCAAGGATCTGATCGGCAAGGAGCGTCTGCTGACGGTTTATGTGCAGGCCTCGCCGGCGGTGTGTGCCGAGCGTGATCCGCAGGGCTTGTATGCTGCGGGTGGCGATAATATTCCGGGTGAGTCGTTCCCGTACGATGTGCCGCTGAATGCTGATCTGGTGATCGACACGCAATCGTTGTCGCTGGAAGAGAGCGTCAAGCAGGTGTTGGATCTGCTGCGTAAGCGTGGCGCGATTTAAGCTTTAGTCGGAAATGAAAGGCCCGCGGATGAGTGATCATCGGCGGGCTTTTTTATTGTGGGGCATTTGGTTTTCGGCGGTGGCGGCCTTTGGGTCGACCATGCTCTTGTTGATTGAGTACATATCCGTTGCTGCGGTAACGGCTGATTATGGTTCCGCCCTTACGGCGGGTCACTTTTTCCAGACGCCGAAAAAGTAACCAAAAAGGCTTGCTCCTACGTTCGGCCCACTCGCTGGGGCTCGGGGTTCCTTCGCTGCGGGATTGATCCGGGCGCAGCGCCTCCGGTTTGCTTCGCTGCACCTCCTCTCGCTGTGTTTGGCTTCGCCAAACGGTCGCTGCGCTCCCACCCCCGGATCAATCCCTCCACTCAGCCTTCCGATGTCGCCCGTGGATCAAGATCAAGAGCTTTCGGCGAGCTGACACTCGGCCATTTGAGTGGTGAAAAGCGTGCGCCTGGCTTTAGTTTTTCCTGTGGGAGCGGGCTTTCCAGCGATGGCGGCCTGACAGCCGACCAATCTCTACCTGAATACACCGGGTCCCAACTGTGGGAGCGGGCTTGCTCGCGAAGGCGGCCTGACAGCCGACCAATCTCTACCTGAATACACCGGGTCCCAACTGTGGGAGCGGGCTTGCTCGCGAAGGCGGCCTACGAGCCGACCAAGCTCTAACTGAGTGCACTCCATCCAACTGTGGGAGTGAGCCTGCTCGCGAAGGCGGAATGTCATTCACCAATGATTTGGCTGATCAATCGCTTTCGCGAGCAGGCTCGCTTCTGCAGGCGGTCAGCGGTGCTCTGGATATTCGCGGTGCATCTGTTCCAGCAGCGCATCTTTGTCCTGCCACAGCTGGTTGATCCAGCCCTGGAATTGCAGGCGATATTCGCCGTCCTGGTCGTAGTTCTTGCCGATGAAGGCCGGCGGGATTTTCAGTTCTTCAAAGTGCACCACCACGTCGCGCACGTTGCCGCACAGCAGATCCCAGAAACCCGGACGCCCGCCCGGGTAGTGAATGGTCACGTTGACGATCGACTCCAGTTGCTCACCCATCGCGTCCAGCACGAAGGCGATGCCACCCGCCTTGGGTTTGAGCAGGTATTTGAACGGCGATTGCTGCTGCGCATGTTTGCCTTCGGTGAAGCGTGTGCCTTCGACGAAGTTGAAAATCCCCACCGGGTTGTTGCGGAATTTCGCGCAGGTCTTGCGCGTGGTTTCCAGGTCTTTGCCTTTCTTCTCTGGATGCTTTTCCAGATAGGCCTTGGAGTGGCGCTTCATGAACGGGAAGCCCAGCGCCCACCAGGCCAGACCGATCACCGGGACCCAGATCAGCTCTTGCTTGAGGAAGAACTTCAGCGGCTGGATCCGGCGGTTGAGGACGTATTGCAGCACCAGAATGTCGACCCAGCTCTGGTGGTTGCTGGTGATCAGGTACGAGTGCTGGTAGTCCAGACCTTGCAGGCCGCTGATGTGCCAGCGGGTGCGGCGCACCAGGTTCATCCAGCCTTTGTTGTTGCTGATCCAGGCTTCGTGGGTATGGCTCATCAGCCACAGTGAGGCGCGGCGGGCGAGGTCGAAGGGCAGCACTTTGATCAGCGCGACGCAGAACAGGAACGAGCACAGCAGAATCGTATTGAGCGCCAACAGCAGCGCGGCGATCACGCCGCGAATCGGGGCGGGCAGGAAGTCCAGCATTTACACATCCATAGGTCGGTTGGCGGCTTGAATCGCGGTCAGGGCGATGGTGTAGACGATGTCGTCGACCTGCGCGCCGCGCGGCAGATCGTTCACCGGTTTGCGCAGGCCTTGCAGCATCGGGCCGAGGCTGACGCAGTCGGCGCTGCGCTGTACGGCTTTGTGGGTGGTGTTGCCGGTGTTCAGGTCAGGGAATACGAACACCGTGGCGCGACCGGCGACCTGGCTGTTCGGCGCCAGTTGCCGGGCGACGTCTGCGTTGGCGGCGGCGTCGTATTGCAGCGGGCCGTCGATCAGCAGCGAGTGCTGTTGCTCGTGGGCGAGCAGGGTGGCTTCGCGGACTTTCTCGACTTCTTCGCCTGTGGCCGATTCACCGCTGGAGTAACTGATCATCGCCACGCGCGGGGTGATGCCGAATGCTGCTGCGGAATCAGCGCTTTGCAGGGCGATCTCCGCCAGTTCGGCGGCGCTCGGGTGCGGGTTCATCACGCAGTCGCCATAGACCAGCACTTCTTCGGGGAACAGCATGAAGAACACCGATGACACCAGCGTGCAGCCCGGTGCGGTCTTGATCAGTTGCAGGGCCGGGCGGATGGTGTTGGCGGTGGTGTTGATCACACCGGAGACCAGGCCGTCGACCTCATCCAGCGCGAGCATCATGGTGCCGATCACCACGGTGTCTTCCAGTTGCTGTTCAGCCATCGGCGCATTGAGGCTTTTGCTTTTGCGCAGGGCGACCATCGGCTCGATGTAGCGCTCGCGGATCAGGTCCGGATCGAGGATCTCCAGTCCCGGCGGCAACTCGATACCCTGCGCGCGGGCCACCGCTTCGACGTCTTCGGGTTTGGCTAGCAGCACGCAGCGGGCGATGCCGCGCTCCTGGCAGATCGCCGCCGCTTGCACGGTGAGCGGCTCGCTGCCTTCGGGCAGGACGATGCGTTTGTTCGCCGACTGCGCCCTTTGAATCAGTTGGTAGCGAAATACCGCTGGCGACAGACGCATTTCCCGCGGGGTGCCGCAGCGCTGGTGCAGCCACTTGGCGTCGAGATGGCTGGCGACGAAGTCGGTGATGATCTCCGCGCGCTCGCGGTCATCGATGGGGATTTCCTTGTTCAGGCCATTGAGCAGGTTGGCGGTGTCGTAGGAGCCAGTGCTCACCGACAGCACCGGCAGGCCGGCCTGCAACGCGCCTCGGCACAAATCCATGATGCGAGGATCGGGCAGGGTGTCGCTGGTCAGCAACAGCCCGGCCAGCGGTACGCCATTCAACGCCGCGAGGCTGACCGCGAGGATGATGTCGTCGCGGTCGCCCGGGGTCACTACCAGCACGCCGGGCTTGAGCAGCTCGACGGTGTTGCGCATGGTGCGTGCGCAAATAATGATCTTGGTCATGCGCCGGGTTTCGTAGTCGCCGGCGTTGAGCACTTGCGCGCCCATCAGGTCGGCGACGTCGCGGGTACGCGGTGCGTTGAGTTCGGGCTGGAACGGAATGCAGCCGAGCAGGCGGAAATCACCGCTGCGCAGTAATGGCGAATGCTCTTTGAGGCGCGTGGCGAAGGCGTCCATGCTCTCTTCGGTCTTGACCTTGTTGAGGATCACACCGAGGACTTTCGGATCCTTAGGGCCACCGAACAATTGCGCCTGCAATTCGACGCGGCCGGAGAGCTCGGCGAGCACTTCGTTTTCCGGCGCGGAGACCAGAATCACCTCGGCATCCAGGCTCTTGGCCAGGTGCAAATTGACCCGCGCGGCGTAGCTGGCGCTGCGGGTCGGCACCATGCCTTCGACTACCAGAACGTCTTTGCCGATGGCAGCTTGCTGATACAAGGCGATGATTTCTTCGAGCAACTCATCGAGCTGACCGTCGCCGAGCATCCGCTCGACGTGGGCCAGACCCAGCGGTTGCGGCGGTTTCAGGCCGTGGGTACGCGCCACCAGTTCGGTGGAGCGCTCAGGGCCGGTGTCGCCCGGGTGCGGCTGGGCAATCGGTTTGAAGAAGCCGACTTTCAGCCCGGCCCGCTCCAGGGTACGCACCAGCCCGAGGCTGATGGAGGTCAGACCCACGCCAAAATCGGTGGGCGCGATAAAAAAAGTTTGCATGCGGATTCTCTAAGGGTGCATGGCAATGGTGGCGATCTATACGTGACCGCCTACCGCAATTCAGTCGCCAAGGTTATCGCTAACCGAGCCTTGTGCGCACCAACCGCAGGCAAAGGGTTGGCCTATTTTTTCAATACGTTGCGCCGGGTCAAGGACCCAGGCGCGCGATTGCCATGGCGGCTGATGACGCAGGTGCTGGGTGTGGCAACAGGAAAGCTCGACGACCCAGTGACCGTCGTCGTCCTGATGGAAGCCGGCGATTGTCGAAACCCGTTTGTCCGGGTTGTGTTCGCTTTCGCGCGATTGCTTCGCTAAACTTGGCCTTTCTATATTCTTTTGCAAAAGGTCTCGCCCCATGCTGATCGCCGCCAATAAGGCTGTCTCCATCGACTATACCCTGACCAACGACGCTGGTGAGGTCATCGACAGCTCCGCCGGCGGCGCACCGCTGGTCTACCTGCAAGGCGCAGGCAACATCATCCCTGGCCTGGAAAAAGCTCTGGAAGGCAAAGCTGTTGGTGATGAGCTGGAAGTTTCCGTTGAGCCAGAAGACGCTTACGGCGAATACGCTGCCGAGCTGGTCAGCACCCTGAGCCGCAGCATGTTCGAAGGCGTTGACGAGCTGGAAGTCGGCATGCAGTTCCACGCTTCGGCGCCGGACGGCCAGATGCAGATCGTGACCATCCGTGACCTGGACGGCGACGACGTCACCGTCGACGGCAACCACCCACTGGCCGGTCAGCGCCTGAACTTCAAAGTGAAGGTCGTTGATATCCGTGACGCCAGCCAGGAAGAAGTCGCTCATGGCCACGTCCATGGCGAAGGTGGCCATCACCACTGATTTTCTGCGCTAAGCTTCGAGTACTGGAGAGGCGCCTGCGGGCGCCTTTTTAGTCCGCGGCTGTCCTTGGCGCTCTCGCCAAGTGGCTGTTTCGAGTAGAACACGGGAATCTGGAGTCCGTCATGAGTGCTTTTCACGACCTTAAGTTGACAGCCCTGGATGGTCAGGAGCTACCGCTGGCGCCTTTCAAGGGCCAAGTCGTGCTGGTGGTCAACGTCGCCTCCAAATGCGGCTTGACCCCACAGTACGCGGCACTGGAAAACCTCTATCAGCAATTCAAAGACAAAGGCTTCAGTGTGCTGGGCCTGCCGTGCAACCAGTTTGCCGGTCAGGAGCCAGGTACCGAACAGGAAATCCAGGAATTCTGCAGCCTGAACTATGGCGTGACGTTCCCGTTGTCGAGCAAGCTTGAAGTCAACGGCCATGATCGTCATCAGCTCTACCGCTTGCTGGCGGGCGAGGGCGCGGAGTTTCCCGGGGATATCACCTGGAACTTCGAGAAGTTTCTGCTCGGCAAGGACGGCCGGGTGCTGGCGCGATTCTCGCCGCGCACGGCGCCGGATGATCCAACGATCGTTCACGCGATTGAAAAAGCGCTGGGCTGAAACAGCAAAATCAAGAGATCGCCGCCTGCGGCAGCTCCTGCAGAGGACTGCTGACGCTGCGATCTTTTCGTTTCTAACCCTTGATCACCCAAATCAATAGTGCTGTTCAAGGCTTGTAACTCTCCATATTATCGCCGTCATAAAGCCATTCCCTGTGGAGCCTTCCAATGCCGGTGCAAGCCCTGTTCAAACCGTTCCACCTTGGTGCCCTCGAACTGCCGACCCGTGTGGTCATGGCGCCGATGACCCGCTCTTTTTCCCCAGGTGGCGTACCCAATTCCAAAGTGATCGAGTACTACCGTCGCCGCGCGGCGGCCGGTGTCGGTCTGATCATCACCGAAGGCACCACCGTCGGTCACATTGCCTCCAATGGCTACCCGAACGTGCCGCAGTTCTTCGGTGAAGCGCCACTGGCCGGCTGGAAAAAAGTCGTCGACGCGGTGCATGCCGAGGGCGGGAAGATTGTTCCGCAACTGTGGCATGTCGGTAGCGTACGTCGTATCGGCACCGAGCCGGACGCCAGCGTGCCGGGTTATGGCCCGACGGAAAAACTCAAGGACGGCCAGGTCGTGGTGCACGGCATGACCAAACAGGACATTCAGGAAGTGATCGCCGCGTTCGCCCAGGCCGCCAAAGATGCCAAAAGCATTGGCATGGACGGCGTGGAAATCCACGGCGCCCACGGTTACCTGGTCGACCAGTTCTTCTGGGAGGGCAGCAACCAGCGCACCGACGAATACGGCGGCAGCCTGGCCAACCGCTCGCGTTTCGCCATCGAGTTGATTCAAGCGGTACGCGCGGCAGTCGGTGAAGGCTTCCCGATCATCTTCCGTTTCTCGCAGTGGAAGCAGCAGGATTACACCGCGCGTCTGGTGCAGACACCGGAGGCACTGGGCGAATTCCTCAAGCCGCTGTCCGACGCCGGCGTAGACATTTTCCACTGCTCGACACGGCGTTTCTGGGAGCCTGAGTTCGACGGTTCCGAGCTGAACCTCGCCGGCTGGACGCGCAAGCTGACCGGCAAACCGACCATCACCGTAGGCAGCGTCGGCCTGGACGGCGAGTTCCTGCAATTCATGGTCAACACCGACAAGGTCGCGCAACCGGCGAGCCTGGAGAAACTGCTGGAGCGTCTGAACAACGACGAGTTCGATCTGGTCGCAGTGGGCCGCGCGCTGCTGGTGGATCCGGACTGGGCGCTGAAAGTCCGCGAAGGGCGTGAGCAGGACATTCTGCCGTTCAGCCGTGAGGCGTTGATGACGCTGGTTTAAGTAGCACCTTTGATGGCCCCTTCGCGAGCAAGCCCGCTCCCACATTTTGAATTCATTCCAAAATGTGGGAGCGGGCTTGCTCGCGAAGAGGGCATCAGAGTCGACGCCTATCTAAGGCAATGTCTGCGCATTCGGCAACACCTGCTCCCGCAGACACGCCCCACGCAAGTGCTTTTCAAACTGCTCGATGATCGCCGCCCACCCCTGGCGACTGGCATGCTGGCGCGCATTCAGGCGCACGCAACGCAAGGTTTCATCCTCTTCCAGCAACCATGCCGCCGCGTCGCAGAACGCTTCTTCATCACCGGGCATCGCCAGCACGCCGTTGTAGCCATGACGGATGTGCTGCGCTGCTGCTGCCTGATCGTACGCCACCACCCCCAGCCCTGAGGCCAATGCTTCAAGCACCACATTGCCAAACGTTTCGGTCAGGCTCGGGAACAGGAAAATATCGCCGGATGCATAGTGCGCCGCCAGCGCTTCGCCGCGTTGTGAACCACAGAAGATCGCTTCAGGCAGATCCTTTTCCAACGCAAGCCGTTGCGGCCCGTCGCCGACCACGATCAGCTTCAGCTTGCGCTGTGGATAAGTGCTGCGGAGTCTGTCGAAGCATCGATTGAGCAAGCCCAGGTTTTTCTCCGGGGCCAGACGTCCCACGTGAATCACCGCGAGGTCCTGCTCGGCCAGACCCCATTGTTCGCGCAAGCCGTTCAGGCGCTTGGCCGGGTGAAAGAGCTGACTGTCCACACCTCGCGACAGCAAGGCGAGGCGTTCGAATTGCCGGCGCTCCAGTTCCAGGCGCTGACTGACGCTCGGCACCAGGGTCATCGCCGAGCGATTGTGAAACCAGCGCAGATAATGGGTCAGCAAGCGCGTCAGCAAACTCAGCCCGTACTGGTTGGTGTACTGCTGGAAATTGGTGTGAAAACCGCTGACCACCGAGATCCCCAGCCGTCGCGCCGCACGCAACGCCGACAAGCCGAGCGGGCCTTCGGTGGCAATGTACAAAACGTCCGGGCGATGACGCTTCCAGCGCCGCAGCAGCTTGTGCATCGACGACTGCCCCCATTGCAGACCGGGATAACCCGGCAACGGCCAGCCCCGGCACAACAGCAAGGCATCGTCCTCGACCCGCTGTGGATCTCCCGCCTGGCGCGGTCGCACCAGTTCCACCTGATGCCCCCGCGCGCGCAAGCCATCGCACAAGCGGCCAAGGGTATTGGCCACCCCGTTGATTTCCGGTGGGAAGGTTTCGCTGATCAGAGTGATATGCAGAGCTGTCGTCATGACCTCAGTGTCGGCTGAGGCCATGTCGTGCCTGTGACGTTCGGATGATGGATTTGTGACCGCTGCCCGGACGGCAGTTGAAGCGCTCGCGCAGGCGTCAGCCAGGCATTACCACCAAGGTACGGGCGGTGGAGTTTGCATGACGCGTGACAGAAGCGGCAGGTTTCTGAGACGCTCGACAGCATGCGGTGAACCCCAGGTACGCTGGCCTAGCGGCAACAGCCAGGGGCGCAGTTGAGTCCACATTTCCTCGGGGGAGCTGAAGGTCGGCCGCTCGATCCACAACTGAATGCCGCCCCCGACCATTGCCGGATGCCCTACGGCAATCTCGGTGTAGTTGTTTCCTGCTTCGTCCATGAACCGGTTGGGGCGCCACACATCGTGGATCCCGCGTGGTGAGTGCAGGGGGTGATAGAGGTTGTCCCAGCTCCGGTTGACGATAAAGTAAAAGTCACCGTGGGCGTTGATGACGCTGTACCCGGAATCGACCAGATCCTTCACGTTCAAATGCTCACGAACGCTGCCCCATATGCTCCAGCACTCGATTTGCACCTGTTTGTCCAACGTAATGTGTTGAACCGTTTGCACGGCGCCATCGTTCCAGACGCGAGCGATTTTGCCTTTTTCCTTGATCAGGTTTGCGACATCGTTGACGAAATACCGCACGGCGTCCTCCGAGGTTGCGCTCGGATTGCCTGAGGCCGCACGGGCGTAGGCCGCCAGTTGCGGGGTATTTGCCGGTGTGATCGGGCTCAGAAAATACTCATCGGCACCGAGGTGGATGTAACGACTGTCAGGGAACAGGTTCATCAAATCGCTGAAGAGTGTCTTCATGAACGCCCTCGCGGCGGCAAGGCTGAAGTCGAGGGCTTTGGTGACGACCGTTCCGTTGCTCAGTTTCAACTGGAATTCTGGTCGGTTGCGCAGGATCCAGTCCATGTGGCCGGGCATGTCCAGTTCGGGAATGACCTGAACGTAATAACTGGCAGCCGTGTCGAGCACGCGCTTGAGATCCGCGGCACTCCAGGAATCGCTGCTCGACAGGTCAGGATAAGAAGGAAATATGACGCGGACACCCTCATTGTCAGTGAGGTGCAAATGCAAGGTGTTGAGCTGGTTCCAGGCCATTTCCTGAATCAGGCAGATCATCCAGTCCGGGGTGAATTGCCGACGGCCCATATCAATCATCACTGAGCGTTCCGCAAAAGCCGGGGCATCGATGACGATGCATCGCGTCAGCTCGGTTGAGATTCTGACGGCTTTATGCAGCGTTGTGAGTGCTCGCGCCATGGCCGTCAGGTTGGACGCTGCAACGCGAATGAACGCTGTGACATCGATTCGGTATTTCTCTGGTTCTCCGTGCACGGGGATCACCACGCCGCTGGTGTCGGGAACCTCAAGCCTCAGCTCCACGTCACCGCTGCCTGCTTGTTCCGATGAGCCCGACATCAGCACGATTGCTGGCGGTGTGGTCAGCTCGGCGGCTCCGACAAAACCCTGCGCCAGGCGGGTAGCCAGCGGACGCAGGCTCTCGTGAGAGATGTAGATACGTGTGGTCGCGAGAATGTTGTAGGGGACGCCGGTGTGGCCGGTGGCGAACAGTACGCAAGGGCTCATTTCAAGCCAGGGATACTCCCTGCTGACGAGTTCTCGGGGTTTGGCAGCTGAAATCCTGGTCATAAGTGCAATCTCCAAATGGATGAAGGCTTCACTTGACCGGACAACAGGAACACTCTCGATGACGGATCAGCCGAGGGTGTAGTTGACGCTGGAAATTGGCAACTGCCAACTGTCATAAGTAACAGGTTGCAGCGCAGAGGCCACGGTGATACGAAACGTCTGCGCCAGAATCGCTCAAGAGATTGGCGGGATCGTCAGCGACTTTTCGCCCTGTTCGCGTACCCAGAACAACGTCGCTCCCGCTACCGCCGCCGGCATCATCAGAATGTTCACCACCGGAATCAGCAGCGCCAGATAGACGATCCCGCCAAAACTCATGCTCTGCCAGCGCTTCTGCCGCAGCCAGGCGAGCATTTCGTTCCAGCCCAGTTTGTGGTTGTCCGCCGGGTAGTCGATGTACTGAAAAAGCGTGATACATCGTCTGTATGCCAAGTATTTCACAGCCCTTTCCCAAAGGATTGAATGGAAAATGTATCAGCAATATGGTTGTCTCGCAAAGCAGCGTTATGTCATCACACTTTTCTTGTAGACTGCGTGCCATCATCGAAAATGGAAAAAACTCAGATGTTCTGCCCAGACATTTTGGCTCGGACGCTTTCAGTGGCCTCCTCTGGAGGTAGCAACAAAGGATATGCGCACGGTAATAGTTGGCAGTACCACTCTCGCTCGGACAGGCACTCCAAAATCGTCAGTTGGGGGCTGACGTTTGACCTTATGAATGCATGTCCGCTGCTACGTGAACATGTAGCGGATGGAAAGGTCAGCGTAGGAATAAATCATGAGATGCGAGATTTTAGAAACAACAAGAAGAAAAATCTTGATTTGGTTCTTTGCAGGTCTATGCCTGGGGGGGGAGTTGGCGGGTCCAAGTCGGGTAAAAAAGGCGCAGTGAATTTCGCTCAACTTGCTGCTAGTTACAATATCCAACTGCAGTCTCATGAGCAAAATGCCCTTTCAAAATTACCGAATCTACCGATCGCAAATGTGAGTTCGGTACTCCTTGCCATCGAAGCGAAAGCCGCGATGACGGAGTTTGGGAAGGCATTACCACGGCTAAAGGACGAACTTACGGCCAGCTTTCAGACTATTCACGGAGACACTGAGTCTGCAATTGCCGCCGGCATTGTTATGATAAATATGGCAACCGAGTTTATTTCTACGGACAGAAATGAGTTCGATTTGACCAAGTATCCACCAAACATTTCCACTCATAAGGAAGGGCAGGCGGAGAAGGTCATCACGGGGATGCGTGAGATCCAGAGGCGATCACGTCCGAGTGACACTGGCTTCGACGGTATGGGTATATTGCTTCTAAATTGCCGTAATGATGGGATCACTCCAGTGACCGTCGACACCGTAGAGCCGAGAGTTTTGCCACTCAATGATGATTTTAATTACGGACGATTCATTGAGCGACTTGCCCATCTCTATGCGACCAGATTCAGCGGAATATGATTTGGCTGTTATTGACCGAGGTCAGATTCAGGCAGTTTCCATCACTGCTAAGTGGGCCCGTACGGCATCGATAAAGCCTTCGGGAAACCTCAGTTTGGCTTTCTGAGTTCTACTGTAAAAACCACTAATGGCCCTTAGGGACAAGGGTGTTCCTTTGTGGTTCAGGAACTCGGATAAGCTTGGTGGGTGAATGCCCACAGGATCCGTAGAAATGGTAACTGCGTGACGCTCCGTAGTGCTTCCTCGGGCGGCTCTAGGTAGTTTGCCTTTGGTCGGGAAAGGCATGTCTCTCGATGTTTCATAGGTGCCTGGGGCTTGAAGTCGATTTCCAACCCATTGAGCTACTGGAACGCTGACAGCGTTTCCGACAAGGCTCCATCGTTTAGATGTGCGATCAACATCCTCGGCGGGAAGGGTCCAGTTTTCGGTAAATCCCTGGAGTCGTTCAGCATCTAGTAGGTCGGGCTTAATGACCTCCCCGCTGGGCATAAGGATGGCAGGAGGGGAAGGAATCCCAATCGTCGATCCGTTTTTTAAAGTCGGAATTGCATTAGGGGCCCAGCCCAATCCAGTCCGTCCCTCAGTCCAGTAAAATCCATGCGCGTCTTCTCCGATATTGGTGCTGGGTCTGGTAATGGGAGCGTCGTCTGACAAAAGCACCCCGGCTGGCTCTGTTTCTACCGAGGCCACCAAGTACACCCGCTCTCGTCGTTGTGGGAGACCAAAGGAATAGGTATCCACTACCCGATACGCCCAATGATAGCCAAACGCCTCAAGTGTATCGAGGATCGTTCGCATTGCCATTCCGCCGTTCAATTGGAGCATAAATGGAACATTTTCTAGCAAGAGCGTGGGCTGTCTATGGCCACTCACTTTGAACGCCTTCACCAAGCGAAATACTTCGCTGATCAAACCTGAGCTAACACCCTCCAATCCCTGAGTTTTTCCTGCTTGGCTGAGATCTTGGCAAGGAAAACCTGCACAGATGAGGTCCGTCTCGGCGGGGAGAGCCTGAATGCGGGTTACATCGGACTCTAACGGTACATCAGAGAAATGATGGCGTAGGACTGCCTGAGCGGTGGGAAGAATCTCGCACTGTAGAATGGTGCGGTGCTCGCTGCTCTCCAAGCCGAGCTCGATCCCACCAATACCAGAAAAAAGGCTTACTACGTTCATGAGTGCTCCGTTTGAATTGCGTGCCATTCTGCCTGAGTGATTGAAAAAACTCGAGCCCCAATGAAGACGTCCGACATATGGGGCACAAATGCAGTCAATCAGGTCGGTTCGCCAACGCTCACCAGCCCTGCTACAAAGCAGGCTCTACATTTGGTCAGCGGACTTATATACGGGGACCTTACCTGGCCTGATAGGCCTTCTCGCCCACTCCCACAGGTTCAGATTAAAGTCACAGCCATATGTTCGAATTCGACCGCCCGTGGGCGGTCTTTGGCAGGTCAGTGATTAGTCGTGATCGCGGCTAGACTCGACTTCGCAGGCGTGCAGTGGGTCGAAAGCGAATTGAAGTCGTTGGATTAGAATGTACTGTATATGTATACAGCATTGGTGTCGAGTGTGATCAACAGTGACCTCGTCGATCCGCTGATACCTCCTTTTCCAGAGCCCGCACCTGTCCTGGTTCCAAAGTAAGCCCGCAACCTTGTCTCACTTCACTTGGTTTTTTCGCCCCTTTTACGTTTTCCCGGATCTGCTGTACTTGACTCTCCCTGGTCCAAATTCTCCATATCGAGCGAAAAAGGCCAAACAAGAAACCTGCCGGCTTCATCCCTGTAGAAAAGGTGGGCAACTACGGTGAGTTTGCCATTCTTGGTGGTCGTGAAACGGATGCACAAGGGAATATTCCCCTTAAGAAAATCAGTGGTAATACGTTACCCACTGCACTGGGCACCCTTCTATTGGGTGGAGCTGCTGCAACCGCTGGAGCGTCCTGTGGTGGAATGTGCACTGCTGGGGCGGCTGTCGCGGGGGGAAGTGCTGCAACGGGTGCTGGTGCGGCTGGCGGGGCTCTCACTACCGGCGTTGCTGCTGGTGCTTTGGCTGGCTTCGTTGCAATGCTGTGGCCGTCACGTGTTGTGAAGGCCTGGCGTGCTGCTCAGGGCTTACCGAGATTCACGGGCGACTGACTTTCAGCTCTTGGGAGAAGGTGTGACGTCAGCAAGCGTGGTTCTGGATTACACTTCACCTAACAGTCGATTTTACCTACCACCAGCCAAGGTGTAAGACATCATAGCGTGCAAGCCATGGAAGACCTCTGACGCCTCCTTCAAAATGATCAACAATGCTTTGGCGTTAATATCATTATGAGTAAATGACTCAACAACTTCGTAATCGTCGTTAACCATTAGTAGGGCTTTCACCGGCGGGCCGCCGCTATGCATCCGTTCGAATAGCTTGGCTGCGTCCTCTCTCTGCATTGTGGACTTTTTGCCATCGAGGTCTGCGTCTTTCGTTACTGGATATCGAAAGTACGTGCTTGATGAGTCGGTTGCCTCGATCGCTGCTATCCACCCATCGAGTTCGGGTGGAAGGGTCCAATCGGTGCGAGGGACTTGAGCAAGAGTATCTGCTTCTTGATTCAGAAGGGCGCATAACTGAGTGTATAACGGACCTAATCCATGGACGTTGTACAGGGGCTTGCGTCGCTGGCCCACCATGACGGTAGGCTCACTTGAACTAGGTTGGTCGCCGTAGGGAATGGAAAATTTCCTATGGAGCGTGATTATTGCTGATTTGAGATATAGCTCGATGGCGTGGCGATATAGGAAGCTCACCGGCAAGTGGGAATTGAAAGCCGACGGATTGGTCGAGTCGTTGAGAGAGTCAGCAGCATTCTTGAACGAGTCGGCTACAGCACCAAACCCTGAATCGTAGTGCTGCTCAAGTGGCAATAGCATATACAGCATGGCTCACCTCCCTGTGGATACTGTGATGGATCATGGCATAATAGCACTTTGCCCCGTGAACCATCGGCTAGGGGCCGATCTGACAGCGACAAGGATAAGTCTATGCTTAGCAAACAATACCTTTTGGATATCCGGCTGCTTGAACCAGGGGATATTCTCCTAAGCAGTGTTGGAGAGCTCCCTAGTGCGGCTGTTCGAAAAGTGACCAAAAGCGATTACTCCCACGCCATGCTCTACGTCGGCGCCGGGAGTTACATCCATTCGGATTTGACGGGTGTTCATTCGGACAATCTTCAACGCTTATTATGGGACTCGCCCAGTCGTGCAACTGTATTACGAGTAAATCGCCCTGATCGGAGCAGCGTTGTAAATGAAGCCATCATGTATGCTCGCCGAAAGGTCGGAACACAGTATTCGAAGCGAGAGGCGGCTGGTGTTATCGTAGAGAAACTGAGAGGTGACCTGACAAACCGCCAGTTCTGCTCGCGTCTTGTTGCCCTAGCATATGCTGAGGCATCTGTACCTTTGGTAGCTGACGCTAACTACTGTACGCCTCAAGATATTTTTGAATCTGCGGTGCTAATCGAAGTTTCTGGTTGCGTGCGGGAGGCTTCCGAAAGTGAATTGGAGTTTGCCCAAAGCTTCAATCCACTTGAGCAACAGCGACTTAATACCAATCAGTTCCTCGGGGACGTACGGCAAATCTCTGGGCTAGATGTGCAGGTGCACGAGCAAGTTGCGCAGTGTGTGGTCGATCATCCAGAGTACGATGAGGCTATCTGCGAAGCTTTGCAGCGCTCCGGCTACCTAGATTTCTGGAGGTACGACGTCTCAATTAATCCTTGGCGTTACAGTGCTGAAAGCTTTGTAAGTCGGGAGCTCCCTTCTGCTGTGCTGGCCCAATCCGCCCGAGATGAAATCAGTATGGCAAATAAGGCAATTGAACGATTTGCATTTGTGTGTTCCCAGTACCGCGAACTGAATGAGCGCTTCCCGCGCCGTTACTTTCAGCTTGAGGGGGATCTGTACGCACTACTGGTAGAGCTTCACACAAAGAGAAGAGATTCTGCTCAACAGTTTTTCAGTAGCTTATAGTGCGGCAATTTAAACCGTAACTGTCTAGTATCACTGCGGGGCCAATTCCTAGCGATCGTAGTTTCAGACAGATACAGATACAGATACAGAGACAGCATCCTCCATCGCTCTTTTTCACAACAGGCTCTGCGTTCACCGGCAAGCGTCACTAGGATGCTTATGGGGATACAAAATATCAGCCTTGGCGTATTTGATTGATCGCCATCAGTGATGGCGGATGCATTTACATCGAGCATTTGTAGCGCTGTAGCGGCGTTTTCATGGATTTCGCTTGATCCGTTAGCCCTCACCCATAGCGCTACTTCTTCAATTGCAGCAGCCAGAGCGTGCTGGTTGTGGAGCAGCAGTGTCAGTGCATCGGCTGTGGCGATATTGGCTTCTGAATTCCCTGACATGGCTATCTTCCTTGAATATTGGTGTGGGAATGCTAGTTCATCTTGCCGCTGGCAGTTGCCAGGGGGTAGGCCAGCCCTGTTTGTGTTCAATCTGACAGACCTTCGGGGCGGATGCAATTAGCCTGCGGTGCTGGCTATGACCGGCAGAAGGTACCCATAATTAGCTCTGGCGGCTGCCACAAGGCGTATTGCTTTGCCGCTTCAGTCCGTCGTTGCTTTCGCATTTTCGGCAGACTTCCTGCCCTTCATCTACGTTGTGTCATTCCAACCTTTCTGCTCGCCTCATGAGCCTTCACGCCTCAAAAACGAGGTGGTGAATTTCATCTGGATTGTCGTGGCCAATATCGCTTGGATTCATTGGTGGCATTGGGCTACCCTGCCTCAGAGCTGACGATGCTCTGTGGTGGTTTAGAGCTGATTTTCAGTCGGACTTGTCTGTAATCAACTAAAATTCGGTTGAATATAAAAACATAAGAAAGGGGGTCATGGTGAAGCTAAATAAACGGATTTATTATTTCAGGTCAATGGCTGCTGGGAAAGAGCTGCTGGATTTCAGCGATGATCTAGCTGAAGTTTCCGACTTGAAAACTATCGGCGAAAGCGAAATATCCATCATGGACGACATAGTTCGTATTCAGCGCTTCAAGGATCTGCCGGATGGTCGGCTCTATCATTTTACCATGTATTCGCCTGGCTCAAAAACTGCCACTCTGACGCCCAAGGCTGCGACAAAGAAAGACGAAGAAGTTGGTGCTAAGCCTCCTGCGGGAAGAGAGTTCAAGTCGGGCGAATGTTATCTGTATGTTTGCGGGCACAATGTGTTGTTTTGCGCACATGGTCTTACTCCGTCTAGGGCGGTTCAGTATATTTTCATGCTGTTGAAAAGTAATGGGTATGACACTGAAAGTTTCAAGTTTTCGCCTATTGGCAATATTGACAAGCTAAAGTTGCTTAATGAGCAGGGCGTAAAATCCATTCGCTTGAATGTAAGTGCTTATAAGCTCAGTTTGCCAAAGAAAAAAGGAAGTTGGCTTGCGAAGGCTCTTGCTCCAGTCGGCAATGAGCTGTCTGCACTTGTATCCAAGGATGTGAATCGATCTGAAGAGAAGGCTCTCGAAGATCTGATGGTGTCGATAGAAATTGGTCTTGAAGGGAACTCCCGAGCTACTGATGAATCTAAAGAAACCGTAGTAGATTTGGCATCAGAAATACTTGAAGACGATGACGGCTACGATTTAGACAGCTTCACCATTATGACTCGGGAAAACACTCCTATTACTGGTGGAGATGTAAAGCTGCATACAACTGTTCGTCCGGAAAAAGACGGTAGCTCCCTGAATTATGTTAATATTTGGGATGCCATGGGGGTTTATTATACACAGCTGAAAAGGCAAAAGCTTCTGGAGCAATAAATGAAAATCGACTATCGCAGAATAGCCTTTTTTTTAGGTGCCGCGATTGTGAGTGCATGGTGCGGGTGGAAGGGGCAGCCTTTAATTCATCTTAGCAGTGATGCAAGGTCGATGATTACAGATGTTTTTGCGATTCTTGCAGGTTTCTTGATGACAGTTCTTACCTTGGTCATGGAGCCGAAAGCTGATGCCAGAGTTTGGCGTGAGACAGCTGCAAAACGATCTAACTTTGTTAATCGAATAGTTCGTTACAAGTGGCTCTTTATGCTCTACCTGGTAGTTCTTGGGTTTGTCTTCTTAGGAAACCTTATAGGTGACAGTAAGGATTCCAGTCTAGATGCTTCGCTGGTCTGGGTAGAGCGTATTTACCTTTCTCTGGCGACCTTGGCATTCATTGTTTCGTTGACACTTCCCAACAGATTAATGCAGCTTCAGGTCGATCGGTATGATGAAGTGATTCGCGATCAGAAAAAGCCTGACTGATCGTTAGTTGCTGTACGCGGATGATGAGATTTTCCGCACAGGCTAGGTCGAGGTTAAGAGCCGTTCCCGTGCCATCTCGGGGACGGCCGCCATGAATTCAAAATATCAAAGGGATGAACGAGGCCGCCCATACTCAGTCTTTAGTCGCGCTTGCAGGAAATCACGAGCCTTTGCCCTGCTGCGTCATCGGATAGCGATATTTGTTGATTACTCTTCAAGCCCTTGCCCGGCTTTCTGTAGTGTGTCTTTCGCGTCCGTCCAGAGTTTATAGTCAGCCTCCGTAGGCCAAGGCCCATTGGGGCGGCGGGATTGCTCGATTTTGTGATTAAGTTGTTCCTCTTCCTTCTCAAACGCTTCATGGGCTTCGTCGAAAGCTTTCAGCTGTGCTGCCCTGACCTTCTGCACTGTCGTCGTGCTGCATTCCAGCAGACCGGCTACCTTGCGGACACTCTTGCCGTCAGCCAGTAGTTCACTGATACGGTCACGTAGTTTGGTATCCACTGGACGCCCCTTGTACGCACCATCAGCCTTGGCCCGTTGGATGCCCTCAGCCTGACGACGGCGGCGGTCCTCGTAGTCCTTCCGTGCGACTACCGCTAGGATATCGAGCAGCATTCCGTTTACAGCTGCGATCATGCCCTTAGTGAAATCGTCCATTCCCTCCGTGGGCTCCAAAACCGCGTGGCTGGTGCTCAGGTCGATGGAAACTACTGTCACCTTCTTGGTTGCGATCTTAGCCTTCAACAGCGCCCATTCGTCCTGGGCGAGCCTGGACAATCGATCTACCCCCTCAATCAGCAGCACGTCACCTTCGTGGCTGTCGTCCAGTAGGCGGAATAACTGCGGTCGTTCGAGTTTGGCACCACTGACGTTCTCGACGTAGAAGGCTGCGATCCTATGCCCACGCTCGCTAGCAAAGTCGATCAACGCCTGTTTTGCACGGGTTGCATCTTGTTCAGTTGTGGAGGCTCGCAGGTACGCACGGACAAACATGAACACACCTCATCGTGTTAGTTAGAGTGTGTTACATAATGGTGTGTCACGTAGGGTTTGTAAAGGCTATTTGTGACACGGAAAAAGAGTCGATTCTTCCCGCTTTTTGTACAAGCTCTTTGTAGTGCGTCAGGCATACCCGAAGTGACACATCGGCTGTGGGTTAAGGATGGGCTTCTGACTCGCAATGGAGTCCGGGGTGTACCTTGGCTCGGAGCACAAACCCGAAGCCTCGATATATGGTTTGTACTACGGTTCAAAGTACGAACGAGCTTGCTAGGCAACTGGTGCAGAGTTGGTCTTCATTGCCACCGAGAACATGGCAGCAGGCAGTAACCATACAAAGACTGAGGAATAGAAGCGAAAGCGCGATCTGCTTGATACCGATGCTTGTATTCCACGAAAACAGGGGCTTTAGCGAGTCTAGGGTGGTGTAGGGGAACCGAACGACACAAGGGGTGGGATAGATGTTGATTAGTTTTTGATATGCCGTATGCAGGTTGGCCTTAGTGAGGTCGCCATCCTTCACTTGCTGAGAACAAGGGCCTCGACATCGGCGATGAGTGCAGATGGCTGGCATTTCAACGCAGCGGCAAGCCTGAAGATGATGTTGATGGTCGGTTGATTGACGCCTCGTTCGATGAGACTTACGTAATTCCGCTGAACATCGGCCTCCAGCGCCAACTGCTCTTGGGTCAGCCCTGCAAGCTTTCGTCGCTCGCGAAGAACCCTGCCGAATACCAACCCTGCGTCCAAGCCATTACCCCCTGAGTGAGGGTGAACTGTCGTTCCCAGGGCTTACTATGTCTTCACAATATACTGTGAATATTTGGTTCTACATGGCACCATTCTCCATTGCGTTGTTGGCATTCGTGGTCAGCCTCAGGGTCAAGCCACAGCCATCACATGAGCTAGTTAAATTGACTACAGACCCCAAGGAGCTGCGTGATGAACGAACAGAAAGGTACAACCCGATATGCCGCCGATGGCGAAGGTGAAGCCTTATATGCCAACCCACTATTCTTGGGGAAATTGAGTGGGATGAACCGTACAAATCCCCACGCAACGTCAGTCATGCTTATCCTGATGTCGAAAATGGGTGGCAATGGGTCGGTGAGGGTTACTCAGGCGACCATAGCCAAGGAGTGCAACAGCACGCTACAGCAGGTCGAGAAGGCCATCATCGACCTAGCGGATGCCGGTTGGATTTACTCGGTGGATGCCAGTGCCGAACCCGGTGGTCCGCTGGTGTGCATTGTGAGCCCTGACTTGGCCAGAGTGGAAAAGCCTGACGAGCAGTTGTGACCAACTCCCGGCTCCACCCAAGCCCATGTCTGCACGCTAATGATCACATCTGGACACTAACGTGCGTGGGATGGGCTACCCCTAGCCCGCCTAGATGGGCTACTTAAAAGTATCCAGTCCCCGTTGGCACCTTACCTTTGGGTAACCCTGCACGCTTGCGATCAGTTCACTTAGGTTTTTATGCCGCTCGGCATGGTCAAGATCAAGATCAAGATCAAGATCAAGATCAAGATCAAGATCAAGATCAAGATCAAGATCAAGATCAAGATCAAGATCAAGATCAAGATCAAGATCAAGATCAAGGGCTTGGTGGTGGCTGTGACCCATCCATCCACTGAACAGCGTTGATAACTTGCCTCGTGGCACAGGTTAATGTGCTGTGACGGAACGTCACCAATTAGCTAGGATTGTTATCTTGCCTTGCGGCACGTATATATAGTAGTGGGGCAGGGTAAAAGCCCCACAAAGCTTTTGACTTTAACTGTGCAGATATAAATTGACTGAAAGTCGCGGACTCTCTGACCTCTAGCTTTGTACTCTCCAAGATTACTACCTGTGCCTCAGGGCACGATTAACAACTGTTCAAGCTCCAAGAGAGGATAGGGGGAGCCCCCTTCCCGCTTTTGCTCTGAACTGTGCAGATATAACTGGTGCCCATAGGCACGGGCTGATTCAGTGTGACTCCGTCATTGTTATTCTTGTAGTACTGCTCGATAGTGGCTAACGCCAAAAGTTGCTAAGTAAGGTTGAGAGCAAAGACAAAGCGGGGGAGGGCTGTCCGCCCCTCTCTCCCTTTATCCTATCGAGTTGTCATCCGTGCCTCGGGCACAAATTATTCTGCTGTGGCGTAGACTCCACTATATTATATAGGTGTGCTTCATTTCTAGGTGGGCGGACTCGGGGTGCTTGTCCATTATATCTTGCGTTATGCGTGTTCATTCATGCAGCTAGATGATTCCCTTACTATAAGAAAGCAGCGTCAACCCGTCATACCCGTCATGACATCGCCACAGCCCTTGCTGTGTGAGGCGTACAGCTATGACGGGTTATTTTACAACCCGACATGATCCCGTCATACCCGTCATTGCCTCCTTGTGCTTGAGTAGGCTCTTCGCAACTCGGTGGGCGGGGATGACTCCGATAGATCGCCTACCAAACCCTTGGGAGTGATCCACATCCTCCCATAGGTAGTTCGTTTCGCCTTGCACCCGAGTTCGGACAACTTCACAGCTACGGCACGGTTGCCCAAGACTTCCCCAGTCGCTGTGTGGTATTGGGCTTCGATGTCCAAGGCTTTCACAACCAGATGTTCTTCAATGTAATTAGCAACGAACTCGGCTAGCCTATCCTTGGGGCAGTAACCGATCATTTCCCGTTTGCTGGCGGTCATCGGTGGATCACCCCACGGATGGAACTCAGACAGATCCACCGTCTCTAGTAAGTCCCGCACAATCTGCATCCCGCCTTGCTCCAATAGCCAAGGTTTGAGAATAGTGTTGATGAACAACATGGTTTCTGTCTTCGACTCCTTGTGCGTGATGAAAGCAGGCACCCAGAAGCGGCGATCCTCCTGCTCCAGCGGCAATGGGAAATGGTCATTGCTCGTTATGATGAAGTTAATAAAGTTATCCACTGTGGTGTCGGGGATATGTTTGCGTCGCAGCGTAATCGTCTTGTTCCCCTGTATTGATTTCAGGGTGTTAACTGTCGACTCGGGGTTCTTGTAGACCTCGTCAATCACAATGAGTGTCTTGCCAACTAAGGCATCATTAAATTGACCGACGACGTCTCCTAGAGCCACTGTCCCTACGCTTGATTTTCCCAAGAGGCCCGGTAGAAGCGTTTCAGCTAGGAAACCCTTGCCCACACCATGTTCTGAACGCAGTAAGACTGTTGCGTTGATACGCTTGTCAGGTTGCCGGACGGTATGGGCCAGCCAATCCCGGAAGTAGTACCGCTCTTCGGGAATCGGAAAGAGGCGTTGTAGGAACTCAATGAAGGGCCTTGCATCGCTTGTAGATACTACCTTGCCACTCGCCCGGATATCCGGGCCGGTCCACATGTTCAAGAGCCTGTTGCCCCCGTACGCCATGATTCGACGGTATTCACCAGGACGGAAGGTTTCAGAGAAAACAATAGGCAACTTGTTGAGCAGGCTATCCCCTGTAATATCTTCAGTTCCACCAGCATCTCGGTAAGCCTGGACTATCATCATGGAGTTGCCTTGTGGGGCGACCCCCATGTTTAACAGATCGCGGAATCTTGGGCGGCTATCTGTAGACGGCACAATAACAAATCGATCCTGCACGGCACGAATTGCGGTAATGTTTTGGTTAATTAGTGGGCTTGCAGTAGTGGACATGTGTGTTTCTTTTAAATGTTCAAATGATTGTCTCTCCGCGAGTTGGAAAGTTCCCGTAAATCAGAATGACTGAACTCGATCGGCGGTACGTCGACTGGACTCTCTGCCTTTTTCCAAACAACACGAAACCCGTCTCTGGTCATCGACTTATTGGCTAGAGCAACAATATGATGTTCCGTGTTAAGGTGTTGCCGAGCTCAGCATTTGTCGCTGAAGGCTATCTTGTTAGCTTGTTGCAATGAGTAGACTGAACGAGCAGTGCAATATCACCAACCAACCTCTAAAAGTACTGACCGCTTTATAAACCCAAACGCCCTTTTTGCTCGATGAACTCATGAATCCAGATAATTCCTTTACCAGTGAACAGCGGGACGGGCTTGATATATCGCTCCCCTGTTCGACGATCTGTTCCAGTGATCCACTTTACTTTAAGTCGACCCGCATCCAAATGCTTTTGATATGGCAGGTTTCGCTTGTTTCCGGCGCCCATCAAGATTTTATGTTTATATAGGTAATTGATGAGCTTGATCTTTCCCGTATCTAAGGACTTGGCAATCACTCCTGTGTTGAATAGCTCGCTGGTATTAGCGATATCGTCGTAAAATTCTACCTTTTCTGAGAGGCTTGAACGTTCCTCCTCCAATGTTTTCACCAAATTAGTCAATGCCAACCTTTTAATTTCCAGCTCCACAGCTAGTTTCAAAGCTTCAGCAAGTGATGTAGGGGGTTTACGGGCTGGCCCCTCAATTTGAGATTCCAGCTCATTCCAGCGACCATCGACCTTGGCTCGTACTGAAATTCCATAGCCGCCAAGTAGGGTGAGTACTTCCTCTTTCGGCAAGTTGAAAGATAATTCATCATTCTCAACTTTGACAGTCGCCATGTAGTCGGAGGCGTCAAGCCCTTGATCATCTAGCATCTCGCAGATATCCATCATTACTTTATCGTGTGGGATTCCTGCTAACAATGAAAGCTCACGACTGCTCATGGTTAAGACCTTGGTCTGCTGTTCTTGCTCTGGGATTACCTGTTCCTTTAAAGAGGGTTTGCGGCTATTGATTACAATAGATTTGTTCATGAATTGTGTCGTTGCTTGTTTGTAGATGTTTGATTTGTACATGTTGTCTCTATTTTGTGCTTGATTTTTGAGCATGGATACCCCTTGGCTTTAACTATGAGCGTATATGGTGAGGTATGAAAGTGTACTGTTTACTGAATTCAATAAGGCCGTGAAAGCCTTCGTATAACGTTTTATTCTAGATCTATGGCATGGCTTGACCTGCTAGTAGTTAATGTTTTTTTCGGTGCGTATGTATTAGTTTGGCGGCAGCTGGTTGCTGTTGATGGCTTTTAAGGTATTGGTTTTTTCATGTGGCGTCATTTGAGTAGGTGAGAAATGGTGTGCTGGGGTTTACAGTGTCTGTATGTTGCTTTTGCTTTTGTGTAAAGCTGTAGCTTTACGTTTGGTATGGAAGCGGCTGTATGTGAAGTGCGTTGTTGCCTATTTGACTTCGTATTGCATTGCAGGGGCGTGCTATGGATAAGCTGCTCATTAAGCCTGTTTGATCGCTACCAGCTAATGTGGCGCCATCTTAAGGATTTATTTTGGCTGGTCAATAATATGACACACAAATAGCTAAAAATAAATTTAACCAATATGTACCTCGATTTTGCTAAAAGTCAATTTAAGCGATGTGTCTCACTTTGTTTGAGAAGTCAATTTGGTGAAGTTACACACTTTTGTCGGAAAGTTAATTGAAGTTGCATGTCTCGCTGTTTTTCAATTGTTCAGAATGGCTGAACATACAGGCACATCATTGAAATACATCTATGTGAGGCGGCTAGTTCTGTATAAGCCGCCTCGTCTTGCGGCTACCCGGTAGTCTTTGGCGTTGTACCTAAGTAGGTCGAAGTCAGTTCAGTTGAGTGATCTTGATGTAGCGTAGACCCTCGCCTTCAGCGGGCTGCGGCTGCCATAGATACTGTACATAACCGCCCCATCTTCGTGTCCGGCTATCCGCTTGGTCGGCGAGTCCTGCACTCCGGCGCCCCGCAAATCGTCGATGTGCATATGGCGGAAACGGTGGAACGCTTTCTTGGGGAGGACAGCTATACCCAGCTTTAACTTGTACCGATCAAGACACTTTGATTGGGGGGATGGTCTGCGTAACCCAGTCGATGTGCGGTAGATAAGCCGTCAATTTCCGCTTTCATTTATGCCCCCCTCCTGTTCCTCTGGAAGCAGACCAGCCGCTTTCGCAAGGCTAGGGAGCTTCTGTATCTCCGAGGCCATTCGTGACAGCGGGTTGGTGCCATAGCTGTCACCAATGTGCTCTGAAGCATGCCCGGTGATCCAGTCACTGACCTCTTTGGGTATGCCGTGTTCTCTAGCCAGTGTTTTGAAACTGTGTCGAAAGGCGTGCAGGGGATGGCGACCCGGTTGATACACGCCGCAGAGCTGAGTAATCGGACGCCATGATTTGGAGACGATTCCTGCAAAGCCATCGGAGACTTTGATTAGTTGTGGGAAAACCCTCGTTCCAGGCACGCGTCCTTGTACGAGCGATAACAAGCCCATGGCTATCAAGTCAGGATGGACAGGAATTTCCCTTCGACTGCTATCTGTTTTTACGGATTTGTCGGGGTGGTCGTCGATGATGCGAATGAACCATGAGTTTCCTTCGTGCTGGTGTATGTCTTCAACGTACAGCTGAGCCAGTTCTTCACGTCGGCCACCCGTATACGCGGCTATTAAGGGTATCCAGAACACTGCGTTGCCCGGACGACCTTCGGCAGTTCTAAGCCGCTGAAACTCGGCATGACTGAACAGTGTGACCAGTTCGTTCCAGCTGTATCCCCGGTTATCGTCCAAGCGGCGTTTCGGTTTACCTGATCCTAGACGCTTGTGAATTCGTGATGTACTGACGGGATTTGTTTCAATCAAGCCAGAGTCCACCGCAAACGTCAGCACTGATGACAGCCTTGCCAATAGTAGTCGCGTAGATGAGGTTGCTAGCGGCCTAACCTCCGGATCCGAAGGCTGGATCAGGTTGGTAGCGAACTTATGGATATCTGAAGGCAGGATCGCCGCAATGGGCATGTCGCTCATGTCAGTGATGTACCGATTGACAGCACGGCTGTAGTCGACAGCATGACGGCGAGAAACGTACTCCGACCTGCCCGACATGGAGATTGATTGGACGTAGCGAGCAAGCGCTTCTGAAAGCTTTATAGAGGCTTCTATACGTGCTGGCAGATAAGAGGCAGGCAGGGGCTTCGCTAGCATCTCCGGCTGATGGTGTTCGATACAGAGCCCTTGGCGGGCATCATTGAATAGTCGTTCGGAATTCGCATACGCAACGGCAAACGCAGCCTTCGCTTCATGGTGGTTTCGAGTGTTCAGCGAACGCCGAATCTCGGTCTTGCCGATGATGTTCCTTAGATCATCCGGCACCCTGCGTCGGAGGTAGTAGATGCCCGAGTCGGGGTGCCGGAATGGTTGTGCAATGAGTGCCATGTGTACCAGCCTTGTGTATCAGTTGGCTGGGAAAGGGCAGTTCAAACGTGATCAGCAAATGGGGTCTTTCTGTCAGTCATCACCGCCTCAGCGTTGCGTCACCAGATTCTCGGCCCCGCGCTCGCGTACCCAGAACAGGGTCGCCCCGGCCACTGCCGCCGGCATCATCAGGATGTTGACCACCGGGATCAGCAGCACCAGATAGACGATGCCGCCGAAACTCATGCTCTGCCAGCGCTTCTGCCGCAGCCAGGCGAGCATTTCGTTCCAGCCCAGCTTGTGGTTGTCCGCCGGGTAGTCGATGTACTGGATCGCCATCATCCACACGCCGAACAGCAGCCACAGCGGGGCGGCGACGATGTTCACCACCGGGATGAACGAGAGGATGAACAGGCCGATCGCCCGCGGCAGGAAGTAGCCCAGTTTGCGCATTTCCCGGGCGAGGGTGCGCGGGACCATTGCGATCAGTTCGCCCCAGCTGAAGGCTGGAAAGTCGTCGGTGCCGCGAACCACCACTTCGACTTTTTCCGCGAGGAAGCCGTTGAACGGCGCAGCGATCACGTTGGCGAGCATCGTGAAGGTGAAGAACACCATCAGCGCCACCAGCACCACGAACAGCGGCCAGAGGATGTAGCTGAGAAAACTCAACCAGTCGGGCAGCGACGGCATCAGGCTGTCGACCCACAGGCTGAACTGATGGCCGGCCAGGTAGATCAATCCGACGAACAGTACCAGGTTGATCGCCAGCGGCAGTAACACGAACAGACGCAGGCCGGGGCTGAGAACCAGTTTGAGGCCTTCGCGCAGGTATTGCGGGCCGGACAGAACAGGGGCGGGCATAAGGTGCTCCGAGCAAGGGAAAACGCGCCGACCTTACCGGCTTTGCATCACGTGCGAAAGCGCGGTAGAGCGATCGACATTCACTGTAACAAAGACGTCGATCTGGTCGGAGTCTGCGTATAGAGACCACCTATGAGCTGGATTGTTAATCCGTATTTCCTTAATCTTGCCCCCCTCGATACGCTGCACCCAACTTTTTACAGGACTGTCGAGCTCATGCCTTCCCCAAGGTTATCCACAGTCCTTTTTTATTCCCGCCGGCAGTCCGGCGTTCCGCGCCAGTGTTTCGGCCCGGTCAACAGGAGCAGGTCATGTCTGAAGTCCGTCATTCGCGAGTGATTATTCTCGGTTCCGGCCCTGCCGGTTACAGTGCTGCGGTCTATGCCGCCCGTGCCAACCTCAAGCCACTGCTGATCACCGGCATGCAGGCTGGCGGTCAATTGACCACCACCACCGAAGTCGACAACTGGCCGGGCGACGTGCACGGTCTGACCGGTCCGGCGCTGATGGAGCGGATGCGCGAGCACGCCGAGCGTTTTGAAACCGAGATCGTTTTCGATCACATCAATGCCGTGGACTTCGCCGCCAAGCCGTACACCCTGACCGGTGACAGTGCGACCTATACCTGTGACGCCCTGATCATCGCCACCGGTGCCAGCGCTCGCTACCTGGGCCTGCCGTCGGAAGAAGCGTTCATGGGCAAAGGCGTTTCCGCCTGCGCGACCTGCGACGGTTTCTTCTACCGCAACAAGCCAGTGGCTGTGGTCGGTGGCGGCAACACCGCTGTTGAAGAGGCGCTGTACCTGGCCAACATCGCCAGCACCGTGACCCTGATCCACCGTCGCGAAACCTTCCGCGCCGAGAAGATCCTGATCGACAAGCTCAACGCCCGCGTGGCCGAAGGCAAGATCATCCTCAAGTTGAACGCCAACCTCGACGAAGTGCTGGGCGACAACATGGGCGTGACCGGTGCGCGTCTGAAGAACAACGACGGCAGCTTCGACGAGATCAAAGTCGACGGCGTGTTCATCGCCATCGGCCACACCCCGAACACTTCGCTGTTCGAAGGCCAGTTGACCCTGAAGGACGGTTACCTGGTTGTGCAGGGCGGCCGTGACGGCAACGCCACTGCCACCAGCGTCGAAGGTATCTTCGCTGCAGGCGACGTAGCTGATCACGTTTACCGTCAGGCCATTACCTCGGCCGGCGCCGGCTGCATGGCGGCACTGGACACCGAGCGTTATCTGGACGGTCTGCAGAACGTTTCGTTCTAAATCGCAGACACAAAAAAACCGGCCCTCTGGCCGGTTTTTTTATGCCTGCATTTTCCGCTGCATCGCCTCACCCCTGTGGGAACGGGCTTGCTCGCGAAAGCAGTGTGTCAGACAAAGAAAAGTCGCCTGACCTGACGCCTTCGCGAGCAAGCCCGCTCCCACAGGGGATGGCGTTGTCTATGAGAATCAGCGGCGGGTCAGCGGCTGTGCTTCGAACTTCACACCCGCCAGACCGTGCTTGATCAGCGCGCGGATATTGCCGTGGTCGCTGCCTTCAGGCGTCGCCACCACCGAGCGATAATGCTCGCCGAATGCCAGCAGCGCTTCTTCATCGCTCAAGCCTTCCAGCAGTGCCAGACCCAGGGTCTTGCACGAACCTTCGTTCTGCCCGGCAGCGTTCTCCACGCCACCGTTGTTGAACGCTTGCGGCTGGTAGTCATAACCGGCGGCGATGAAGGCCAGGGTGTCGGCAAAAACGTGGTCGCCGCTCTTGAGGCTGGCGCGCAGGGTGTTCAGATCACTCATTGGGTTTTCCTTTGGCGAACGCCGCCTGTTGTTCGGCGCTGGCTTCTTGCTGGTATTGGGCTTTCCATTCGGCATAAGGCATGCCGTAAACCACTTCACGGGCATCGTCGAGGCTGACCTCGATCTGCTGTTCATCGGCGGCAGCCTTGTACCACTTGGACAGGCAGTTGCGGCAGAACCCGGCAAGGTTCATCAGGTCGATGTTCTGCACGTCCTTGCGGCTGTCCAGGTGGGCGACCAGTCGGCGGAAGGCGGCGGCTTCGAGTTCGAGGCGTTGTTGCTCGGTCATGGGAGTCTCTGCGAGACAGCTTCAAGCGACGAGCTTCAAGCTGCAAGATGGGTGGCGTTGATACGAAGTTTACAGCTTGCCGCTTGAAGCTTGAAGCTAGCGGCTCGCTGCAAGCGTGATTGACACCGACTCGGCAAATCGCAGTGCATGCGGCTTGTCGACTTCGACTTCGGCGTACAGCACGGCGGTATTGCTCATCACCAGATCCAGCAGTTCCTGGGTCAGGCGTTCGAGCAGCGCAAAACGGTTGCCCTCGACATGGGCGATGATCGCCTTGGTGATGGTGCGGTAGTTCAGCGCGTGATCGATGTCGTTGTCGCGCACCGCTTCCTGCGCGGCGTACTGGATGGTCAGGTTGATCAGCACATCCTGCTTGTTGAGGATCTCGTCCTCGTTGATCCCGATAAAGGTGCGCAGGCGCAGATCCTTGACCCGGATGCGCGCCATTCCCGGTTGAAGTTGTGACATTTACTTGCTCCGTCCAATCAATTGCAGGAACTCCTGACGGGTGTTGCTCGAGTCGCGAAAGGCGCCGAGCATGACCGAGGTGTTCATGGTCGAATTCTGTTTCTCGACACCGCGCATCATCATGCACATGTGCCGGGCCTCGATGACCACCGCGACGCCGGCGGCATCGGTGACCTGTTGCACCGCATCGGCAATCTGCCGGGTGAGGTTCTCCTGAATCTGCAGGCGCCGGGCGAACATGTCCACCAGTCGCGCGATCTTCGACAGCCCCAGCACCTTGCCTGTCGGAATATAAGCCACATGGGCCTTGCCGATGAAGGGCAGCAGGTGATGTTCGCACAACGAGTACAGCTCGATGTCGGCGACGATGATCATCTCGTCGCTGTCGGAGGCAAACAGCGCGCCATTGACGATCTGATCGACACTCTGCTCGTAGCCGTGACACAGGTATTGCATGGCCTTGGCCGCGCGCACCGGGGTGTCGAGCAAGCCTTCGCGGTCGGGGTCTTCGCCGAGGCCGATGAGGATCTCGCGGTAATTCTCGGGCAGGGAACGGCTCATGGGTGATCCTCGCGCAGCAGCTTATTTGACGTGCCGTCCGCCGTTGACGGTCAGGGTCGTGCCGGTGACATAGGGGTTGTCGAGCAGATAGCGCAGGCTCTGGTAGATCACTTCGCTGCCGGGCTCGATGCCCAGCGCGGATTTGGCCAGCGCCTTGGCACGGTACGCCGCGTCGTCGTCGGGATTGAACAATAGCAGGGCCGGCGCGATGCCGTTGACCTTGATTGCCGGCGCATAGCGCGCGGCGAAGGACAGGGTCAGGCTGTCGAGCCCGGCCTTGCTGGCACAATAACCGATGTGTTTGCTGCTGCCCTTGCGCGTGACGTCGTCGCTGATGTGGATGATGTCGGCCGGGGTCGAGCGCTTGAGCAGGTCGGCGCAGTGCAGGTTGATCAGGTATGGCGCGAGCATGTGCACGTTGAGCATGCGCGAGAAGGCCTCGGCTTCATTGCCCGGAGTTTCCGCCAGCCATTCGGAGGCGTTGTGGACGATGGCGCGCAGGCGGTCGGTATGGGTTTTCAGTTCATCGATGAAGGCAAGGATGGCGGCTTCGCTGGAGAAGTCCGCGAAAATCCCGATCGCGCCCAGATCCCGCAGGGTTTGCACGCCGGGACGTTCGCTGCGGTAAGTGAAGATGACCCGATGGCCGTCTTCAAGCAAACGCTGCGCGCAGTGCAGACCGACACGCTGGCCGGCACCGGTGATGAGGATCGGGGCGGAGGATATGGACATGAACGGCTCGCGTCGCGGTTGGAGCAAAAACTATAACAGCGACGCGGGTTGCCCACCTATCGCAAGACCGGTGTTGTGCTTTTGTGGGAGCCGGGCTTGCTCGCGAAAGCGCTGTGACAGGCGCGGATGCATCAACTGACACGACGCTTTCGCGAGCAAGCCCGCTCACACATGGGCTCTCAACGGTTTTGAGACACCGGTTCAACAGGCAGTCGAGGTGCTGGAACATTGTTCAGCCAACCCGCCAGCAACCGCGTCGACAACGGAATAAAGAAATACACCATCAACGGCGTCAGGCACGCCGTGCTGATCAATACCCGCGGCAGCAGGCTCATCTCGCCGAGCAGCGGCCCGAGGACAAAGTTGAACAGCAGCGACACCGGGAAGAACGCCAGCCAGATCGCCACGGCCTGTTTCCAGCGTGGAGGCCGTTGACCGGCAGCGCCGAACCAGCCTTCGATGCCGCTGACCCGATGCTCCTTGGGATGCTCGAACAGATCGCTGCCCCGCGCCAGCCACGCCGTACGCGAGACCGAGTGCTCCCAGGCGTGCAGGGTCTGCTCGTCGACGAAGCGGAAAATGATCTGGAATTCGTTGTCACCGGGTGGCGGAGCGAGCACGCCGGAACCCAGGTAACCGGGAAAGTCAGTGGCCAGTTGTTCGCCTTCGCGCAGCCAGGCAATCAGGTCCTGATAGCGGCCATCGGCGACGCGACGCGCCACCATTAGCGTGACGGGGGAAGTAGACATTGTGTATCTCCATATTTCGAGTGCGGCGCTCCGGGTAGGAGGTTTCGCATTGCGCAAGCCGGGGTAGGGGCCTGCGCTTTTCAACAAGCAAGGATTATTCCCGATTTTGATGACAGTTTCAGAGACTTTCGTCTCTGTTTATTGGGTTGAACCGACAGAGGGCATCGGATGTAGAATGGGATCCAAATCCAACGAGCGGACAAACCTGCACCATGGCTGTTATCAAGGACGCTAACCCTGCCTCGCAGGCCTCTGTCGCGCTTGAGCGCGAAGAGTTGTTCCCTATTCGGGAGGTGTCGCGGCTGACCGGCGTCAACCCGGTAACGTTGCGTGCATGGGAGCGCCGCTACGGTTTGATTCAGCCGACGCGCACCGAAAGCGGGCACCGGTTGTATTCGATGACCGAAATCGAGCGTGTACGCAGCATCGTCGACTGGATCGATCGCGGCGTAGCCGTGAGCAAGGTCGGCAAGATTCTCGCCAAGACCGAGCCGCTGAAAGTGCTGGCTCATATCATTCCTGATGATCTGGTGCAGGCTGATTACGCGCAGTGGCAGCAACAGGTGCAGGCCGCGATCAGCGCGTTCGATGACCGTGCTCTGGATCAGGTCTACAACCAGATTTTCTCTTCATACGCGTTGCCGGTGGTGTTCCAGGACATCCTCATGCCGTTGTGGCTGCAGATGCTGCAACGCCAGGATGCTTTCGGGCAGACCAGCGAGTGGCTGTTTTTCGACGGGTTCCTGCGGGCGCGGGTGCTGCAGCGCATCGTCGCGCTGCGCGGCACCCAGCCGCGCAAAGTGATTGTCAGCGCGCTCGCCGGCCAGTGTCGTGAACTCGAGCTACTGGTTGCCGCGTTGTTTCTCAGCGGCAATGATGCGGGCGTGCGGGTGCTGACCACCGGTCAGCCATTCGATGAACTGGCGCTGGTGTGCGAGCGGATCAAGCCGCAGGCGCTGGTGCTGTTTTCCAATCACGCCCCCACCGCCGATTTGCCGCGCCGTCTGAATCGTCTGGCCTTGAGTCTTGACTGTCAGGTGATGCTCGCCGGCGACGCTGCCGATCTGGCACAGGACAGTCTGGCTGGATCGTCGATCGGTTGTCTGGGCAATGAAGGGGCGACGATGCGTCAGCGCATGACGCAATTTCTCGCGGGTACGCTGGATACCTGAATATCAGGTGTGCAGAGCGGGGTGGGTCAGACGGTGTTGTTGCAGGATGAACTGGCGCAGGCGTTCGGTTTCTTCGGCATCGGTCTGGCTCAGCTCGTAGGCGTAAAAACCGTGCTCGGTTTCGCGCTCGAAATTGCCGCGCAGGGAGATCCGCTCATAACCTGAAGGGCTGAACCACAGGGCGAAATGCTTGGGCGGTTTGGTCTTGTTGCGCATTTCCAGCAGCACGCCTTTGTGCGACACCTCGTGCACCCACATCATGCCTGGCTGCCCTTTGGCGTTTTCCAGCGCGACCGGCTCTTCGAGGGTCAGGCGCCATGGGCGAATCATCGGCCCGTCTTCGTAAATGCTCGGCACGCCCAGACGCAGGTGCAACGCGTGGAATTCGTCTTCCACCAGATGCAGCGGGAATGTCATTTGCTGATTTTCGAAGTTGGCCTGGATGGTCACTTGCTCGTGAGCCGCCAGGCGCGTGAGCAGGTCACGGATCTGCGAGCCACCATTGACCAGCAGGCTCGACGTCGCATCCCGCACATTGAGCTGCGGGTTGTGCTGCATGGTCTGGATGAAATCCAGCTCATCCTGGGTCAGGAGGGCGTCGCGTTGCATGGTCTGGCTCGAAAGATATAGTTACAAAGTCATTGGTGATTGTAGTTAATGACACTTAGTTCGCAGATTTGTTTGCGCCGTTCGTCGCTTTCAACGCTTTCAGCTCTGCTTGCAGTGCTGCAACCTCGGCCTCCAGCTGAATTACGCGTTGCTGCGCCTTGACCTGAACCGTGACGTCTTTCTGCACGCCAACGAAATAGGTTTGGCCGTCATCGGCGTTTTTTACCGTCGATAGCGACAGTTCATTCCAGAAAGGCGTGCCGTCCTTGCGATAGTTGCGCAATGTTTCGCGACACGCGCCACCGTTGCGCAGCACTTCGCGAATCCTTTCCAGGCTTGCCTGATCACGGTCACCGGATTGCAGAAAGCGGCAGTCCTGATAAAGAATTTCTTCGCTGCTGTAACCGGTCAGACGTTCGAAGGCCGGGTTCACATAGATCAGGATGTTGTCCTGCTCGCCTTCCTTCTCAGCGACGACGATTCCGTCGTTCGACGCGTTGATCACCATTTGCAGCAGACTGGCATTGATCATCTGTGAATCCTTTCAGCATTGTCGATGGCTCGCATTCTAGAAGATCAGCCGGCGCTGTCTATAGGCCATCAGTGCCCATTGAGAGCTGGTCGCAACTTCTCTGTCTGGACTGCTACTATCGCCGCTCTTTTTTTCAGCTTCAGGATCAGATTGATGAAAGTCGCCATCCTCTCCGGCTCGGTTTACGGCACGGCCGAAGAAGTCGCCCGTCACGCGCAGAACCTGCTGAAAGACGCCGGTTTTGAAACCTTCCACAACTCGCGCGCCAGCCTGGCGGACATTCAGGCGTTCGGTCCTGAAGCGTTCCTCGCGGTGACCTCGACCACCGGCATGGGCGAACTGCCGGATAACCTGCAGCCGTTGTATTCGATGATTCGCGATCAGTTGCCAGCCGCGTGGCGCGGTTTGCCGGGTGCGGTGATCGGCTTGGGTGATGCCAGTTACGGCGATACGTTCTGCGGCGGTGGCGAGCTGATGCGTGAGTTGTTCGCCGAGCTGGGCGTGCGTGAAGTGCAGGAGATGCTGCGTCTGGACGCCAGCGAAAGTGTGACCCCGGAAACCGACGCCGAGCCATGGCTGGCGCAACTGATCGCCACCCTCAAGGGCTGATCGCGCGTTCGCGCAGCAAGGCCAGCCAGGCCTGGGCGGCTTTCGACAGATAGGCACCCCGGCGCCAGATGAACGCGATGTCCCAGCGCAGATACTCTGGCGCGCGCAAGGTCAGGCGCACCACGCCCGGACGCTCCAGTGCCCGGGCCACCACGCTGGGCAGCAACACCACGCCTTGCCCGGCGGCTACCAGCGCCACAAGAAAATCCGCTTGCCCACTGCGCCCGCCTTCTTTCGGGGTAAAGCCCAATTGCTGGCAGGCCTGCAGTAAACGGTCATTGAGCACGAAGCTGCGCTGATACAACAGGAACGGCGTGTCGGCCAGCTCCTCCAGGCCAATCTCCCCACGTGCTGCCAATGAGTGATCCACCGGCAGCAACGCATCGAGTTTTTCATCGCAGAACGGCTGAAAATCGAACTGTGGATCTTTCGACAACAGGCTGCCACCCAACTCCAGTTCGCCGCTGAGCACCGCCTGCTCGACATTACGGCTGCCACCCTCAAGCAATTGAATACTGATGTTCGGATAGCGCCGGCGATATTCGGCGAACAACCCGGCGAACAGCGCATCACTGCCGAGCAGCGGCAGACCGAGGCGCAATTCGCCGCGTGCCAGTTGGCTCAGATCATCCAGTTCGCTGAGCAACTCGTTGCGCAAACGCAGCATGCCCTCGGCGCGTTGCAGCACCACGCTGCCCGCGTCAGTCAGGCGCAGTTGCGAGCCCAGTCGTTCGAGCAACGGCGTGCCGAGGCTCTGCTCCAGTTGCGCGACTTGTTTGCTCACCGCCGACTGACTGATGTGCAGGGTTTTCGCTGCCTGGGTGAATCCGCCCTGATGCATGACTTCGACAAAACTGCGCAGCTGTTTGAATTCCATGATTCGATTCCGTTTTGGAATAGTGTCGAGTCTAACAATTCGCTTCTGGGATGGCAGGCCGCTTCGTAAAATAAGCCCCTGTAAGGAGCCCATCATGAACACCGCATTCCTCAAGTATCTTTCCCGTCTCGGTGTCGAACTGGCCGTGTTGCTCGGTCTCTACCTGCTTGGCTGCCAGATTGCCGCGTGGCTGGCCTGGCCGATTCCCGGCGGCGTGATCGGCATGGCCCTGTTGCTGCTGGCATTCGCGTTTGGCTGGGTCAAACCGGCGGCGCTGCAACTGGGGGCCGGATTGTTGATGGCCGAGATGCTGCTGTTCTTTATTCCGGCGCTGATGAGTCTGCTCGACTACGGCGCGCTGTTGCGTGATGACGGCTGGCGGATTTTGCTGGTGATCGGCGCCAGCACCCTGATGGTGATGCTGGTGACAGCCTTCACCGTGGAGCTGGCCGTGCGCCTGAGGCGGTCCCATGAAGCTTGAGCTGATGCCGATGTTCTGGCTCGCCTTCACCCTGTTGGCGTACCTGTTCAGTCGCTGGATTTACCGGCGCACCGGGCGTTACTTGCTGTCGCCGCTGATTCTGGTGCCGGCGCTGCTGCTGGCGCTCGCGGTGCCGCTGCACACCGCCTATGCCGAATACGCCAGCAACACGCACTGGCTGATGCTGGTGCTCGGGCCGGTGACGGTGGCCTTCGCCGTGCCGATCTGGCAGCAGCGGCGTCTGTTGGTGCGGCACTGGTCGGCGCTGCTGCTGGGCATGCTCGCCGGCAGCGCGGCGTCGATCGCTACGTCGTTCGGCCTGGCCAGGGCGCTGGCGCTGGATAGCTCGGTGACGATGTCGCTGGTGCCGCGTTCGATCACCACGCCGTTCGCCATGCCACTGGCGCAGGATCTCGGTGGCGTGCCGGAACTGACTGCCGTGTTCGTGATGTTCACTGGTGTGTTCGGCGCGATGCTCGGCGGCGTATTGCTCAAGTGGTTACCGTTGCGCAGTGCCCTGGCGCGCGGTGCTTTGTTCGGGGTTGGCGCGCACGGTGCAGGCGTCAGTCGGGCGCATGAAGTCGGCGGTGAGGAAGGCTCGGTGGCGGGGTTGGTGATGGTGCTGACCGGGCTGCTCAATCTGTTCGCCGCACCTTTGTTGGCGTCGTGGCTTTGACATGGATCCAAGGAGTTTGCCTGGCTGACCCGCTCAGTCATCAAGCTGGCTGGCAATGCAACTACGCGATCCTCTGCGCCTGACTAGACTGCTCGTACGTGCAGAACAATAAGAACGCAGAGGTGCATACAGTGAGCGTAGCCCCCGTCCAATTGTCCCTTGATGTCAAAGACCAGGTCAGTGCTGCGGAGTGGCAGACCCGGGTCGATCTCGCCGCCTGTTATCGACTGGTGGCGTTGCATGGCTGGGACGACCTGATCTTCACCCATATTTCCGCCAAGGTGCCGGGCACCGAAGACTTCCTGATCAACCCGTTCGGGTTGATGTTCCATGAGATCACGGCATCCAGCCTGGTGAAAGTCGATCAGGCCGGCAACAAGCTCATGGACAGCCCCTACGACATCAATCCCGCCGGTTACACCATCCATAGCGCCGTGCACGAAGTGCGGCACGATGTGGTTTGCGTGCTGCATACCCACACCGCATCCGGCGTAGCGGTGTCGGCGCAAAAGCAGGGCGTGTTGCCGATCAGCCAGCAGTCGCTGTTTGTGTTGTCGAGCCTGGCCTATCACGGCTACGAAGGCGTGGCGCTGAATCACGAAGAGAAGGCGCGCTTGCAGGCCGACCTGGGCGACAATAATTTCCTGATGCTGCACAACCACGGGTTGCTGACCTGCGGCGGCACCATCGCTGACACCTTTCTGATGATGTTCACCTTCCAGCGCGCCTGCGACATTCAGGTCATGGCGCAAACCGGCGGTGCTGAACTGATTGCCATCGAACCGCAGATCCTGGCGGGCGCCAAGGCGATGATCGCCGGCGTCACCAAAAGTGCTCAAGGCATGGGCGGCGCGCTGGCCTGGCCGGCGTTGCTGCGCAAACTCGATAAACAAGACCCCGGATATAAACTCTGATGCCTCTTGCCGAGATTCCTCTGTGTGTCTGGCGTAAACGCAGCCGGACGTTTGTCTTTCGTGGGCAGTCGATCCGCTACTGGACGGCGGGGCAGGGTGAGCCGCTGCTGTTGATCCACGGTTTCCCGACAGCCAGTTGGGACTGGCACTACCTGTGGCAGCCACTGGCCCAGCGTTATCGGGTGATCGCTTGTGACATGCTCGGTTTCGGTGACTCGGCCAAACCGCTGAATCACCGCTACAGCCTGCTGGAGCAGGCCGACCTGCAACAGGCGCTGCTGGCCCATCTTCAGATCGAGCAAGCGGTGCATGTGCTGGCCCACGATTACGGCGACAGCGTTGCCCAGGAACTGCTCGCCCGGCATTACGAACAGCGCATCGAGGTCGCCAGTTGTGTCTTTCTCAATGGCGGACTGTTCCCCGAAACCCATCGCCCGGTGCTGATGCAAAAGCTGCTGCTCAGCCCGCTGGGCTGGATGATCGGCCGGGCGTTCACCCGTGATGCACTGGTGAAAAGTTTCCGGCAGATCTTTGGCCCGCAGACCGGTCCCAGCGAAAGTGAACTGGACGATTTCTGGAGCCTGATCGAGACCCATCGCGGCCCGCGTATCCTGCACAAACTGATCGGCTACATCCCCGAGCGCCGTGTGCAGCGCAACCGTTGGCTAGCGGCCATGCAGCGCAGTGAAGTGCCGTTGCGGGTGATCGATGGTGAAGTCGACCCGGTCTCCGGTGCGCACATGGTTCAGCGTTATCGCGAGCTGATTGCCGATGCCGACACCGTGATGTTGCCGGGCATCGGCCACTATCCGCAGATCGAAGCGCCGGTGCAGGTGCTCAAGCATTACCTGGCGTTTCGTGAACGTCTGGAGTTGCCGCCGCGCAAGGTGGCGTGTTCCTGAGAGATCAAAAGATCGCAGCCTGCGGCAGCTCCTGCACAAATTAATGTAGGAGCTGCCGCAGGCTGCGATCTTTTGATCTTTTGATCTTTTGATCTTTTGACGTCCTCATCATCCCCCACCCTTATCGCGCACCATTCAGCCTCAGCCGTATTCGTTGTGACCCAAAGCCGCGTGCCTGACACTCGGGATTACTGTCCCTCAGGCCTGCTGGAGTTCCTGCGATGAATGAGTCCGTACGTTTCGAAGATAAAGTCGTGATCGTCACCGGCGCCGGTGGTGGTCTGGGGCGGGCGCATGCTCTGCTGTTCGCCCGGCACGGCGCCAGAGTGCTGGTCAACGACCTCGGCGGCTCGACCCAGGGCGAAGGTGCCAACGCCTCCGCCGCCGATCGTGTGGTGGCGGAAATTCGTGAAGCGGGCGGCATCGCCGAGGCTAACCATGACTCGGTCACCGACGGCGACAAACTGGTACAGAACGCCCTCGACGCCTTTGGCCGTGTCGACGTGGTGGTGAACAACGCCGGGATTCTGCGCGACAAGACCTTTCACAAGATGGACGACGCCGACTGGGATCTGGTCTATCGCGTTCACGTCGAGGGCGCCTACAAAGTGACCCGCGCCGCGTGGCCGCACTTGCGTGAGCAAAACTACGGCCGGGTGATCTTCACGGCATCGACCTCGGGCATCTACGGCAACTTCGGTCAGTCCAACTACGGCATGGCCAAACTCGGTCTTTACGGCTTGACCCGTACCCTGGCCATCGAAGGTCGCAAGAACAATATTCTGGTCAATGCCATCGCGCCTACCGGCGGCACGCGCATGACCGAAGGCCTGATCCCGCCGCAGGTGTTCGAACAGCTGAAACCGGAACTGGTCAGCCCACTGGTGGTGTACCTGGCCAGTGAACAGTGCCAGGAAACGTCCGGCCTGTTTGAAGTCGGCGGCGGCTGGATGGGCAAGGTGCGCTGGGAACGCAGCCTCGGCGCCGGCTTCGATCCGCGCAGCGGTTTCTCCCCGGAAGATGTCGCGGCGCACTGGCAGCAGATCTGCGATTTCGAAGGCGCGGCGCATCCCAAGGACAACATTGAAGCGCTAAAGGAAATGATGGCGAATTTGCAGAAGTATTCGGTGTGATGTCTGGCATGCCCGGCAAGCGATCGTGACTCCGGTATAAATCCCGCCCATAAAAAAGGCCGCTGCAAACGCAGCGGCCAAGGTAAGACGTTGGATCAAGGAGCTACAAATCAACGTCAGTGAACACCGGGGCGATCAATCGATGCATCGACTCATCTGAAATCGGTCAGCGATGGCGCGAGTTGCTCAGCAGCCAAGGCTTGGCGCTTTGCGGCGGGTGCCGTGAAAGCCCGCTCAGAATAAGCACTTGAGCCCAATGGAAAAATAGCGATTCCGGACATGCACTGTTACGGGGCGTGCAACAGTCTTGATTGCGCCACGTGAACCCTGCACGGACTGCGAAAAGTGTTCGCGTCCGAAATGTATCGCTTCGCTGTCTATTCTGGATGGCTGAGTTAGTTACTTTTTATGAAGTTTTTGTGCGGATTATTTGTCTGTGAATTTGTCATTGTTTCACAGGTGTTTTTTTGTTTTGGTTAATACCTTGTAATCTATATTTGTTGAAATGAACTGGCGCTTCTTGTTTGTTAAAAATAAAACTATCTTTCGCTATCGCAGTGATGCGGGGTTCCGTTCACTGAAATTGAAAGATAGGACTTGAATATGGATAAGTTATACAAAAGCTTGATGCGAGGTTCTGAAGGTGCGGAAGTAACCTGGAGGGCTGAGTGGGTAAAGGCTGCCGCCGCGCAGGATGATTTGTTCGCTATTGTTGAGGCGATCCCGACAGTTCGGCAGATTGCTCGGCAGGCATTGCAGCAAGAATTGCAGCAGCGGCAGAAGAATATCGATATCGATAATGTTTATATAAATATCACCGATCAATCAAATGAGATTGAACGTCGTCCTTCGGGGAAGCTGTCTGAGGTATTGCTTCATTGTCTTGACAATGATGTGGTGCCGAACTATCTGGGCGGCGGCGGGGACGGTGTCTTTCAATTGCCCGACACCTTTAGCGAACAGATGAGAGTCAGGGATTTCAGTATTGTCGAGGCTGAAGAGGTAATTACTTATACGCTGCGAAACATGGAGAGCAGCCTGCGTTCGGAGATAGGCAAATATTGGGCGGCACCCGTAAAGGTCGCAACAACTGAAAACACCGGACTGACAAATAAACAGGCCTTGCAGCAGGCTTATAACGTTTTGCTGACAGCGGAGCTTTCTTTAAAAACCATGGCGGGATTTCTGGATCACGGCATGGCAACGCGCTTTTGCTACTTGTTGAATCTGGAAAACGGCGCCGGCGCTTATAACGTTGTGGTGAGTCCTGAATCCGACTATCGCACTTCGCTTGTTCCGGGGTTTGTCCTCGATAATGCGATGCGGGCGGATCCGGAAATGAAACTGATCGATGAAGCCACCGGCTATGTCATTCACACGCCTGGCAACGGCTTCGAATACTTCGCCAGGAATATCGACTTGCACGCAACGTTGCTGACACGTGTATCAGCATCCGCTAGCAAAATTGCTTTCCCCAAAGCCACGCAAAGTGTGTCTGCCTATTGTGTCGACGCTTACTTGAAGGGACAACTCGATACGCTTGCAAGTCTGATGCGCGATCGCAAGGGCCAGACTCAAGCGTTCAGCCGGGTATTGCAGGAAAATCAGGTAATGTCGGTGATGCGTGCTGACATCGGTCGTCGATTCGATCAAGTGCAGGCAGAACTCAAGCGGACCGAATGGCCACTCTGGCTGAACAACGGTGGTAACGCTCTTCAGCAGCGTTACGTCGAGCTTGAGCACTCGATGGAGAAATATCACTCTGACTACCAAGTGGTTTTCGACAGGTATTTCTCTTTTAAAGATTATGTCTTGCGTTGTTTTTCCGAGTGGGCGATGAGCGCGTTGGGTGAGCAGCTGGATGCCGAGACGATACAGGTGCGCAGCGTCCACAAGATGCAGCTGGGCGGCCGCACCCTCGAGCAGATCGATAGCCGGACCCTGACGGAATTCATCATCTTCGGTCTGCATGACGAGGGATATAAAGCCGAAATCAGCATCACCGGGCTGCCGTCTGGCAGCAGACTGTCTGCTGCAGCGCTTGAGGGATGGTTGAGCAACATCAACTTGCGCTCGCAGTTCGTATCCAGTCTTCCAACTGATCCATCGGCGGAGTTTGCACAGGCGTATCGGGACCACTTACGCAGCAATATGGAGTTCGCGCTTTTCGTTGCGCGCCATTCGGGCGTTTTCAGTGAAACCGAAGCGAAGGTCATTGAAAGGGTGTTGGCAGGTGACTCGTCGGTGTCTATCCGCGGATTGAAACTGAGCCTGCAGACTCCGGGGCCCGCCTTGAAAGGTGCGATGGTTTTTCAGGCACCGGAGACTCGGAACTATCTTGTTTATCTGATAACACCTGCAGGCAAACCTGTTTTCATGACGTTTGCGGATGTATTCGCTCTGAACAAATGGTTTGAATCGGCCATGACCGCTGATCGTCAATACGCGGCGTCATTGATTCATCCGGACTATTTGCACGATGCCGGATCGTTGCGCGGTGTCAGCCGTCACTCCACCCATTATCTGTACAAGCTGGATACTCAATACTCGGACCTTTTCCCCAATGGCACAGCGCCGTTGCTCAATGACGTCAATCTCGCTTTTCAATCTGAGCTGGCGTTACACAAGACCATTGCGCCTGCGCCTTACCGCTACCTCGGAATTGAGCCGCGCAAACGTTACGCTCGATTGAATACCGAACTGAAAGCGCTCTCCACTGTAGAGGCAAGGGATAATGCGTTCCCTTCTTTCGAACGCTTTACCCATGATGCGGTAAAGCAGAACCTTGAAAGTCTGATGCGTTCGCGAGGACAGAGTGTCGAGATCAATCCGGATCAGATTATTGTCCAGACTGACGATTTTCAGAAAAGCGTAACGGATCTGCTCATCGAAGGGCTGTCGTTTGAAGCAGCGAATCCGGCGTATCCGAGCAAGTATGACCCGAGATATTTTTTGACGGACGGCCATCCGTCGATCGATCAACTGGATATTCGCGATCTGTCCTCGTTATCGAAAACATTCCGTCCTGGCGACAGGTATACGGAAATGCTCAATACCGACTATCTGGACGGGAAGCATCCTGACTACGCATTCAAGCGCGCCGTTCACGCAAAAAAAGTTCGCTGTCAGATGCATTACGATCTGCTCTCCAACTACATTGATGGCAGGTTTGGCTCTAAAATCTTTGTAGCGCTACAACGGGTTGTCGGCAGTTTGAAAGAGGATGGCTATCACTACCCGATCAATGATTCGTCCGCAGAAGGTGATGAAGGTCTTTACGAATTCAATATCGGGAAAATAGGCTTGACCAAGGCGGGGGATCGTACGGTTGCGGGTGTCTATATCCTTCGGATGAACATTCTCGGCCAGTTCCACGACTGGTTATATACGCCCGATGCGCCGGATGGCGTTGCTTATCGACCCATCAACGAGTTCATTCCATCCATTCGTTTCCGCTATGGACCGATGCGCGATTACTACTTTGACCGGGTTGCGATCGTCGATCAAAAAGTAATCAATGACTATTTTGACGATCTTGTGGCAACCGCGGATACCCGACCTCCGGTCAAGACGCAAGAACGCGCCAAGTTGAACAACCTCTTCACGTTCCATGACCGGAGAGTGCGTCGCGCATTGAGCGATATCGACGAGCGAACCACCAGTTTGAAGGAGGTTATCGCGGGACTGTTTTACGATGGCCTGATCAAGGTGGCGAATGTCATCAGTCTCGCCGTGCCGCCTATTGGCTCCGTGGTCGTCGCGGTGCAGATGATGAAAAGTGTTTACGACGGAGCCCAGGCACAACGGCGAGGTGACTATTCGGCGGCTCTGGGATTCGGCGCGGACGCGTTGATCGGACTATTTACGCTCGGCCAGGCGGCCACAGCCGGTGCGAGCGCAGAGGTGATCAAGCAGGTGACCAACGTTCAACGATCGTTTCTCGGTCTGGTCGATGACGCGCGGTCGGCGGCGCAATTCGTTGCTGAGGCGGCGGGTCATAAAGCGGCAGATCAACAGTTGATCGATTTCTTCACTGAGTTGATGAAGGATCGGGTAACCGGTATCAGCCAGACCATCGTGCGCTGATCCCCAGGCTGGCGCCTGGAGATCGCCTGACTCAATCGGCTTGCTCATACCCCATTCGCCAGCTCACGGCCCGCGACGCCGCCAGTAACCGCTGCGCCGCCGGGCCGTCTTCATCAGCGTGGAACAGCGAAGTCGGGCCGACGATGGTCAGCACCGCGGCGATCTGCCCGACTGCGTTGAACACCGGGGCTGACAACGCGTCCACCCCAGGCATCAACAACCCGTGCACATGATGCAGACCGCGCTCGCGGATCTGCTCGCACAAACCGTTGTAGGCATTTTGATCGGCCAGTGGGTGACCGGCGACGGCGATTTCCTGCTCGCGCAACTCATCGGTTTCCCGATGCGGCAGATAGGCGCTGAACACCAGCCCGGTGGACGAGCTGAGCAACGGCAACACCGAGCCCAATTGGGTCACCACCGTCACCGCGCGCACCGCCGGTTCGATGTGCACCACGGTTGCGCCCTGATTGCCCCACACCGCCAGAAAACAGGTTTCGTTCAGTTCATCGCGCAACTCGGACAGGGGCAGGGCGGCGACTTTCAGCACGTCCATACTGTTCAGGGCCGCCAGGCCCACACGCAGCGCTTCACGGCCGAGGCCGTAATGGTTGGTGGCGGCGTTCTGCTCGGCAAAACCACTGGCGATCAGAGCCTGAAGATAACGGTGTACCTTGCTCGCCGGCATCTGCACATGCTCGGCCAGACGCGACAGTGAGGTGGAGGGCGATAACTCGGCCAACGCCTTGAGGATGTCGGTGCCGACCTCGGCGGAGCGGACTTTCTGTTTGCCGTTGCTGTCGCTGGTTTTTTCCATGGTGCGGCCGGGATCCGAAAACGAATGGGCGTCTTTATAGCTTGACGCTGGATAGCGAGCAAATTACGTTATGCGTAATCGAATTACGATAATAACAACCCCGGCGTGCGCAAACCTCTGAGCCAGAGCGATGGGCCACTGCCGACTCCCTGTTCAGGAGGCTCCATGAACCTCGATTCAAACGCGTCGGAGCTGGCGTACCAGTCCGGTTTCGGCAACGAGTTCAGCAGTGAAGCGTTGCCCGGCGCCTTGCCCATCGGCCAGAACTCCCCGCAAAAAGCCCCCTACGGCCTCTATACCGAATTGCTCTCCGGCACTGCCTTCACCATGACCCGCAGTGAAGCGCGGCGCACCTGGATGTACCGGATTCAGCCGTCAGCCAATCACCCGGCGTTCGTCAAACTGGAGCGGCAACTGGCCGGTGGACCGCTGGGTGAGGTGACGCCCAATCGCCTGCGCTGGAATCCTCTGGATATCCCGGCCGAGCCGACCGACTTCATCGATGGCCTGATCGGCATGGTCGCCAACTCGGCAGCGGAAAAACCGTCCGGGATCAGCATCTATAACTATTGCGCGAATCGCTCGATGGAGCGGGTGTTCTACAACGCCGACGGCGAACTGCTGCTGGTGCCGCAACTGGGACGGCTGCGTATTGCCACCGAACTCGGTGTGCTCGAAGTCGCGCCGCTGGAAATAGCCGTACTGCCGCGTGGCCTGAAATTCCGCGTCGAACTGCTTGATCCGCAGGCGCGCGGTTACGTTGCCGAGAACCACGGCGCGCCACTGCGCCTGCCGGACCTGGGGCCGATCGGCAGCAACGGTCTGGCCAATCCACGGGACTTCCTGGCGCCGGTCGCCGCTTACGAAAACCTGCAGCAGCCGACGACGCTGGTGCAGAAATTCCTCGGCCAGTTGTGGGGCGCCGAGCTCGATCATTCGCCGCTGAACGTGGTGGCCTGGCACGGCAACAACGTGCCGTACAAATACGACTTGCGCCGTTTCAACACCATCGGCACCGTAAGCTTCGATCACCCGGATCCGTCGATCTTCACCGTACTGACCTCGCCGACCAGCGTGTACGGGCTGGCCAACCTCGACTTCGTGATCTTCCCGCCGCGCTGGATGGTCGCCGAGAACACCTTCCGTCCGCCATGGTTCCACCGCAACCTGATGAACGAATTCATGGGCCTGATCCACGGCGAATACGACGCCAAGGCTGAAGGCTTCGTGCCTGGCGGCGCGTCGCTGCACAGCTGCATGAGCGCCCACGGCCCGGATGGCGAAACCTGCACCAAAGCGATCAACGCGGAACTCAAACCGGCGAAGATCGACAACACCATGGCCTTCATGTTCGAGACCAGTCAGGTGCTGCGCCCAAGCCGCTTCGCCCTCGACTGCCCGCAACTGCAATCCACTTACGACGCCTGCTGGGCCACGCTGCCCGCTACGTTCGACCCGACCCGGAGATAACCCATGACTCAGACTTCCATCACCCGCAGCTGGGTTGCCTCGGCCAACGGCCACGCGGATTTCCCGCTACAGAACCTGCCGCTCGGTGTGTTCAGCACCGGCGGCTCGGCGCCGCGCGCGGGCGTGGCGATCGGTGAACATATCTTCGATCTGCAGGTGGCGCTTGAAGCCGGCCTGTTCGACGACGTGGCACGCAGCGCGGTCGAAGCCATGCACGGCGGCCTGCTGAACGCGTTCTTCGACCTCGGTCGCGAAGCCCGCGTAACCTTGCGCAGCCGCTTGCTGGAATTGTTCAGCGAAGGCAGCAGCCATCGCGGCGCCATCGAAGCCCAGGGCGCGAAACTGTTGCCACTGGCTACCGATTGCCAGCTGCACCTGCCGGCGCGCATCAGCGATTACACCGACTTCTACGTGGGCATCGAGCACGCGCAGAACGTCGGCAAACTGTTCCGCCCGGACAACCCGCTGCTGCCGAACTACAAGCACGTGCCGATCGGTTATCACGGTCGCGCCTCCACCGTGCGCGCTTCCGGCACCGACGTGCGCCGCCCGAAAGGCCAGACCCTGCCGGCCGGTGCGAGCGAGCCGACCTTCGGCCCTTGCGCCCGACTGGACTACGAGCTGGAACTGGGCATCTGGATCGGTCAGGGCAACGAAATGGGCGAGCCGATCTCCATCGGTGACGCCGCCGAGCACATTGCCGGTTTTTGCCTGCTGAACGACTGGTCTGCCCGCGATATCCAGGCATGGGAATACCAGCCGCTGGGGCCGTTTTTGTCCAAGAGCTTCATCACCAGTGTGTCGCCGTGGGTGGTGACCGCCGAAGCGCTGGAGCCATTCCGCACGGCGCAACCTGCGCGCCCGGAAGGTGATCCGCAGCCGCTGCCATACCTGTTCGACAAGCGCGATCAGGATGGCGGCGCCTTCGACATCGAACTGGAAGTGCTGCTGCTTACCGAGGCCATGCGCGAGCAGAATCTGCCGGCCCATCGCCTGACCCTGAGCAACACCCGTTACATGTACTGGACCGTCGCGCAAATGGTCGCGCATCACAGCGTCAACGGTTGCCAGTTGCAGGCCGGCGACCTGTTCGGTTCGGGCACCTTGTCCGGCCCGCAAAGCGGTCAGTTCGGCAGCCTGCTGGAAATCACCGAGGGCGGTAAAAAGCCGATCGAACTGGCCTCCGGTGAAGTGCGCAAATTCCTCGAAGACGGCGACGAAATCATCCTGCGCGCGCGTTGTGCCCGTGACGGTTTTGCCTCGATCGGCTTCGGCGAATGCCGTGGCAAAGTGCTGGCGGCGCGCTGACAGGAGCGGATCATGGATCTCTACACCTATTACCGCTCGACCTCGTCATACCGGGTGCGCATCGCCTTGGCGTTGAAGGGGCTCGACTACACCGCGTTGCCGGTCAACCTGATTGCGCCGTCCGGGGGCGAGCACCGGCAGGCGGCGTACCTGGCGATCAATCCACAGGGCCGGGTGCCGGCCCTGCGCACTGATGACGGCGAGCTGCTGATTCAGTCGCCGGCGATCATCGAGTACCTGGAAGAGCGTTATCCACAGCTGCCATTGCTGCCCGAAGACCTCGCCGCCCGTGCTCATGTGCGCGGCGTCGCGGCGGTGATCGGCTGCGACGTGCATCCGTTGCACAACGTCAGCGTGCTCAATCGCCTGCGTCAGCTGGGCCACGAAGAGCCGCAGGTGGTGGAGTGGATCGCGCACTGGATCAGTCAGGGGCTGGCGACCGTCGAGCAATTGATCGGTGACAGCGGTTTCTGTTTCGGTGAATGGCCGTGTGTGGCTGACGTGTATCTGATTCCGCAGTTGTATGCGGCCGAGCGCTTCGGTGTTTCGCTGGAGGCTTACCCGCGGATTTGTCGGGTGGCGGCGTTGGCGGCTGAGCATCCGGCGTTCATCAAGGCGCATCCGGCCAATCAGCCCGATACCCCTTAAAGCGCCACACTGCCCAATGTAGGAGTGAGCCTGCTCGCGATAGCGGAGTGTCAGATACGGGGATGTTGACTGACACACCGCTATCGCGAGCAGGCTCACTCCTACAGGGGATCAGCGCCGTACACAAAAATCATAAAAACAAAACAGGTATCTTGCGATGCACAACCAGATTGCCAGCTTTCGCGCGGCACTCGACGCCCGTCCTGTGTCCCGCTATCAGTGGTTGCTCTTGATCCTGCTCGCCTTGTTGCTGGTCACCGATGGCTATGACGCCCAGGTGCTCGGTTACGTGGTGCCGGCCCTGGCTCAGGACTGGGGGCTGGAGAAAGCCGCGTTCGGGCCCGTTTTCAGCGCCAACCTGTTGGGCCTCACGCTCGGCTCGCTCGCGGTGACGCCGCTGGCCGACCGCTTCGGTGTGCGGCGCATCCTGCTCGCCTGCGTGCTGATCTACGCCAGTCTGACGGTGCTGATGGTGTTCGCCGACTCGCTGAATACTCTGTTGATCGCGCGCTTCATCTGCGGTATCGGCATGGGCGGTGCGATGCCTAGTGCCATGGCCTTGATGTCGGAATATTCACCGCCTCGTCTGCGCACCTTGATGGTCACGCTGGCCGCTTGTGGGTTTTCATTTGGTGGTGCAGCGGGTGGTTTTGTTGCTGCGGGCTTCATCGATCGCTTTGGCTGGCAAGCGGTGTTCCTCGCCGGTGGTATCACGCCATTGCTGCTGTTCCCGTTCCTGTGGTGGATGTTGCCGGAATCGTTGCCGCGTCTGCTGCGCGATGCGCCGCCCTATGCGCGCCTGCGCAAAGTCACCGCGCGAATGCTGCCCGACTGGCAACCGCCGGCCGCGTCCGTCGAACAGAACGAGTGCGAGCAGGGCAGCAAATTGACCGTGGTCGAGCTGTTCCGCAACGGTTATGCGCGACCGACCCTGCTGATCTGGGCGACGTTTTTTGTCAGCCTGATTCTGCTGTATTTCATGATCAGCTGGCTGCCGACGCTGTTGCTGGAAAGCGGCCTGAAACTCAACGAAGCGAATCTGGTGACCTCGATGTTCCTGTTCGCCGGCACCTTGGGCGCGGTTTGCATGGCCTGGTTCGCCGACCGTTTGAAACGCAAGGTGCGGCTGCTCTGCGCGGTGCTGGCCGGGGCGGCGCTGTGCACGATTCTGCTGGGTTTGAACCACGACAATCCACGCTATCTGGTGGCCTGCGTGTTTGCCGCCGGTTTCTGCATCATCGGTGGGCAACTGACGCTGAACGCCTTCGCCAGTAATTTCTACCCGGCGCATGTGCGGGCCACGGGCACTGGCTGGGCGCTGGGGGTAGGGCGCTTCGGCTCGATCCTCGGGCCGCTGTTCGGCAGCATGCTGCTGGCGATGCACATTCCGGTGACGCAGATTTTCTTCTTCTGTGCGATTCCGGCGGTCATTGCGGCGCTGCTGATCATTCAGGTGCGCTCGCCCTCAGACACCCCACAATCCCCTGTGGGAGCGGGCTTGCTCGCGAAGAACGATAACGCGGTCTGACAGGAAAATCGGTGGCGCCTGCTTCGCGGGCAAGCCACGCTCCCACAAGGGAACGTTGTGATGCAGAAGGATGGGGCCACGCTGAACCCTGTGGGAGCGGGCTTGCTCGCGAAGGCGATCCAGGTTTCGATGCATTCATCGCTGACACGATGCTTCGCGAGCAGGCTCACTCCTACAAAACGCGTTTAGTGCACAACGGAATTCGGTGGCAGGTGCCCAAGCCGCTCAGTCAGACGCAGGCGCTGGATCGGATCGTCACTAAGCAGCAGCGCATGCTCCAGATCGAAGCGCTCGGCGTTCGGGCAATCGAGCCGTTGATACAGGCTGGCGCGGGCCAGATAGTCGGCCGCGCTGGCACCGCCCAGTTCCAGCACGCGTTCGGCATCGATCAGCGCGGCGATGTAATCCTCATGCGCCAGATGCAACTGACGCAGGTTGCGTGACAAGCGCTGGAGCATCTGCTGCGGGGTGGCGGTGGCCATATGATCGGCATTGAGTTTGAGGTGCGCGCCGTACTGACGCTGCAACAACTCGCGACAATCATTGGGATACAGCCGCCGACCACCGCAGGGATCCAGCAGATGATCAGCACCGGGCACCCGCAGCAGGAAATGCCCCGGGAAGTTCACCCCGACCAGCGGAATCTCCAGACCACGGGCCAATTCCAGGGCAATCAAGGACAGGGTCAGCGGCTGGCCGCGACGGGTCTGCAACACTTTGTGCAACAACGCGACCTGCGGGCGCAACGGCAGAAAGTCATCCTGAGAGAAGCCCAGATCATTCATCCGCCGCAGCAACGGTTGCGCCAGTTCGCTGACTGGCAGCATCGGCAAGCCGCAGCTGACGCGCTGCAGCAGCTCCTTGAAGTCTTGCTGCAACGCTTCGACATCCAGGCCTTTTTCGTGCTCGGCAGCCATCCACAGCGCCGCTTCGAACAGCGCGGGCGGTGAACGGTGCAGACACTCGAAAAAACGTTGGCGCGGACTCATTGCAATCTCCGGGGAATGCCTCGTTTTAGCCCCGTCTGCGCCATTCGTCCAGTACCGGCCAGGTTATGCCGCAAAGTCGCCGTCGAAGCGGGCGCTTATTCCGGCGCGCTTCAGCAATTTTTGGGCGCAAGCCTATACTGGCGTCTACCAGAAGTGATTCGGGAGCCTGCCGATGTTCGCTCTCATGCAAAGCACTCGCCTGGAATCGCTGCACCTCAGCGTTGACCCGGTCACCGGGTTGAAGGCGGTCATTGCCATTCATAACAGTCGCCTCGGGCCTGCCCTGGGCGGTTGCCGTTATCTTGCCTATCCCAACGACGAATCCGCAGTCGAGGACGCCATTCGCCTCGCGCAGGGCATGAGCTACAAGGCTGCCCTGGCCGGGCTTGATCAGGGCGGCGGAGTGGCGGTGATCGTGCGCCCGGCGCATGTGGAAAACCGCGCGGCGTTGTTCGAAGCGTTTGGCCGCAGCATCGAGCAGCTCGACGGTCGCTACATCACCGCCATCGACAGCGGTACTTCGGTGGCGGACATGGATTGCATCGCCCAGCAGACCCGCCATGTCACCAGCACCACTTCGGCCGGTGACCCGGCGCCGCATGCGGCGATGGGCGTGTTTACCGGGATTCGCGCCACCGCCATGGCGCGTTTGGGCAGCGACAATCTCGAAGGCTTGCGCGTGGCGATTCAGGGCTTGGGCAATGTCGGTTATGCGCTGGCGGAACAACTGCATGCGGCGGGCGCCGAGTTGCTGGTCAGCGACATTGATCACGGCAAGGTGCAACTGGCGATGGAGCAGCTCAATGCGCATCCGATCGCCAACGATGCCTTGCTCAGCACACCCTGCGACATCCTTGCGCCTTGTGGGCTGGGCGGGGTGCTCAACAGTCACACGGTCACCCAATTGCGCTGCTCGGCGGTGGCCGGTTCGGCGAACAATCAACTGACGCATCTGGATGTGGCTGATCAACTGGAGCGACGCGGGATCCTGTATGCACCGGATTATGTGATCAATGCGGGCGGGTTGATTTATGTCTCGCTCAAGCATCGCGGCGAAGAGCTGGGGACGATTACTGCGCACCTGTCGAAGATTTCTTCGCGGCTGACCGAGGTGTTTGCCCATGCGCAGGCCGAGAAGCGCTCGCCGGCGCGGGTGGCGGATGAGTTGGCGGAAAAAGTCCTGTATCGCTGAAAAGCAAAAGATCGCAGCCTGCGGCAGCTCCTACAGGGAATACGCATTCCATATGTAGGAGCTGCCGCAGGCTGCGATCTTTTCGATTCAAACCTTGTTACTTGGCAGCTTTCGCCGCTTTAACCGGCTTCACCGGAGTCTCTTCCGGCTCAGCCGCTGCGTCTTTTTCGACCACTTCTGCCGGTGCATTGATCAGCTCCGACAGCGCATCAGGCTGGCTCTTGAAAGCTTTGGCGAATACATCGCGGTTCTTCGCCATATAGATCCCGACTTCTTCAACCTGCTGCTCGTTCAGCGACGGCACGGCTTTTTGCAACACCTCGGACAGCATCTCGGCCAGTTCGAGCATTTTGTCATGACGGTCAGCTTCGGCTTTATCCATGAACAAGCGCTCCAGATCTCGGCTGCTGCGGTATACCACTTCGACGGCCATTCACCACCTCACATGCCTTCACATTTGGTTGTCTTTGCGACTACTGTATCTATATACAGCGAAAAGGATAAGCGAATCCCTGCGCTTTGGGTAGCGGCTTTTCACTGTAGACCGGATTCGGCGGTTTTTCTGACACTGGCCCTAAAACCAAACGACCCGCACATGGCGGGTCGTTGGTTTATTTGATTTCAGAACTTGCCGCTGGCGTAACCCCCATCGATGGGCATGATCACACCCGTGACGTAAGCGGATTGATCGCTGAGCAGCCAGAGCACCGCGTTGGCCACTTCGTCCGCCGTGCCGAAGCGCTTCATCGACGTCACGTTGATTTTGCGCTGGGTGTTTTCCGGTGTGGCTTTCAGGCGTGCCTCGTTGTTCATGCCGCCGAGGATCGGCCCGGGGGCGACCGCATTGACCCGAATGCAGCCGCCTTCTTCCAGCCGCGCGTTTTCGATCGACGCCACCTGGGTCATGCCGTTGATCGCCTGCTTGCTGGCGACATAGGCCACCTGGCCGCCAATCGGCACCACCCCGGCACAGGATGAGGTGTTGACGATCGCCCCGGTGCCGCGGTCGAGCATCAGTTGCAGTTCATGGCGCATGCAGTGGTAGGTGCCGTTGACGTTGATGTTCATCACCTTCATCCAGTCATCCGGGCACGATTGCGCGAGCGCCCCGTACTTGGCGGTCACGCCGGCATTGTTGAACGCGCAGTCGAGGCGGCCGTAGACCGAACGAATGGTCGCGAATGCCTGCTCGACCTGTGCCGGATCACCGACATCGCAGGCAATGAAGCGACAGTGTTCACCCAGCCGATCGGCCAGCGCCGCGCCTTTTTCTTCGTCCCGGCCGAACACGATCACATCGGCGCCGGCCTTGATCAGGCGTTCGCTGACGGTCTCGCCAATGCCGCTGGTGCCGCCGGTGACCAGGCACACTTTTCCCAGAAAATCGTACATATGTCGCATCTCCTTATGCCAACGCGGGGCGTAAATATTTCGGGTTTACGCAGCAATACACCCGATCCAGTCGCGGATTGCTTTTGTCACTGAAGCACTGGCTGTCCCATCGGCATTTGTGGATGTCGGCGGAGCGGCCTTGCAGGGTTTTGTTGATCAGGTCGTTGTCGGCAAACAGCGCCCGCGACATACCCACCCAATCGCATACGCCGTCGGCCAGCAACTGCTCGGCCTTGTCCAGCCCGTCGATGAACCCGGCGTAACCCACCGGCACTGTCGACACCGACTTGATCGCCCGCACCCCGGCCTGCAGGTATTGGTCCATGGTCTCGGAATGCACGATCAACTGGCCGAAAGTCGCGCCCATGCACATCGAACATTCCAGCGCGGCAACGCCGGCCTGACAGAGCGCCTGCACGGTTTCCTTGAGGTCCGGATATTGCAGCCCTTCAGCGCCCAGACGGTCGTCGATGCCCAGGCGAATGGTGACGATCAGTTGGCCCTGGGTGCGCTCGCGGATGGCCCTGACCACGTCGAGCAACAGCCGCGCGCGGTTCTCTTCGCTGCCGCCATATCGGTCGGTGCGCTTGTTGGTGTGCGGCGAGAGAAAACTGCTCAGCAGGTAGCCGTTGGACGCCTGCAATTGCACCAGACGTGCGCCGTTGGTCCAGGCCAGCCAGGCGGAATGGGCGAACTGCTCGATCACCAGGGCGATGTCGCTTTCGTCCATGATCCGCACACGATAATCCGGATCAAGTTTCGACACACGCGGGCAGGGCACGCCACTCGGGGTCAGCACGGCAACGCCGGTATGGGTGGTGGTGCCCTGACCGCCGTAATGCTGCAGTTGCACACCCACCGGCGTGTTGACCTGCTCGGCCATGGCGAACATCGCCCTGAGCGATTCACCCTGATGCTGTTCGAACAGGCCGAGCCCGGTGCTCTGCAGACGCGATTGCGGCGAGACCGTGGCGTTGCACAGAAACGCCATGGAGCAACCGCCCTCCATGATGCCCTGATAGAACTCGATCATGGCGGGCGTCACGCACCCGCTGTGATCGGCCAGGTCGACGCCCATCGACGCGAAGAACAGCCGATTGCGCAACTCCAGCCCGCCGGCCAGCCGCAGAGGCTCCAGCACGTGGGGATAGCGCGGCATCATGCTTCCTTCCTCTGTTCGGGCATTGCCGAAGCTTGATCGAAGGTCATCCACAACGGTTGCCCGAGGACGGGCGCCGGGGCCGGGGCGGTTTCTTCGTGGGAGAAGTAAGCGAACTGTTTGAGCACTTCGCGCCACTTGAAGCGCAACGGCGAATCCAGCTCTGCCAGATGCAGTTTGAGCGTGCCGGCCTTTGTCGCGTCGCTGGCATGCAGCGATTGCAACGGCAGGCTGATCATCCCTTCGTTTTCCAGGTACAGGTAGACGTGTCCGCGCTCGGAAGCCTCGAGCGGGCTGTCGCATTGCACTTGCAGACCGGCCATCGACAACAGTTCAAGGCGGGCGGAGAGGTGACGACCGGAATCCAGGCGCACCAACACTTCATGGCGTATGCCCTTGAGCGGACGGAACCAGCAGGCCGGGTCGATGTTGATATTCCGCATGCGCTTGAACACCGGCATCTTGATCACTTCGCCGTGCAGGCGAATGTCGGCCACCAGCTCGCCACGCTGGAAGAATCGCGCACGCTTGTCGACCTTGCGCGCCCGTGGCTGGGCCATGCCTTCGTAGTCGCCGACCAGCACATCCACCTGAAACGAAGACTCGGTGTAACGGGGAAAACTCGACAGCAGATCAACGATGGAAATCGACACTTCGCCGCGGGCGTAACCGCTGTGCTCGTAGAACTGCGCGTACATCGCCTGGCGTGCCGCTTCGATCAGCATCAGGCCCGGCACGTGCTCGTGGTGCTTGCGGTAGAAAAAGTAATTGGCGGTGTCGTTGAACAGGGTGAAATAGAGCAGCCCCTGCTGCGGGCAGCCGTCCAGGTTTTTCAGGACATCATGCACCTGTCGACGCTGTGCAAGGTTCAGGCCGTTGCCGCAACCGGGCAGTCGAGCCAGTTTGGCCTCGGTGCTTTCCAGCACCCAGATGCCGCTGAGGATCAGATGGTCGGTGGCCTTTTCGTAATTCGTCAGCAGCTCCGGCAGACAGTCCGACAGGCCCGCCTGTTCGAGTTCCTGCAGGTCGATGATCGTTGGCAGCGAGCGCAGCACCAGTCGCTCGCTGTCGAGCCGATAGGCCTGATTGACGACCTCCAGCTCCACTGGATCAAGGTTGGCCTGTTGCACGATGGCCGCAGGCAGCCAGGCCGGCAGCAAGTGGTGAGCGTCGTAAATCAGCACGTCGTCATCGTGGCCCTTGTGGACGATGTCTTTGGCAACTTTCCTGTGCATGTCGATCATGATCATCCCTCTGTGTTGAACGTTGGTTGTAAGGCAGTTGCTATCCATGGCGTGAAATCGACCCACACCGAAAGGTGCTGCTCGACGGGTGTCAGCAGCTTCAGTTGAGGTGTTTTTTGTTTTCTTGTTGTCAAGTGTCGGGCAGGGTTACTGCACCGTGATGTAGCAGGCGCCGAGGGTTCGGTTGTCCAGAACCTGCAGCGGCGCCAGCCATTTGTAGTCGATACCGCCACGTCTGAGCAGGCGTCCGATGGCAACCGGGGACACCGACACCAGATGTGAAACGCCGCAGGCTCGGGCGTACTCCAGCGTGGCCATGAACAGGCCAACGGTGTTTTCGTCGGACATCACCTGTTCGTTTCTGCCGCCTTCGGCATCGAGGTCCAGTGAGGTGAAGCGTGACAGCTCCCAGATGTCATCGCCGCACGGTGCAGGTTTGTCGCCGAGCAACGAGGTGAACACCTCACTCAGCAGGTACGGCTGGGTGGTGGGCAGCAGGCGGGCGCATCCCTTGATGTTGCCGTCGTGCTCTTCGGCGACGATGTAGTGAGTGCCGCTGTGATCAAATTGGTCGAACTCGAAATCGTCCGGCGTGGATAACTGCCAGCCGAGGCGTTCGACGAACACCTGATAGCGATATTGAGCCAAGCGTTGACGCTTTATTGTCGTCAACTCGTCATAACGTCCTGACAAGTAATCCATCACAGATTCCGTTTAGTGATTGGTTGGGTGGCGATTAAAGTGCACACTGCGCTCGCATACTACCTGTCACCCTTGACAGCTAGCGGAAACATTTGGAAATATGCTAGGCATGTTGGCAAGAGGCCGACAGCAATAACTGTGGGAAAGGAATCTCTATGTCATATTGGCAGGCTGAACTGTTGGAAAACGCCATGTCTGCAACGGATGTCGAGTTGTTGTTCGACAGTATCAAGACCGTCGCCAGGCAGTTGGAGTTTGATTATGTGGCTTACGGTTCACGCAGGCTTTTCCCCATCACCAAACCCTGTCTTTTTCTCGCCAATAATTATTCGCCCGCCTGGCAAGCTGCCTATTCCGCCAATCGTTACCTGGACATCGATCCTTACGTTCAGCGCGCAATGCGCAGCGTGAAACCGGTGCTGTGGGACGCTGAACTCAAGGCTCAGACGCCCGAATTCTGGCAGGAAGCGCAGGCTCACGGGCTCTCGGAGGGCTGGGGGCAGACACTGCTCAACAGCGAAACTCAAGGGCTGGTGACCTTTGCCCGGGGCGGCGAGACGATCACCGCGCTGGAACTCGAAACCAAACAGGCGCAGCTGTCCTGGTTGGCCCAGATTACTCACCTGGGCCTGACGCGCCTGCAGATGCGCGGCGCCGATTCGGTGCTCCCGGTGCCGATAGAACTGTCGCAGAGGGAAAAGGAAATCCTGCAATGGACCGCTGACGGAAAGTCATCGGACGATGTTTCGGTGATCCTCGGCATCAGCAAAAGGACAGTAAACTTCCATATTAACCATTGCCTGAAGAAACTCGGTTGCCAAAACAAGATCGCCGCTGCAGTTAAAGCTTCGCTGATGGGCCTGCTGTGGAAATAATTACCCTGATAATTTATTGGATAACTAACTGGTGAATAACCGGAGTGTTTGTGCGCGAGTTCACAGATTTGCCCGATTAATAATATTTCATTTATAAGCTAATGCTTTTTCAAGCGTAACGAATTCATCAAGAAACTTCAGTTATACCGTCATAAACATTCCTGTCGACGGTGCCTGTTCAACGGTGCGACCAAACGCCACGGCGCAGGTTTCATGCCGTCTCGCCATGATGCGTGGCCTCGTTTCTGCATGGCGCATAGCGCATACGGAAAACCGTCACGTCCAACCGGCATCATCCGCTCGCATCGGGCTAAGGAACATCATCGTGAAAATCAACTGGGCCGAGAAACTGCGGCAAAACGTGCATCAACTGGCCGAGTCCCTGGGCAACCTGTTCGTCGAGACCTTCCACTACCTGGCGCTGTTCGCCATCGGTGCGGTGACCGCATGGGCGGCGGTGATGGAATTTCTCGGCATGCTCGAAGAAGGCCACATCAAGATCGATGACATTCTGTTGCTGTTCATCTATCTGGAACTGGGGGCGATGGTCGGGATTTACTTCAAGACCAACCACATGCCGGTGCGCTTCCTGATCTACGTGGCGATCACTGCGCTGACCCGCCTGCTGATCTCCAACGTCTCGCACCACAACCCGCCGGACATGGGCATCATCTACCTGTGCGGCGGCATTCTGTTGCTGGCGTTGTCGATCCTGGTGGTGCGTTACGCCTCGTCGCAATTTCCATCGGTGAAGATCGAAAAACCGCAACGCAAGCTCGGCGCCGGCTCCGGTGAACACCCCGAGATCGAGAAGGGCGAGCTTTAAAGCCCCATCGACGGCCGAGGCTGGCCGTTGCTCTGCTGCGGTGGCGGGGGCAGCCCGCCGCCGCTGGTCATTGCTTCGAGGATCGCCATGGCACTGTGGCCCTGCTCGATGGCGATGCCGAATTGGATGCTTTGCACCAGCCGCTTGAGCCGTACCGGATCGTTGCGTTGTTCGGCGCTGATCATCCGTTTGGCGACGATCCTGCCGCTGTTGGACAGGGTCAGCATGATGCTGCCGTCCAGCCCTTGAATGCTCAGGTTGATCTGATAGTCCGGCGCGAAGGCATCGGTAATGATCTGAAAAGGGTTGTCCATGATGCGTCACCGCCTGATTGAACGTGCAGTTGTTGACCGGCCGTGATCGGGTTGGTTCGCAATACCTGATCATCGGCGATTCCGTGGCCTGTGTTGTTGCTTTATGTAGGAGCTGCCGCAGGCTGCGATCTTTTGATCTGCGCTGTTTTGACTTCGGTCATGAAGATCAAAAGATCGCAGCCTGCGGCAGCTCCTACAGGGGATTTGCAAGGGGCATGCCGGGAAAATTGTTGGACAATGGATACGGCATAAAAAAGGCGAGCCCATGGCTCGCCTTTGTCATTTGTGGCCCGTTTCAGGGCAGAACCGAATAGATGATCGCCGACAGTGCAATCAGGCCGATCAGCACCACGAACACGTTCGACGCCTGTCCCGAGTACTGGCGCAAGGCTGGCACGCGGCGGATGGCGTACATCGGCATCAGGAACAACAGGCAGGCAATCACCGGCCCGCCGAGGGTTTCGATCATGCCGAGGATGCTCGGGTTAAAGGTGGCCACGGCCCAGCAACTGAGGATCATGAACAGCGCAGTCGCACGGTTCAGCCAGCTCGCCGACATCACCTTGCCACGACCGCGCAGGCTCTTGACGATCATGCCCTGAAAGCCTTCGCTGGCGCCGATGTAGTGGCCGAGGAAGGATTTGGTGATCGCCACCAGCGCAATCAGCGGCGCGGCATAAGCGATGACCGGGGTCTGGAAGTGGTTGGCCAGGTACGACAGGATCGAAATGTTCTGCGCCTTGGCCGCGGCCAGATCGGCCGGCGACAGCGCCAGCACACAGCTGAAGCAGAAGAACATCACTGTCACCACCATCATGCCGTGGGCCATGGCGAGGATGCCGCTGCTCTTGCGTTCGGCCTGCTCGCCGTAGCGCTGTTTCTGGTCAACCGCGAACGCCGAGATGATCGGCGAGTGGTTGAACGAGAACACCATCACCGGGATCGCCAGCCACAAGGTCTTGAGGAACGTCGACAGCGGCATTGGCTCTTGAGCGCTGGCGAAGAACGCGCCGTTCCAGTTGGGGATCAGGCTCAGACCAAGCAACAGCAGCGCGGCAACGAACGGATAGACCAGCACGCTCATGGCTTTGACGATCACGTTCTGCCCGCAGCGCACGATTGCCATCAGGCCGAGGATCAGCGCCAGCGACAGAATTGCCCGAGGTGGCGGGGCGATGTGCAATTGGTGTTCGAGAAAGCTGCTCAAGGTGTTGGTCAGCGCGACGCTGTACACCAGCAGAATCGGGAAGATCGCGAAGAAATACAGCAGGGTGATCAGCTTGCCGGCACCGATACCGAAGTGTTCTTCGACGACTTCGGTGATGTCGCCGGAACGCCCGGAAAGCACGAAGCGGGTCAGTCCCCGGTGGGCGAAGAAGGTCATCGGGAACGCCAGCAGCGCCAGAATCAGCAATGGCCAGAAACCGCCGACACCGGCATTGATCGGCAGGAACAAGGTGCCGGCACCAATCGCGGTACCGTACAGACCGAGCATCCAGGTGGTGTCGGGTTTGCTCCAGCCCTTGTGGGCAATTTCGTTGTTGCGTGTGCGATCTACAGCGGGATTTTCGGCAGCAGGTGTACGTACATCGGTCATCGTTTTTGCCTCGTTATTATTTTTGCTCGGGCTCACGGTTGGCAGGCCGCTGTCTGCGGCCTGCCGGGGCGGTCAGGGAACGCGCGTCAGCATTCCACCCAGCTCACGGCCAGGCCGCCCCGTGAAGTCTCTTTGTATTTGTCATGCATGTCGGCGCCGGTGTCGCGCATGGTGCGGATCACCCGGTCGAGGGAAATAAAGTGTTTGCCGTCGCCGCGCAGGGCCATTTGCGTGGCGTTGATCGCCTTCACCGCAGCGATGGCATTGCGCTCGATGCACGGCACCTGCACCAGGCCGCCGACCGGGTCGCAGGTCAGGCCGAGGTTGTGTTCCAGGCCGATTTCGGCGGCGTTTTCCAATTGCTCCGGGGTCGCGCCGAGCACTTCAGCGAGGCCCGCCGCGGCCATGGCGCAGGCCGAACCGACTTCGCCCTGACAGCCGACTTCGGCGCCGGAGATCGAGGCATTTTTCTTACATAGAATGCCGACGGCGGCGGCGCCCATGAAGAACGCGACCACGTCATCGTCGGACGCTTCCGGGTTGAATTTCATGTAGTAGTGCAGCACCGCCGGAATGATCCCGGCTGCGCCATTGGTCGGTGCGGTGACCATGCGCCCGCCGGCAGCGTTCTCCTCGTTGACCGCGAGGGCGAACAGGTTGACCCACTCCATCGCCGACAGCGTCGAACTGATCACGTTCGGCTTGCCGATTTCCAGCAGGCTGCGGTGCAGTTTCGCCGCGCGGCGCGGTACGTTCAGACCACCGGGCAGGATGCCTTCGTGGCGCAGGCCCTGCTCAACGCACTCGCGCATCACCGACCAGATGTGCAGCAAGCCGCTACGGATTTCAGCGTCGCTGCGCCAGGCCCGTTCGTTGGCCATCATCAGCTCAGAGACTCGCAGGTTGTGGGTTTTACACAGGCTCAGTAGTTCGGCGGCGCTGGAAAAATCGTACGGCAACACCACGTCGCCAGCCGGCGCCACACCGGACTCGGCTTCCGCCGCTTCGATGATGAAACCGCCGCCAATCGAGTAGTACGTTTGCGTGAACAGCTCGGCGCTTTCGCCAAAGGCTGTCAGCGACATGGCGTTGGGGTGGTAGGGCAGGCTTTCGTCCAGCAGCAGGAGATCGTGCTGCCAGTTGAAGGAAATTTCTCTGTGCCCGGCCAGCAGCAACAGGCCGCTTTCGCGCAGTTGCTGGATGCGTGGATCGATGGTCGCCGGATCGATGCTGTCCGGCCATTCGCCCATCAGGCCCATGACGGTGGCGCGGTCGGTGGCGTGGCCGACACCGGTGGCCGACAGCGAACCGTACAAACGGATTTCCACGCGGCGCACATCGTTGAGCAACCGTTGGTCAATCAGCGCTTGGGCGAAGGTCGCGGCGGCGCGCATCGGGCCAACCGTGTGGGAGCTGGACGGGCCGATGCCGACTTTGAATAGATCGAAAACACTGATAGCCATGCTAAACCCTTACAAGCAATGGAGTAGGAATCGCTGCCATTTTTTGTAGGACAAGCGCAATGTCGGCGATACTGCCTACCTCGGTTCTACGTGACCAACGAAACTTCCTAAGAAAGCCTTTAGCAGGACTAAACGATGAGTCGTCAATTGCACGCCCAGACCTACGTCTGGCTGCAGGTGTTTTCCTGTGCCGCGCGGCACCTGTCGTTCACCCGTTGCGCGGAGGAGCTGCACATCACCCCGGGGGCGGTCAGCCAGCAGATTCGCCAACTGGAAGAGCGCCTCGGTTTTCGCCTGTTCCATCGCCGGGCGCGGGGTGTCGAGTTGAGTGCGGAAGGCCAGCGTCTGGCCATCACTGTCAATGAGGCCTACGGCAGCATCGATGCTGAACTGCGCCGACTGGATGCGGGGATGATCAGCGGGATTCTGCGGGTGCGCTCGATTCCGTCGTTCCTCAGCAAATGGCTGACCCCGCGTTTGCCGCGTCTGCAACAGCGTTATCCCGACATCCAGTTGCGCCTGGTGGCCGAGGACAGCAGCGTGCCGTTGCACGAGGGCGACTTCGATCTGGCAATCGATCTGAATGACGGCAGCTACCCGGGCCTGTTATCCACAGCCTTGCTCGATGAGCAGATTTTCCCGGTGTGCGCGCCGAGTTTGTTGCGCGGACGCCCTCCGCTGCACGGGCCGGCGGATCTGGCGCATTTCCCGTTGTTGCACGACATCACCGCCTGGCGCGGCAGTTATGAATACGCGGAATGGGAGTTTTATCTCAACGCGATTGGCTTTGAAGGCGCCGACGTACGGCGTGGGCACACGTTCAATCGCAATCACCTGACCATCGAAGCGGCGATCGCCGGCATGGGCGTGGCGATTGCCCGACGCACATTGCTCAACGATGAACTGGAGCGCGGGACGTTGATCGTGCCGTTCGGAATGTCGGTGCCCAACCACAAACGCTACGTGCTGCTGTATGCGCCGGGGGCCTTGAGCCATCCGGGCGTGCGCGCCGTGCATGACTGGCTGGTGGAGGAGGCGGGGATTTTCCGCAGCTTGCACCCGTTGAACGACGGGCAATTGTGAGCAGATTTTGCAGGGTTGCGAGGCGACCCAACTCCCGACCTTACCAGTGACTTGCTCGGTTGTCCGGCTTTTTTTGCGAATGAATATTTATCTTTTTTCAGGGGTTGAAATGTTCGTCGGTCGGGCCGATTGTTGTAACCAGGAGGTCAGGAAATCCAACTCAAGGCCTCTGGCGAGCTAGCTGAAATAAGGGATGAACTATGCAAATCCAAGTCAACAGCGATAACCATATTCAAAGCAGTAAGCGACTGGAGGAGTGGGTACGTACAACTATTGAGAGCACGCTCGAACGTTATGAAGAAGACCTGACCCGTGTCGAAGTCCACCTGAGCGACGAGAACGGCGACAAACCAGGTCCCCATGACTTGCGCTGCCAACTGGAAGCGCGGCCAAAAGGCCATCAACCGATTTCCGTCACCCATAAAGCCGATTCGCTGGAACAGGCGATCGACGGTGCAGCCGAAAAACTGGAACACGCGCTGGAGCACCTGTTTGGCAAACTGCGAGGCAAACCCCGCGCCGCCATCGTGCCGTTCAGCAAGGCGAATGACGCACTGCTGGAGGAAGAGTTTCTCGAGAACGAACAGGCAGCGATCAACAGTTGATGCGCTGATTTTTCAAGCCACCCAATGAGAACGGGCCTGCGCAAGCAGGCCCGTTTTTGTTTGTGTTGCTGAACAGTGTGGCGAGGGCGCTTGCTCCCGCTGGGCTGCGAAGCGGCCCCAATACCTGCACGGCGTTCAACAGCCAGACTGTATTAGCAGGATTTACGGCTGCTCCGTAGCCGAGCGGGAGCAAGCTCCCTCGCCACAGTTTTATTAGAAAGCTACAGAAGTTTGCACATACACCGTGCGCGGTTCACCCACGTACTTGCCCTTGTTGTTGTCATCGAACGAGCGGGTGAAGTACTGGGTATTAAAAATGTTCTTCACCCCCACCGCCACGTTCAGATCCGACAATTGCGGGCCGAAGTCGTAACCGGCGCGGCTGCTGAACAGCATGTAGCCGGGGATCTTGCCGGTGCTGCCGTCGGCGCTTTCCTTGGAGGTGTTGGCGTTGTCGGCGAACTGGTCGCTCTGGAAGCTGCTGTCGACGTTGAGTTTCCACGGGCCTTCGGTGTAACCGACACCAATCGTGCCTTTGTGTTTCGACGAGAACGGCACGCGATTGCCTTTGTTCGGCCCGTCTTCGCGGATGGTCGCGTCGACGTAGGCGTAAGTGGCGTACACATCGAAACCGGCGAGTGCCGGGCTCAAGTCATCCAGCGCATAGTTGACGCTGGTCTCGATGCCCTGATGGCGGGTCTCGCCCCGGGCGATCACCGAATCGTTGGTCTGGTTGCTTTCGTACTGGTTGTCGAAGTTGATCAGGAACGCGCCAATCTCGGCGCGCAGGGCGCCGTTGTCATAGCGGGTGCCGAGTTCCCAGGTGCGGGCTTTCTCCGGTTTCACTTCGCCGCTGCTGACGCGGTTGGGCATCTGGCTGTACTGCACGCTGCCAAACGAACCTTCGGTGTTGGCGTACAGATTCCAGCTGTCGCTCAGGTGATAAAGCACATTCAGCGCTGGCAGTGCGGTGTTGTAGTCGCCCTTGTATTTGACGTCGGTCAGGTTGTTGGTCTGCTGCGATTCGATCATCTCGTAGCGCACGCCCGGGGTGATGGTCCATTTGCCGATGTCGATGCGGTCGTCAACGAAGAACGCATTAGCTTCGGTGCCACCGCGGGTGTCACGGTCGTTGCGGCTGTCGGTGGTCGGGTATTGGTTGCTACTGATCGGCGTGCGATAGCGCAATTCGTGGCCAGCCTCGTTGATGTAGCGGTAACCGACGCCGACTTCATGGCTGGTCGCGCCGAGGTCGAAGCCTTGGGCGAAACGCGTTTCGAAACCGCGCACCCAATATTCGCGCGGTGACAGCGAGAGGAACGAGCCCTGATCCAGATAACCGCTGCGCAGGGTCTTGGTGAAGAAAGTGTTGGCGGTGAATTCGCGGCGATCTTCCTGATAGCGATAGCCGAAGTTGAACATTGTGCGGCGACCCCAGAACTGGTCTTTCAGGCGCGTCGACTGATACGGATCGGCGTCGTAATCGGCGACGTTGAGACCACCGGGCATGTCGGCCTTGCCTTCGTAATACTGGGCCATGGCGTTGAAGCTGTTGGCGTCGTCGAGCTGGTATTTGCCCTTGAGGATCAGGTCGTCGATTTCGCTGTCGCTGTGTTCACGCCAGTCGCCGCCACGGGTGCCGGAGTACAGCAGCGCGCCGCCCAGACCATTTTCGTTGGTGCCGCCGGCCAGCAGGTTGGCGCTGGTTTTGAAGCCGTCATGACTCGACGACGGACTGGTCTCAGTCTGGAAGCCACCCTTGACCGTCGGCTCATCGGGAATGGCGCGGGTGACGAAGTTGACCACGCCACCGACGTTCTGCGGGCCGTAACGCACAGCGCCGCCGCCACGCACTACGTCCACGGCATCCATGTTGCCCATGCTGATCGGCGCGAACGACAACTGCGGTTGACCGTAAGGTGCGAACGGCACGGGAATGCCGTCCATCAGCACAGTCGAGCGCGCGGCCAGGCGCGGATTGAGACCGCGAATGCCGAAGTTCAGCGCCATGTCGTGGCTGCCGGTGCCGTTGTTTTCCGGGGCGTTGACCCCGGGGATGCGGTTGAGCACATCGCGCGCCTGAGTCGCGCCCTGACGTTCGAAGTCTTCACGGCGGATCACATCACGGGCGCCGGGGTGTTCGAACACGTTGGCCTGCGCCGCGTCACCGAGCCAGTCACCGACGACTTTCGAGGTGTCCAGCTCCAGCGCCGTGTCGCCGAGCGGTTGCAGGCTGAACGCATTGTTGCCTTCGGCGCGAGCTTGCAGGCCGGTGCCTTCGAGCAGTGCATCGAGGCCTTCTGCGGTGCTGTAGCTGCCTTCCAGGCCACGGCTTTGCACGCCGCTGGTGATCTGCGAACCGAAGGAAATCAGCACGCCGGCTTCACGACCAAACTGGTTGAGGGCGTTTTCCAGCGACGCCGGGGCGATGTGGTAAACCTTGGTTTCGGCGGCCATGGCCGGCAGAGCGCTGAAGCTCAGGCTGGCGCCCAGTACGAGGTTGCGCAGGCTGCGGGCCAGTGGCGTGAGGCGGGTCGGGTGCATGAAGGGTGATCCTGAGAAGGTTGAATCAAGGGGGGCTTTCCTTCTCTGTCACGCCAGATCTGAAAAACGGCTCATTTATTTTTCGAGGGCAAAAGATCGCAGCCTGCGGCAGCTCCTACAGGATGTACACCGAGCCAATGTAGGAGCTGCCGCAGGCTGCGATCTTTTGATTTAGCTTCTACGCCCGCGCCTCGACGCTGACCCAATAGCGGGTAAACCGCCGCACTTTCACCGGCAGACTGATTTGCAGCAGGTCGAGAATCCGCTCGCTGTCGTCCAGTGGATAAGTCCCGGAGATCAGCAGGTCGGCCACTTTCGCATCGCAATGCAACTGGCCGCGACGGTAACGCCCGAGCTCTTCAAGAAAATCGCCCAGGCGCATGTGCGCGGCAACCAGCATACCGTCGGCCCAGGCGCCGCTGTTGGCGTCCAGTGGCTGGGCGGCGCTGACCGAGGTAGCGCTGAAGCTCAGCTGACGAGCGACGGGCAGCCACATCGGCGCGCGCCCGGGGCGGATCAATTCGACTTGGCCTTCGAACAGCGCCAGATGCGTTCGATCAGCAAATTTCCGGACGTTGAGCCGGGCAGCAGCGGTTCTCAACAGCCCTTGCGCCGTGCGCACTTCGAACGCTTGTGCGGTGCTCAGGAGGATCTCGCCTTCCAGCAAACGGATCAGCCGTTGCGTGCTGTCCACGTCCGCCGCACTCGCGGTGTTGAGCTGCAACTGGCTGCCCGCACACAGCGTAACTTTGCGTCGCTCACCCAGCGGACTGCGGTAATCGGCGAGCAGCGTCGGCAGCGGATTGTGCTCGCGCATCCCCCAGGTGACAGCAGAACCGGCACCGAGAAGCAGCAGCAATTTGAGCACCTGACGGCGGCTGGAAGACTTCGGCCCGTTCAACGCGGCATGGGCCAATGGCGACGCCACGCCGCGCAAGCGCTGGTTGACCCGCTGCATGTGCTCCCACGCGCGACGATGTTCGCTGTGGGCGTCCAGCCATTGCTGCCAGGCGTGTTGCTGACGCGGGGAGAGCGTCCCCTGCTGCATTTCCATCAGCCAGTGCACGGCCTGTTCGGCCACTTGCGCGGAGAAATCCGGAGCGCGGTTCATAGGGCGAAGTAGCAGCGCAGGGCGGCTTTGTGCAGATGGCGCTTGACCGTGGCTACGGAGATGCCCAGCTCGGCGGCGATTTGCGGATAAGTCAGGCCATCGACCTGCGCCAGCAAAAAGGCGCGCTTGACCAGACGCGGCAAGCCATCGAGCAACTGATCCAGTTCGATCAGGGATTGCAGGATGATCGCTTTGTCTTCTTCCGATGGCGCAACCATTTCCGGCATCTGCGCCAGGGTGTCGAGGTAGGCGCGTTCCAGATCCTGACGGCGGTAATGATTGAACAGCACGCGTTTGGCGAGGGTGGTGAGAAAGGCGCGCGGTTCGATGATTACTGCGGGCTCACGAGCGCTGAGCACGCGGATGAACGTGTCTTGCGCCAGATCCGCCGCGCTGTCCGGGCAGCCGAGTCTGCGCCGCAACCAGCCGGTGAGCCAGCTGTGGTGGTCGTGGTAGAGCGATTCGACGGGATGGGCGGACGACAAGGGTATTACTCCGGGCGCACGTTGGATGCGTTAGAGAACAAGAACTGTTCGCATTGTAGGGGCGGGCGAGGGTGTCCGGCAATCAGATGCTTTTGCGTATGAGAATATTTATCATTAATATTGCTCGCCTGTTGGTTCGGCTTGTCGGCCGGACGTTTTTTCGTTTCAGGGTCGAAACATGAAAGGCAAACTCGCCTCACTTCCCATGTCCTATCGTCTGGCCGTCACCTCGCGGGTGCTGGCGGCGGTGTTCGGTGGCTATCTGGTCGCAGCGCTGGCGAGTGTCGCGCTGACGATGTGGCTGCCGTTGAGCCGCGCCGAAGCGGTGGTGACCGGCATGACCATTTCCTTTCTGGTCTATCTGGTCGCGGTGCTGTGGTGCTTCGCTTGTCGCACGGCGTGGTCGGCGTGGGTCGGTTTGCTGGTGCCGAGCGTGATTCTGGCGACGGTGTCCGGCGCCGCACGGGGCTTGGGCTTCGCATGAAAGAGGGCTTTCGCCAGTCGATGGCTTGGCTGCACACTTGGACGGGACTGGTGTTCGGCTGGCTGCTGTTTGCGATTTTCCTCACCGGGACGCTGGCCTATTTCAAGGATGAGATCAGCCACTGGATGCAGCCGGAAATTCCCGCGCGGCCCATCAATGCCGAAGCGAGCCTGAACCTGGCGCAAAGTTACCTGCAACAACACGCCGCCGGTGCCTCGCGCTGGCTGATCGACTTGCCCGACGCCCGTCACCCGGGCCTGACGGTGCGCTGGCAGCAGGCGCCGAACACACCGGGCGAGCGCGGCAATTTCGAATCCAGAACACTCGACGCGCAGACCGGCAGCGAAGTCCAGGCCCGCGAAAGCCTGGGCGGCGAGTTCTTCTACCGCTTCCATTTTCAGCTGCAAATGCCTTATCCATGGGGCCGCTGGCTGGCGACGATGGCGGCGATGGTGATGTTCGTCGGGCTGATCACCGGCATCATCACCCACAAGAAAATCTTCAAGGACTTCTTCACCTTTCGTCCGCGCAAAGGCCAGCGTTCATGGCTCGACGGGCATAACGCGGTTGGCGTGCTGGTGCTGCCGTTCCACCTGATGATCACCTACAGCAGCCTGGTGATTTTCATGGCGATGGTCATGCCGGCGAGCATTCTGGCGTCCTATAACGGCGACGTGCGCGCCTTTTACGACGAAGTTTTTCCGGCATCGAAGACCCCTGAGCGAGCCAACCGGGCGGCGCCGCTGAGCCCGATGGCGCCACTGCTGGCCAAGGCCAGCGAGCAGTGGGCGGGAGGCAGCACCGCGCGGCTGACAGTGAACAACCCGGGGGACGCGAACGCCTCGGTGGTGCTGTCGCGCCGTGGCGACCGCGTCGTCCATGATTTCGGGCGCGCGGTGACGTTCAATGGCGTTACCGGCGAGCGCCTCGGCAGCACTCCGGAGCAGCCCGTGGCGATGGCCGTCGGCGGCACGTTCTACGGTTTGCATATGGGCCACTTTGCCGGGTCGACATTGCGCTGGCTGTATTTCATCTGCGGCCTGGCGAGCACCGCGATGATCGGTACCGGGCTGGTGATCTGGCTTGGCAAGCGCCAGCTCAAACACGTCAAGAGCGGCGTGATGCCGTTCGAATTGCGCTTGGTGGAAGTGCTGAACATCGCCAGCATGGCCGGGCTGGTGGTAGCGGTGGCGGTGTTCTTTTTGGCCAATCGCCTGCTGCCGGCAGACCTGGCCGGGCGCGCCGATCAGGAAGTGAATGCGTTTTTTGTCGCCTGGGCCTTGAGCGTGGTGCATGCAGTGCTGCGCAAAGGGCGAAAGGCCTGGGTCGAACAGCTCGGGCTGGCTGCCGTGCTGTTTATCGCGGTACCACTGATCAATCTGACCACACCGTGGAATCTCGGGGTAACGCTTGCGCAAGGTGACTGGACGCTGGCGGGTTTTGATCTGACGTGCCTGGGCGCGGGCCTGTTCCTCGGCTGGGCCGCATGGAAAATGCAGCGTGCCGGCAGCGCCGTCAGCGTGAAAAAAACATCCCGCGAAAAGCCGCGACCGATCGCGCTTGAGCAGGAGGTCAGCTGATGTTGCTGGCGTTGTTGCTGTGCTACGCCGGGTTCAGCGCGTTGTGTCTGTCGATGCCTCGGCACCACGATGAACTGCTCGGCAACAAACCCTCGGCCCGACGCGCACGGGGTTTGAAACTCGCCGGTTGGCTGTTGCTCGGGCTGTCGCTTTGGGCGGCAGTCGCTGCACACGGCTGGAGTTTCGGTCTGGTCGACTGGTTCGCGGTGCTCATGCTCAGCGCCTTGGCGTTGGTGCTGTTGCTGCCGTATCGCCCACGTCTGGCCCTCGCACTGGCCGGGTTGAGCCTGCTGGCCAGTCCGGTCGCCGCTTGGGCGCAGGGCTGACATGCTGATCGGTCATCCCCCGGAATCCCGCGACGACGAGCCGCACGGCGCGCGTGCGCATTTTCTCCAGGTGTTCCTGTCGCAGCGCTCGCAGATGGAAGCGCTGGTCAACCGGCGCGTCGGTTGCCGGGCCACGGCGGCGGATCTGGTGCAGGATCTGTTCCTGCGTTTCTGGCGGCGGCCGCTGGTGCAGGTCGAAGAACTCAGCACCTACCTTTTGCGCTGCGCCGGCAACATCGCCATCGACCACTTGCGCAGCGAGGGCACGCGCGTGCGGGTCAATGAGGGCTGGCAACCGGATGCGCCGGACAGCCACGGCAGCGAACCGCAAGCCGCGCTCGAAGCGGGCAATGATCTGCGCCATGTCGAGGCGGCGTTGCGTGCCTTGCCCGAGCGCACCCGGCAGATCTTCCTGCTCAATCGCATCCACGGCCGCAAATACGCAGACATCGCCAAAGCCATGGGCCTGTCCCAAAGCGCCGTGGAAAAACATATGATGCGCGCCCTCGAGGCCTGCAAGGCCAGCCTGCGCGAACCCGCGCCACGCCTGCCAGGGAAAGCACCGTGAAAGTCACCGACCGCGTCACCCCGACGCCTGCTCAGGAACAGGCCGCGCTCGCCTGGCTGAGCTTGTTACACGACCGTCCGAGCACCGGCGATCAACTGACCTTCAGCCACTGGCTGCGCGCCGATCCGGCCCACGCCGAGGCTTACGCCCAGGCGCAAGTGTTGTGGGAGTTGAGCGAAAGCCCGGCGCGCACCCTGGCCGATGAAGAGGCGTTGGCGTTGCAGGGCTACCTGAATGCGATGGATCGTCCGCGTCGTTTACCGCGGCTGCGCTGGTCGGGCGCGCTGGCGATGGCCGCGTGTCTGTTGCTGATGATCAGCCTCGGCACGGGCTGGCAGCCGCAGCGCTGGATCGATGATCTGGGTGCCGATTACGTTTCGGCACCGGGCGAGATCCGCACCGTGACCCTGGCCGATCAATCGCAAGTCACGCTGGATGCCGACAGTGCCATCGCGGTGGATTTCAGTCATGGCGAGCGGCATGTGCAATTGCGTCGCGGTGCCGGATTTTTCAGTGTCACGCATACGGGGGATCCGTTTGTGGTCGCGGCGGAGAAGGGCGAGGCGCGGGTGCTCGGCACGCAATTCGAAGTGCGTCTGCAGCCCGATGGTGCGCAAGTCACGGTGCTGTCCGGGCGTGTTGGCGTGACGGCGAATCGCAACGCGCAACAGCAGATTCTGACCGCCGGCCAGCAAGTGGCTTATGGGCAGGGCAGTGCAGAAAAACTGCACGCGGTGGACAGCGAAGCGCAACTGGCCTGGCGTCAGGGCTGGCTGAATTACTACAAGGCGTCGCTGGCCGACGTGGTGGAGGATCTGCGGCGCTATTACCCGGGGCGGATTGTTGTGCTCAATGATGAGTTGGCTGCGCGCAAGGTCAGCGGCAGTTTTCCGAGCAAGGATCCGCAGGTGGTGTTGAGTTCTTTGCAGGGTGTGATGGGATTTGAGCAGCATCAGGTGCTGGGGCATCTGATTATTTTGCGCTGAGCCTGCCGGCGCCATCGCGAGCAGGCTCACTCCTACATTTGGAATGCGTTCCCCCTGTAGGAGTGAGCCTGCTCGCGATAGCGTTCTTTCAGACACCAAAAAATATTTTCAAATGAGTGGTGAGGTAAACCACAGCCCCATCCGTGTAGTGACTGAAACTGCGAGCCATTCGCATCCGTTGCGGTTCTACACAGGTCATTGAGCAATGAAGTCCAGGGCAAAATCGGGTTCGGTCAAACAGTGGTTGGGGGTTTCGGCATTGAGTTTTTGCGCATTGGCGCTGTTGCCGATGAGCGTGGCGCTGGCCGCTGAAACCGTCAGCAGCCCGGCGCAGAAACAGTTCAATTTCTCCCTGAGCGCCAAACCGCTGCCCCAGGCCCTGAGCGACTTCAGCCGCGTCACCGGGCAAAGCGTGGTCTACACCGATGAAGCGCCGTACGGCCTCAACGCCCCGGCGGTCAGTGGCCAGATGAGCGCCGAACAGGCGCTGCAACGCCTGCTCAGTGGTTCCGGCATGACCTTCCGCCGTACCGACAGCCACACCCTGGCGCTGGAACCGCAACCCAGCGCAGGCGCACTCAATCTCGGCGCGACCACCATCACTTCGATGCGTGACGAGTCGATGAGCTATCAGCCGCCGCAGACCAGTTCGGTGATGCGCTCCTCGGCTTCGCTGCAGGAAATCCCGCAGACCGTCAACGTGATCCCGGCCCAGGTCATTCGCGATCAGGCCCCGCGCAATCTCGACGATGCGCTGGCCAACGTCAGCGGCATCACCCAGGGCAACACCTTGGGCAGCACGCAAGACTCGGTGATGACCCGCGGTTTCGGCGACAACCGCAATGGCTCGATCATGCGCGACGGCATGCCGATCGTGCAGGGCCGCGGGATGAATGCGACGGTCGATCGCGTCGAAGTGCTCAAGGGCCCGGCCTCGTTGCTCTACGGCATTCAGGATCCGGGCGGCGTGGTCAACCTGGTCAGCAAGAAGCCGGAACTGACCCAATACAACGCGCTGACCCTGCGTGGTTCCACCTACGGCGACGGCAAGAATGGCAGCGGTGGCACCTTCGACAGCACCGGTGCGCTGGGTGAGTCCGGGTTGGCCTACCGGCTGGTGTTGGACCATGAAGACGAAGATTACTGGCGCAACTACGGCACCCATCGCGAGACGCTGATCGCACCGTCGCTGGCCTGGTTCGGCGAGCGCACCAAGCTGTCGTTTGGCTATGAACACCGCGAGTTTCTCACCCCGTTCGACCGGGGCACGGTAATCGATCCGCGCACCAACCATCCGCTGGACATCTCGCGCAACGAGCGTCTGGACGAGCCGTTCAACGACATGGAAGGCCGTTCGGATCTGTACCATTTCGAGGCCGACCACGAACTCAACGACGACTGGAAGGCCCACTTCGGCTACAGCTGGAACCGCGAAACCTACGACGCCAGCCAAGTGCGCGTGACCGCCATCGACACCAAAAAAGGCACGCTGACCCGCAGCATGGACGGCACGCAAGGCGCGATCAGCACTGACCGTTTCACCACCGCCAGCCTCGAAGGCAAGGTCAACCTGCTGGGCATGCAACATGACCTGGTGTTCGGCGTCGACGACGAGTACCGCAAGATCTACCGCGCCGACCTGATCCGCCAGAAAAGCCTGAGCACCTTCAGCTATGTCAATCCGGTGTACGGCCGCGAAGTCGAAGGCACTACGGTCAGCCCGGCGGACAGTGCGCAGACCGATCTGCTGCGAAGCGATTCGGTGTTCCTGCAGGACTCGATCCACCTCAATGATCAGTGGATTCTGGTCGCGGGTGGGCGCTTCCAGGAGTACGACCAGTACGCCGGTAAAGGTGTGCCGTTCAAGGCCAACACCGACAGCAACGGGCAGAAATTCGTCCCTCGCGCCGGTCTGGTGTATCGCTACACCGACGAATTATCGTTCTATGGCAGCTACACCGAATCGTTCAAACCCAACTCGACCATCGCCCCGCTCAGCGGCAGCAGCACCGTGCTCGACGGCAGCATCGCGCCGGAAGAAGCCAAGTCGTGGGAACTGGGTGCGCGTCTGGATATGCCGGGGCGCATCACTGGCAATATCGCGCTGTTCGACATCAAGAAGCGCAACGTGCTGGTCTCCAATTCTGAAGGCCCGACCACCATCTATAGCGCGGCGGGCGAAGTACGTTCCCGGGGGCTGGAGCTGGATCTGACCGGCCAGTTGACCGACCGCTGGAGCCTGATCGGCGCCTATGCCTACACAGATGCCGAGGTCACCGAAGACCCGGACTACAAAGGCAATCGCTTGCAAAACGTGGCGAAGAACAGCGGTTCATTGTCGGCGGTGTATGACTTCGGCAGCGTGATTGGTGGCGACCAACTGCGTGTCGGTGCCGGGGCGCGGTATGTCGGCGAGCGGGCGGGCAACGCGGTGAATGATTTCGACCTGCCGAGCTACACCGTGGCCGATGCGTTTGCCACTTACGACACCAGACTCGAAGGGCAGAAAGTCAAGTTCCAGCTCAACGTGAAGAACCTGTTTGACCGCACCTACTACACCTCGGCGGCGAGCCGGTTCTTTGTGTCGATGGGCGATTCGCGGCAGATTTCGTTGTCGAGTACTTTGGAGTTCTGATTCAGGACCGCGTCATCGTTCTTCGCGAGCAAGCCCGCTCCCACATTGGATGGTGTTATTCACACAATCTGAGTTCACTCTGAACCCTGGGGGAGCGGGCTTGCTCGCGAAGCGGCCCGATCAGGCAATAAAAATCTCGGATCTAACGCAAAAACGCCTGCCGATATTCCCCAGGCGTCCCACCCAACACCTGTCGAAACCGGTTGGTGAAATGACTGGCACTGGCAAACCCGCACGCCAGTGCAATCTCACCCAGCGGCAACGCCGTCGCGCGCAACAACTCCCGCGCCCGGCTCAAGCGTCGCGCCAGCACGTACTGATGCGGCGGCAAGCCGAAGCTCACTCGAAACATCCGCGCAAAGTGGTATTCCGACAGCGCACACAGCCCGGCCAGTTGCCCGAGGCTGATCGGCTCGGCCAATTGATTGTCGATGAACTCGACCAGTTGCCGCCGCTGATGGGGCGCCAGTCCGCCCTTGAGGCGCAAACCCTGACGGGCGCCGACCTGGCTGAGCAGGGTATGGCTGATCAATTCGTGGGCAATGCTGCTGGTCAGCAAGCGTTCGGCAGGTTCGTCCCAGTTCAGCGTCAGCAACTGGCGAAAGCGTCGGGCCTGCTGCGGATCTTCCAGAAAGGTCTGCTCGCGCAACTGCATCTCTCGCGGCTCGCGATCAAGCAAGGTGACACACCCCAACGCAAACTGCTCGGCACTGAAATACAGATGAGCGAGGCGGATATCGCCGTTGATCACCCAGCCGGATTCGTGATCCGTCGGCAGGATGCACAGCTTGTCCGGTCCGCCCTTGTGTCCTGGTTGGCCACGGCGAAAGGTACCCGTGCCACCGGCGATGTAGCAGGAAAGGGTATGGTGGCTCGGCGCTTCGTATTCCCGGGCATCGTGGTGGTTGGTCCACAGGGCCGCAGACAAGCCGTCACCGAGCTCGGCGCTGTGCACCAGGCGTGCATTCGGCGAGCGGTTGAGGGCTTGGAAAACTTGCAGGGTATCGATAGCGGCCATATTCGGTTCTCTCCAACGCCTTGCATCCTACTCCGTAGCCTTCGCGCTGCCGACCTGCCGGGCGACAAAAGCGCAAGATTTTGCAAGCGCTCCGATCCTGGCTGCCCCACCCTGAATTGCTATTAAACGCAAACCTGTGGCGAGCGAGCTTGCTCCCGCCGGGCTGCGCAGCGGCTTCATTAAATGAGTGCTGTGCACTCAAGCGCGAGCAAGCTCGCTCGCCACAGAGTGCCAGGTGTTCTCAGGAGTTTCTTCATGAACCTTTCGCTATATCTGCTGACCGTGCTGATCTGGGGCACCACCTGGATTGCCCTGAAATGGCAACTGGGCGTGGTCGCGATCCCGGTGTCGATCGTTTATCGCTTCGGTCTCGCCGCGCTGGTGCTGTTCGTGTTGTTGCTGCTCAGTCGGCGGCTGCAACCGATGAATCGGCGCGGCCATCTGATCTGTGTGGCGCAGGGGCTGTGCCTGTTCTGCGTCAACTTCATGTGCTTTCTGACTGCCAGCCAGTGGATTCCCAGCGGGCTGGTGGCGGTGGTGTTTTCCACGGCCACTTTGTGGAATGCGCTCAGTGCCCGGGTGTTCTTAGGTCAGCGCATCGCGCGCAACGTGTTGATGGGCGGGGCGCTGGGTTTGTTCGGTCTGGGAATGCTGTTCTGGCCGGAACTGGCCGGCCATCACGCCAGCCCCGAAACGTTGCTTGGTCTTGGCCTGGCGCTCTGCGGCACCTTGTGTTTCTCGGCGGGCAATATGCTGTCGAGCCTGCAGCAGAAGGCAGGCTTGAAACCCTTGACCACCAACGCCTGGGGCATGGCGTATGGTGCGGCGATGTTGTCGGCGTGGTGTCTGGTCAACGGCATTGCGTTCGACATGGATTGGTCGCCACGTTACGTCGGGGCGTTGCTGTATCTGGTGATCCCCGGCTCGGTGATCGGCTTCACCGCGTACCTGACGCTGGTTGGGCGTATGGGGCCGGAACGTGCGGCGTATTGCACCGTGCTGTTCCCGGTGGTGGCGCTGAACGTGTCGGCGTTTGCTGAAGGTTATCAGTGGACGGCACCGGCGTTGCTCGGGCTGGTGTTGGTGATGCTGGGTAATGTGTTGGTGTTTCGTAAGCCGAAAGCGCTGGTGGCGCCGGTGCAGGGGAAGTTGGTATGAAACAACCGATCGCTGAACATCAGCGCTCGACTTTCAAAGTGATGTAAATCATCACCGGGAATATGAAGTCAATGATATGCCGGGCCCAGTCCTTGGCATTCCATGATTGTGAGGTGTCCATGTCAAACCATTCCACACCCACGGTTTGCAGGCACACGTAATAAATGAAGATGGCCGCCAGTATGCCCATGATCGAGAACTTTTTTGCCTCGTGGAATACCTCTGCAGACGCGTTGATGTGCCGATAGAGTTGATAGGTGCCTATCAGGCATAACGTCGTATACGTCACTTCCAGCGTGATGATGAACCAATAGATCCGGTGATGAATCATCGGTGAATCGATGGCTCGGTATTTTATGGACTCATTGGCGGTGGTGGTGTCCATGCTCAGGATATGAGCCACGTATGTGTAGTTCGAGTCATAGTCGGTAAAGTTATGAATCATCACCAACACACCAAAGAAGCTGATGTAAGCCATCAATATAACTTTGCTGTAGCGAATAACTTTGTCGGTCGTCAGGTTGGTCACGGGATTAGCTCTCCATAGCAGTGGTCGATCATTCGATTGCCAGGCAGAGCTTATAATGCTGTTGTTTAATTGGCTTTGTTGTTCAATTTCAAGTTGTGTAGGGCGGCAACTAACGGGCAAGTGCGGTTCTGCACTTGCCCGTCATTTTTTATCCGCGCCAGACTTGCGGATTGACCAGGTCCTGCGGACGTTCGCCGAGCAGCGCACTGCGCAGATTGGCCAGTGCACGATTGGCCATGGCTTCGCGGGTTTCATTCGTGGCGGAGCCGATGTGCGGCAATGTCACAGCATTTTTCAACTGGAACAGCGGCGACTCGGCCAGCGGTTCTTTCTCGTAGACGTCCAGACCGGCGCCGCGGATGCGATTGTTCTGCAGCGCTTCGATCAGCGCCGGCTCGTCGACCACCGGGCCACGGGAAATGTTGACCAGAATCGCACCTGGCTTCATCAGCGCCAGTTCGCGATGGCTGATCAAGTGTCGGGTCTTGTCGCTGAGCGGCACCACCAGGCAGACGAAGTCGGCTTCGGCCAGCAGTTGGTCAAGGCTGCGGAACTGCGCGCCGAGTTGCTGTTCCAGTTCGGTCTTGCGGCTGTTGCCGCTGTAGAGGATCGGCATGTTGAAGCCGAAGTGGCCGCGGCGGGCGACGGCGGCGCCGATGTTGCCCATGCCGACGATGCCCAGGGTTTTGCCGTGGACGTCACAGCCGAACAACGGTGCGCCGACGCTGGCTTGCCATTGGCCGGCCTTGGTCCAGGCGTCGAGTTCGGCGACGCGGCGGGCGCTGCTCATGATCAGGGCGAAGGCGAGGTCGGCGGTGCTTTCGGTGAGCACGTCCGGGGTGTTGGTGAGCATGATCCCGCGTTCATTGAAGTAGTCGAGGTCGTAGTTGTCGTAGCCGACGGAGACGCTGGAGACCACTTCGAGTTTTGTGGCGGTTTCGAGTTGGGCTTTGCCGAGTTTGCGGCCTACGCCGATCAGGCCGTGGGCGTGGGGGAGGGCTTCGTTGAATTGGGCGTTGATGTCGCCGTTCTTTGGGTTGGGGACGATGACGTCGAACTCTTGTTGCAGGCGTTCGATCATGGGTGGGGTGATGCGGCTGAAGGCCAGGACTGTTTTTTTCATTGGGCTTGGGCTCGGCTGACTTTATTTATTACCAAGCACGCTAACATTTCTTTGTGGGGTTTGGCTTGTCTTGGCGGCCTCTGGGCCGACCATGTTCGTGGGGTTTTGGGGGTTTATCCGTTGCTTCGGGTGTTGCGGCTGGCGGTTTCGCCCTTACGGCGAGTCACTTTTGCAGACGCCCAAAAGTAACCAAAACGCTGGGCCCCGGCGTTCGGCCCTCGCCGTGGCTCGGGTTCCTTCGTTGCGGGGTTCATCCGGGGGCATCGCCTCCGGTTTGCTTCGCTGCACCTCCTCTCGATGTATGCGGCTTCGCCGCATGGCGCTGCGCGCCTACCCCCGGATAAACCCCTCCACTCAGCCTGCCGATGGGGCCGGCACGGCAAGATCAAGAGCTTTCGGCGAGCTGACACTCGGCCATTTGAGTGGTGAAGATCATGCGGTCTGTCTGGGCTGCTTTGCTTTTCTGTAGGAGTGAGCCTGCTCGCGATGGCGGCCTGACAGCCGAACAGTCTCTAACTGACTGACCCAATCCCACTGTGGGAGCTGGCTTGCCAGCGATGGCGGTCTGACAGCCGACCAGTTTCTAACTGACTCACCCCAATCCCCCTGTGGGAGCGGGCTTGCTCGCGAAAGCGGTGTGTCAGTCACCGAAAGTGTTGGATGTGCTGACGCCTTCGCGAGCAAGCCCGCTCCCACAATGGCTCGGCTGTGTGCTGCAGATTGGCTCACTTCCACATTATCCAGCACCCGATTCACCGCCAGCTCGGCCAACCTGTCAGATGGCGAGATCACAAATGAGGCTTACCAGCTCAGTCGGAAAAGTTGGACTCGCTGAAAAGTTTTTCGAGGCAGTAACCGTTTGTGTGCGTCAGACCTTTGATTTTTATGTTTCCTACCGCTTGGTGCCCTGCCGATTGGTCGCCGATGATGGTGTAGTTGAAGGTGGCTTCCAGTGTTCCGGCGTCGGGATCGAAATCAAAAATGATATGACCAACGTCGTCTTTGGCCGGGTGTGGACGATGCAGGGAGCCGCCATCGGCTGTTCGGCAACTTTCGACGAACGAAGGAGGTTCTACCCCGCTATTTACTTGAAACTCATACCGTCTGTTTTCAACAAAATAGGGGAAGGTTACGGTAATGGAGTTCCATTGGTTTTCTGTTATTTGGTGTCGTGTAGATATGACTACGACCTTCTCATTAGTGACGAAAAACTGTGGAATACCTTTGAAATCCGGGAACTTAAAGTTGTTATGGATGATGGCGTTGAGTTCGCCTTCTGCGGTGACGAGGTGGTTTTCGGGGGGGGAGTAAAAAAAATTCATGGCTTTTCTTCCGTGGCGTAAATGAGACGTGCCCCAGGATGTTTCGCCGAAAGAACCTGCCTGTCCACTGTCATATCTGACAGGTGATATTTAAGTGGGGAGTATTCAAGATGCAGGGTTTGGCATTCCTTTGCCGCCCCCCTAAATAACGTCAATTTGCCACTCTTGCCCCAGCCAGGCTGCCGCTTAACTCGTAGGCAGCCAGTTCCGCCTGATGCGCCGCCAATATCTCCGGCAGTGACCCGCGCAGATACTCGACCCAGGTCTTGATCTTCGCATCCAGGTACTGCCGCGACGGGTAGATCGCGTACAGGTTGAGTTCCTGCGAGCGGTAGTTCGGCATCATCCGTACCAGCGTGCCGTTGCGCAGGCCTTCGATGGCGGCGTAGACCGGCAGGACGCCGACGCCCATGCCGCTGATGATTGCGGCTTTCATCGCGTCGGCGGAGTTCACCAGGAACGGCGAGCTGTTGATGGTGACCATTTCCTGGCCGTCCGGGCCATTGAAGGCCCATTTTTCCAAGGGGATCACCGGGCTGACGAGGCGCAGGCAGGCGTGGTTCAGCAGGTCGCTGGGTTTTTGCGCGCAGCCGTTGGCTTTCACGTAGGCCGGGGAGGCGCAGACGATGCTGTAGGTGATGCCCAAGCGTTGCGAGACGAAGCCCGAGTCCGGCAGTTCGCTGGCCAGCACGATGGACACGTCGTAGCCCTCGTCGAGCAGGTCCGGCACGCGGTTGGCCATGGTCAGGTCGAAGGTCACGTCCGGGTGGGTCTTGCGGTAGCGGGCGATGGCGTCGATCACGAAGTGCTGGCCGATGCCGGTCATGGTGTGCACTTTCAACTGGCCGGCGGGGCGGGCGTGGGCCTGGCTGGCCTCGGCTTCGGCTTCTTCGACATAGGCCAGGATCTGTTCGCAGCGCAGCAGGTAGCGCTTGCCGGCCTCGGTCAGGGCGATGCGCCGGGTCGTGCGATTGAGCAGGCGGGTTTGCAGGTGGGCTTCCAGGTTGGAGACCGCGCGCGAGACGTTGGCCGTGGTGGTGTCGAGTTGCACGGCGGCAGCGGTGAAGCTGCCGGCTTCGGCCACACAACTGAAGGCGCGCATGTTTTGCAATGTGTCCATGGGGTGCTCTCAAGGGAGATGGCAAATTGTGACACGAAGTTTCAGGGGCTGAGACCCCCGACCAAGGGATTATCTCGTTAACGGTAACAAAGATTCACAGGAATCCCAGCTTATCGCCACACAGGGCGTTCCATAGAATTGCGCCGTTCCCATGTAGGAGCTGCCGAAGGCTGCGATCTTTTGATTTTGTTTTAAGGGAATCAAGGTCAAAAGATCGTCCGAACGCGGCCCGAGCCTTCGGCAGCTCCTACAGAAGGGAACACGCCCCCGCCTTATCCTCTTTCAGGAATTCGCAGCTGTGCCGCGTCGCATCAACAGAGCGCTTTTGCCGCTCAGTGTTCTGGCTTTTACCCTGGGTCTCAGCGGCTGCATCTCAACGCAAGGAATTGCCCCGCATAGCAAGGCATTGGAAGCCGACGCACTGGCCACTGACGACGCGATTGCTCACGCCGCCAAAGACGCCAATTGGCCCACCGCACAATGGTGGCAAGCCTACGGCGACCCGCAACTCAATCACTGGATCGACCTCGCCGTGCAGGGCAGTCCGAGCATGGCCATGGCCGCTGCGCGGGTGCGTCAGGCCAAGGCGCTGGCCGGTGTCGCCGAGGCCGCCGAGTCGTTGCAGATCAATGGCGAGTCGACGCTCAAACGCCACAACTGGCCGACCGACCAGTTCTACGGCCCGGGCGAGTTGGCCAACACCACCACCTGGGACAACAACGCCGCACTGGGCTTCAGCTACGCCCTCGACCTTTGGGGCCGCGAAAGTAATGCCAGTGAGCGCGCGGTGGATCTGGCGCACATGAGCGCCGCCGAAGCGCGGCTGGCGCAGCTGGAATTGCAGAACAATATCGTGCGCGCCTACATCGAGCTGTCGCTGCATTACGCCCAGCGCGACATCGTCGCCGCGACCCTCAAGCAGCAACAGCAGATTCTCGATCTGGCGCAGAAGCGTCTCGACGGCGGCATCGGCACGCACTTTGAAGTCAGTCAGGCCGAAACGCCGTTGCCGGAGACCCATCGGCAACTGGATGCGCTGGACGAAGAAATCGCCCTGAGCCGTAACCAGATCGCCGCGCTGGCGGGCAAAGGCCCGGGCGCCGGGGCGCAGTTGCAGCGGCCGACTCTGGCGCTGGGTGCTGCGTTGAAACTGCCGTCGGCATTGCCCGCCGAATTGCTCGGTCAGCGCCCGGACGTGGTCGCCAGTCGCTGGCAAGTGGCAGCGCAGGCACGCGGCATCGATGTGGCGCACGCCGGGTTTTATCCCAACGTCGATCTGGTCGGCAGCCTCGGCTACATGGCCACCGGTGGCGGGGCGCTGGAGTTTTTGACTGGCAAGAAACTCAACTACAACGTCGGCCAGGCGATCTCATTGCCGATCTTCGACGGTGGGCGTTTGCGCAGCGAATTGGGCGAAGCGTCCGCCGGGTATGACATTGCCGTGGCGCATTACAACCAGACGCTGATCAATGCGCTGAAGAACATCTCCGACCAGTTGATCCGCCGCGAGTCGATGGACAAGCAGCAAGCCTTCGCCGCCGAGTCGGTGGCCACCGCGCAGAAGACCTACGACATCGCGATGATCGCCTATCAGCGCGGCCTCACCGATTACCTCAACGTGCTCAATGCGCAGACCTTGCTGTTCAAGCAGCAGCAAGTGCAGCAGCAGGTGCAGGCGGCGCGCTTGAGTGCGCATGCCGAGCTGGTGACGGCGCTGGGTGGCGGCCTCGGGGCTGGGAATGATGTGCCCACCACCGAGCAAACGGCAGCCCCGAAAACCCCGGCGCTCCTGCGGTGAACACACAATCCACTACACAAAACCTTTGTGGTGAGGGGATTTATCCCCGATGGGCTGCGGAGCAGCCCCAAGAAAAGCAAATGCGGTGTGCCAGGCAGAACCGGCTTGCAGGTTTTGGGTCCGCTTCGCAGCCCATCGGGGATAAATCCCCTCACCACAGAGTTTGTGTTCATCACAAAAATTGTTAAGTCCTCAATCGTTGAGCAAGACCAAATGACTCCCTTGCCCGCACCTCTACGCTGGCTCTACTCCCTGGAATGGCGCCGCGGATTTTTCGACTGGGCGCGCAGTGATGGCGTGACCTGGGTGTATATCTTCAAGGTATTGCTCGCCGCGTTCCTCACGCTGTGGCTGGCGATGCGCCTGGAACTGCCGCAGCCGCGCACGGCGATGATCACCGTGTTCATCGTCATGCAGCCGCAGAGCGGTCAGGTGTTCGCCAAGAGTTTCTATCGCTTCCTAGGCACCCTGGCCGGGTCGGCGATGATGGTCACGCTGATCGCGCTGTTCGCGCAGAACACCGAGTTGTTCCTCGGTTCGCTGGCGATCTGGGTCGGCATCTGCTCGGCCGGTGCGGCGCGTTGCCGTAACTTCCGCGCCTACGGTTTTGTCCTCGCCGGCTACACCGCCGCGATGGTCGGGCTGCCAGCGCTGGCGCATCCGGACGGTGCGTTCATGGCCGCCGTCTGGCGGGTGCTGGAGATCTCGCTGGGAATTCTCTGTTCGACGGTGGTCAGCGCCGCAATCCTGCCGCAAACCGCCAGCGCAGCAATGCGCAACGCGCTGTATCAGCGCTTCGGCGTGTTCGCGTTGTTCGTCACCGATGGCTTGCGCGGACGCAGCAAAGCCGACGCCTTCGAGACCAACAACGTGCGTTTCATCGCCGAAGCCGTGGGGCTGGAAGGGTTGCGCAGCGTCACCGTGTTCGAAGACCCGCACATGCGTCGGCGCAACGGTCGCCTCAGCCGTTTGAACAGCGAGTTCATGGGCATTACCACGCGCTTCAACGCGCTGCATCAGTTGCTGGAACGCTTGCGCGTGAATGACGAAGAACACGTGGTGGCCGCGATCAGGCCGGGCCTGCAGGATCTGGCGGAAGTACTCGACGGCTTCAGTGGCCGCGCCTTGACCAGCCCGGACGCGGCACGTTTGGCGACGGCATTGGCCACGTACAAGGAAGGTCTGCCGGCGCGGGTGCGCAGCCTGCGTGCAGCCTTTCAGGAAACCGGTCCGAGTGAAGCCGAGCAACTGGATTTTCACACTGCATACGAGCTGCTCTATCGCTTCGTCGATGACCTGCACAGTTATGCACAGACCCACGCCTCGCTGGCCGATCACCGCCACGAGCGTGAGCGCTGGGACGAGCCGTTCACCCCGCAAACCAACTGGTGGGCCGCTGCGGCTTCGGGGATTCGCGCCTCGTTCATCCTGATTGTGCTCGGTAGTTACTGGGTCGCCACCGCGTGGCCGAGCGGCGCGACCATGACCCTGATTGCCGCCGCCACCGTGGGCCTGTCTGCCGCCACGCCCAACCCCAAACGCATGGCTTTTCAAATGGCCTGCGGGACTTTTCTCGGGGCGCTGATCGGCTTCGTCGAGATGTTTTTCATCTTCCCATGGATCGACGGTTTTCCCTTGCTGTGCGTGATGCTCGCGCCAGTCATCGTGCTCGGCTCGTTCCTCGCTTCGCGGCCGAAATATGCCGGGGTCGGCCTGGGTTTGTTGATCTTCTTCAGCACCGGTTCGGTGCCGGACAACCTGACCATTTACAACCCCTACAGCTTCATCAACGACTACATCGCCATGGTCATGGGCATGCTGGTCTGCGCCGCTGCCGGCGCGATCATTCTGCCGCCGAACAGCCGCTGGTTGTGGAAGCGCCTGGAGCAGGATCTGCGCGAGCAAGTGGTCTATGCGATCAGCGGCAAGCTCAAGGGTTTGGCGTCGAGTTTCGAAAGCCGTACCCGCGACCTGCTGCATCAGGCATACGGCCTCGCTGCTGGGCAGCCGACGGTGCAGAAGAACCTGCTGCGCTGGATGTTCGTGGTGCTCGAAGTCGGCCACGCGATCATCGAGTTGCGCAAGGAACAGGCGATCCTCCCGGTGCATCCGGCGTATGCCGAATCGCAGCCGTGGCGGCAGGCTATCCGCGTGATGGGCCGGGCGCTGGTGCGGCTGTTTCTGCAGCCGAACCCGAGCAATCTTGAGCGCGCACTGGTGGCGGTCGATCACGCGATCAGCCGGGTTGCTGCGACCGACGAGCCGTTTGCGCCGCACTTCGACACGTCCGCGTTACGCCGGGTGAAAAGCTATCTGCACTTCATCCGCACCTCGTTGCTCGACCCGCAATCACCACTCGCTGCCTATGCCGTTGCCAAGCCCGAAGGACTTGCCCATGCCTCGTGAAATTGCCTTCCACGGCGTGTACATGCCGACCATGACCCTGATGTTTTTTGTCGCTGCGGCGCTGGCCTGGGCGCTGGACCGGTTCCTCTCGGGGTTCGACCTGTACCGTTTTTTCTGGCACCCGGCGCTGTTGCGTCTGAGTCTGTTTACCTGTCTGTTCGGCGCCATGGCGCTGACTGTCTACCGTTGAGAACGTTCTGATGAAAAAGTTTTTCAGCCTGCTCGCGACCCTGCTGGTGCTGGCCTTGGCACTGTGGATCGGCCGGACCCTGTGGGAGCACTACATGAACACGCCGTGGACCCGCGACGGTCGAGTGCGGGCGGACATCATCAACGTCGCGGCCGACGTCACCGGGGAAGTGATCGACGTACCGGTGCGCGACAACCAGTTGGTGAAGAAGGGCGATTTGCTGATGCAGATCGACCCCGAGCACTACCGCATCGCGGTCAAACAGGCGCAGTCGCTGGTGGCGTCGCGCAAGTCGACATGGGAAATGCGCAAGGTCAACGCCCATCGCCGTGCCGACCTCGACAATCTGGTGATCTCCAAGGAAAACCGTGACGACGCCAGCAACATCGCCGACGCCGCGCTGGCCGACTATCAACACGCGCAAGCACAACTGGAAGCCGCCGAACTCAACCTCAAACGCACTGAAGTGCGCGCTGCGGTGGACGGCTATGTGACCAACCTCAACGTGCATCGCGGTGACTACGCGCGCATCGGCGAAGCGAAAATGGCCGTGGTCGACATGAACTCGTTCTGGGTCTACGGCTTCTTCGAAGAGACCAAACTGCCGCACGTGCGCGTAGGCGACAAAGCCGACATGCAACTGATGAGCGGCGAAGTGTTGAAGGGCCACGTGGAGAGCATTTCCCGCGGCATCTACGACCGCGACAACCCGGAAAGCCGCGAGCTGATCGCCGACGTCAACCCGACCTTCAACTGGGTTCGCTTGGCGCAGCGGGTGCCGGTGCGCATTCACATCGATGAAGTGCCGGAGGGTGTGTTGTTGGCGGCGGGGATTACTTGCACCGTGGTGGTGAAGCAAGAGTCTGTGGATAACTGACAGACCGCGCCGACTGAATCGCGAGCAGGCTCACTCCTACACTGGATCTCTGCCACACCGAAGATTCCTTCTAGGAGTGAGCCTGCTCGCGATAAGGACAACCCGGTCTTTCAGACCAATACCGAGTAATCATTCAGCGCAAAACGTCTCCTGCAAATGCCGCCACAGCACCCGCCCGGCCTCGGTCTTTTCAAACACCACCGTCGACCGGCGATCAGTGTGCAACCCGCTCGCATCGCTCTGCTGCTCGCGATAGCTCAGCGTCGCGCCATGCGCATGCAGGGCAATCCCGCGTAGCTCACTGAGTTCGATCCTGAACCCGGGCTTCTTCCCGGCTGCCGCTTGAAACAGCGCGCGCAAGGCTTCGATATCCAGCTCCCGGCCCAGCGGCGTGACCATGGAAAAATCCGCCGAGAACCGGCTCAGCAAAGGCTCCAGTTCCGCTGAATCCTGCTCCACGGCAAACCAGCGTTCGATCACCAGATGGGCCTGGATCACTTCATCAAAATATTCGTTGTAGTCAATCATGTGGATTTTTCCTGAAGGGGAGGAGGGCTCAGCAGGGCGAGCACTTTGGAGGCGTCGAAACGCAGCACGGCGACCATTGGCAGCAAGGTGAGCAGGGCCGCCGCGACAAAGCAGTATTTGAATCCGTTGCCGCTCAATGCGCCCAACAGCGAACTGAGCAGCGCCGCGCCGAGGCAGAAACCGAGCTGGCGATTGATGTTCCACAAGGCACTGGAGTGGCCCATTTTTTCCGGCGCGATGCCGACAAACGCCAGGCTCTGCGCGGTGACGCTGCACAGGCTGCCGCCCAGTCCCATCAAGGCATAGGCAATGATCAGCGGCGTGGCGGCGGGCTGTTCGATGCGCATCAGCAGGACAATCCCCAGGCACTGCAAAAGCATCCCGGTGATCAGCAGCGGTTTGGGGCCGATGCGGTTGAAACTGCGTTTGCCGAGCATGATCGCCACCCCCGATGCGGCCGCCCAGGACAGCATCAGCGCACCGGTCTGTGCTGCACCGAAACCGAGGTCGTGCAGGTACAACACGGCAATCATGTTGGTGCCGGTAAACACCCCGGGCACGAACAGGTAGATCAGCATCGCCAGGCGCAGTGACGGACTCTTGAGCAGTTGCAGGTCGAGCACCGCGTCGGGTTTGTGCCAGCCATCACGCAGGTACAGCCATAAGGTCAGGACGCCGAGCAGCAAAACCCCGCCGGCGAGGTGACGGGTAGCGGCGGCGCTCCCCAGACTCACGGCAATCAGCAACAGACTCAGGGCTGACGCCGCCAGCAGCAGGCCACGCAGATCCAGTGTCGGGCGTTCCGTGCCGTGTTGATCCGCTTGCAACCACAGCATACCCAGGCCGAACGCAAGCAGCGCCAGCGGCATGTTCAGGTAGAAAATCCAGCGCCAGGACAACGCCTCGACGATCAGGCCGCCCGCCGCCGGCGACAGGGCTGGCACCATCAGCGCGACCATCAGCACCACGCCGGTAAGGTGCGCGCGTTGTGTCGCGGGATACTGCCGATAAGCCAGAGCCTGACCGATCGGCAGCAACAAGCCGCCGCCAAGCCCCTGCAGCAGGCGCCAGCCAATCAGGCTTTCAATCGACCCGGCCTGGGCCACCAGACCGGAAGCGACACCGAACAGCAGCAACGAGCCAAGAATCAGCCGCCGCTCGCCCAGGCGTGCCGCCAGCCACACACTCAGCGGAATGATCAGCGTCAGGCCAAGCATGTAGGCGTTGGTGATCCACGCCAATTGCGTGACCGAGGCCTGTAATTCCCGGGCGATGTCCGGGTAGGCAATGCTCGCGGCGAACATGTTCAGCAGGTCGAGGGCGAACCCGAACAGATACACCAGCGCGACTTTCGAGCGATAGGCCATGGCAGCTTCCCTGTGATGAGACGCGCAGGGTAGTGCGCTTCAGGCGTTAGGAAAACGCTGGTTTGCCTGCTAGTTTGTCAAAATAATTTTGACAGGGAGTGCGCTGGATATGGTCAGCCTGGACCGTTTTGACACCTTCAAAGCTGTGGTCGAGGCCGGGTCGTTGACGGCGGCTGCCGATACCTTGGGCCAGACCCGTGCGGTGGTGAGCTTCAATCTCAAGCGCCTGGAAGAAGAACTGGGCGTCACCTTGCTCACGCGTAACACTCGGCAACTGGCCCTGACCGATGCCGGCGAGCGCTTCTATCGGCGCTGCCTGCGCACCCTCGACGAAGCGCGACTGGCGATCGAGGAGGCGCGCTCCGAGCATTCGCAACTCAAGGGCACGTTGCGCATCACCACCACCGTGGAATTTGCCCTGGCCCAGGTGGTGCCGGCGCTGGAGGTGTTTCGCCAGCAACAGCCGCAACTGAACATTCACTTGTCGACGTCCTCGACTCACGCCGATCTGATCTCCGAACGCTTCGATATGGCGATTCGTCTGGGCCGCATGCACGACTCCAATTTGCGCGCGGTGCAGTTGTCGACGTTCGAAGTGTTTGCGGTAGCGGCGCCGCAGTTGGTCGAGCGCTTTGCACCGGTTGCCACGCTGGCAACGCTAGAGTCGATGCCGACGCTGGGCCATGGCCGAGTACCGGAATTGACCGTGACCGCCCCGGCCGGCAGTGAGCATGTCTACCAGCCAAAACCGGGGACCACCGCCATCGTCGCCGACAACTCGGCGACGCTCAGGGCGTTTGCGTTGACCGGGCAAGGCGTGGCGATTTTGCCGCAGTGGTTGATTCAGGAGGATCTGCAGGCCGGGCGATTGGTGCGGTTGTTGGCCGATTACCGCTTTGCCCAGCAGGGTGTTTATGCGCTGTACCCGGATACCCGGCATCTGCCGCTGAAGGTACGGGCGTTTATTGATTTCATGAAGGGCTGGGGCTGAGTGTTGGCTGATCTGGCCCCTTCGCGAGCAAGCCCGCTCCCACATTTGGAATGCATTCTCCTGTGGGAGCGGGCTTGCTCGCGAAAGCGTCAACCCGGTCTCAGAGCTGGCCACGCAAGCCGAACCGCTTCATCAACGTCGACTCCAGCAACCCCTTGGGCAACAGCGTCGCCAGCAACGGCAACGCGCGGCTGCCATTACCAATGCGGATCAATCTTGGCGGCGTGCCCTGCTGCACAGCCTTGAGCAACTCAGCGGCAAACTCACTGGCCGGCGTCGGTTTGTCCTCCCACATTTGGAATGCATTCTCCTGTGGGAGCGGGCTTGCTCGCGAAAGCGTCAACCCGGTCTCAGAGCTTCCCACGCAAGCCGAACCGCTTCATCAACGTCGACTCCAGCAATCCCTTGGGCAATAACGTCGCCAGCAACGGCAACGCGCGGCTGCCATTACCAATGCGGATCAATCTTGGCGGCGTGCCCTGCTGCACAGCCTTGAGCAACTCAGCGGCAAACTCACTGGCCGGCGTCGGTTTGTCCTGCGATGCCTTGGCCCGCGCGCGAATCCCCTCACGCAACGGAAACCACGGCGATTGCTCGTTGATCAGTTGCTCGGCTTCGTGCCCGGCATTCTTGGCGAAGCTCGACTGGATCGCCCCCGGTTGCACTTCCATCACCCGGATGCCGAACGGCGCCAGCTCCATGCGCAGCGCATCGCTCAAGGCATGCACCGCGGCTTTCGAGGCGCAGTAGGCGCCGGCGAACGGCGTGACCAGAACCCCTGAGACACTGCCGATGTTCACCACCAGCCCCTGGGTCCGGCGCAGTACCGGAAACAGGGCGCGGGTAACGCCGACAATCGAGAACACATTGGTTTCGAACTGACGCTGCATGGCCGGCACGCCGCCGTCGAGCAGCGGTCCCATGGCGCCATAACCGGCGTTGTTGATCAGCACGTCGAGGCCGCCGTGTTGCTGGTTGATGCGCTCAGCGAGTTGTTCCAGCGCCACGCTGTCATTGACGTCCAGTGCGATTGCGCTGAACCCGGCAGCGGCGAGGGCCGCGACGTCTTCAGCCTTGCGCGCGCTGGCCCAGACCTCATAACCGGCGGCTTTGAACGCATCGGCGAGGGCACGGCCAATGCCGCTGGAGCAACCGGTAATCAACGCAACGGGCATGGCGCATTCCTTGGGCAAAAAATGGGAGGAGGGGGATCAGTCGGAGAAGCTGCCCTGCAAGCGCTCGGCACGAAACTCCAGGGTTTGTGGGCGATAACCGGGGCGCAGCGGCGGCATCGGCAGGCAGTCTTCCCAGTCGCCACCGGCCTGCAGTTCGCCGGGGCCGCGATAGCGCGGGGCGGCGTACTGGTTGTCGGCCAGATTGACCGTGTCGCCCGGCGCGTAAGCTGCGATGCGCCAGCGCAGTTCGGTCAGCGGCACGTCGTTGCCGTTTTTCATTTTCAATTGCAGCGGGCGATCCGCCGGGCATTGCTCCGGTGCATAGCTGATGCGCATTTCAAGGCGCGCCAGTTGCTTGATCTCGCGGTTGTCCAGCCACACCACCCACATGGCCACCAGTCCCAGACCAATAGCCGCGGCCACGGAGACCGGCACAGCCTTGGCGGGATAGCGCAGCAGCAGGATCAGCCAGGTGATGATCAGCAGGATGCCGATGAACATGAGGAACGCTCCTTGGTTCGTGAGTACCATCCTACCGGAGGGCCGGCGCAATGGACATTCGCACGTAATCCGAATGTACCGTCAGTCGGTACTGTAATTTCTGACAGTTGAATATCGCAAAGCGCGGATGCTCTGATGCCCTGGACCAAGGATAACGCTAGTGCCGGGAGCAAGCTGATGAACAAGCATGGCAAAACACCGACGCTTTCGGTAAGCGACCCGCGCGGACTGCAGGTTCGGACGGTTGGTTATTGGCGTGCCGACGACCTTTGCCCCGCTCAAACCCGCGTCAATCGCACGGTGCGTGACGCTGCCGGAAGGGTTGTGGAACAGTGGGATCCGCGCCTGTGGGCACTGCAAACGACCGAGCCGCTGACGCCAGCGAATCTGCACACCCTTTATTCGTTGATCGGGCAAACGCTGCGCTCCGACAGCGTCGATGCCGGTACGCAGCTGGCGTTGTACGGGCTCGGTGCCGAGACGCTGTACGACTGGGACAGTCGAGAAACCTGGCGCGAGGTGCAACACGACCCTCTGCTGCGTCCGATTGCCGTGTTCGAAGAAGGTGCATCCGAGCCGAGGCGGTGCGTCGAGCGTCTCACTTACGGCCAGCCCGGCGCGGGTGATCCCTCCCGGAATCAACTGGGCCAGTTGATTCGGCACGATGATCCGGCGGGTAGTGTGTGCTCGCAAAGCTTTGCAATCAGTGGGCAATGCATTGAAAACACCCGGCACTTCACACTCGACCCCAGCGTCCCCGATTGGCCGCAAAACGTTGATGACCGCCAGCGCTTGCTGGAACCCGGTGACGGTGCCAAGACCCGCTGGCGCTTTGGGCCGCTGGGGCAGGTACTCGAACAAGTCGATGCACGTGATAATCATCAGAACCGCGAGTTGACGCTGGACGGGGAGTTGCGCGCCTGCCACCTGCAATTGCGGCACCAGCCCAAAGCGCAAACGCTGGTGAGCGACATTCGTTACAACGCTGATGGGCAAGTCACTCAGGAACTGGCGGGCAATGGTGTGCTGACGACGCTGACCTATCAGCCCGAGGACGGCCGTCTGCGAACCCGCCATGCGAAGAAAGCCGGGGGCGAGGTATTGCAACATCTGATCTACGACTATGACCCGATGGGCAACTTGCTGAGCATCGAGGACAAGGCTCTGCCGATCCGGTATTTCGCCAACCAGCGTATCGATCCTGTCAGTCGTTTCGACTACGACAGCCTTTACCAGTTGCATGAGGCCACCGGTTGGGAAGCAGGTGCCGCTACTCAGGGGCCGGCGTCCATCGGCCGGGATGATCCGGCAGCAGTGAGCAATTATCGGCAGACTTTCCACTACGATGAATCCGGCAATCTGCTGCTGTTGACCCATGTTGGCGCACGCAATGGCCGCGAGCTCAAGGCTGCCCGATCGAGTAATCGCTGTTTGCCTTACCGTAATGGCGTGCCACCGACGGAAGAGGAGATTGCCGCGGCGTTCGATCACCGTGGCAATTTGCGAGCGCTGTACGCGGGAAGTTCATTGACGTGGAATCTGCGTAATCAGTTGCAATCGGTCACGCCGGTCGAACGTGCCAGCGGACTCAATGACCGTGAACACTATTGCTACGACGGTGCCGGCCAACGTGTGCGCAAGATTCGCTCACTCCAGACGAATGCCCGCGGCGTCACGGCCCAGGTGCGCTATTTGCCTGGGCTGGAGCTACGCACCGACACGGCCACCGGTGAACAACTGCAAGTGATTTTCGTCGAGGGCTACATCAGCCGTGTACACGTGCTGCACTGGGAAAGTGCTCCGCCCACCGGTTCCAATGATCATTATCGGTACATGCTGACGGATCATCTGGGATCGACCTGCCTGGAATTGGGCGAGGATGCCCGGCTCATCAGTCAGGAAGTATTCTTCCCGTTCGGTGAAACGGCGTGGAGCAAGGACACCGAGGCCAGTTACAAAAACCTGCGTTATTCGGGCAAGGAGCGCGATGCCACAGGTCTTTATTATTACGGCTATCGCTATTACATGCCGTGGTTGCAGCGCTGGTTGAATCCTGACCCGAAAGGCTTTATCGACGGGCCGAACCTGTACCAGATGGTGGGTAACTCGCCCATGAACCATGTCGACACCGATGGGGGCGGGAAGACCGCCACATCAGAGTTGGCTGACAGTGTACAAAAGCAGCAGGCATTAATGAGCACGATAACCTCGGCAGCAGCGGACGTCAGAAACTCATTGCTCAATCACACTCAGGCGCGACACCGGTTTCAGGCCTTGGCCAGGCGCGTCGGAACGCAACTGGCCAGCAGCGCGTTCAGCGCAGGCGCTCAAGCTGCAGGTGGCGCGATTGGCACTGCAGTGGGCGCCGTGTTCGGACCGGTAGCCGGTTCATTGGGGGGCAAGGTTGGCACGAAGGTCGGCGGGAAGTTGGCGGATGCAGCCATCGACAAGGTGGTGGACACCTATCAGTTGAACCGACCTATCCATTTCAAGGGCAGCGAATTGAATCCCAAGGCTCTGGTTGAAAGCGTCGAGCCGAAACAGAAGCTGAGTCTTGCCACAGTGAAACTGCAATTGGCAGCGCATGATCCGCGCACGGCCGACGGTCGATCACGCTTGACCAAATTGGCGCGCGCCAAGGTCGAGGACAAAGTGATCGAGGCAGTCTCTGACAAACTGGGAGCGGAAACTCGGGGTCTGTTCCAGACGGGACGGGAATTCATCCATGCAGCGCAGGGATTGAATGCTGAGGCGTTAAGCAACACTTACGAACATCTTTCGGCAGGCATCGACATGGTCGAGTTCAGGACGCAAGCCATCCTTACCGAGCTGGCAACCACCGGCAGCGCGGACCAGGAGCTTTTCGAAGCGGTCTCCGATTTGTCGATGCAAACGTCCAGTACGGTGCAGAGTCTGGAGCGGACTCAGGACTTTATCGGACTGCTCGCACCGGCTCCCTACGCGGGAAGGCGGCAATCGCTGGGGGGACATTTCCGGCCAAGACTGACTCGACAACATTCGTTGAGTTGAAAAAAAGCCCCCGCCCAACCCACTGCGGATAGGGGACGCAGCGGGCTGGACGGGGGCTTCTCAATGCCGGGTGATCACTGCGCGATGGTTTTCACCGACACGCCGCGTTCGATCGGGGTGGAGCGGCCGTAGATGTCTTCGAAGCGCTCGATATCGTCTTCACCCAGGTACGAACCCGATTGCACTTCGATGATTTCCAGCGGGATCTTGCCCGGGTTGCGCAGGCGGTGCACCGAGGCGATCGGGATGTAGGTCGACTGGTTCTCGCAGAGCAGGAACACGTTGTCATCGCAGGTCACTTCGGCGGTGCCGCTGACCACGATCCAGTGTTCGGCGCGGTGGTGGTGCATCTGCAGCGACAGGCACGCGCCCGGCTTCACCGAGATGTGCTTGACCTGGAAGCGGCCGCCCATGTCCACCGAGTCGTAGGAACCCCACGGACGGTAAACCTCGCAGTGGTTCTGGGTTTCGCTGCGACCCTGCTCGTTGAGCGTGTTGACCATCTGCTTGACGCCCTGAACCTTGTCCTTGTGCGCGATCATCATCGCGTCTTTGGTTTCGACCACGACGATGTTTTCCAGACCGATCACCGACACCAGTTTGCCGTTGCCGTGGATCATGCAGTTCTTGCTGTCCTGGATTACCACGTCGCCTTTGCTGACGTTGCCGTTGGCGTCTTTCTCGTTGACTTCCCACAGTGACGACCAGCAACCGACATCGCTCCAGCCAGCAGTCAGCGGCACCACGCAGGCGCGTTGGGTTTTTTCCATGACGGAGTAGTCGATGGAGTTGTCCGGGCAGCAGGCGAAGGTAGCTTCGTCCAGTGTGACGGTGTCGGCGTCCTGCTGGCTGCGCTCGAGGGTCAGCAGGCAGGTGTCGTAGATGTCCGGATCGTGCTTTTTCAGCTCTTCGAGGAAGCGGCTGGCGCGGAACAGGAACATGCCGCTGTTCCAGTAGTAGCCGCCGGATTCAACGTACTCGGTGGCACGTTTGACGTCAGGTTTTTCGACGAAGTGCGAGACGCGGCTGACGCCTTCCGGCAGCAGCGAATCAGCGGTGGACTTGATGTAGCCGTAGCCGGTTTCCGGTTTGGTCGCCGGCACGCCGAACAGCACCATTTCGCCGTTTTCGGCGGCGACGGTGGCCAGGGCGAGGGCGCGTTGCAGGGCTTTCTGGTCTTCCAGCACGTGGTCGGCCGGCAGCACCAGCATCAGTTCGTCACGCCCTTCGTTGACCAGCATCATCGCGGTCAGCGCTACGGCTGGCGCGGTGTTGCGGCCGAACGGTTCCATCAGGATGCGCTGGCATTCGAGGTTACGGTTGGCCAACTGCTCGTTGACGATGAAGCGGTGATCCTTGTTGCAGACCACGATCGGCGTGTCCATGCCTTCGAACACCAGGCGTTCCAGGGTTTGCTGGAACAGCGTGTGTTCACCGGTCAGGGCCAGGAATTGTTTAGGGAATTGCTTACGCGAAAGCGGCCAAAGACGTGAACCGCTACCACCTGACAAGATCACCGGAATCATGTTGTTTACTCCATAAAAATCGATTGGTTAGAGGCACGAACGTTGTGTCGTTTCACTCTTGTTTTTGTCTCGTATTCGAACTGACAACCCGATCCCTTGTAGGAGTGAGCCTGCTCGCGATTGCGGTGGATCAATCAACACATTCTTTGAATGTGAAACCGATATCGCGAGCAGGCTCACTCCTACAATGGGAACTGCGTCAGTTCGGAAAATTTGTTAGCGAGTCGACACCGGGCGTTTCACCCAGACTGGCGACAGGCTGCTGCCGGAACCGGTGACGTACAGCACCGCTGCCTCACCACGCTCAAGGGCGACCGGTTTCACGTCGCCGACTTTCTTGTCACCTTCGTACAGCGCCAGGCTGACTTTCACCGGGTTGATTTCACGTTCGCCACGGCCCTTGGCGGCCACGTTCGGCACCACGTCGGTCTTGCCGTCGGCGGTCTTCAGGGTCAGCGGCTTGTCGCTGAGGTTCTGCACGCGCACCAGGGATTTCTGCTTGTTCTTGAACGGCGGCTCTTCGATCAGTTGCGGCGCGCCGGACGCGTTGTTCACCAGGGTGTAGTAGTGGTCACCGGCAAGTTTGACCGGCAGGGTCTGGCTGCCGACTTTGGCGCTGTAGTCGCCGCCTGGCATGAAGCTGAAGTCGCTGCTGGCCAGTGGCGCAACGTCGCTCAGGTTGGTGCTGCCGACGGTGGCGCTGACTTCGGCGTTGCTGGCGTTGTAGACCCGCACGAAGGTCGAGCCTTTCGGTGCGGTCGGGCCGTACAGGGCAGCGTCACCGCCGGCAAAGGCGGGGACGGACAGCACGCTGAGGCCAGCAACCAGGGCGAAGCTTTTAGCGAGACGACGAGGAGTAGTAGTGAAAGTCATGGTGTTACCTCTCTTTCAGTTTTGCGCCCGATCGGGCGTCTCGGATTTAGTGTTGATGGCTACGTTTTGTTGGCGAGCACCGGCTTGTTTGAGCTCTGCGACCCACTGCGGGTCGGCGTCGCCGATTTCGTTGTTCACAGGCAGATATCGTTCAGGAAACTCCCAGATCAGCACCTGTGGCGGGCTGTTCTTGAAGTCATCGCTTTTCAGGTAGCTGAGCATCGGCAGGATCGGGCCGTGGCCGTCCTCGGCGTAATTGACCACGTCGCTGTGCAGCGCTTGTTTCAGCGCCCCGACGAAGTTCCAGTTGGGGTTGGCGCTGTAGCTGGTGCCGATCAGCGCGACCGGTACTTCGCTGCTGGCGAACAGCGCGTCGTCACCGGCAGGTTGCTCGGCCGCCACGGTGTTGCGCTTTTGCAGCGGCTCTTGTGCCGGCATCAGGTTTTCGAACAGCGGATCCAGCGGCAGGAACAGACGCAGGTCGCCCTTGTGCGTGACCTTCTCCGCTGGCGTGGTGACAAAGCGCTGCGGCTCGCCGCTGAGCGGGAACTTGTCGGCGATGGTTTTCGCCAGGGTGTTGGCCGCGATCTCGGCGCCTTCCGGGGTCCAGTGGGTGTCGGTGCGCAGGAACACTTGCTGACCGTTCTGCTTGGCCTGTTGCAGCGGGCCGAGCAGGTCCGGGGCGAGGATCTTGTCTGCCGCGACACGGGCGTGGAAGTCCTGATAAAGGTTGGCGTGAATGCTCGCCGGTTTCACTTCACCCAGATGCTCCGGGTACAGACGAGCCTTGGCTGGCACGATCGCCATCACCAGTTTCACGCCTTTCTCTTTCAGGGTCTGGCGCACGCCTTCGACCAGCGCGTAGTTGCCTTGCAGGTTCAGCTCTTCGTTGACGATCGGGTTGAATTCCTCGTCGCTGTACAGCCACTGATCGCGACCGAGCACGACGCCCGGACGACCTTCGTTGAACAGTTTGAAATCCAGCGCCGCCCAGAGGTTGGTGCCCAGACGCTTGATCGGAAACTGATCGTCGTAGTGGGTTTCCACGGCTTTGGTCCAGCGCCCGTTGAGCACCGTCGCATCGGCGTTGGTGCTGAAGCCGAAGAAGCTGCGCACTGACCACAGACCGAGCACCAGCAGGGTCACCAGAAACAGCGCGATGTAGAAGATGCGTAATGAGCGGGTCATGTCAGATCCCTCAGAACTGGAAGTAAAGGAACGGCGAGAAGCTTTGCGCCGAGAGTTTGAGAATCGAGGCGATGAACAGCAGCAGGATCAGCCCGCGCATCACGTAGCGCGACCAGTCCGCCGTCCAGTAAGCCGGTTGCACCTGGGCTTCGACGCCGACGGTGTAGCCAGGCTCATGGATGTTCGCCGGGTTTTCGCCAGGCGCGGCTTTGATCATTCCCGGGGTCGCGGTGGCAGGGCCGTTGGCCTCGACGTTGACTTCAGGTTTGCTCTTCACCGGAGGCTGGTTGGTGTACAGATCACGCAGGCCGAAGAACGCCAGGGTTGCGTACGCCACCACCAGGGTCGCCACTTGCAGACCGGTGAGGCTGGCGCGGTTGAGTTCCGACAGCGACCAGTCGCTGAAGCTGAACATCGCGCCGTACATGCGCCCGGCGACGTGCAGGTTTTCGGCACGGAAGATCACCCAGCCCATCACCACCAGCAGGAAGGTCAGCGCCCAGCGGATCGGGTTCAGGCTGCGCGGCGAGGTGTTGATGCCGAGCATTTTTTCGATCGCCAGCCACATGCCGTGCCAGGCGCCCCAGACGATGTAAGTGATGTTCGCGCCGTGCCACAGACCACCCAACAGCATGGTCAGGAACAGGTTGCGATAGGTCATCAGCGTGCCTTTACGGTTACCGCCGAGGGTGATGTACAGGTAGTCACGCAGCCAGGTCGACAGGCTGATGTGCCAGCGGCGCCAGAACTCGGTGATCGACTGGCTGATGTACGGCTGCTTGAAGTTTTCCATGAAGCGGAAACCCATCATCAGACCCAGACCGATGGCCATGTCGCTGTAACCGGAGAAGTCGAAATACAGCTGCGCGGTGTACGCCAGCGCGCCAAGCCAGGCATCCCCGGTGGTCGGGTTTTGCAGGGCGAAGCAATGATCGGCAACCACGGCGAGGGTGTCGGCGATGAAGACCTTCTTGATGAAACCCTGCATGAACCGCGTGCAACCTTCGGAGAACTTGTCGAGGGTGTGGGTGCGGTTGTTGAACTGGTCGGCGAGGTCGCGAAAACGCAGGACCGGGCCGGCAATCAGGTGCGGGAAGATCGCCACGAACGCCGCGAAGTCGATCAGGTTGCGGGTGGCCGGGGTGTCGCCGCGATACACGTCGATGATGTAGCTGATCGATTCGAAGATGTAGAACGAGATACCGATCGGCAGCAGCACGTGGGTCAGGATGAACGGTTCCAGACCGAACGAGGTCATGATCGCGTTGATGCTGTCCACGCCGAAGTTGGCGTACTTGAAGTAGCCGAGGATGCACAGGTCGACCGCCACGCCGAGCAGCAGCCAGCGCTGTGCCGGTTTGCTGCGCACGCCGGCGGCACCGACTTTCAGGCCGATCCAGTAGTTCCACAGGGTGACGCCGGCGAACAGCGCCAGGAAGTCCACCCGCCACCACGCGTAGAACACGTAGCTGGCGATCAGCAGCAACAGGTTGCGATAGCGTTGCCCGCTCAGGTAGTACAAGCCGAGAAAGATCGGCAAGAACAGAAACAGGAACACGTTGGATGAAAATACCATCCCGATCTCTCCATGTTTGAACCAACAGTCAAGGGCCAAAGCCCCCCCAAACCCCCCGTGAAAATTCAGGGGGCGACATCACTTCACTGTGGGAGCGGGCTTGCTCGCGAAGGCGGTGTGTCAGTCGACATCAGTTTTGAATGTCAGACCGCATTCGCGAGTAAGCCCGCTCCCACAGGGGATTGCATTCACTCTTACGAACCCTTGTTGCCCTTTTCATGCGACGGGTCGTAGACCTTGGTCAGGTCGCCGCCGAGGCGGAAGGTCTTGAACGGCTGCATGCCGTGCTTCTTCTCGATCACATCCGCCGGGCAGGTGTAGAGGGTGCAGAACGGTTCGAGCCAGGCGAATTTCATGTCCTCTTTCAGGTCGGTCATGTCCTGTTTTTTGCCGTTCTTTTCCTCGAACGCATCCGGGTCTTTCACCCCGGCCAGCACCCGGTCACCCAGACGCTTGAGCGCGCTGTTGTTTTCCTGACGCAGATCGACACCGTTGACCTGGGCGAAGCTGGCGATCATCGCCAGTGGCGGCAGGGCGTAGTTGTGATAGGCGAGGGCGCGTTGCTGGCGCTTGAGTTCGTTAGGCAGGAAGCCGTCGGCGTCGACCTGATTGACCCCGACCTTGTATTCCTTCACCGCCCAATCGAACAGGTCGCGACGGTTGGTGGCGACGGCGGTAGCCATCACCGACCACGCGGCCCAGTACGAGTGGTTGTTGGTTTTTTCCAGCGGCAGGTTGTCCCAGTCGCTGACCACCTGATCGGCCATCTTGCTGAACCACGCCTCGATCTGCTGCGCTTCTTGCTGATGCGTGGCCAGCGGATGCGAGTCGGAGAACTTCAGGCGGATGTACGAAGAGGCCATGCTGCCCAGCGCCCATTTACGCATCGACTTGCCGGTGTGGTTGAAGTCTTTCGACATCAACGCATCGGCCTTGGCCCACGCGGTCAGCCAGTTCAGCGTGCAGTCGAGCTGCTCCGGACGACCGTCGCGCATGAACTGCATGACGCGTTTGGCGGTGCCGCGCTCCAGCGTGGTGATGTCCTTGGTGGTGTCGCGGAAGGCTTTTTCCGATTGCACGTTCAGCGTTGCGCGAGCCTTGTCCGAGCCTTCGTACTTGCTGCGAAATTGCAGCGGCCCGGTGTACGGCGCCGGCATCGCGTCGCAGCCTTCGCTCTTGTCGCCGCTCTTGAATTTATCCACAGGCGCGAAATAGCCCTGCGGCGGACGCAGTGGTGCGGCGGCCTGAGTGGCCCCGGCGAACATCGCCAGGGTCAGCAGGGATGGCGCAAGCAAGTGTTTGATCGTTCGATTTCGCATAGCAGACCTCATTGCCCGAGCTGAGCGGTTTGTGGCCCAGCGCCCGGGAATACGTTGCGTTTGCAGATTTTCGCTTCGACTTTTTGCGGCGCGGTACCCGCTTCTGGGCCCTGGACTTCGACTGCCAGCAGGTTTTGCGAGGCCCAGTCTTCGTCCGTGCGCAACTCAAAGGCGAAACGACCGTCGGTGTCGGAGGTTTCCGGTTTCTCGATCTTGATGTCCTCGTGGCGACCGTTCATGTACCAGAGGGTGGCTTGCAGGGTTTTCACCGAGGTGTCGGCGAAGCGGATGTCGACCTGATGGCTGCTGTTCTGCAGGTTCAGGTTTTTGCTGTTGACCAGCAGTTCCTGTTTGCCGCCAGGCTTGAGCGTGGTGCTGGCGGACATTTGCGCGTCTTTGCCTTCGCAGCCGTTGTCGAGCAGGGACATCATCTGGCGATAGATGGTTTCCTGGTCGAGTCGGTACAGCGGCGAGAATTCCCAGATCAGAATCTTCGGCGGGGTCTTCTGGAATTCGTCGCTACCCAGGTACTGCAGCATCGAACCTTCGAGACCGCCGCCGGGGAAGGCGACGTTGAGAATGTCTGCACCGATTGCCTCTTCGAGGAAGCCGGCGAAGTTGTAGTTCTTGCCGCTGTGCGAGGTGCCCACGAGGGTGATTTGCGGGTTACCGGAATCACCGAACAGGTCGCCGTCACCGGCTTCGCCTTTCGGCTCGGTGGTGAACTGGTCCATGTACTGGATCGCGTAACTGGTGCCGCACAGTTGCCCGGCCATGTTGTGCAGGGTGCCGGTCTTGCCCATGCGTCCGGTGCGTTTGGTTTCGAATTCACGCTTGGGAATATCGGCGAAGGCCGGGATCTGCTTGACCTTCTCGGCGACAATTTTCGCCGTGCGCTGAGCGCCGTATGGCGTCCAGTGCTGGTCGCCACGGAAGTAGAAATCGTGGGCGGGCAGGGTGTCCGGCAGCGATTCGTTGGTCAGCGGCGACAGGTCCGGCACCACGTAACCCATCTGCGCGAAACGGCCGAGCATGGTTTTGTAGTTGCCCAGCGCTTTCTCGTAATCGAACGCGGCTTTTTCCTGCGGGTTGAGCTTGTTGCGGTTCACCAGGCCACGGGTCGGCTGGTAGACGATCACCAGTTCGACGCCTTTGGCCTTGAACGCATCGTGCAGCTGTTGCAGGCGTTTATAGCCGGCCGGGGTGGTGTTGAACTCGGTGCGCAGGTCTTCCTGGGTACGGAACAACCAGTCGCCCTGCGCCTGCACCAGGGTGGTGAAGTTCTGCTGATAACGCGTGGTGTAATTCTTCGCATCGTGTGCTTCAGGGCACAGGTTGCAGCACGGTTCGGCACTGAATTTTGGCGGGGTGGCGCCCGCCGCTTCATCGGCGCGAGCAGGGTTGCTGGCCGCCAGAATGCCCACGGTCAGGGCCGACAGGCTGAGTAATTTGATCAAGTGTGGGTGCATAAAATTATCCTCAGTCCTGCATTTCGGTCTGGCGTTCGACAGGGTCGATCAGCACGGCTTTCTGCTGGCGCACCAGCAAGTCGAGAATTTCATCCTGGCGCTCGCCAAGGATGCCGTTGAAGCTGATGCCGCTGGATTTGGTCGGCGCCAGCATCGATACGCGGTACAGCTCGACGCTCAACGGCGAATCGATCGACAGCGGGCCACTGCCGTTGGCCGCCAGTTCACCGCCGACGACGATCAGCGACACCTGCGCATCGAACGGGTCGAGCTTGATGTCACGGTCGGTGTCGGTCAGGTCCTTGATGTGCCCATAGACGCCGGTCAGGCCGTTGGCCATGGCAACGTTTTCGTAGAGGCGGATGTTCACGCTGTTACGAATGCGGATGCCGTGGCGCTTGTTGCTGATGACCTTGTTGCCCCACAGCAGGTTGTCGGCGGACTCGTAAAGAGTGATGCCGTCCGTGTGGTTCTTGTAGATCTCGTTGTAGGCAATGATGTTGTTGACGCTGTTACGGTCGATCACCAGGCCCGAGAGGTGGTTGTCGTAGCTCTTGTTGTTGAAGATGAAGCTGTCGTTGACCTCACGGGAAATGATGATCCCGTGCTTCTTCTTCGTGCCGTACACAGTGTTCTCGGCAATGATCAGACCGTGGGAACGGTCGTGCGGGTCGATGCCGTAGACGATGTTGTCCTTGTAGGTGTTGCCCTTGACTACGAAGTCGCGGGTCTCGTAGCAGTAGAAGCCGTACCACATGTCCGAGAACTCGGAGCCGACGATCCAGCCGGTCGGCTCGGGACGCTTGAGCACCTTGGCCATGTTCGGCGTGTACTGGGAAATACTCACCCCGTACGACTTACTGTTGGCGTAGCCGAAGCTGGCCATCTTGCTGTTGACGATGTAGGTCTCGGTGCCGCCCCAGGCCAGCAGGAACGGACGGAATTCCTTCGGCGAACGGAAGGTTGCCGGGCCGTTTTCCTTCTCGCGCCAGCCGGTGACTTTGGTGTCACGCACAAACAACTGACCGTCGTTGACCAGGAACGAACCGGCCTCTTGCGACAGGCGCAGCTCTTGGGTCTGGCCGTCGATTTCGAGGATGCCTTTGCGGCCCACAACGATCGGCAACTTCGCCAGGTACACGCCCGGCGAGGTTTCGCTGAAGTATTGCTTGGGCAGCTTTTGCGCCAGATCCTTGAGGTTCATGTAACCGTCGTCGACGAAGATCGCCTGCGGGATGCCGTGCTGACGCACCACCCATTCGGCCATCTTGTTGTCGCCGCCGATGAAGTCCTTCAGGGCGTCTTCCTGCATCATCCGGCGCACGCTGACTTTGCCTGCTTTGCTACGGACGATCTTCGCCGCAGCAGCCTCAGCGGTGTAGCCAGAAATGTCCGGCAGTTTCGGCGCGGCCAGGTTCAGCGCCTCGGTCGGCGCGCTGCTGACGGTGTAGGTCTTGGCTTGTTGCAGCTCTTTGGCGGTGGTCACCGGCTTGGCCGGTTCCACCGTGGCGAACGCGCCAGCGGAGGCCAGCAGCATGGCGCCGGCCAACAGGCTGAGCGAGCCTTTCCTTGCATGGTGCATGTCGGGCACTCCCTTGGCGGTTTGCATCAGAAGCGCCAGATCACGTCGATGAACGCGCGGTGCATGTACGAATCAACCTGGCTGCCATAGGCATCGCCCGGCTTGAACACACCGCCACGGAAGCGCACCAGTGCCGAAGGCTCGTCGATCGACTGGCTCAACGCCGCCGGCAACAGGCCTTGCTTGAAGTACTTGGTCACCACCAGATCCATTTCCTGACCCAGGTCCTTGTTGCCATCTTGCAGCGGCAGCGAGGTGCTGGAGAGGATCGCGCCAGTGACGTCGTCGGTGTTGTTTTCCACGGCGTTGATGCCGTTGCTGCCCACCGGCTTGTTGCCGTCCACGCGCCAGAACTTGTGGTAGATCAGGCTGGCGTCGTACTGGTCGTTGAGCATCCACGAACCGAACAGGGTGGCGGTCTGCATGTTGTTCATTTCGCCGCGGAAGGCTTCGCCGAAACGGTGCACGCGCGAACGGGTACCGGTGTAGTTGGAGCGGTTGCTTTCCAGACCGGTCTGTTCGTAATCGGCGCTGGCGCGGGCATACGCGGCGCCGACCTGCCATTGCGGATCGAGGCGCAGACGCACACCAAAGTCGGTGGCCCAGCCATTCACATCATCGCTGCGCTTGGCTTGTGCCGGGCGCGAGCCATCGGCGTTCAGCGCGTTGACCGTGTCGCGGTCGCCGCTCATGCCGGTGATGCTGCCCCAGTAGTTGACGGTGTTGGTGTTGCGCCAGTTGTAGGCGTCGCTGTCGGCGGTCAGGCCGAGCCAACTGATGTCGCCGTTCTCTTTTTTGTCCAGCGAATCACCGGCAACGCCCGGCTCTGGATAATCCAGTTTGCCGTCGTCGTGAGTGTGATGACCACGAATGCCGACCCAGTTGCCGGGTGTCCACTGGTAAGCGGCATCGGCGTAGGCGTGCAGGCGATCCTTGTCTTTTGGTGCCAGCTCTTTGAGGTCGGTGCGGTATTCGCTGAAGCGTTCGGCGACACCGACGTTGGCGCGCAACAGGGTGGTGTCGAAGGTCCAGTTCAGCGCTTCGATGTTGGTGTCGCGCCATTGGCCGTCGTCATTGCGCAGACGCTGGCGCCCGAACTTGAGCATCTCGCCAGGGTAAGGCGTCAGGCCGCTGTAACCGACCCAGAATTCGCGCATCGCCAGATAATTCTTCTTGGTTTTGCGGTCGCTGTTGTCGGTGGTTTGTTCACCGTCGGACTGCTGCAGGGTGTCGGTTTCGATGATGTCGGTCGACGTCACGGCCTGGCCCATGGCGTAGGCACTCCACGCGCCGCTTTCGCCGTAGACCCACGGACGCAAGTCCAGGCCCACACCGTTGACGTCGCCGCCGCTGGCGGTGCCGAGGTCGCGGTCGTCTTCGGACTGGCCGGTGATCTTCACTTCCAGGCCGAAGTTCTTGGTTTCAGTCATCGCGGCCAGTGTCGGGCAAGACCAGATCAGCGCGAACGTGAGGCCAATGCCGGCCTTCACAAAGGGATTCAACTTCATAGGGATTCCTCGCCGTCTTCTTCTTGCAGGGCGTGCAGTTGCAGCGTGTTCTGGTTCAGGGCGCCACGGCTGGCCTGTTCCTGTTGCAGCAGGCGCTGGGCTTCGGCCAGACGCTCGGGCGGCAATTGCGCGGCCAGGGTGGTCGCCAGTTCATCGGCTTGCGGGGTGTTCTGCGCCTTGGCCAATTGGCTGAATACGTAGGCGTTGAGCGGGTCGGGCTTGGTGCCCTTGCCTTGGGAAAACAGTTGGGCAATGGCGAAATCGGCGCTGTTCTGGCCGTTGCGCGCGGCGGTCAGCAAGTGGTCGAGAGCCTTCTGCGGATAGACCTTGCCCAGGTAACCACGGCGATAGATCTGGCCGAGGTAGTAGTCGGCGGCGACTTCGCGGCCGACGGCTTTCTGGAAGTGTTCTTCAGCGACTTTGGCGTCGGCCGGCACCAGTTTGCCTTCGTAGTAGAGCTTGCCCAGCAACAGTTCGGCGCGCGGCTGGTCGGCGGCGCGGCCGTTGTCCAGGTATTTCATCATCTGATCGACGTCGCCCAGTTCCGGGAAGTCGTAGAGCAGTTGCGCGAGGGTCACCCACGATGCCGGGTAGCCCGGGGCGATCGGTTCGAGCAGCGACTGCGCGGTCTTCTCGTCGGTCTTGCCCAGGGTCGAATCGGCCAGCACGCGGGCCACCGAATCGACGCGCTGCGCGCTGACCGTGCCACGGCTGTAACCGGCCTGCATCTGCTTGATCAGCTCGGCCTGTTGCTCTGGCTGGGAACGTTTCTGATAGACCGTGGCCAGTTCGACGTAGCAGATGTCGGTGGTGTTGAGCGCGGCTTTGCAGATCTTTTCCACGTCATCCAGATGCTGGTCGTAAGTGCCCTGAGTGCGATACAGCAGCACCTGCGCCAGACCGGCTTCCGGGTAGCCGGATTTGCGCCACTGATCGATCTGCTGCTGTGCGTTGATATTCGGGAAGCTGTGCGGGTATTGCAGGTACAGCATCGCCAGCGGGATCAGCGTGTTGCCTTCGCCATTGGCGGCGGCTTTTTTCAGCAGGCTTTCGGCTTCGTGGTGCTCGGCCTCGGTGGAACCCGGTTTGGCCACCAGCAGGCGACCGAGACGGGCCTGAGCGCGCGGCGAAACACTGGCGGCGGCACGGTAGGTCGCTTCGGCCTGTTTGATCTGCTCGGGGTCGCGGCTGTCGACCTGGATATCGGCGAGGCCGACTTGCGCCTCGCTGTAACCCAGATCAGCCAGTGCGCGGTAGTTCTGCGCGGCGGTGGCGGTGTCGCCGCGCTTGAGCGCTTCGTTGGCCAGACGCTGGTCGGGCAGGCCGGCGCAACCGGCCAGACTTACCGCCAATGCAACTGCACACAGCGGACCCATGTGGGAGCGGGCTTGCTCGCGAAGGCGGTGTGTCAGCCCACACTGATTTTGAATGTTGAACCGCATTCGCGAGCAAGCCCGCTCCCACAAGGGCTGCGGCGTGTTCAAAAGAGTAGGAATCGTCACAGGCATGTCCTCGACTTAAAGACCGGCAGCCATGGCTTTGTCGATCAGCCAGTTCAGGTTCGGGCCACGGTCGCTGTTCACTTCCACCGGGCGCCCGGCGAAGCTGCTGTCCAGCGGCTCGTCCGGCTGGATCTGCACGCGAATGTCGGAGGACAGGTCGGCGCTCTTCAGGCTGGTGCTGCTGACGATCTTGCCGGTGCGGGTCTTGTCTTCGCCGGCGATCTGGAAGCTCACTGGCGTACCCGGGCGCACGTCGCCGAACTGGCGATAGGAGAAACGTGCATCGACGGTGGCCTGTGTATTGCGCGGTACCAGGGTGAAGATCACGTCGCCCTTGCTCGCGTACTGACCGTCAGCCACCAGTTGCTGGGCCACGGTGCAATCGCATGGCGAGGTCAGGGTGCCGGTCATTTGCTTGCCGAACAGTTCTTCCACCTTGGCCGGTGACAGTTGATCTTCTTCCAGATGGCCCTTGAGCACATCGAGCATGCTGGTGCTGAAGGTCGCCAGCGGGGCGCCTTTGGCCGCTACGCCGTCGGACTTGACCAGACTCTGCACGGTGCCGTCACGCGGCATGGTGATGTTCATTCCCGGTACGCTGACCAGACCTGCCTGCGCATGGCTGACGAAGTACATGCCGTACACCGACTTGAACACGAAACCGAACGCGACCAGACCGATGGCGAAAATACCGGCGCTGAAAGTCACGGCTTTCAGACGCCCGAATGGGGTCATGCCGCTGCCGCCGTCTTTGACCTTGCGCGCCTTGGTGAAGTTGTCGCGCTGCAGGGTCGCCAGCACTTCACCCATGCTGACGATGTCGCCGGCCAGGTGCGAAGTGATCAGGTGACGCAAGGTCGAGATGTCCTGTGGTTCCAGGTTCTGGAACTGGCAACCGGCGCGGCCGCTCTGGCGGTCGTAGGAGCGCACTTGCAGTTCGACGTCCATGGCCAGGCCGAGGTTGTCGATGACGAATTGCAGACGTGCCTTGTACACCTCGCCGATGGTCAGCGGCAGTTGCCCGGCGTTGAACGCCAGACCACCGGCGGACAGGTCGAGGACCCGCGCTTCGACCGGCGTCCGGTCGGGGCCGAAGAAACGCAGTTTGGCCGGGATTTTCACTCGGGCGTGCTGACGCTGGGCTTCGGATTCATGCACTACGTTGGCGTTGACGGCGGTATTCATAGGGGCGATTTCCTTGTTAATTCAATAGGGGCGGGTCAGACCATCATCAGCAGCACGGCGACGAAAATGCTGCCGGCGGAGAAGGTCATGGTCCGAGACGACCAGGTGTTGAACCAACGTTGAAAGCTGGCGAGATCACGGGTCAGGGAAGTGGGTTGGCGCGTCCAGGATTGTTGGTCGAGGCGGAAGAACACGTAGATCTTCACCAGCGCACCGACGATCTGGTTGTAATAGAGAATCACGGGGTAGGCCGGGCCGATCCGGTGACCGGAGCACGACAGCAACAGGGTCAGAATCAGGCGGGTGATACCGATCCACAGCAGGTAGGCGAGGATGAACGCGCCGCCGTACTTGAAGCTGGCGATGAGGGCCACGGTCAGGCCCAGCAGCGAGGTCCACATCGATACGCGCTGATCGAACAGCACCACCGAGGTGAAGGCGCCGAGGCGTTTTACACCCAGGCCCAGCGCTCGCGAGTTCTGGCGCAGGTTGTTGCCGTACCAGCGGAACATCAGTTTGCGGCTGGCCTTGATGAAGCTCTTTTCCGGCGGGTGTTCAACGGTGTTGATCGCGGCGTCCGGCACGTAGAAGGTGTCGTAACCCAGGCGCATCAGGCTGAACCAGCTCGACTTGTCGTCGCCGGTGAGAAACTTGAAACGGCCCAGGCGCCAGTGTTGCAGCGAGTCGCTTTCGACGTCGGCGATGAATTCCGGATCGGTCACCACCGTGGCACGGAACACCGACATGCGCCCGGTCATGGTCAGCACGCGTTTGGACAGGGCCATCGAGCACATGTTGATGTGGCGCTGGGCGAAACGCAGCTTGTGCCATTCGCTCATGATGTAGCCGCCGCGCACTTCGCAGAACTCGTTAGTGGTCAGCCCGCCGACATTGCCGAACAGCTGGAACCACGGCACGGTCTTGCGCACGGTGCCTTCGCCGAGCACGGTGTCGCCGTCGATCACGGCCACCACGGCACGGTCGTCCGGCAGGTGACGGGAGATCGCGCGGAAACCGTAGGCCAGGCCATCGCGTTTGCCGGTGCCGGGAATGCGCACGAAGTCGAGCTTGACCCGGTCTGGCGGATTCATCCGCGCCCACAGCGCTTTCACCAGCAGCTCATCGGACATTTCGACGATCGAGCAGACCACGGTGGTCGGCAGGTCGCAGTCGATGGCTTCGCGGATCACCGAGCTGTAGACCTGTGCGGTGGTCAGCGCGTCGATACGGAAACTGGTGACCATCAGAAACACATGCGACGGGTCCGCCGCTTTACCCAGCTTGCGCACTTTGCGGCGCAGGTGCGGGTAAACGATGTAGAGAAAAATCATGCCGCGCACAAAGTGCGTTGCACCCATCGAGTAGCGCCAGATACCCACGGCGCCAATCAGGAAAATAAAGTCCTTCGACTCGGAGTCGAACGTGGACGCGGGCAGCATCAAGGCCAGGCCCAATAGCAGGCTCAGAAACAACAGCCAGCCGGCGGATTGCAGAAAGAAATGTTTGAGCTTGGTCATCGACGTCATCCAAGGTAAGAGAGGCTTCGAGCTGCAAGCTTCAAGCTGCAAGCGAAACGCTTTGCTTGCAGCTCGAGGCTTGTCGCTTGGCGCTGCTTTACCAGCAGATACCTTCAGTGCGAGTACCTGGGTTGGTCGCTTTGGCCATGAAGCCGACCAGGTCGATGACCTGTTTGCCCTGCGGTGCTTCCTGGGCGAGCGCGCGGAACTTCTCGTCGCGGTTGCCGAGGATGATCACGTCAGAGTTGTCGATCACCGAATCGAAGTCCGAGTTGAGCAGGGACGACACGTGCGGGATTTTCGACTCGATGTAGTCCTTGTTCGCGCCGTGAACACGGGCGTACTCGACGTTGCTGTCGTAGATGCTCAGGTCGTAACCCTTGCCGATCAGCATTTCGGCCAGTTCCACCAGCGGACTTTCGCGCAGGTCGTCGGTACCGGCCTTGAAGCTCAGACCGAGCAGGGCGACTTTGCGTTTGTCGTGGCTTTCAACGATGTCGAAGGCGTTCTGCACTTGCGATTCGTTACTGCGCATCAGCGAGTTGAGCAGCGGTGCTTCGACGTCCAGCGAACCGGCGCGGTAGGTCAGGGCGCGTACGTCTTTGGGCAGGCACGAACCGCCGAAGGCGAAGCCCGGGCGCATGTAGTACTGGGACAGGTTGAGAGTCTTGTCCTGGCAGACCACGTCCATCACTTCACGGCCATCGACGCCGACCGCTTTGGCGATGTTGCCGATCTCGTTGGCGAAGGTCACTTTGGTCGCGTGCCAGACGTTGCAGGTGTACTTGATCATCTCGGCGACCGCGATGTCCTTGCGGATGATCGGTGCGTCGAGTTCTTCGTACAGCGATTGCAGAACGTCGCCCGAGGCCTTGTCGAACTCGCCGATGACGGTCATTGGTGGCAGGTCGTAGTCCTTGATCGCGGTGGATTCACGCAGGAATTCCGGGTTGACCGCGACGCCGAAATCTACACCCGCCTTCTTGCCCGAGCAGTCTTCAAGGATCGGGATCACCACGTTGGCGACGGTGCCCGGCAGCACGGTGCTGCGTACCACGATGGTGTGGCGGGTGGATTTTTCACGCAGCACGAAACCGATCTCGCGGCACACGGCCTCGATGTAGTTCAGTTCCAGATCGCCGTTCTTCTTGCTCGGCGTACCGACGCAGATCATCGACAGGTCGGTGTCACGAATCGCTTCGGCGAAGTTGGTCGTACCGCGCAGACGACCGGTCTCGATACCCTGAGCCAGAAGTTCGCCCAGACCCGGTTCAACAATCGGCGACTTGCCGGCGTTGATCATGTCGATCTTGTCTTTGGCAACATCGACGCCAACCACGTCATGGCCCCGTGCAGACAGGCAACCGGCACATACTGCGCCAACGTAACCCAAACCAAATATGCTGATGCGCATCGCAATTACCTCTGTGTTTTATCAAGCCGTTAGATGGCCGGAGTTAATGGTGTTCAGCGGTCATAGTGCACTCGAAAGTGCGGCAAACAGGCGCCACAATGCCGTGTGCAGGCATACTAAGTTCCGAGTGTCTAAATAAGTGCACTCAAGATGTGCGCAACTAGGCCTGGTTGTTATGACTTGCCCTGTTATGCAGCGGATCTTCTTGCCGGAAGACTCTTGTGCATGTGTTCAGTCCACCTGATGTCGGACGAAAAGCCCGTAGATCAAGCGGTTGGGTGCTCAGGCGAGCACAATTACAGGGGCGCAGCCTTGGCCTTGTAGAGGATGTTTATGGTGCGTATCACCTATCCATCGTTAGTTGATCAGATGAGTGAACCATCTAGGCAAGTTGCTGTGACAACTTGGTTACATGGTTCTCCACTCTGCGTAAGTTATCTCGTACAAACTCGGCGAGAATCGTTACCGGTGGTATGAGCTATGCATTTGGACATAGTTCCTACCCGCTCATCGCGAAAGCTGAAATTTTTTGAAATATTGCCAAAGATGGCACTGGTCTCAATTTGATAGCACTTTCGATTTGGGCCTTTATTAATCGGCGCGTAATCGAGCTAGATAGTTTTGTGCCACTACCGTAAAAAAATTTAGGTGCCACTACTGAAAAAAAGTGCGGGTGTCGAGTGAAACTAAAATTAGAAATGCCGGGGACGATTTTATGGCGCCAATAAATCGGCGAAATGTGGCGAGGAATTTTTGACGTCGTGCGAGCTGCACGACTCTTTATAGACAGAGTCGTGCAATGGGCATGCTTTATTCCGGAGCGTGGTCGCGCAGAAACACCAGATTGTCCGGTTTCGACTGCTCGGCGCTGAAGCGATAACCCTGCACATCGAATTGCTTGAGCAGGGCAGGATCGTTGATTTTTTCCTGAATCACGAAACGGCTCATCAGGCCACGGGCTTTCTTCGCATAGAAGCTGATGATCTTGTACTGGCCGTTCTTCAGGTCCTTGAACTCGGTGTTGATGATTCGCGCGTTCAGCGCGCTGAGTTTGACCGCCGAGAAGTATTCGTTGGACGCCAGGTTCAGCAGCACGTCGTCACCTTGCTCGGCCAGCGCTTCGTTGAGCCATTCACTGATGCGGGTGCCCCAGAACGCGTAAAGGTCCTTGCCACGGGCGTTGGCCAGTTTGGTGCCCATTTCCAGACGATACGGCTGCATCAGATCCAGCGGACGAAGCAGGCCATAGAGGCCGGAGAGCATGCGCAGATGCTTTTGCGCGTAGTCGAACTGGGTTTCACTGAACGATTGCGCGTCGAGGCCGGTGTACACGTCACCCTTGAACGCGAGCAGGGCCTGCTTGGCGTTTTCCGGGGTGAAGGCGGGCGTCCAGCTGCCGAAACGCGCGGCGTTGAGGCCGCCGATCTTGTCGGACACGTGCATCAGTTCGCTGATCTGTGCCGGGCTCAGTTCGCGCAGTTGCTGGATCAGCTCCTGGGAATGATCGAGGTATTGCGGCTGGGTGAAGCGCTGGGTCGCCGGCGGTGTTTCGTAATCGAGGGTCTTGGCGGGGGAAATCACCATCAGCATGAAGTCGTCTCCTGTAATCGTGGGGGCGATTCTAGGGGGTTGGCCGAGTGGACTCCAGCTATCAAGTCCATAGGTGATCGACGGCTCGCGACATTTCCCTGTGGGAGGGGGCTTGCTCCCGAAGAGGCCGTGTCAGTCGCCATATTTGCTGAATGACACACCGCATTCGGGAGCAAGCCCCCTCCAACAGGGAATCGGAGTGGCTGCGGGGAATTCTGCGGGATCAGCTATAGTGCCGCGCGGGTTTGGTTATGGAGACACCCCTTTGCGTATTGTTCTTTTATTCACTGCGTGGCTGTTGAGCTGCGGGGCCATGGCGGCGCCGGGCGATGTGGCGACGCTGGATCGCAGCACCTGGCCGGAGCAACTGAGCAGCCCGACGCTGTTCGACGTCGCCTCGCGCGCGGAAATCCTCATGTTCGCCCGGGGCCTGCTCGGTACCGAGGCGCTGGACGAGGCCGCGCTGGCCCAGCGCCTGGGGCTGCGCACGGTCAATGTCGACGCGATCAGCCGCCTGCGCCAGCGGCTCTGGGAACGTCTGTTGGCCAACTACAACTTCGCCCAGCAGAGCTGCGATCAGGATGCCTCGTTCTGCTTCCTCGTCGAGGACTTGCAAACCCTGCGCGAGCAGGCCGCCAAGTTCGTGGTCAGCGATGACAGCTATTACACCAGGTGGGCCGAGCCGAGCCGGTTGTTTCACTTGCAGTATCTGGACGAGCTGATGCGCAAGGCGGCGCTGTCGCCGCAGACCAGCAGCGAAGTCGATCGTTTTGGCGACTACGAGCGCAGCGGCGAAGAGATGCACGATCGGCTGTTTCTGCTGAGCTTCGACAGCGCCGCCAATCTGCAGCCGGACAACACCGACTGGATCGCCGACTACCTGCGCAAATCCAACCTCAGCGGCACGTTCTTCCTGTTGGGCAAGGATGTGCAGGCGCGACTGGCCGATCGCTCGGTGAGCAACCTGCAATCGGAGTTCTCGAAACAGTGCGTCGGCGTGCAGGGCTGGGAGTTCCGCTCCCACAGCTATTGGCAGGACTGGCAAGACTCGGTGCGCCGCAGCGCCGATCTGGTGAAGAACAAGTTGCCGGAAAACTACGTGCCACTGTTCCGGCCGCCCGAGGGGCAGCGCCGCAGTGATGCCGGCAGCTTCTTGCGCAATCAGGGCCTGCAAGTGGCGCTGTGGGACATCGACGCCCAGGATGGCGCCGGCAAGCTCAAGGGCGCACAGAGCGCGCAGCGGGTGCTGACCCTGATGCTGTTGTGGCGTCACGGGGTGATCAATTTCAACATGAAACAGGATGCGGTGAAGACCGCGTTGCCGTGGCTGATCACGCAAACTGCGCAAAGCGGCATCGGCTTTGAGGACTGTCAGGACGGGTTTCGCTGACAAACGAAAAAAGCCCGGAAACATTGGGCTTGGGGCGATTTTTTTAGAGAATTCGATGCAGGCGGACTTCCGACTTTAGCGGGGTCTGGACGGTCCGCCAAGGGCTTTTCGTCACTCTGCAAAATAAACTTAAAAAAACCGTCAAAGTGCTTTTTTATGTCATGGGTTTTGGAGTATTACGAAGACAGACCGCCGAAACCTGCAACACAGGTGGCGTCTTCCAAGACTCCTTTTGTGTGCAGTTCATCCAGGCCCTCGTGGATGAATTCGGCAGTCACTTCGAGGCGCAGCACCGCCCAGGTATTGCGTCGAATGGCTCCCACAAAGGTGACCGAGTATGGATGATCACGGACGTAGCCCTTCTTCCAACCAGCCAATCCTTTATGTACTCGATACCAACGTATTGATTCACGATCCAAATGCCCTGCTGAATTTCGAAGAACACCACGTCGCGATCCCGATGACCGTGCTCGAAGAGCTGGACAAGCTCAAGAGCGGCCATCACAGCGTTGCTGCCGAATGCCGCCAGGCGATCCGGCTGATCGACAAGACCCTGGGCGATGCCTCCCCCGAGGACGTCGAACTGGGTGTGCCGATCCAGCGCGGCAAGGGCGGGCCGAAGGGCTTGCTGTCAATTCTGATGAGCAAACAGGCCGAGTCGAACCTGATTCTGCCCGAGCATCTGAACGACAACAAAATCATCAACCAACTGATCGACCTGCACACCCGTGATCCGAAGAAGGCCGTGGTGCTGGTCACCAAAGACATCAACATGCGCCTCAAGGCGCGCGCCTGCGGGATCGCGGCCGAGGATTACAGCACCGACCAGTTGGTCGATGACGTGTCCCTGCTGCCCAACGGCTACCACAACATGACTGGCTCCTTCTGGGATCGCGTGAGCAAGGTCGAAACCCGTCAGGATCACGGCCGCACCTGGCATCAGGTGCAGTTGATCGACAACCTGCCGGCGGTGCACATCAACGAGTTCATCATTGACGAACAAGGCTTTGTCGGCTGGATCAAGGAAATCCAGGAAGACAAACTGCTGATCCTCGACCTGCATCAGGAACCGCTGCTGCATCAGGAAGCCTGGGGTCTCAAACCGCGGGATATCTACCAGAGCCTGGCGTTGTATGCGTTGCTGGATCCGGACATTCACCTGGTCAATCTGTCGGGTGCCGCCGGTTCCGGTAAAACCATTCTGGCGCTGGCCGCAGCGATCGAGCAGACCATGGTCAGCAAGCGCTATCGCCGGATCATTGCGACCCGCAGCGTGCAGGGCCTGGACCAGGAAATCGGCTTCCTGCCCGGCACCGAAGCGGAAAAAATGGAGCCTTGGCTGGGCGCCATCACTGACAACCTCGAAGCCTTGCACATGGATGACGAAAACACCCATGGCAGCGTCGATTACATCCTCAGCAAAGTGCCGTTGCAGTTCAAATCGCTCAACTACATTCGCGGTCGCAGCTTCCAGCAGAGCCTGATCCTGATCGACGAATGCCAGAACCTCACGCCGCACCAGATGAAAACCATCATCACCCGGGCCGGCGCCGGTTCCAAAGTGGTGTGCCTGGGCAACCTGGCACAGATCGACACCCCTTACCTGTCCGCGACCAGCTCCGGGCTGACCTACCTGACCGAACGCTTCAAGGATTTCCCCAACGGAGTGCACATCACTCTGCAAGGGGTGCCACGCTCGATTCTGGCCGAATACGCCGAATCGCATTTGTAACCCTCCAGCAGAAAAAGGGCGGCCTGACAGCCGCCCTTTTTTATGGATGTGTCCCGTCCTGAATAAGGTTTACACCTTCTGATCTGTTTTTCAGGAGGACGTAATGGAATCAGCAAAAAGGCGTAGTCAGCGAGACTACACGCTGACCTTTAAATTGTCGGTCGTCGATCAGGTCG
>NZ_FYDR01000001.1:0-238003 GCF_900187525.1 Pseudomonas sp. Irchel s3a10
AAGTGAAACGATGCATCGCCGATGGTAGTGTGGGGTTTCCCCATGTGAGAGTAGGTCATCGTCAAGATTAAATTCCGAAACCCCAATTGCGAAAGCAGTTGGGGTTTTGTTTTGCCTGCAGGAAAGTGGTTTGCCTGCCAATACAGGCCCTAACTGCTTGTTTTTGCCCCGATCTGACGCGAAAGCCACACCCGGCTGTAGGTCAGAACACAGCTAGCCATGGTGGTCGGAAAATGGATAAAGCCATGGGCGGAAGAGGGCAGCAGATGGACTTCAACCGGTGCTGATTGTTGCCAGCGCTCAGCCAGTTCCAGCGTGTCGTCGCGCAGAGGATCCAGTTCACCGGTGAACATCAACGCCGGTGGCAATCCGCTCAAGTCGCCGTACAGCGGAGACAGTGGCGGCTGCCGGCGTTCATCATCGCTCAAACCTGGCGTCAGCAGGCGCAGCGCCTCGGCCATGCCCGGGCCGTCGAGTACCAGCGTTTCAGCAGAGGCCGAGTGCACGCTCGGGGTGCCCGCGAGATCGTAGACGCCGTAATAGAGCAGGGCACCGCTGACCCGCTGCAGCAAATCGGGTGATGCTTTGAGCGCTAACAGGGTGGCGGCTGCCAGATGCGCGCCCGCCGATTCTCCGACAACGATCACCGGCAGGCCGACGAACTCCGTGCAATCGTCGCTCAGCAGCCAGCGTGCGGCGCACAGACAATCCTCCATCAAATCCTCAACCGGCGTATTGACGGCCAACCGATAGTCGACGGATACCACCGCCACGTTGCATGCCTTGACCATGCCGATATTAAGGTCGTCGTTCATCCGCGCATTGCCGATCACCCAGCCGCCACCGTGGTAATCCAGCACCACACCTTGAGCCTTTCCCTGCGGGCGGATGATTCGGACGGGCACTGAAGCACCTTGCGAATACACCACAGTGTTTTGCGCACGCAGGTCATGTTTGAGCGGTTTGTCCGCGCTGACAAATTGACTGGCGCGCAGCAATGTCTGGATCAAGCGCGGCGTTAGCCGATTGCGGATGCGAAACCGCGGTAGCCAGGCGAGTTTGCGGTTGAAGCGCTGCATCTGTGCCAGATCACTTTCGCTGAACTCAAGCGTGTTATCAGCCAAATTCTTTCACCCTCATCAGCAATTCCCACTTAACAATACATGCCGTTACGGCGCAGCGCCGAAAGGCGCTTCGCGGTCAGGAACACTTGCATCATTCCCCACACGCTGCAATGTTTCCGGCACCGTCAGCCACAACAGCACAAGCGCCACCCCGGCAATCACGGCCAGGGTCAGAAACGCCGCGTTGTAACCGGCCTCCTGCAACACAATTCCCGCGACACTACTGCTCAACGCCGCCCCCAGACCGAAGACGGTCGAGAGGGCGCCAAGGCTGATATTGAAGTGGCCGGTGCCCAAGGTCAGGTCTTTGACCACCACCGGGAATAGCGCACCGAAGATCCCCGCACCGACGCCGTCGAGCATCTGTACGGCAACCAGCCAGTAAGGGTCGGCGGACAAGGTATAAAGCACGCCACGCAACGGCAGAATCAGGAAGCCTGCAAGCAGCAGCGGCTTGCGTCCCCACACATCGGCTTTGGCCCCGACCAGCAAGGCGACCGGCACCATGACCAGTTGCGCGGCGACGATACAGGCCGAAGTCAGTGGCGTCGCCATCTGCAAGTTGACTTGCGCGAGTTTCTGGCTCACCAGCGGCAGCATCGCCGCGTTGGCCAAGTGGAAGAGGGCACAACAGATGGCGAACATTAGCAGCGCCTTGTTGGTCAGCAACACTGCCAACCCGGAAGGCGCCTTGGCATGTGCGGCGTCGCTGGGGTCAAGGCCTCGTGCGAGATCATGGTTGATGGCGTCGCTGTCGACGAAGCTCACGGCGATAACACTGCACAGCGCCATGACCGCCATCAGATAGAACACCGCCACCGGCCCGAACAGGTAAGCGAATCCACCGGCCAGCAGTGCCGCGCAGGCATTGCCGGCGTGGTTGAAGGTCTCGTTGCGTCCGGTGCGCCGGGTGAATGCGCGTGGCCCGGTGATGCCCAGGGTGATCGCCGAAATGGCCGGAGCGAACACCGACGCGGCTGCGGCGCTCAGCGCTTGGGTGATCGCCACCAGACTGAAGGACGTAACGAAGGGCAACACCACGCAACTGCCGGTCACCAGTAAAGCGGCAATCGCGATCACCGATCGTTTACGGCGTGTGTTATCGACCAGGGCTCCGGCGGGTGTCTGGGTGACAAGGGCGGCGATGCCAGCGAGGGTCATCACCAGCCCGATGCTGGCTGGCTCCCAGTGATGAACCGCCAACAGATAAATCGCCAGATACGGCCCGAGTCCGTCGCGCACATCGGCGAGGAAGAAATTCAGGCTGTCCAGCGAGAGGTTGTTGCGACGATCGGTATGAGTGACCACGCTGGCATCTTCAATAAACGAGGTTCGGCGAAATGCCTCAACCTCCGCTAAGTCAGTGACTTGTGGCCTGCGGATTTAGTTTCCTGGCGGATGCCGACGGCACACACTTTTTCGCTCGGCGCTCGCCCCAGCAATGGCAACCCGACCAGGGTCAAACCGATACCGAGCAGCGCGCTGGCACTTAGCGGATCGCCAAACTGCATCCACGCCCACAACAGTGTCACCGGTGGCGTCAGAAACAGCGCGCCACTGATGCGCTGCATGCTGAAACGCTGCAGGCACAGCCAATAAAATCCGTAGCCGCCAAAAGTCGAGAAGATCACCAGCCACAGCACGCCACTGACGAAGTCTGCACTGATCGGCGGGCGCAATTCACCCTCAAGACCTGCCAGCAGCGCGAACACAGGAATCACCGCACACACCTGAATAAACAGCGCCGAGGTGGCCGGCATCGCAACGCCCGGCCGGGCTTTCTCAAACGAGGTCGCCGCCGCCAGCGACAATACCGCCAGTAACGGCAAGCAGTAGGTCCACAACCCCGCACCGGCCCACTCGACACTCGCAGCGCTGGCCAGCAGCATGCCGATCACGCACAGCGCCAAACCCAGCCATTGCCAGCCACATGTGCGCTGCCCCGGAACGCTGCCGGCCAGCAGCACAATTGTCAGTGGCAACAGATTGGCAAACAGCGACGCAGTGCCCGGCGTGACGCCAAGTTGAATCGAGGCGGCAATCGGTCCGATGTAGCCACCCATCGCGAACAGCCCAAGCAGTGCCTGATGCCACATGCCTTTACCGCGCAAACCACGTAGGCCAGCCCAGGCGAACGGCAGCAACAACAATGCCGCCAAAACAAAACGCCACAACGAGGCCAGGTACACGCTGCCTTGATCGGCGACGTAGCGATAGCCAATGAACCCGGAACTCCAGCTGACCACCATTGCCATCAGCAGTAAAAAACGAACAGGCATGACGTTCATCGCATGGCACCTGACAGAGAATTGAATTCGATGATATGAATCAGGCGCTGATGCATTCAAACGATACGATTCGCACCACTGATGCAGGAATCCTCAAGCATGGCCGAAGCCCTTGATATCGAACTGTTGCGCACCTTTCAGGCAATCGTGCGCTTCGGGCAATTTCTTGCCGCCGCGAGTTTCCTCAACAAGAGCCCGTCGGCGGTCAGCCTGCATGTTCGGCGTCTGGAAGCGCTGGCGGGCGGGCGCTTGCTGGAACGCGATAACCAGACGGTCAACCTCACCCCACTGGGTCGACGCTTCGCCCTGCAGAGCGCCGAATTGCTGCGTCACCACGATCAATTGCTGGCGAGCTTCAGCACGCCACTGGCCAGCGGGCGGATCCGTCTGGGGATTTCCGAGGAGTATGCCGGCGCAGTACTGGGCTGTACGTTGCCGCACTTGTCGGCAGATTTTCCGCACATCGAGCTGGAAGTCGAAACGGGTGCCAGCGGCCGTTTGAGTGCGCGTCTGGAGCGCGGGCAACTGGATCTGGCGTTGCTGGTGGTCGTCGCCAATGCACCACCATCGTCGCGTTGCGTAAGGATGCTGGGCCTGACCCAGCCAGTGTGGGTCGCCGCGCACAACTACACGCAGGATCTCACCCGGCCGGTACCGCTGGCCTTGCACGGCAAGGGTTGTCCCTATCGCAGCGTTGCCGTGGATGCATTGAGCGAGCAGGGACGCCGGTGGCGCGCGGTGATTGTCAGCGCCGGTGCCAGCGCGCTGGAAACAGCCATCGAGGCCGGACTGGCGGTGGGCATTGTTGATCGGGCGCAAGTGCGCCCCGGCATGCGCGTGTTGAGCAGTGAGGAGGGATTACCCGAGTTGCCGCTGCACGAGTTGCGCCTCATGCAGGCACCGGGTGAATTGAGTGAGGCGGGGGAGGTTCTGGTGCGCTTGATCGGTGACGGCTTCGTGTTGTGACGTGTTGATCGACGGCAGCCCCGGGCAGGGCCGCCGTCGGGCATCACATCAGTTAATGCGCGGATGCTGTTGCACCAACTCCTTGCGTTTGGCTTCCAGTTCGGCGATTTCGGCGTCGATGTCTTCGATTTTCTGCTCGATGTTGTCGTGGTGTTCCTTGAGCAGCTCTTTGGCTTCTTCGAGGTCCGACGCTGCCGGCGCAGCACCGCGCAGCGGCTTGTTGGCGGTCTCTTTCATGGTCACACCAGTAATCAGACCAACTACGGCAATCACCATCAGGTAGTAGGCCGGCATGTACAGATTGTTGGTGCTTTCCACCAGCCAGGCCACGGCAGTCGGGGTCAGGCCGGCAATCAGCACCGAGACGTTGAACGCGGCGGCCAGTGCGCTGTAGCGGATATGCGTGGGGAACATCGCCGGCAGGGTCGAAGCCATGACGCCGATGAAGAAGTTGAGCAATACCGCGAGCATCAGCAGGCCGGAGAAGATCAGGCCGATCTTGCCGCTGTTGATCAGCATGAACGCCGGAATCGCCAGCAGAAACAGACCGATGCTGCCGACCACAATGAAAGGCTTGCGGCCGATCTTGTCGCTGATAAAACCGATCGCCGGTTGCACGAACAGCATGCCGACCATGATTGCGATGATGATCAGCACGCCACGGTTTTCGCTGTAGTGCAGGTTGTGCGACAGGTAGCTCGGCATGTAGGTCAGCAGCATGTAATAGGTGACGTTGGTCACCGCCACTACGCCGATGCAGGTCATCAGGCTGCGCCAGTGTTTGGTCGCAACTTCCTTGAACGAGACCTTCGGCCCGCCCGCCAATCCTTCACGGTCGCCTTCTTCGAGTTTCTCGACGTGCTGTTGAAACGCCGGGGTTTCTTCCAGCGCATGCCGCAGATAGAGGCCGATCATGCCCAGCGGCAGGGCGAGGAAGAACGGCAGGCGCCAGCCCCATTCGAGGAATCTCTCTTCGCCGATGATCGTCGAGATCAGCACCACCACACCGGCACCGAGAACGAAACCGGCAATCGAGCCGAAGTCCAGCCAACTGCCGAGGAAGCCGCGTTTGCGGTCGGGGGCGTATTCGGCGACGAAGATCGACGCTCCGGTGTACTCGCCGCCGACCGAGAAACCCTGAGCCATTTTCGCCAGCAACAGCAGGATCGGCGCCCAGATGCCGATCGACTCGTAGGACGGTATCAAGCCGATAGCGAAGGTACTCAGCGACATGATCACGATGGTTGCGGCCAATACTTTCTGCCGCCCGTACTTGTCGCCCAGCGCACCGAAGAACAGCCCGCCCAACGGGCGGATCAGGAACGGCACCGAGAAGGTCGCCAGCGCTGCAATCATCTGCACGCCAGGATCGGCGCCGGGGAAGAAGATCTTGCCCAGTGCATAGGCGACGAAGCCGTAGACCCCGAAGTCGAACCATTCCATGGCGTTGCCCAGTGCGGCGGCGGTGATCGCCTTGCGCATCTTGGCGTCGTCGACAATCGTGATGTCTTTCAATCCGATGGGATTGACCTTGTTTTTCCTTGATTTCATGCGGGTCACTCATAGCTGAACGGATTCGATGCCATTGTTTTGGTGGCATGGGTTCTTTCCGTCAGATACAAGAAGACACGAAATAATTCACTGCTCGCGGCATTTTTGTCGTTCGCACCCGCGAAGACGCAGCAGAGCCCACCCGGCGGCGATTACGCAAAAGCACAAGACGTCAGGCTGAAAACCCGGATAATGGCCGCCAATTCGTTTTTGCTCTCTGGTAAACCCGCATGGAAATCAAGGTCAACTTTCTCGACAACCTTCGACTTGAAGCCAAGTTCGACGACTTCACGGTGATCGCCGATCAGCCTATCCGTTACAAGGGCGATGGCTCGGCACCGGGGCCGTTCGACTACTTCCTGGCGTCGTCGGCCTTGTGCGCGGCTTACTTCGTGAAGCTGTACTGCGAAACCCGCAACATCCCGACCGAGAATATTCGCCTGTCGCAGAACAACATCGTCGACCCGGAAAACCGCTACAACCAGATCTTCAAGATCCAGGTCGAATTGCCCGCGGACATTTCCGAGAAGGATCGTCTGGGCATCCTGCGTTCGATTGATCGCTGCACAGTGAAGAAGGTTGTGCAGACCGGTCCCGAGTTCGTGATCGAGGAAGTCGAGAACCTCGACGCCGATGCGCAGGCCTTGCTGATGCCGCATTCGACCTCTGAAGCGGGCACCTACATCGCCGGTAAAGATCTGCCGCTGGAGCAGACCATCGCCAACATGTCGGGAATCCTCGCCGATCTGGGGATGAAGATCGAAATCGCCTCGTGGCGCAACATCGTGCCGAACGTCTGGTCGCTGCACATCCGCGACGCGCACTCGCCAATGTGTTTCACCAACGGCAAGGGCGCGACCAAAGAGGGCGCACTGGCCTCGGCACTGGGCGAATTTATCGAGCGCCTGAACTGCAACTTCTTCTACAACGACCAGTTCTGGGGCGAGGACATCGCCACCGCCGAGTTCGTGCATTACCCGAACGAGCGCTGGTTCAAACCCGGCCCGAAAGACGAGCTGCCGCCAGAGATTCTCGATCAGTACTGCCTGGACATTTACAACCGCGACGGCGAGCTCAAAGGCTCGCACCTGTTCGACACAAACTCCGGCAACACCCAGCGTGGCATCTGCTCGCTGCCGTTCGTGCGCCAGTCGGATGGCGAGGTGGTGTACTTCCCGTCGAACCTGATCGAAAACCTGTTCCTGAGCAACGGCATGAGCGCCGGCAATACCCTGGCTGAAGCCCAGGTGCAATGCCTGTCGGAGATCTTCGAGCGTGCGGTCAAACGCGAAATCCTCGAAGGCGAAATGGCCTTGCCCGATGTGCCGCAGGAAGTGCTGGAGAAGTACCCGAGCATTCTCGCCGGGATCAAGGGTCTGGAAGAGCAGGGCTTCCCGGTGCTGGTCAAGGATGCGTCGCTGGGCGGCGAGTTTCCGGTGATGTGCGTGACCCTGATGAACCCGCGCACCGGCGGCGTGTTTGCCTCGTTCGGCGCGCACCCAAGCCTGGAGGTGGCGCTGGAACGCAGCCTGACCGAGTTGCTGCAGGGCCGCAGTTTTGAAGGTCTGAACGATTTGCCGCAGCCGACGTTCTCCGGCCAGGCAGTGACCGAACCGAACAACTTCGTCGAGCATTTCATTGACTCCAGCGGCGTGGTGTCGTGGCGCTTCTTCAGTGCCAAGTCTGACTTCGAATTCGTCGAGTGGGACTTCTCGGGTCAAGGCGAAAACTCCAACGCCGAAGAAGCCGCAACCCTGTTCGGCATCCTTGAAGACATGGGTAAAGAAGCCTACATGGCGGTCTACGACGACCTCGGCGCCAACGCCTGCCGGATCCTGGTGCCGGACTACTCGGAAATCTACCCGGTGGACGACCTGATCTGGGACAACACCAACAAGGCCCTGCAATTCCGCGCCGACATCCTCAACCTGCACAGCTTGAGCAAGGTCGGCCTGCGTAACCTCGCTCAAGGCCTGGAAAACAGCGAGCTGGACGATTACACCGACATCACCACGCTGATCGGCATCGAGTTCGACGACAACACGCCGTGGGGCAAGCTGACGATTCTGGAGCTGCGCCTGCTGATCTACCTCGCCCTGCAGAAATACGAACAGGCCAAGGATCTGGTCGAAGCCTTCCTGCAATACAACGACAACACCGTCGAACGCGGCTTGTTCTATCAGGCGGTGAACGTGTGCCTGGAAATGGAACTGGACGAGGATCTGGAACTGGCCGATTACGAAGCCAACTTCCGCCGCATGTTCGGTGACGAGCGCATGGACGCGGCGATTGGTTCGGTCAACGGCAGTGTGCGTTTCTATGGTCTGACACCGACCAGCATGAAACTCGAAGGACTGGATCGTCACCTGCGTCTGATCGACAGCTACAAGAAGCTGCATGCGGCGCGGGCTAATGCGGCGGCGTTGAATCGCTGATAGCCGACGGTCATTTTGCGCTGAGTGAATTTGTAGTGAGGGGATTCATCCCCGATGGCGCGCGAAGCGAGCCCGGCCTCTTCAACCAATAAAGAAGCGGGCCTGCTGCGCAGTCCATCGGGGGATAAATCCCCTCACCACGGGTGAATATTCTGGGGACATGGAGATTCAAGGATGGAAGAGAAGGTCGTGAAGTCGAAGCTGGTCAACTTTCTGGTGGCTGACGTCGAGGTGGATTACGAAGGTGTCGGCGATTTTTACGATGCTGCCGGCAGTGGTAATGTCGGCGCATTGGCCGGCGTGCTGGAAGGTTTCAAGGAGGTGTACGGCGGGCTGTGGGTCGGCGGCAAAATGACCCTGACCAACACCGCTGTGTACCTGAATGCCAACGCCATGAATCGCATGGTTCAGGACGGCACCCTGGACATCAGAGTGCCGCTGGGGATGATCCGCAAGGTCACCCTCGAAGGTGGCTTCATCACTAAAATTGTCTGTCTCGACACCGATGCAGGGAGCATTTTGTTCCGCTGCTACGGCGCCAGGGACGTCGTCGTATTGATCGAGAAGTCGATCCAGCCACGGGTTTCGACAGCGGTGCTCAAGCGGGCTCAGTAAGCAAACGCTGCCGGGCGCGACATTCAAACGCGCTCAAGCGCCGAAAACTGACCGCTCAACCACGTATACAGTTGAGACACCGCGGGCGATATCTGCTTGCGGTGCGGGCATACCATGCTCAGAGGGGAGGCGCTGCCGGGATGCTCGGGAAGTAACACGACCAGTCGACCGGCCAATACGTCCGCACTGACATCCAGCCAGGATTTGCAGGCAATTCCTTCGCCTTCCACGGCCCAGCGCCGGACGACATCGGCGTCGTCGCTGAACAGTGGTCCCGAGACTTGAATGGTTTGCTCGCCCAGACTCCACTTATCGAAAACCCGGCCATTTTGCAGATAGAGCAGGCAAGGATGCGCGCTCAGCTCTTGCGGTGTAGTCGGTTGTCCATGGCGCTCGATGTACTGCGGTGAGGCGACCAGTACACGACGGTTACCGGGAGCCAGAGGCAGCGCGACATAGTTGGCATCCGCGTTCGAGCCATAGCGGATGGCGACGTCCACCGGGTCGCGAAACAGGTCGGCGACCTGGTCGGACAGGACCAGACGCAAGGTCAGCTCCGGATGCTTGCGGCGGAATTCCGAAAGCCAGGGCAGCAGCACATTGCGCCCCAGGTCGGATGGCGCGGTCACCTGCAGTACACCGCGAAGTGGCGTGTTTTCGCCGCGCAGATTTTCCTTTCCCTGTTGGAGCGCTTCCAGCACCGCGTGAGCGGTGGGCAGGTATTGCTCGCCTTCGGCCGTCAAACGCAGGCTGCGCGTAGTGCGGGCGAACAGGCGCACGTCCAGTTCGCGCTCCAGGCGCTTGATGGCGGCGGCGACCTGCCCGGGCAACAGATCAGCCTCCAATGCGGCGGCGGTAAAACTGCCCAGCGCGGCACTGCGCGTGAACAGACCCAGATCATCAATGCGGATCATCTTCACTCCAGGGGTGAAAGAGTTGGCGGATTCTGACGGTTTTTCTTTGTGCTCGTGAGTTTGAAACTGTTTGCAAGTGTGTGCGTCATCCCTTCAAACAGTGAGTGTTCATGAAAGTCTTCACCTTTACGCCTCCGGCTCTGACTATCGAAGCAGCGAGTGCATTGCTCCACGCCGAAAAATCCGTTTCAACCCTCGGTTTCAGGGGGCTGCTGATAGAAATTGGCGCGATTTCGGTGGGGGCGGCCGATGTCGCTGCGCAGTCCCTGTCACTGAGCAAGGAACCGCCAATATTGGGCTGGGGAGCAGCGGGGACTGTCCGCGAAGTCGGTAGCGGCGTAAGTCTGTTCCAGCCGGGTGATGAGGTTTACTACATGCACGCCGGCTCCTTGGCCAGCCCCGGCGGATACCAGCGATTTCATCGGGTGGATGAGCGCACTGTGGGTCACAGGCCACGCTCGTTGAGTGCCACCGAGGCGGCGGCGCTGCCGTTCGCAGCGCTCATCGCCTGGGAGTTGCTGTTCGATCGCCTTGGCGTCGAACAGGATTCGGGCGACGGTGATTGTCTGTTGATCATTGGGGACGCCGCTGGCGCAGCTTCAATGCTGGTGCAACTGGCCCAGCAATTGACTCGCCTGACCGTGATTGCCAGTGCTACAAGTCCCGACCAGGCTGCGCGGCTGCGGCAGTGGGGGGCACACCATGTGATTGATTGCACACAACCGCTGATGGAGCAGTTGCAGGCAGTGGCCATTGCCGACGTCAGTCACGTCGTCAGCCTGGCCCGCACCGACCAGCACTTCTTGCAGTTGATTGAGGTGCTGCGGCCACAGGGACGCATCGGCGTGATCGACGATCCGCGCAACCTGGATGCGCTACTGCTCAAGAGCAAATCGTTGTCGCTGCACTGGGAAATGATCTTCACCCGGCCCCTGTACGCAACCGCCGATATGATCAACCAGCATTACCTGCTCAATCGCGTCTCCACGCTGTTCGACCAGGGGCTTCTGCAAACCTGCCCAGAGGCAGATGTCAGCGGCACAGCGGGCGATGACATGGATCGCGCACAGGCGCTGATTGAACGCTTCAAGGGTTCATTTTCATTTTTAAAGTGAAAGTGTTGGTGCGTTTTGCAGGTTTTTCTTTGCCAGGGGGCAGTTGAAGATGGCTGCAAGTGAGTGCCACAGCCCATCCGACAGCGAGTTCCCATGAAAGCCATCACGTTTACCCAACACGCCTTACCCATTGAAGATCCACAGTCATTGATCGATACCGACATCCCCGTGCCGACCCCGGGCCCGCGAGACCTGCTGGTCGAAGTGCGTGCGGTGTCGGTCAACCCGGTCGATACCAAGGTGCGCGCCGGTACTTTCACCAAGGAACCGAAAATCCTCGGCTGGGATGCTGCCGGCGTGGTGCGTTCGGTCGGTTCCGACGTGAGCCTGTTCCAGCCCGGTGATGAAGTGTTTTACGCCGGTTCGATTGCCCGCACCGGCAGTTACAGCGAGTACCACCTGGTGGATGAACGCATTGTCGGGCACAAACCGCGCTCGCTGAGTGCCGCCGACGCGGCGGCGCTGCCGCTGACTTCGATTACGGCGTGGGAGTTGTTATTCGATCGGCTCGGAGTCGCCGAGGGCACAGGGGAGGGCAAGTGCCTGCTGATCACCGGGGCCGCCGGAGGCGTGGGGTCGATGTTGGTGCAACTGGCTCGGCAATTGACCCGGCTGACCGTCATCGGCACCGCTTCACGGCAGGAGACGGCGGACTGGGTTCGCCAGTCAGGCGCGCATCATGTGATCGATCACAGCGCGCCACTGCTCGGTCAATTGCAGGCACTGGGCATCGACGAAGTCAGCTACGTCGCCAGCCTGACCCACACTGAGCAGCACTTCGCGCAGTTGATCGAAGTCCTGCGGCCACAGGGGCGTCTGGGCGTGATCGACGACCCGGACACCCTCGATGTGATGCCGCTCAAGCGCAAGTCGCTGTCGTTGCACTGGGAGCTGATGTTCACCCGCTCGTTGTACGAAACCCAGGACATGATCAATCAGCATGAATTGCTCAACCGCGTCTCGGACCTGATCGATTCGGGCGTGTTGCACACCACTGTGGGTGAGCACTTCGGTGCGATCAACGCGGCGAATATGCGCCGTGCCCATGCGCTGGTCGAGAGCGGCAAGGCCCGGGGCAAGATCGTTCTCGAAGGTTTCTGAGCTGCATCCACTCGAACATTCAGCCCGGCCCTGTTGCGGGCCGGTCAGGAGCACTTTATGCGTTTGAAAAAACTTCCCGCGGTGTTGGCGCTGACATCGGCGTGCGCCTTGGCCATGCCGTTCGCCCATGCTATCGACGCGGTTGCGGTGCCGGCCAACGCCCCAGCCGATAAGGCTTTCGGCAAACTGGAACAGGTGCACGCGTTCTACGATGCGATGCCCACCGGGGTGACGGTCAGCGAGACCGGGCGGATCTTCGTCAACTTCCCGCGGTGGGGCGATGACGTCCCGTTCACTGTCGGCGAGCTTCGCGACGGCAAGGTCGTGGCTTATCCCGATGCTGCGATCAACCGGGAAAACCCCCGTGATCCCAGTGATGGCCTGATCAGCGTGCAAAGCGTGGTCGCCGACGGTCAGGGCCGTGTCTGGCTGCTCGACACCGCGGCTCCGGGCTTCTCCGACCCCAAACCGCGCGGCGCGAAACTGGTGGCGGTGGATCTGGCAAGCAACCGCGTGGTCAAGCGTCTGGTGTTCCCGGACAACGTGATGCTGCCCAGCACCTATGTCAACGACATGCGTTTTGACTTTCGTACTGGCACGGAGGGAACTGTTTACCTGACCGATTCGTCGTTGCGTGGCCCCGGCGCCATTATCGTCATGGACATCGCCAGCGGCCGTGCCATGCGCCGCTTGAGCGGAGCGCCATCGACCTCGGTTGATCCGGCATTCGTGCCGGTGGTGGAGGGTTTGCCGGTCACGGTGGAAGCGGCGGATGGCAAGCGCAGACCGCTGGCAGTGGCTTCGGACGGCATCGCGCTGTCGGCGGACGGCCAGACGCTGTACTTCACGCCGCTGTCCAGTAGGCACCTGTATTCGGTTGCCACGGCGCTGCTGCGCGATGCCAGTGTCAGCGAAGCGCAACTGGCCGCCGCCGTGCAGGATCTGGGCGAGAAGGGCGCGTCCGATGGCATGGAGGCCGATGCTGCTGGTGCGTTGTACGCCGGTGACTACGAGCACAACTCGATCCGCAAACGCCTGCCCGATGGCCAATGGCAGACGCTGGTGCATGACCCGCGACTGCTCTGGCCCGACACTCTGTCCATCGGCCCGGATGGCTACCTGTATTTCACCGCTAACCAGCTGCATCGTCAGGCGGTGTTTCGCGGCGGCCAGGATCAACGGCAAAAACCCTACAGCCTGATGCGTCTGAAAATCGATGCGGCGCCTGCGCCTACCCGTTGAAAACTGTTTTCACTATTGGAGAAGTGACGATGAATGCGTCCACTGAAGTGTTGGTTTCGATTGCCGTGCTCAAGGCCAAGGCCGGTCAGGAGCAGGCATTGAAAGACGGGCTGTTGGCACTGGTTGAGCCGACACGCGCAGAGCCGGGCAATCTCGACTATGTATTGTTCGAGCTGCGCGACGCACGCGGGACGTTCTACATGCGCGAGGCTTTCAAGAATCAGGCGGCGCTGGATGCGCATTTCTCCATGCCGTATTTCCAGCGCTTTGCCGCCACGGCGGATGACCTGCTCGAAGAGCCGCTGCAATTGATCTTCCTTGAGCAAGTTTCGTCCTGAGAACGCTTTGACGTTCAACTGTTCATTCAATCTTTCGGGGTGTTCTGCAATGAAAGAGTCTGTGCCAGGGCCGAAACATTCACTGCCGGTGCCACAAGACAGCGACGAGGTCGAAACCCGCGAATGGCTGGAAGCCCTGGCCGGGGTCGCGCGGGTCGGTGGCAGGTCGCGAGTCAGATACTTGCTGCAACGTCTGGCCGAGCAGGCGGACCGGTTGGGCGTGCAGGGCGCCAGCAGTGCCTATTCGCTGTACCAGAACACCCTCGCGCGCGAGCAACAGGACGACTATCCCGGCGACCTGGTGATGGAGGAGCGGATCACCTCGATCATTCGCTGGAACGCCTTGGCGATGGTGGCAAAGGCCAACAAGGCTTACGGTGAGTTGGGTGGGCACATCGCGAGTTTTGCCTCGGCTGCCGAGATATTCGAAGTCGGCTTCAATCACTTCTTCCGGGCGGACAGCGAGGCCGGGCGCGGCGACCTGGTGTACTTCCAGGCGCATTCGGCACCGGGTGTTTACGCGCGGGCGTTTCTGGAAGGTCGCTTGCAGGAAGCGCAATTGCAGCGCTACCGGCAAGAGGTGGACGGCGGCGGTTTGTGTTCGTATCCGCACCCTTGGTTGATGCCCGATTTCTGGCAATTTCCCACCGGCTCGATGGGCATCGGCCCGATCAATGCGATTTACCAGGCGCGGTTCCTGCGCTATCTGCAACATCGTGAGATCGCGCCGACGCACGGGCGGCATGTCTGGGGGGTGTTCGGTGATGGCGAGATGGATGAGCCGGAATCGATTGCCGCGCTGTCGCTGGCCGGCCGGGAAAATCTCGATAACCTGACCTTCGTGATCAACTGCAATCTGCAGCGCCTCGATGGCCCGGTGCGCGGTAACGGGCAGATCGTCCAGGAGCTCGCCGCGTTGTTCAGCGGCGCCGGCTGGAACGTGATCAAGGTGCTCTGGGGTTCCGATTGGGATCCGTTGTTTGCCCGGGACGAGGGGCATGCGCTGTTACGCCATTTCGCCGCCATGGTCGATGGCGAGTATCAGAACCTGGGGGCCAATGACGGTGAATACAACCTCAGTCATTTCTTCAACCAGGATCCACAGCTGCGGGCGCTGGTGGCAAACATGAGCGCGCAGCAGATCGACGCGCTGCGCCGTGGCGGCCATGACTTTCGCAAACTGCACGCGGCGTTTGCAGCGGCGAAACAGCACAAGGGCAGGCCGACGGTCATTCTGGCGAAAACCAAGAAAGGCTTTGGCATGGGCCGGATCGGCGAGTCGCGCAACACCTCGCACCAGCAGAAGAAACTCGATGTCGAGGCACTCAAGGCGTTTCGTGATCGCTTTGGTTTGCCGCTGGATGATCAGGCCGTCGAAGAGCTGCGTTTCTATCGCCCGGCAGCCGACAGCGCCGAGCTGCAATACCTGCAGCAGCGGCGCCAGGCATTGGGCGGGTATTTGCCCAGGCGCAACAGTCAGGCGCCGGTCATCAATGTTCCGCCACTCGACAGTTACGCGCGTTTCGCGCTGACGCCGGATGCCCGGGAAAACTCCACGACCATGGCGGTGGTGCGGCTGTTCACCCAACTGATCAAGGACCCAGAGCTGGGGCCACGCATCGTTCCGATCGTCGCCGATGAGGCACGCACATTCGGCATGGCGAACCTGTTTCGGCAGATCGGCATCTACTCGTCCGTGGGGCAGTTGTACGAGCCGGAAGACGCTGGCGCCTTGCTCTACTACAAGGAATCCACCGACGGCCAATTGCTCGAAGAGGGCATCACCGAGGCCGGGGCGATTTCTTCCTGGGTCGCGGCAGCGACGTCCTACAGCGTCAGCGGCGAGCCGATGCTGCCGTTCTACATCTACTATTCGATGTTCGGCTTTCAGCGGGTTGGCGATCTGATCTGGGCGGCGGCCGATCAACGTGCCCGGGGCTTTTTGATCGGGGCGACGTCCGGGCGTACGACCCTTGCCGGCGAAGGGCTGCAGCATCAGGACGGCTCCAGCCAATTGATCGCCGCGACGGTGCCCAACTGCCGCGCCTACGACCCGGCCTTCGCCAGTGAGGCGGCGGTGATCATCGACCATGGCAGCCGGCGCATGCTGGAGCAGCAACAGGATGAGTTCTATTACCTGACCGTAACCAACGAAAACTACGTGCAGGCGCCGCTGGAACCCGAGCAGTACGACGACGTGATTCGCGGAATGCGCCTGTACGCCCGGCACGGGGATGGCTCAGCGGCAGTGCGCCTGCTGGGCTCGGGGGCGATTCTGCAGGAAGTGATTGTCGCCGCGCAGATGCTGGAGGACGACTGGCAGATCAGCAGCGAGGTCTGGAGTGTCAGCAGTTTTGCCGAGCTGGCCCGTGATGCCCGCGAGGTGCAGCGCCAACAGATGTTCGCCGCGCAGTGCGAAGCGCAAAGTCATCTGCAACGTTGTCTGCCCGGCAGCGCACCGATTGTGGCGGCGAGCGACTACGTTCGAGCCTATGCGCAACTGGTAGCGCCCTACCTGCAGGCACCGTACGTGGCGCTGGGCACCGATGGCTTCGGGCGCAGCGACACGCGCTCGGCACTGCGCCGGTTCTTCGAGGTGGATCGCCTGCACATTGTGTTGGCGGCACTGGCTTCGCTTGATCCGCAAGCTCACGTCCGGGCGCTGGAGAAGTACGGCATTGATGCGCGCGATCCGGCGCCGTGGAATCGCTGATGGCGGGCTATCAGGGAGCGAGTTCGCCGCTGTTTCCCGGAGCCATCGTGTGAAACGCGCCGTCTGCACCTTTGGCACAGAATTGTTTCGGGACTGGGGTTTCCACGGTGTTATTGCCGACGACAGAGAGCTTGTTCAATTCGACAATGCAGCCTGCGCTGAAGGTGCTGAGTTTGACGATCTTCAGCTGCATCTCATAATCCTGCCCCGGTTGCGGAATGAACGACACGGGTTTGGGCGAGCAGGCAATTGAACCCACCATGCCGAAAACCGCCAAAAACGGTTTATTGGCTTGCACCACGTATTCATCGAACTGTTTGGTGGTGCTGTTGATATTCCGGCTTGTCTGGCTGGCCGGCATGCCGACCACGCTGTTGCGATGGTCCGAGTCCCTGAATGGATAGACCCCCGAGGAGTCGCTATGCGCCATTTTCCAGCCGGACTCCTCAGGCGAACCACCCTTGAACGTTTCATTCATGAACTTTTCACAGCTTTGGCCGTTGAAGTACGCGCCGTGGGCGTTATCGCCCGTGATCAATCGCACCCGGGCACTGGTGGCCGGATCGTACCTGGCAGCCTCGGCCTCATTGCGGACATCGACTTTACTGGTGGCGCAGCCGATCAGAGTCAAGCTGAGGGCGAGGGGGAGAAGTTGACGCATGGATGACCTTTCTGCTGTGAAGATGTTGAGCGCTGCATCCGCAGGCCTCGGGAAGACACCGGATACGTGATGGTCGCCCGGGTTATAGCGGCCTGATGGCGCGAAGGTTTAGAAGAAAGGGCACTGATGCGCTGTTGACGCAATTTTGACTGGCCTGCTCAGGGAGCCAGGCAGCTTGGTGCAGTGTGCGGCGATCAACGTTTGCACTGCGCCTGCACCACTTGGCAGGTGTTCGGTGTTCCGCCGGAGCGGCCCGCATAACGCATGCAGTTATTCATCGATTTCTTGCGCGCCATGCTCAAGGTGTCGCCCCAGGCCAGACCACCTTCGCCGGAAGTGGGCACGGCTTTGGCGTAGCAGTTCGAGCCAATGGTGGCGTAGCGTTTGCTCGAACAGCCGGCCGTCAGCGCCAGGGTGGTGGCGAGCAGGGTGAGTAGCAGCCAGGACGAGCATTGGCGTGCGGTGATTGTGGTCATCTGGGGTCCTCGTTGGGGCATGCGCCTCAATTGCCTCGCTGACAGGTGTTGGGCATTATCCAGCAATCGACATAAGGAAACGTCCTCAATGCGTGCACCCACACTACACCTGATGTGCGGCAAGATCGCCTCGGGCAAATCGACACTGGCCAAATCACTGGCTGAGGAGCACGGCGCGCTTGTGTTCAGTGAGGATCAGTGGCTGTCGCGGCTGTATCCGGAGCAGATCAAATCCGTGGCCGATTACGTTCAATGTGCGCGGCAGATTCGCGGAGTGCTGGGGCCGTTGGTGATAGATGTGCTTAGCGCGGGGGTGAGTGTGGTGCTGGATTTTCCGGCCAATACCGTGGCGGATCGGCAATGGCTACGAGGGCTGGCGGATAGCGCGCGAGTGCCGCACTGCCTGCATTACCTGGAAGTGGATGACGCCACCTGCCGTGCTCGGCTGCATGCGCGTAATACGCTGGCGGAGCACGAGTTTGCCGCTTCGGATGCAGAGTTTGATTTGATCACCCGTTACTTTCAGGTGCCGGAGGCGGGTGAGGCACTGGAGATCGTCATGCACCGCAATCGCCAGCAGGGCTAGCTCCCACGATGATCTTCACCGCCTGATCCACGGAGAGACTCGCGGTGTCGAGCCGAAGGATCGGCTGCGTCCAGGCCTCATATTCGTGATTCACAACAGAAGACCAGCTCGGGGGAGTCAGCCCCGTTATATCTGATTGCCGATGTTCCACCCGGCGACGATGCTCATGCGGGTCTGAGCAAATCACTTCGATGTTGAGCAACGGCACACCTGAGCGAGCCGCGATATCGGCCCACGCTTGCCGGCTCTCAGCGACCGGATTCACGCAATCAACCACGACACTGTGGCCGGGACGCAAATTGTTTATGGCCAGCTCGTTGGCGACCCGGTAACCGCTGGTACCGACATCATTAGCCAGAACTCCTGCATTGCGGATGGCTTGTTCGATCGTGTCGATACGCAGGTAGGTCGCATCTAGCCGGGTCGCGAGTGATCTGGCAATCGTGGTCTTTCCGGTTCCCGGCAGGCCGCTGAAGACAATTAGCATTGGCAGTCCTTGTTCGCAGTGGCCCATGTCGCGTTCAGAAGTGGATGAAGACCTGACTTACAACGCCCACATCCGAACCAGGGCAAATTGCAGATCCACAGTGACGCATGTGCGGCCATCTACCCAGTCATCTTCGCGAAGACGGCGTCCGGTATTGGTTTCGCGCTCGCCTTTGGCGATGACCAGGACGAACAGGCGGGTGGGGCATTCGAAAGAGCGCAAGCGGTCGACATCGGCCCGCACCGACCAGTCGCCTTCCAGGCACTTGGCTTGCGAGACATCGCCCAGGCACTTGATTTCGGCGACCATCCTCGGAGCACCGTTGTCATCCAATGAGTACAGGTCTGCCTTGCGTCGGTCGCCTATCGGCAGATCCGTCCAGATCTCGATCTCATCTTCGAACCAGGCTTGCAGGCTGATTTGGGCTTGAATCCAATGCTCGCGGCAACTGTTGAGTTGCAGCACTTGCTCAAGATTCTTCTCCATGCCTTGAAAGGCGCGCTCGAACAATCCGAGCCATTGAGTGGTGTCCATTTCACATTTCCTGTGTCAGTCCATTTGGGGGAGGGATTATGGACGGAATCGCCTTCAACCGAAAACTCCACATTCATCACCGAACCCTGTAGGAGTGAGCCTGCTCGCGATAGCGGTATATCGCTGACATTTGCGTTGTCTGACACACCGCTATCGCGAGCAGGCTCACTCCTACAGTGGCTCTCCGGCAGATACGGACAAAAAACGCGGCCCACGGCCCGATCGCGCAGCCATTTCCTTGCGCAGTCGTTCTGTCATATTGGGTATCAGTTGATTGCAGATAGTAGCCAGCCCAACGCTAATTCCAATGAGGCTGCACTGTGTTTCAACGTCTTGTGTGTTCGCTGTCCGTTCTGAGCCTGTCCATCGCCGCTGCCCACGCCGCCGAACCTGTGGTGCTCGACACGCCGCGCCTGCAAAGCATCGACAACTTCCGCGATGTCGCCGGCCTGACCACCGCGTATTCCACGGCCCACGATGGCACCATGCGTGGCGGCGTGTTCTACCGCTCCAACGCGATCACGCCGTCGGCAGCGGATCTGGCGACCCTCAACAGCCTCGGCATTAAAGCCGTCTATGACCTGCGCACGCCGAGCGAAATCGCCGGTACGCCGGACACGATGCTGACCGGCGCGACCTACCAGAACATCGACATCATCGGCAGCACCACCTCGGGCGCGAATATCACCAGCGTGTCGTTCAAAAGCGCTGCCGACGCCATCGCCATGATGGAGCAGACCAACCGCGCCTTCGTCAGCGATGCGGGGATGCGCGGTCAGTTCGGCAAGCTGTTCAACGAGCTGGCCAGCACCGATGGCGCTCAACTGTTTCACTGCACCGCCGGCAAGGACCGTACCGGCTGGACCGCCGCCGTGCTGCAAAGCATCGCCGGGGTCGACAATGCGACCATCATGGCCAACTACCTGGCGACCAACGACTACACCGCCGCCCGCGTCGCCGCGACCCTCAAGGCGCTGCCGCCGAGCATGGCTTCGGTCTACGCGCCATTGCTTGGCGTGCAGGCCAGCTACTTGCAGGCCGGTCTCGACGAGGTCACCGCCGAATACGGCAGCATGGACAACTACCTCAAGCAAGGCCTCGGCCTGTCGCAGGAAACCATTTACGTGCTGCGCGGCAAACTGGTCGAGTACAACAGCCTGCCGGGTCAGGCCGGGCTGATCGGCAACGCCGCTGCCGGTGCCGAATTGCTCCGCGAATTGCAGAACAGCAACCTGTCCGGCACCTACAGCGCCTACAACTACTACCTGCAATCGGCGATCGACGCCGGCACCCTCGGCGGTGTCGAGTCCCAGGTCGGCGGCCAGGTTCACGCCGACGCCGCCAGCTACCTGCTGCGGCAGAACGCGTTGATCGAACAAGCCGCCGCGCCTTACGCCAGCGGCACCGATCTGAAAGTCGGGCAATACCGTTTGTGGACCACCGCGCTCGCCGGTTACCTCGGCACCGACGGCTCGTCCCACGCCGAGAGCAGCAACGAACACAGCCAAGGCCTGATGGTCGGCATCACCCAGCGCTTCTCCGAACAACTCAGCGCACGCGGCGGTTTCGGCTACAGCAAAGGCACCGTCGGCGGCGCGGGCGGCGAGGCCGATACCGATTTCACCTTCTTCAACCTCGGTGCGCGTTACGGCTTCACCAGTCTGGAACGCGGGCTCTTCGTCGACGCCAATGCCAGCGCCGGCTACGTCGATTACGACAGCAAACGCGACCTCGGCGGCGGCCTCGGCACGGCCAAGGGCGACACCCACGGCAACCTCACCGGCGCGACGCTGGCGCTGGGTTATCGCGCTCCGGTCAACGGCATGATCCTCGAACCGAGTCTCGGCGTGCGCATCAGCCACCTCGACCTCAAAGGCTTCCAAGAGAAGGGCAGCGAACTGTCACTCGACGTCGACGATAACACCGCCACCCGCCGCAGCGCCGTCGCCAACCTCAACGTGGCGTTCGGCCCGGTGGCGATAGGCGCGTGGCAACTGGTGCCGGGCGTACAAGTCGGCTACGAACGCACCCTGGGCAACAACGACGTCAACAGCCAAAGCCACCTGCTGGGCCTCGACATCGAACAACGCGCCGCCTTCGACAACCGCGACCAGTTCAGCGGCGGCGTCAACCTGATGGCCAGCCTCGGCGCCGTCAGCGTCGGCGCAGAAGCCGGTGCCAGCGGCGGCGGTGACAGCCACGGCTTCAGCGGCAGCCTCAAGGCCAGTTACGCGTTCTAAAGCAGGGACAACAGCGCAAGGTCAAGGATGACCACCATTGACAAAGCACCAGCAAAATATGGTGGAGCAGGGAACGGCCAACCCTGAGTCACCGCAAAAACCTGTGGGAGCGGGCTTGCTCGCGAAGAGGCCGTGTCAGTCACCATCACCTCGCCTGACCCACTGCATTCGCGAGCAAGCCCGCTCCCACATTCAGATCCCCGCCAGCCGCCAATCCTGAGCCCATCACATCAGCCATGGCACCGACCAGCGCCAGTCCTGAGCCCACCAACTAACCCTGTGGGAGCGAGCTTGCTCGCGAAGGCGCCATGTCAGTCACCATCACCTCGCTTGACCCACCGCATTCGCGAGCAAGCCCGCTCCCACATTTGGATCCCGGCCAGCCGCCAAACCTGAGTCCGCCACATAACCCCATGGCACCGACCAGCCGCCAATCCTGATTCCACCAACTAACCCTGTGGGAGCGGGCTTGCTCGCGAAGAGGCCATGTCAGTCACCATCACCTTGGCTGATCCACCGCATTCGCGAGCAGGCCCGCTCCCACATTTGGATCCCGGCCAGCCGCCAAACCTGAGTCCAGCACATCAGCCCTGTCACCGACCAGCGCCAGTCTTGAGTCCGCCAACTAACCCTGTGGGAGCGAGCTTGCTCGCGAAGGCGCCATGTCAGTCACCATCACCTCGCTTGACCCACCGCATTCGCGAGCAAGCCCGCTCCCACATTTGGATCCCGGCCAGCCGCCAAACCTGAGTCCGCCACATAACCCCATGGCACCGACCAGCCGCCAATCCTGATTCCACCAACTAACCCTGTGGGAGCGGGCTTGCTCGCGAAGGCGCCATGTCAGCCAACATCACCTCGCTTGACCCACCGCATTCGCGAGCAAGCCCGCTCCCACATTCAGATCCCGGCCAGCCGCCAAACCTGAGTCCGCCACATAACCCCATGGCACCGACCAGCCGCCAATCTTGAGTCCACCAACTAACCCCGTGGGAGCGGGCTTGCTCGCGAAGGCGCCATGTCAGCCAACATCACCATCAACTGATCCACCAGCATCCCCGCCGATAAACCAATCAACCCCGCCCCCTCAACTGCGCCGGACTCACCCCATACGCCTGCTGAAAATACTGACAAAACCGCCCGACATTACTGAACCCGAAGCGCAACGCCACCTCCGTCACCGACGCCGAATGCCGCTGCCCCAGCGCCTGGAAAGCCCGCTCCAGTCGCACCTGCCGCTGATACGCCACAATCGACATCCCGACAAACCGCCGAAAGCCCTCCTGCAAGGCGCGCTGACTGACATTGCTCAACCGCGCCAACTCCACGCCACTCACCAGTTGCTCTGGATGCGCCTGAATAAACTCCATCGCCAACTTCACATGCCGCGGCGCCACCCTCGGCGCCGGTTGGCACAACGCCTCGGTAAAATTGTGCGGCCACGCCTCCAGCACCGCATCGATCAACATCTCGCGCAATCGCGACGGCATCAGCGTGCCGCTATTGAGCAACAGATCAAACTCCGTCCCCGTCGCCAGATCAATCAACGCCTTGATCCCCTGAAACGCCGCCGTGTGCAGATCCACCACCGGCTCAAACACAATCTTCTGCACAATCGGCCGCCCCAACAACGCCGCCAACCGCTCCGTCAACTGCCCCCGATTCACCGAAATCCCGTGTTGCGCGTGATTGTCGAGAAACCGCATCGAACGGATATCCGCCTTATCAATCGCCAACCCCACCTGCGCCACACCGACGGACTCGGTGCGGTGGTTGAACACAATCTTGCCCGCCGTGGGAATCACAAAAGTGATCTCGTCCTGTGGGTCGGGGAAGGTGACGGTGAAATCACCGTGGTAATGCATGCGCCGGAAACTGACGCCGTCGTGCCGCCCGTAGACACCGCCGATGATGATGTTGGAGGGGATTGGTGGATTGTCGGCGTAGCGATTGCCGAAGAGCCGGGAGAAGAGGGCGCCGAAGTCTTCGGAGTGGAGGTTTTCGGAGCGGAGGATGATTTTTTGGCGAGGCGGGGGTGGGGACACCTTGGGGGCACCTTGGGTTGGGGGCTCTTGGAGGAGGCTGAAGGTTAGCAGTCTGTGGTGACAGATTCGTGATGGGGATTGAGTCGCTGGTGTTTCGTCCGCTTACTGCCAGAAGCGGACACTTCTTGATAAGTGGTCGGCAAACGTATCTTCTGTGCTCCAGCGTCAGGAACGATGCTTCTGCGTACTTTTAAACGCATGGAATTATGCTCATTGCGTAGCCGCAGTATCTGGAAAATAGGCAGCGGAAATTGAATCACGGCATAATGGCCTTTCGAGATCATTGATGATTGATTCACCATCCAAGGATTCAGAATGTCGAAGCTAAGCAAATATGAGCAACACGCACTCAAGGAAATTCACAGCTGGAAGGAGCCTGACATTGGCTGGTTCGGCCAAGCACTGAAGGTGATAAACCAGCCGCTGGACAAAGCAGGTGATCTTTTGTTCAAGGCTCCCGGTGTAGGCCCTGCGATCCAAGGCGCAATTGAGGGCTTGACGAGCGTTTGCCACGACGCAGCCCAGTGGAGCGTAAGACCAGAAGCAATTTTTGAAGAGTTTCGTGGCGACGGGCACAGCACGATTAAAGCTCATAAAGATATTCACGATCTGGATCTGGAGCAAATCGATAAGGTCGTCGGATTCCTTGGCGCTAAATATAAGGGTATCGCTCTGGTAGAAGGGGCAGGGGCAGGGGTCGTGGGCTTACCTGGTCTGGCAGTCGATATCCCGGCGTTGATCACACTCAACCTTCGGGCGATCGGCGAGTACGCTGCCTATTACGGTTTTGATACCTCACGTCAGGAGGAGCGACTGTTCGCCTTCAACGTGCTTGGCCTTGCTTCCTCTCCCACCGACAGTTCGAAGGCACTTGCCATGGCCCAACTGATCAAGATTTCTCAGGATGTAGCAAAGAAAGCGACTTGGAAGGAGCTGGAAAAAAGCGTTTTCGTGAAAATCATCCAAGAAATCGCCAAAGCTCTGGGCATACGTCTTACGAAAGCAAAGCTTGCACAAACAATTCCCGCTGTGGGCGCAGCTGTTGGCGGAGGTTTCAACGCGTACTTCACTATGAAAGTCTGTGATGCAGCCTTCTACCTTTATCGGGAACGCTTCCTGGCGAACAAGTATGGCCCAGAGGTGATTGAGGTGACCGTAAAACCTGCCAAGGATTATGACCCGCACTACACCGAAGCCTCCCAAGCCGTGTGAGAACTCTAGCAATGTCTGACCGAAAGCTTTCGCGCATAAGCGGCTGCTTTCGGCCAAAAGCAGCCCCTGATGAGCGTGAGCGTTTATTTGAATCATAGCGATGGAACAGTCGTGATGAGTTCGGTAAAGCTAAGCTCGAATTACATCAAGGTCGCAGGCCGTAAGACAGGGAATTTACGCTATCCGAAAATATTGTGGCGATACTCAGTTGGCTGGTCTCAGTCCCACGCCGAGACGCCGTCGCGCTTAACGATTCTGTGGTCTACATTGGATCGATGAAGGAAGCCACCTTAGCGCATGGGAGGGCTTCGTCTACTCACGTGGTGGAGAGTGTTATGGCTGACGAAAAAAAGAAGGGCTATCCGAAGATCCCGATGAATAATTGGTTTCTTCTACGGGACAAGTTCAAGCAGCGCACTCCAGAAAAGGTAACGCCAAGTTATATCGCATCAGCGCTTGGTATGGGCGAGAGATCAGCCAGCGCTAATATTATTCCACCTCTTCGCGTCTTTGGCCTGATTGATGACTCAGGAAAGCCAACTGACCTTGCTTATGAGTGGCGGGACGACAATAAGTATCCAGCAGTTTGCAAGGCCATTCTCGAAGCAGCATATCCGCGGGAACTGCTCGACCTATTTTCAGATTTGAATGCACCTCTGAAGGATATAGCCGCTTGGTTTGCCCGAGATGCCAAGGTGGGAGAGTCTGCGGCTAGAGCCTACAGTGCGACGTACATGATGCTACTTGAGGCGGATCTAACGCGCGCGAAGGAAAAAACTACGCCGCCAAAATCAAGCAATGGGGCGGTAAAGACTGCGAAAACTTCAACACGCTCTTCCAATGCAGTCGGCAAGCCAGCAACGAGCGTGCCTTCGGCAAAAATACAAGACTTCGCAGAAGTAGCGGGTGTTAATGATCGGAGAGAGGCGCGCAGTTTTAGTCCTAAGCTGCACGTAGACATTCAGATCCACATTTCACCTGATAGCAGCCCTGAACAGATCGACAAGATCTTCGAGAGCATGGCTAAGCATCTGCCACTTATGGGCTAATTGAATGAGTATCGAGCGTGCACTTCAAAGTGTCAGGGAGCTTAGAGAGAGCGTTAGGGCAAAAAATCCTCCTCCCGAGGAAGGAGCGCCAAGCCCTGAAGAACCAGTTATTTATTTTTCCCTCGTACGTAATAGTCGGGGATATCTTGAACGCTTGGTGCATCAGATCAACGGTTCATACGAGCACGGTTGGTATGACGCTTCGGCGGTAATGATACGTCGTCTAGTGGAAACACTGATCATCGAGGTCTATGAAAAGTATGGCTTGGCTGACCATATAAAGACCGTCCAGGGCGACTTTTTTTATTTGCGCGATCTAATATCTTCGCTTACTGCGCAAAAAGAGTGGAATCTTAGCAAGAATGCTAAATCCGCACTTCCACGACTTAAAGATGTTGGAGATATGTCAGCGCACAGCCGTCGGTTCATTGCTCAGCGGCAGGATATCGACAGGATGATGGCTGATTTACGAGTGATAGTACAAGAGCTAATGACACTAGCTGAGCTAAAATAATTAACCGTAACTGCCGACTATAGAAGAGATCGCTAGATGGCTTTCAGGAAATGGCTTAGGGCGTGTCGCCGATAACGCACTAGTGGCCATGGAAACCCTGGGTACGAATGCCAAAGCGAATACAGATGCGATTACGCGGCTACGGCAGTCCTATGAAGTCGCTCCTTTAGGCGCCATGAAGGGTTGGCACAACATGAAAGATTATATTCGGTTCGACCGTTTTATTGATCTGGAAACTTCGCTCGAGCTACTTCTTGTTCAGATACAGGGGGTGCCAATGACTGCGACCTGTTGGAAGTGGGCCGTCATCGCTGCTCATTCTGCCCTGCAAAGTTCTGTATGCATCGCTCTTCGAGGCAGTGCAAGTTTTGATACGTTGAAACCGAAGAGCCGCGATAAGTGGTTAGAAGCGTACGAAAAAAACAAAGACTTACCCAATACCCAGATCGACAACTTTATGGCGTGATTCGACAGGCTATTTGATAAAGAATCCGGAATAGAGAGGGAGTTGATAAGCAAGCTAAATGGATATAGGAACAATTTTATTCATTTTAATAACGATGCATGGTCAATAGCTCCCAAAGATATTATTGATGCAATTGGTGAGTCAGTATCTGCGATGATTGCGGCACCGACACGCAGCGAGGGGATTTTTTTCTATGAGGAGCGGCAGTCACATCGGTTTAACGTGCTCTGCCAGACCACACGTGAGAAGCTTAAGGAGTTAGTAAATAACTAACAATAGGTTTCAGTCGATGTCACCTGCTTCGCTGCTAGTTCCTTAGACGCGCGATAACCTATTGCTGCCCTACGCGAAAGGCAGCTTTGGGCCAAAAGGAGCTTCTCGCCAGCTCAGAAATACATTTATTAAATACCGCTACATTAAATTTAAGGCATTCTGTTTCTTAATAATTGCAGTAATTTTAAATTCCACTGATTATAAGAGGCAAGGCCACCAGCTAAAATTGGCTTTCCAGTAGCTTGCCCCATCCATCAGCTGCAGGTGCCTAAAGCACCCACAATTTATCTCGATAGTTTCTAATCGATCATTAAGCGAGCTTTTGTACGAAGGCCGTCAGGTGATCCAAGGATTCCTTATAGTTTTTTGGGGGCAGCCCAATATTCTGCCCGTTAGGCATCAGATAGCTACTTTGCGATGGAAGGCGATGTAGTGGAATGCCCAAACTTGCAGAAACTTTACCAGCTGTATGAAAGTCCTTGATATTTGAAGTGTATAAATTTTCCCACTGCGCTAGATTTGCTGGAGCTGTTGTTACAGTCGCAAAAATAGAGGGGTCTGCTTGGTATTGCGACCATGCATAATTAATCAACTCCAATCTAACCGACTCGTATGCGCTAGCAACACCAGAATTTACCGTGAAATTATTAAATGGTAATTCATAAAGCGTCGGAAGCTTCAAGCCAAAGCTACTAACTTGACTATTAAACGTTATTACATTGGATGCGTATTTTTGCGCGGCAGAAGATGGGTATTTGCCGTAAAGCAGCATGAGTATGCCTTTAATTCCTTCGAGCGAACTGAAATCAGCCATCATTGGAACGATTAAAGATGTTGATGAAACCAAAGCCATTTGTGTATAAATTGAAAAGCTAGGATTGCAATCAATAAAAACAGTCATATCGCTGTATTCAGATTTCTGAAGCTCTAGCGCGCATAGTCTCTCAATCGCAGTCACGTACTCTTTCCAGGCATGTATATTGCCAGGATTCATAGTTTGAAAATTGAGCGCAAGCGTTTGCGACTCAAGGAAAGAGTCACCCGCAATCAAATGTAAATTCGGAGTTACATGAGCGTTGTATTGAGAGACCTGAGTCATATAGCTAGTTGGCAGGCTGGTGAATCCTGAATTCCCCTTAATCAGCCAATCCATAAAGCCTACCACGTTCCGCCTAGTTGCCTGTGATTGCAGCCTTTGATTAGCTGCATATCCGACATGAGCTCCGCCAAGGAAGAATTGAGATATGTTGGCTTGGGGGCACAAATCTATAACTAGGACTAATTGATCCGGATTATTCTCAGCGTATAGACTGGCTGCGTTCTGACACAGTGTAGTTTTACCAACGCCACCTTTATTATTATAGAAAGCAAATATATTTCGTACTGCCATGTTGTGATCTCCTTAATTTGAGCCATTTCGGCAAGGCGATGATGATGGCTTAACGCTATGCCCGCAAGTCGTTCCGATGCGCTCATGAGAACAGAGGGTGAAGATAATCGCCCGCAAATGAGTAGCAAGGTGCGTAAGCTCGACTTTTCTGGAGACGTCGATACCTTACGATGAGCCTTTTGTTATGTCTGGAAATCTGAGAGCAATCCGCCTAGAACGGCCGCTATTGGCCGAAAGCAGACGAATCAGGCATTTCTGTTTCTGACTGATCCCTCCTTGGCCCTCACAATAGAGCGCCAAGGAGGGAGCGTTCGCTACGCCGTCGGCACAACATTATCCAACGCCTGATTCACCGCCAGTTCCCCGAGCATCACCACCTGCGCAATGCCCAGTAGCGTCTTGCGAATCGGCCCCTCTACCAACGCCGCCACATCCCCCAACATCACCGTCGCCGAACCCAGTGATTCACTGGCGTTCGCCAGCAATTCCTCGGTGGCGATTTTGGGGTTGGCGAGGAACATGGTGTTGGGTGTGTAGGGCGTGGCCATGATCTGGCTGGCGGGGTTGAGGTAGTGGTCGAGGGCGCGTTCGGCGGCTTCGCTGAGTTTTCGGGAATCGGGGGATTCGTAGGGGGAGACCGTTTCGGTTTCGGGTGGATTGGGCGTGACTTTGAACATAGGTGAAGCTCCAGGATGAATAAGGTGGAGCCATCACCTTCGCTACCAAACGAAGGGTGGTGGCCAAACGCAGGTTGGTAGACCGGTCACCTGGATACCCGGCGCATCCGAAGATGCCCTACGCATGGCCACCATAAAAACAGCGGACGAAACCGTCCCTGCAAATAGGATTGCTATGCGACAGGTAAGCCGGGCTACCAAACCCGATCGCTGCTTTTCAGCGACCGACCCACGATAGAACCCGCACCCTGGGCGCACAAGCCGGCGGATTCTGGCGTAGTCGTAGGCAATGGCGCAAGGCGTTGTAGCCTGGGATGACGTAACACTGGGTGTCTTTAAACGGCTCTGGCAAAACCTTAAACACCAGCGAGAAAATTGCCGATTCGCGGCTTGAGCGTTTCGATGACGGTGATACGATCATGGCGAGCCACCCACGCCAAAGAGCAGAATCGTTCACCATGAAACCCAGTTTCGAAAAAATCCCCACCGAAACCACTGCCTCCTGGACGCTGCTGAACCGCCGTTTGCCGGAGGCGATTCCGTTCGAATGGCATCACCATCCCGAGTACGAGCTGACGCTGACGTTGAACAGCCGTGGCCATCGCTATATCGGCAATGACGTCGCGCCTTACGATGACGGCGATCTGATTCTGGTCGGGCCGAATGTGCCGCATAGCTGGTCGTCGGCGGAGCGGGTCGACCATGGGCAACCGCATGTGGCGCTGGTGATCTGGTTTTCGACGGAGTGGGCGGAGTCGTTGGTGACGTTGTTTCCGGAAATGGGATCGGTTCGGCAATTGCTCGCGGCGGCGCGGCAGGCGTTGAGTTTCAGTGCGGTGGCGTCGTGGGAGATTCGGCCGCTGATCGAGGCGATGGTCGAGCAGGAGCCGTCCGAGCGTTTGATCGCGCTGTTGACCGTGTTGAGCAAACTGACGCGGGACGTCGATGCCAGGCGAATCCCCTCTGCGTCGAGCTCGCAGGCTGGCAGTCAGATTGTCGAAGACCCGCGAATCCATCGGGTTCTCGATTACGTGCACGGTCACTACACCGAGGCCATCAGCATTCCCGCGTTGGCCGAGATGGCGTGCGTGAGTGTGTCGGCGTTCCATCGGATGTTCCGCCGTCATACGCGCTGCACGGCGCTGGACTACATCGTGCGCCTGAGAGTCGGACACGCCTGTGCGCTGTTGATGCAGGGGCATTCGACGGTTTCGTTGATTGCCGAGGCAGTGGGGTATTCGTCGCTGGCGCTGTTCAATCGGCAGTTCAAGGCGTTGAAGGGGCTTACACCTTCAGAGTTTCGCCGTCAGCACGGTCATCACTTTCTGTAAGCGGCGCGCTGCTAAACGCCACAATCGTATTAGCCGACGCGGCAAATCAGGCTGCCGTCGCCACCCTCGGAAGTGATCCCATACCTGCACCAACAACAAGGTCTGCAGGTCCCCCGATGAGCAAATACCAGGCATTCGAGAGCGCAACGCTGCCGGAGAATTACCGCGACAGCATCGTCACAATGAAACGCACCTTGCGCGCGCAGATCGGCGATGTGCAGGGGCTGTTCGCCGAGGTCAGTGAGTTTATTGCCGGCGAGATTGCGTCGATCAAAGCGCAGGAGGCACAGACCGGGTCGGGCTGGCCGGTGCTGGAGTTCGCCGACATCGCCGGCGGCACAGTGACTGCCGAGCAGTTGGCGTTGATCAAGCGTCGTGGTTGCGTGGTGATCCGCAATCACTTCCCCCGCGAGCAGGTGCTGCAGTGGGACCAAGGCTTGCTGGATTACCTCGACAGGAACCGGTTCGATGCGCTGTATCGCGGGCCGGTCGACCAGTTTTTCGGCAGCCTGGAGGCGTCGCGGCCGGAGATTTTTCCGATCTACTGGTCGGCGTCGCAAATGCAGTTGCGCCAGCATGAGCGGATGGGCACGGCGCAGGCGTTTCTCAATCGATTGTGGAAGACTCATTCGCACGGTCAGGACTGGTTCAATCCGGACATCAATGCGCTGTATCCGGATCGGGTGCGCCGGCGTCCGCCGGGTACACACTCAAAAGGCCTTGGGCCGCATACCGATTCCGGGGCGTTGGAGCGCTGGCTGCATCCGGCGTATCTGAAAGTCTTCGACAAAATCTACAGCAACGACTTCGCGGCCTACGACCCGTGGGACGCGGCGTTTCGTACCGAGGTGGACGAATACGCCTACAAGGACACGGTCAAGTGTTCGGCGTTTCGCACGTTTCAGGGCTGGACTGCGCTGTCGGATATGCAGGCCGAGCAAGGCGTGCTGCACACCTTGCCGATCCCCAAGGCGATGGCCTACCTGCTGCTGCGGCCGCTGCTCGATGACGTGTCCGAAGATGAGTTGTGTGGTGTGGCGCCGGGCAAGGTGCTGCCGGTATCGAGGCAATGGCATCCGCTGTTGGTGGAGGGCTTGAGTCCGATTCCGGACGTGCAGGCCGGTGATTCGGTGTGGTGGCATTGCGATGTAATCCATAGCGTCGCGCCGGTGCAGAACCAGCAAGGCTGGGGCAACGTGATGTACGTGCCGGCGGCGCCGATGTGTCCGAAGAATCTGCGTTATGCGCGGGATGTGTTCAGGGCATTCGAGCAGGGCGCTTCGCCGGATGATTTTCCGCGTGAGGATTATGAGCGGTCGTGGGTGGAGCGTTTTGCTGTGGAGAGTCTGAATTCGCTGGGGCGTGCGGGGCTTGGGCTGGCATGAGGGGGATTGCATCTTCGCTCGGCAAAGGCCGGGCGAAGATGCTTTGCGACGCGGTGGTGGGCGAAATGGTCGGGTTCACGCGCGGTGAGGCGGCGTGATGCGGGGCAGTGGTCAGCGCACAATTGGCCAGCGACTTGCCTGCGGTATGGGCCGACCGGGTCGAATTGCAGCAAGTCCTGCTCAACCTGATCATCAATGTCCGAAGCAATGGAGGTGATGGCGGCGGGCGAGCGCAGACTGCTGATGGCGGTCGTCTCGGGTTCTTTGTTGACTGGGCTGGCGCCTTCGCGAGCAAGCCCGCTCCCACATTGGGTTTTGCGGTGTTCGAGAATACTGTGGCGGACGCAAAACCTGTGGGAGCGGGCTTGCTCGCGAAGGAGCATCCACGCGATTCCCAGCACTTGGTGGATGCTTACCGTCCACTGCAATTGGCATCGTCAGTGCCGAAAATCTAAACACCGCAACTGCGCAAAAAGTTGCGCAGTTGCTTCGCCAATTTCACCCGAGAACTCCCTTCAAGCCTCTCTAAATCAAGCCCTCCAGCCAAGTGCGCAAGAAGTTGCACAGTACTGCGCAACTTTTTGCGCACTTTTTTCTGTTTATCGAAGTTTAAACCCCGGAACGCGAAGGTATTGCCGCCAACCCATTGATCCGAAATGGCTAGATGATGGCTGGCACGGAACTTGATATCCGAGCAGGTACCCGGGCAGGCAATGGTGCCTGTCGGTTGTGTTTTTTCAGGCAAGGAGAGCATCCCCATGGCAACACCAGCGTACATGTCCGTCACTGGCGAAAAACAAGGTCTAAGACACGTGTGATTGGTACAACGACAGACGCTATTCAGGAAGAAGAAAAGAAACTGGGCCGAACAATGCCAAAGTCCTTTTCCGATTGGCTTCTTTCAAATAACGGAAAGTCACTGGGATCGTTAACGATTTTCCCCGTTCTGGACGCTCGTGACCCAAGGAAGACCTGGGAATCGATCGATCATCACTTTAAAAAGGACTGGCAGGAGTGGCTGGAGAATTTTTCCGATATCTCTACTGACTTTTCAGGACTTCTGCCGTTCGCTGAGTTTGGCACGGGGGATTATTACTGCTTCAACTATGCGGTAAAGGGTCAGGCAGGAGGGCCGGTGGTGGTCTTGTGGTCTCACGAAACCGGTGAAATTGACCAGGTAGCGGAAAGCTTTGCCGCGTTTCTGGTCATGCCGGGGCGACCAGGCTGATGTTTTGATGCTGGCGCTAGTCATGAGTTGTCGCAGCCTGCCCACGTGCGAAATTGATGCTCGACCCCGAATGGTTTGAAGACAGCTGGATGGTGGAGTAACGCCACCCAGCTCAAAGGTCAAAGGAGTGACAACATGAAAGATGCCATTCGCCTGGGAGACTCCACCAGCCACGGTGGCAAGGTTCTCGAAGCCTTCTCTCAAACCGACCTCAACGGCAAGCCGATTGCCGGGCTCGGTCACAAGGTCAATTGCCCGCTGTGCAAAGGGATTTTCCCGATTGCCGAGGGTAGCAGCACCTACACCGTCGATGGCGTGCCCATCGCACTCGACGGCATGAAAACCGCCTGCGGTGCCGCACTGATTGCCAGTGGTCCGAAAGGGGCTGTTACCAGCTGAATCCATATCTTGTGGACCGATTGCCTTTTGCAGGGCGGCAGGTTCCTTGTTTGAAGGGTAGCTGAAGCATGAATGAAGTCGTTCTACTGCATCGCCTGAATATTGATGCCAACCAACAAACCGTTGGTTTTGCATGCTGGATCAAAGTCAGGCTGTACGAGTAGGTCGGGCATTGAAGTAACGATGGAACTCAAAACTCTCTGGATGTTAAAGGAATAAATATGAAAGCCACTTCTTTGATCCTCGCACTGACCGCCACTTTCGGCCTCTCCACTCTGGCCCGCGCAGAAGCGCCAGATCCCGCTACCCTGAAAGGCATGTACGACTCCGGTCGCAACATGTCGGGCCTGATCAAGCATTGCGTCGACAAGGGCTACCTGAAAGCGGACAGCACGGAAAACGCCAACAAGATGGTGGCGTTCGTTGCGAATATGCCGGGCGCGTTCGACAAGGCTGATGGCGACAAGAACGAAAGTTTCGGTCGCAAAGGCGAAGTGTTGGCCGACGGTCAATACAAGAGTCTGCAAGGCAACCTGCCGCCGGATCTGAGCCTCAAGCAATGGTGCGTGCAAGCGGATCAAGGGATGCGTGAGGGGTTCAAGCAAATTGGCTTGTAAACCACATCGAAGAGAACGCTCGCCATGAGACCTGAAAAACCACCCACCGACGCCTCGGCACTCATCGACGCACGAATCGCTGAACTGGACGATTGGCGCGGTGCCATCCTCGGCGAGATTCGCAAGGTCATTCATCAGGCCGATCCCGAGGTGGTGGAGGAGTGGAAGTGGCGGGGTGTTCCGGTGTGGTCGCGGGGCGGCATCATTTGCACCGGGGAGACCTACAAGGCGGCAGTCAAAATGACCTTCGCCAAGGGCGCGGCGCTGGCCGATCCTGCGCGGTTGTTCAACGCCAGTCTTGAGGGCAACACCCGCCGGGCGATAGATTTTCATGAGGGCGACCAGGTCGATGAGCCGGCCTTGAAAGCACTGATTCGCGAGGCGATTGCGCTGAATCTGTCGAAGTGAATCGTGGCGCTTGCCTTGGCTCAGAAATAACTGGCTGTTTTAAAACAAATTTTTTTGCACTCAGGGCTTCCCAGATCAAAAAAAGGTTGGTAAATTGCGGCCCATTCTCGCAGAGCTTGTTACAGAGCTTGAGATACAGGGGCGTCGCCAAGCGGTAAGGCAGCAGGTTTTGATCCTGCCATGCGTTGGTTCGAATCCAGCCGCCCCTGCCATATTCAGAAAAAACGCCAGTCCGAAAGGGCTGGCGTTTTTTTATGCGCGCGATTTGTGGCTGGGGCTGACAGTTGCCTGAGCCAAAGCGGGGGACTGTTGTAAACTCCCCGGCGAAAAGTCCCGGTGCGTTGCTGGCCGGCGCCCCTCAATCTCTCCAGACAAGAGACTTTCATGGCTAATCAAGACCTCAGCTTCACCCCTGATCCGGATGCGGATTCGATTTCCTCCGACGTTGTCGGTTTCAACGGCATTCTGGTTTCGACCCAGATCCCGACCCGCGCCGACGGCAGCCTGGAGCTGGGCGATATCACCCTGCAAAGCGAATGCACCCTGCAGGCGCTGAAAGTGGCGCTGGAGCGGGCGGGCAGTTCGATGGATCGCGTGATGCACCTGACCATCTACCTCACCGACATGGCCGATCGCGCGGCTTTCAACGAAGTCTACAAGCGCTTCTTCGCCAAGCCATGGCCGGTGCGCGCCGCGGTGGGCGTGGCGTCGCTGGCGGTGGAAGGCATGCGCGTGGAAGTCACGGCGATGGCCGCCAAGGCCTGACCGCCCCCTGTAGGAGTGAGCCTGCTCGCGATAGCGGTAAATCAGCCACCATCAACGTTGACTGTGCCACCATCATCGCGAGCAGGCTCACTCCTACGGGAGACTCTCGTGTCGGATTGGAGCGAGGTCATCTGCCACTTGGCAGCACAGGCGTGCCGCTCGGGCGTTTCGCGGCTACAATGCGCGCCTTAACCGTGACAGCCTGACTAAAAAAACTATGTCCTTGCCCAAGCATCATCTGGAATTGCTCAGCCCCGCCCGTGACGTGGCGATTGCCCGCGAGGCGATCCTGCACGGCGCCGACGCCGTGTACATCGGTGGCCCGAGCTTCGGCGCGCGCCATAACGCCTGCAACGAGGTGAGCGAAATCGCCGAGCTGGTGGAATTTGCCCGTCGTTATCACGCGCGCATTTTCACCACCATCAACACCATCCTGCACGACAACGAACTGGAGCCGGCGCGCAAGCTGATCCACCAGTTGTACGATGCCGGTGTCGACGCGCTGATCGTCCAGGACCTGGGCGTGATGGAACTGGACATTCCGCCGATCGAGCTGCATGCCAGTACCCAGACCGACATCCGCACGCTGGAGCGGGCGAAGTTCCTCGATCAGGCCGGTTTCTCGCAGCTGGTGCTGGCCCGTGAGCTGAACCTCAAAGAAATTCGCGCCATCGCCGACGAAACCGATGCCGCGATCGAATTCTTCATCCACGGCGCACTGTGCGTGGCGTTCTCCGGGCAGTGCAACATCTCTCACGCGCAGACCGGGCGCAGCGCCAACCGTGGCGACTGCTCCCAGGCCTGCCGTTTGCCGTACACCCTCAAAGACGAAAAGGGTGGGGTGATCGCCTACGAAAAACACCTGCTGTCGATGAAGGACAACAACCAGAGCGCCAACATCCGCGCGCTGGTCGAAGCCGGTGTGCGCTCGTTCAAGATCGAAGGTCGCTATAAGGACATGGGCTATGTGAAGAACATCACTGCCTACTACCGCCAGCGCCTCGACGACGTCCTTGAGGACCGCCCGGACCTGGCCCGCGCTTCCAGCGGCCGCACCGCGCACTTCTTCCTGCCGGACCCGGAAAAGACTTTCCACCGTGGCAGCACCGACTACTTCGTCACCGATCGCAAGATCGACATCGGCGCGTTCGACTCGCCGACCTTCACCGGCCTGCCGGTGGGCACGGTCGAGAAAGTCGGCAAGCGTGACCTGCAGGTGGTGACGCAAGAGCCGCTGTCCAACGGCGACGGCCTCAATGTGCTGGTCAAGCGTGAAGTCGTGGGTTTCCGCGCCAACATCGCCGAGCCCAAAGGCGAGTTCGAAGAAGACGGCGAGAAGCGCTATCGCTACCGCGTCGAGCCGAACGAAATGCCCGAAGGCCTGTACAAACTGCGGCCGAACCATCCGCTGAACCGCAACCTCGACCACAACTGGCAACAGGCGCTGCAGAAGACCTCTGCGGAGCGTCGTGTCGCATTGAGCTGGGTCGCGCGTCTGCGCGAAGAACAGCTGGAAGTGACCGCGACCAGTGAAGAGGGGATCAGCGCCAGCGTGACCCTGAACGGTCCGTTCGGTGTCGCCAACAAGCCGGAACAGGCGCTGGAGCAATTGCAAGATCTGCTCGGCCAGCTCGGTACCACCCAGTACCACGCCACCGACATCAAGCTCGATGCGCCGCAGGCGTTTTTCATTCCGAACTCGCAGCTCAAGGCCTTGCGCCGTGAAGTCATCGAAGCCCTGACCGCCGCCCGCGTCGCCGCGCATCCACGTGGCAGCCGCAAGGCCGAAACCACGCCGCCGCCGGTGTACCCGGAGTCGCACCTGTCGTTCCTGGCCAACGTCTACAACCAGAAGGCCCGCGACTTCTACCACCGTCATGGCGTGAAGCTGATCGATGCGGCCTACGAGGCGCACGAAGAGGCCGGTGAAGTGCCGGTGATGATCACCAAGCACTGCCTGCGTTTCTCGTTCAACCTGTGCCCGAAACAGGCCAAAGGCGTGACCGGCGTGCGCACCAAAGTCGCGCCGATGCAGCTGATTCACGGCGACGAAGTGCTGACCCTGAAGTTCGACTGCAAGCCCTGCGAGATGCACATCATCGGCAAGATGAAAGGCCACATCCTCAACATGCCGCAACCGGGCAGCGTGGTTGGCCACATCAGCCCGGAAGACCTGCTGAAAACCATCCCGCGCGCGCCACACTGAGTGACGGGCGGGCGTGGCGCTACGGTGTCACGCCTGCGCGGGCTCGCGCTCCGCGAGGTCTTCGAGCAAGTCGGCTGACGGCACAAAGAACAGCCCCCCGGTGACTGCCGTGCTGAAGTCCAGCAAACGGTCGTAGTTGCCGACGGGTTTGCCGACAAACATGTTCTCCAGCATCTGCTCGATCGGTTCCGGCGAGCGCGCATAACCGATGAAATAGGTGCCGAACTCGCCAGCGCCCGGGCGACCGAACGGCATGTTGTCGCGCAGGATTTTCTGCTCCTGACCGTCCTTGGTGATGGTGGTCAGGGCGCTGTGGGAGTTGCTCGGTTTCACCTCTTCACCGAGTTCGATGTCGGCCAGCTTGGTGCGGCCGATCACCTTCTCCTGAGCCTCGACGCTCAAGGCATTCCACGCCTCCATCTTGTGCAGGTACTTCTGCACCAGCACATAACTGCCGGATTCGAACGCCGGGTCTTCATTACCGACCAGGGTGAAGTGGTCTGCCTTGCGTCCCACCGGATTCTCGGTGCCATCGACGAAACCGATGATGCTGCGCATGTCGAAGTAGCGGAACCCCTGCACCTCATCCACCACGGTGATCGCGCCATTGAGTGCAGTGCACAACTGAGTCGCCAGTTCGAAACACAGGTCCATCTGGTCGGCACGGATGTGCAGCAAGATGTCGCCAGGGGTGGCTACGGCGCGGCGGCCCTCGACGCCGAACTCACGGAACGGATGCAGCGAGGCCGGGCGAGGGCTGCCGAACAGGGCGTCCCAGGCGCTGGCGCTGAAACCGCAGACACATGACAAGTTGCCGTTGGGCACACGTTTGCCGACCGAACGGGTGAGGGCGGCGATGTCGCCGCACCAGCCGCGCACCTGACTGGCGGCGTCGCTGCCGGGCAGCAGCGTGGCGACGATGAAAATCGCGCTGCTGGTGATCGGGTTGCAGATTGCTTGTGGCTCGGGTGTCTGGGTATCCATTGATGAAGTCATAGTCGGTTCCATATGCGCGGGGCCAAGGTCGGCGCTCAGTATGAAACCAAAAACGTTTCATCGATATCTCAGAAGCGATCCAGTCGATAGGCATCCAGTGTCGGCACGCCGGAATTGGCCGAGGGAGATGTCAACTGAGTAATCATCTGCGCAGTCACCGCCGCCTGCGTCAGCCCCAAATGCTGATGCCCAAACGCGAGCAGCACTTTGCCGCCGCAGACCTTATCGATGACCGGCAGCGAGTCCGGCAGCGACGGACGAAAACCCATCCACGGCGTCGCGTCCTCCACATTCAAATCATGGCGGAACAAGCCCTTGCTCAAGTGATGCAATTGCCAGGCGCGCTCCATGAACGCTGGGCGCTGCAGGCCGGCGAACTCCACCGTACCGGCCAGGCGCAGGCCGCCGGTCATTGGCGTCATGATGAACTTGCGCTCCAGCGAGGTGACGGCGAACGGCAGGCGTCCGTGCTCGTGCGGCAACATCAGGTGATAGCCGCGCTCGGTGTCCAGTGGCACGCGTTTACCGGTCAGCGCCGCGGTGAGCTTCGCCGAGTGCGCGCCACAGGCGATCAGCACCTGCCGCGCGGTGACGCGGCCCTGATCGGTGAGCAACGACACGCCATGCTCCTGCAACTGGCCGCCCTGAACTTCCTGCTGGAAGAACTGCACGCCGGCCGTTTTGGCGGCGCTCACCAGTTCACACACCACTTGATACGGATCGAGAAAATGCCCGGTGCGCGGGTAGAACAATCCGCCCTGAATCTGTTCACTGAGCTGCGGCGCGCGCTTCCTTACGGCGTTGGCCGACCACAACTCCACCGGCACCTGCTGCTGACGCATGCGCGCCTGCAAGGCATCGATCGCTGGCCGCGACTCGGCGCGCTCGAACACCAGCAGCGAGCCATCCTCCTTGAGCAGGTCGGGACGGGCGATGCTGTGCAGCAAGTGCTTCCACGCGTCGAGGCTGCTTTCATTCAGCGCGCGCAAACCGGCCACGGTGCGCTGAAACGGCGCGGGACGCAGGTTCAGCAGCAGGCGGGTGAACCACGGCACGGCGCGTGGCAGGTACTTCCAGTCCAGGCGCAGTGGTCCCATCGGGTCCATCAGCATCGCCGGCAGGCGCTTGAGGATCGACGCGTCGGCAATCGGAAACACCTGCTCGGTGGCCAGATGCCCGGCGTTGCCGAACGAGGCGCCATGACCGGGCGGCTGCCGGTCGATGACCACCACCCGTTTACCCTGACGTGCCAGTTGCAGGGCGCAGGCGACACCGATGATGCCGGCGCCGATCACCGCGATGTCGGCGTTGTCCGCTGTGAGGTTGTCGGGCATGTTCAGGCTTCCCTCTGACCGTCGAGCAAGCGCCGTAATTGCAGCGGATTCGCCTGTTTCAGCGGCTGCGGCAGCAGGCTGTCGGGAAAATCCTGATAACACACCGGACGCAGGAAACGCAGGATCGCCGCCGTGCCGACCGAGGTGCTGCGCGAATCCGACGTGGCCGGGAACGGCCCGCCATGCACCATCGCATCGCACACTTCGACCCCGGTCGGCCAGCCGTTGACCAGCAGACGTCCGGCCTTGCGTTCCAGTGTCGGCAACAAGGCCCGGGCGTGATCCAGATCGGCGTCATCCAGGTGCAGGGTGGCGGTCAATTGGCCTTCGAGGTGCTCGCAGACCTGACGGATTTCATCGTCGTTGGCGCACTGTACGATCAGCGACGCGGCGCCGAAGATTTCACCTTGCAGGCGTGCGTCAGCGAGGAAGTCCTGCGCCTGAGTGACGAACAATTGCGCCTGGCACTGGTTCGGTTCTTCAGTCGCGAGACCGCTCGCCACGCGGTGCGCCTGAGGATGTTCGGCCAACGCGGCGACCGCGCTTGAATAGGCGCGGAAAATCCCCGGCGTAAGCATGGTCTGCGCTGGGCTGCGCTGGACCCCTTCGGCGGCAGCGGCGATGAAAGCGTCCAGCGCCGCCCCTTGGCGAGCAATGACCAGCCCGGGATTGGTACAGAACTGCCCGGCACCCTGAGTCAGCGAGGTGACGAAGCCCTGCGCCAACGCCTCACCGCGAGTGGCTAGCGCTGCGGGAAACAGCAGCACCGGATTGATCGAACTCATTTCCGCATACACCGGAATCGGTTCCGGCCGCGCCTGCGCTGCTCGGCTCAGGGCGAGGCCGCCACTGCGCGAACCGGTGAAGCCCACCGCCTTGATGCGCCAATCGCTGACCAACGCAATGCCGACCTCGTTACCGGAGCCGAACAGCAGCGAAAACACGCCTTCAGGCAAACCGCATTTTTTCACCGCGCGAGCCAGCGCCTGGCCGACCAGTTCACTGGTGCCGGGATGCGCGCTGTGCGCCTTGACGATCACCGGGCAACCGGCGGCCAGCGCCGAAGCGCTGTCGCCGCCGGCTACCGAGAAGGCCAGCGGAAAGTTGCTGGCGCCGAACACGGCCACTGGCCCCAGCGCGATCTGCCGCTGGCGCAGATCCGCACGCGCAGCGGGTTGGCGTTCGGGCTGAGCGTGGTCGACCCGCACATCCAGCCATTCACCGGCACGCACGGTGCGGGCGAAGGTGCGCAGTTGCCCGCAGGTGCGCCCGCGTTCGCCTTGAATACGTGCGCGTGGCAGGCCGCTTTCGGCCACGGCACGGTCGATCAGCGCATCGCCAAGGGCTTCGATCTCATTGGCGATGGTTTCGAGAAATTCGGCGCGCGCCTCCAGGGAGGTCTCGCGATAACGATCAAACGCTTGCCACGCCAGTGCGCAGGCCTGTTCGACATGCTCAGCGCTGCCGCTGGCGTAAGCGGGTTTCAGCACCGTGTCAGTGGCGGGATTGATCGCGCGGATCGCTTCACGGCTGCCGGCGATGGCTTGGCCGCCGATCAGCATGTGGCCTGTCAGAGTCATGGCGCTTCCTTGATAAAAGAGGTGAAGCCCCGGCATCACACCGGGGCAGGGGCTGCGGTCAGGCGAGGTTCTGTTCGGCGGACCAGTTTTTGTACCACTGGCGGAACAGCGCGTACTGGGTCTCGGCGTAACGACGCTGGGCATCGCTGAGGGCGTCGGTTTCGTTGAAGTGCAGGGCGTACTCATGGTCGCCGTTGAGCACCATCAGGTGCTTGTAATACAGCACCAGATCGCAGCCTTCATCGAACGACGACAGCACTGCCAGCGCCGCTTCCAGTTCGCGCGCCAGGCGCCGGGCCTTGGCGTCGCCCTTGGCCGCTTGCTTGCTCAGCGCCACCAGTTGCAGCACTTCGCGCGGCAGGGCGTTGCCGATGCCGGTGATCGCGCCGGTGGCGTTGCAGTTGACGAAACCGTGCACCACTTGCGTATCAACACCGACCATCAGGGTCACGGCATCGTCCTGCGAGGTGATGTTTTCGGCGGCGTAGCGCAAGTCGGCGCCACCGCCGAACTCCTTGAAGCCGATCAGGTTCGGGTGTTCGCGGCGCAGTTCGAAGAACAGGTCGGCGCGGGTAGCGAAGCCGTAGTAAGGGCTGTTGTAGATCACCGCCGGCAGGTTCGGGGCGGCGTTGAGGATCGCGGCGAAGTGGGCTTTTTGTGCGGTGGCCGAGGCACCACGGGACAAGACACGTGGAATCACCATCAGGCCATGGGCGCCGACTTTCGCCGCATGCGCGGCATGGGACACCGCTTCACGGCTGTTGACTGCGCCAGTGCCGACGATGGTCGGCACCCCGGCGGCCACCAGACGCGCCACGCCTTCCTGACGCTCAGCCTCGGTCAGCAACGGCCAGTCGCCCATCGAGCCGCAGTAAACCACCGCGCTCATGCCGATATCGATCAGCTCGCGACCCTTGGCCACCAGTGCGTCGAAATCAGGTTTGCGCGCGGCGGTGCACGGGGTCATCAGCGCGGGAATGCAGCCAGTGAAGATGTTATCGCTCATTGTTGTAGCTCCTCGGGACATTCATTCAGATCGGTAGAAAGCGGGGGCACTCAGATGCCCCAGGCGAAAGGATCCTGCTCGTCGATCAGCAGGGTGGCGTCGGCGGTCATGTAGGCGCGGCCGGTAATGAACGGGCGCACGCGTTCGCCATGCCATTCGAAGCGCCCTTCGAACTGGCTGCCGGTGATGCTCGCTTGCGTCCAGACCTGGCCCTCGGCGAGTTTGCCGTCAGCGGCCAGGCAGGCGAGTTTGGCGCTGGTGCCGGTGCCGCAGGGCGAGCGGTCGTAGGCCTTGCCCGGGCACATGACGAAGTTGCGGCTATCGGCGTGGGCGTCATCGGCAAACAGTTCGACGTGGTCGATCAGCGCGCCGTCCTCACCGTGAATGCCCTGGGCCTCGAGAGCCTTGAGCATCGCCCAGGTGTAATCGGTGAGGGCTTCGACGTTGCTCATCTGCAGGTCCTGGCCGTGTTCGGAGACCAGGAAAAACCAGTTACCGCCCCAAGCGACGTCGCCGAACACGCGACCGTAGCCGGGCACGTCCACCGGCACCTGTTTGCGGTAGCGCCAGGCCGGGACGTTGCCCAGGGTCACCGTGCCGTTATCGTGCAGGGTGGCGCTGACCGGGCCGACCGGTGTGTCGATCTGGTGCTCGCCCGGTTCGATCAGCCCCAGGTAATGCAGCGAGTTGACCAGGCCGATGGTGCCGTGGCCGCACATGCCGAGGTAGCCAGCGTTGTTGAAGAAAATCACCCCGCAGGTGGCATCCGGCGACACCGGCGCGCAGTACAGCGCACCGACCAGCACGTCGTTGCCACGTGGTTCCAGCAGGCAGGCGCGGCGCCATTGATCGTGGCCCTCGCGCAAGGCATCGCGCTTCTCGGCCATGCTGTTGCCGGGCAGCTCGGGGAAGCCCTTCATCACCAGACGCGTGGGTTCGCCGCCGGTATGGGAATCGATGATGTGCAGTCGTTTCATGAACGCGTTCCTTCAGTGAACGTCAGGCGTGAGCCGGGCGTTGGCCCGCTGCCGAATGGGTGGAGGATTCAGCGGCTTCGTTTTCGTCGTCTTCGGTTTCCAGACGAATCAGGTGTGCCGGTACGCCGGTGGCCGCGCCCCAGTAGTAGATGCCCAGTGCGCAAACCGCGACGATCACCGTGTCGAACGGATGGCTGAGCACGCCGATACCACCGAAACTGCCGAGCTTGGAGAGGACGATGGTTAACGCGCAGAAGCCGATCAGCCACGCCGACGAGCGCACTTGCTGGCCGAGGTTGAGGTGCGCGGTCGGCACCATGCGCCCGCACAACAGGTAGATGACAAACATCAGGATTTGCAGGCCGAGCAACCACGACACGGTGTTCCAGCCCGACCAGTAGACGATCAGCGCGGCGATGATGAACGACAGCGGTCCAAGCACGCCCATGCCCTTGACCCGGAACGGACGCGGCATGTCTGGCGCGTTGCGGCGCAGTGCGGCGACCGTCACCGGGGCCACCGCGTAGCTCAATACCAGCGCGGCGGAGACTACGTTGATCAGCGCTTCCCACGACGGGAACGGCAGGGTCCAGAACACCGACAGGCCAAAGGTCAGCCACAGCGCCGGGCGCGGGATGCCGGATTTTTCATCGATGCGGGTGAAGATCTTGAAGAAGGTCCCGGTCTGCGCCCAGCCGTAGATCACCCGTGGCGTGGCGTTCATGTAGATGTTGCCGCAGCCGCTGGGCGAGATCACCGCATCGGCCACCACCAGATACGCCAGCCAGCCGACACCCAGTGCCAGGGCGATGTCACGGTACGGCAGGGCCAGTTCCTTGGCGACGCCGGCCCAGCCATTGGCGAGCATTTCAGTCGGAATGCCACCGAGGAAAGCAGTCTGCAGCAGCACGTAGATCGCGGTGGACAGCAGCACCGACAGGATCAGCGCAATCGGGATCGTGCGTTGCGGGTTCTTCACTTCACTGGCCACGGAAATGATCGGCGTCAGGCCCAGATAAGCGAAGATCACCCCGCCGGCCGACACGGCCATTTCGATGCCGGACAGACCGAACGGCGCAAAGCCATGCACCTCGAAATTTGCTGGTTTGAAGAAGGTGAACAGCACGCCAATCACCAGCAGCGGCACGATGAACTTGAACACGCTGACCAGATTGTTGGCCATGGCGAAGGTCTTCACGCTGCGGTAATTGAGCAGGAAAAACAGGCACAACAGCCCGAACTGCACGAACCAGCCGAGCACGGTCGGGTCGCTGGAGCCGACCTTGGTCAACTCGGGAAACCACGCCGCCGCATATTGCCGCGAGGCGACCACTTCGATCGCCACCAGGCTGGAAAACGCGATCAGCGTAATGAAGCCCATCAAGTAGCCGAGCAGCGGGCCGTGGGAGTAAACCGGGTAACGCACCACACCGCCGGCACGGGGCAACGCGGCGCCCAATTCGCAGTAGACGATGCCCAGCAGCAACACGGCGAAACCACCGAGCAGCCAGGAAAAGATCCCCGCCGGGCCGGCGATGGCTGACACGTGACTGGCGGCGAACAACCAGCCCGAACCGAAGATCGCCCCCAGCCCGATGAACGTGAGGTCTATCAGTGAAAGTTGTTTCTTGAACTTGCCTTGGCCTGTCATAGCGTCGCCTTCTTGTTGGTTGTTGGAGGGGCGTGCAGTGGCGCTACAGTGAACTGATCAGGCGATGGGCGATTGATGTTTTTTGCCGGTGACGATGACGAAATCAGCACAATGGCCAACGGCAAAGGCCCGGCTCGACAGGCTGTCGGCCATGGGGCAATCTGCGTGCAAGTGATAAAGCCGAGTGGGGAATGAGAGGCATGCCGCAGAACGCGTTTGCGATCCTGAGCCAGCACAACGAAGCGAGCCGACCGCAGAGCCTCGACGATCTGCTCGCCGGCGTGGCGCTGCTGTTGCCGATGCTCGACGTGATTCCCAACGCGGCGATTTTCATCAAGGATCTGCAGGCGCGCTACGTCATGGCCAACCGCACGCTGGTGCAGCGCTGCGGTTTGAAAGACCTGCGACCGTTACTGGGCAAGACCAGCGCCGAGGTGTTTCCGGCGCAACTGGGCCCGGGCTACACCGAGCAGGATCGGCGCGTGCTGGAAGAGGGATTTGTGCTGGAAGATCAGTTGGAGCTGCATCTGTACGGCAGCCGCGAACCGGGTTGGTGCCTGACCCACAAGCGTCCGCTGTACGACCGCGACAACCGGATCATCGGCCTGGCGGGAATTTCCGTCGACCTGCAAACCGCTAGCGAAACCCATCCGGCGTATCAGCGACTGGCGGCGGTGGACGAGTACATCCGGGCGAATTTCGCCAGCCGCGTCAGCCTCGGCGAACTGACGCGCATCGCCGGGATTTCCGTGGCGCAACTGGAGCGTTACTGCAAGCGCGTGTTCCACCTGACGCCGCGGCAGATGATCCAGAAAGTCCGTCTTGAGCATGCGCATCGGCTGTTGCACGGCGAGTTGCCGATCACCGAAGTGGCGCTGCAGTGCGGCTATACCGACCACAGCGCGTTCACCCGGCAGTTCAAGGCTTCGACCGGATTTACCCCGCGCCAGTATCGCTTGGCGACAACGCCCTGAGGCTTGCGCGTCAGGCCTTGACCCAGCGCTGCCGGCTCCAGGCACTCAGCGAATCCACGCCCAGCACCAGAATCAGCATCGCCAGAATCACCGTGCTCGCCTGCGCTTCCTGAAACAGGCTGAGGCTGACATACAGCATCTGCCCCAAACCCCCGGCACCGACGAAGCCCAGCACGCTGGCCATGCGGATGTTGTTTTCCCAGCGATACAGGCAATACGCGAGCAATTGTGGGGCAAGGTTGGGCAGGGTGCCGTAGCAGAACGCCAGCACCGGGTTGCCGCCCTGCAAACGGATCGCTTCGGCCGGTTCCGGCGGGGTGTTTTCCAGCGCTTCGGCGAACAACCGGCCGAGCACGCCGGTGGTGTGCAAGGCCAGCGCCAGGGTGCCGGCGTTCGGGCCGAGGCCGGCGGCGAGCACCATCAGTGCCGCCCACACCAGTTCCGGAATCGCTCGCAGGCCGTTGAGCAGCAGGCGCGAAGCGCTTTGCAGCGGCCAGCCGAAACGCCCGGCGGCGGGCAGCGCGAGGAGGATGCCGAACACCGCTGCGAGCAGGGTGCCGAGGGCCGACATGGCGAGGGTTTCCAGCGCGCCCTTGAGGATCGCCTGAAAATGCGTGGCGCTCAGGTCCGGGCTGAGAAAGCGCTGCGCATAGGCACCCATCTGCTTGAGGCTGGTGGCGCTGCCGAGTTCACCGAGGTCGAGTTCGAGGTAGCCGAACGAGGCGATGACCGCGACGCCAATGCCGACAATCAGCAACAGATTGATCAGGCGATTCATGTCAGCCTCCAGCGCAGCAGGCGGCTGAGTTGGTCGGCGCCGAGCACCAGAATCAGGAACGTCAGCAACATGCTCGCCACTTCACCGCCGGCGAACATGCGCAGCGACAGGTCGATCTGCTGGCCGAGGCCACCAGCGCCGACAAACCCCATCACCACCGAGGCACGAATCGCGCACTCCCAGCGATACACCGTGTACGACAGCAGCTCCGCCGCGACATTCGGCAGAATCCCGTAGGTGAACGCCGCGAGCCGTCCGCTGCCGGCCTGCATCAAGGCATGCGCCGGACGCTGGTCGGTGGACTCGAAAATCTCCGCGTAGACCTTGCCGAGCATGCCGCTGTAGGTGATGGCGATCGCCAGTACACCCGCCGCCGGGCCGAGGCCCACGGCCCGTACAAACAGCAGCGCCCAGACAATCTCGGGCACGCTGCGCAAGAAGATCAGCAGGCCGCGTACCGGCCAGCGCAACAAGCGCCCGAGCCGACTGGGAATGCCGCTGCGGGACGCGGCAGACAATGACAGTGCGCGGCTGGCAATCAGGCTGGCCGGCACCGCCAGCAGCAGCGCCAGGGCCATGCCGGCAGTGGCGATGGCCAGGGTTTGCAGGGTGGCCTTGAGCAGTAATTGAAGAAAATCGTGGTCATGCGCGGGTGGCCAGAATCCGGAGATGAAACGACCCATTTCGGTCTGGCTGTCGCTGTGCAGCAGCACGCCAAGGTTCAGTTCGCTGAGCTGGATGCCCGGCCACAGCAAGGCGATCGCCAGCAGGGTCAGCAACAATCGCGGCGCGGCGGCCGGGTCGCGTGAATCGGCCCTCAGCATCGCGGGATCTGCACAATCAACGGTGCACTGGGCGTCGTCGGGCTTTGCAATTGCTCGTTGGCGTACAGCGTATCGAGCATCTCGCGGCTGACCTGTTCGGCCGGGCTGTCGAACAGGATCTGGCCGTCGCGCAAACCGATGATGCGCGGAAAGTGCGCCAGCGCCAGTTCCACCGCATGCAGGCTCGCCACCAGCGTGACGTTATGTGCCCGGGCGTGCTGCGAGAGGATCGACAGGGTGTGCCCGGCGAGTACCGGGTCCATCGCCGACACCGGTTCGTCCGCCAGCAGAATCTCCGGTGCCTGATACAGCACCCGGGCAATGCCCACGCGCTGCAATTGGCCACCGGACAATTGCTGGCAGTAAGCGAAGAGTTTGTCGCTCAGATCCAGCCGGGCGAGGGCCGCACGGGCGCCGGGAATATCCGTGGGATGCAGCAGATTAAGCAGACTCTTGGCTAAACTCCACTGGCCGAGTTTGCCGGCCAGCACCGCCGTCACCACGCGCTGGCGCGGCGGCAGCGGCGGTGCCTGATGCACCAGGCCAATACGTGCGCGCAGGCGTTGCCGTTGACGGGCGGAGAGGTGCCAAGGGCGTTCGCCCAGCACCTCGATTTCACCGCTGCTGGGGCGCAATGCGGTGGCCAGCAAGTTCAACAGACTGGATTTGCCGGCCCCGGACGGGCCGATGATCGCCACCTGTTCACCAGCGCCAATCTGCAGGTCGACGCCACGCAGCGCATCGACTCCGTTGGCGTGGTGCAGACGGGCTTGTGTGAGGCTCAGGGTCATTTCAACAGTTCGGCAGCGCGAGCAGCTTCCTCGATACCCTTGTAGTTTTCGGGCTTGGTGTCGATGAAGCGGCTGGCCGCCTGCAGATCAAGAATCTTCTTCTGCTCGGGGTTGGCCGGGTCGAGGTCGAGGAAGGCTTTTTTGATCTTTGCCGCCAGCGCCGGGTCGAGGGTGCCGCGCACGGTCCAGTTGTAATCGAAGTAGGCCGGGGTGGTGGCGAAAACCTTGACCTTGCTGGTGTCGACCTTGCCGGCGTCCACCAGTTTCTGCCAGACGCTGGCGTTCAGCACACCGGCATCGACCTTGCCGGCCTGAACCCAGGCGACAGTGGCGTCATGCGCGCCGGAATAGGCGACGCGGCTGAAATAGGCTTCAGGTTTGATGTTGTCGTTCTTCAGCATGAAGTAACGCGGCATCAGGCTGCCGGAGGTGGACGACACCGAGCCGAAGGCAAAGGTCTTGCCTTTGAGGTCGGCCAGGCTCTTCACGTTCGGGTCGGCGGTGATGAATTTGCTGGTGAACTGCGCGTCCTGCTCGCGCTGCACCAGCGGGATCACCGGGGTGGTGGCGTCGGTCTTCAGGCGTGCCTGAACAAAGGTGAAACCGCCCAGCCAGGCCATGTCGAGGCGGTCGGTCGCCAGCGCTTCGACCACCGCCGGATAGTCGGCCACCGGCACGAACTGCACTTTCATGCCCAACTGCTGCTCCAGGTACGCACCGAGCGGCTCGAACTTGCGCAGCAATTCGGTCGGGGCTTCGTCGGGAATCGCGCTGACCCGCAACACATCGGCGGCATGCGCCACCAGAGCGGAAAAAGACAGGGCCAGACCAGCAGTCAGTGCCAGGGTTCGTTTGAGCATGGAAATCTCCGTTTCATGAGCGTCGCATTCTAAGCGCCACCGGGCGCGGTGTCGCGCGCGGGCGCTCAATCAGGTTAGACGAAACGGCGAGGTTATACGCAGCCGCGTAGCCAAAGACCAGCGCGGGTATCGGGTGATGTTTTGCTCCGCGTTTCTTGCCAGTGGATTGATCCGGGATAAAACAGCTGATTCAGGATCGCTCGTTGCCGTTTTGGCCGTCGCTGATGCGCTGTCGCGTGTCTTGATCGATCAGCTCACGCAGGGTGGCGAAGACCGGGTCGGCGCTGGTGTACTTCTTGCCGTAGCCCAGATTGAAGCCGTAATCGAAATCCGCCGGGTTCAGCCCCTGGTTGTGTTGCAGCAGCGTTTCCAGTTTATCCAGTGCCTTGACCGCTTTGGCTTCGGCGGACTGCGCATTTTCGTAGTCGTCCCACAGCGCCAGAATTTCGCTGCGCAGCGCCTCATCGAGCGCACCGGTCAGCAGCAGAAGATCGTTGCGTTCCTGTTCACCCTTGTCGGGGAACGCGGCCTGATTGACCGCTGGAATGTCACCATTGATGGCTTCGCCCAAATCGTGAATCACGCACATCTTCAGGACTTTGAGCAGGTCGAGGCCGGCCAGTTGATCGGCGAAAACAATCGCCATCAGGCACAGGCGCCAGCTGTGTTCGGCGGTGCTTTCGGTGCGGCCGCTGGAGGTGTGCGCGCTGCGCAGCACGTCCTTGAGTTTTTCTGCTTCGCGCAGGAATTCGAGGCGGCCCTTGATCATTTCGAGGTTCACGTGTCTGCCTGGCTGATTACGCCGAAAAGCTCAGCCTAGAACCGCAGGGGCTTGGCGTCCACGCATAAAATATGCGTTCAGAGTGTTTCCACCAGCCGCGCGGCGCTGCCGTCGGACAGCGCAATGCGCGTCCAGCGGCACCGGCCGGGGCGGATCGGCACGAGGTCGGAGGCATTGCTGCCGGTGCTGAATTCCACGGCTGGCGGCGCCTGAATCTCGTGCCAACCGCTGGTTGCCAGGGCCGACTCTCTGAGCACAATTTCCGGCGTTGCGAAGCGCCACAGCGACTGCCCCAGCAACGTACTCAAGGGTCGGGTGAACTCGGCAGCACGCGCAGGGGAACAGGCGAGCAGACGATGGGTGAGGTCGCAGATCAGGTGCATCGGCCGCTGACTTTCCCCGACCAGACGCGCCAATACCTGATCGGCGGCGCTGTCCAGGCGCGCAGCCAGCAAGCGCTCCAGCTGTTGCTGCGCGGCAGGTTCCATCGCCTGCACACCACTTTCCCAGCGGGAAATGGTCGACTGGGTGACGTTGAACAACTGCGCCGCGTGAGTCTGTTTGACGCGATGCAGCAGGCGCCAGCGTCGCAGGGCGATACCGGGCAGGGCGGGCTTCAATAACAGGTCTGACATGGCGGTTGTCGAGCAAAGGCAAGCGGGCCGGACAGTCTGAAGACTGCCGACCCCTGGTGCAAATCCGCCGGACGATCAGGCCGTTTCGCGCAGCTTGGCAATCACCTTGATCTCGAACTGAAACCCGGCCAGCCAGGTCACGCCCACCGCAGTAATCGTCGGATACGGTGCGCTGCCCCAGAACTCCGGCACCACTTCCCAGATGGTTTCGAAGGTCGATTGCGGATCGATCATGAACACCGTGACGTCCACCGCGTCGGCGAAGCTGCAACCGGCGGCATCGAGGATCGCATTGAGATTGTTGAAGGCCAGGCGCACCTGGTCCTGCAGCTCCGGCTCGGGTGAACCATCTTCACGGCTGCCGACTTGCCCCGAGACGAACAGAAAACCGTTGGAACGAATCGCCGGCGAATAGCGATGGCGCTCGTAAAGCGCATGGCGGGCTGGCGGGAAAACGACGTCGCGCTGGGTCATGGGTGTCTCCATCATTGTTTGGTGGTTGTTGATGGAGTGACTGTAGGGACTTGCGCAGTGGCGATAAACGCGCAAGCTTGGCGTTCACTGTTTGCAGATTCCAAACAATCCGAGGGCGCAAAGTGGACCGTTTCGATGCAATGCAGGCGTTCGCCCGGGTGGTCGAGGCGGGCAGTTTCACCAAGGCGGCCGAGACCTTGCACATGAGCAAGACCACCGTCACTCAGCTCGTCCAGCAGCTGGAAGCCCGGCTGCGGGTCAGGTTGCTCAACCGCACCACGCGCAAGGTCAACGTCACTGCCGATGGCGCGATCTATTACGAGCGGGTCATCAGGTTGTTGGCCGATATGGACGACGCCGAAACCAGTCTGTCCGGCGCCTCGGCATTGCCCAGAGGACGCTTGCGCGTAGATGTGCCGAGCCCGCTGGCGAGGCTGATTCTGGTGCCGGCATTGCCTGAGTTTCATGCGCGTTATCCGGATATTCAGATCGACATGGGCGTCAGCGACCGCATCGTCGACATCATCGATGAAAACGTTGACTGCGTGGTGCGCGGCGGCGAATTGCTCGACCAGTCACTGATGGCGCGGCGGGTGGCCGATCTTCAACTCGGGGTCTTCGCCGCGCCGAGTTACCTGGCCCGCGCCGGCACGCCGCAGCATCCACGCGAGCTGGAAGACTCGCATCATCGGGTGGTCGGTTTTCTCTGGGCGCGCACCGGCAAACCGGTGCCTTACGCCTTGCACAATGGCAGCGAACACCTGCACATCAAGGGCCGCCACGTGCTCGCCGTCGATGACGGCAACGCCTACCTTGCGGCAGGTCTGGCCGGCATGGGCGTGCTGTGGTTACCCAGGTACATGTCGCATGCGCATCAGGCCCGGGGCGAGTTGGTGCCGCTGTTCGAGGATTGGCAACTTGAGCCGATGCCGCTCTATGTGGCGTACCCGCCGAACCGGCATATCAGCCAAAAGCTAAGGGTATTTATCAATTGGATCGTGGAATTGATGGCGCACCATGGCAATGGCCCGGAACTTGCTGAGCCGCGCTCCGGGACTGTCAAATAACTAACGAATAATGCCAACCATGACAGTCGCCAGCTGTGGATGCACCGCTATTCACTCAAGGAGCGTCACCCGTCATGAACATGTACATCGATATTGTCGGCGCGTGCAATTTAAGCTGCCCTTCGTGCCCGATGGGCAACTCGGAAAACGTCAACTTCAAGAAAGCCATGCAAGTCGACATGTTCCGCAAGATCGTCGAGAAGGCCCGCAACGAAGGGGTCGAGACGATCTTTCTGTACAACTGGACCGAGCCGTTGATCCATCCGCGAATCGGTGAGTTTGTCGAGATCATCAATGCCGCTGGTTTACAGAGCGGTATCAGCTCCAACTTGAACCTGGCCAAGAACATGGAAACCGCCATGCTGGCCAACCCGTGGTTCTTCCGTATTTCGTTGTCCGGGTTTTACCAGGAGACTTACCGGCAGGGGCACGTGGGCGGCGACATTGAAGTGGTCAAAGCCAACATGATCAAACTGCATGAACTCAAGCAGCAACATGGCTTGAGTACGCGCATCGAGGTTTACTACCACCGTTATCTGGACAACATGGAAGAAGAAGGGCTGATGCGCGAATTCAGCCAGAGTCTGGGTTTCGAGTTCTCCACCGGGTATTCAGTGATGATGCCGCTGGAGAAAACGCTGGCGCTGATCGAACGCGACCCTTCGGTGACGGATACCGATCATGAAACCCTGAAAAGGCTGGCGCTGCCGCCCTTCGACGATCTGGTCAATCTGGTCCGTCAGTATCCCAAGCAGGCGTGCTCGCTCAAGGATGACTGGCTGGTGCTTGACTGCAACGGCAATACCGTTTTGTGCTGTTCCGTTTTCAATCAGACCGAATACCAGGTCGGCAAGTATCTGGATATGCCTCTGGCGCAATTGACCGGCCTGAAGTCCACCCAGAAAAATTGCGTCGACATGTGCAATCGCTGCGCAAAAAACGGCTTGCACATCTACTCGACGCAATCCAATCGGGGGCCGCTGGAAAGTCACGCCGTCAACCGCATTATCGACTTCCAGCGGCGCACGATCATGGGGATGCCGGTCGAAAGCGAAAAGCTTGGGCGAACCGGTGAAGTCAGTGCGGATAACTTCGACGAAGCGCAATACCTGCATATGAACCAGGACGTCAAAAACGCGATTTCCACGGGTGCGTTCACCAGTGGATATCAGCATTACGTGCTGTTCGGTCGTCTGGAAGGCCGGCTCGGTGCGGGTTATCTCACGGTCGTCTGATCGTGCGGATCAGGTCCCGCCAGTTGGCTTGAAAGCCATTCACTGAAGCATCGCGCCATCGGGTCATTCTCGCTGTCGCGATGGGTCAGCAGCGCCCAGTTCGGGCCACGAATAGTTTGCTCCACCAAGGGCTGCAACAGCCCGTTTTCCTGCGCCTGACGGCTGAGCAACTGACTGACCAGCGCTATCCCCAGCCCCGCCGCAGCGGCATCGAGCAGCAGGCCTGGATCGGAAAAATTCAGCCCCTGATCCTGCTGCCCGACATCGACGCCGGCCTCCACCGCCCAGTGGCTCCAGTCCATTTCCCGCTCACCGTGAAGGGTGGTGCGCTGCGCAGCGGGCTGCGCCAAAACGCTGGGATGACACGCCGGAAACAGGCGGTCGGCATGCAGCACCTTGAAGCTGCATTCAGCCTGGGAGCTGATGTCGTCGCGCACCGCCAGATCGATGGTTTGCGTGGCCATGTCCGGCACTTCATCGGTGCTGAAAATCCACAGATCGACCTGTGGATGCTGGCGCCGAAAATCCGCCAGACGCGGCACCAACCAGTGCCGGGCGAACGCCGGCGTGGTGTTGAGCACCAGTTGGTTGGGCTTCTGATATTGCCCCAAACGCCGGATCCCGACCGCCAGTTGCTGCAGCATCGCCTGGGTGGTGCTGAGCAGATCGTGGCCGGCGTCGGTCAGCGCGACGCTGCGGCCGCTACGAAAAAACAGAGGTTGTTCGAGGTACGCTTCGAGACTGCGAATCTGCTGGCTGATCGCCGATTGAGTGAGGCTCAACTCATCGGCCGCCTTGTGAAAACTGCCAAGGCGCGCAGCCGCTTCGAAGCCGCGCAGGGAACTGAGCGGCGGCCAGTGCTTGAGCATATCGATAAGTTCCTCTAATCAGTTGTGCGCTAAATCCATCGTTTGTTGCTGCGATTTCAGCGCCGTAGCATTCACCTCACGCCAAATCCCGGCAATTTCCATTGAACACAATGGCTTTATCGAGAGGTGCTTGTCATGCCGCGCAACGAGAATAACAGCAACGCTTGGATGATGCCTGCCGAATGGGTGACGCACGCGGCGACGTGGATGGTCTGGCCGCATAACCAGGCGCTGTGGGAGTCGGGGTGGCGCGTGACTTTGCCTCTGGTGCAGGAAGATTTCGCCCGAGTCGCCAACGCCATCGCGCGCTTCGAACCGGTGAAAATGGTCGTGGACCCTTCGGCGCTAGCGAGCGCCAAAGCCCTGTGCGGGCCGAACATCGAGCTGATCCCGCTGGCGGTCAACGACAGCTGGTGCCGCGACTCTGGCCCAAGCTTCGTCTGCCACCCACAACAAGGGCTGGCCGGTGTCAGCTGGCGCTTCAACGCCTGGGGCGGCAAGTCGGCGCATGAGCTGGACGAAAGCCTCGCGCGGCGCGCACTCAATCATCTGGGGCTGGAATGTTTCGGCACGCCGCTGAGCAACGAGGGCGGGGCGATTCACGTTGATGGCGAGGGCACGCTGATCACCACCGAGTCGGTGTTGCTCAATCCCAATCGCAACCCGGGCATCGGCAAGGCTGAGATGGAAGAAATCTTCGGCCGCCTGCTCGGTGTGAAGAAAACCATCTGGCTGCCGGGCGATCCGGATTACGTCACCGGCGACATGACTGACGGCCACGTCGATGGCGTCTGCGCCTTCGCCCGTGCCGGGGTATTGCTGGTGGATGCGACGCATGACCAAAGCTCGGTGTACGCCGAAGTGGTGCGCGAAAACCGTCGTGCACTGGAACTGGCCACCGACGCACAGGGCCGCAAATTCGAGCTGATCGAACTCTACGAAGCCAGCGAAGCGGTGGACAGCGACGCCGAAGTGTTCTGCGCCTCGTACACCAATTTCTACATCGCCAACGGCGCGATCATCATGCCGGCCTACGGCATCGAGGCCGACGAGGCGGCGGCCAAGGTGCTGGTGCAGGCATTCCCCGGACGCGAAGTGGTGCCGGTGCGCATCAATCATCTGGCCCATGGCGGAGGCGGGGTGCATTGCATCACCCAGCAGCAACCCGCCTGGCCAGTGGAGGGTTGAGTGATGAGCCATCTGACCATCGCCACCACCCAGATGCCGTGCACCTGGGATCTGCCGCGCAACCTCGATCAGGCCGAGCAACTGGTGCGTGAGGCCGCCGAGAAGGGCGCACAGGTGATCCTGTTGCAGGAGCTGTTCGCCACGCCGTATTTCTGCATCGAACAGAGCCACAAACATCTGGCGCTGGCCGAGGAGTATCGCGAAAGCCGCGTGCTGCAGCGCTTCGCCGCGCTGGCCAAAGAGCTGGGCGTGGTGCTGCCGCTGAGCTGGTTCGAGAGGGCCGGCAACGCCTTCTTCAATTCGTTGAGCGTGGCCGATGCCGACGGGCGCCTGTCGGGGGTGTACCGCAAGACCCACATCCCCAACGCCATCGGCTATCAGGAGAAGGAATATTTTAGCCCCGGCGATAGCGGCTTCAAAGTCCGGGACACCGCATTCGGCCGCCTCGGTGTGGGTATCTGCTGGGATCAATGGTTTCCCGAGACCGCGCGTTGTCTGGCGTTGATGGGCGCTGAAGTGTTGCTGTTCCCTACGGCCATTGGCTCCGAGCCGGGCTGCGCGGCGCTGGATTCTCGCGACCACTGGCAGATGACCATGCGCGGCCATGCCGCCGCCAATCTGCTGCCGGTGGTGGCGGCCAACCGGGTCGGGCGCGAAGTGGCGAGCACCGATCCGTCGCTGCAGATGAGCTTCTACGGTTCGTCGTTCATCAGCGATCACAAGGGCAAGTTGCTGGCCGAAGCCGATCGCGACAGCACGGGCGTGCTGGTGCACAGCCTCGATCTCGATGCGATGCGCGAAGAGCGCCTGAGCTGGGGCATTTACCGCGACCGCAGGCCGGACATGTACGGCGCGCTGCTCAGTCAGGATGGTCGCCACCTCCATGCACGCTGGAACGCTCAAGGGGTTTGAACATGGCTACGCACCACAAAAGATTGCTGGGCGCGCTGGGTCTGGCGCTGACATGCGTGATCCCGTCGCTGCACGCCGAGGACAAAACCCTGCGGCTGTACAACTGGGCCGATTATTTTGCCGAAGACACCCTGAGTCGCTTCACCGCCGAAACCGGGATCAAGGTGATCTACGATGTCATGGACGGCAGCGAAACCCTCGAAGCGAAGATGCTTTCAGGTGGCAGCGGCTATGACCTGATTTTCCCCGGCGACACCGTCGCCGAGCGCCTGATGCGCGCCGGCAGCCTGATGCCGCTGGCCCCATCGAAGCTGACGGCGCTGGCCGACATCGAACCCGGTTTGCAGAAATTGCGCAGCCATTACGAGCACTCCAGCCAGGCCACCGTGCCCTACACCTGGGGCACCATCGGCTTGACTTACAACGCGGCGCAGATCCAGCAGCGCGTGGCCGACGCGCCGGTCAACAGCCTGGACATGCTGTTCAAACCGGAGCTGGCGGCGAAGTTTGCCGACTGCGGCATTTCGCTGATCGACTCGCCGGACGAAGTGCTGGCAGTGGTGCTCAATTATCTGGGGCGCGATCCGCGTAGCGCGAAACCGGCGGATCTGGCGGCGGCCAGTGAGGTGCTGATGAAGTTGCGGCCTTATGTGCGCAAGTTTCAGTCACAACCGGTGACCGATCTGGTCAACGGCAACCTGTGCCTGTCGCTGGGCTACAGCGGCGACATGACCCAGGCCCAACGCACCTCGGACAGTGCCGGCAAGACCACCCGGTTCGAGTACCGCATCCCTCGCGAAGGCACCACGGTGTGGATGGACACCATGGCGATTCCCGTCGATGCGAAACACCCGGAATACGCCTACGCGTTCATCAACTTCGTGATGCGCCCGCAGAACATGGCGGCGATCAGTAACTTCACCGGTTACCCGACTTCCAACGCCAAGGCGCGGGACAGCGTCGATGCGGCGATGCGCAACAACCCGGACATCTACCTCGACGAGGCGACCTATGCTCGATTGATCCCGGGCAAGGACATTCCTCAGGCTGATATGCGCGCCCGCATGCGCACCTGGACCAAATTCAAAACCGCCACTCAGCCATGATCCAACGGCCGGCGCCCGGTCGCCGGCTCTTTTAAGGAAAACCAGATATGTCGACGCGTCGTGAATTCATCAAACAGGTATCGGTCGTGGCAGGTGTCAGCGCAGCCATGGGCCTTGGCCTGGCGCCGGGCAAACTGCTGGCGGCCAGCGCGGGAGATTGGTTCATGCCCGACGAGGGTGACCCGCACGAGCGCGCCTTCATTGCTTTCGGCGCACAGGATGCGATCTGGGAAGATTTCACCGCGGATGTGCAGGCAGCACTGGGTCGCATCGCCCACACCATTGCCCGTTATGAGCCGCTCACGGTGTTGTGTCGCAGTGGCGAACGCAGCCTTGCCGAAGAATATTGCGGCACCCGCAACGTCACCTACGTGACCGCCGCGCTCGACGACATCTGGATGCGTGACATCGGCGCCAATTTTGTCATCGACGACAAGGGCGGGCTCGGCGCGGTCGACTTCAATTTCAACGGTTGGGGCGACAAACAGCGGCACAGCAAGGATGCGAAAATCGCTGCACGAGTGGCCGCCGACGCCCAGGCGACCTACCTGCGCAGTGAACTGGTGGGCGAGGGTGGTGGCATCGAAGTCGACGGTCACGGTACCGGGATCATGACCGAAAGCAGCTGGATCAACAGCAACCGCAATCCCGGCTGGAGCAAGGCCGATGTCGAGGCTGAATTGAAGGAACGTCTGGGCCTGCGAAAAATCATCTGGCTGCCGGGCATCAAGGGCAAGGACATCACCGACGCCCACGTTGATTTCTATGCGCGGTTCATCAAGCCCGGTGTGGTCATTGCCAACCTCGACAACGACCCCGAATCCTACGATCACCAGGTCACGCTGGCGCACCTGGAAACTCTCAGGAAAGCCACCGACGCTGATGGTCGCAAACTGCAGATCCACACGATTTCGCCGCCGCTCAAGCCGCGCAAGAGCAAGTTCAACCAGAACAACCCGGATTTCGCTGCGGGTTACATCAACTATTTCGTGATCAACGGCGCGATCATCGCACCGGAGTTCGGCGACAAGGAGGCGGATAAAAAGGCTTATGACCTGCTGTCGAAGCTGTACCCGGAGCGCAAAGTCGAGCTGCTGAACATCGATGCGATCGCTGCCGGCGGCGGCGGGATTCACTGCGTGACCAGTCATCAGCCACAAGCGTGATTGACTCTTTGGCCCATCGAGCCAACTATCGGCGCATAACAACATGACCGATGGGCCAGACCTTGATCGAACGACGTCAATTCAGCGGAGGCATGAAGGGTAAAAACCTCCGCTATCTGAATGAGCAATCCGCCGAGACCCGCATCACCCGCACCGGTTTTCTGCTGCTGGAACACTTTTCGCTGCCGGCCTTCACCCAGGCGCTGGACACCATCATCACCGCCAACCTGTTGCGCGCCGAACTGTTCAGCTCGCGCACGTTCGGTTTGGGCGAGGGTGAAGTGATCAGCGATCTGGGGCTGGTGATTCGCCCGGATGCGCGAATTGATATGGCCAGCTTTGTGGATCTGGACTTGCTGGTGGTGTGCGGCGGCTACCGCACCGAGCTGAAGGCGGGTGAGGAGTTGATCAGCCTGCTGCGCTCGGCAGCGGAGCGCGGCGTCAGTCTGGCCGGTTTGTGGAACGGTGCGTGGTTTCTCGGCCGCGCCGGGCTGCTCGATGGCTATCGTTGCGCGATTCACCCGGAGCATCGCCCCGCGCTGACGGAAATTGCCAAAGCCACCCAGGTCAGCAGCGAACCTTATGTGATCGATCGCGACCGGCTCACGGCGTCGAGTCCGTCCGGGGCTTTCCATATGGCGCTGGACTGGATCAAGGGCCTGCACGGCAAGGCGCTGGTCGAAGGCATCGAGGACATTCTGGCGTTCGAGGAGTCGCGGTACCGGCGGATCAAACCGGATGAAAACCTCTGCGTCAGCGCACCGTTGCGTGAGGTGGTCAAACTGATGGACGCCAACCTCGAGGAACCGCTGGAGCTGGAGCAACTGGCGGTGTACGCCGGTCGCTCGCGGCGGCAGTTGGAGCGCTTGTTCAAGGAGCAACTGGGCACCACACCGCAGCGTTACTACCTGGAACTGCGCATCACCGAAGCCCGGCGCCTGTTGCAGCACACCGAGCTGTCGCAGATGGAAGTGCTGGTGGCCTGCGGTTTCGTTTCGCCGAGCCATTTCAGCAAATGCTACAGCGCGTTTTTCGGCTATCGACCGTCCAGGGAAAAACGCCTGGTCAAATAGACCGAGGCGTTTTCGGCCATTGGCCTCAGAGATGGTCGGCGTCGATCACCGCCTGAGCAAACGCTCGCGGATCCTCCTGCGGCAGGTTGTGGCCGATGCCGCCGTTGATCAGGCGGAACTGATACTTGCCGGTGAAACGTTTGGCGTAATCCTCGGGCGCCGGGTGCGGCGCGCCGTTGGCGTCACCTTCGAGGGTGATGGTCGGCACGCTGATCGACGGGGCGCTGGCGAGTTTCTGTTCCAGCGCCGCGTATTGCGGTTCGCCCTGCACCAGGCCCAGACGCCAGCGGTAGTTGAACACCGTGATCGCGACGTGATCGGGGTTCTCCAGGGCTTTGGCGCTGCGGTCGAACGTGGCGTCATCGAAGGCCCATTTCGGCGAGGCGAGCTGCCAGATCAGCTTGGCGAAGTCGTGGGTGTTTTTCCGGTAGCCGTCACGGCCACGTTCGGTGGCGAAGTAGAACTGATACCACCATTGCAATTCGGCCTTGGGCGGCAACGGATTCTGCCCGGCAGCCTGATTGCCGATCAGGTAGCCGCTGACCGAGACCAGTGCCTTGACCCGCTCCGGCCACAACGCCGAGACGATGTCTGCCGAGCGCGCGCCCCAGTCGTAGCCACCGAGCACCGCTTGCTTGATGTTCAGTGCATCCATGAAGTCGATCACGTCGCTGGCCAGCGCCGCAGGCTGGCCGTTGCGTGGCGTCTGATCCGAGAGGAAATGCGTGTCGCCATAACCCCGCGCATACGGCATCAGCACCCGATACCCCTTGGCGGCGAGCAGCGGCGCGACCTCGTCATAGCTATGAATGTCGTACGGCCAGCCGTGCAGCAGAATCACCACCGGCCCCTGCGCCGGACCCGTTTCGGCGTAGGCCACATCCAGCAGCCCGGCCTTCACATGCTTGAGCGGGCCGAACGGCGAGGGCGCGGAATAGCTGACGCTGTGCTCGTCGGTTGCCGGTTGCGCGGCGGCGGCCGTTGGCATTTGAGTCGCTGCCATTGCGCCGAACAGCGCCACGGCAAGGATGTTCATACGGTTGAATGCTGCGTTTTTCATGCTGAAGTCTCCTTGGCAATCCTGTTGGGGGCAGGTGCGGGCTGAGCCCGGCAAACCTTGCAGGCATTTGAACGCCGGGACGTATCTGGCCCATGTCGAAAAAGCGCGGTGATTCAAGTTCATGTATCGCCGGGGCGTCTGTACACACTGTGATACACGGTCGGTGTGCTTTGTATGGCCGTGTATCCAGCGTTGCGCGCGATACACGGCGAGACCAAACCCGGGTTTTTCGACACATCGCCGCTACACCCGGCAGTCACAGTGCAGGCCTTCACACCATGACTGTCGAGAGGGTAATTGCATGCAACGCACACTGATTCTGGCCACTGTGGCCGCACTGGTTTCATTCACCGGCCTGGCGCAGGCGGCAGACACTCAGGCCATGAGCTGGCAGCAGGGCCTGAGCCGTACCGACCTGATTCGTCAGGACCTGGGCGACGCGGATCGCGAGGTGATACAGGCGCGGATCGATTTCGAACCGGGTGTCACCGCGCCGCGGCATGCGCATCCCGGTGTCGAGGTGGCGCATGTGCTCAGCGGCACGCTGGAGTATCAGTTGGAGGGGCGGCCGGCAGTCACGCTAAAGGCCGGGGACTCGCTGTTCATCCCGGCTGGCGTGGCCCATGTGGCGAAGAACGTCGGCCAGGACAAAGGCGTGGAACTGGCGACCTATGTGGTGAAAAAGGGCCAGCCGCTGCTGGAACTGAAACCGTGATCGGGCTTATCTGGCGCGCAACAACTTGCGGTAATCCACCGGTGAAATCCCGCGTGCCTGACGGAAGGAATGGCTGAAAGAACTGGCCTGCGAGTAACCCAGCATCAGGGCGATGTTCATGATGCTGGTCTCGGTGCGGCGCAGGTAATGGTCGGCCAGTTCCATGCGCATGGTTTCCAGCACCTGATTGAAGTTTTCCCCTTCGGCGGCCAGTTTGCGCTGCAAGGTGCGCGGCGAAATCGCCAACTGCCGGGCCAGACTTTTCAGGCTGAAATCACCGGTCGGCAACTGTTCGGTGAGCAGCGCGCGCAAGCGGTCGGTCACGGAAAATGCCGGGTACGTCAGACACAACTGCCAGTCGGCCTCCAGCAACATGCTGCGATGCATGCGCGGGTCGGCACCCTGGATTCGTGCCGAGAGTGTCGATTCGGCGAACACCAGCGCGTTGCAACCGGCCTCGAACTGCACCGGACAGCCAAAAAAGTCTTCGTACAGCGCCGGCTCACCCAGCGCCGGATGCATCATCCGGACTTCGAGCATCGGCTGATTACTCGCGATCAACCAGCGGCCGAACGCTGCCCAGCCGACCATCAGCGCTTCCTGATGCAGGGCGCAGTAAGGCTCCAGCTCACTGATGCGCTGATCTTCGAGGGTCACGCGGCCGTCGCCGATGACGATCCGGGTCTGGCTGGACGGGCTGTCGTAAACGATCTTGCCGAACCGCAGAATCATGTTCAGCGACTCGCCGAGCGTCGCGCTGGTCATCAGCACATAACCCAGCACGCCATAGGTGCCCGGGTGCACGGCGGCGCCGACCAACAGGCCGAAATGCGGCAGGTTGCTGCTGAGCGCCGCCAGTTCCAGCAAGGCACGCAGTTGGCGCATGGGGATGCGCACGATCGAGTCAGACAACTGCTCGCGTGAGAGTCCGGTCTGCTGCAACAGCCAGTCGCCATCGCAGCCGTATTGTTGGGCGACATCAAGGACGTGGTTAACGAAGGCAGCGCTGGAAGTGGCGGGTCGCATGGGGGGAGGGGAAGTCCGGTAATCCGGTGATCTTGCTTTTCCGAAAGGTGAAGAAAGCGACGTCGCCAAGGCGCGCGGCGTCAATAGACCCTACATGCGCCCGATCACCGGAATACCGGTGCCGGTGACCGCTGAAGCCTGTTCCGAAATCAGAAACAGGATCACCGCCGCCAGTTGCGCAGGTGTCACCCAGCGCTGGTGCTCGGCATCGGGCATGGCCTCACGGTTTTGCGGGGTGTCGAGCACGCTCGGCAGCACGGCATTGACGGTGATGCTCATGTCCTTAAGCTCTTCGGCGAGGCTTTCGGTCAGGCGCAAAACGCTGGATTTCGACGCGGCGTAAGCGCCCATACCCAACCCGGCCTTCGCCGCCATGCTCGATCCGACATTGACGATGCGTCCCGCCGAGGATTGCAGCAGCAAGGGCAGCAAGGCTTTGCTGGCGTTCAATGCGGTTCGAAGGTTCAGCGAGTAGAGCCGATCCCAGGCCTCTATCGCACTGCCCAGCAACGGCTCCCACGCATAGCCGCCGGCGCCGTTGACCAGGGCGTCGAGGCGTCCGAAATAGCGATTGATCTGGTGGGCGACTGCCTGGCAATCGGCAAGGGAGGTCAGATCGATGCCGGACAGGACCAGTCGATTGTGGGAACTGGGCATCGCCATCGTCGCCTGATCGATCAGCACCAGATCCGCGCCCTGGGCTGCGGCCATGTCCGCCAGGGTCTCGCCGAGATTCCCCAGGGCGCCGGTAATCGCCACAACGCGCCGTGAGAGTGACTGAGTCATCAAGAGTCCTTTCCTTTTTAAGGGCGCATACTCTAATGACATCGGTGGCCCGTGGCATGCTTTTGGATGTCAACTTGTTGCGCAAAAGTGCCAAAATTTTATGCTTGGTAAAACAACGGGAAAGGGTCGTTAAACAGGCGTCAGAAAGTTGGCTTGAGGCTGGCGGCGCCAAGCGGATTCTGAAAGCCTGGCGATGGTTTGGTCTGGCATTCTTGTCGCTGTTTCGCCAAGCGCAAATGCTGTCCTGAAGTCGTTAGCACGCTTTTTTTCCGGACGACGCGGTACATATCAGAAGTATGTTGTTTGCGTCACATAATCTGTTGCTGCAGCAAGTCAGTGCTGCTTGTATCCTTGCGCGCGACAAGGACACGCGGCTGCAGTCATCGAGTCGGTCGACCCGCCGCAGGAACGGAAACCGGACTTTCCCAAAGGTAGTAATGTGAAGCGTGATACCCGCCTGGTTGTGCTTTTGTTGTTGGTGATCGGTTGTTCCCTCGGGTCACTGACGGTATGGAAAGTGTTGGCCTCTCGAGAGCGCGCACTGGAGGAAGTCAACGTTCATGGCTTGAACCTGACCCAGACGCTGGCGACTTATTCCGAAGGGATCGTCCGCCAGAGTTCGTTGCTGCTGCTCGGGATCGTCGAACGTCTGGAAACCGAAGGCAGTGGCCCCGCGCAGATCCAGCGTCTGAGCGCACTGGTCAACCGTCAGGAACCGCTGATGCCACAGCTCAGCGGCATCACCATTTACGACAATCAGGGCCGTTGGCTGATGTCGTCCAACCGACCGATCCCGGCCGGGGCCAACAGCAGTGATCGTGTGTATTTCATCCATCATCGCGATGATCCGAGCCGCGAAACCTTTATCGGTCCGCCGATCCAGAGCCGCTCCAATCAGGAATGGGTGATGACCGTCAGTCGCCGTTTCAATGACGCGCACGGCGAGTTTGCCGGGGTGGTGGCGGTGACCCTCGGGATCGAAAACTTCCTGCGCCTGTTCGGCAAGATCGACGTCGGGCAGGAGGGGGCCATCGGTTTGTCCTACACCGACGGCACGTTGCTGGTGCGCTATCCCTTCCGCGAGCAGGACATGGGGCGCAACTTTTCCAAGTCGCCCATCTATGCGAAGTATCTGGTTGATCGGTCCGTCGGTACCGCGTCGTTTACCTCCAGCCTCGATGGGGTCGAGCGGCTCTACGCCTTCCGCAAGAGTGACCGGCTGCCGCTGATCACCACCGTCGCCCTCGGCAAACGTGAAGCCCTTGCGGCATGGCGCATGGAAGCCTGGCTGTCGGCAGTGGTGGTTACGGGATTGCTGGGGCTTACCGGGCTCATCGGCTGGTTTCTGATTCTCGATATCCGCAGGCGCACCAGGGCTGAAGATCAATTGCGCGGGACGCAGCAGCAGTTACTTTCATCCAATCGGCAGTTGGAGTTGCTGGCGATGAAGGACGCCCTGACCGGTCTGGCCAACCGGCGCTGCTTCGATGAGAGCCTCGCCATGGAAGCCCGGCGCGCGCAACGTGACGGCACGACCTTGGCGTTGCTGATGATCGATATCGACTACTTCAAGCTGTTCAACGATTCATTCGGGCATGTCGCCGGCGATGCCTGCCTGCAGAAGGTCGGCACAATCCTCGAAGGTTGTGTACGGCGCCCGTCGGATCTGGTGGCGCGTTACGGCGGCGAAGAAATGAGCGTGATCATGCCGGCCACCGACAGCGACGGTGCTGCGGTGGTGGCGCAGCTGATCCTCGAGCGCTTGCAGCAAGCGAACATCGCACACCCCTCCAGCCCGTTCGGACGGCTGAGTGTGAGTATCGGCATCGCTACGGCCTCGGGGTCGCAACTGCAATCCTTGCAAGGGTTGATCGAGGTCGCCGATCAGGCGCTGTATAACGCCAAGGCGCTGGGGCGTAACCGTTTTGTGAAGTGATCGGTGGGCATTTATCCGATAGATTGCCGTCGGGCTGACTTTCACGCCGGGCGGCGAATCCGCTGGGTGTCTTTTGATGGCGGACACCCGAACTGGCGACTGTATTCCCGGCTGAATTGCGACGGGCTTTCGTAGCCCACTCGATAGCAGGCACTCGCCACATCCAGCCCTTCGCCGAGCAATAAGCGGCGGGCTTCCTGCAGGCGGAGCTGTTTCTGGTATTGCAGCGGACTCATGGCCGTCACGGCCTTGAATTGATGATGCAATGTGGAACTGCCCAGACTGGCAACCCGGGCGAGTTCTTCGATGCGCAAGGGTTGGGTGTAGTGGTTGTTCAGCCAATCGATTGCCCGCGTTACCCGGCGTGTTTGCGAGTCACCGAGAGCAAGCTCATACAGACGACGACCGTGCGCACCTCGCAGGAGCCGGTAATACAGCTCGCGAAGGGCGAGGGGCGCGAGCATGCCGATGTCCTTCGGTGTTTCCAGCAGCCGGACCAGCCGAAGCATTGTTTCCAGCAGAGGTACATCGACCTTTTCAATGAACAGGCCAAGCTCCGGCTCGTCGGGGACGCCCGTCGGGGGCGCATCGGCGATGACCTGCGCGATTTGCGTGGCTTCGAAATCAATGCGGATACACAGATAGGGCGCCTCCGGGCTGGCCATCAGCACGCGCCCGGACACGGGAAGTGTCACTGAGACCACCAGGTAACTGAGCGGGTCGTACAGATAATGGTCGTCACCCAGGCCGACTTCTTTTTGTCCTTGCACGATCAAGCAAAGTGCCGGCTTGTGCACGGTGTGGATCAGCTCCGAAGGTGCGTCAAAACGGATCACATGCAAGGGCGCTACGGCGGTCTCATAGACCCCGGGTGCGCTAAACCGTTGCGTCAGCAAGCGAACCAGTTCGTCACGGTAGATGGCCGTGTTTTGCAGGATGAAAGCATCGCTCTGTTGCATTTCAGGCTCTCACAAGTGTGCATGAGCGTCTGCCCGGAACTGTCCAGGCAGACGATATTCACCCGACATCATTAAAGTGTTCATTGCCGATAAAGGACCATGCCGGCGTGATACAGCACGTCGTCATGAAAATGCCCGTCAGCGGTGAAGCCGGTGTCGTCCCAGTACTGGATGTAATCACCGGCTATTTCGTAGCGACCTTCATAAGCACTGTTATTTTTACCACGCGCCTCGTCATAACGCCCAGTGGTCAGAAGCTCGTGACGGATGAATCCATCGGCGGTAACCCACATGCCGGCGTAACGATGGTCAGGCGTGATTTGTCTGGCATTTTTCATCAGCTTTTCTCCTCAGTCCTCATTCAATCCGAGCGGCCTGCCGTGGCCTGTGTCTGCATCCGTTGCGTGCTTTCAGATTACGTAGCCGAGCGCAGCGGTGTCAGAACAAAACTGCCGCAGATTTGCCTGATCCTGTTGGCTTGCCGGCGGTTCTTTCCTTTAATGGCTCACCCGGCCGTGACGGTCATGCCGCCGTCGGCCATGACCACTGAACCGACCATGAAGCTGGCGCGGTCCGAGGCGATGAACGCGACCACTTCGGCGATTTCTTCCGGTTGTGCCGCACGGCCGATCGGCGCGGCCTCGCCGTGTTGGGCGAGAAATGCCGGGCCATCGTCGACTACATTGTTGAGGATGTTGGTCACCACATCTCCGACGCCGACGGCATTGACGCGGATGCCGTGGCCAATGACTTCAAGCGCCAGGGTGCGCGTCAGTTGCGCGAGTGCGCCTTTGGAAGCGGTGTAGGCGGCGATGGTGGGGAAAGCGAAGTAGGAGGCGTAAGACGCGATGTTGACGATCGAACCGGATTTATTCGGCATCATCGCCTTGACTGCTTCGCGGCTATGCAGAAATGCCGCCGTGGCATTGACCGTCTGAATGCGCTCCCAGTCTTCGCGAGTCATGTCGATGACCAGCTTGTTGATGATGATGCCGGCGTTATTGACCAGAATGTCCAGTCGGCCAAATTGCTCGACGGCCAATGCGACTGCGCGTTCGGCGGCCCCGTCCTGAGTGATGTCGGCTACCAGTGGTACCAGCCCGGGGCGAGCCAGCGCCTCTACCTCAGGGTTGATATCTTCGGCGATGACTTTGGCGCCGCGGGCATGCAGCAGTAGTGCGATGGCCTTGCCGATGCCACTGGCCGCGCCAGTGATCAGAGCCACTTTACCGGCCACTTCGTTTGGTGTGCTGTGCTTGATATCGGTCATGATGTTCTCCAGCTTTTTGATCGAGTAGGGATTGGCCGGGTCGGCGCCCGCAAGGCGCTGTCATCGGCGACGGGCCTACTGTCTCGCAGCGGGACTAGGTCGGCTTTCGGGAGATTGCCCAGGCTGTCGGGGTTTTGCGCTGTATCTCAGCAAAAGGACATGTTCATGACCAATACCGGGCGAACGGCGTTGCAACAGAGGTCGACTTCCTCCCAGGACTTGCGCATCACCGGGCAGTCGATGGGGGACTACCTGCCGGGCGAGCCGCAGGCGTTGCCAGCGTGTCCGGAAATCAAGGACATCGTGATCCGGTTTTTTACCCATGGCAGCGTGGTTGAACCCATTCTCGTGCCTGCGGTGGTGGAACCGCTGCTCGTCTTGGTTCTGGCGGGGTCGGCGAGGGTGGAGGAGCGCGTGCCGGGTGGCGAGTGGGAAGCGGCGGAGGTCAGCACCGGCGATTTTTTCCTAACCAGTTCCGACGAGCCTTATGAGATGCGCTGGCAGACTCACGGGGGCGATACCTTTGAAGTCATGCACCTTTATCTGGGGCTGCCGCTGATCGAGCACGCGTCGCGTGAGCTGTCGGGTGAGTACGCTGGCGCTGTGCGTTTGCGTGATATTTCCGGGGCACGCGACGCGCGCGTCGCGTTTGTCATGGAGCAGTTGCGCACCGAACTGGTTCTGGAGCGCTCGCCCAGCGCGCTGTTTGCCCGCTCGCTGGCACAGGCGCTGGCCGTGCATCTGGTGCGCAGCTATCGCGCCGAGGCCCGCGGCGGACGTCGGAGCAACGCCTTGCAAGCCTACAAACTGCGCAAAGTCACTGACGCCATGAGTGCGGATCTGGGCGCTGAATTCAGTCTGGCAAAACTGGCCGGACTGGCCGAGCTGAGCGAGTACCACTTCAGCCGTCTGTTCAAGCGTGCGACGGGTTTTTCGCCTTCGCAGTACTTCATCCGCTTGCGCATGATTCGCGCGCGGCAACTGTTGCTTGAGACTGGGCGCAGTGTTATCGACATCGGGCTGGAGGTCGGCTATTCAAGCCCCAGTCACTTCTCTCAAGTGTTTCGTCGTGAGGTGGGCGTAACGCCCAGCGAGTTCCGTGGGGTTTGAACTTCGCTGCGCTTGCTTTTTTGCAGATTGCTGCACACCGACACGAATAGGCAAAAGTTGCGCAGGTTTCGGCACGCGCCAAGCAGACGTGTGCGCTTAATCTTTTCGACGTACCCCGCAGCAACGTCCGCGACTTCAGCGGTCGCTGCTGAACTTCAATGCTGAGAGCAGGAGCTACGGATATGTCGAACATTCACAACAAAGTCGTGCTGATCACCGGTGCAAGCAGTGGTATTGGCGAAGCGGCGGCCAGGCTGATCGCCAGCAAAGGTGCCCATGTGGTACTCGGTGCCCGCCGTACAGAGCGTCTGGACCAACTGGTCAGCGAGATCCAGGCCGCAGGTGGCTCGGCCAGCGCCCGCGCACTGGATGTCACGGATCTGCAATCGATGCAGGCGTTCGTGACGTTCGCCAAGGCGCAACATGGCAAGGTCGACGTGATCATCAACAACGCGGGCGTGATGCCGCTGTCTCCCCTGGCCTCGCTGAAGGTCAACGAGTGGAACCAGATGCTCGATGTCAACGTGCGCGGGGTGCTGCATGGTATCGCTGCGGTCTTGCCGGACATGCAGGCGCAAGGGTACGGGCAGGTTATCAATATCTCGTCGATCGGCGGTCTGGCGGTCTCTCCAACCGCCGCGGTGTACTGCGCGACCAAATTCGCCGTCCGGGCCATCTCGGATGGTTTGCGCCAGGAAACCGACAAGATCCGCGTCACGGTGGTGTGCCCGGGTGTCGTCGAGTCGGAACTGGCCGATACAATTTCCGATGAGGTGGCACGCGAGGCAATGAAAGCCTTCCGGCGTGTGGCGCTCAACGCCGACGCCATTGCACGAGCACTCGCTTATGCCATCGAACAGCCCGACGATGTGGATGTGAGTGAGATTGTGGTACGCCCGACGGCCAGCCCGCACTGATCGGACTTGGCGGGCAATCGTTCTCCGGCCCAGAGCAGTCGTGGATCAACGGCTGCTTTTGGCTGCTTCATTTATTGCGGCACAACGAAAACCATCTGTCGCGCCGTCAGTCGCCGCCGCTGAACACTCCAGAACCGCAGCCCTCTACCGACTTACAAGTCACCCGGGGGTAATGACCATGAGCGACATTCGCAAAGAGCAGGCGTTGGCCGCCTGGCGAAAGTTACTGGAAGAGCCGGAGATCCGTATGGACGCCGAGGATCAATACGACGAGTTGCTGAAAATGGCCGATACGATGGAGCAGGAAGGGCTGATTACAGCAACTGAATGGCGGCAGTTGGTGCGCAAGGCCGGGGTGAGGTTCGCCCAGACTTCGGAGGGACTCTCGGGCGGAACCTGAAAATTCGGCAGGGCAGGGCAGGGCGCTGAGCGACGGTGTCTTCCTTGCCAGGGGGTAACGCCGTTAATGGGAATTTGTATTAATTGCGAATAATTTTGTATAGCATGCGCGGGAGTTTTTTGGCGGTTTCACCCCCTGCTTTGGCCTATTCGTAAAGGTTGCTCTCTCCATGCGTCGAACCCTGCTTTCCATTTGTGTGCTGCAAGCATTGTCGCCTGCCTCATGGGCTGATCAAACGGGGGCATCACCCTCAACGCTGGAGCTGGACGCAACCGATGTCATCGGTACGGCGAATTACGAAAGGGCAGACGGCCCGGTGCAGGGATATCGGGCGACACGCTCGGCCAGCGCCACGCGCACCGACACCTCGATCCACGAAACCCCACAATCGATCAGTGTGATCTCGAAGGATGCGGTCGAAGATCTGGGCGCCACCCGTTTGCAGGACGCGCTGGACTACGCCGGCGGCGTGGGGCGGGCGAACAATTTCGGTGGCCAGGGCCTGACCACGTTTACCGTGCGTGGCTTCACCACCGGCGAGTTCTATCGCAACGGTTTCCCGATCAACCGCGGCTATCCGAACATGCCGGATGCCAACACAATCGAACGCCTCGAAGTGCTGCGCGGCCCGGCCACCATGCTCTACGGTCGAGGTGATCCTGGCGGCACCTTCAACGTGGTGTCCAAGCAGCCATTGCCTGAAAGTAGCGTCACTCTGGGCAGCCAACTCAACGATCAGGGCATGAAACGCGGCACGCTGGACGCTTCCGGCCCGCTCGACGAAGAGGGGCGTCTGGCCTATCGCTTGAACGTTGTGGGCGAGGGCGGCGACACCTTCCGCGATCACGTCGAAACCGAGCGCTACGGTATCGCACCGGTACTTACCTGGCAGGCAACCGATGCGACCAGGCTGATTTTCGAAGGCGATTTCATGCGCAACAACGCGCCTCTGGATCGAGGCCTAACCCGTTACGCGAAGCAGACCGGAACCGCCTCGCGCGACAGCTTTTTCGGTGAAAAAGACGCTGGCAAACTGCACAACGACAACAACATGGCGCAACTGCGTTTCGAGCACATGCTCAACGACGACTGGACCCTGGGCGGCGGCTTTCAGTGGCTCGACGGTTCGCTCAAGGGCAACGCAATCGAGGCCAATGGCATTGCCGATGACGGCCGCACCCTCGGGCGCAACTTCAACTACCGCAAGCTGGAGTGGACCGACAAGGATACCCAGCTCAACCTGACCGGGCATTTCGATACCGCGGGTTTACAGCACACGTTGCTCACCGGTATCGAGTACGAAGATTACGACTACAAGTCGATCATCCAGCGCTCCAGCGGCGCCGTCGGTGCGTACCCGATCGACATCTTCGATCCAGTGTACGGCCAGCCGCGCCCGGCACTCACCCGCACGCCGACGCACGACAAGGAAAACCTCAAGACGTATGCCGCGTTCGTGCAGGATCAGGTGGCATTGACCGACAGACTGAAAGTGCTGGCCGGGGCGCGTTTCGAGCGCTTCGAACATGATTACGAAACTTACGTGCCCGGTGGCAAGAGCTGGCAGGCCAGTGACAACGCGGTGACTCCGCGCATCGGCGTGACCTACGACCTGACCGAGACATTGGCGGTCTATGCCGACACCGCGCGCTCCTTCAAGCCGAACACCGGCGCCAGTCGCCAGGGTGGAGGATTCGAGCCGGAGAAGGGCAAGTCCTATGAAATGGGGATCAAGTGGGAAGCGCTGGATCAGCAGTTGAGTGTAGACGCGGCGATCTACCAGATCGAAAAACGCAACGTGTTGACCACCGACCCGGTTGACTCGACCTTCAGCGTTGCGGCCGGCGAGGTGCGCAGTCGTGGATTCGACGTCAACGTTGCCGGCAACCTCACCCCCGAATGGCGGGTGATTGGTGGTTACGCCTATGTTGATGCCGAGGTGACCAAGGACAACGTGCTGCGTTCTGGCACGCGGCTGATGAACATCCCGAAGAACAGCTTCAGCCTGCTGAACATGTATGAGTTCCAGGACGGCACGCTCAAAGGATTGGGGTTGGGCACCGGCCTCAAGTACGTCGACGAGCGCGCCGGACAAACCGCCAACACTGCGTTTTCGATGGGCAGCTACACGGTCGTCGACTTGCTCAGCTTCTACAAGATCAATGACAAGGTGCGGCTCAATCTCGACGTGAAAAACCTGTTCGACCGTGATTATGAAGAGGGCGCATTCGGCAACGTCTATGCCTACCCAGGGGCGCCGCGAACCGTGCAGGTTGGTGTTTCCTACACCTTGTAGCAGGGTGGAGCAAAATTCTCACAGGCCACAAATGAAACAGCCCTGAATATTCAGGGCTGTTTCTTGTTTATCCGATAACGCTTGAAACGTTCTTGCTGTAGCCGCTGCCGGCCTCCGTCAGATTCGCATAAAAGATACAGCCGATCAGTCTTGCGAACAGGCCTAACGTGTCCGCCAGATCCGGGTCGTCGAAAATGACCGCCCTGGAGTCCAGTGCACACAACGCGCCCCAAAGTTGTCCGTCGGGAAGGAAAATCGGCGCACCTGCGTAGCTTTCAATTAAATATTGCTTTACCACCGGGCGCGTCGAAAACCTGCCGTCGCGACTTATCTGCGGCACGAAAAGCACCTGAGGGTCTCTGCGAAATTCGCTGCACAGCGTGGTCTCCAATTCCAGCGTGTCGCCGGAGTTGATCCCAAGTTCGATCGGATCGTAGGCGGAACAGACGATCCAGTCCGTGTCGGTGAATTTTGCGATCGCCGCGAAGCGCGTCCCGGTCATGCGTGTAACGAGTTGCAGAATATTGGTCGTAGCTTCAATTTCAGCGATAGAGGAACGTTCCTCTGCGCTTAGCAACGCTCTGTCAATGGTGTCACTGAGGGGCATGCATTGTTCTCCGGTCATGATTGTTCGAGTTGGCGACTGCTAAACGCTTTTGAAACTGCGGTTTTGATACTAAACAAAACGGATTCGTTCACATGAAAGGTTCCTGATGGCTGCCATAGCGAAGGATCATTGGCTTCAGGCTTGAGGCGCCGTTATCGGCGGCGTAGCCTTGATCACACCATTTAGTTTGATGTCGCATTGAATGCAGGGTGAGGAAAGTGGAAGGCGTAGTGTTGAGCGAGAAGATGCAACGTGAAGCTGATCGGCTTCTGGCGCAGATTGTCCGGGCAGACTCGATGATCATCGCAGTAAAGGCGGGGGCTCGCGCCGATGGCTTCGTGCTTGGACTCGACACCAGTGGGGTTTTGCGTGCCGGCGATGCTGAAAGGCTGTACGTGATTTTTGAAGCGGCTTTGGTCGAGCGGCTGAAAACGCTTTCTCGCAGTTGAGCTGCAGAACATTTATCCGCTTGAACTAAAGATTGACCGGTAAGTCAGGGTAGTTGTCTGCCACTCTGATTTTTGAGGTCATCAATGCGCAACTACACCATCGAGTACCTGTTCAACGGCGAGTCCCGTACGCATCAACTCGCGCTGCAGCAGTCGAAGCTCTCCGCTCACGACGCTGCCATGCATCTGCTGGAACTGCATTTTGGGGATGGTGAGAACAGTCTGATCATGCCAACGGCGGACTCGACTGCTGAAGAGATTCTGGAGCAGGCCAGTCTGGTGGGTATTTCGCAAATCGACGTGAAGGATGCAGGCGCTGACTGATTTGTGGATTCGGCCTTGAGTCCGCGCCGCCATCCCGCTTATCCAGAATGCATAAAACAGAGTGAACTCGCGGTGGCGGAGTCCTTCCGAATTTGAAGAGAGAGTTCTTCAATTTCATCGTCAGAGGATTGCACCATGCGAGCAATGACCTACCACGGCGCTCACGATGTACGCGTCGAAACCGTGCCGGATCCGATCCTTGAAGCACCGGACGACATCATTCTGCGAGTGACCGCCACAGCCATCTGCGGCTCGGATCTGCACCTGTATCGGGGCAAGATACCGACGGTCGAGCATGGCGATATCTTCGGCCATGAGTTCATGGGCATTGTCGAGGAAACAGGTTCGGCAGTGACCGCGGTGCAGCGCGGCGATCGAGTGGTGATTCCGTTCGTGATTGCTTGCGGCGACTGTTTCTTCTGCCAGCAGGCGCTGTACGCGGCCTGTGAGACAACCAATGCCGGACCGGGCGCGGCGATGAATAAAAAGCGCATACCGCCGCCGGCTGCGCTGTTCGGTTTCAGCCGCATGTACGGCGGAATTCCGGGCGGCCAGGCCGAATTGGTGAGGGTGCCGAAAGCCAATACCGGGCCGTTCAAGGTGCCGGGAACGCTGGCGGACGAGAAGGTCTTGTTCCTTTCCGACATTCTGCCGACCGCGTGGCAGGCGGTGATCAATTCGGGCGTTGGCCAGGGTTCGAGTCTGGCGATCTATGGCGCCGGACCGGTCGGACTGCTCAGTGCGGCGTGCGCTCGCATGCTCGGCGTCGAGCGCATCTTCATGGTTGATCACCACGCTTACCGACTGGCCTATGCGCAACGCACCTACGGTGTCATCCCGATCAATTTCGATGAGGACGACGACCCGGCCGATACCATCATCAGCCAGACACCCGGCAGCCGTGGGGTGGATGGCGTGATTGATGCGGTGGGCTTCGAGGCCAAAGGCAGCACTACCGAAACGGTGCTGGCCACACTCAAACTCGAAGGCAGCAGCGGCAAGGCACTGCGTCAGTGCATCGCGGCAGTTCGCCGCGGCGGCTCGGTCAGTGTGCCGGGGGTGTACGCGGGTTTTATCCATGGATTCCTGTTCGGTGACGCTTTCGACAAGGGCCTGACTTTCAAGATGGGGCAGACCCATGTGCAGCGTTATCTGCCGGAACTGCTGGGGCATATCGAAACCGGGCGCCTGCAACCGGACGCAATCATCAGTCATCGACTCTCGCTTGAGCAGGCGGCCGAGGGCTACAAGATCTTCGACAAAAAACAGGAAGACTGCCGCAAGGTCATCCTGACGCCGGGCGGCAGTGCTGTGCCGCTGGCCGAGGTGGACGGGACAGCACCGCTGGTGCCGGCCGTCTGAGCAAGCAGACCTGTGGCGAGAGCCCTCGCCACAGAATCATTTAGCGGGAGACGATCATGAAAACAATCTGTGCCTGTCTGGGGCTTTGCTCAATGTTGCTGTTGCAGGGCTGTTTTGAAGGTTCGAATGACGCGCCGAACAAGGATGGCGACAAAAGCAAGGCGTCGCTGCAGATCCAGAAAGACAAAGCGCCCGATTCAGATAAGTGATCGAGGGTGCGGATGTGCGCGCGAAACTGAACTGCATTCGCGTGTGGAGCATCGCGTCCAGTGGTGGTTGGCCAGGCATCTTGTTTTGGTTAACGCTGATGCTGGTTACCGGCCTGCTGCTGATCAGCGGGTACAGCGCACTGGTCGACGCTGACAAGGAAAATCTGCGTCTGGCTGCATTGGGTGGCCTGTCAGGCTTCGGGGCGACCGCATTAGGTGCTTTGGTGGCGATCATCCTGCGCGATATCGCTTCACGCACCCAGGACATTATGCTGGGGTTCGCGGCCGGCATGATGCTGGCCGCCAGTTCTTTCTCACTGATTATGCCCGGAATCGAGGCTGCCCAAACGCTGTGTGGCAACCCGCTGCTGGCCGCCGCTGTGGTCGTGTGTGGATTGGCCTTGGGCGTTGCCCTGATGGTCGGTCTGGATCGCTTTGTACCCCATGAGCATCAGCAGATCGGCAGGCGTGGGCCCGACGCTCAACGCATCAATCGCGTCTGGCTCTTCGTTCTGGCGATCACTCTGCACAACTTGCCGGAAGGCATGGCCATCGGCGTCAGTTTTGCGGACGGCGACATGAAAGTGGGCCTGCCGTTAACGACCGCCATCGCAATACAGGACATCCCCGAAGGACTCGCGGTTGCTCTGGCTTTGCGCGTCACCGGGATCTCGGCCTGGCGGGCGGCACTGTTCGCCATTGGCTCCGGTTTGATGGAACCGCTGGGTGAAGTGGTCGGACTGGGTGTGTCGAGTGGCTTCGCCCTGGGCTATCCGATTGCGCTGGGTCTGGCTGCGGGGGCCATGATCTTCGTGGTGTCGCACGAAGTCATCCCCGAGACCCATCGTAATGGTCACGAGACCCCGGCGACCCTCGGCTTGATGCTCGGCTTTGGCGTGATGATGTTCCTCGATACCGCTTTGGGTTGATGGGAGTCTCACAATGGCACGCTGATCGCGATGGCCAAGTACCTGAAACTCAAGGATGCCGCAACCTTGCTGCAGGCCACACTTGCAGAAGAGAAGGGCGCGGATGAAAAACTGACGAAAATCGCCGAGCAAGGCGGTAACCAGGCGGCGACGCTTGAGAAGTGACCAGACGTTGCAGCGTGCCCTGTAAGCGCCACGGCGATCGAGTACGCCGTGGCACTTCAGGACAAGCCTTCGCCTGTGGTGTATGAATCCCACCCCTGACCGTCTTCTGCGGAGCACAACAAGGGTAATTATCATCCCTTGCGTGGGCGTTACGCTGCCGGGCAGGAGGCGGAATGCTCAGACTCAAAAGCGTACTTGTCTCGTTAAAGCGCGCGACCACCATCAACGATAATTTCCGTTCCCACCGTCCAGCGAGATTCGTCCGACGCGAGATACAGCACCGCCTTGGCTACTTCTTCAGGCGTGCCAAAACGGCCAAATGGGATAGTCGCGACAATCTCCTTATTGACCTGCTCACGGTAGGCATCGGGTATACCCGCCTTGTCATACAGTGGCGTGTCGATCGGACCAGGGCTGACCGCATTGACTCGAATCCCACGCGGTAGAAGCTCGCCAGAGAGCGTTTTCGACATGTTCAGGAAGGCAGCCTTGGTTGCAGCATAAACGGATGAATTCGCGGCGCCCAAGTGCGCACTTATCGAGGTGTTAAGAACCACCGATGCAGGATTGGAGAAGGTCGGCAGCAGCGCTTGCAGAAGGAAGTAAGGGCCTTTGACATTGATGTCGAAGGAGCGATCAAACATCTCCTCGTTCCAGTCTTCGATTGGCCTCCAGACGGATACGCCAGCATTGAGGAAGGCAACGTCCAGTTGCCCGTAATGAGACTGAACGGCCTGCGCCAGCTCCTTCTGGGCTGCGACGCTGACTGAGTCAGCGCGCAACACCAGGACTTCGCTACCTAAAATAGCTTGAGCATTACGTGATCTGGGACTAGGGCAACCGAGCGTCAGTCGTTACGTCGCTGCGCTTGAGGACCATTTGCAAACCAGGCTGCTTCACCGATCCACACGAAAGCTGATGCTCACGCCCGAGGGTGAACGGTACTACGCAGATGCGCGGCGTATCCTGGACTCAGTTGAACAGTCCGAGTCCTCACTAAGAGGAAACGTAGCGCCGTCCGGGTTACTGCGCGTCGCTTGCCCGACCGCATTGGCTCACACCTTCATCGTACCGCACGTCGCAAGTTTTCTAGGGCGCTACCCCGAACTATCGCTCGATCTTCAAATCAATGATCGCTACGTCAATTTGGTCGACGAGGGGGTAGAACTCGCGATTCGTATCGGTCACCTGGAAGACAGTGCAATGCGAGCCCGGCCACTGGCGTGGTTCGAGCGTGTGTGCGTTGCCAGCCGTGCGTACCTGGAGAAACGAGGCACTCCCTCTTCGCCAGACGACCTGAAGGAACACGACTGCCTCATTTATACCCTCCTGTCCACTGGAACCAACTGGCGGTTCAAGGACACTGATGCCCCGATCTCCGGACGATTGCGAGTCAACTCACCTGAGGCGATCCGTGAGTACGTCAATGCAGGGTTGGGCATCGCGCAGGGGCCGCAATGGCTTTATGAGGAAGGGCTGAAGAGTGGCAATCTTCAATTGCTGCTTAACGAATACGTGGCGCCGCCGGTACCGATCCAAATCGTATATCTGGCGAATCGGCTGCTGCCCCAGCGAGCCATCGTTTTCATGGATTTTATGGCGGATGTTTTTGCTGCCTTCCATCAGCGCCCTGAATAGCCTTTTACCTACGGTCAGGGCGCGAGCGGCGAAAAGGACTCTGGCACACGTGTGTCGCCTGCATCGGGCATCTGGAATACGTTAAAGTTTTCGCGCCCAACTTCCAAACATCATATCGCCGATGTAGATGCCGCAAGAGCCTGAACGCTCCTGATCCAGACGCTGTTGCAGCGTTTCAATGTCGACTTCTTCTGCACTGGCCACCCCCAACGCGGTGATCCGCGACAAGCAGGCCTTAACAATGTTGCCAAGACCGTAGGGGGTATCAGGTGTTTGTACCAGGCATTCGGCGCGCACGCTTTCGACGGACAAGCCTGCCTGGGTAAGAATGCCGTGCAGATTAAAACCGATGTGTAGATCGGCCCCTTCACGAGTAATCATTTCCCGTATCCAGGCTTGCGCTCTGTTATGCAACGGAAAAGGCTCAAGGCTGGCAGGCACCATCGTCGTATCGTGTTCTTGAAAAACCACGATGCCACCGGGATGCAAATATTTGGCCAGCGCACGGATCGTTGCCACTGCATCTTTCTGATACATCAGGACGCGTCGTCCAACGATTGCGTCAAAAGTACCGAGAGTGTCCTGCAACCTTAGAAGATCACACTGGAGAAATCTCAGCGCAGGGTGGTCGTGTGCTGCACTGCGCTGGCGTGCAAGGGTGATGGCGCCGGCGTCATGATCAACGCCTATGATCTCTCCGCTTTTTCCCACCAGATCACACATCAGGAAGGAAACATCACCCGAGCCGCAGCCCACGTCCAGGATTCGCATCCCTTTTGCGATGCCTGCGTCGATCATCAAGCGTGTGGTGAAGTCAGGTGGTTGGGTCGACATGACCAATCCTCGCAGAATGTCAGGGGAATTCTGTTGCATCTTCATCGGCCAGCCTGTCGAGCATCAGCTCGACGTACCCAGCAGCGCCTGATCCTTGGCCACCGCACGTTGATAAGCGTCGCGGTTCGTTAACTTCTGGGCATAAGCGAGAAACGCGGCTCTGGGCGGCAAAGTGCCCAAGCCTAGTCCCCAACCGACGTGGGAGCCAACATACACGTCGGCAGCGGTGAAGCGGTTTCCGGCAATGAACGGCTGAGCCAACACTGCGCGTTCGAGTTGATCGACGGTGCGCTCGTAGCTGCCGTAACCCAGAAAGAATTCCTGATCCGGTGTCGGGTTGAAGCCAGCGCGGCGGTTGGTTACAGCCTGTTCCAGTGGGCCTGCGGCAAAAAACAGCCAGCGGTAATAATCAGCCCGCTCCGCTGCCCCAGGAGCCAGTGCAGCTTCCGGGAACGCATCAGCCAGGTACGCACAGATCGCGGCTGTTTCTGTTATGGTTTGCCCGTTATGCACCAGGGCGGGAATCTTCCCCATCGGGTTCACGTCGCGAAAAAAAACAACGCGTGGATCTTCAGGGTCGGCCAGCGTCGGCGCTGCCAGCGCAGCACCGCCCCAACGGTCATCCTGACTGCTTGCCTGATAATCCAGAACGACCGATTCATAGGTGCAGCCGATCTCCTCGAGCATCCAGCGCACCATGCGCCCGCGAGAGTTGGGATTGGTATAGAACGTCATTGTCATCGTGAGCTCCTCTTGGCTCGGTTCGTTGACAACAATGGTAGGATCGAAGCTGCACATCACCTTGGGCGGTTTACGCCAGAATACTTGCGGAACGCGCCATCAGCGGGATGTTGCGTTACGCGCTACCGCTCATCTGCGGTTTGGAGTCTAGATGTCGTACCTGCAGAACAGCGCCGAGCGTTGTAAATTACCCAGCGTATTCTGGCAATCGATAGAGCAACTGGGACTCGATCCCGCGTTGATTCAACAGCACGCACAACTGCCCCGTGCGCTTCTCCTTAACGAAGCGGCTGTTGTCAGCACTCGTCAGCTTTTTGCCGTCTGGAACGCTATCGAGGCGCTTTCTGAAGACCAGTCCTTCGCAATAAAGATGGTTCGCGACACGCCAAGTGCGAAACACAAAATGGCCTTTCTCGCGGCGCTATATGCGGCTGACTTTCGCGACGCCATAGCGAGGTATTCCCGGTTCAAACGCTTATGTAGTCCCGACCGGATTTGCATCGACGAGCATCAGGGCAGGGTGGCCTTCACGATTCAGTGGCCTTCTGGCACGGGGCCGGCGCCTTACTTCTCGGTGGATGCGGGTTTTGCTCTGGTATTGGAACTGGGTCGAAGAGGCACCGGTAAACACCTGGTGCCACTCGAACTGAATTTGCGCCGGCCAGCTGCTGATTCGGAAACTCACTCGAGTTATTTCGGTTGCCCCATTCGCTATGGCGCGGAGCAGGACGAGTTGACTATGAGCGCTGCCGACCTCGATTTACCGTTTATTGAACACAATCCGGACGTGTTGCACATGATGACTCCCGGCCTTACTGCTGCAATGCGAGAGATCGAGGCTCCTGCTGGATTCTGTGAGCAGGTCATTGAAGTGCTGAAACGAGCACTGGCGGCGGGGCGGCCAAGTTTGCAGTATCTGGCCCAGGAACTCTTGCAGAGCGAGCGGACGTTACAACGACGCCTGGCTTCAGAGGGTACGACGTTCAGCGCCTTGCTCAACGAGACACGGCGCCAGGTCGGATATCACCTGCTTGCCGATACAAGCCTTGAACTGAAAGAGGTGGCGTATCTGCTCGGTTACGAGGACGTTAACTCTTACTACCGGGCTTTTCGGCAGTGGGAGACGGTTTCACCCGGTCAGTGGCGATTTTCCAATACATGAGTATGACGCTGTTGGGATGCGGATCGGTTGAATCCACAGCCATTTGCAGCCTTTCGAATTGAAAAACGTCTTTAAAAAGATTGGTTATTAGGCGGCAGCTCGAGCAACGCGCTTCCAGGCCAGGGGCGTCATACCTTCAGTCTTTGAGAACACTCTGCAAAAGTGCGCCTGATCACAGAACCCGCATGCCATTGCGATCTGGGTCAGCGTCATTATTGAGGACTCGAGCAGCTGTTTGCTCTTTAGGATCCGTTGTTGACGTAGCCATTGCGTAGGGGACAAGCGTGTGCTTGCTTTGAATTTTCGGCTGAAATGACTGCGAGAGAGTGCACAGGCGTCCGCAAGCGTCGACACTGAAACTCCAGTCTCCAGGCTTTCCAGCATCAATTGTTTTGCAGCTGTCTCCTGCCACAGTTTGAGTTTCCCCGTGGGGAGAAGTACGACATTGCTGAGTGCAGTGCTTTCGACACCTTTCATGGTGATTCCTTTTTTCAACATGAACGACCGGAAGACTCGGTAAAGTCGGGACGGGACATTGCCCAGGGACAGCAGGCGGATCAGTCAGCGCAGCGTCGCAGGTGTGCGGACGACGCTGATATAGCCTCTGTCGCCGTTCCGGTTCAAATGGATAGCAATAGGGACTGGCCCCCATTTAATGAGGGCCAGTGAGGTTCAAACAGAGGCAGCCACAGGTGCCAGAGTCGGGCCATGGTCTACACGCTCGGGAGCCTTGTGCACCATGGTGTAGGCATAGTCGACGCCCATGCCGTAAGCACCGGAGTGCTCCTTTACCAGATTCATGACGGCGTCGTAGGTGTCGCGGTTATTCCAGTCACGCTGCCACTCCAGCAGCACCTGCTGCCAGGTGACCGGCACCACGCCGGCCTGGATCATGCGCTGCATGGCGTAGTCGTGAGCCTCCTTCGTAGTGCCGCCGGAAGCATCGGCAACCATGTAGATCTCGTAGCCGGCATCGTGCATGGCGGAAAGTGCAAACGTGGTATTGCACACTTCAGTCCAAAGGCCAGAGACGATGATTTTGTTGCGGCCATTGGTCTTCAGCGCGTCACGGACTTTCTGGTCGTCCCACGAGTTCATCGAGGTGCGTTCCAGCAGAGGCGCGTCAGGGAACACAGCGAGTAATTCGGGGTATGTGTGGCCGGAAAAGCTATTGGTTTCAACCGTGGTGATAGTGGTTGGCACGTTGAAAATTTTTGCGGCCTTCGCCAGAGCGACCGTGTTGTTCTTCAGCGTCTGGCGGTCGATGCTTTGCACGCCAAAGGCCATCTGGGGCTGCTGATCAATGAAAATCAGTTGGCTGTTTTGAGGGGTCAGTACTTCGAGTTTTGGATTGTTCATGGTGGTTCCCTTTAGTGAAATGATGGTCTTCAAATCTCTTTGCGGGCCGGGCCAATCTTCTGTCTGCTGAATATCGCGGAAGGTTGTTGGCGGTAGCTGCGGCGCCGAATTCGAGTTCAAGGTAACCGATCATTCTCAATTTTAGGGGCGCATTAATGCCTCTCCAGTGGCGTATTAATGCGCCCTTGCAAGATCATTTGCGGTGCTAGTCTCTGGCCTCCCACAACTCTGATTGCCGCTGTGCGAGCAGTCTGTTCTACGCCAGGAGAAAGCAAATGTCTGCTTCGCAACCGTTCGGAAAGAAAACCGCTTACTGGGGTGTCGCATGGGAAGAAAGCTACGGCTACCCGCAGGCCAGAAAAGTCGGAAACGACATCTATATCTCCGGCCAATTCAACCATGATGAAGACGGCAATCTGGTGGCTCCGGCTCCACTCAATAGCGAAGGCAAGCCCAGTGATTTCTCTTCCATGGGTCAGCAAATGCGCGCCTCCTACGACAACATCTCCAAGTTGCTTGCCCTGTATGGCGCAACACTGGAAGACGTGGTCGAAGAGACACTTTATGTGCTGGACATGGACGCGGCGTTTGCCGTGGTAGGGACTGTGCGCAAGGCTGCGTTTGGCACTGAGCGGCCGCAGTGCGCGAGCAATATCATCGGTGTATCGAGGCTCGCACAGCGTTCGCAGTTGATCGAAATTGTCTGCAAGGCGGTCATTGGCTCTGGCACCCGCTAAGACGTGCTTCCGGTTTCGTCTACGAAACCGGAAGAGCTCGCTGGCCTTCGATCAAGGGCTTGAGTTCGGCAACCGCCGCTGCGCAAAACGTCATGAACGCCTTGACTCGCCATGACTTTCGAATGTCCTGGTGAGTCAGCAGCCAAAGCCCATCTTGAAGTTCAGGCACAACCGGGCCGATACGCACCAGACCGGGCGTGACGTCACCCAGCATGCAGGGAAGGAATCCAAAACCCAGACCCGCCGCAATCGCAGCGCTGGCCGCGGCGACGGAGTCGGTGCGATAGGAAATGCAATCGGGGTCAACCCTGCTGTCGACGTAGCTCGTTGCTTTGAGGCCGCATAAAGCTGCCGAATAGGACACCCACGCCTGGCCTTCTGCGAAAGGCGTCGAGGTCGGTGAGTTTTTATCACTGCCGTATGGCGCCCAGGCAATCGTCGCGAGTTTGCGTCCGACCAGACTTTCAGCGGGTTTATTGGTCGCCCTCACTGCAATATCCGACTCATCGCGGGCAAGACTCAGTGTCTGATTGCCTACCAGTACCTCAATTGCTATCCCTTCATTAAGAGCTTTGAATTGCGCAATGATGGGCGTGAGGAAGTACAGCAGCAGCGAATCACTGGTGGTGATGCGCAGCTTTCCAAGTGGCCCCTTACCTGCGCGTGATACTCGTCGTGCAACACTGACAATATCCAGCTCGACCCGCTCTGCGAGCGCTCTCAGCTCTGCGCCTTCAGCAGTGAGCATGTATCCCGAGCGGCGGTGATCGAACAGTGCGACGCCAAGTGTTTTCTCAACCTGGGTCACTCGACGCGATACGGTGGACACGTTGATTCCCAGCTTCTTTGCAGCATCGGTGCGATTGGCGCATTCGCTGAGCGTTTTGATAATGCGTAAGTCGTCCCACGAAAGCTGAGCCGCAGAGTCACTGAAATCCAATTTCACGCCACTTTCCACAGCCTGGCGCAATGAACCAATTTTAGGTGATGAATTCACGCGAGGCATTCCGGATACCATGTTCGCTCATCATACGAAAAGGCTAACGTGGAACAAAGGAAAACTGGTCGGGCAGAAATCCCCACTTCGACTTAGAGATATCTGGGCCCTTCGGGTGAGGTTTCAAATTGCAGGGCTGGAGAGCACATTTCGATATCTGGAAATTGAACTCGCTGACGCCTTGGAGATTGCGCAACAGACTGGGGTTGAATATGCCTGGCGACGGTCGAATCCTGACCGTCGCTAACTGGCCAAAAGCAGCCACTCGTGACCGGCAGTTTGCGCAGTGAATCAGGCAACCGTCGATTAATCTCGCGGAGTCTGGACAGTCGAATTTCCAATGCTCGCGAGAAAAATGCCGAGATCCCGATCAGAGCGCAGACAAACCACGCGGCAAGCTGGTGGCGCTGCGGCAATAAGTCGCTGCATCTTTTCTCGCGCTGTTTTTTTCGTCCGCCACATGAATCTAAAAAACTCCGGCAGGTTCATCAGCAGTTCGGGGCAGTTCTCCGGCAAGTCAGGCCGAGACTGACCGCGTTGGAGCAGCGTTCTGCGCAGTACGCGCAAGAATCGAAGCGTCGCCGAACGATCAATCCATATCAAAAGATCTGCACGGGCCAGCCGGTTGTCCCAAGTGGCTGAATGGCCACCTTCGAATATCCAGCAATCTCGGGCTTCTACATCTAGACAAAGCTGTGTCTTCTCGTCCCGACTTCGTTCGATCCACCCTGGCTTCCAGTGAATAGTGTCGATATGAACGACCGGCAAGCCCGTACGCTGACCAAGCTCACGCGCCAAAGTGCTTTTGCCTGACCCAGGTTGACCAATAATCATCACCCGTTGCATCGAAGCTCCTTCTCGCTATGCAAGCTGATTTTTTGGGGGGGGGGCGATTTTACGTCAATGCCTATCTCGGTCAACAACAAGCGGTCAGCATGACAGACAGCTTTTGGCCGTAAGCTGCCTGACGCATAGACAGTGCAAAGCCGCCGATTCTTGCTCGGCGTCAGGAAGCAGCGGACTGCCTCGACTGTCGACTTAATCCAGGTGTCTTGCCCGTAATACGTTTGAATGCGCGACTGAAAGCGGCCTGAGAGGTATAGCCCAAACGCTGAGCCACTTCTTCAATGGGCAGCCTTTCAAGCGTCAGCCACTGGCTTGCAAGCCGCATCCGCAACTCAGTGACGTAGCGTAGCGGGGTCATGCCAATAGTCACCTGGAAACGGTCCGCAAAGACTGAGCGCGACGTATTGCATTGCTCCGCCAGCTGCGCAACGGTCCAGTCGCGCCCCGGTTGTTGGTGGAGCGCAAGAAGCGCATTTGCCAAGCGTGGATCGCGCAATGCGGCGACCAGGCCTGAGGCATTACCGCAGGCGCACTCCACCCAGCCGCGAACCACCATAGCAGCCACCACGTCGGCCAGTCGCGCGAGGATGCCGGCGAAGCCGATACGAGCGGCGCTGACTTCGCGCTCCATGGTGGCCAGGATTGGCACCAGTCCGGGGTAACGCTGGCCACCGGCATCAATCAGCATCAGGCCGGGCATCAGGCTGCCCAGGCCATGGATACTGCCCAGCTCAAACTCCATGCAGCTACTGAACAAAATGTTGGTCGGCGTGGGGTTGGCATCGATTCCGGCATCCACCGCGCTGACGGTTTCACCGAGGGGCGCTCCGTCCAAACGGTCGATGTCCTCAACAGGCACGTCCGCATGGGAAAGCAGTTGATGGGCCGCACCATGGGAGATGAGCACGGCGTTGCCGGCAGACAGTCCATACGTTGTCCCGTCCTCCATCCGTAGCATCGCATTGCCGACTGCCAGAAAGTGGAACCAGGCATGCCCAGGTTTGGCAGCGAAGCCCAGGCCGAAGGCTCGACCGGCTTGGATACGTCGGTGTTCTACGCCACGCAGGCGCATGCCGCGCAACAGCTCGTTGATGAGTTCCGAAGAAAGAGCAAACTGATCTGTAGGCATTGTTTCAGGTGTTTCAGTCAAAAAATCGAGGTTTTCGATCATAGATCATCCAGATTCTCGCGCCTAGACTGCGGGTCGCAATGAAGATTTGGAGATCTGTGCAATGACTGACCTTGTGTGTAATGCCGAACCCCACTGCCGTCCCGGCGTCGGGCAGGATGTAGAACCTGCAACCCCCGCGTGGATGGCCGTATTCTCGTTGGCAATGGGCGTGTTCGGCTTGCTGACCGCTGAGTACCTTCCGGCCAGCCTGTTAACACTGATGGCTACCGATTTGGGTGTGTCCGAAGCGCTAGCTGACCAGGCGGTAACGAGGACAGCAGTGGTGGCGCTGTTCGCCGGCCTGTTGGTGCCAGGCCTGACTCGCAGTATCGATCGCCGCTGGGTGCTGCTGGGCTTTTCCACGTTGATGATCGCATCCAATCTGTTGGTCGCTATTTCCTCCAGTTTCGCGGTGCTGTTGTTCATGCGCATCTTGCTGGGTATTGCTCTTGGCGGTTTCTGGAGCATGGCGGCGGCGGTAGCGATGCGCTTGGTGCCGAATGCTCTGTTGCCCCGGGCGCTGTCGATCATTTTCAGCGGCATTGCCATCGGCACGGTCGTGGCTGTGCCGCTGGGCAGCTATCTGGGCGGGTTGTATGGTTGGCGCAGCGCGTTCTTTGCCGCGGCGGCGGTAGGCATGGTGACCCTGGCATTCCAGTCGTTCACCCTGCCGCGCCTTGCGCCGCGCCGGCCGGCACGCCTGCGTACTGTGCTCGAGGTATTGCAGCGCCCGGGCATCGCCATCGGCATGTTTGGTTGCGTGCTGGTGCACAGTGGCCACTTTGCGATGTTCACCTATGTTCGTCCATTCCTTGAAAGTACGACCGGCATCGGCCCGCAAGGGCTGTCACTGATGCTGCTGGGGTTCGGTGCGGCGAACTTCTTCGGCACGCTGGTAGCCGGCAGGCTGCTGGAGCGCTATCCACTGGCCACTCTGGTGTTGATGCCGGCGCTGGTCGGCGTTGCAGCACTGGCGTTGGTGCTGTTACCGGCCTCGTTGGCGGGGCAGGCGGTACTGCTGGCAGTCTGGGGCTTGGCCTTTGGTGGTGTGCCGGTGGCGTGGTCGAACTGGGTCGCCAGCGCGGTACCTGACCAAGCGGAAAGCGCCGGAGGCATGGTAGTGGCCTGTGTGCAGTCAGCCATTGCAACGGGCGCCGCCGCTGGCGGTGCAGTGTTCAGCTTCGGTGGCAGCGCAGGCGTATTTGTAGCGGCGGCCGTGCTGATGCTGCTGGCCGCGCTGCTGATTGCGTTGCGTGTTCGGGTTCCTTCCCATGGCAGTGCCCAAGCCCGGCCAGCGCTGCACCTTTGATCCGACTTCCCGGGTCGCCTCGATTCTGTCCTTGGCCCGGACATGAAATATGAACAACACGACGTCTCACCAAGGACGCCTGAAATCTATGCGCACAGCAGGTATAGGCAATGCGCTCGGGTGGTTCGACTGGACGCTGTACGCAACTGTTTCGCTGCATCTGGCAAACAATCTCTTCGACAAGGCCTGTCCAAGCATTCAACCTGGGCACGACATGCTGTAGTGAGAGCGGCAGAGAATGGCCAAAAGCTGTCCGTTGAAGACACCCACATCCCCAGGTGTGTCGATGTCCAACCAGTGATGTCGGAGAGATGGATTGCGGAAATAGCCGACGAGATGCGGAAACGATCCACAAAGTGCGGGGGTGAAAATCTCAAACCCCAGAAACGACAAAGCCCTGAATAATCGGGGCTTTGTCGTACATAAGATGGCGGAGGCGATGGGATTCGAACTCATGGACCTGTTACAGTCGACGGTTTTCAAGACCGCTATGGAAAGCCGCTGAATACGCGGCCTCAGACTCTTTTTCGTTCCAATACTTTTGTTTTGCAGCACCTCTACAGACCGCATTCTACAAGGGGCGCGATTTGAGTTATGGAACGCATTTTTTGCCTATTTTGATGGTTTGGCGATGGCGCCGACGCGACGATAAACTCGCTCGGTAATATCGCCTTTTGTGTGCCCGAGCAGCAGGCTGGCGTCACCCACATCGCTGATTTCCGACGCCGCCTTTGGCCGAATGTCCCGGAACTGAAATTCACCGATCCGCTTCGCCAGCAGTTCGTCTCCCTGCTCAAGCGCTTCCAACTTTGCCTTCTCCCGCGCCGCGTCCCACCGTTTCCTCAGCATCGTCGCCGTCATCCGTTTACCGCTCCGGTTGATGATCAGGTAGCTCGAGACATGCGCAGCGTTTCGCTCTGTGATTGCCGCGATCAGAATGCCCAGGCTGTTCGCCTCTCCGGCGGTCGTCATCTGAATGCGCAGCTTCTTGTGCGTCTTGTTCTGCTGAACAGTCAAAAATCCGCCTTCAACATCATCCTTCCGCATAACCAGCACATCTGCCGGCCTTTGCCCGGTCAGATAGGCCAGGTCCATCGCTTCTTTCAGCTCCTGAACTGCCTGCTTGTACACCGCCTCCCAAACCACATCATTCGCGTAATAGTCCCTAGGCGTCTCCTTGTTCTTGCGCACACCTTGGCAGGGATTTTCTTTTGTCGTCAGCCCCCATTCCCGGGCGATGTTGAAAATGTGGGAGAGGGTAGCGATCTCACGGTTCGCCCGGACCTTTGCCGATCGCGCGTCTCTGTAGCCAGCAATCGTTGCTGGCGTGATCGAGTCGATCGGTGCGCTATCGAACATCGGCCGAAGCTGCTTGATCTCCGCCAGGTTGTCCTTCTGCGTACGCGGTGCTTTCTTCGGCACCACATCGCGAATGTACCGATCGAAGATTCCCTTCATGGTGCGCAGGTCGAGCGGTTTTTCCTTGGCTTCGAGTTCGGCCCACTTCAGTCTCGCCTTATCGAGTTCCTTGCCCAGGGGGATGTCATTGCCGAGCAGGTCGCGGTAGTAATACGCGGTCCACGTACTACCGTTTTTGCGCTTTCGGGATCGCTTGTACATTCGAGGGGGCAGGTGCTGGTGCTCGGTCTTGCGGGGGCGCATATCAATTCACTCGCGAATAATCAGGTGTCCATACCGGTGCGGCCGGCGGCGGGTTCGGATCGGCGATGGTGGGGCTGATCATGCCCAGCTTCATGCGGGCGTACATCCGCCCCACCAGCGGGCGCTTACCGCGGCTTTCTACAAACACCCACTGGCGGTCAATCAGCCATCGGCGCTGGTATGCGCGGGCCTTGTAGCCGGTGAGTTCGGCCAGCTCCTCGTCAGAGAGGATTTCGGTTTCCATGAGGTATTGCTCCATGCCGCGCGTGGCGGCAGAAGGTGGTGGGTATTGAGTGGTCGCACCTGGTCTACAGTTGGTGGACGCGCTATTTGACGTGGAGAAAATGGATGTTCAGCAGGTATCCCGAACAGAAGCAGAGCCGAAGGGTGATGGGAGCTCTTGGTGCTGCATTCCTAGCGTTGGGCTTGTTTCTGATTGCCATCGACGGAGTGGGTGGTGTTCTTTTCACCGTTATAGGGAGCGGTTTATTGCTGTTGGTGTTTCTTGCGAATGAAAAAACGTATGCGAGAGCAATGCGTGTTCTAGGCTGGTTCGACGGACTTTCGTGAGTCGATTTCCTCCCGCCTTACACCTGCAAGCTGTTGAGTTGGGGGAGGGGTACATGAGCGTTGCCATGTAGGCACTCGCGATTGGCAGCCGTAGTTCTTGGCGTTGGTGAAGGGTGATCAAACCCTTTTCGAATATGCGATTGCTCCACTTGTCAAAGTCGCGGAAGAAACGATTTCTCGACTTGCGATTTGATACCGGTGCGATAGCGATAACTGCTTCTGAAAAATGTCTCATGAGGCCTTCCTCTAAGGTTGAGCCTCGATGGTCGTCGCGTTTAACTGTCGGTTTCCCGACTATTCGGCTTGGCAACCAGCTATCGCCACGGCCCCTTGGAGATCAGGTAGGCCATGTAGGGCGGGGCGAAGATCATAGTAGGTCTGCTCTCGCTTCAAGTAGGCCGTCCCGTTCTTCGCGCAGGCGCTGGTTCTCGGCGATCAGTGCTAGCACCGCCTCGGGCGAGCACTCCTTGAGAAACTGCTCATCACGGTGCAGAAACCCGGCATCCTCGATCATGCCCGCCCAGCCGTGTGAACGAATGACCTCGTCGCGGCAGCCCTCGGCGAGTTGTTTAAGTTTTGAATGGTCTGTCATGGCGTCACCCTCTTGAACTCGACGACCCAGACCCACGGGTTAGCGTCCCAGCCGCTGCCGGTGGAGTTCTACAGTTCCTTCCAAGCCGCCGGGTACCAATCTCGGTAATTCGGTGAAACGTCATCGCTTGCCAGCTGCGGCGGACACTGCAGACCTTCCGCCCGGATATCGGCGCGACTGATGTCCTGCAACCGCTCGACGCGCACGTCGTTGATCTCCAAAGATGCGGCTGGCCCAGCGCGGCATATGGATTGAAGGGCGCCCCCGGCCTTGTGTGATCATGGAGCAGCCGGTTTGCCGAATGGAGCCGTCTGCTGGGTAGAGGATCGGCTCGCCTTGGCTCAAGTCTCGGGGCGCGATCGAGTCCACCTGTGCATCTGCTGCCCAGGCCTCGCGCACCCACAGACGCTCGCCGCGCCGGCCGTAAGGGCAAGGCGCGTACTCTTCCAGCTCTTTGGCGCACTCCGCCTCGGTTGCTCCGAAAACACCGAAACCATATCGCGGGTCGCGCTGAGCAATGGCCATCCAGCGACGACGCTCACCGGCAGCAACGGAAGCGTCTTCAACCGGGATCTGGCAGCCTTTGACCGGCCGGCGCGTGACCGTCTTCCGGCCTTCCAGGATGGCGCGCACCATCGGGGCCGAGAACAGGATCGGCCGTTCTTTCGGTTTGGTTGAGATGGTCATCAGCAGTCCGTCCAGTTGAGCTGTTTGATGTAGTCGCCACCCGAGCACAGATGCTCGTCGTTGATTGCATTAATCTCCTTGATGTCGGCGAGAACTGCTTTCGCACGCTCAAGGGCAAGTTCAGCGTGCCCAAGCTGGTGCCGTTTGCGCGCCTTGTAGGAGGAGAGCGCTTTTTCTTTTTCTGGGTACGCGAATCGCCGCCACGAATCCTTCGATACCCGCTTCGCATCTTTGAAGGTCTTGCCTGTGGCCGTCTGCCTCGCCCGCGCCCATCCTTCCGAGCCTTCGGGAACGATCCAGTAGCAGTGCTCGCTTTCCCGGATCACAACGTATTTTCGGCAGACGATAGTTACGCCTTCCGGGTCGATGCGGTCGACGTAGCGAAAGTGGTCTGGCCCTGTTTGTTGCTTTTCTTCAGACATGACTTCGTCCTTGCCGCTATAGCGGCTGACTTTGACGGGGAGGTGTTACAGCTTCGGGAGACGACGGAACGTGCGCGGCACCGGCGATTTCATTTTTTTGGAAATGGGATACCTTGGCGATAATTTTTGCTATAGGGTACGGTTTTTTGAAAGAGGGTTGCGCAATTGGAAGTCAAAGCGATAATAAATGGATTAGACGTGATAGCTTCGGGAATAGTGCATGTAGTGGGACCCAACATCACGTTGATGCTAGATGCGATGCCTGTCGAAATTGTCTTCATCACTGACTTTCTCGGCGTGCGATATACTTCTGAAACGGTTGGGCACTCAGTTAAAATTAGTTTGTATAATTTTTCGACTATGGGCGATGGAATGGTTGTGCCTGTATCAATTGCCACTTTCGATGGTCGATCGGTGTACATGACATTCTGGGTGAATACTATTAATGCTCTGCAGCAGGCTCGGGAGTTGAGGTATACCATTTTGATGGGGCCAAAATTAAATGCTTGAGCCAATACAGCAAGATCAACCGGCGAGAGTGGACTTGGGACACGAGCGGCCCCAGCCAACAGCCGCCTCTTCTGGCCGGATCGCTGAGACTATCGGTACAGGTGATAATGCCAAAAACTCAATTGTGTGGATGACCATCACTTGGAGTTTTTTTATTGGTTCGACGCTAAGTCTTTTGTTGTTTTCTCTAGTCGTTGCTGAAAAGAACTTCAAGTATGTTGATGAGATAAAAAGCATCTGGTCGACGTTTATTCCGCTGATAACATTGGCGCTTGGCTATGCGTTTGGTAAAAGCAAATAGTTTTAGGCTCGACTATGCGGTTTTAATTAACGATTCGATAATCCGCTGCCCGGCCAATGGTGGTACTGCATTGCCAGTCATGTGCATGGTTAGTCGGTTGCTGTCCGGGCGGAGCATATCTTTCGGGAAGGACTGAGCAGCCATGGTCTCGTCTGCGCTGATCATCCGCATCATATCGCCGTCGACGACTGCCCAGCGGTCAAGTGTGGTGATGGTGCCGATCGGACGATCAAGGCGATGGCCGGTCAGCCCTGAGCCTGAACCGTAGTAGGGCATCACAAACCGATCACCGAACCGCTCGCGGCCATTCTTCACGCGGATCAGCGTCGAGGCGGCACGGCCTGGCTTGTTGATCGGCGACCACTTGCCGACATCGAAATCGATTATCTCGCGGGCGGGCACGTGCTGGTAGCGGGGCAATTGCAAGTGCAGCGGTGCTTTGCTGCGCGAGCAGACCATGAACAAGCGCACGCGATGCTGCGGGACGCCAAGATCGGCGCAGTCCACGATGTGCGGCGCCAGTGCGTAGCCGAGCCGCTGCATCGCGTCAGCCCACGCCGGGTACAGAATCCAGTCCATGAACTCCGGTACATTCTCGATCACCGCGAGTTCCGGCCGGTTGACCTCGGCATTCTGTACCGGTGCCCATGCAGTCGAGCGCGAGTTGTCGTGCTGAGGGTTGCCGGCGATCTTGCCGCGAGCCTCGGTGTGCCCTTGGCAGCACGGCGATACGAGTATGATGTCGTGCTTCGGTACGTCCGCCCAGTTCGCCTGGTGCAGATCCTGACAGGCATGGATGGTCTCCGGGTTGTTGCGGGTGTGCCACTCGACCGCCTCGGGCCAGTGGATTGCTGCCCAGAGAACGTTCAGGCCGGCGTTGCGGCCGCCCTTGATCATCCGCCGAACCCGGCGAACAAGTCTATTGCTGAGTGCATAGGGGATCCTCTCCGGCCTTATGCCGGTGGAAAGGGCGGCTGGAATGAGGTAGCGTCAGTCCCATTGCCATAAACCGGAGGTCGAATATGGAAAGAAATGACTTTGAAGACTTTGTTCAGGAAGTCTTGGATGGCGGCCACCTAGACGGATCTGTCGAGGGCATCGCACAGCAAGTAGTTGCGCAAGGGCTCAGCTCCCTATCTAAAAAACAGGATTACGTTTTCCAGCAGGATTTTATGGGCGAATTTCACACCGACGGTTGTGGCGTTTGCAGCAATCCGATTCCGTGGTCCGAGATGTATGACGCGTATCACAACGGCGGTAACTGCTCACATTGTGATCACGGACTCGCAAAGCTGGAAAACGAATAGGCCTGCAGAGGCGTCCAGATAGGCAGGAAAGGGATGGTCTAGGCGGTTGCGGATAGGCCAAGAGTGTCCTCGCCGCCGCGAGCGATGCCGGCATGCAGATCTACCCTGCGGCCGGCAAGCATTCCCGCGATTTGCGCATTCAGGTCGATATCGACATCTCGCGCTTTACGGGCTTTGCCTACGCCTTTGTTTGCGAGGTACTCGGTGATCAGCGCCTTGTCTTGCGCTTCGACGGCGATGATGTCGCGGCCCTCGCTTGCTGGCGCGATATCGTCTTCGCCTTTCGGAACAAGGGCGCTCAGCTTTCCGTAAACGTCGTTGACCCATGCCAGGGCGAAGTGGTCGCCTTCAGTTTCGGCTGAGTACGAGCTGAGGTGAACGCCTGCACGCACCGAAGCGACGTATTGCTTGCGGGCAAATTTCAGCTTTGTCAGCAGCGCCTCGAACGCATACAGCGCGATGTGCTGGGCAGGTGTCACCCCTACGAATGACACGCGGGCGATGATTCGATCCTTTTCCTTGCAGTACTTCCGGCCGTACAGCGACGTGCACCCGAACACATGAGCGACAGCCCCGCTCAGGCTCCGCTCCCACGCAGGGAGGCGTTCGACACTGGAGAACTGCGACTCGACTTCACCGACGTCGCTCAGCTTCACATCCATTTCAGTCAGCCGGTACTCGCGCATCAGCGCCTGTGCCTGCCGAAGCGCTGTAGCGGCTTCGTTCTCGTTGGCGCTCTGAGCTAGTGCCAGACAGTGCTTGATCTTGCGGATCGCTCGCTCGAGTTTCTTTTCGTCGATCTGTTGTGCGGACATAGGGGGGCCTCGCTAGCTGGCGTGAAGTGGATTTATAGGCTATTGATTGATGTTCGAGTACAGGGCAGGAGAGGAATAGTTAAATGGAAGCAGCGATGTGGGCGAACTTGATTGCGAGCTTTGCTTTTGTTATTTCGATAATTTCGGCATGGTTTACGTGGAAAGCGGCTCAGGAAGCAAAAATTGCCAATCGTATAAGTGTCCATAACTATCAGAAGAATCTTTATGAGGCGTTTTTCAACGCTAAAAATTACCTGCAGACAAATGGGGGGCGTTCAGAGATTAGTGGGTTTTCAAATCTCTATATGCAAATTCAAACAGCGAGACTCTACATTGATGATGCTCTGGCAGACCAGCTCATCGGTTTCTATGATGCTTGTGTTTCTTTAAGTGACTTGCGAGTGGCGTTAGCCGCTGCCGAGAGATATAGGGTAATGTTAGAGTCCCATAGGTTGGTCGGTGGGGAGCTTGTAATGGTGGATCACTATTTAGTTGAAAATGCTAATAAGAAACAAGAGGCCTGTATGCTCGATCTTGATAAGGCTGTGGATGAAGCTCTTAACAAAGCTGCCTTAATAGATAAGGTGTTCGTCGGAAAAATAAGACTCTCATGAGCTTATGTTTTCATTCTTCAGAAACCTCTTTCAATCTTCTCTTCTCTTCTCTTCTCTTCTCTTCTCTTCTCTTCATGCTCGTGCGTGATCCCGCCACTCAACAGGTAAGATCTGCTTGAATCTGCAGCGCTTTGAGGCTTCTCCAGCTGTCGCTGGTTTGCTTGTGACTTTCTTCGGGCGCAGACGCTGAGGGTCACAGTCAAGTACTGAAGATTTTTTCATGGTTTATCGCCAAGCGCGCACCTGCGTCGCCGGCTGGCGTGATTCGTAGAAGTGGGGTATGTATCTCTGAACTCACACTGGCAGGAGGCCGACATGAGGTTGTAGAGCGATGTAGATGCGCTGGCGGCTATCGAAGAGGACGCCAAGGCAATGCTGAAACGGATAGGGCTGCCGGACGACGCAGTGAAGCTTGAGGTGGTCGTGTTCCTTCGGGAGGTGATCGACCTGGCCAGTTACATGGCGTCGGCGCATCGGGTTGTTGATCCGCCGAGCTTCGTCTGAGCTGGCGTATTCCCGATCGTTGCGGTATTTGTGTTCGGCCCGGCATGGAGCCGGATCAAGGAGAAAACGATGGCAATGTGTAAGTCGAAGAGCTGTGGTGAAGAGTTCGACGTCGAGTTTTATCAGGGACAGCCTGACAAAGTAGTCACATGTCACCATTGTGATGCTAAGCACCTTCTCACCTGGTTCGAGCGAGTTCCGGGGGCGGCGCTCATATTTCAATGCCGGTTATTGGAAGAAGACGCGCAATCAGCGAAATAGTTGATTGCCGGATCAGGCGGCCTGTGAAATCGGTACAGCCTTAAGGCCGTCCTTTTCATCAGAGTCGCCAAGGTAGGGCTTCAACTCGGCACGAGTGTATTTTCCGGCCCTGATCGAATCTTTGGTGTAGCCGCTGTAGTTCGGTCTGAAGTACAGACCATCCTTCACGCTGTAAATCATGAACAGCGGTTCAGGCTGCGGGAATAGCACTTTGCGCAGCACCTCGGCCCGTTGATAGTTCATTCCCACAACTGCCTTCGCGATCAGGTCTTCCAGGCGCTGGCGTCGAGCACGCTCGTTTTTCTTGGCTCTTACGTCAGCAGGCCGGTCGACAAATAGCTCGAAGCAAGCCTTGTTGTCGTAGCCGTACTTGCCATAGGCGACCCACCACATGTTGTTGATGTTCACGAAAGCGGTGCCTTGGTACCAGCGGCCTTTTCGGTCAGTCGTCCAGACCTTCGCGCCATGCTCGATGGTTTTCTTGTCGCCTGAGCCAGAGTTGTAGTCAGCCGGCGGAATGGTGGGTGGTCCAAAACGACGGTCGCTCACGTAGTCGGCATTGATCCACTCAAGGCTGGTCAGGCCTCCCAAACCGCATCTGCGATCTGATTCCTTGAACGTGTAGCCGGTAAAGACATTGCAAAGGTAGTCACGAATGCGTCGGCGTGTCCGCTGCATTTCCAGACGTACCAGGTACTGCATGTGCTTTTCTTTGTCGCTTTGGTACCGGCCACCATGGTCAGCGCGATCCGGTGTGTTTACGGCTTGGAAGAATTCCAGATCAATACTTCGCCCGGAGATTTTTAGGTCGGCTTGCAGATCACCTTTCACGCAATGGCGTGAATTGTTGCCGGTGAAAATATGGGCCTGCTCGCCTACGGTCCAGCCGATACGGTTGAGCGTCTGGATGATGCGCTTGAATACCTCGCGCTTGAACTTGCGCTCCCAGACAACCTTGGCGTCCCATTCGCGAGGAATCCCTTCTTCCCATACAGAAAGTCTCGCCTCGCCGAACGACACGCGGCCTTCGCGTTGGATTTGCATTGGAGTATCTCCAGTCAGCCGCCGCCCTCCGTGACCGGTGGTGGCAATTTGGTTTGGGTTGGGGTATTACGGGTGACCGGCATGGAGCCGGGTCAATGAGCGTGCTTAATATGAGTAAACAAAGTAAATCTTGGAAGCCTATAATTTTGGGACTTCTCGCTGTTTTATTTGTGATTGGTGTGTACACCGCTTACTACGCTTTTCTGTACGCGGGGTACGAAACATCAATCGATAGTGGCGGTAACTTAACCGGCGTTCGCTCGGGCGTTTTTGGTGATGCATTTGGGGTTTTGAATGCTCTTTTCTCGGGGTTAGCGTTTTCTGGCGTATTAATTACTTTGTTGCTTCAGAGGAAGGATTTGGCAGACAGCCAGTTGCAAAATGCAAAGCAGCAAACTGAATCGCAGTTTTATAGTATGTTGACGCTGCAGCAGCAGGTCATTCAAGGATTTGATCTCCATATAAATAGACATGATATTCAGTACACGATTGAGGGACGAGACTGTTTTAGGGATTGGCATAAAAAATTATGCCGTGAATATAATGGGAACTATGAAGATGGGCGCAGCAAAAGCTTCCGAGCAGGGATGGCATACGAGCAAATTTTACGATCTCACCAAGGTGATTTGGGGTTGTATTTCAGAAGTTTGTACTCCGTTTTCAGGTTCGTTGAGTTAGCTGAGTATGGAGACGAAAAGCACTTGGCACGAGTGGCGCGATCGCTTCTGTCTGACTACGAACTCGTCTTCCTGTACTATAATTGCTTGAGTCGTAAAGGTAGAAACTTTCAGAAGTATGCAAATAACTACGAGCTATTCGACAATCTAGATATCAACTTGTTATTGGATGTTGATCATATGTTTTTCATGGAGGAAAAGGCCTTTGGTAAAAATAAAGAGGCTCTAGCTGCTATTAAGAGTTTAAAAGCGCCGGCGCAATGATTTCATCCCCAGGGTTGCGCTTCAACTCAGCTAGGGTTTGATTACGAAACTCTCGCGCCACGTTTTTGCTAATCACGATTTCGTGGCGCGCTTTCAAAGCTTCCCGCGCAGCGTCTGGCCCAAGCGAATGCACATAGCGCAGACAGCCCTCAATCACTGAAGCTTGTTCGGTATCCTCGTTCCAGGCCATGAGTTCTTCCAGCTTTTGCCGTGTACCGAGCCGGCACCGGTGCCGCAGTTCCTTTTCGTCGAACTCGATCCGTTTCAGCGCGGCCTTTGCCGATCGCTCCTGTCCAGTCTTGGCCATGGCCTACCTCTTCAATTCCGCTGGCCGGCAAGTCCAGTCAGTTCAGTAACTTTAAGCTTCAACACTCCGTGATCCGTCTCGATAACGTAGGTTGAAGTGATGGCTAAATGCGATTACGATGCCGCCCCTTCACAAGGGAGTTGCGCAATGTTTCCAAGGTATTTTCGCTGGATCGCAGCATTTGGCATTCTCGCGGCATTGGCGATGATGGTCATTACCGGGCTGCAGGTGTTTTCCGGCATGGCCTCAGCCGGAGATCTGATACGACCCATCATTGGCGTGGTTGCATTCGGCTGGATGTTCACTCAGTCGACCAAGGCTTGAGGCAGATCACGCTGCCACCTTGACCATCCTCACACCGGCCATGGTGAACTTGTCGCTTTGGGCTGCGACCATTGCGTCGAGTTTCTCCCAGTCCACGGTCAGAACCGAGATTGGAATATGACCGCCTGCGACGGCATGGATCAGCGCCTCCAGATCGAACACCTCAGCTTGCAGGTTCACCGGCACCGCGGTTGTGGTCGCTGGCTTCGATGCAGACTGAACCGGCGCGGCGGCTTTCACCGGTGCCGGACTGGTGACTGGTGCAGGTTCAACCGGTATGTTGGCTTTCGCCTCGTCCGCAATTCGCTGCAGCTCCTGCTGGCGGATCTGCTCGCGCTGCGCTTCGGCTTTCTGGTGTTCCGAAATCCGCAATCTGATCAGCGTGATCAGATCGTCGTTCGCCTTCATCACCAGTGGCTGAATATCGTTGAACAGGAAAGCGTAATCGGCCGCCAGCTCGGCCAAGCTGGCGAGGTTCAGGCGAATTGCGTCGGCGGCTTGGCTCGCGGCGATTTTCGCCCGGGCCAGTTCAGTATCGACGGCGTCCTGCAAGCTGGCGATCGTGCGCTTGTTCTTCATGGCGCCGGCGAAGTCTGCGGCGACCGCCGGCAGGGTGACCCGGCCCAATGTTTTGTTGATCGCTGCGACGTGCTCTGCCAGCGACTGCTCTGCTTTCTGCTTGATGTTGGTTTTCACCAGCAGTTCTTGAGCCTGCACCAGTTTGTTGACCTTCAGGCGAGTGTCCCGGGCGTGAGCGCTGATCCGGGTCAGTGCAGAGAAAAGCTCGTCGATGCTCTGGGTCCGCGAAAGCGCCTGCTTCTTCGCAGTGTCGACTGCCTGCTCGACATCGCCGCACCATTTCACGGCCTTCTTGGCGTCGGCAAAGTCCTGGTCTGTGACCAGCGTGGTCTTCACTGAGTCGATGACCGCCAAAGCCGATTCCTCGAACACCTTGAGGTTGCTCGCGGTAACCATGCCAGTCAGTTCGATGCGCAGCGCTGGCAGTTCGTCCGGGGCATTGCCGACGACAATAGAAGGCGCCTCGGCCAATTCGAAGTTGGCCAGGTCGGCCTCGAACTGTTTCCAGCCTTCGACCAACTGCGCGGCCCGGCCAGCGACAGGCCGGTACTCCATATGCACGAAGTTTTCGGGGGTGCCGTCTGAGCAAACAAAAATCACGCGCTCGGCACCGCTGACCAGCAGTTGCTGCTCGAGCTGCCAGTAGTAGTGCGGATCCAGGTTTTCGGCCCGAACCTGGGCAGCCAGCGATTCGTTCCAGAGTTTGTGCTCGAAAAGCGTCTCGCCGAGCATCGTTGCGCCATCCATGGACGCGAGCAGGTTGCCGTCTGTACCTACAACCGGGTACAGCTCTTCGCCGATCATCACCTCAACCAATGGCCGGCCCAGCGCTTCAGTGGCGTGGCCTTTGTCGAAGATGTACTGCTGAGCCTGGGTGACTTCCGGCGCAATGCCGGTTTTTTTCAGTGTCAGCAGCTCGGAACGGGTTTGGTATTTCGAGGCGCCCTTCATTGCTGGGGCCTCGGAGGCGGTGAAGTGCTGGACGCGGAGTGCATGCCACTCGGCGGAGCCTTGAGCTACGTTGTGAATTTTCATGCTGCGTCTCCGTCGATGGCTTTGAGGTTATGGATGGTTTCGATTTGGTCGTCGCGCAGTGAATATTTGCTGCTGACGTTGAGGATGATGTGTTCCGCATTGGTTCTGCCTGCGTCGATGAGTGGCCGCCACTTTTCGATGTTTTCCGTAAGAAGATCATCGGGGTAGGGTGGAAGGGCTTCTGGCTCAGGTTCTCGCTTTCGCTGCGGGCTCACATCGCGCGGCGCTTCATCGAAAATTTTTCCTTCCATCTCGTCAGCAGTCGGCGCCGAACCAACCTCGGGGAAGGCCTTGCGCAGCGCCTGCGCCTCGGCGCACTTGGCGAGTTGTGCGAAAGCGCGGCGCTTCCACATCGAGTTCGGGGCTGCAGTGTCTTTGCTGGCGGTTGCGTAGTTCTCCAGCCAGCGCTCGTTAGCGGTGAACTCGGCGACAAGGCCGTTCGACATCTGGCGCTTGACGGTCACCCGGCACCACTCTGGATAAGTGACGTCAACGCCGCTCAACTTGGCTTTGATCGATGGCCCGTACTCCGGATCGCTGATTCCGGCGTATTGCCCGGTGCGCGCAGCCTGAATGCGGTATAGGCCGATGCCGGGCATGACGGTGTCCTGCATCTTTTTCGCTTTAGCGTTCCAAATTGGCACGATGTGTACTGGCTTCAGCATGGGGTCGAGATGTGCGGCCTGGCAGTACGCCAGAACCATCACAACCGAGTTCTTTTCCGCGCCCGGGTAGAGGCTGCTGCTCAACACTTCGACGAGTGCGGCCTCCGACATCACAGGCAACTGGTCGTCCTGCTTCATTACTGCGCTCACGGGAGATCCTTGCCGCGCCCAGCGCAGCGATTTAATGCTTGGTTTATTGAGTGATGCGATCGGCGAGGGCGCTGAGCAGTATCAGGAAGGTGAAAACGCCGAGGGAAGAGAACGCGCCGCGCCAGATGATCAGGCGGCGCGCCCATTGGCGACCGGTCACGGCCGGACTCTCACGGCGATGCGCTTGCCCTTCATGGACGGCGCCAAGCGCTGGGGGAGACTGGCGACCAGATCCTCGCGCTTGCGACCGATGACCTCGTTGAAGGGAAGTCCGAAGCCGAGCAGGGCGATCTTGTGTTCGATGTCCTCAAGCTGCTCGTCGATCAGAGATTTAACCGGTGCCGTACTCATGCTTCCTCCTTGCGCCGCTGACAGGTGTCACGCAGGCGTTTGCAGTAGTGGTTGAACTCGTCGATGGTGATTGCGCCGTCAGTGAAAAGACGGGTGATCAGCCCCTGAACCAATAGGCTGATGTCTTCTTCGCCGGCGGGCGCCGACACACCATCAAGGGCTTGGTCGATCAGGATGTGTGGGCTCAAAACCCACACTCCCGCTCTACGCGATCGCTTTCGCGCTTGGCATCTCGGTATTCGTTGGCGTGCACCGCGACCAGGTCGTTGGCGAGCGACCGAACGATCTGCGGATCACCGCCGACGGCTTCGATGGCCCACTTGTGCAGTACACCGCCATCCCCGCGACAGATCAGTTCGATCAGGATTTTCTCGATGTACCGATCGGGATCAGGGTTCGCGGCCATGTGATCCGCCAGCGCCTCCGGTAAGTGGTCAGCGTTGACCAGGACCTTGCTGCGACCTACCGGATTTGGCGCCTCGACGTGGCGTCGATAAAGCAGATCGTCGACCGACTCGGTCAGCCATTCCTGACCTGCCTCCGTATCGAGGAAGTCGTCTTCCGGGATGGGCTTGCGTAGAGCTGACATGGTCGTCTCCAGAGTGACGGGGTGTTGATCCAACAAAACTCGGATGCACTCGTTCGCTCCGCTGGTTGCCGTTGGGCGCGGAGGGGAGTGCATTCGAGATTGGTCGGGAGATTGATGCCTAGCTGCGCGGACTCATTGGGGTGCGACACGCAGAAAAAAGCCCGCGAGAGAGGCGGGCTTTGGGGATGGCTTCAGAGGCAGTCGGACTTGCCTATCTGAAACTCGACTATCGGTGAGCTGGTTGAATCTTTGTAGAGGAGGTCAATGGAAAGCCCCGATTTCACGAACTGCCCTAAACCTTTTTCATTACAGAATGCAGAAGCTGCAAGCGCTCTTGCGTCCTTGGTGAATTCATCAGAATCCATTTCGTACTTCGTAACTTTTGTGAGTGTGTAAGAGATACGCATGACCTCATCGCTGTAGGTCACAGAATCGACGCGGGTTGAATCGTCGGATACTTTTCCGGACTGGACACTCATAATGAGCGCGAGCCCCTTGAGTTGGCGCTCCCGCTCCTGCTTTTTCTCTTCCGGGCCAGATTTTGCGTGCCATACCTGTACCAAGATAAAGAGCAAGGTCATTGCCGAAAAAAATATGATGATTCCGCGACTCTGTTTCAATTGAGATTACCGTAGCAAAAGGCCATTGCTCATTTGACCATGCCGGTAGCACCATCTCAAGTCGGAGGAGTTGCGTCATTGATCCCCCGAAAAGCCCGACTGCAGCTATCTGCTCCGGTGAGTGTCTCTTGGCGTAGAGGGGAATCGCGCGCGGGTCGGGCGGAAGGGAAAAGGCGTAGCGGGGTAGTGGGGCCGGCGGTGGATTGATTGTCCGAGCCGCCGGCAACGAGCATGGTCACTCTACGATGCAGATCCAGCGGTGGTTATGCCGGTATGGCGCGCGAGTGAAATGAACATCTGAAACCAGATTCATGCCTCGCTCTTGCAGCGCTTCGGTCAGTTGTACGAGTGTCTCTGCTTGGATAGTCATTGCTGTCACCTCGTCAGATTTTCTGCGTTCATAAATCTTGACCGGGCGGGCAACTGGCTAATTCAATTTTTCTACATGATTGATATGCAAAGCGCCCAGACCCGCTACTGGCGTCGGTCTGGGTTTGCCGCATCAAATTGTCGACGTGCGTAAGGGTGGCCTTCCTCATTGGGCCGATGCGTGGTGACATCGACGGCCTACTGTCCGCTGCCTGTATGAGTGATGGGCGCCGGCCTTCAGGCTTGCCGCGCCGCGCGAGGTGGATCAGTTCATCTATTTCATGATGGCCATCCTCCCAGTGCGCGCCGTTGGCGTCTTGCGGGCGCTCGCCGTTCTCAATATGTTGCCGGTTACGTCTCCGGCGCCGAGTTCCACGGCCGTGTTCAGTTCGCCAGCGCTCGATAACAACCGATTCTGGGATTTGATGCAGGTGGGCGGTTATAGGCCGCAGTTTCGTCCTCATCGGGGTGTGATCTGCATGACGTTTGCCTGACATTGCTCTCACGCAGCCAGACGGTACTCAGATCACACCCCGATGCGCTCTCATAGAGAGGATCGGGCAGTTAACGACAGGCTGTCGTGGCGCTGGTTGTTTAGCCCGTAGCGCTGAAGGCTGGTAGCATCGAACTCCTTTTCGGAGCGCGCAATTGCTATGCATCAGGTTGTTGAAAGGGCGTTGAACATGATCGCAGCAGAGAGCAGCGAGCCCGAATACATTGAAGCGTTCAGCGCTTCGCGGGCAGTCGTCCTTGAGTTTGGTGAGGAAAATCTGGCTGACCGGCTTTTTGCCGATATTCCCGATTCAATCTCTTTCATGCAGGTGGCCCGGCTCTTCGATTTTCTTGCCTGGCAGACGGAGGACAACGGGTCAGCGATGACTCGCGCTATTGAGCGTTGGCTGGTAGAAGGCACCAATTTGCGCAAGGTTCAGATCGCTCTCAATCTCGACGTCTACCCGTTTCTGGATGAGCGCGAGATGGATCGAGTGCTGTCTGATGTGGCTGTATCACTCCCGGAGATGGCTGATAGATGTCGGCAGATAACCAGCTCTCGGAAAAATTGGTAGCGCTTGGTCTTCATCCCAAAGCCCGCTCTTAGAACGGGCTTCAGTGATGCTTTCCAGTCGGGGCCCGCTACTGGCGTCGGCCTCCGACTATCTTCTGATTGTTCCTCCAGCCGCGGGCCTTTCGGCGTGTTCTCCCGCTGGAAAACTACTTTCGACGTTTTACGCTGCACGCCCGGGTCAGTTGCCAACCCTCTGAACCGTTGAGCCTTGCTACTTCATTGAGTGTGGCTTGCGAGTGATCTGCAAGGTCAGTCCCTTTCGGGAAGTACTGCCTTAACAACCCGTTGGTGTTCTCATTCGATCCCCGTTGCCAAGGACGATGAGGATCGCAGAAGTAGACCTTTATGTCGGTAGCCACCGTAAAGCGCTTATGGTCAGCCATCTCTTTGCCACGATCCCACGTCAGCGATTTGTAGAGTTCTTGGGGTAAGTCGCGGGCGTTTTCGATCAGGGCGCTGATGACCGTCTCGCTATCCTTACCGACCAATTTCACCAGCATTACGTAGCAGGTATGACGCTCTACAAGAGTGGCAATTTGGCTGTTTCTGCTACCGCACAGCAGGTCACCCTCCCAGTGACCTGGCACCGCTCGATCCTTAACTGTGGCCGGGCGTTCACGGATCGATACCGCGTCTGTGATGCGACCGTGATTTTCTTTCTTCTGAGTGTGATGGCGCGAGCGACGCATGGCTCGCGTCCGCCGTAAATGCTCAAGCAACTCCCTCTTCAGAGCCCCGCGAGCCTGTATGAAGAGGGTGCGATAGATCGTCTCGTGTGACACCTGATAGCTCGTATCGTCCGGGTAGGTACGCTTCAACCAACCTGCAATTTGTTCCGGTGACCACTGCAATTGAAGCTTGTCTGCAACAATTTGCGCCACCGTTCGGTTCTCAACAAGTTTGCACACCTTAGGTCGATGCGCGCGATCCCAGGCAGCCTGATCAGCTTGATTAGCCCGGTAGCATCCTTGGCCACCGTTGCGTCTGATCTCACGACTGATCGTAGAGGCTGCTCGCCCTAGTAGCGCAGCCATGGATCGGATCGAGTTACCTGCCACCACTGCACGCGAAATCTCTTAACGCTCAGCCAACGTCAGCGCCAATCTGGACCTGCGGCGTACAGCGGGTCTGATACCGCCTGTTTCCGCCAAGATGCGCTGTATCGATGAGTGGTTTCGATCAAATAATTGGGCTATGTGCTGGAGAGAGTCGCCTTTCTGCCAGTGATCCCACATCAGTTTTTTCTGGCTTTCGGTGTAATAGATCCGAGGTCTCTGCTTCATCTGCAACACTCCTTCTGCTTACACAGAATTTAGTTGTGTTGCGTCGACCCGTTGAATCCACAGCTGGAAGCAGCCCGTTGAAGGTTGCCCCATACTTTTGAGTGTCGAGATCGAAACAGTGATCTCAAAAGGGTAGGGTTGCGGAAATGGCCGAAAAGATGCGGAAACGATCCGTAGAGAGAGGAGGACGTTTCCTGAGTGCGAGAAACGACAAAGCCCTGAATAATCAGGGCTTTGTCGTATCAAATATGGCGGAGGCGATGGGATTCGAACTCATGGACCTGTTACAGTCGACGGTTTTCAAGACCGTTGCCTTAAACCACTCGGCCACACCTCCGTTTGCGTTGCGGGCGCCATAATACCTGAATGAAACACACTGTCAAACTCTGTGCATGGCTTGTTACAGAGCGTCTGTTATGATCTTTGCGACTGAACGTTTCAAACCAACAGGAGTGTCGCCATGCGCGAACAGGATTACGCAGTTCACAACAGCGTGCAGGCTGAGCAGCTAGAGGTTAGCCGCGTCCTGCGCAACACATACGGCCTACTGGCGCTCACCCTCGCATTCAGCGGTGTGATGGCGTTCGTGGCGCAGCAGATGCGCGTCGGCTACCCGAACATTTTCGTGGTGCTGATCGGCTTCTACGGGCTGTTCTTCCTCACCAACAAACTCCGTGATTCCGCGTGGGGCCTGGTGTCCGCCTTTGCGCTGACCGGTTTCATGGGTTTCCTGCTCGGCCCGATCCTCAACCGTTACCTGGGCATGCAGGGCGGCGCTGAAGTGGTCAGCTCGGCATTCGCCATGACCGCGCTGGTGTTCGGTGGTCTGTCGGCCTACGTGCTGATCACCCGCAAGGACATGAGCTTCCTCGGTGGTTTCATCACCGCCGGTTTCTTCGTCCTGCTGGGTGCAACGCTGGCGAGCCTGTTCTTCCAGATCAGCGGCCTGCAACTGGCGATCAGCGCCGGTTTCGTGCTGTTCTCGTCGGTGTGCATTCTGTTCCAGACCAGCGCGATCATCCATGGTGGCGAGCGTAACTACATCATGGCGACCATCAGCCTGTATGTATCGATCTACAACCTGTTCGTCAGCTTGTTGCAGATCTTCGGCATCATGAGCCGCGACGACTGATCGCTGTTTGTGAATCAACAAAAAACCCGCTTCGGCGGGTTTTTTGTCGTCTGCGAAAAGCGGATCAGTTGATCACCATGCTGCCATCGGCCTGCTGCTTATAAATCGTGTAGGGCAACAGAAACGTATCCAGCACGCCCGAAACCGCTGCATCGACCACCAGGCCAAAAGAGGCGTTGTTGTAATTGAACGCGTCGACGTCATCCGGCTTTTCGGCGTGCAGCATGCAGAAGTCGTAGGTGGCACCGCTGTAAATGCGCGGGACCGCGCCGCAGTAGCTTTTCTTGGTTTTCAACTGGTCTACGGAAGCCTTGTCGCTAAGCACAACGGTCTGCACCGTCCCGCACCCGCTGAGCATCAACACTGTCAGCATCACTGCCTGAATTCTCATTACCGCCAATCCTTCGCCGGAAAAACCTCAATCTACGCCGAGCAGGCGCAAAAAGCACTCACGCCATCGGCGGCAATCGGCGTTTGACCGGGGTTTTCTTGACGATCGCGGTGTTGGTTTCAGCCAGCGTATTGAGGCGGTCGAGCAGGGTGTCCAGCTGTTCCATCGAGCGCACGTGCAGGCGGGCGATGAAGCAATCCTCGCCCGTGACCTTGTCGCATTCGGTGAACTCCGGGATCAACATGATCTGGCGTTCCACTTCTTGCAGTTGACCCGGCAGTGGCCGCACCCGGACGATGGCCTGGAGCTGATAGCCGAAGTATTTGGGGTCGATCTCGACGGTATAGCCCTTGAGCACGCCGCGTTCCTCCAGCCGGCGCAGGCGTTCGGCCACACTGGGTGACGACAGGCCGCTGATCTGCGCCAATGCCTTGAGCGAGCGGCGCGAGTCTTCCATCAAGGCGCTGATAAGGATCTGGTCAATATCGTCGGTCATAGAGCAACTCCGGTATTAGGCATTTGCGGGAAACCACCCGCGATAAAAAAGGCAGAATCCGAGTTTAGCCTGCTTTTTGCGCTGGAGACGCAGAGTGTCGGCTTGGCATACTTTTGCCACGCTTTCGTCAAACGCTTAGGGAGATCGATGATGGACAACACAATCCGCCGTGGTTCATTGGAAATGACCGCCGCCATGCTGATTTCCGGGACCATTGGCTGGTTCGTGCTGGTGTCCGGGCAACCGGTGCTGGACGTGGTGTTCTGGCGTTGCGTGTTCGGCGCCGGCACCTTGCTGCTGATCTGCGCGGCATTCGGCTTCTTGCGTCGGGGTATTTTGACCCGCACCACGTTCCTGCTCGCGGTGCTCAGCGGGGTTGCGATTGTCGGCAACTGGGTTTTGTTGTTCGGCTCGTATTCCCGGGCCTCGATCGCCATCGGCACGGCGGTCTACAACGTGCAGCCGTTCATGCTGGTCGGTCTGGCGGCGCTGTTTCTCGGCGAGAAAATCACCTTGCAAAAGCTGTTCTGGCTGGCGATTTCCTTTCTCGGCATGCTGGCAATCGTCAGCGCCCATGGCGGGCAGGGTGAGGGCGGTAGTGACTATCTGCTGGGCATTGCGCTGGCGTTGGGTGCGGCGTTGCTCTACGCGATTGCGGCGCTGATCATCAAGCGCCTGACCGGCACGCCGCCGCATCTGATCGCGCTGATCCAGGTCTGCACCGGAGTGCTGTTGCTCGCGCCGTTCGCGCACTTCAACAGCCTGCCGCAAACCAACGGAGCCTGGGCCAGTCTGGTGACGCTGGGCATCGTCCACACCGGTCTGATGTACGTGCTGCTGTACGGCGCGATCCAGAAACTGCCGACTGCCCTGACCGGTGCGCTGTCCTTCATCTACCCGATTGCAGCGATCTTCGTCGACTGGTTCGCCTTCGGCCATCGACTGGAGATCCTGCAATGGATCGGGGTGGCGGCGATTCTGCTGGCCGCCGCCGGGATGCAACAGGGCTGGGGCCTGAAAGCCCGACGCCAGCTCAAATCGGCTTGATCAGATCCTTGAACAGGCCTTTGAGCTGCTGATTGCCGGCATCCACCAGATGATTGTCGTCAAAGTACAGCGGCACGCCGTCCATGGAACCCATGCAATTGCCGTTGGGGCACAGGTACGGTATCGGATCGATCACCGTCGCGTTGCAGCGGCTGGCGGCGGCTTCGATGGTTGCGATGGCGATGCGGTTGCGTTTCTCGTATGCCTGCAACGGCAGGGAAATGTCCGTGGTTTGCCGGAACCACCGCTGATTCAGATTCAGGCCTTTGTAGACGCTGAAGGGCATCTCCGGGATCGGTTTGACGATATACACCGGATGATTTTCAGCGATCGAGCAGACCGTGCTGACGTACTCTTCGGTATAGGCCTCGGCAAACGCGGTCTGGCGCTCGGGAAAGGAAATCCGATAGCTGTTTTCCCGCCCTGAATCCGCGTATAGCGCCGCACGGCTGAACAGCACCACCGGCACGCCGGCGTACGCGGTTTTCAGTTGTTGCAGCTTTTCCTGATTGAAGCCCCGGCACTGGCTTTCGACAGCCTTGTCGTGCATGGCGAAGTGCGCCAGGGTCGGGCAACCGCCCCGTGACCACGACAGCGCCGCTTGCGGGTTGTGCATTTGCACCGCCGCTGCGGTCGATTGCGCATGACTGTCGCCGTACAGAATCACCGACACATCACCCGTGCCCAGTTTGCAATCCGCCGCCGCATAGGCATTCGGGTAGCACTCCTGCGGATACAGCTTGCTGGTGTATTCCGGCTGGCCAAGTTCGACCAGTGCCGGACGCCAGTCGGGGTGTTGTTTGACCAGCGACGACGTCGTTGCCGACACGGCCACCACCGCTACCGTTAGTGACGCGAACTTGATCACTGTTCGAGTAGCGCTCGTACCTTTTTTCACCTTCGATTCCACCAGATAGAAGGACAGGGTGCCGAGGGCGAACGAGGCGATGATTGCGCCGATCACGTGCGGCCAACTGCTCAACAGCCCGCACAGGTAAAGCAGTACCACCAGCGGCCAATGTCAGAGGTACACCGAATAGGAAATGCTCCCGACAAACTGCAGCGCAGGACTTGTGCTGAACACGGATCGGGTGTTGGCGTGAATCACCAGCATCGTCCCCAGTACCGGCACCAGTGCCAGGTAGCCCGGCCACAGATCCGCTTCAGAAAAGCCCAGCACGCCAAGAGCAATCGCCAACAGTCCAAGCCCTTCGCAAATCGCGCCGCCGCGTTGGCTCAATCGTAGGGGAAACATAAAAACCAGCCCGCCAGCGATCATTTCCCAGGCGCGGGTGGGCAGCATGTAGAAGGCGAACGTCGGGTTGACGCGGGTCACAACGATGGACGCCAGCAGCGAAATCAGCGCCACGGCCAGCAAGGCAAAGCGGGTTTTATCGGCACCGAAGAACCGGTGCAGTCCCATCAACAACACGGGATAGAGCAGGTAGAACTGCCACTCCACCGACAATGACCAGGTGTGCAACAACCAGTTTTCATGCAGCGGCGCCGCAAAATAATTGCCGCTTTCAGCAAAGCTGAAGTTCGAGCTGAACAGCAGGCTGCTCTTGATCGTACGGATGGTTTCGCGCAAGTCGTCCAGCGGCAGATAAAGGTAGCCGAAGACCAGCAGCGCAACGCACAGAACCAGCAGGGCGGGAATGATGCGGCGGGCGCGGGAGGCGTAGAAACCGAGGAGGGAAAAGTTCTGCTGTTGCACACCCTTGAAGATGATGCCGGTCATCAGGAACCCGGAGATGACGAAGAACACGTCTACGCCGACGAATCCGCCTGCGAACCCGGGCACCTTGAAATGGAACAGCACCACCGACAAAACGGCGAGCGCGCGTAACGCGTTGATATTCGTCCTGAACTGCATTTTGCATCCATGTACACGTCCGTTGTGAGCCGCATTGTAGTGATGATGTCGGCTTTGTTACATGGATTTTTCCGTTGATTCAGATGTTCCAGCGCGGCGCCGTCATCGCCAGACGCTGACGCAGCTCACCAATGTTCGCGGCCAGTTGTCGGGTCAGCAAACGGTGACCGTCCAGCGTGCTGTAGACCGGTGTGTCGAGGCTGGCGTCAGGCAACTCCAGCGGGCGCTGCAGGCGTTGCGTGGCGCCGGACTTCAAGGCCCGGGCCATACCGATCAACTGTATGCGGATCACCCGGTGTTCGGCCCGCAGCGCTGATTGCAGGTGCGCCATGGCTTCGGGGTCGTTAGCATCCGGGCGGGTGTTGCCGAGGATCTCCAGAGTGCTGACGCACATCCGCAGGTTGCGTTGAATCGCGTCCAGTTCGGTCATGGAGATTTTCACTTCCTTGGACACCGAAGGCATCAGCGAGCGCAGTTGCACCATCACCGTGGTCACCCGGCCCATCAGCTTCAGATGTTCATCGGCGCTGACCGGTTGGCCGCTGATGATCCGCCCGTACAACGTGGCGCAGTCGCGCAAGGCATCGGCCAGGTTGTAGCGCCACGAATACACCGCGTACAGCGGCAGAGCGAAGGAAAACGCCAGGGCCAGGGCGATGCCGATCAGGATGTCGACCCCGCGCCACAAGCCGTCGGTGATCGGGTTGTCGCCGTGCCCGGCAACGATGAACACGGTAATTGCCGAGAGCAGGGCGGTGTACCCACCCTTGCCGATCGCGTGATAAGAAAAGAAGCCGCAGACCACCGCCATGGCAAAGTAGGTCAGCCACGGCAGGCCCAGCCACGCCTGTTGCGCCACCAGCAGCAGACCGACGCCGGCACCGATCAGGGTGCCGGTGGCGCGTTCGGCGGCTTTCTTGCCGATGTTGCCGTGGTGTTGCAGGCCGCCGATCACCACCAGCATGGTCACCGACGCCCACTCGCCGTGGGGCAGGTTGATGCCGGTGGTCAGCAGGATGGTCGCCAGCAGCCCCAGCGCTACCCGCACCGCGTGAATCAGTCGGGCGTGCCGGTAGCGGCGGTACGGGTCCAGCAACGGACGCAGGATTCGCCGCAGCAGCGGTGGCAGTCGTTGGGTGCTGAAGGTGCTCAGTGCAAAGTCCTCGTCAGAAGATGTAGTCGGTGGTCAGGAAGCTCGAATCGCGGCCGCGAATGATTTCGCTGATCAGGTCTTTGTTGCTGTCCTGGAACTTGGTTGCCACCAGTGTGCGGATCGAAAACACCCGCAGGGCATCGTGTACCGACAGCGTGCCTTCGGCGGAGTTCTTGCGCCCGTTGAACGGGTAGGTGTCCGGGCCGCGCTGGCACTGGGCGTTGAGGTTGATCCGCCCGACCTGGTTGGCGAAAGTGTCGACCAGTCGACCTATCGCCACCGGGTTGGTGCCGAACAGGCTCAGTTGCTGGCCGAAGTCCGATTCCAGCACGTAATCGATCACGGTATCGAGGTGACGGTACGGCACGATCGGCACCACCGGGCCGAACTGTTCTTCGTTGTACACGCGCATCTGCGGTGTCACCGGGTACAGCACCGCCGGGTAGAAGAACGACTCCCGGCTCTCGCCGCCGTTCGGGTTGACCACTTGTGCGCCCTTGCTCTGCGCATCGGCCACCAGACCGTGCAGGTAATCGACCTTGCCCGACTCCGGCAATGGCGTCAGCGCCACGCCGCTGTCCCACGGCATGCCCGGTTTCAGCGTAGCGAGTTTGGCGTTGAATTTTTCGATGAAGGCGTCGACCACGTCTTCGTGCACAAACAGGATTTTCAGCGCGGTGCAGCGCTGGCCGTTGAACGACAGCGAACCGGTGACCGCTTCGCTGACCGCATTGTCCAGATCGACTTCCGGCAGGACGATGCCGGGGTTTTTCGCGTCCAGGCCCAGCGCAGCGCGCAAGCGGTGTGGTTTCGGATGCAGTTTTTTCAGGTCGCTGGCAGCCTTGTTGGTGCCGATGAAGGCGAAGATGTCGATCTTGCCGCTGGCCATCAGTGCGCTGACGGTTTCGCGGCCGCTGCCGTAGATCACGTTGATCACGCCGGTCGGGAAGCTGTCGCGGAACGCTTCGAGCAACGGGCGGATCAGCAACACGCCGAGCTTGGCCGGTTTGAACACCACGGTGTTGCCCATGATCAGTGCCGGAATCAGCGTGGTGAAGGTTTCGTTCAGCGGATAGTTGTAAGGCCCCATGCACAGTGCCACGCCGAGCGGCACGCGACGGATCTGGCCGAGGGTGTCCTGTTCCAGTTCGAAACGGCTGGAGCGGCGGTCGAGTTCTTTCAGTGCATTGATGGTGTCGACGATGTAGTCGCAGGTGCGGTCGAACTCTTTTTCCGAGTCCTTGAGGTTCTTGCCGATCTCCCACATCAGCAGCTTGACCACGGCTTCGCGCTGCTGGCGCATCCGGCCGAGGAACGCCTCGACATGCTGAATGCGTTCGGCCACGCGCATGGTCGGCCACAGGCCCTGACCACGATCGTAGGCACGCACGGCGGCGTCGAGCGCGGTGAGGGCGGTGTCGGCATCCAGCAGCGGGGTGCTGCCGAGAATCACTTGTTCATCGCCGTTTTCACCGTGCAGGTACACCGGGCTGCGCACCGTGGCGAGCGGGCCGTCCCAGCGCCGCAGTTCACCGTCGACGAGGTATTCGCGTTGCTCGACCTGACCGTCGAGGCGGTATTTTTCCGGGATGTCGCTGACAGAAGGGAACAGATTGCCAAGGATGTTTGCTGTGGTCATGTCGCTACCCCGTGTTGATGTCCGTATTCAGATCAAAAAGTCTTTACAGGTTATACGCCTGAATGCGCCGACATTTAAACCCGCCAATGTCACGCGAATGTCACGCAGATCCCCGGAGCAGAGCTTTGACTGGTTTATGAAATCCACTGTGGGAGCGAGCTTGCTCGCGAATGCGTCCTTTCAACTGACATCCTCATTTGCTGACACACCGCATTCGCGAGCAAGCCCGCTCCCACAGTTGAATCGGGTTGCCTGAACACTTTCTACTGGCCCCGTTTGCCCCCATCGTTGTCCCGCAATGCCCTCAGCCCGCTGCCGTGCCTGCCTTAAGGTGGGATCACAACAATAAGCGCTGCCATCCTTGAGGATCGTTATGCGGGCAATCCCACTCACTTTACTGCTGGCGCTGTCCATGACGCTGTGCGGCTGCGACGAAAAATCCGCACCGCCGGCGACCACTCGCAACGCCACCCCCTCCGACCCGGCCCTGGCGCAGATCTACGTCAACAGCTGCCAACTGTGCCACGCCAATCCGGCTGCCAATGCGCCGCTCACTGGTGATCGTCAAGCCTGGGAACCACGCATCCGCCAAGGCGCCGACACGCTGCTCGACCACGCCATCAATGGCTACAACGGCATGCCGCCGATGGGCCAGTGCGTCGAGTGCACCGAAGAACAATTCCTGCAACTGATCGGCTTCATGGCCGACCAGCCCCTCCCACAGTAAGGGCGCGCGCATGAGCATGGATCTGACACGGCGTCAGTTGTTGCAACGGGCAAGCATCGTCGGCGCGTTCAGTGCGTTGGCGGCCAATCCCGCGCTGGGGCAATTGATGCGCGCACCACGGCTGATTCCCTGGCGCAACTGGTCGGGCGGGCAGAGTTGCCTGCCGGCGGCGCGGCTGGCGCCGAAGAACCTCGATGAACTGACCGCCGCGATCCGTCAGGCTCAGGGCAAAATCCGCCCGGTCGGTTCGGCACATTCGTTCAGTGCGCTGGTGCCCACCGACGGCACGCTGCTGTCGCTGAGCTACTTCACCGGGCTGCTCGACCACGACCCGAAAACCCTGCAGGCCGAATTCGCCGCCGGCACGCCGATGTCGCGCATGGGCGTGCCGCTGAAGGGCGTCGGCCAGGCCCTGCAGAACATGGCCGACATCGATTACCAGACCCTCGCCGGGGCGATTGCCACCTCGACCCACGGCACCGGCACAACCTTTCAGTCGTACTCGGCGCACGTCTGCGGCATGCAACTGGTGACGGCCAATGGCGAGGTGCTGGACTGCGACAGCCAGCGCCACCCGGAAGTGTTCAACGCCGCGCGGGTGTCCCTTGGGGCACTGGGCGTGGCGACGAAAATCCGTCTGCAAAACCGCCCGGCCTATCGCCTGCGCGAGCGCCAGTGGATCGCCAGGACCGAAGAGCTGCTGGAAGACCTTGACAAGAACACCCGGGAAAATCAGCACTGGGAAATGCTCGTGGTCACCCATTCCGACTACGCCTTGTCCATCGCCCTCAACGAAACCAGCGATCCGGCCACGCCGCCGATTCCGCCCGAAGAGGAGGGCGGCAATGAGTTCGTGACCCTGATCGAGAAGATCGACAAATACGGCAGCGACTTCCCCGAGCTGCGCCGCACGCTGCTCAACAGCCTGCGGCATATGGCGAGTTTCGATGATCGGGTCGGCGACTCGTTCGACATCTACGCCAACGTGCGCACCGTGCGCTTCAACGAGATGGAATACTCGGTGCCCGCCGAACACGGCCCGGCCTGTCTGCGTGAAATCCTCAAGCTGATTCAGGACAAGGACCTGCGCACCTGGTTTCCCATCGAGTACCGCTACGTCAAGGCCGACGACATTCCGCTGAGCATGTTCGAGGGCCGCGACAGCTGTTCGATCTCGGTGCACCAGCATTACCAGATGGATCACCACAACTTCTTCGCCGCGGTCGAGCCGATCTTCTGGAAGTACAACGGCCGCCCGCACTGGGGCAAATTGCACACGCTCAACGCGAAGAATCTGCAACCGCTGTACCCGCGCTGGCGCGAGTTTGTCGACGTGCGTCAGGCACTGGATCCGAGCGGGCGCTTTCTCAACGCGCATCTATCGTCGATTTTGGGGGGGAACTGATGGCGGTCAATCGACGCAATTTTCTCCTCGGCACGCTGGGTGTCGGCGCTTTGTTGGTGGGCGTGGGCGCCTGGCTGCGACCGAGTGATCGTGGCGGCCCGTACAGCGAGTATTTCCGCGCGCTGAATAAAGAGTTGAAGGACAACGGCCCGATGCGCCCGGTGCTGCTGATCGATCTGGATCGCCTCGATCACAACATCGACGTGGTGATGCAGTCGGTCAAACGCGGCGGCAAGCAATTGCGTCTGGTGGAAAAATCCCTGCCGTCACCGGGATTGTTGAGCTACATCGCACAACGGGCCGGGACGCAAAAACTCATGTCGTTTCACCAGCCGTTTCTCAATCACGATGCGCTCACGTTTCCGCAGTCCGACATCCTGCTCGGCAAGCCGCTGCCGGTGCGTTCGGCCGAGCTGTTCTATCAAACACACAAAGGCCCGTTCGATCCGTCCAGACAGTTGCAATGGCTGCTCGACGGGCCTGAGCGCTTGCAGCAATACCTCGCGCTGGCAAAGAGTTTGGGCACGCGGATGCGCATCAACATCGAACTGGATGTCGGCTTGCATCGGGGCGGGGTCAGGGATGTAAATGTGCTGGGGCAGATGCTCACGCTGATCAGCGCCAATCCACAGCATCTGCAGTTCGCCGGGTTCATGGGCTACGACCCGTTTGTGGGCATGGGCGTGCCGGGGATACTCGGCTCACCGGAAGACCTGTTCGCCAAGGTGATGGTGATTTATCAACGTTGCGTGGATTTCACTCGCCAGCAGTTCCCGGCGTTGTGGAACGAGAACCTGTGCCTGAACACCGCCGGCAGCCCGAGTTACCGCATCCACGAAAACGAAAAGCTGAGCACCGAGGTTTCGGTGGGCACGGCGATGCTCAAACCGACGCATTACGACCTGCCGTCGCTGGTTGACCACGTGCCGGCGACCTACATCGCCACCCCGGTGCTGAAGAGTACCGGTGCGGTGAATATTCCGGCGCTGGATGACAAGTCGACTTTGTTCTCGTGGTGGGACACCAATCAGCGCCAGACCTTTTTCATCTACGGCGGTTACTGGATGGCCGAGTTCGAATCGCCGCCGGGGTTGCAGAGCAATGGGGTGTATGGGCGTAGTTCGAATCAGGAAATGGTCAACGGTTCCAACGCCGTCGGCCTGACCGTCGAGGATCAAGTGTTTCTGCGCCCGACCCAGACCGAAGCTGTCCTCCTGCAATTCGGTGATCTGCTGGCGGTGCGTGACGGCAAGATCGTCGACACCTGGCCGGTCTACACCTGATCCCAAGCAACCACCCATCTCCTGTGGGAGCGGGCTTGCTCGCGAAAGCGTCCTGTCAGTCAGCATCTATTTGACTGTCACACCGCATTCGCGAGCAAGCTCGCTCCCACAGGGTTTTGTGTTGTCTGTCAAATCCGGATCAATTTCTGTAATGAAGCTTTTATGACAAAAGTTCGGTAGCACATAGCCAGTCCGGTCATGCCTATGTAACGCGCTTGAGGGGCCCAACGGGGCGCTTTTCACAAGCCGAGGCGGGACGCCGGGAGTGAGGCAATGGGGACTATGGAACGCTACTCGAAAGTGGGCATGCAGGAACTCGATCAGCGCCTGTCGAAGATCGTCGAAGCGGCGCGCAAGAAGCCGGTTTCGGTGTATCGCTACGGCGCGCCGTGGGTCTGGATCGTCTCGCAGGATGACTGGCAAGGAGCCTTGAAAGAGGTCTCCAGCTACATTCCGCCAGGCCATTCGCTGGTGTTGCTGCGCCCGCAGATCGACGACTTGCTCGACGCCCATCAAGGCCTTCTGCACGAACTGAATGCCGAGCCCGGCATGCTCATCCCCGCGCAAACCGTCATGCACATCCTGCTCCTGCAACTGCTGTATTCGGTGCCCAGCGAGCAGCAACTGTATGAACAACTCAATTACAACCTGCTGTTCCGCTGGTTCGTCGGTCTTGGCCTGAACCAGAAAGTCTGGAGCTTCAACGTCCTCAGTCGCGACATCGCCACGCTGCTCAACAACCCGCGTGCGGTGCAGCTCATTCAGAAAATCATCGGCGAAGTGTTCTGCGGTGCCTTGCTGCAAATGCCCGAGTTCTCCTTGAACTTCGCGCTGCTGCACACCTGGCTCGGCAAGCACAGCGGTGCCTCGACAGTCAGCAACTGACGCAACACACAAGGCGCGCTACAGCGCCAACAGGTCATCGCGAATTCAGGGGGTAGTGTGGATCAGATTTTCACGTCACGGCTGGCGCTGTGGGGCTGGCTGCTGGTGACGGCCGGCGCGCAACCGGCATTCGCCGAAGAGGCTGCCGAAAGCGCTGCGCCGCAACGTCTGGTGGACGTCAACGAATACTTCGTGCGCGGCAACACCGTGCTCGACGCGCGGGCCATCGAAGAGGCGGTGTATCCGTTTCTCGGCCCGCAAAAAGCCATGACTGACATCGAAGGCGCCCGCGATGCCTTGCAGAAGGCTTATCAGCAGCGGGGCTACCAATCGGTGTTCGTCGAGTTGCCGGAGCAAGCGGTAGCGGACGGCATCGTCTATCTGCAAGTCAGCGAAACCAAGGTCGGCCGCGTGCGTGTGGTCGGCGCCAAACACTATTCGCCGCTGGACATCCGCGACAACGTCCCGGCGCTGAAAGAGGGTGAAGTGCCGGACTTCGCCAAGGTTCAGGGCGAACTGGCGCAACTCAATAAAACCCCGGGCCGCCAGGTCATGCCGCTGGTGCGCGAAGGGCAACGCCCCGGCACCATGGACGTCGATTTGCAGGTCGAAGACCAGAACCCGTGGAGCGCCAGCGTCGGCCTCAACAACGATTACAGCGCCGACACCGAGAAGCTGCGCGCCGTGACCAGCCTCGGCTACAACAACCTCTGGCAGCTCGGCCACAGCATCAACCTGACGTACTTCACCGCGCCGCAGGACACCGACAACGCCAAGGTCTGGTCGGCTTCCTACACCGCGCCGCTGACCGAGCGCTGGAGCGTGCAGTTCTCCGGTTACCAGTCCGACAGCAACGTCGCCACCATCGGCGGCAGCAACGTGCTGGGCAAGGGCCATTCCTACGGCGTGTCGGCGATCTACACGTTGCCGTCCAGTGGCAACTGGTCGAACTCGCTGTCGGCGGGTATCGACTTCAAGGACTTCGACGAACGCCTGACTCTGTCCGGCGAGAGCGACAAAGTGCCGCTGAAATACGCGCCGTTCACCTTCGCCTACAACGGCTTCCGCTACACCGAAAAGAGCCAGCTCGGCCTCGGCCTGAGCCTGGTCGCGGCCACCCGCAGCATTTTCGGCTACGGCAGTTCCGACGAAGACTTCGACTACAAACGCTACCGCGCCAACCCGAGTTTCGCCGTGGTCAAGGGCGACAGCAACTTCACCTGGACCTTCGACAACGACTGGCAGAGCGCGAGCAAAGGCGCGTTCCAATTGGCGTCGGGGCCGCTGGTTTCCAACGAACAGTTTTCCGCTGGCGGCGCGACCTCGGTGCGCGGCTATCTGGCGGCCGAGCGCACCGGTGATGACGGCGTGCTGCTCAGTCAGGAGCTACGTACCCCGTCGCTGGCGAAATACGCCGGCAGCTGGATGCAGGAATGGCGCTTCTACGCCTTCGCCGAAGGCGCGCAACTGTATCTGCGTGACGAGTTGCCGGACCAGGACGCCAGTTATGCCCTGGCCAGCGTTGGCCTCGGCACCCGCGCCAGCCTGAGCAAATGGCTGTCCGGCAGCCTCGACTGGGGCTACCCGTTACTCGAAGGGCCGAACACCTCGAAGCAGGAATCGCGCCTGCACTTCAACCTTCAAGCCACTTTCTAAAGGAGCACGTTCATGCAGCGCCTCATTCTTTCGTTGTTGATCTGCCTGGGCTTCGTGCTCCCGGCCACGGCGCAGGCCTGGTGGCAGGACGACTGGCATTACCGCAAACAGATCGCCTTCGACACCACACCGCAGGGTGCCGGGATCAATCAGGCGCTGGGCCGCACTGCATTGCTGGTACGCCTGCACACCGGCAACTTCACCTTCGACGGGGTCAAGGAAGACGGCGCGGATTTGCGCTTCGTCGCCGCCGATGACAAAACCGTGCTCAACCACCAGATCGAAAGCTTCGACGCGCTGATGGGCATGGCGCTAATCTGGGTCGATGTGCCGAATGTCGAGGGCGGTCAGCGTCAGGACATCTGGATGTACTACGGCAATCAGAAGGCCCCGGCCACCGGCAACGGCCAGTTGACCTTCGATCCGAATTACACCGCGCTGTATCACTTCGACGGCGCCACCGGCACCCCGGCCAAGGACACCACCGCCTACGGCAACACCGCGCAAAGCGCCACCGGCGCGGCGATTGACGGCGTGGTCGGGCGCGCCTTGCAGTTCAGCGGTCAGCCGTTGTTGCTGCCGGCCAGTCCGTCGCTACAACACAGTGCTGGCAGCGCGTTCACCTTCAGCGCCTGGCTGCGTCTGGATCAGGCCAATGGCGAGCAACTGATCCTCGCCCGCCGCGAAGGCGCCAACAGTCTGCTGGTCGGGGTCAATCAAGGCGTGCCGTTCGTGGAGATCGACGGCCAGCGCGCCGTGGCCACGCAGCCGCTGAATCCAGGGCAATGGCAGCACGTCGCGCTGACCGCCGAAGGTTCGAAAGTCAGCCTGTACATCAATGGTCGTGAAGGCACGACGCTGGCTCAGGCGATGCCGGCGTTCAATTCAGTGATGGCGATTGGCGCCGATCCGGCCGCTGGCCCGTACCAGCCATTCGTGGGCGCCATCGACGAACTGCGCCTGTCGAAAGTCGCGCGTCCGGCGCCGTTGCTGCTGGCCGACGCCACCGCGCAAGGCGCCGAGTCGAAACTGGTGGCCTACGGCGTCGACGAGGAACAGTCCGGTTTCGGTTTCGGCAGCCTCGGTTTCCTGCTCAACGCGGTACCGGTGGACGCATGGGTGATCATCGCCGTGCTGGTGCTGATGATGTTCCAGTCGTGGATCATCATGCTGCGCAAGAACCGCACCCTCAGCCGCGTGAGCAAGGCCAACGAGGACTTCCGCGAGCAGTTCGCCAAGGTCGGCACCCGTCTGGAAATGTTCGCCGATGACGCGCAACTGGCCCAGCGTCTGCAGCACTCGCCGCTGTGGCGCCTGTACTCGGTGGCGGTCAAGGAAATCCGTACCCGCCGCGAGCAGGGCGCCGATACCTCTTCGGTGTCGGCAGCGACCATTGAAGCGATTCGCTGCTCGATGGACGGCGTGCGCACCCGCGAGAACCAGGCGCTCAGCTCGAAACTCTCGACCCTGTCCAACGCCATCGCCGGCGGCCCGTACATCGGCCTGCTCGGCACCGTGCTGGGGATCATGGTGGTGTTCCTCGGCACGGCCATGGCCGGCGACGTCAACATCAACGCCATCGCGCCCGGCATGGCTGCCGCATTGCTCGCCACCGCCATGGGCCTGTTCGTCGCGATCCCGGCGCTGTTTGGCTACAACCGCCTGATCACCCGCAACAAGGAAGTCAGCGCCGACATGCGCGTGTTCGTCGACGAGTTCATCACCCGTCTGGCGGAGATGCACGGCGAGAGCCAGTTCAGTGAGTCGTCGCATCAGCGCGGTCATCACGCCAACCACTCCGTACCGGCCTGAGGAGCACTGCCATGGCGTCCGTAAATGCCTCCCACGACGATGACGAAGATGCAGCGGTGGACAGCATCAACATCACCCCATTGGTCGACGTGCTGATGGTGGTGCTGGTGATGTTCATCCTCACCGCCACCGCGCAGGTCTCCGGGATCCAGATCAACCTGCCCAAGGCTAGCGCCTCGGTGTCGCTGTCGGAAGCCAAGACCAAGGCGATTTCGGTCAACGACGGCGGTCAGGTGTTCCTCGATGCCTACCCGGTGACCCTGGCCGAGCTGGAAGACCGCCTGCGCATCGAGAAAGCGCAGAGCCCGGACTTCCCGGTGATCGTGCGCGGCGACGCCACGGTGCAGTACCAGAAGGTCATTGAAGTGCTGGATCTGTTGCGCCGGCTCGAACTGTCTCAGGTCGGTCTGGTGACCGGCAAACCGACGCAGGGCTGAGTGATGACCGCACAACTTCCGATCGAGCCGCTGCCGGTGAAACGCTCGCCGTTGCGTTACCTGAAGTGGGGCGCCGGGCTGCTGCTCGGCGCGCTCGCCGCGTGGTTTCTGTGGCAGTGGGCCAACGACATGAGCGGCGTGCGCCGTGAAGCGCCGAAGGTGCCGACGATCATTCCGTTGCCGCCACCGCCACCGCCACCTCCGGAAAAACCGCCGGAGCCGGAAACCCCGGTGGAAGAAAAAGTCGTCGAGCCCGAGCCCACGCCCGAGCCGCAAGAGGTCAAGCCTGAGGAAGAGGCGCCGCCATCGCCGGCGGACGATCTGGCCAACCCGATGCAAATGGACGGTGACGCGCAGAGTGGCAACGACGCTTTCAACATCGGCGCCGGCAAGGGCGGCGGCATGGCCGGCGCGGGTGGCGGACGCCTGGGCACCGGCACTTACAGCCAGTTCCTCGCATTCACTTTTCAGCGTTTGCTGCGCGAAAACCCCGACCTGCGCAACCTCGCATTTTCGCTGCAGGCCGATGTGTGGCTGAGCAGCGTCGGCGAAATCACCCGGGTCGAGCTGGTCAAGTCAAGCGGCAAGCCCGAGATCGATACCCAGGTGCTGGCGGCGCTGCGTAACGCACCGCACCTGAGCGAACGGCCACCGGCCTCCATCACCTTGCCTGTGCGCCTGTCCCTGCAAGGGCGGCGTCCGGGTTAACCGAATTCATAAAGCTGTATGAAAAGGAGTTGTGTGCAGATGATTTCCAACGTGAATCGATTGTCCCTGGCGGTCGGCATGGTCATCGCGACCCTGGTCGGTCAGGCCGCGGCAGCGCCTGCGCCCTCGGAGAACGCCACGATCAATCTGATCCGCTTGCTGGTCGAGCAGGGCATTCTGAAACAGGACAAGGCCGACGCGCTGATCGCTCAGGCGCAGAACGAAGCGGCGCAGGCCAAGCAGGCCGCCGCTTCCACCGCCGTAGCGGCCGGGCCGGTGGCGGCACCAGGCGATGTGCGCGTGCAGTACGTACCGGCCGCGGTGCGCGACCAGATCCGCGATCAGGTCAAGGCCGAAGTCATGGCCACCGCCAAGCAGGAAAACTGGGCGGCGCCCAATACCTTCCCGGACTGGGCGTCGCGCATCAGCTTCGACGGCGACATCCGTCTGCGTGACGAGTCGCGCTACTACTCGGGCAGCAACAGCAACGAAATCGTCGACTTCGCCAAGCTCAACAACAACGGCCCGTACGACGTGAACCCCAACAGCAGCACCAATCTGCCGCCGTTGCTCAACACCCGTGAAGATCGCACCAACCAATTCCGCCTGCGCGCACGGCTCGGCATGAAAGCGGTGATCTCGCCGGAATGGATCGCCGGCATCCGCATCGGTACCGGCTCGGACAACAACCCGGTGTCGACCACGCAGAACCTCGGCGGCGGTTTCGCCAAGAAAGACATCTGGCTCGACCAGGGTTACCTGAACTGGAAACCCACCGACGAGCTGACCCTGACCGGCGGGCGCTTCGCCAACCCGTTCATGTCCACCGACATGCTCTATTCCAACGACCTGAACTTCGATGGCGTGGCGGCGATTTTCGACCACAAGCTCAATCGCGACTGGGGCGTGTTCGGCACCGTTGGTGCGTTCCCGGTGGATTACACCAACGACACCAGCACCAGCAACGGTTTCGACAAGGAAGAAAGCGACAACAAGTGGCTGTACGGCGCGCAGCTCGGCGCCAAGTGGGCGATCAACAGCAACAACCGCCTCAAGGGTGCGTTGGCTTATTACCGCTTCGACGACATTCAGGGGCAGCGTTCCAACCCTTGTGAGCCGTGGGCCGGCGCTCCGGGCTGCGACACCGATGGCAGCCGTGCGGCGTTCATGCAGAAGGGCAACAGCGTATTCCTGCTGCGCGACATCACGCCGAATCCCGCCAACCCGACCACCACACCGCAGCCACAGTTCGTCGGCCTGGCGTCGGAGTTCAACCTGCTCGACCTGAACCTGGTGTGGGACGCCGATCTGCCAGAGGACTTCAAGTTGCGCAGCCAGGGCAACTACATCCACAACCTCGGTTACGACGAAGGCGACATGCGCAAACGCTCCGAGGGGCAGATCGTCAACAACCTCAACAGCAACGGCGAGATCGAAAGCGGCGCCAATGCGTGGATGGTCCAGTTCACCCTCGGCAACGCGCTGGACCTGAAGAAGCAGGGCGACTGGAATATGTTCGCCGGCTACAAGTACATCCAGCCGGACGCCTTGCCCGATGGCTTCAACGATTCCTCGTTCCACCTCGGCGGCACCAACGCCAAGGGCTATTTCCTCGGTGGCAATTACGGTCTGGCGAAGAACGTCTACGCCACCGGCCGCTGGCTGAGCACCGAGGCGGTGTACGGCGCGCCGTTCGACATCGACGTCTTGCAGCTTGAGATCAACACGCGCTTCTAAGGCGCCGGGAGTACGGTCATGCACGCACGAGTTTTTCTGATGGGGCTGAGTCTGTTCATCGCTCAGGGGGCGAGTGCCGAAGGCATGGAAGAGCGTCTGCGTACCCAGTTGCGCAGCACCACTCAGCAGTTGCAGGCCCTGCAAAGCCAGCAGGCCCAGGCCAGCGCCGCGCAACTGGCGGCGCAGAACGAAACCAAGGCCGCTCAGGCGCAGATCAGGCAATTGACCGCCGAACTGGCCAAGGCCAAAGGCGTCGCCGAGCAGTTGGCCAGCCAGCAGCAGAACCTGCACAGCCAGGCGCAAGCGCAAGTCGCCGCCAGCAGCGAACAGGTCGGCAAGTTCAAGAAGGCCTACGACGAGTTGCTGGTCATGGCCCGTGCCAAAGAGGCAGAACGGTCTAAGCTTCAAGCGCAATTGGCTGAACGTGACACACAAGTGCAGCAATGTTCAGTCAAGAATCAGCAGATGTATGGCGTCGCCAAGCAGATCCTCACAGCCTACGAAAACATCGATGTGGCCGAGGTGATGAAGATCCGCCAGCCCTTCGCGGGCAGCGCCCGGGTCAAGTTCGATGAACTGGCTCAGGGCTTTGGCGATGAACTGTACAAGACTCAATTCGATGCGCCACAAGCTGCGATTGCGCACTGATTAAAAGACTCATAGACAAGGAAGAAGTAATGACTCAATTGATCTCCCACGTATCCCCACAATCCCTGACCGATGTCCTGCAAGCCGCCGGTTATCGCGTCAACCAGACCGAACAGAACGGCATCGTACAGTTGCTCAGCGCCAGTCAGGGCATCGGTTACGCCGTGCGTTTCGGCAACCCGGCGGTGGAGCAGGGCAGCTACGTCGATTTCACTTTCAGCTGTGCGCTGCGGGTGCAAGGTGAGTTGCCACAAGGCGTGGCCGAACAGTGGAACGCCACCCGGCGTTTTGCGCGGTTGTCGCTGCAGGGCGAGTTTCTGGTGATGGAAATGGACGTGGTGCTGGCCGCCGGTGTGAGCAACGATCACCTGCGCGGCAATCTGGAATTGTGGGATCGCCTGTTGCAGGAGTTCATCGTCTACCTGCGTGATTTCAGCCAGGCGGCGCAAGCCTCGACGGCCAAAGTCGCTTCCGCTGAGCAAGAGGAAGTCGCGCTGTGAAAAAGCCTGCCATGGTGATCGGCGCCGGGGCAGTGGCGCTGTTGGTGGTAGCCGTGGCGCTGGTGCTGCGACCGGGCACTGACCCGGTCGCAGCGCAGCAATCGTCGCCCTTGGCGGCGGTTGCTGTGGGGCCTGCGGTAGCGCGGTTGGGCAATCAGCAGGTGACGCCGCAGGAGTTGCAGGCGTTGTTGGCCACGGTCCCGCCGGCGACTCGCGAACAATTGCGCGGCAACCGTGAAGCGCTGGAACGCTGGATTCGTGCGCGTCTGGCTGAGAAAGCCGTGCTGGAGCAGGCCGACGCTCAGGGCTGGGCGCAGCGTCCGGACGTGGTGCGGCAAACCCGCGCGGCCACCGAGCAGATCGTCTTTCGCGATTACCTGCGCTCGGTCAGTACGGTGCCGGCGGACTACCCGAGTACGGCCGAGTTGCAGCAGGCATACGACGCTGGCAAGGGCAACTGGCAGACTCCGGCGTTGTACCGGGTGAGCCAGATTTTCCTCGCTGTGCCGGATGCGCAGAGCCTGGAAACCGTGCGCAAACAGGCGACCGAGCTAAGCAAGAAAGCCCAGAGCACGCCGGGGGATTTTGCCGCGCTGGCGACTCAGTATTCGCAGGATCGGCAGACTGCCGAGCGCGGCGGCGATACCGGGCTGCAACCGTTACAGCAATTGGTGCCGGAGGTACGGGGTGCGGTGGCGAAGCTGAAGGTCGGCGCAGTGTCAGACCCGCTGCAGAGTGCAGCCGGTTTCCACGTGATCAAACTCACCGAACAGCAACCGGCACGTACTGCGACCCTCGACGAACTGCGCGATCAACTGACCCAGGCCTTGCGTGCGCAACGGCAGGAGCAGATTGCTCAGGCGTATCTGGACGGGATGCTCAATACTGCGACTTTGAGTATTGATGGGGCCGAGCTGAACAAGGTCCTCGAAACCAACCATTAGAACACTGGCACACCACAAACCCTGTAGGAGTGAGCCTGCTCGCGATAGCGGTGTGTCAGGCAAAGAGATGTCAGCTGTGCCGACGCCATCGCGAGCAGGCTCACTCCTACAAGGGATCTGCGCAATGTCTAAATACAAAGATCGACAGGGAGTCATCGATGTCATTCACCGAACCCGCAGGACGACAGGGTAGCCCCGACTATCGCTGGGCACAGGGCGAACGCGAGCCGTGGCTGGCGCAAGCCGCGACCATTGATGCCGAGGTCGCGCAATATTTTCTGGTCAGTGCCCGTTGCGGTTGCTTCATGCAGGCGGCGCGCAGCCTCAACGTGCGCTCGACCTTGCTGCGCAAACAACTGGCGCAGCTCGAGCAGGAACTGCAGCACTCGCTGTTCAGCTTTCAGGGCAGCGCCCTGAGCCTGACCCGCGAGGGCCAGCAACTGCAGGCGCAACTGGTGGCGCTGGCCCACGAACGCAAACTGCCGGTGGTCGAGCAGCCGCTGGTGCGTCTGGCGGTAGCCGAATCGATCCTGCATGACATCCTCGGTCGCGACCTGATCGCATTGCTGCGGCGCAATGCCAGCGTGCGCCTGGAGATCATTGCGCTGGACAGCGAACTGGCGCTGCGTGCGGTCAGTGCCGACGTGGTGCTGTGGCTGGCCCACGGCGAAACCCCCAGCCCCGGCCCGACCTTCGCCACCAGTCAGCCGCAGGCCCTGGCGCGTCTGGATTACCTGCCACACATCGCCAAACGCTATTCCCGGGTCACCGCGCGCCCGGCGAGTGCCGATGATCTGAGCGATTTCATGCTGGTGCAATGGCAGCATGACCGGCAGATCGCCAGCTTTCGACCATGGAATGAGCTGGTCGAACAACGCCTGGCCGGCGTGGTGCAGATGCAGTCCTATGAGCTGATGCTGGAAATGATCCGCTGCAGCGCCTGCATCGGTTTGTTGCCGGCGTACATGAGCCGCTTCGATCGCGGGTTGATTGCGCTGCCGGGGCTGTTTGACGAGCCGATGCAGTTGCAGGCATGGCTGGCGGTCAACGCTGAATCCCGGGATGTCGCCGAAGTGCAAACCCTGGTCGAACTGATCCAGCACACCTTCAACGAACGCCAGGAATGGTTTCAGACCTGATCTTCCCAACACCCCCAATCCCCTGTGGGAGCGGGCTTGCTCGCGAAAGCGGTCTGAAATTCAACATCTGTGTTGCCTGACACACCGCTTTCGCGAGCAAGCCCGCTCCCACATTTTGATATTCGCCAGCCAGACGCTCAACGGTTTAGAGTAAGTGGCCACCCATCGATCCAGGAAGGATCCGCCATGCCCGACCACAACCCCGCCATCACCCTCGAACGCTTCAACGAATCGCATATCGAGGCCGTCACCGCGCTGTACAACGATCCAGCCGTGACCCGGCAGGTGCTGCAGATGCCGTTTCAGTCCACCGAGATCTGGCGGCAACGGCTGCTGGCGGAGAGCGAGCGGATGGTCAAACTGGTGGCGCTGCATCAGGGCGCGGTGGTCGGTCATCTTGGGCTGGAAAATTATTCACGAATTCGCCGCGCCCACGCCGGCAGTGTCGGCATGGCGGTCGCTGTGGCGTGGCAGGGCAAAGGTGTCGGGTCGAAACTGCTGGCGGCGGCGCTGGACGTCGCCGACAACTGGATGAACCTGCACCGGGTCGAACTCTCGGTGTACGCCGACAACCAGGCGGCCATCGGTCTCTACCGCAAGTTCGGCTTCGAGAACGAAGGCCTGTTTCGTGACTACGCCGTGCGCGACGGGCAATGGGTCGACACCCTGAGCATGGCCCGTCTGCGTCGTCGATAAGCCAAAAATCCTGTGGGAGCGTGGCTTGCCGGCGAAGAGTCACCGCGGTTTTTCAGGTATCACGCGTCATCGTTCTTCGCGGGCAAGCCACGCTCCCACAGGTTCTGTGAAGTCAGTCATCCACAGCGAACGCCACCGCCGCCTGCGCATGCAGCTCGGTGGTGTCGAGCAGGGGCAGGGCGCTGTGTTCGGGTTTGACCAGCAGGCCGATTTCCGTGCAGCCGAGGATGATCGCCTGGGCACCGCGCGCGGTCAGCGTTTCGATCACTCGTTGATAGATTTTGCGTGATTCGGCACTGATGACCCCGACGCACAGTTCGTCGTAGATGATCCGGTGCACGTCCTTGCGCTCGGCGTCGTCCGGCACCAGTACCGTCAGACCCTGTGCAATCAGACGCTGCTTGAGAAAGTCCTGCTCCATGGTGAACGCCGTGCCGAGCAGACCGACTGTGCGCGCGTCAATGTCCAGTGCCGCCTGCGCCGCCGGCTCGGCAATGTGCAGGAACGGAATGCTGATCGCTGCCTGAATCTGCGCCGCGACCTTGTGCATGGTATTGGTACACAGCACCACGCATTCGGCACCGCCGGCTTCGAGCCTGCGTGCGGCATCCACCAGAATCGCCGCTGCGTCGTCCCAGCGCCCGGCGTGCTGGGCCTGTTCGACCGGGCCGAAGTCGACGCTGTACATCAGGATTGGCGCCGAACGCAGCGGGCCGAGTCGGTCACGAACCTGTTGATTGATGAGACGATAATATTCAGCGCTGGATTCCCAGCTCATGCCGCCGATCAGGCCGATGGTGCGCATTGAAATTCCTCGAACAATGACCCGTATTGGAAAAGTCGGGCTCCGGCCGAGTGTCCATCGGTTCAACGACGGATGCCAGTACAAAGCAACTGTACCGTTGATCCTGTTGCCAAGTGTCACGGTGCCGGCGCTCAAGGTTTAACGTACGCCGGCGCTTCGATCTGTCACTATCGACTATCGCAGGCTCTCCCCGAGGAACGTACCGATGAACGACGTACAACAACTGGGCGAAATGCTTCGTCACTATGCCGAGAGTGAAGCGCACAAGAAGCAATTGTTCGAAACCCAGTCACAGGCGTGGGCCAGCCGCATCACCGAGCTGTTCGGCCAGATCCAGCAATGGCTGGAACCGGTGCAGGCACCGAACCTGCTGGAGGTGAGCCGCGAGGCTTACGTCGCATTCGGGCCGAGCACACCGGTGGAAACCTCGACCTTCAAGACCGAGAAACTGAGCATCGTGATTGCCGGCAAAGCGGTGGAGTTCGTGCCGGACGTGATGGGCAGCGCCGGGCAGATTTCCCTGGCGGTGATGGGCCTGACGGCGGCGCGCTATGGCAGCATTTCGCTGGTCGGCTTGCCCAGCGGCGAGTGGCAATGGCGCAAGACCAATGGCCTGAAGGATCCGGACACCTTTTTGTTTGATGCGGATTTTCTCGCCCAGCAGTTGCAGAGCCTGATTCCGCGCGACCGCGCCTAGATCTCAGGATTTGCACAAGTCCCCTGTAGGAGTGAGCCTGCTCGCGATAGCGGTATATCAGTCACCATAAAGTTGGCTGAATGACCGCAATCGCGAGCAGGCTCACTCCTACAAAGGGGCGGTGGTGGGGTTACATCTCGAGGTTCACCCAGCCCGGTTTCGCCTCTTCCGGCGCCACCGACTTCACGGTTTTGCCCGTCGCCAGTTCCACCCGCCGTGCCACCTCCGGATCATCGGCAAACGGCACCATGCTCGCGTCGTCGAGGCTCTCTGAGGTCTGGTGGCGCAGGCAGTACTCCACCGCCAGCCACAGAAACACCACCCCCAGCACATTCAAGAAAATATCCATCCTCTGCGGCTCCCTGCCTCAGGCGATCTGCGCTTGGCTGCGTGCCAGCGCCACGTCGGCGACCCGCACCGTGCGCCAGACGTTGTAGGCCATCAGCAGCATGCCGCTGAGGAAGAACACCCCGCCGGCAAAGCGCACGATGAACCCCGGATGACTGGCCTGTAGCGCTTCGACGAAGGAATAGGTCAGCGTGCCGTCCTCGTTGATCGCCCGCCACATCAGGCCCTGGGTGATGCCGTTGACCCACATCGACGCGATGTACAACACCGTGCCGATGGTCGCCAGCCAGAAGTGCAGGTTGATCAGCGGCGTGCTGTACATCTGCTCGCGGCCAAAGACTTTCGGCACCATGTGATAGGTCGCGCCGAAGGTGATCATCGCCACCCAGCCGAGCGCGCCGGCATGCACGTGGCCGATGGTCCAGTCGGTGTAGTGGGAGAGGGCGTTGACCGTTTTGATCGCCATCATCGGCCCTTCGAATGTCGACATGCCGTAAAACGCCAGCGACAGGACGAGGAAACGCAAAATCGGATCGGTGCGCAACTTATGCCAGGCGCCGGACAAGGTCATCATGCCGTTGATCATTCCGCCCCAGCTCGGCGCCAGCAGGATCAGCGACATCGCCATGCCCAGCGACTGCGCCCAGTCCGGCAGCGCGGTGTAGTGCAAGTGGTGCGGGCCGGCCCAGATGTACAGGGTGATCAGCGCCCAGAAATGCACGATCGACAACCGGTACGAATACACCGGGCGGTTGACCTGTTTCGGCACGAAGTAATACATCATTCCGAGGAAACCGGTGGTCAGGAAGAACCCCACCGCGTTATGCCCGTACCACCACTGCACCATGGCGTCGGTGGCCCCGGAATACACTGGATAGGATTTGAACCAGTCCACCGGGATCGACAGGTGATTGACCACGTGCAGCATGGCGATCACCAGAATGAACGCACCGAAAAACCAGTTGCCGACGTAGATATGCTTGGTCTTGCGCTGCACCACGGTGGTGAAAAACACGATGGCATACGCGACCCAGACCACCGCCATCCACACCGCGCCGGAGAATTCGATCTCGGCGTATTCCTTGGTGGTGGTGTAGCCCAGCGGCAGGGTGATCAGCATGATCACGATCACCGATTGCCAGCCCCAGAAGGTGAAGGCGGCGAGCTTGTCCGAGTACAGCCGCACCTGGCAGGTGCGCTGCACCGCGTAGTAACTGGCGGCGAATTGCGCGCTGCCGGCGAAACCGAAAATCACCAGGCTGGTGTGCAGTGGCCGCAAGCGGCCGAAGGTGGTCCAGGGCAGGTCGAGGTTCATGTCCGGCCACACCAGTTGCGAGGCGATCCATACCCCCATCGCCATGCCGACGACACCCCAGAAAACCGTCGCGATAACGAATTGGCGGACGACCTTGTAGTTATACGCCTGTCCGATTGTTGCTGTGCTCATGGTCAGTTCTTCCACGGTTGCAAAGTCTTGCCAGGCCACCCGGTCTGGCACGAGCTGCACTGTAGAAACAGCGCCAGAAACAAAACAGGCTCAGGAATACTTCATTTGTACGGATCAGATTGAAGTGCTGCCTGCGGCGTTCTGCCGCGCCCTGATATGGTTTTTATCGTTTCAGGTGAATCTGTTGCGTGCTGCGCTGCTCGTCCATAGTCGGGGAAAATCTGTAGGAGTGAGCCTGCTCGCGATTGCGGTGTGTCAGTCAACAAAGCAGTTGCCTGACACACCGCAATCGCGAGCAGGCTCACTCCTACAGGAATTGCGCACAATTCTGATGGGGTAGCCGCTGCATGTATCAATACGACGATTACGACCGCGCACTGGTGTCCGAGCGCGTTGCGCAATTTCGCGATCAGGTCGAGCGCTTCATGGCCGGCGAGTTGAGCGAGGAGGAGTTCCTGCCGCTGCGTCTGCAAAACGGCCTCTACCTGCAAAAGCACGCCTACATGCTGCGGGTGGCGATTCCCTACGGGACACTGAGTGCCGAGCAGATGCGTACGCTGGCGAGTATCGCCGCCGACTACGATCGCGGCTACGGTCACTTCACCACGCGGCAGAACCTGCAATTCAACTGGATCGAACTGGCGCAGGTGCCGGACATCCTTGACCGCCTGGCGCAGGTCAACATGCATGCGATCCAGACCTCCGGCAACTGCGTGCGCAACATCACCACTGAAGCGTTTGCCGGGGTCGCGGCGGACGAGCTGATCGACCCGCGCCCGCTGGCCGAAATCCTGCGGCAATGGTCGACGATCAACCCGGAATTCCTCTTCCTGCCGCGCAAATTCAAGATCGCCATCTGCTCGGCGAAGCAGGATCGTGCGGCGATCATGATGCATGACATTGGCCTGTATCTTTATCCGGGGCGCGACGGGCAGATGCTGTTGCGGGTGATCGTCGGTGGCGGGTTGGGGCGCACGCCGATCCTTGGTCTGCAGATCCGCGAAGGTTTGCCGTGGCAGCATCTGCTGTCCTATGTCGAAGCGATCCTGCGGGTCTACAACCGCCATGGCCGGCGCGACAACAAGTACAAGGCGCGGATCAAGATTCTGGTCAAGGCGCTGGGCATCGAGGCGTTCGCCAAAGAGGTCGAGGAAGAATGGCAACACCTCAAGGACGGCCCGGCGCAGCTGACCGAGGCTGAATATGAGCGGGTCGCCAGTGCCTTCGTGCCGCCGATCTATCACACCCTGGCCGACACCGATCTGGACTTCGGCACGCGCCTGGCCGAAAGCCCGGCGTTCGCCCGTTGGGTCGCGCGCAACGTGCAGCCGCACAAGAAAGCGGGTTACACCAGCGTGGTGCTGTCGACCAAACCGGGGCTGAGCGCACCGCCGGGGGATGTCACCGGTCAGCAGATGCTGGCCGTGGCCGACTGGTCAGAGCGTTTCGGCTTCGGCGAGATTCGCATTGCCCACGAACAGAATATCGTCCTGCCCGATGTGCAGAAGTCCGACCTGTATGAACTCTGGCGACTGGCCTGCGAGCACAATCTGGGCAGCGCCAACGTCGGCCTGCTGACCGACATCATCGCCTGCCCGGGCGGCGATTTCTGCGCGCTGGCCAACGCCAAGTCGATCCCGATTGCCCAGGCGATTCAGGCGCATTTCGACAACCTCGACTACCTGCACGACCTGGGCGACATCAGTCTGAACATCTCCGGTTGCATGAACGCCTGCGGCCACCACCACATCGGCAATATCGGCATTCTCGGCGTCGATAAGAACGGCAGCGAGTGGTACCAGATCACCCTCGGCGGCGCGCAGGGCAAGCACAGCGCACTGGGCAAGGTCATCGGCCCGTCGTTCAGCGCGACCGAAGTGCCACAGGTGATCGAACGGATCATCGGTACGTTTGTGCGTTACCGCGAAAGCGAGGAGTTGTTTGTCGACACCGTGGCGCGCATTGGCCTCGAGCCGTTCAAGGAGCGGGTCTACCCGAAAGCGCTGGAGGTGTCGGCATGAACAATCTGCTGCGCCTGGAGCAGGGTGTTGCGCGGCTGATCGAAGACGATCCTTGGACACTGATCCGCGAGCCGGAGCAGGGCAGGCCACAAGGATTGCTGATCCTGCCGCTGGCGCACTGGCTGCAATCGCCTTCGACTCACGCGGTGTGGCTGGGGCCGGACGACGAAGTCGAAAGCGTGGTGCCTTGGCTGGCTTCGCTACCGCTGATTGCCCTGGACTTCCCGAGCTTTCGCGACGGTCGCGCCTACAGTCAGGCGTATCTGTTGCGCAGCCGGTTTGGCTGGGCCGGCGAGTTGCGCGCGATCGGTGATGTGCTGCGTGATCAACTCAGCCATATGCGTCAGTGCGGGTTCGACAGCTTTGCGGTGCGCGAGGACAAATCGGCCGAGGATGCGCTGAAGGGACTGGCGGGGATGAGCGTGCTGTACGGCCGCTCGGTGATCGAACCACGGCCGCTATTCCGCAGACGCTGAAGACTTTGTGGCGAGGGAGCTTGCTCCCGCTGGAGTGCGCAGCACTCCAAAACAGGCATGATGCAATCGGTCAGATAAATCGCGTTGTCTGGTTTGGGGCGGCTTCGCCACCCAGCGGGAGCAAGCTCCCTCGCCACAGGTGTCTGGCGTTGCTCGTACAGGGGAAACCCTTACATCCCGCACCATTCCCGGATTTTTCCTTGGGTCGATGCTGGCCTTTTGGTAGAGTCGCCGTCGCCAGCGGGTTTTCGGCTGGACGACGGAACGAAGAAGGGAGTCTGGGTAGTGAGTGCGGGCAAAAAGATTTTGGGCCTCACGGCGTTGCTGTTGATGCTGACGCTGTGGGCCAGTTACTTCTATGTGTTCAAGGAAAACCGCGACGGCCAGTTGGGCGGCGCCGGTGAAAGCACCGCGTGGTGCGGCGCGCCGCCGTCCACCGAAGCGGCGCTGTTGGGCAAGGATCAACTGACCTTGCGCGTCACCAACAACCTGCGCGGCGAGTTCATGCTCAGTGGCTCGCTGGTGGTCTCCGAACGCACCTTCAACCGCTACGATCTGGGCCGCAACGAACTGCGTCTGCGCCTCGAACCGTTGCAGTGGTCGTACGGCGTCACGCCGATCTTCCTCGAACAGGTCAAGGTCCAGCCGCTGAGCCGCAACCTCGCCTCACCGACCAAGAGCGCCTACGCCGAGCTTGAGCCGCGGCCGATCGGCGTCCAGGGCCAAGTCACCGAATTCCCCTTCGACACCTATCGCTACGGCTACAAACCGGTGCTGTATTACCTCAAGGGCAGCGAGCGCATCGATTTGCGCTTCAAGAACATCACCACGCTGATGGACATGTCCAACACCTTCACACCGATCCAGAAGTACAACCGCGTCGAGTACATCAACGAGAAAAACTCGATGATCCGCGACGAAGACTACAAGGCCTACGGCCCCCACGAATGCGCGTTCAGTGTCGAGCGCAAAGGCTCGTTCAAGGTCGTGGTGCTGTTGTTCCTGCTGGTGCTGTGCCTGCCGCTGCTGCACGTGTTCTATCGCGACGAGCCGGGGATCGACTTCCTCGCCACGCTGGTGACGATTGCCGTGGTACGGGTGCTGCTGGTGGGGCCGGTGCAGGACTTCCAGCTGTACAACATCGACTTCCTGTTTGGCGCGGCGATCCTGCTGGTGGGCTCGGTGTCGCTGATCAAGGCGATGCGCGCCAACAGTCGGCGGGAGATGGCGTTGAAGAGTGGCGCGACGTCTTCCTGGTAACACCCGGCGCTTGAGATCAACACTGACCCTGTGGGAGCGGGCTTGCTCGCGAATGCGATACATCAATCACCCTTGATGTTGGCTGAGAGAATGCATTCGCGAGCAAGCCCGCTCCCACAAGGGATCAGCGGTTATTTCAGCGCCGGATCCCCCATGTTCATCTTCTTCCAGCCCTGCAACAGCACCTGCGCCTTCGGCTCCTGGCCGTTCTCCAGGTAGTACTGGATCAACGACAACCGCGCATTGCGGTTCGCCGGTTGTACCTTGAGCAAACGCTCCAGCGCGTCACACGCCTCAGTCACCTTGCCACTGTCGTGCAACGCCACCGCCAGCACATAACCGTACTGCGGGTTCTGCGGCTCCAGTTGCGCGGCTTGGTGCAGCGCGGTCATTGCTTGTGCCGTCTTGCCGGCGCGGATCAATGACAGGCCACGGGTGTGCTGCAACAACGCAGCCTCCGGGTGTGCCTTGAGGCTGTTGTCCAGCAGGGTTTGCGCTTCCTGTCCCCGGCCATTGGCCTCCAGCCATTGCACCAGCGTCACCAGTGCCGGGTAGAAGTCCGGATCGCGCTTGAGTGCCGTACGCAGCAATCCTTCGACCTCGGCAGCTCGGCCACTGGCTTGATACAGCATCGCCAGATTCAGGTTGGCCTCGGCCCGTTCCGCGAGACTTTTCTGCACCGCCTCATACTCGGCAATCGCCGCGTCCCAATTGGCCTGGGCGGCACCGAGGCCGTTGTTGCGCGCGACGCTGAGCAGGTCCCGCGCCGCGACGATGCGCACGGCTTTCACCGGATCGCCGAGCAGTGGCGTCAGCAACGACGCGCGCTCGGTGGGTGGCAGGAAGGCACTGATTGCCCGCACTGCACTTTCGCGAACCTGCGGCGCCGGATTCTGCAGATCCCGGGTCGCCAGTTTCAGGGATTGATCACTGGGATAAAGCGGCAGTTCGGCCAGCAACGTCGCACGCTGAATCGCCGGCAGATCGCTGCGCTGCAATTGCTCATGCAAAGCGTCCGCCGCTCCCGGCTGGCCGTTGCGGATCAGCCACAGGCTCTCGTCATAGCGTGGTGCCTGCGATGTCGCCGCGGAGGCATTCCACAACTTGAACTGCGCGCTGACCTTGTCGCCGGCCTTGCCCTGATGGCAGCTCAGACACGCATCGGGCGTACCGAGTTTTTGCGCGCGTTCCGGGTTGGGGATGCTGAAGCTGTGGTCATGGCGCCAGTCGTTACCCATGTAGAACTTGCCGGGCATGTGGCAATCCACGCACTGCGAGCCGGGCTGGCCTAGCGGGTGGCGGGTGTGTTCGATGGAATCGTAGTTCTTCGCGTGCAGGCCCTTGCCGTCGACGCCTGCGAGCGAAGTCTTGCCTGCCGTGTTGTGGCATTGCAGACACACGGCGTTGCCCGGCGCCTTGAGTTTAGTGCTGTGCGGATTGTGGCAGTTGCTGCAGCGCACACCCTTGTCGAACATTTTGCTTTGCAGGAACGAGCCGTGTTCGAACACTTCATCCTTGATCTTGCCGTCCAGCGCATACAGTTCGCGGGTGAGAGTGCTCGGCAGGTAGTCGTCCATCAAGCGCTTGCCGACGGTGTAGCCATCGCCCAGCGGCGCACGGCGCGCGTGGCAGCGGGCACAGGTTTCGATCTCGACGCTGGCGTTGTTGTCCTTGAGGTCGACGGCAAAACCCTTGTGGATCAGGTCGTCTTTTGTCTGCGCCCATTGCAGGTGATTCGATGCCGGGCCGTGGCAGGCCTGACAGCCGACACCGAGGCTGTTCCATTGGCTGTTGAACGTGTTGCTGGCCGCATCGAAATTGCGCTTGAAACCGGTGGTGTGGCACTCGACGCACATGAAGTTGGCGTTCTGACTGGGCTTGCTCCAGTGCAGCGGATTCTTGAAGTTCACACCCTGGCCGGGGTAGAGGTGAAACCAGCGGTGTTTCTCGGTATCCCACGCCACGCCGAGTGCCTGCAAACGGCCTTCGCCGACCTCGATCAGATATTGCTGCAACGGGGCAATGCCGAAGGTGTAGGCGACTTTGAAGTCAGCGTTCTTGCCATCGATACCCGGCGTATTGACCCAGAACTCGTCGCCCTTGCGCGAGAAGCGGGTAGTCTCGTTTTCAGCCTTGAAGGTGACGTTGTTGAAGTCGCCGAGCAGGGTTTCACCATTCGCTGCCTGCATCGCCAATTGGTGATGTGAGCCTTGCCAGTCCTTGACCTGCTCGGTGTGGCAGCCCTGACACTGTTGCTCATCGACCATGCTGGCGGGCTTCTGTGCCACCGGTTGCGGTTTGGCGGCGACAGGCGCCGCCGCGCTGATCGGCGGGGCCGTGTACGGCGCGGGCGCGGGGCTGAACAGAAACCAGCCAATCCCCGCCACTGCGGCCAGCAGCACACCGATGGTGAGGGGGAACAGGTAACGTGAAAGGGACGGTCGGGACGAATCAGGATCAGGCGGTACGACTTTATTTTTATGCTTGGGCATTACGACTTCCATGGTCCAGGTGCATTGGCCTGCTGGCGTGCATTCAAGCTTGATGCAGCTTTGCCGGATGCCCGGCGTCTGTCAAACGCCGGTTGTGAAGCAGCCCCCGAAGTTGTGTGAATTTTCCGGTTTTGCAGGGCAATCAGCGTGGTTTTAGCTATACCTGTAACTCCCCCATACGCAATACATTCAGGCCTTCTGACAGGAGTTACAGCATGAAGCTAGCCGTAATGATGGGCACCCTCTGCATCGCCACCCTTGGCGTGGTGGGTTGCTCCAGCAAAACCGTTGCTCCCGATGAGTATTCCGGCTTTCTCAAGGACTACAGCCAACTCAAGGAGGCCAAATCGCCGTCCGGTGCCGAGGTGATGCGCTGGATCGATCCGAAGGTCGACATCAGCAAGTTCACCAGCGTGTATATCGAGCCGACCCAGCTCTATCCAAAGCCGCAACCGACCGCGAAGATTTCGCAGCAGACCCTCAACGGCATCACTTCCTATTACGACCAGGCGCTCAAGCGTGAAATCAGCAAGGATCTGCCATTGGCCAACGGCCCCGGCCCAGGAGTGATTGTGGTGCGCGCGGCGATTACCGCCGTGAGCAGCAAGACCGAAGGCCTGCAGGTGTATGAAGTGATTCCGGTTGCGCTGGTCGCGGCAGCGGTCAGCACTGCCAGCGGTATCCGTGATCAGGAAACCACTCTGGCCACCGAAGCGGTGTTCCTCGACGGTGCGAGCAACAAGGTGGTGGCGCAAGTGGTGCGCAAAGGTACCGGCAAACCACTGGAAAATGACACCCAGGCGATGAAGGCCACCGACGTCAAACCGGTGATTGATGGCTGGGCCAATGACATGCATCAGATGTATGTAAAGCTCAAGGCCAGCTCCAAATAATCCAGCGAGGCGTGGGCCCATTCGCGAGCAAGCCCGCTCCCACATTGAGATCTGCGCCGGACACACAGCCTGTGTCACTGTAGATCCCCTGTGGGAGCGGGCTTGCTCGCGAAAGCGATCTTTCAGGCAACCCATTACTGCCCGGTAAACCAACGGAAGTAAGGGTTGCCGCCATCCCAACGCATCACTTCACGCATATCCCGCCCCCAGGCATCCCGATCACCGTCATACGCATGCAGGCTGGCGCGGTAGAACTGCATCAGACGTTGGCGGTGCGTGTCCATTCGCTCAGTGAACCCGGCATCGGCATTGACCAGTGGCGGCGGCACATATAGATCCAATAGCGCTGGCAGCACCCGGGTAATTTCCTTGCTGCGCACCCACGGCGCGTATTCGATCCGGGGCTGATCGTCGGTCACCGCCGGCGCATTCGCTGCAAAGCGCTCAAGGCCTGCACGGTCGGTGACCCAGGTTGCGAGCAACGCTGGGGCCGAGCCAATCCCGACATCTTGCAAGGTGCTGCGCACGCTGGCCTGCTGGAAGCGCTCGGTGATTTTCGCCGCGTCCAGCTCCATCGGTTGCAGCGAACCGACCAGCAGCATCTCGTGGAACTCGCTGGTCCACAGCGAGGCATACGGGAACACGTCGAGAAAGCTGCGCACCAGTGAACGCGAATCGTCGATGTTCTGGGTCGGCAGCGGCAGCCACTGTGCGGCGATGCCTTGTTGTGCCAGGCGACTGGCCGCCAACTGGTAGAAGTCCCGCGAGTACAGATTGACCACGCCGGCCGCCGATGGCGGTGGCGGTTCGAGGGTGATCAGGTCGTAGGTCTGCGGGCTGCGCAGCAGTTCCTGACGGCCATCGCGCAAGCGCACATCGACGCCGGGATCGCTGGCGGCGTTGAAGTTGCCCTTGAACAGCGGCGCAGCCTTGACCACCGATGGCAGCAGCTCGGCGACCACCCTATGTTCCAGCCCCGGATAGCGCAGCAGGGCGCCGGCGGTGATCCCGGTGCCGAAGCCGATCACCAGCGTCGAACGCGGCTCGCCGTTATGGATCAGCAACGGCAGCAGCGCCTGGATGCGCATGTAGCGCAGCGACGGCATGGCATCGCCGGTGTTGGACACGCCTTGAATGTACAAGCGGTGGAAGCTGTTCTCACCACGGCCCTGAGCGACCACTGCCACGGTGCCGCCACGGCCTTCCTCGTAGAACGCCAGCGTACCGTTGCGCGCACCCGGCAGCAGACTGGCAAGTTTGTCCACCGGGGTCAGTACAGCGAACGCAATCGACACCAGCCCCAGCGCGATCACCGCCTGACGCCGACCTTTTTTGACGTGATGACCCTTGCGCACGGCCACGTAGCCGATGCCGGCCGCGATGATTGCCAGCAAGCCCAACGTGCGCACCAGCCCCAGCAGCGGAATCAGCAGAAAACCGCAGAGCATCACCCCGACAATCCCGCCCAGCGTGTTGAACGCGACCACGGCCCCGACGTCGCGACCCACGCGCTCACGCCCCACACTCAAGCGCAGCGCCAGTGGAAACGCCGCGCCGAGCAACAGCGTCGGCACGAACACGATGCTCAGCGCTGCCACGGCAAAACGTGCGCTCATACCGGCCAGTTCGCTGGCACCCAAGGCCAGCAGCCAGCTCTCGGCCTGACTCTGGGCCACCACCAGCCAGCGCCCGAGCAGGGCAATTTCCAGCAAGGCGATCAGCCCGGCGCCGGCAATCAACAGACCGAACACGCCCCACGGATCGCGAATGCGCTCGACGCGACGGGCGAGCAGGGCGCTGCCGATGAACAGCCCGGTGAGATACGTCGCGAGCACCACGGCAAACGCGTAGGTGCGGGTGCTCATGAACTGCACGATCGACTGCGACCAGACCACTTCATAACCCAGCGCCACGCCGCCGGCGATGGCGTACAACCACAGTGCGGTGCGGTCTGTGGCTTTCTCGGCGTGATGTTTGACCGCAGCCGCAATCGGCGTCGGATGCTGACGCTGCAGCCACAGAGCAGCGGCCGCGGCCAGCAGATTGAGCATCGCCGCAAACAACGCACTGCCGCGCACACCGAGGGTGGCGATCAACGCGAACGCGGCGAGCAGGGTGCCAACAATCGCGCCGAGGGTGTTGGCCGCATACAGCTGACCGCCGGCCCTGCCCGGATCAGCCGCCAGCGAGCGCACCAACACCGGCAGCGTGCCGCCCATCAACACCGCCGGAATGCCCACCAGTGCGAATGGCAACAGCCAGGCCAGCAGGCCGACATGGCCTTGCAGCCAGGCAAACGGGCTCGCCGCCAGGCTCATCACAACCGTCGCGCCAACACCAAGAATCGCTACCAGCACTTCCAGCCCGGCATAGAGCAGCACCGGTTGCTGCAAGCGATCCGCCCAACGTCCGAACAGCCAGCCACCAATGGCCAGCCCGGCGAAAAACGCGCTGATGCCGGTGGTGATGGCATAGACCTCGACGCCGACCACCAGCGACAACTGTTTGATCCACAGCACCTGATACACCAGTGCGGCGGCGCCGGAGATGCACAGCAGCAGGACAGGGATCAGCAGCGCCGGGGTGGCGGCTTGGGTGGTGGGTATGGCCGACGGCTTGCTGGCGATACGTGAGGGCATGCGGATTGCCTTATTTCAATTCAGAAATTGCGGTGATGGTGCTGGCCTTTTCGCGAGCAAGCCCGCTCCCACAGGGGATCTCGGGTGTAGCGAAAATCCCTGTGGGAGCGAGCTTGCTCGCGAAGGGGCCGACACGGTCCCAAGTTGAAAACAGGGCCGCCCGCCGCTGAGGGCGGGCGGCAGTTCAACGGTCTTACTGAGCAGCCGGTGCCGCTTTCATTTTCTCTTCAATCTTCGCGTCCACCGCAGCACGGATCTGGTCGATGCTGAAACTCGCAGGTTTCTGGCTTGGTGGGTACTCGATGAAGGTCTGCAGGAAGCGTGCTGCCTTGGTTGTCGCAACGGCGACCAGATAAACGTTTTTGGTCGACCAGTCGTAGTATTGATCGGAAACCACGTCGGCCCGCTCGTACGGGTCCATTCTCAGGTTGAAGATCTTGGGCACGCGCAAGGGGGTAAACGGGTTGCTCCAGACTGCAAAACCCCCCGGTGCTCGCTGCTCGGCGAAGACGGCCTTCCAGTTGCCAAAGCGCATTGAAACCAGCATGCCGTCATCGTTGAAGTAATAGAACTCCTTACGCTCTCCGTTGGGTTGCTGGCCGGTCAGATAGGGCAACTGGTTGTAACCGTCCAGATGCACTTTGAAGTTGCTGCCTCCGGAAGCCGGCGCCCAGCCCTTGAGCAGCTTGTCTTTCACCTCGGTGTCACCGGCAGCAGCGAGCAAGGTCGGGAACCAGTCCAGGCCCGAGAACATCTCGTTGGACACTTCACCCGGCTTGATCTTGCCCGGCCAGCGAACCATCGCCGGTACGCGGTAGGCGCCTTCCCAGTTGGAGTTTTTCTCGTTACGGAACGGTGTGGTCGCCGCGTCCGGCCAGGAGAACTGGTTCGGGCCGTTGTCGGTGGTGTAGACCACGATCGTGTTGTCGGCGATTTTCAGGTCATCGAGGGTCTTGAGCAATTTGCCGACATCACCGTCGTGTTCCAGCATGCCGTCGGCGTATTCATTGCCGGGCATGCCGCTCTGGCCCTTCATCGAATCACGTACGTGGGTGAACAGGTGCATGCGCGTGGTGTTCATCCAGACGAAGAACGGCTTGTCGGCCTTGGCCTGTTTCTCGATGAACGCTTGTGCGGCAGCGGTGGTTTCGTCGTCGATGGTTTCCATGCGCTTGGTGGTCAGCGCGCCGGTGTCCTCGATCTTGCCGTCGGCGAAACTGTGGATTACGCCCCGTGGCGAGTTGGCTTTGACAAAGTCCGGGTCATCCTTGGGCCAGTAGGGGCGTTCGGGTTCCTCTTCGGCGTTCAGGTGATAGAGGTTGCCGAAGAATTCGTCGAAACCATGGTTGGTCGGCAGGTATTCATCCTTGTCCCCAAGGTGGTTTTTACCGAACTGGCCGGTGGCGTATCCCTGAGACTTGAGCGCCTGAGCGATGGTGATATCGCGCTTTTGCAGGCCGACAGTCGCTCCCGGCGCGCCGACTTTCGACAGGCCGGTACGCAGTGGCGTCTGGCCGGTGATGAACGAGGATCGTCCGGCGGTGCAGCTGTTCTCCGCGTAATAGTCGGTGAACATCATGCCTTCTTTGGCAATCCGGTCGATGTTCGGGGTCTTGTAGCCCACCACGCCCATGGAGTAGGCGCTGATGTTGGTCTGGCCGATGTCGTCGCCGAAGATCACCAGAATGTTGGGTTTCTCAGCCGCTGTGGCAGTTGCCGACAGCGCCATCACCGAGGTTGCCACCAGGGCGAGTTTCGGTAGCCACTTGCGTATGCGAGTCATCTGACTTGCTCCTTATCGCGGGGGTCGTTGTTGCGACTTACGTTTGTTGCAGTCCTGCATCACGCTTTTTCTTATTGCACCTGCCCGGTTGCCGGTGGATCGAACGGGTAGATCCGGCGCCATTCGGTCGCCATGTCCACCACGGTCCAGCCACGGGAATTTGCTTCGTCGAGGGCTTTGTCGAGTCGCCCGATATCGGATTTTCGGTCGTAGGCCCACTCGCGTCCGGCGTCGGTGTGGTGCACCAGCCCCATGAAGCGTTTGCCGGGGCCGGCGGCGGTCCATTGCAGCATCTGCAGGTCGCCGTCGGAGTTGCCGAACGCGAGAATCGGCCGTTTGCCGATCACTGCATCAATGCTTTCCGGTTTGCCCGGGCCGTCGTCGTTGTGCGCCAGTTTCCGGGTGCGCAGGATCGAAGCCTGGCCGTCCTTGAACTGGAACGCGGTGACGAACGTGGTGCCGATCACCTGTTCCGGCGGGATGCCGTAAACCTTCTCGGCGAAGGCGCGCATGAAGCCGGTGTCGCCGCCGGAAACGATGTAGGTCTTGAAGTCCTGGCTGCGCAGGTAGTCGAGCATTTCCAGCATCGGCTGGAAGATCATCTCGGTGTAGGGCTTGCCGGTTTTCGGATGTCGAGCCTGGCTCAGCCAGGTCTTGGCGTAATCGTCGAAAGCCTCGGTGGTCATGCCGGTGTGGGTGGCGCCGAAGATCTTGATAATCCCGTCCATGCCGGCAGCGGCCAGTGCCTTGTGGTCGTTTTCCAGCACCGCTTTGAACGGCTGGGTGGTTTGCCATTCCGGGTGCTGCGGCGCGTTGCGCTTGACCTCATCGAGGGCGAATAGCAACTCGAAATACATCGGCTGCTCGCTCCACAGGGTGCCGTCGTTGTCGAACACCGCGATACGCTCGGCGGGATGGACGAAGTCCTTGCTGTGCTGATCGGTGACCGCTTGCACGAACGCGATGATGTTGTTTTTCGCAGGGCCGTCATTCCATGACGGCAGTGGCTCGCTGGCCTGGGCCAGCAGTGGCAATGCCAGCGCGAACCACAGCGCAAGGCTGAAACGTTGTCGCTGCTGCGGTGGATTGGTCATCGGAAATCCCTTTCATGAACGGGGTTGAGCGGGCGCAGGGCCGACGCCGGTTTGTGCGCCTTTTGTTCGGCCTGACTGTGAAGCGTAGTCAACGATTCACGCAGTTGAGCGAGTGTTTGTGCAGTCTGCGGCTGACGTCCATAAAGTCCGCGCAACAGGCCTTGCAGGCGCGGGCCGGCATTCACCAGTTGCAGCCCGAGCCGACTGCGCCGCAGCCACAGATACAACGCGCTCAATTGCGCCGGTTGCGCCTGCAGTTGCGGGTTGATCTGCTGCCAGGCGAAGTCCGCCGATTGCTCCCAGGCCAGTCGACGCGCGTGCTTGCGTGCCTGCCATTGGCGCCGGGCGCGCATCAGCGCCGGACGCAGCCAATAACCGACGCCAATGCACACGGCAAGTAGCGCCAGCCACAGCAGCCAGCGCGTGGAAAAATGCGAGTTGTTGCGGTCGAGTTGCTGGAGATCCTTGGTGATCGAAAACACCGGTTTGTAGGCGCTATTGGCTGTGGCCTCAAAGGATATGGCGGGCACCTGCGCCGTTCGGCTCTGCTGCGTTTTGACATCCCACCATTTCACTGCGATGGCCGGCAGGGTGTAGGCGCCAGCCTTGTCGATGCGGTAGGTGACGGCGTCGATGCGCTGACCACCGAGCACGTTACCGCGACCGTCATCCAGGCGGGTGACTTGTGGGGTCTGCAGATAACGACTCAGGCCGGCCACGTCAGCCAATGACGGAACCGGGAGAGCCATCGCCAGTGCGCCATCGGCCTCCAGGATCAGTTGGCGGGTAACGCTGTCGCCGACTTTTAACGGGGTTGTCGAATTGATCAGGCTTTGGCTCAGGCGCACACCGCTGGCCACCAGCGGCGTTTCTCCGGGATTGAAACCGGGTGGCTGGGTGGCGCTGAAGTGCAATGGCTGGCTGTGTGCGCTGATCGCTGTGCTGGCCTGACCGGGTGTCGCACTCACCGTCAACGGCGGAATATCGAAGCGGCGGGCGACATTCGGGGTGATCAGGTAGCTGTAGCGCAAGCCGCTGAAGGTTTGTCCGTCGATGGTCTGATTCAGGTGTTGGGCCTGGCCGTCAGGTGGTGTTACCAGGGCGCCGTCGAGTTTCATCTCGGGCAGGGTGGCGGCGCTGGTGAACCAGGTGTCGGTGAGCACGTCGACTTGCAGCTCGACCAGTCCGCCGACCATTGCGCCTTCGGCGGGTTGCAGGTGGGCCTGGACTTTCAGTTGGGGTTCGGCGGCAGAGGCCTGGATTGTGAACAGGCAACTGGTGAGCAGGGGCAGCAGGGTTGCGGTGAGCAGGCGGGCGCCATCGCGAGCAGGCTCACTCCTACAGAAGATTTTCGGCGCACACAAATCCCCTGTAGGAGTGAGCCTGCTCGCGATGGCCGCAACCCGGTTCATGGTTTGGCCCCCGACTGATCCTGCAAACTGAACTTCTGCTTGAGAAACTTCGCCGGCGAGGTGCTCAGGTTTTGCAGCCACAACGCGTCGGACGCTGCCTGTTCGGTCTCGACTTTTTTGCTCTGGCCCTTGCCCGGTGCCTTGTCGAATTTCACTTCGTCCGGTTTGGTCTCGGGAGCGTTTTTCTCGGCGCTGTCGGTGTCCTTGAGCAACGCCTGCGCCAGCGCCAGATTGGCCGTGGCTTCGGGGAACTGCGGTTGCCGCTGCAAGGCCTGGGTGTAGGCGGCAATTGCCTGATCGAACTTGAAGCGCCGCACGTAAATGTTGCCCAGGTAGAACCACGCTTGCGCCGTGTCCAGCCGGGCAAAGGTCGCCAATGCGAGGTCGTAGTCCGCCGCGTGATAGGCCGCCACGCCTTTCCAGTACGGATCGACAAACAGCGCCGCTGCTTGCGGCCAATGCTCATGCTCGACAGCCCAGCGCCCTTGCTGATCGCGGGTGAAGAATGCATCGGTCAGTGCACTGGCCTGGGCTGGCGCGGCAGGCCAGCCAAGGCTTGTGGCCAATAGCAGCGCCGGTACCCAGTTGACGCTCCAGCCCTTGCGCACGCCGAGCAGCGCCAACAATAGAAGAGGCCAGCACAGCCAGTAACCGGCATCTTTCCAGTGCAATTGCTGCTGTTCGGCGCTGGCACTCTGGAAGTGTTGTTGGGCGTGCAACTCGATCCAGTCCAGATCATCGTCATCGAGGGTGAGGCTGCCCAGCGGGGCGTCGAGGCCGGCGGCCAGTTTTTTGAGTGCCGCCGGATCGAAATGGCCGAGCAGCGGACGCCCGTTGCTGTCGACTGCCGGCTGGCCGTTGGCGCCCTGAATCACGCCGCCATCCGCGTTGCCGACCGCCAGTACCAGTACCTGCAATTGGCTGTCGTCGAGTTGTTTGTCGAGACCTTCGAGCTGTGCAACGTCAGCGCCGTCGGTGATCAACAGCAGGCTGCCCGGGGTTTGCTCGGCGCTGAGCAGGCGTTTGGCCTGCTCGATGACGGCGCTAACGTCCTTGCCCGGTTTGTCGATGAGGCCTGTGCCCAGCGCCTGAATGAAGGTGTCGAGCAACGCCGGATCGTCGGTCGGCGGCAACACCAGATGCGCGCTGCCGGCATAGGCGATCAGCGCGGTGCGGGCGCCCGCGCGACGCTGGATCAGGTCGTGGAGTTTGTGTTTGGCCGCTTCCAGGCGCGTCGGAGGTACGTCGCGGGCGTCCATCGATGGTGACAGGTCCACCGCAACGATCAGTGGAGCGCGATTTTCCAGAAAGTCCGGACGATCCTGCTCCCAAGTCGGCCCAGCGGCGGCGATCGCCCCAAGGGCCAACACCGCGCACAGCCAGTGCACCGGGCGCAGGCGCTGCTGATCTTCTGGCGTGACCAGCAGGTGCGGCAGCAAGTGTTCGGCGATGTTGCTGCGCAACCGCCGCTGCAAGTCGCGGCTGCGGCGCCAGAGCAGCGGCAGCAGCGCGGCAAGCAGCGCGAGCAGCAGCCACAGCGGGCGTAAAAAGTACAAGTCGCTGAGATTGATCTCCATCTCAGACCTCCTGCCGCTGGCGGGCAAGCGCCAGGCGCGGGCGCAGCAGGGCGCCGAGGTGATACAGCGCCAACAACCCCAGCGCCGAGCCCAGCGGCCAATGGAACAACTCGCGTTGCGGCTGATGGCTGAGGGTTTTCACCTGATGCGTCGTGAGGCGGTCGAGGGTGCTGTAGACCTGATCCAGCGCCGTACGATCTTCGGCGCGGAAGAACTGCCCGCCAGTGGTTTGGGCGATCTGTTGCAGCCCGCGCAGATTGACCTGCGCCTCGCCGGAAGCCGTCGGGTCGCCGATGCCGATGGTGTGAATGACCACGCCCTTGTTGGCGGCCATTTCCGCTGCGTGGTCGGGGGTGATAGCGCTGCTGGTGTCGTTGCCGTCGGTGAGCAGGATCAGCACCTTTTGCTGTTCGTGCGCCTGGTCGAGCAGCTTCAGGCTCAAACCGATGGCATCGCCGATGGCGGTGTTCGGCCCGGCCATGCCGATGCCGGTGTCGGCCAGCAACAACGCAAGGCTGGCGTGATCGAGGGTCAGCGGCGCCTGCGGATAGGCGCCGCTGCCGAACACGATCAGACCGATGCGGTCGTCCTTGCGCTTGTCGATGAAGCCTTGCACCACCTGTTTGACGGCGGCGAGGCGATTGATTTTCTGGCCGTCGGCATTGCTGAAATCTTCAGTCTCCATCGACTGCGAAATGTCGATGGCAAGCATCAGGTCGCGCACTGGTTGCTGGCTTTCGATGGGTTTTTCAACGAACACCGGGCGCGCGGCGGCGAGCAGGATCAACGTCCACACCAGCAGATTGAGCAGCAGTTGCCAGGGGTTCTGGCGATTGCCAACCCGGCTCGGCGCTTCCCCGACGGCGCGGCTCATGGCGCCGAAAAACGGCACGCGCACGGCGCTGCGGGCCTCCTGATACGCCGGCAGATAACGCAAGGTCAGCCACGGCAGCGGCAGCAGGAGCAGCAGCCACGGGTAATCAAGCTGCCACATGGTGCTGCTCCACCCAGTGTTGGCAGGTGTCGAACAGCGCTTGGCGCTGTTCGGCGGGGAGGGCGCGCAGGGTGGCGTCGGGGGCGTAGGCGAGTTGGGCCAGTTGATCGCTGAAGTCGTCGGGCAGTTTCTTTTTACTGTGCCGCTGCAGAAAGGCCTGCCAATCCGATCTTCCCAACGCCGCCACCCCTTGTGGGAGCGAGCTTGCTCGCGAAAGCGGTGTGCCAGATAACACAGATGTTGAATGTGCTGACCTCTTCGCGAGCAAGCTCGCTCCCACAGGGTTTGCATTCCAGCGGAAAGATTTGCGTAGGGGCATCGAAAGGGCCACGCGTTTGAGCAGTTCGGGTAACTCGCGCAGGGCATTGAGGTCATCACTGCGCTCACGCAACTGCGCAAGCCGCACCAGCGCTTCGCGCCGATACTGATCCCGTCGCCACTGCCGATAACGGCGCACGCCAATGATCAGCGCCAGCACAATCAACAGCGCGAGCAACAGCCACCAGCCCCAGGTCTGCGGCGCATAACTGACCGGCGCCGGCAGGCTCAGCTCCTTGAGCTGGCTGATGTCGGGGATATTCGGGTTCATCGCCGTGGGCCGGCAGACTTGCCAAGCTCGGCACGCAATTGCGCGTGGGCCTCTTCGGCGGTGCTGAACATCATCAACGGCACCTGACTGCGGCGCAGCAGGGTGGCGACGTCCTTAAGGCGGCCACCGAGATAATCACCCAACGGCTGATGCACGCTGCGTTTCTCGACAGCCAGTTCCACCTGCAATTGGCCTTGGGTGACCAGCAACCGACCATCGCTCGGCAGCTTCAAGGCCAGTGGATCGTAGACTTGCAGGGCAATTACATCGTTATGCGCGCGCAGTTGCCGCATCAATTGCAAGGTGCGTTCACCCGCCCCGGCGAAGTCGCTGACGATGCAGATCAAATGGTCATGCCCGGCCAGCGCCAGGCAACGCTGCAAGGCCTTGTCCAACTGGTCCTCGTCTTCGGCGTCGGGATTGCCCGCGTTCAGCGCCTGATTCTGTTGCGCCACGCGGCTGAGCAAGGCTTCGACCCGTTTGCGGCTGCGCAACGGCGCGATGCTGTCGATGCGTTGATCATTGAACACCAGACCGCCGACCCGATCACCAGCGTTGAACACCATCCACGCCGCCAGCGCCGCGAGTTCTGCGGCCAGAGCGGATTTGAAACTGCGTTGCGAGCCGAAGAACATCGACATGCGCTGATCGACCACGATCAACGCCGGGCGATCGCGTTCTTCAGTAAAAGTGCGTACCACCGGTTTGCCGGTGCGCAGCGAGGCGCGCCAGTCGAGGTGGCGCAAATCATCACCGGGCTGATAACGGCGCAGCTCATCGAAGTTCAAGCCACGTCCACGCAGGCGCGAGGCATGGTTGCCGGCGAGGATGCTGCCCTGGGGCTGGCGCGCCAGAAAGCTCAGGTCACGGGCCTTGAACTCCAGCGCCATCAATTGCGCCAGAGACACGTAGACCAGACCGTCCGTGTTCATGCCGGAATCGCCACTTTATCCAGCAAACGGTCGAGCACCTGATCGGCAGTTACGCCATCTGCGACCGCGTCGTAGCTCAATTGCAGGCGATGGCGCAGCACCGGATGCACCACGGCGCGCACGTTATCCGGCGAGACAAAATCCTGGCCCTGCAACCACGCATCGGCCCGCGCGCAACGATCCAGGCCGATGCCGCCACGGGGACTGGCACCGATGCTGATCCAGCGTCCGAGGTCTTCGTCGTAATCGGCCGGGTGGCGAGTGGCGTTGATCAGGTCGATCAGGTAGCGGTCGATGGCCGGCGATACATGCACCGCGCTGACCTCCTTGCGCGCGGCGAAGATCACTTCCTGTGACAGGCTGAAGCCCTTGCCCGGCGCGGTGTTCGCACCTTGGGCAAACTCTTCGGCGCGCAACAGACGCAGCACCTGGCTTTCGTTGTCGGCGCTGGGGTAATCCAGCAGCACCTTCATCAGGAACCGGTCCATCTGCGCTTCCGGCAACGGATAAGTGCCTTCCTGCTCGATCGGGTTTTGCGTGGCGACCACAATGAACAGCTCCGGCAGCACATGGCTGGTGCCGGCCACGGTAATCTGCCGTTCTTCCATGGCTTCCAGCAGCGCCGCCTGCACCTTGGCCGGGGCGCGGTTGATCTCGTCGGCGAGGATCAGATTGCCGAACAGCGGGCCTGGCTGGAAGCGGATCTCGTTTTGCCCGGCGACCTGATGCAGCACTTCGGCGCCGGTGATGTCCGAGGGCAGCAAGTCGGGGGTGAACTGGATGCGACTCATCTTCGCGTCCAGGTGCGTAGCCAGCGCCTTGACCGTGCGCGTCTTGGCCAGCCCCGGCAGGCTTTCCAGCAGCAAATGCCCGTTGGCCAGCAGGCCGAGGAGGATCTGCCGAATGACCTGATCCTGGCCGAGTACGGCTTCGGCGATGCTCGCTTGCAGGGCGTTGAGGTCGGTGAGTGCGGTCATGGGACAGTCCTTTGTGGCCGGTCTAGAAAAACGCCAGGGTCATGTTGACGGCAATGCCGTTGCCTTCAGGACGGTTCTTAGTGTCGAACTCCGGCACCCAGCGCGCGCTGATGTTGGCTTGGGCGTCGGCGAATTTGCCTGCCCAGGCCACCACCGGCCCAGCGCCGACCGAGCGGCCACGGAAGCCATTCAGGCTGTCGGCGGTCTGCCCCTTGTCGTCGGTGACCTGCTGGATATAGCCGGCCGCCAGACCGGCGCTCCAGCCACTGCCGAAGCCGTGAGTCCACAAGGCGTCGAGGGTGAAGATGTTGCCGTTGCGGTAATCGGTGGCGGTGTTTTCGGTGTAGAACTCCAGGCCACTGGACAGTGTGAATTCACCACCCTTGCCGTCCAGATGGGTGAAGGCCACGGTGGGCATGAACGTGTAATTGTTCTGCCCCGGGTTGGCCAGGCGATTGTCGTTGTAGGCGCCGGTGGGCACATAGATCGGCAGGGAGAACGCGATGTGGTTCAACTCGTCGAAGTGGTAGCCGGCGGCAATCGGAGTGACCAGCGCGTCGGCGAACTGAGTCCCGGAATCGCTGGTGCCGAGGGTGCGTCCGCGCGGTCCGGTGATGGCCGCGTCTATGTCGGTGTACTGCACTGGAACACCGATTGCCGAGGCGAAGTTCCATGGGCCTTTGCCGGTGTCCCAGATGTGCGTCAGGTTGGTCATGGTGTAGGAGACTTTCATGTCGATCCCGGCACTGACTTCACCGGAAATCGGCGCGCCGCGACTGCCCTTTAGCGATCCGTCGTACCAGATGCTGGTGACCGAGACTACCCAGCCCGGTTCGGGCGGGATGATCCCGGCGTTGGAATACACCTGTTGCCCGGTGATTGGCCGGCCCACGCCACCTTCAGCTGCATAGAGTTGAGTACTGCCGATCATGCACAGCGCCAGCAGCGGACGCACAACGTAAGGCTTGACCATCACTGGCTCCGTTTATTGTTTTGAGTTGACCGGGTTGAGCAGCGGCATCTTCCATTCGCCGCTGGCCACTTCCGGCTTCGGCAGGTACAGGCGCAACACGCCATAGAACGGCCCGTCCGGTGCCGGCAGCCAGTTGGCCTGCTTGTCCTTGCCGGGATTTTTGTGCTGCACGTAGAGGGTCAGCCCGCCGTCGGCATCGAGCTTCAAGTCGGGCAGCATTCGCGAGTTGATCAGGTAGCGATTGAGCGGGTTGGCCACCAGCAATTTGCTCTTGCCGTCATACATGGTCAGCGACCAGAAGGCGTCGGCCGGGGGCAGGGCGCCCTTGTCGAAATGCAGGGTGTAGTCGTGTTTCGCCGCGTCGACCGGTTGGCCGTCCTTGTCGACGAAATAGCCTATGTAGTTCGCCTCTTCGGCAGAGTTGCCGAAGATGCCCATGTTGGCGCCGGCGTAGCGATACAGGTAATTGCCCTTGAGGTGATCGCGGGTGCCGAACAGGTCACCGCTGCTGATTTCATGCGTGTCGACCTTGTCTTTCTTGAACGCGGCGAATTCCGCCTTGGCGTCATTGATGCCGTCTTCGAGGGCCTTGCGTTGCTCGGCGCTGAGCTGTTTCAGGTCGAATGGCTGACCGGCACCGATGCCGATTTTGGCGAAGCGCGCGAGCAGGTCTTTTTCGACGTCCTGCGGCGGTGTGAAGGCGAGCATGAAGTTCAGGTAGCGGAACAGCTCCGGAGTTTCGCTCATGGTCGGCGTCGGTTTCGGCCAACTGACTTTCGGTGCCGGCGCCGGAGCTTTCTGTTTCACGTATTTGCTCAGCGGCTCGACCTTGTAGCCTTTCTGGATCTGCTTGACCTTGCCCAGATCTTTTTCGTCGAACAGCTGCGTGCGGTACAGCGCGTAGGCGATGTTGCTTTCGCTGCGCACCAGGCGGTCGATGTTGATCGGCTGCTGACCCTGCCAGTCGGGCCCGGCGATCATGAAATGGCCACCGTTATTGCCGGTGCTGCGGGTACCCAGGTAAGCGAAGTTCTGCGTGTAGGCGTCGATCAGTTGCACCGAGTAGTAACGGTGCTCTTCGATCGGCGGCAAGGTCAGGATCAGCGGTTCGCTGCGCAAGTCCATCCAGACGAACGAGTAGGGCGTGTCGGCGTTCGGCGTGACGAACGCGGTGTCTTTGGCAGTGAAGGCCTTGGCAGTGTTGCCGATCTGGTTGAACGGTGCCTTGAAGTTCGGGCTCTTGCTGTCCACGGCCTGGGTGTACAGGGTTTTGTACATTTCCACTACCGGGAAGCCATACAGATAAGCGTCCTTGGCGATGCCTCGGGCTTCTTCGGGGCTGGCGCTGAAATCGGCCCAGGCGCTGCTGCTCAGGGTGAGGGTCAGAGCGGTCAGCCATAGATTGCGTGTGTTCATGCGGCGTCCTTATTCATTGCACGACCGTGATGTCGTCGAGTTTCCAGCTCTTGTCGAAATAGGCTTCGGTCGGCGCGTACAGGCGGAAGTAGCTGAACCAGTGCTTGCCGGGCACGGTTTGCACCCAGTTGTTCTCGAAGCCTTTGGGTGCGCTCGGGCCGAAGTACAGATCCACCGAGCCGTCGGCGTTTTTCTTCAGATCCTGGCGCGAGGACAGGTCGGCCTTGCGCTGCGGATTGTCGATCAGGCAACGGCTGTCGATGTCGTACAAGGTCATCGACCAGAACTGCTTGGCTGGCGGGTTGGCGCCGACGTGCAGGCGATAGGTCTTGCCGCCGTCGAGCCAGTCACCCTTGGCGTCGGTGTAGGCACCGAGGTAGGTCTGACCGAGGCCCGGGGTCTTGGAAACCATGCCCTTGGTGTTGGTCACCGCTTCATAAAACCAGGCGCTGCGTTCCCACAACTGGTCGTAATAGGCCACGCGCTGCGACGGTTCGGCGATGTTCAGCACCGTGTCCCAATGCCGGTCGGGCCAGTACTGCGCCTGAGGAAAGCGCTTGGCAAAGGTGTTGGCCTTGGCGATCAGCTCACCGACCTGCGCGCCGGACTCCAGGGCCTGACGCTGCTGGGTGTTGGGGTTGAAGGGTTTGTCCTTCTCGATGCCGAGACTGGCGAGCATCGCCATGTAGAAGCGGTCACGTTCATTCACCGGTTCTTTCTGAATGATCTGATGCAGCCGCTGCCAGTAAGCGATGCCGCGCGGCTGGGTGCCCGACCACTTTTTACCGTCAGGCGACAGCAGGCGGGTCTTGCTCGGCTCGGCGCGTTTGGCGTACGGGTACATCTTGAATTGCTCGACCAGCGCCTTGCCCTTGGCCGGATCCGGATCCAGCACCCGGAAGCCCACCAGCACGTTCATGGTTTCCGATTTGGCCAGGTAATACTTGTCGGCATCGGCCGGTGGCTCCGCGCCCGGTGGCAGCACCAGATATTTGCCGCCCTGGCCTTTGTCCGGGCCGGTCTGACCCATGTCGATAATCGCCCGCTGCCAGAAATCGCCAATTCCGCCGGCGGTCGGTCCCGGTGGCAGTTGAATCACCAGCGGCCCGGTTTCGCTTAGGTCGACGAAACCGAGAATGTACGGCGTGGTGGCGTTGGCAGTGATCACGCCGAGCTTGTCTTCGTAGCTGTCGAGCACCATCAGATCGCCGCTGCGCGCGCCGAGCTTGTCGCGAAATTCTTCCTGCCACTGCGCGTAGGACACCAGCGGCAAGGCCCACAGGTAACTCTGGGTCGCTTGCTGGAAATCCAGCTCGGCGTAGAGTTTGGCGATCGACTCATGGGCCGGCAGTTCGCCCTCCATGGCGATCTTGCCGATACGGGTGTCGAGCTCCTGAGCACCGACGCCGCAGCTGGCGAACAGGGTCATGAGACTGAATCCGGCGGCGCGTAAAGCAATGTGCATGGCGATGTCCTTATTTTCCGAATGTCACGTTGATCCCCGCGAACAGGGTGAACTGCGGCACGCCATCGCCTTTGCGTTCGACGGTCCATTGCGGTTCGAGAAAGGCGTTGAGAATGTTGCTGCCGGACTTCCAGACCTTGCCCGCACCCAGACCGATCGGGATGTAGTGAGTGTTGTTTTTCAGATCGAACGTCCAGGTGCCGGTGGAGCGCAGGTACCAGCCCTTGTCGAGGTTATGAATGATGAACGGCTGCAGGGTTGCGGTTTCGACATGCGCTCGGTCGTGGTCGCCGGCGAACGAGCTCTGGTACTGCACCAGCGCACCGAGCAGGCCGCGCGGCGACGAGTCGATCGCCACCGCAGCCAGGCCGGCCTGCCACTTGCCCGTGCCCAGTTCGTCCTCGGCAGCGGTCGGCGCGGTGATCTGCGGGCCGATGCCCAACTGCACGCCGTCGGTCTTGAGCAGAAAGATGTCGAACAGATTGAGATCGCCGATGCCGGTGCTGTAGCCGCCGCGCGGATCGGGGCGGGTGCTGATCGGCATTGTTGCGCGCAGCAGTTGCGGCACACCGATGAAGTCGTTAGGCGCAATCGGTAACGTGCCGCGCAGCAACGCATCGTTGGTATGCAGATTGCTGTCGAACAGCTTCGGCGTGTAGTAATCCTGCAGGTTGGCGCCGGGCGCCAGGTTCAGCGGATTGTTGCTTTTGTTGGCCTCTTCGGCGTTATTCGCAAAGGCACAAACCACAGGCGCCAGCGAACTCGCCAGCAGCAAGGCGTGAATCCCCAATTTTTTCGACATGATCCCCGTTTCCCTGGTGGCTACTGCATGGAGGTCCCGGCGCTTCTCGGCCGTTGGACGTATTCCCTTTTTTATCAAGCCCGTAGGACACGTCTGAATGACGCTAGCAGCTAACGGGGAGTTAGCCAGTCGAATGGATTAATTCTTTGGTTTTGTCTACAGAGTCACACTAAAGGTGAGCGCCAAGATTTTTCGCCCCTGTAGGAGCTGCCGCAGGCTGCGATCTTTTGATCTGGCTTTTAAAAATCAAAGTCAAAAGATCGCAGCCTGCGGCAGCTCCTACAGAGGCAGGTATTACAGGTTTTTCTTGGCCTGTTCGCGAACACGCTCTTCCTGCGCCCGCGCCTCAGGCGTGAACTCGGCACCGAAATCCTCGGCGGAGAAGATCTGGCGGATTTCGATATCAGAGTCGCCCGGCATCGGATTCGGGCAGCGTTTGACCCATTCGATGGCTTCTTCCTTCGACTTCACTTCCCAGATCCAGTACCCGGCCACCAGCTCCTTGGTCTCGATGAACGGGCCGTCGATGACGGTGCGCTTGTCGCCGGAGAAATGCACGCGGACGCCTTTGCTGCTCGGGTGCAGGCCGTTGCCGTCGATGAGGATACCGGCCTTGACCAGTTCTTCGTTGAAGTTGCCCATGGCGGTGATCAGCTCTTCACTGGGCATGATGCCGGCTTCGGAATCGGCGCTGGCTTTGACAAGGATCATGAATCGCATGGTGGTTTCTCCAGGGAGGGGGATTCACTGCATAGTCGAACGGGCACCTCACGAATCGACAGAACTCCTAAGTAAATGATGCAAACTCGAGCTCCGCGAAGATCACTGTGGGAGCGAGCTTGCTCGCGAAGACGGCGGCACATTCAGCATAGCGTTGACTGGCAGATTGCTTTCGCGAGCAAGCTCGCTCCCACAGGATTTGCGGTTGTATACAATTTTTTGCGCAGGGCCCTGACAATTTTCTGTCAGGGCATAGGTCGTCGGACAATTTCGTGGTTAACTTCGGCCTCTTGCATGCTCAATAACCACGTTAAGAAGGACTAAAGTCATGGCTCAAGTCACCCTCAAAGGCAACCCGGTTCAAGTCAACGGCCAGTTGCCACAAGCCGGTTCCAAGGCGCCAGCCTTTTCTCTGGTTGCCGGCAATCTGTCCGACGTCACCCTGGCGAGCTTCGCCGGCAAGCGCAAAGTGCTGAACATTTTCCCAAGCGTCGACACCCCGACCTGCGCCACCTCCGTGCGCAAGTTCAACGCTCAGGCCAACGAACTGAACAACACCGTGGTGCTGTGCATCTCGGCTGACCTGCCATTCGCCCAGGCCCGTTTCTGCGGCGCCGAAGGCCTGGAGAACGTGCAGAACCTGTCGACCCTGCGCGGTGCCGAGTTCATCGAAAACTACGGCGTAGCCATCGCTGACGGCCCGCTCAAAGGCCTGACCGCCCGCGCCGTGGTGGTGCTGGACGAGAACGACAACGTTCTGCACAGCGAACTGGTCAAGGAAATCGCTGAAGAGCCGAACTACGACGCAGCACTCGCCGTTCTGAAATAAGCGCTTTTACAATTGTTAACGGCCTGGCCCTGTCCAGGCCGTTTTCATTTGTGTATCAGTGTTTTGCCTCACACCTTGAAACGTAAGTTGAAGGTAAATTGCCGGTAAAGCTGCTTTGCTTAAATCCGATCAGTGCTTATCGTTCAGCCTCCCGTAAAAGAAGCCCACGCGCCCAATGGTTAATCAATCCATGCAATCGTCCCCTCGCAATTCCCGTCGCTGGCTGATCAGCCTGCTCGTCCTGTTGGTCATCGCCGTTCTGTGCTGGAAATTCTGGCCCGCCGGTTCGGCCCACAAGGAGGGCGCCGACAAGGCTGCGAGCGGCCATGCCGGACGTTCGGGAATGATGCGGCCGGGCTTCGGCGGCGCGGCCGGGCCGATTCCGGTGCGGGTGGCGCCGGCGGTCACGGGGGACTTCCCGCTGTATTACAAGGCGCTGGGTACGGTGACCGCGCTCAACACCATCAATGTGCGCAGCCGGGTCGGCGGTGAACTGGTGAAGATCAACTTCGAGGAAGGGCAGATGGTCAAGGCCGGCGACCTGCTGGCAGAGATCGATCCGCGTCCGTACCAGAACGCCTTGCTCCAGGCTGAAGGCACCTTGCTGCAGAATCAGGCGCAGTTGAAAAACGCACAGGTCGACGTCGAGCGTTATCGCGGCCTGTACAAGGAAGACAGCATCGCCAAGCAGACCCTGGACACCGCCGAAGCGCTGGTCGGCCAATATCTGGGCACGGTCAAGACCAATCAGGCGGCGGTCAATGACGCCAAGCTCAATCTCGAATTCACCAAGATCCGCGCGCCGATTGCCGGTCGCGTCGGTCTGCGTCAGGTCGACGTCGGCAACCTCGTCGCCGCCAACGACACCACGTTCCTTGCGGTGATCACTCAGACCCAACCGATCAGCGTGGTCTTCACCTTGCCGGAAAACAGCCTCGAAACCGTATTGGCGCGCTACCACAGCGGCGCCAAACTGCCGGCCGAGGCCTGGGATCGCGGCGATACCAAGATCCAGGCCAGCGGCGTGCTGCAAAGCCTCGACAACCAGATCGACGTCGCCACCGGCACCCTGAAATTCAAGGCCCGTTACGATAACCGCGACCAGTCGCTGTTCCCCAATCAGTTCGTCAACGTCCATCTGCTGGCCGACACCCTCAAAGGCGTGGTACTGGCACCGTCGGCGGCGATTCAGTTCGGCACCAACGGCACTTTCGTTTACGCGTTGGACGGCGACAAGAAAGTCACCATCCGCCAACTGAAGATCGGCGCCAGTGACGGCACCAACACTGTGGTCACCGAAGGCCTCGCCGCGGGCGATCGCGTGGTGCTGGAAGGTACCGACCGTCTGAAGGAAGGCAGTGAAGTGGAAGTGGTCAACGACAGCAATGACGTGCCGACCACCCCGACCGGGCACCTGCAGGGCAAACCCGCCGCCAGTGCGCCGGACGCTGCCGCGGCTGACAAGGCCAAGAAGGGCGCATGAACATTTCGCGGCTGTTCATCCTCCGTCCGGTAGCCACCACCCTGAGCATGCTGGCCATTATTCTGGCCGGCCTGATTGCCTATCGCCTGCTGCCGGTCTCGGCGTTGCCGCAGGTCGATTACCCGACCATTCGCGTCATGACCCTGTACCCCGGCGCCAGTCCGGACGTGATGACCAGTGCCGTCACCGCGCCGCTCGAACGCCAGTTCGGGCAGATGCCGGGCCTGACGCAAATGGCTTCGACCAGCTCCGGCGGCGCTTCGGTGCTGACCCTGCGTTTCAGCCTCGACATCAACATGGACGTTGCCGAGCAGCAAGTGCAGGCCGCGATCAACGCCGCGACCAATCTGCTGCCGACCGACTTGCCGGCGCCGCCGGTGTACAACAAGGTCAACCCGGCGGATACCCCGGTGCTGACCCTGGCGATCACCTCGAAAACCATGCTCTTACCCAAACTCAATGACCTGGTCGACACGCGCATGGCGCAGAAGATCGCCCAGATCAGCGGCGTCGGCATGGTCAGCATTGCCGGCGGTCAGCGTCAGGCGGTGCGGATCAAGGTCAACCCGGAAGCCCTCGCGGCGAACAGCCTGAACCTGGAAGACGTGCGCACGCTGATTGGCGCGTCCAACGTCAACCAGCCGAAAGGTAACTTCGACGGCCCGACCCGGGTCTCGATGCTCGATGCCAACGACCAGCTGACGTCGCCCAAGGACTACGCCAACCTGATCCTCGCCTACAAGAACGGCGCGCCGTTGCGTCTGAAGGATGTGGCGGAAATCGTCGACGGCGCGGAGAACGAACGTCTCGCCGCGTGGGCCAACCAGAATCAGGCAGTGCTGCTCAATATCCAGCGTCAGCCGGGCGCCAACGTGATCGAGGTGGTCGACCGGATCAAGGCGTTGCTGCCGAGCATCACCGACAACCTGCCGGCCGGGCTCGATGTCACCGTACTCACCGACCGCACCCAGACCATCCGCGCCTCGGTGACTGACGTGCAGCACGAACTGCTGATCGCCATTGCTCTGGTGGTGATGGTGACGTTCCTGTTTTTGCGGCGTGCCAGCGCGACGATCATCCCGTCGGTGGCGGTGCCGCTGTCGCTGATCGGCACGTTTGGCGTGATGTATCTCGCCGGGTTCTCGGTCAACAACCTGACCTTGATGGCCCTGACCATCGCCACCGGTTTTGTGGTCGACGATGCGATCGTGATGCTGGAAAACATCGCGCGCTTCATCGAGGAGGGTGACAGTCCGATGCAGGCGGCGCTCAAAGGCGCGAAGCAGATCGGCTTCACCCTGATTTCCCTGACCCTGTCGCTGATCGCGGTACTGATTCCGCTGCTGTTCATGGCTGACGTGGTCGGGCGGCTGTTCCGCGAGTTCGCCATCACTCTGGCGGTGGCGATCCTGATTTCCCTGGTGGTCTCGCTGACCCTGACGCCGATGATGTGCGCGCGCTTGCTCAAACGTGAGCCGGAAGCCCACGAGCAGGGCCGCTTTTACCGGGCCAGCGGCGGCTTCATCGACTGGATGATCGCCGCCTACGGGCGCAAGTTGCAGTGGGTGCTCAAACACCAGCCGCTGACCCTGTTGGTGGCTATCGGTACGCTGGCGCTGACGGTGTTCCTATATATGGTGGTGCCCAAGGGCTTCTTCCCGGTGCAGGACACCGGGGTGATCCAGGGCATCTCCGAAGCGCCGCAGTCGATTTCCTTCGCGGCCATGGGCGAGCGTCAGCAGGCGCTGGCCAAGGTGATTCTCGAAGATCCGGCGGTGGAGAGCCTGTCGTCCTACATCGGCGTCGACGGCGACAACGCCACGCTCAACAGCGGTCGCCTGTTGATCAATCTCAAGCCCCACGGCCAGCGTGACCTGAGCGCCACCGAGGTGATCGCGCGCCTGCAACCGCAACTGGACAAACTGGTCGGCATCCGCCTGTTCATGCAGCCGGTGCAGGATCTGACCATCGAGGATCGAGTCAGCCGTACCCAGTACCAATTCAGTATGTCCTCGCCGGATTCTGAACTGCTCAGCCAGTGGAGCGGGCGTCTGGTCGAGGCACTGGCCCAGCGTCCGGAGCTGACCGACGTCGCCAGCGATTTGCAGGACAAGGGTTTGCAGGTCTATCTGGTGATCGACCGCGATGCGGCTTCGCGCCTCGGTGTGTCGGTGCAGAACATTACCGATGCGTTGTATGACGCCTTCGGCCAGCGGCAGATCTCGACCATTTACACCCAGGCCAGCCAGTATCGCGTGGTGCTGCAGGCACAGGCCGGGGAGAAGATCGGCCCGGCGGCGCTGGATCAGATTCACGTCAAGACCACTGACGGTGCGCAAGTGCGTCTGTCGAGCCTGGCCCATGTCGAGGAACGTCAGGCGCAACTGGCAATCACCCACATCGGCCAGTTCCCCGCCGTGATGATGTCGTTCAACCTCGCACCCGGCGTGGCGCTGGGGCATGCGGTGGACATCATCGAACAGGTGCAGCAGGACATCGGCATGCCGATTGGCGTGCAGACCCAGTTCCAGGGTGCGGCCGAAGCGTTTCAGGCCTCGCTGTCGAGCACCTTGCTGCTGATTCTGGCGGCGGTGGTGACCATGTACATCGTGCTCGGCGTGCTTTACGAAAGTTACATTCACCCGATCACCATTCTCTCGACCCTGCCGTCGGCGGCGGTTGGTGCGTTGCTCGCGTTGCTACTCAGCGGCAATGACCTGGGCATGATCGCAATCATCGGCATCATCCTTTTGATCGGTATCGTCAAGAAGAACGCGATCATGATGATCGACTTCGCCCTCGACGCCGAACGCACCCAGGGCATGGCGCCGGAGCAGGCGATCTATCAGGCGGCGCTGCTGCGCTTCCGGCCGATTTTGATGACTACGCTGGCGGCGCTGTTCGGCGCGGTGCCGTTGATGCTCGCCACCGGTTCCGGGGCGGAATTGCGTCAGCCACTGGGTCTGGTGATGGTCGGCGGCTTGCTGGTGAGCCAGGTGCTGACTCTGTTCACCACGCCGGTGATCTACCTGTACTTCGACCGCCTCGGTCGGCGCTTTGGCAAGACCAATGCTGACCGCGAAGAGGTTTCGGTATGAGTGTCCGTACACAGACCCCTTGTAGGAGTGAGCCTGCTCGCGATAGCGGTGTGTCTGTCCCTACCGATATTGAATGTGCCGACTTCATCGCGAGCAGGCTCACTCCTACAGGGGAGTGCGGTGAAAGTAAGGATCTTGGTCAATGAACCTCTCCGGTCCTTTCATCAAGCGCCCGGTCGCGACCATGCTCCTGAGTCTGGCGATCATGCTGCTGGGCGGTGTCAGTTTCGGTCTGTTGCCGGTGTCGCCGCTGCCGCAAATGGATTTCCCGGTGATCGTGGTTCAGGCCAGTCTGCCCGGCGCCAGTCCCGAGGTGATGGCGTCCACGGTGGCGACGCCGCTGGAGCGTTCGTTCGGGGCGATTGCCGGCGTCAACACCATGAGCAGCCGCTCCAGCCAGGGTTCGACCCGGGTCATTCTGCAATTCGACCTCGACCGTGACATCAACGGCGCGGCGCGCGAGGTGCAGGCGGCGATCAATGCTTCGCGCAACCTGTTGCCGAGTGGGATGCGCAGCATGCCGACCTACAAGAAGGTCAATCCGTCGCAGGCGCCGATCATGGTGCTGTCGCTGACGTCGGACGTGCTGGAAAAAGGCCAGCTCTATGACCTGGCCTCGACCATCCTCTCGCAGAGCCTGTCCCAGGTACAGGGCGTGGGTGAAGTGCAGATCGGCGGCAGTTCGCTGCCGGCGGTGCGTATCGAGCTCGAACCACAGGCGCTGAACCAGTACGGCGTGGCGCTCGATGATGTACGCAAGACCATCGCCGAGGCCAACGTGCGTCGGCCCAAGGGTTCGGTCGAGGACGGCGAACGCCTGTGGCAGATTCAAGCCAATGATCAGTTGGAGAAAGCCAAGGATTACGAGTCGCTGATCATCCATTACAAGGACGGTGCGGCCCTGCGCCTGAAGGATGTGGCCAAGGTCAGCGACGGCGTCGAAGACCGCTACAACAGTGGTTTCTTCAACGATGACGCGGCGGTGCTGCTGGTGATCAACCGCCAGGCCGGCGCCAACATCATCGAGACGGTCAACGAGATCAAGGCGCAGTTGCCGGCGTTGCAAGCGGTACTGCCGGCCAGCGTCAAACTGAACCTGGCGATGGACCGCTCGCCGGTGATCAAGGCCACACTGCACGAAGCGGAAATGACCCTGCTGATCGCTGTGGCGCTGGTGATTCTGGTGGTGTTCCTGTTTCTCGGTAACTTCCGCGCCTCGCTGATTCCGACGCTGGCGGTGCCGGTGTCGCTGGTCGGCACCTTCGCGGTGATGTACCTCTATGGTTTTTCGCTGAACAACTTGTCGCTGATGGCGCTGATTCTCGCGACCGGACTGGTGGTAGACGATGCCATCGTGGTGCTGGAAAACATTTCCCGGCACATCGACGAAGGCGTGAAACCGATGAAGGCTGCCTATCTCGGGGCCAAGGAAGTCGGTTTCACCTTGCTGTCGATGAACGTGTCGCTGGTGGCGGTGTTCCTGTCGATCCTGTTCATGGGCGGGATTGTCGAGAGTCTGTTCCGCGAGTTTTCCATCACCCTGGCAGCAGCCATCGTGGTCTCGCTGGTGGTCTCGCTGACGCTGACTCCGATGCTCTGCGCCCGCTGGCTCAAGCCGCACACGCCGGGCCAGGAAAATCGTTTGCAACGCTGGAGCCGCCGGACCAACGACTGGATGGTCGGCAAATATGCGGCCAGCCTCGATTGGGTGCTGCGCCATCGGCGTCTGACCCTGCTCAGCCTGATCATCACGGTCGGGGTCAACGTCGCGCTGTACGTAGTAGTACCGAAGACGTTCATGCCGCAGCAGGACACCGGCCAGTTGATCGGTTTCGTCCGGGGTGACGACGGTCTGTCGTTCAGCGTGATGCAGCCGAAAATGGAAACCTTCCGCCGCGCCGTGCTCAAGGACGAAGCAGTGGAAAGCGTCGCCGGGTTTATCGGCGGCAGCAACGGCACCAATAACGCCTTCATGCTGGTGCGCCTGAAGCCGATCAAGGAACGTAACCTGTCGGCGCAGAAAGTCATCGAGCGCCTGCGCAAGGAAATGCCCAAGGTGCCCGGCGCCCAGTTGATGCTGATGGCGGATCAGGATCTGCAGTTCGGTGGTGGCCGCGAGCAGACCACCTCGCAATACAGCTACATCCTGCAAAGCGGCGATCTGGGGGCGTTGCGCGAGTGGTACCCGAAAGTGGTGACCGCGCTGCGCGCACTGCCCGAGCTGACGGCGATCGACGCCCGCGAGGGCCGTGGCGCGCAGCAGGTGACGTTGATTGTCGACCGTGATCAGGCCAAGCGCCTGGGAGTCGACATGAACATGGTCACGGCGGTGTTGAACAACGCCTACAGCCAGCGGCAGATTTCGACGATCTACGACAGCCTCAACCAGTATCAGGTGGTGATGGAGGTCAACCCTAAATACGCGCAGGATCCGGTGACGCTCAATCAGGTGCAGGTGATTACCGCTGACGGTGCGCGGATTCCGTTGTCGACCATCGCCCATTACGAAAACAGCCTGGAAGACGACCGCGTCAGCCACGAAGGCCAGTTCGCTTCCGAAAGCATCGCGTTTGACATGGCCGAAGGCGTGACCGTGGAGCAGGGCAGTGCCGCGATCGAACGGGCGATTGCCAAGGTCGGTCTGCCGGAAGACGTGATCGCGAAAATGGCCGGCACCGCCGATGCCTTCGCCGCGACGCAGAAGAGTCAGCCGTTCATGATCCTCGGCGCGCTGCTGGCGGTGTATCTGGTGCTCGGTGTGCTGTATGAAAGCTACATTCACCCACTGACGATTCTTTCGACCTTGCCGTCGGCCGGGGTCGGTGCGTTGCTGTCGATCTATGCGCTGGGCGGCGAGTTCAGCCTGATTTCGCTGCTCGGATTGTTCCTGTTGATCGGGGTGGTGAAGAAAAACGCGATCCTGATGATCGACCTGGCGCTGCAACTGGAGCGCCATCAGGGCCTGTCGCCGCTGGAGTCGATCCGCAGCGCCTGCTTGCAACGGCTGCGGCCGATTCTGATGACCACCCTGGCGGCGATCCTCGGCGCCTTGCCGTTGCTGCTTGGCCGGGCGGAGGGCGCGGAAATGCGCCAGCCATTAGGCCTGACCATCATCGGCGGCCTGGTCTTCAGCCAGGTATTGACCCTTTACACCACGCCTGTGGTTTACCTCTATCTCGACAAGCTGCGCCACCGCTTCAACAAGTGGCGCGGCGTGCGTACTGACGCCGCTCTGGAAACTCCGCTATGACTGACCGTTCGCTTCTCAATCTGGCCACTGCGCGCGGTTCGCGCCTGTTGAGCCTGTCGCTGTGCGTGGCGATGCTCAGTGCCTGCGCCGTCGGCCCGGACTATCAACGTCCACAGACCGCCGAGGTCGCGCAATACAAAGAGGCCGAAGGCTGGCGTCAGGCTAATCCGAGCGACTCGCTGGCGCGCGGCGCCTGGTGGGAGTTATACGGCGATCAGCAGCTCAATGGCCTGATCGAAAAACTTAACAGTTCCAACCAGACCGTCGCGCAATCCGAAGCCCAGTTCCGTCAGGCCCAGGCCTTGGTGCGCAGTGCGCGTGGGGCGTTTTATCCCAGTGTCGACCTGAGCGTGGGCAAGACCCGCTCCAGCCAGGGCACCGGCAGCAGCAGCTCAAGCCTGAGCAGTTCTGCCAGCGGTATTCGCGATACCTACAACGCGCAGTTGGGCGTGAGTTGGGAAGCGGATATCTGGGGCAAATTGCGCCGAGGCCTGGAAGCCAACGAGGCCAGCGCCCAGGCGAGCTTCGCCGATCTGGCCGCGATGCGCCTGAGCCAGCAATCGGAGTTGGTGCAGAACTACTTGCAACTGCGGGTCATCGACCAGCAGAAACGTCTGCTTGAAGCCACCGTCGCGGCCTACGAAAAATCCCTGCAAATGACCCAGAACCAGTACCGCGCGGGGATTTCCGGGCGTGATGCGGTGGCGCAGGCGCAGACTCAGTTGAAAACCACTCAGGCCGATCTGGTCGACCTGATCTGGCAGCGGGCGCAGTTTGAAAATGCCATCGCCGTGCTCACCGGGCAGGCGCCGGCCGAATTCAGCATCGCCGAAACCCAGAACATCCCGAATCTGCCGCAGATTCCCCTGAGCCTGCCGTCGCAACTGCTGGAACGCCGCCCGGACATTGCCTCGGCGGAACGCTCGGTGATCGCCGCCAACGCCAATATCGGCGTGGCCAAAGCGGCGTACTACCCCGATCTGACCTTGAGCATGAGCGGCGGCTACAGCAGCAGTACCTCGAAAAATCTTTTAACGCTACCGAACCGTTTCTGGTCGGTCGGGCCGAAACTGAACTTGCCGATATTCGACGGTGGCATCCGTTCGGCCGAAGTTGATCGCACCGAGGCGGCGTACGACCAGACCGTCGCCAAGTATCGCCAGACCGTACTCGATGGCTTCCGTGAAGTGGAAAACTATCTGGTGCAATTGAAGGTTTATGAAGACGAAGCGGCGGTGCGTCAGGAAGCACTGGATGCCGCGCGCGATTCGCTGCGCCTGACCCAGAACCAGTACAAGGCCGGGTTGATTGCCTACATCGATGTGGTCGTCGTGCAGGCCACGGCGCTGAGCAACGAGCGGACTGTGCTGAACATTCTGCAAAGCCGCCTGATTGCCAGCGTGCAATTGATTGCGGCGCTGGGTGGCGGCTGGGACGGACAACTGGCCACCGAATAGCCTGTGTAGGAGCTGCGGCACGCTGCGATCTTTTGATCTTTAAAAACAAGGTCAAAAGATCGCAGCGTGCCGCAGCTCCTACAGGTTGTGATGGTTGTTCCAGAGCCTCGCAAAACCATCAAACAAGCGTTTCATCGGGTTGATGGCAAAATGATTACTTTGTCAGTGCGTTCTTCCGCGCAATCAGTACAATCGCCGCATTTGCCCGGCCGAGAATGGACGCAGTACGGCGTGGGTGGTCGCGAGAATCTTCATGCTCATCGGTAATTATTCCTTCACCCTGGTTTTCATTTCTTTGTGTGTGGCGATCCTCGCGTCCTACACCGCGCTCGATCTGACCGGGCGCATCGCCAGCGCCCGTGGGCGCGCAGTGCATTTCTGGACGGCGGGCGGTGCACTGGCGATGGGAGTCGGCGTCTGGTCGATGCACTTCATCGGCATGCTCGCCTTCAAGCTGCCGATCGAACTGGGTTACGACATTGCGATTACCGCGCTGTCGCTACTGATCGCGGTGCTGTCCTGCGGGTTTGCCCTGTGGCTGGTCAGCCAGCCGAAATTGCCGATCCTGCAGTTGGGTTTCGGCGCCTTGATCATGGGCGCCGGCATCAGTGCAATGCATTACACCGGCATGGCCGCGCTGCGCATGACGCCTGGCATCGATTACGACCCGAGCCTGTTCGGCGCTTCGTTGCTGATTGCTGTCGCAGCTTCGGCAGCGGCGTTATGGATCGCCTTCCGCCTGCGCCAGCACTCGCCTTATGTGCGTCTGATTCGTGGTGGTGCGGCAGTGATCATGGGCATCGCGATTGTCGGCATGCACTACACCGGCATGGCCGCCGCGCAGTTTCCTGATGGCAGTTTCTGCGGCGCAACGCTCGACGGCCTCAAGGGCAACGGCCTCGACAATCTGGTGCTGATCACCACGCTGGCAGTGCTGTCGATCGCCTTGCTCACTTCGATTCTCGATGCTCGCCTTGAAGCGCGCACTGCCGATCTGGCGCATTCGCTGACCCTGGCCAACCGTGAACTGACGCAACTGGCTTTGCACGACACCCTGACCGGTCTGCCGAACCGCATGTTGCTGGACGACCGGATCAATCAGGCGATGAAAAAGGTCGAGGAGCAGGGCGGCTGTTTTGCGCTGATGTTCATTGATCTGGACGGTTTCAAACCGGTCAACGATGCCTTCGGCCATCACATGGGCGACCAGTTGCTGCGCGAAGTCGGGGTGCGCCTGCGCGAAGATCTGCGCAGTCAGGATACGCTCGCGCGAATTGGCGGCGACGAGTTCGTACTGCTGGTGCGTCTGAGCGAACCCGACGATGCACTGGGGCTGGCTGCGCGTCAGGTCGGGCTGCTCGGTCAGGCGTTCCGCGTGGCCGAGCACGACTTGCAGATTTCTGCCAGCGTCGGCATCGCCCTGTACCCGGGCAACGGCCTGAACGCTCAGGAATTGCTGATGAACGCCGACGCGGCGATGTATCACGCCAAGGGCAGTGGCAAAAACGGTTACAGCTTCTTCGATGCCTCGATGAACAGCAACGCGCGCAAGCAGTTGCAGCTGTTGCAAGATCTGCGCGCCGCGCTGGAGCACAGTCAGTTCAGCCTGTATTTCCAACCCAAATTCGACGCCGCCAGCGGTCGTCCGGTCGGTGCCGAAGCACTGCTGCGCTGGCAGCATCCAACGCAGGGCATGTTGCTGCCGGACAAATTTATCGATCTGGCAGAGAAGACCGGCCTGATCATCGCCATCGGTGAATGGGTGCTCAATGAAGCTTGCCGGCAGATGCGCGAATGGTACGTGCTCGGTTACACCGAATGGCGCATCGCGGTGAACCTCTCGGCCTTGCAGTTCTGTCACGCGGGGCTGGTGCAGAGCGTGGCCAGGGCGCTGGCGACGCATCATCTGCCGGCCAATAGTCTGACCCTGGAGATCACCGAAACCACGGCCATGAGCGACGCCGATGCGAGCATGAAGGTGTTGCAGGAGTTGTCGGACATGGGCGTCGACCTGTCGATCGATGACTTCGGCACCGGTTATTCGAGCCTGATGTACCTCAAGCGCTTGCCGGCTAACGAGCTGAAGATCGACCGCGGTTTCGTCCGCGATCTGGAGCACGACAGCGACGATGCGGCCATCGTCTCGGCGATTGTGGCGCTCGGCCAGGCACTGGGTTTGCGGATTGTTGCCGAGGGGGTCGAGACCGGCGTGCAGCAGGATTTCCTCACGCAGTTGGGCTGTGATTCGTTGCAGGGTTATCTGTTGGGGCATCCGATGCCGGCGGATCGCTTCATGCAGAACATTGCCCGTGGAGAGGCTCTGGCCGCTGTCTGACTGCATTTTGTGGCGAGGGAGCTTGCTCCCGCTGGGGCGCGAAGCGGCCCCGTTTTTACTCGGTTGTACCGTATTGGCCGGATTCACGGCTGCTTCGCAGCCGAGCGGGAGCAAGCTCCCTCGCCACAAAAAAACCTTCAGTCTCATGCAGGGTTTTGTCTTTGACAGAGCCCATGCAAAACCGCCCAATGGCGGTTATTCTTCCACCCGACTGTTACGTGTGCATTGGGGGGAAGGGCCAGCATGGATAAAGTCATGGTTATCACCGGTGGCGGGCGCGGAATCGGCGCCGCTACGGCGTTGTTGGCTGCCGAACAGGGCTATCGGATCTGCATCAACTATCAGTCGGATGAACAGGCCGCGCAAAGCGTGCTGGAGCAAGTGCGGGCGCTGGGGGCGCAAGCCATTGCGGTACGCGCCGATGTCAGCATCGAAGACGAAGTGATCGCGCTGTTTCAGCGGGTCGACACCGAACTCGGTCGGGTCACCGCGCTGGTGAACAACGCCGGCACCGTCGGACACAAGTCGCGGGTCGATGAAATGTCCGAATTCCGCATTCTCAAAATCATGAAAACCAACGTTCTGGCGCCGATCCTCTGCGCCAAGCACGCGATCTTGCGCATGTCGCCCAAACACGGCGGGCAGGGCGGCAGCATCGTCAACGTCTCCTCGGTCGCCGCACGCCTGGGCTCGCCCAACGAGTACGTCGACTACGCGGCGTCCAAAGGCGCGCTCGACACCTTCACCATCGGTTTGTCCAAGGAAGTGGCGGGCGAGGGGATTCGGGTCAACGCGGTGCGTCCGGGCTATATCTATACCGATTTCCATGCATTGAGTGGCGATCCGGATCGGGTCAGCAAGCTTGAGTCGGCGATCCCGATGGCCCGGGGCGGGCGCCCGGATGAGGTGGCGGAGGCGATTGTCTGGCTGCTTTCCGACAAGGCTTCGTATGCGACCGGGACGTTTGTTGATCTGGGTGGTGGGCGCTGATCGTTGGGATTTGTGTTGCCTGATCCGGCCTCTTCGCGAGCAAGCCCGCTCCCACAGTAGACCGAGTTCCCCAGATGGAATGCGGTCTACTGTGGGAGCGGGCTTGCTCGCGAAGGCGTCATGAGCGGCAACATCCAACTGTCAGAACGACCGCACAATCCGCCCCAACGTCTCCATCGCCTTCTCCGAATCCTCGGTCCACGGGCTGCCGTAGTTCAGGCGAATACAATTCCTGAACCGCTGGGTCGGCGAGAAGATCGGCCCCGGCGCGATGCTGATGCCCTGCGCCAATGCCATCTGAAACAACTTCAACGAATCCATCTGCGGTGGCAGTTCCAGCCACAGGAAGTAGCCGCCGGCCGGCTGGCTGACGCGGGTCTGAGCCGGGAAATACCGAGCGATCGCTGCGAGCATCGCGCTTTGCTGTTCTTCCAGGGCATAGCGCAGTTTGCGCAGGTGACGGTCGTAGCCGCCGTGTTGCAGGTAGTCGGCGATGGCCGCTTGCGCCGGCATTGAGGCGCAGAGCGAGGTCATCAGTTTCAGTCGTTCGATTTTCTGTGCGTAGCGCCCGGCAGCGACCCAGCCGATGCGGTAGCCGGGGGCCAGGCTCTTGGCGAACGAACCGCAGTGCATCACCAGCCCTTCGGTGTCGAACGCCTTGGCCGGTTTCGGCGCTTGCTGACCGTAATAGAGTTCGGCGTAGACATCGTCCTCGATCAGCGGCACCTGATGCAGGCGCAGCAGTTCGACCAGTTCCTGTTTCTTCGCCTCGGGCATGGTCGCGCCCATCGGGTTCTGAAAACTGGTCATGCACCAGCAGGCTTTGACCGGGTGCCGTTCCAGGGTCTGTGCGAGCACGTTGAGGTCGATACCGTCGCGCGGGTGCACGGGGATTTCCACGGCTTTGAGTTTCAAGCGCTCCAGCACTTGCAGGCTGGCGTAGAACGCCGGGGCTTCGATGGCCACCAGATCGCCCGGCTCGGTCACCGCTTGCAGGCACAGGTTCAGCGCTTCGAGGGCGCCGTTGGTGATCAGCAGTTCTTCCATCGGCAGCATCAGCCCGCCGACCATGTAGCGCAGAGCGATCTGCCGGCGCAATTGCGGGTTGCCCGGCGACATGTCGGTGACCACCATGCGCGGGTCCATCTCCCGCGCCGCACTGGCCAGCGAACGTGACAGCCGTTGCAATGGGAACAGGGTCGGGCTGGGGAACGCCGAGCCGAAGGGCACGGTGCTCGGATCCTTGATCGATTCCAGCACCGAGAACACCAGTTCGCTGACGTCAACTTCGGTGGAGTCGTTGACGTGGCTGCTGATCACCGGCTCCGAGAACGGACTTGGTGCATGGGTGTTGACGAAGTAGCCGGAGCGCGGCCGGGCGCGAATCAGGCCGCGACGTTCGAGCAGGTAATAGGCCTGGAACACCGTCGACGGGCTGACCCCGTAAGTCTGGCTGGCGTAGCGCACCGACGGCACCCGTTGCCCGGGGCCGAGGACGCCGGAGCGGATCAGTTCAGCGATGTCGTCGGCGAATTTTTCGTAGCGTTTCATCGGTATCCCGCGATGGACTGAATTCGGATTGCTTGTTGTGGCGAGGGAGCTTGCTCCCGCTGGGCTGCGCAGCGGCCCCAAAAGCTTGTGAGTGCTGCGCACTCAAGCGGGAGCAAGCTCCCTCGCCACAGGTATCGCATTGTGAAAAAGAGGACTGCATCTTAAAGGCTCAGCGATTCATCGGCGCCACAAACCTGCTTTTCGCCACGCTATAAATCTGCGGCTCGTCGCTGTCGGCGATCTTGAAGCTCAAGGTCTGCGAGCTGCTGGCCGGACGCTCGGTGGTCATCGCTACCGACACCGGTACATCGACAATCTCCCCTGGCGCCAGGCTCAGTTCGGTCTTGCCCTGCAACTGGAAACCGTCGCCGTCCACCAGGCTCAGGTGGTAGTCCTGGCGCTGCTGGGTCTTGTTGATCACCTTGAGGGTGTAGATGTTCTCGATCTGGCCCTGACCGTTTTCGCGGAACAGCCCGCGATCCTTGGTCACGTCCAGCGAGACCATGGGCCGCTCGACCAACGCCAGCGCAAGGGCGCCGATCATCACCAGCAGCACCGCGACATAACCGATCAGCCGTGGTCGCAGCAGATGGGTCTTGCCACCCTGCAATTCGCGCTCGGAACTGTAGCGGATCAGGCCGCGCGGGTAATTCATTTTGTCCATGATCGAATCACAGGCGTCGATGCACGCCGCGCAGCCGATGCATTCCATCTGCAGGCCGTCGCGGATGTCGATGCCGGTCGGACATACCTGCACGCACAACTGGCAGTCGATGCAATCGCCCAGTCCCGCTTCGGCAGGCTTCACATCACGTTTACGCGGGCCACGGTTTTCGCCACGGGCCACGTCGTAGGAAATCGCCAGGGTGTCCTTGTCGAACATCACGCTCTGGAACCGCGCATACGGGCACATGTGCATGCACACCGCTTCGCGCAGCCAACCGGCGTTGATGTAAGTGGCGGCGGTGAAGAACAGCACCCAGAACAGACTGACCCCGCCGATCTGCAGGGTGAACAGCTCTTCGGCCAGAGGGCGGATCGGCGTGAAGTAGCCGACGAAGGTCAGCCCGGTCATCACGCTGATCGCCAGCCACAGGGTGTGCTTGGCGGCGCGCCGGGCCAGTTTGTTCAGGCCCCAGGGCGCGGCTTGCAGTTTGATCCGCTGGTTGCGTTCGCCTTCGGTGACTTTCTCGCACCACATGAAGATCCACGTCCACGAACTCTGCGGGCAGGTGTAGCCGCACCAGACCCGGCCGGCGAACACGGTGATGGCGAACAGGCCGAACGCGGCAATGATCAGCAGCGCCGAGAGCAGGATGAAATCCTGCGGCCAGAAGGTCGCGCCAAAGATGTGGAATTTGCTTTCGGCCAAGTCCCACAGCACCGCCTGGCGGCCACCCCAGTTCAGCCACACGGTGCCGAAGAACAGCAGAAACAGAAAGCCCGCGCCGCTGATGCGCAAGGTGCGGAACAGGCCGGTGAAACTGCGGGTGTGGATCTGCGTGTCGGTGGAGCCGGCCTTCGCCTTCATCGGGCGACCAGGCACATTTTTTATGGTGGGGCTTGCTTCTACGGTTCGGACGGGGATTTGTTCGCTCATGGTCATTCGCTCATCAGCCTCCATCAGGCGAGCGAACTATGAGCGCCGATCTGTTTGCATAACAGACTCAGCTATTTTAATAAAAAGCGTATCAGATGGCTCTGGGCACACATCCTGCGACAACTTGAAGCAGCCCGCAGGCGCAGGCGCAAACGCCTATCGCAGGCGTCTGCGCCGGATGTTGATCAGGGTCAGTCAAATCACCGAATCACTCTCGTCGGCCTTCAGGTGCTTGCGCCCATCCTTCGCACCGGCGACGGTCAAGGCGTCGGCTTCTGCCTCGGTGATGTAGATGCGCCGGTTTTCAACCTCTACAAAAGACATGGCCTTTTCACTATCGGTTTTGACTTCCAGCGTGTCGCAGATGCGAATTTCCTCACCATTTTCGACGCTGAAAAAACACACTTTTGATTCGGGATTGGATTCATCGATTCGAACGGGCATGAGGCTGTCCTTTTTTCATGGGTACCTGAAAGGTTAGGGCGCGTGCTTTGCCAATCGTTCTGCGCAACTGATTAATGGTCGCTGCTGTCCATCCACTAACGACCAAATAAGAAAGGACGGTGCAATGAACGCCTGGTGGCATGAAGTGTGGGAAACGCTGCAAGCGGAGTTCGCCGACATCGGCGATGCCTCGCAATTGACACGCATCACCGTGCGCCTGCTGATGGCGGCGGTGCTGGGTGGGATTCTCGGTTTCGAACGTGAGCACAAGGGCAAGGCCGCCGGGGTGCGCACGCACATGCTGGTGGCGTTGGGGGCGGCGCTGTTTGTGCTGGTGCCGCAGACCTCAGGGGCTGAATCCGATGCGATGAGCCGGGTGTTGCAGGGGGTGATCGCCGGGATCGGCTTTCTCGGTGCCGGGACGATTCTGAAGAATCAGGCAGGCGATGAGGGTCATGTCAAAGGACTGACCACGGCTGCCGGGTTGTGGATGACGGCGGCGATCGGCGTGGCGACCGGGTTGGGCAGGGAAGCCACTGCGCTGCTCAGCACCTTGCTGGCGCTGGGAATCTTCAGTGTGATGCCGCGGGTGGTCAGGTTGTTCGAGAAGGAAGGGGAGAAAAAACCACACCTGTAACAACCTTGGATTAACTACTGTAGGAGCTGCCGAAGGCTGCGATCTTTTGATTTTGCTCTTAAAAACAAGATCAAAAGATCGCAGCCTGTGGCAGCTCCTACAGGATGAGGGGCACTGCTCAGACGATTACTGGGGGCATCGTCGTCGGTGGTTCTTCCTTCGGCGGTGGCGTGGTGCCCGGTGGTTCCTGCTCGGGGATCGGTTGCGGCTCGGTCTCGGGCAGGGTGGGTTTGTCGATGTTCGGATCTGGCGTTTCGGCCGGAATCGGGATGTTCATCTGTAGACCTCCGTGTGGCACATGGCGTGAGAAGTGCTTAAGTGGATTGACCACCGTGTGATGAATTCGATCCGCTTTTCTGTCCAGACAAATCCCTGTGAACTTTTCCCCGCGCCGGTCGCTCGGAACCTAAGTGAGTTCAAGTCGGGGCCGGTGCCTCATTGTGAACACTGTTCCGGCACAAGAGCGTCCTTGGGGCGTTAAGGAGAGATGCTCGATGTCTGCTGAAAAACCTTCAGAGCAGAGCTACAACCCGCACATGCCGCTGTCGCAGGCATTGCTGCTGCCGCGCATCGTGATCGAAAACACCATGCCGACCCTCGATGGCGGGCAGTTTGCCGTGAAGTCGATCGTCGAGCGTGACGTGATCGTCACCAGCAAGGTCTTTGCCGACGGCCACGACAAGCTGGCCGTGCGCATCCGCTGGCGTGCCGAGGGCGAAGAGTCCTGGCACAGCGAGGTGATGAGCGAGCTGGGCAATAACAGTTGGCAGGGGCAGTTTCGTCCCGACCGCCAGGGGCGCTACCTGTACTGCATCGAAGCGTGGATCGACCATTTCGCCAGTTTCCAGTACGAACTGGAGAAAAAGCACAACGCCGCCGTCCCGGTGTCACTCGAACTGCAGGAAGGCCGCAGCATGGTGCAGCAGGCCGCCGAACGCAGCGAAGGTCAGCTCAGCGAGGAACTCGCTGCCTTGCATCATGAATTGTCCGGCCTGCTCGAAACCGAGCAGGTGGCGCTGTTTCTGCACTCGCGTAGTGCGCAATTGATGGCGCAGGCCGATCACCGCGCCTATCTGAGCCTGAGCGCTGAATTCCCGGTGGATGTCGAACGGGAACTGGCCGAATTCGCCAGTTGGTACGAGCTGTTTCCGCGCTCGATCACCGACGATCCCAAGCGTCACGGCACTTTCAACGACGTGCACTCCCGCCTGCCGATGATTCAGGACATGGGTTTCGACGTGCTGTACTTCACGCCGATCCACCCGATCGGCCGCGCCCATCGCAAGGGCCGCAACAATTCCCTGACCGCAGGTCCCGATGATCCGGGCAGTCCGTACGCGATCGGCAGCGAGGAGGGTGGCCATGAGGCGATTCACTCGCAGCTCGGCACCCGCGAAGACTTCCGCCGGTTGGTCGCCGCCGCCGCTGAGCATGGCCTGGAAATCGCTCTCGATTTCGCCATTCAGTGCTCTCAGGATCACCCGTGGCTCAAGCAGCATCCGGGCTGGTTCAACTGGCGCCCGGACGGCACGATCAAATACGCGGAAAACCCGCCGAAGAAATACCAGGACATCGTCAACGTCGACTTCTATGCGCCGGATGCGATCCCCAGCCTCTGGGTGGAACTGCGCGATATCGTCGTCGGCTGGGTCAACGAAGGTGTGAAAATCTTCCGCGTCGACAATCCGCACACCAAGCCGCTGCCGTTCTGGCAATGGCTGATCGCCGATGTGCGGGCGCTGCACCCGGAGGTGATCTTCCTCGCCGAGGCGTTCACCACGCCGGCGATGATGGCGCGTCTGGGCAAGGTCGGTTATTCCCAGAGTTATACCTATTTCACCTGGCGCAACACCAAGTCGGAGCTGGCGACCTATTTCACCGAACTCAACGAGTCGCCGTGGCGTGAATGCTACCGGCCGAACTTCTTCGTCAACACGCCGGACATCAACCCGGCGTTCCTGCATGAGTCGGGGCGGCCGGGGTTTCTGATCCGCGCGGCGCTGGCGACCATGGGGTCGGGCCTGTGGGGCATGTATTCCGGTTATGAGCTGTGTGAGGCGGCACCGGTGCCGGGCAAGGAGGAGTATCTCGATTCGGAGAAGTACGAGATCCGCGTCCGCGACTTCAATGCGCCGGGCAACATCATTGCCGAAATCGCCCAGCTCAACCGCATCCGCCGGCAGAACCCGGCGCTGCACACGCACCTGGGGTTGAAAATCTACAACGCGTGGAACGACAACATTCTGTATTTCGGCAAGCGCAGCTTTGACGGCAGCAATTTCATTCTGGTGGCGGTGAGCCTCGATCCGCATAACGTGCAGGAAGCCAATTTCGAACTGCCGCTGTGGGAAATGGGCTTGCCCGATGACGCGACCACCCACGGTGAGGATTTGATGAACGGGCATCGCTGGGACTGGCATGGCAAGTACCAGTTCATGCGCATCGACCCGGCGTACCAGCCGTTCGGGATCTGGCGGATTACTGCCGCATAAGGTCGTGCACAGAACCTTGTGGCGAGGGAGCTTGCTCCCGCTCGGCTGCGCAGCAGTCGTAACCCAAGTGAACGCGGTGCATCAGAACAAATGCAATGGGGCTGCTTCGCAACCCAGCGGGAGCAAGCTCCCTCGCCACAGGTATTAGCCGCGTGGCTTTCCAGAATTGAACAGGAGTTTCACATGGCGAAGAAACCCAAGGCAGCCACCTTTATCAAAGACCCGCTCTGGTACAAGGATGCGGTGATCTATCAAGTTCACGTCAAATCGTTTTTCGACTCCAACAACGACGGGATCGGCGACTTTCCCGGCCTGATCGCCAAACTCGACTACATCGCCGAACTCGGCGTCAACACCATCTGGCTACTGCCGTTCTATCCGTCGCCACGTCGCGATGACGGTTACGACATCGCCGAATACCGCGGCGTACACAGCGATTACGGGACCATGGCCGACGCCAAGCGTTTCATCGCCGAGGCGCACAAGCGTGGTTTGCGGGTTATCACCGAGTTGGTCATCAACCACACCTCCGATCAGCACCCGTGGTTCCAGCGGGCGCGCAAGGCCAAGCCCGGTTCGGCGGCGCGCGACTTTTATGTGTGGTCGGATGACGACCAGAAATACGACGGCACCCGGATCATCTTCCTCGACACCGAAAAGTCCAACTGGACCTGGGACCCGGTCGCCGGCCAATACTTCTGGCACCGTTTCTATTCGCACCAGCCCGATCTCAATTTCGACAACCCGCAAGTGATGAAAGCGGTGCTGTCGGTGATGCGTTACTGGCTGGACATGGGCATCGACGGCCTGCGTCTCGACGCGATTCCGTACCTGATCGAACGCGACGGCACCAACAACGAAAACCTCCCCGAGACCCACGACGTCCTCAAGCAGATCCGGGCCGAGATCGACGCGAATTACCCCGACCGCATGCTGCTGGCCGAGGCCAACCAATGGCCGGAAGACACCCAGCTGTACTTCGGCGACACCGATGCCGAGGGCGTCAATGGCGACGAATGCCACATGGCCTTTCACTTCCCGCTGATGCCGCGTATGTACATGGCGCTGGCCCAGGAAGATCGCTTCCCGATCACCGACATTCTGCGGCAAACCCCCGAGATTCCGGCCAACTGCCAGTGGGCAATTTTCCTGCGCAACCACGATGAGTTGACGCTGGAGATGGTCACCGACAAGGAGCGCGACTACCTGTGGAATTACTACGCCGCTGACCGCCGCGCGCGGATCAACCTCGGCATTCGTCGGCGTCTGGCACCGTTGATGGAGCGAGATCGCCGCCGCGTCGAGTTGCTCAACAGCCTGCTGCTGTCGATGCCCGGCACGCCGACCCTGTATTACGGCGACGAAATCGGCATGGGCGACAACATCTACCTCGGCGACCGCGATGGTGTGCGAACGCCGATGCAATGGTCGATCGACCGCAACGGCGGCTTCTCCCGCGCCGATCCGGCCAGTCTGGTGCTGCCGCCGATCATGGACCCGCAATACGGTTATCTCTCCGTCAACGTCGAGACTCAGGCCGGCGATCCGCATTCGCTGCTCAACTGGACGCGACGCATGCTCGCCGTGCGCAAGCAGTCCAAGGCGTTCGGCCGTGGCACGTTGAAGATGCTCTCGCCGAGCAACCGACGGATTCTGGCCTACACCCGTGAGTTCACCGACGCTGACGGCAAACACGAAATCATTCTTTGCGTGGCCAACGTCTCGCGCAGCGCGCAAGCGGCGGAACTCGATCTGTCGGCTTACGTCGGCATGGTTCCGGTGGAGATGCTCGGTGGTAACGCGTTCCCGCCGATCGGCCAGTTGAATTTCCTGCTGACCCTGGCGCCGTACGGTTTCTACTGGTTCGCCCTCGCTGCGGAAAACCAGATGCCGAGCTGGCACGTGGAACCGGCGCAGAGCCTGCCGGACTTCACCACCCTGGTGCTGAAAAAACGCATGGAAGAACTGCTCGAAACGCCGACCCGCAACACCCTGGAGCAGAGCATCCTGCCGAGCTGGCTGCAGAACCGCCGCTGGTTCGCCGGCAAGGACGCGGCCATCGAGCAGGTCAATCTGGCCTACGGCGTGCGCTTCGGCGATGCGCAGCATCCGGTGCTGCTCAGCGAGATCGAAGTCACCAGCGCCGGGCAGACCAGCCGCTATCAACTACCGTTCGGCTTCATCGCCGAAGATCAGGTCGGGCCGGCGTTGCCGCAGCAACTGGCGTTGTCCCGGGTTCGTCGCGGGCGTCAGGTCGGTCTGATCACTGATGCGTTCAGCCTCGAAACGTTCGTGCACGCGGTGCTGCAAGGCATGCAGAGCAACACCGTGCTCAATTCCGAACAGGGCGAGATTCGTTTCGCGCCGACCGCGCAACTGGAAAAACTCGGCCTCGGCGCCGAATCCGAGGTGCGTTATCTGTCGGCCGAGCAATCGAACAGTTCGGTGGTGATCGGCAACAGTCTGGTGCTGAAGCTGATCCGCAAGGTCGCCTCGGGTGTACACCCGGAACTGGAAATGAGCGCGTACCTGACCGAGGCCGGTTTCGCCAACATCTCACCGCTGCTCGGCTCGGTGATCCGCCGCGACGCCGCTGGCGAAGACAATCTACTGATGATCGCCCAAGGCTATCTGAGCAATCAGGGCGATGCCTGGGAATGGACGCAGAACAACCTCGAACGAGCGTTGCGTGATGAACTGGCGGACGCGATGTCCGAGCAGGAACAGCATTACAACGCCCTCGGCGAGCTGAAGGACTTTGCCGGCATGCTCGGCCAGCGTCTGGGCGAAATGCACCAAGTGCTGGCGGCTCCAAGCGACAACGCCGACTTCGCCCCGCAAACCACCAGCGCCAAGGACGCCCAAGCCACTGGCAAGGACGTTGCGGCGCAGGTCGAGCATGCGTTGAAGCTGCTCAAGCAGCATCAGAGTCATCTGAGCGCGGCGGATCAGAAAATGGTCGCGCGGCTGCTCGACAACAAAAAAGTCATCCTCGGCCATGTGCAGGAACTCGCGCAGAAAGCCGTGGGCGGCTTGCGGATTCGCGTCCACGGCGACCTGCACCTGGGTCAGGTGCTGGTGATCAAGGGCGATGCCTATCTGATCGATTTCGAGGGTGAACCGGCGCGGCCGCTGCACGAACGGCGCGGCAAACACAGTCCGTACAAGGACGTCAGTGGTGTGCTGCGCTCCTTCGATTACGCGGCGGCGATGACGATCAACGTGCACAACGTCGATCACAGTCCAGAGTCGGAAGCGGCCCGGCATCGGGTTGCCGAGCGCTATCTGCGTGAGGCGCGCGAGGCATTTGTTCAGGCGTATCGCCAAGCGGCAGCTAGTCTTGATCATGCCTGGCAGGATCCTGCAGGTGCCGACGCTGCGCTTGCGCTGTTCGGCCTGGAGAAGGCGGCCTATGAAGTGGCCTATGAAGCCGAAAATCGCCCCACGTGGCTGCCCGTGCCGTTGCACGGTTTGTATGGGTTATTGACGGGGCTTAAACCCTTTTCCGATCTTGGTGGAGAGTAGTCATGAGTTTCTCGAACAAGGAACAGGGTCACGCTAAAGAAGCGTTATTGCCGGCGGCGCGGGACATCGACGCCCTGGTGCGCGCTGAACACCACGACCCGTTTTCCATTCTCGGCCCGCACGGTGATGGTGCCGGTGGGCAGTTCATCCGCGCCTATCTGCCGGGTGCGTTGAAAGTCGAAGTGCTGGACAAGGACAGCGGTGAAGAGCGCGGCGAACTGCAAGCCACCGAAACACCGGGGCTGTTTGTCGGTCACTTCGATCAGGCGCGGCCGTATCTGCTGCGTACTCGTTGGGCCGGCGGCGAACAGGTCGCGGAAGATCCCTACAGCTTTGGCCAGTTGCTCGGCGAAATGGATTTGTATCTGTTCGCCGAAGGCAATCATCGCGACCTCAGCAGTTGCCTCGGCGCACAACTGACCACGGTCGATGGCGTCGACGGTGTGCGTTTTGCCGTGTGGGCGCCGAATGCTCGCCGAGTGTCGGTGGTCGGCGATTTCAACGTGTGGGACGGTCGTCGTCATCCGATGCGCTTGCGCCATCCGTCCGGGGTCTGGGAGTTGTTCATTCCGCGCCTGCAAGCAGGGGAGTTGTACAAGTACGAAATCCTCGGCGCTCACGGCATCTTGCCGTTGAAGGCCGACCCGATGGCCCTGGCCACCAGCCTGCCGCCGGACACCGCGTCGAAAGTCGCCGCACCGCTGCAGATCAACTGGCAGGATCAGGACTGGATGAACGGCCGTCGCGAACGGCAGAAGCATTCAGCGCCGCTGTCGATCTACGAATTGCATGCCGGCTCGTGGCAGTGCGAACTGGACGATCTGGGCGAAGTCGCCCGCCAGTACACCTGGCCGGAACTGGCCGAACGGCTGATCCCTTACGTCAAGGAACTGGGTTTCACTCATATCGAATTGATGCCGATCATGGAGCACCCGTTTGGCGGCTCATGGGGTTATCAGTTGCTCTCGCAATTCGCCCCGAGCGCCCGTTACGGCACGCCGGAGCAATTCGGTGAGTTCGTCGACGCCTGTCACCGCGCCGATATCGGCGTGATCCTCGACTGGGTGCCAGCGCATTTCCCTACCGATACCCATGGCCTGGCGCAGTTCGACGGCACCGCGCTGTACGAATATGGCAACCCGCTGGAAGGCTTTCACCAGGATTGGGACACGCTGATTTACAACCTGGGCCGCACCGAAGTGCACGGCTACATGCTGGCGTCAGCGTTGCATTGGTTGAAGCATTTCCACATTGACGGTCTGCGCGTCGATGCGGTGGCCTCGATGCTGTATCGCGACTATTCGCGCAAGGCCGGCGAATGGGTGCCGAACCGTCACGGCGGGCGCGAGAATCTGGAGGCAATCGATTTCCTTCGTCACTTGAATGACGTGGTCGAGCTGGAGGCCCCGGGAGCGCTGGTGATCGCCGAGGAATCCACCGCATGGCCGGGCGTCAGCCAGAGCACCCAGCAGGGCGGTCTCGGTTTCGCCTACAAATGGAACATGGGCTGGATGCACGACTCGCTGCACTACATCCAGCAGGATCCGGTGTACCGTGCGCATCACCACAACGAATTGAGTTTCGGTCTGGTCTACGCCTGGTCCGAGCGCTTCATCCTGCCGATCTCCCACGACGAAGTGGTGCACGGCAAGCACTCGCTGATCGACAAGATGCCCGGCGACCGCTGGCAGAAATTCGCCAACCTGCGCGCCTATCTGAGTTTCATGTGGACCCATCCGGGCAAGAAGCTGTTGTTCATGGGTTGCGAATTCGGCCAGTGGCGCGAGTGGAATCACGATCAGCAGCTGGACTGGTACCTGCTGCAATACTCGGAACACAAAGGCGTGCAGAAACTGGTCGGCGACCTCAACCGCTTGTACCGCGAGGAACCGGCGCTGCACGATCAGGACGATGCGCCGCAGGGCTTCCAGTGGTTGATCGGCGATGACGCGATCAACAGCGTGTACGCGTGGCTGCGCTGGAGCAAGGACGGCAAACCGGTGCTGGTGGTGGCCAACTTCACTCCGGTGCCGCGTCAGTCGTACCGGGTCGGCGTGCCGTTCGCCGGGCGCTGGAACGAGCTGCTCAACAGCGATGCCGACACCTACGCCGGGTCCAATTATGGCAATGGCGGCGGGGCGTTTACCGAAGAGGTGCCGAGCCATGGCCAGTCGCTGTCGCTGGAGCTGAATCTGCCGCCGCTGGCGGTGTTGATTCTCAAGCCGGAGGGTTGATCCAGACACCGCTAACCCTGTGGGAGTGAGCTTGCTCGCGAAGGCGATATGTCAGTCAACGATGATGTTGAATGTTCAGCCGCTTTCGCGAGCAAGCTCGCTCCCACAGTGATCCTGGGTGATCCGAAATCACCAACGCATCCGCACCCCCAGGCTGCCAATCAACCCGTTCAAGTCATTGTCATCCACATCACTGCTGTAATCGGCGCTGACATACAGGCTGACCGCCGGCGTCACCCGCGCCACCAATCCGAGCCCTAATTCGACCGTCGATGATTTGCGGCTGCTGCTGATTTTGTCGACCTGATCCAGAGTCACCGTGTTGCCGGTATACACCGTGTGCCAGAGGTTGGTGCGCACGTAGGGTTCCACGGGCAGACCGTTCACATCGTAGCTACCTTTGAGGCGGGCGCCGACGCGGCCGCTCCACGCCGACAGATCCGATGACGACGCATTGCCGGAGCCCGCGTACGGCGTGTCGAGGGTGATGCGCTGATTGATCAGTTGCGCCTGGGGTTCAACCACCCAGTTGCCGCCCAGGCCGATCGGATACCCACCTTCGACCGAGAAGGTCATCGCACTGCCTTCGGTGGCCTGGCGCACGCCTTGTTCGTTGCGACTGAAACCGCTGACCCGGCCACCGCTGGCCGTCAGGTCGACATGCCAGCCTTGCGCGCCAGTCAGGCGGTAATAAGCGCCGAGGCTCTGTCCTTGCAGGTTCAGAGTGTCGGCGGCCGGGTCGGCGAGGGCGCGGCTGTTGATCGGGCCACCGCTGTTGGCCTGGATCTGGTTGTATCCGCCAATCAGACCGAGGGTCTGAGTCTGGCCGCCGGCGCTTTGCACGGTGATTACTGGCGCGCCTTTGAAGTCGCCGTTGCCGGGGGTGGCAAAACCTGGTGACAGCACGTCGGTTTGCGCTCGCCGAGCGCTTTGCCCGTACAACTGATCCCAGGCCACCGGTGCCAGATCCTCGGTGATCAGGTCGGCGCCGCGCAGATCGGGACGGGGACTCAGGCGTTGGGGCCCGGGGGTAATAACGGTCACCGGCAGGGTCAGGACGGGCACGTCCTGGCGATACCAGGGGGTGGTTTCATCCGCTGCAGGACCGGCCTGCGCCTCCATGGATGAGCACAGCAGAATCGAACTCGACACTGTGCAAAACGTCACTTTGATTTCTTGCGGGGTGAATGAGCTTTTCATGGAGGTCTACCTTGCAAGCGCATGCGGGCTCTCTTTTCTGGCGTCTCTCCTACCCCGAACGAGGGGCGACCGAATGGGGCGGGGCGAACCGCGGCGCTCGATTTCGCGAGTGCCGGAAGGGTCGCCCCGGTTAGTGATTCCGGGGGTAGTAAGGTAGAGATAAGAAGAGTGATGCCCATGCGTCAAGAAACTGAACGATGAGCGGTACAGCTAAATCAGGCGCTGCAAGTGTTTGTTTTTCTGCACATATCTAAGTCGTTGTCTGTGCTCACAAATGCACTTCGACCGCCAGCGGCAAATGGTCCGACAAGTGCGTCCACGGCTTGTTGCCGAGGATCTGCGGGTCGTGGCTGCTGGCATTTCGCAGGTAAATGCGGTCCAGGCGCAGCAGTGGAAAACGCGCGGGGTAGGTCTTGGCCGGGCGGCCGTGGTGGCGTTCGAAGGCTTCGTGCAGGTAATCGCGGCGGGCGAGGGCGACATTGCCCTGCAACTGCCAGTCGTTGAAGTCGCCGGCAATGATCACTGGTGCATCGTCGGGCAATGATTCGAGCAACTGGCAAAGCAACTGCAACTGCAATTGGCGGTGGCTTTCCAGCAGACTCAGGTGCACGCAGATCGCGTGGACTTCGGCGTGGCCCGGTACGTCCAGCACGCAGTGCAGCAGGCCTCTGCGCTCGGGGCCGGTGATCGATACGTCAAGGTTGCGGTATTCGCGAATCGGGTATTTCGACAGCAGGGCATTGCCATGATGACCATCGGGGTACACCGCGTTGCGCCCGTAGGCAAAGTCGCTCCACATGCTGTCGGCAAGAAATTCGTATTGCGAGGTTTGCGGCCATTCCTGGTAACGATTGGAATGTCGCTCGTGTTCGCCCACCACCTCCTGCAGAAACACCAGATCGGCCGAGGTGCTGCGCACCGCTTCGCGCAGTTCCGGCAGGATGAAGCGCCGGTTGAGGGCGGTAAAACCCTTGTGAGTGTTGACCGTCAGCACGCGCAGGCGATGGATGACGGGTGCGTCTACGGCGTGACGCTTGGGATCGCTGGACACGTTCACTCCTCTGAAAAAACGGCTTCCTGTTCATGCGACTGGTCTGTGAGCGAGCAGTTCCTTCCAGATGCCTCAGGCCGTAATGCAAATCACCAGAGCCGCCAGGAAACCTGTGGGAGCGAGCTTGCTCGCGAAAGCGGTCTCCCGATCGACCAATCTCCGACTGAATGCACTCGGTCAAATTGTGGGAGCTGGCTTGCCAGCGATGACGGCTCACAAGCCGACCAACCTCCCACTGAATGCAAGCATTCCAACTGTGGGAGCGGCGGTGCGACGATTCGACTTGCTCGCGAAGGCGGCCTATCAGACAAAATCAAAACAACAGAGCAAACCCCGCACATAAACATAACCCCGCAACCACGTTTAAAGTACACGAACCGTTACGCCATAACGGCTACAACGCCTTGCGCCGTTACCTACGTGTACGCCAGAATCCGCCGGCTTACACGACCATACCCTGCGCTATATCGTTTCCCTGCCACTGCCCATCGGTGGTTGGGTTTAGTAGCCCGTATGGTTTTAGTAAGTGCATGAGTCCCATTGAGCCAGGCGTATCTATTGCCTGCACTTCGATGGTGGTTGTGCGCAGGGCGCTCTCGAGCGCGCCGGTCTTGCTAATTCCTCCGGTCTACTAACCTGTGCACAGCCGCCACCCTTCTTTTAGTAGAGAACGGTCGCGGCCCTCAATCAGGAATTAGATATTTATGTTCAAAGCCACACCTAACCCCCCGGACACCTCGATCCCGTACGACCCAGCCCTCGACCCGCAGAAGATAAAAGCGGCAACCGACCGCGCCATCAACTTCTACCTCAACCCCGGCGCACTGAAGATCTCGATCCCTTCAGCCTCGTCACGCCAATCGAACAGAATCTTCCTCATCGACCCCACCGTGGACGAAGAAACGTTGCTCGTCGAAGCCTGCGAATCCCTGGCCGCTGCCAGCGATATGGCCCGAGATATCGGCGACTCCATCGACAACCCACAGCGCCGGGCGATGCTGATGCTGCATCAGGTGATCATGCTCAGTGAACTGATGGTCAACCGGGTGCTGGACAGCCGCCGCGTGCCGAACTAACTGCCCGGTCCCCCTGTAGGAGCTGCCGAAGGCTGCGATCTTTTGATCTTGATCTTTAAAAGCAACATCAAAAGATCGCAGCCTTCGGCAGCTCCTACATGAAGTCATTCTTTCAAAGTACCTCGATCGGAGTTCCATCTGATGCCCGAAACCCAACCCAATCCGCCAGTCACAGACCCGCTATCACCCTACGAATCCCTCAACTCAAGAAAACTCCACGAAGCCGCCGAACGCGCCCTTGACCACTACCTCGCGCCCGCGCAAATCATGGCCACACCCTACACCCCCAGCAGCATGTTCCTGGTCAACCCACAAACCGACACCGAATCCCTGCTGGCTAACGCCTGCGAATCCCTGGCCTCGGCCACGGTCATGCTCGGCGATTTCGCCGGGACGCTGGAGGGGCCGAGTCGTAATACGGTGTTGGGCATTGCGCAGGTGGTGATGCTGGGGGAGTTGGCGGTGAATCAGGCGCTGGATAATGTGGTGCCAAAGGAATAGGCGCCAGAGGACGGATTAATGAGTCCGTCCCCTGGTACTCCGATTGTTAAGTCGCGCCTGTTTCACCGGCGTTTTGAAACCACAGACGTTTTTCAGTTTCTGAAAGCAACCGTATAAATATCAAGAGAATTGAGATGCTGAGACGGCACATTCGTCATCACGAACCTGAGTGTATCGAACGCTTGTCCGTTGCTTGGGGCAACGACCCTCTCAAAATCAAGTTGGGGATTGATGCCTTCGAAGAACTCTATTGTGGACATCACCAAATTGTTCTTAAGAAACTCAAGTTGGATGCGACCATTCGTATGCATTCGGTACCTGCCTTTGATTGTCGCACTCTTGGCAATTTCATGTCTTAGTGCCAAGGAGTACTTAAGTGTGCCTGGATCATACCCAGCAATCAGAACGGCCCGCATTGCCCGGAGAGAAGAGATCACACCAACACTCCCGTGTTCCCCGATCGTTGTAATAAGCGTTAGTTTGGTGTGCAACCCCTGAATGGACTCCCCTGGTTCGAGAAACTGGACGGGATATGACTGAAAGTCTTCGACGATGAACGCGGGAGCGTCTACGGTCACAGTCCACTCCCCCGACTCCGTCCCGCTGCCATACAACGCCTTGGCTTTGAACACATGCTTCGTACGCGTCAGCCCGGTCAATTCAACCATCCATATGCCATTCCCATCGGCCTCGACCCTTTTGCCAGTGGAGCTGTTACCGTCAAAAATTTCCACCTCAAGATACTTAGTCGCCGTCCCCCTCAGACGAACAGTGGTGTCACCGGTGCTTCCACCATTGCTGATTGGCTGACCTTTGGAATCCTCCGCACCGGTGATGGCCGGCACGGCCCCATTCAAAACGGTCAGGCGCCAGGTATTCGACGGCGGGTTATTTGCGTATTGACCAATGGCCTTGAAGGTATGCAACACGTCCAGCGATAACCCGCTCACGGTACGGGTCCAGATGGAGTTGCTCTCTGCCTTGGCCTTGCCTTTGGAGACCGCACCGAGGAAAACTTCCACCTCCTGGCCGGCCGGCGCGGAGCCAGTGAATGTGACGCTGGTGTGCACGGTGTAACCGTTTTCGCGGATGTTCCAGTTGCTCTCGTCTTTTACTGATGTGATGGCCGGTGTGTCGGCAGCCACCACTACGACGACCCGCGGAGCCGATTCAACCCCACCGCCATACTGGGCAGTAGCGGTGAAACTATGGGTGTCGGCGCTCAGCCCCGTCACCGGGAACTCCCAGTCACCACTCTGTGGATCGATGTCGGCAATGCCTATCTCGATATTGCCATCCTTGATCAGGACTTTCTGGCCTTTAGCCCCTTTGCCTTTAAGCTTGATCGAGGTGTCAACGGTCGTGGCGCCCGGGAGAATTTCTTCCCCTTTGGAGTTTTCCACCCGAGTGATAGTTGGCGCGGTAGGAGCGGTCACGACCACGACCCACGGATCCGATATCTGCCCATTGCCGTACTGGGCAGTGGCGGTGAAACTATGGGAGACAAGGGCCAGCCCCGTCACCGGAAACTCCCAGTCACCACTCTGTGGATCGACGTCGGCAATGCCTATCTCGATGGTGCCGTCCTTGATCTGGACTTTCTGGCCTTTAGCCCCTTTCCCTTTAAGCGTGATCGAAGTGTCAACGGTCGTGGCGCCCGGGAGAATTTCTTCCCCTTTGGAGTCTTCCACACGGGTAATTTCTGGCCGCACATCCTCAATCGCTTTGATCGTATAAGTGCGCACTGGAAACTCCACCGCCTCACTCTCCACCGAGCTCTGACCAAGCGCCGCTTTAAACACCAATTCCAGGCCGCTGCCATCCTGCAGAGCGTTGAGCTCATCGGCTGGAAGCGAAACAGTGAAGAACCGGTCAGCAATCCAGTCGGGATTGGTGAAGGCCGTCGGCGCGCTCCAGATCTCGCGCAGGTAGGCGCTGCCGTCGGTATTGGTCCCGCACAGGCGCAACCAGACGTATTGGTTGAGGGCGATCAGCGGCCAGTCACCCATGCGTACGGACGCTTGGGTCAGGTTGCCGGTATGCAGTTCCGGGCCGGCGCCGTCGTTGTCGGCCTGCTCGATGGTGGGGCTGGCCAGCGCGCTCTGCGGCATTGCTTGCACCGTCAGGTCAAATACCCGGGACGGTGTTGGATGACCATCAATGATGACGACGTAGGAGATTTTTACCTGCTTACCCAGATTGAACGCCACCACGCTATTCGGGATCGCAAACTCAAGCCCTTCGCTTACCGCGCGCGGCGCTGAGGTATGCGACCCGCCGGCCGGCGTGCCGTCAGCGCCAGTCCAGGTGACGCTGATTGCATGGTTTGGCAGCAGCGCGCTGTTGTCCGGCACCACGATGGTCAAGGTGTCCCTGACCAGCAGCGGGTTGAGTGCGCTGTCGCCGTTGTTTTCCTTGATCGAGGGGGCGAGCAGTTCCAGCGCGACGCCCACGGTGAACACCAATGGATTCGAGAGGCTGGTCTCATTTGTGGCATGGCGCCAGAGCTGGTAGCGGACGGTGATCTTGCTGCCGCGGTTCGGTTCGATGTGTTGGGCGACGAAGGCGGCGTCCAGGTTGATGACCCAGTCTTGCTGGGCGGTTACGGCATTGAATGTGCGGGACCCGGGTTCCTCGCCGGAGATGTCGCCCACCCACTTCCAGGTGGCCTCGTCGTTGGCTACCCATGGCTTCACCACAGGCCTGGGGATGGTCAGTCTACTGGTACCGCCGGGCAGTGTGGCCGGGTCGAGGAAGCCGTTCGCCACCCCGAGGACAATGGGGGCGTCCAGCTCGAATTTCGGTTCACCCACATTGAGCAATTTCGTGTGCACCGACTCCCGTCTGAGGATCTCGTCGCCTTCGGCTATCAGCAGGTCGTACCACCCCTTCAGGGTTCCGCCGTCAAGGAGCTTGAGGTTGTAGTCATCGACGGTGATGACAAAACCTTCGGGATTCTCGACTTCATCCTCCTCCGGAATGTGCCACTCCAACTCAGGCAGGAAGGTGCTGCCGTCCGGACGTTTACCCAACAGGAACAGCTCAATGCCCATGCCGTACTCGATGGCCGGATCGAACGGAATGCGGACGTTGATGGGGGTCTTCGTGGGATCGATGAAGTCACCCTCGGCTTCTTCGATGATCGGTGCGGCCAGGCGGTGGGCTGCGCCGGTGACTTGTACAAACTGCCCTTTTGAGCGTAACGGGTCACTGCTGCCGCTGCGTTCCAGCCGATAGAAGAAACTGACCTGGGTATTGACCAGTTTACGCACGGCCGCAATGGACAGCTTGAACTCGTAGTTATGCGGGATATTGTCGACGGTCTGGGGCAGGGCGGTGACTTCGACTTTTTCGCCCTCCAGGGTGGTGCCGAGCATGGTCAAGTGAATGATGTCATCCATCTCGAAGTCTGGCCGGGTGGCCGTGACATGCACCGTGATGTCGTTATCGCCCTGTTTATCGGCGTCGAGTTCATTATTGACAGCCTCCTGAACAATCGGTGCGGCCAGCAGGTCGATGCCGGTGGTGACGACGATGCGGGTTGCCTTGCACCAGTCTTCCGATTCATTGCCGACGATGTCGCGCACTTTGAAGGTGACCGCCAGACCGAAGAGGTCGGTGTCACCAGCCTCTTTAATAGTGGCTTTGGAGACCGTGATTAATATCGGGTTTGCCGCTGGATCGTTGATCTGCTCCAGGGTCACCGGTGTGGAATACTCAAAAAAGCCCCCCCAACTGAGATGAATGACGTCGCCCTCCGCAATGTCGGGGTAAGGCAAGCCGCTGCCAGACTCGGACCTGATGACAATCGGCACTCCCGCTTCGGCAACGTCTTTGTCCACACCGCCGTTGACGATTGCCGGGGGAATGTACATGTACAGGTTGGAGTGACCAGGGCCCGGGTCGATGTCCTGGCCAGCGGGGAGTTCCAGTTTGACGAAGAGGTTGAGGGGCTTGTCCGGACGCTCTTCTTTTTGATTGGGCTGTTTGATTTCGTAGGTGAGTTGGTAAGGACCTGTCTGCAGATGACGGGGAGCCACCCACAAGAGGGTCGGTTGCTTGAGCTCGGCCTCGTCAATGATGGGGCGCCCGTCGACCTCACGGTCATTGAGCAGCAGCTTGACGGTATCTCCAACAGCCTTGGTGGCCCAGATGGGGATGACCACAAGCAGTCCGAGGTCGGGAAAAGTGAATACCGCCGCCCGGTTGATCCCCCACTGGCCGGAAGGCAGGAGGCGTCCGAGTACTATCGGGTCCAGCAGTGAATGGGGGGCAGAGATTTTCATCTTGGGCTGAACGAGCATGGACGGAACTCCAAGCGAACTGTCGGAAGACAAAGGGCATGGAGTTATTCAGCGCTGAAGATGACGGCTGTGGCTACTGTCAGAAATTACAGGTAGGGACGTATTTGCGATGAACGGTCGTGAGCCATAGCCACTTGCTCGCCGCATATCAATGTGGGAGCGGGCTCGCTCGCGAACAGGCCGGCACATTCAACATCACAGGTGACTGAACCGACGCTTTCGCGAGCAAGCCCGCTCCCACAGGGGGTGGGTGTTTCAGATGAAGACAATTTCGTAGGGCAGGCGCATGCGCTCCAGGATCACCGGCGGCAGCATCGGCGCGATGCCGATCGCCGGTTCGCCCTTGAGCTGGCTGGCATAGGCGTGGGTGGCGTGACTTTTGCGCGCCACGGTCCAGGTGTCGAGGCGCAGTTTGCGTGCACGATCCCAGGGGATCAGGCTCTGCTCGCGCTCCGGCCAGTGCCAGGCCCAGACTGCCACGTCGTGATAGGTGGCTCCGGCTTGCGCTGCCGCTTTGGCACTCGCACGTCCGACCGCTTCGTGGTCGTCGTTGCCGTCGTTGCGCCAAGTGCTGAACACCACGTCGCCGGGGCGCAGATAACGCGCGATGAAGCTGGTGATTTCGGTCTCGCGTTCGAGCAGCGCGTTGTCGGTAAATCCGCCGCGCACCCATTTCAGACTGTGCATCGGCAGGCCGAGCCGACGCAGGGCTTCGACGCTCTCTTGCGGACGGAACACGCTCAGGCGTTTTTCCGACCATTGTCGCGAGCCGGGATGGCTGGCGCTGCCGTCAGTGATCGACAGCAGTTGCAGCGGATGGCCAAGGCTGGAGAGCAATTGCAGGAGGCCGCCGCAGGTCACCACTTCATCACCCGGATGCGGGGCGACGACGACGGCGCGAGCACCGCGGGGAACGAGGCTATGGGTGTTGATGACGGGAATGTTGTCCAACTGCGGGGCACTGTTCCAGATCTGTACCGGCGGCGGGTTTTCGTTGAGGAATAACGGTTTCATGGGTGCTACGTCCTTGTCGAGTCAGGCCCTCAGCCGAATCTGCACCGTGCAAAAGCAGGTGCGCTCGACCCGTGAAGGCGAATGGATTGCTGTGCGACGCTCCCAACCCTGGATTGCCGCGCAGCAGAGTATTGCTCATGAAAACCGGTTCGTCGCGTTACAGATCAATCTGATCCGCTTTTTTTATGTCTAACTGTACCAATTTTCGCAGGTAGTCCCCGAAACCGCCCCGGGCACGGCTGTCCAGACGGGCGCTGGTGTGCACTTGCGGACGGTGGCTCCAGGCGATGTCGGCACCGAGCAATTCCAGTTGCCGCACCAGTTGCACGTCCTCATCGCAGGTCAAGGGCGCGAATCCCCCGGCCCAACGATAAGCATCGGCACTAACCCCAAGATTGGCGCCGTGGATATGGCGATGCCCATCCCGCGCCTGATAGTGGCTGTAATAGCGGATTTGCGCGCTTTCGTCGAATGACGGATCCCAATGTTCGACGGTCACCGTGCCGCAGACCGCATCCGCACCCAGCCCCAACTGCGCCACCAGCCAGTCATCGGCCACACGGCTGTCAGCGTCGGTGCAGGAGATCCAGCGCGCGCCACGCTCCAGCAACACCTGCGCGCCAGCGGCCCGGGCCTGGCCGACGTTGCGCGCGTCGATGTGCAGGCTCAGTACCGGAAAGCCGCTGACGATCTGCGCCGAGCGATCGGTGCAGCTGTCGAGCACCACCAGCACTTCGACCGGTTCGCCGGCCAGCAGCCCGTGTTTACTTGCGCGCACGGCGGCAGTCAGGCACTGCTCCAGCAGGTCTTGCTCGTTGTGCGCGGGAATCAGAATGCCGATCATCGCAGGCCCTCCAATGCGGCCACCGAGCGCGGCTCGCGGCTCCAGACTTCAAGAATGAAGTCCGCTTCCTGATGCAAGGCCAGACGCGGCAGCGGTAATTGCTCGTGGATCAGGTCGTGCACCTGCCGGGCATTGAGCGGGCAGCCGTCGATGGGCGGGCGCCAGTGGCAGGCCAGCAACTGGCCGTCCGCGGTCAGGGATTGACTGATGCGCCGGATCACTTCTGTCAGATCCTGGGCATCGAGGTAGTAGCCGATTTCGCTAAATACAATCAGGTCGAATTTTTCCTCCGGCCAGTCGCCGGGCAAGCGACTCTGACGCACTTCGGCGTGGTCAAACAGGCTCAATCGGGTACGCGCCAAATTCACCGCGGCACTGGCGGTGTCGCAACACAGCAGGCGGTCGCAGCGCTCGGCAAGTTCCGCGCTGAGTTCGCCATTGGCGCAGCCGGGCTCGAAGATCGCCCGGTAATGCGCACGGGGCAGGGCGGCGAGGGTGATCGCGCGTTTGCGCTGTTCGTACCAGCGCTCACGGAAGGCCCAGGGATCATCATTGGCGCTGAACAATCCGTCGAAGTAACGATCATCGACGCTCATAGAAACACCACTTCGAAAGGTTGCAGCAGACGATCCAGCACGTACGGCGCCAATACCGGTTGCAGCCCGGCTTGCGGGTCGCCCTCCAACTGACTGGCGAAGGCATGGATCGCGTGGCGTTTGCGCGCCACCTGCTCGGGTGACAACAGAATTTTGCGCGCGCGCTGCCATGGCACCGAGGCGTCTTCGGGTGAGGCCCAGTGCCAGGTCCATACCGGCAATTCGTGGCAAGTGGCGCCGACCCGCCGCGCGGCTTCGATACTCGCGCGGCCGGCGGCTTCGTGATCGCAGTGGCCGTCCTCGCACCAGGTGCTGAACACCACGTCGCCGGGGCGCAGGTGGCGTTCGATGAACGCGACCAGCGACGGCTCATCCGCAGCGACCTGGCTATCGCTGAAACCGCCGCGCAGCCATTTCATCCGGTGCAGCGGCACGCCGAGGCGGCGCAGGGCTTCGGCTGATTCCTGCGGCCGCACCACGCTCAGACGCTCCACCGGCCAGCGCTCGGAGCCGGGGTGACTGGCGCTGCCATCGGTGACCGAGATCAACTGCAACTGACGCCCGGCGGCGGCCAGCAACTGCAACATCCCGCCGCAGCCGAGCACTTCGTCGTCCGGGTGCGGGGCGACAATCACCGCCCGCGCGCCCGGTGGCACCAGGCTGAGGACATCGACGCTGTCCAGCGCCGCGAGGTGCCGGGAATGTTGCCATTGCAGCAGCGAAGTGCCTTGGTGGCCGATGATCGGATCGGGTTTGTTCACGGCATTCATAGCGTCCAGGCCTCCTCGGGGTGTTCGGCCAGCGTTTGGCCAAGGGCCGCCAGATCACGCTCAGCATGGCTCTGGCGCAGGAACACCGGCAGATCAGCGATCAGACGGGCGAAGTGCCGATCCTTGCAGAACGGCCCGGCACCCAGCGCCCGACCGGTCTCGCGCATCACTTGTTCGGCCGACTGCTCGACCACGGCACGGGCGCGCCGGGCCAACAGTTCGGCATCGGCTTCGGGATGCGCATCAATGTGCAAGGTACTGAAGCGCAGCACATTGGCTGCCGCGTACAACGCCGTATCGACCGCGCCGAGATGGGCGAGGGCGTGCGGCTCCTGACGTTGCGCGCAGTGTTGCCGTAGCGCCTCGGCGATCTGCCGCGCCGCGCCGTACCAGCATGCCGCGATGCCGATCCCGCCTTGCCAGAAACCCGGACGATTCAAGTAGTCACCGGGTTCGCCGATGGCCTGGGCTTCAGCGCCGTCGAACAACACTTCGACGCTGCCGGTGGCACCCATGCCGACCGCTTGCCAGCCCTGATCGGTGATGGTCACGCCCGGTTGATCCAGCGCTACCGCGACCAGTTGCTGACGATCCTCGGCGTCCCATGCGGTGAGCAGCGCATGGCTGAGCACCGCCGCCCCGGAGCACCAGGCCTTGCGCCCGTCGAGGCGCACCATGTGCCCGGCCGGGCGCACTTGCACCCGCGCCTGCGGTGGTTCAGCCGCCCACATGCCCCAAGTGCTGCCCGGCGTGGGCGAACCACCGAGCTGTTCGATGATCGCCAATGCGTCGGTGTGGCCTTCGTAGAGTTTGCACAAGCCCAGATCATGTCCGCCGACTTCAGCCAGACGCTGAAAACGCTCCAGCGTGCGGCCGCTGCCCGGTAACGGCAACTGATCCAGACCGGCCTCGACCAGCGCCCGCAGGCAATGGCCGAGTGCGGCGGTGTCGAGATAGTCCGGCGGGCGGCGCGCCAGATAACTGTGCAGGTCCATATCAGTCTTCTTCTTCGCGTTGCAGTTCGAACAGCAGCAGCGAACGTCCGGTGACCGAATACTCATGGCCGAACTCGAAGCGTTCCTGACCGCGAATCGATGGCTGATTGGTGTCGATCATGCAGGTCCAGAAACTGCCTTCCGGCACCTCCGGCAGGCTGAAGTTGACGATGTCGTGATGGGCGTTGACCACCAGCAGCAACGTCGCATCGGCACCTTTGCGGCGGATCCCGGTTTCCTGCGCGCGACCGTCGAGCAGCATGCCCAGGCAACGGTTGTGCGCGTCATGCCAGTGCTCGGTGGTCATCTCGGTGCCGTCCGGCGCCAACCAGGTGACGTCCTTGACGCCGATGTCCTCGTTGTACTCGCCGACCAGGAAACGGCCCCGGCGCAGGATCGGATAAGCCATACGCAACTTGATCAGGCGTTTGACGAATTTGAGCAGCGCCTTGCCGTCCTCGCTCAGGTCCCAGTTGACCCAGCCGATCTCGCTGTCCTGGCAATAGGCGTTGTTGTTGCCGTCCTGGGTGCGGGCAAATTCGTCGCCGGCGACGATCATCGGCGTGCCTTGCGACAGCAGCAGCGTGGCGAAGAAGTTGCGCATCTGCCGATGGCGCAGTGCATTGATCTCCGGGTCATCGGTCGGGCCTTCGACGCCGTGGTTCCACGACAGGTTGTTGTTGCTGCCGTCCTGGTTGTTCTCGTCGTTGGCTTCGTTGTGCTTGTCGTTGTACGACACCAGATCGTTGAGGGTGAAGCCGTCATGCGCGGTGATGAAGTTCACCGACGAGTACGGCCGCCGTCCGCGCTGATTGAACATCTCGCCGGACGCGGTCATGCGACTGGCGAAGTCGGCGACCTGGCCGTCATCGCCCTTCCAGAACGCGCGCACGGTGTCGCGGAATTTGTCGTTCCACTCGACCCAGCCCGGCGGGAAGTGGCCGACCTGATAGCCACCGGGGCCGCAGTCCCACGGCTCGGCGATCATTTTCACCTGGCGCAGCACCGGGTCCTGGCGGCAGGCGACGAGGAAGCTGTGACGCTCATCGAAACCATCGTGATAGCGCCCGAGAATCGTTGCCAGGTCGAAGCGGAAGCCGTCGACGTGCATCTCGCTGGCCCAGTAGCGCAGCGAGTCGGTGACCATTTGCAGCACGCACGGATGACTGAGGTCGAGGGTGTTGCCGGTGCCGGAATCGTTGATGTAGTAGCGCTTATCGTCCGGCATCAGGCGGTAGTAGGAAGCGTTGTCGATGCCGCGCATCGACAGGGTCGGACCTTGTTCGTTGCCCTCGGCGGTGTGGTTGTAGACCACGTCGAGGATCACTTCCAGATTGGCCTCGTGCAGGTGCGCGACCATCTCCTTGAACTCGGCGATCTTGCCGCTGGCCAGATAACGCGGATCCGGGGCGAAGAAGGCGATGCTGTTGTAGCCCCAGTAGTTGGTCATGCCCTTTTGCAGCAGGTGCTGGTCATTGACGAAGGCATGGATCGGCAGCAATTCCACGCTCGACACGCCGAGTTTGCGGATGTGCTCAAGAACGTCGTCGACCATCAACCCGGCAAAGGTACCGCGCACGTTCTCCGGCACCGAAGGGTGACGCATGCTGATGCCGCGTACGTGGGTTTCATAGATGATGGTTTTGTCCCACGGCACGCTGACGCGGTGGTCGTTGCCCCAGGTGTGCGCCGGGTCGATGACCTTGCACTTGGGCACGAACGGCGCGCTGTCGCGTTCATCGAAACTGAGGTCGGCGTCGGGGTGGCCGATGGTGTAGCCGAACAGTGCCTCGGACCATTTCAACTCGCCGACCAGTTGTTTGGCGTACGGGTCGATCAGCAGTTTGTTGTGGTTGAAGCGATGGCCGTTGGCCGGGTCATACGGGCCATACACGCGGTAGCCGTAGATCAGCCCCGGGTGGGCGTCGGGCAGATAGCCGTGGTAGATCTCGTCGGTGTATTCCGGCAGTTCGATGCGTTCGAGCTCGACTTCGCCGGCATCGTCGAAAATGCACAGTTCAACCTTGGTGGCATTGGCGGAAAACAGTGCAAAGTTAACCCCCAGACCATCCCAGGTCGCACCGAGCGGGAAGGGCAGGCCTTCACGGATTCTCGAAGGTTCAGCGTGCGCTGCGGGCTCGGTATTCTTTGGACGGGTCATGATTGCTCCTGCAAAACGGGGAAATTCTCGGCTGATACAAAACCTTGTAGGAGTGAGCCTGCTCGCGATAGCGGTCTGCCATTCGATCTCGATTTCGCCTGATACATCGCTATCGCGAGCAGGCTCACTCCTACAGGGAGGTTGTATGTTTCTTGAGGACGAGTTAGTCCTCGGTGGCGAGCAAACCCGCCACACGGTCATTCAGTTCAATAATCCGGGTGTGTCAGTTGGCCGGGGGCTTGCGTGGGGCGCGGGGCTTTTTCTCGGCGGCTTTTTCACCCGGTGGTACGACTTTGGCGGCGCCGGCCGGCTTGGCCTTTGCGGCCGCTGGCGCCTTGGGCTTGGCCGCCGGGGCCTTGCTGTCGGTGCCTTTGCCGGCGGTCTTGCTGCCCGCCGCTTTCGGTGATTTCTTCGGCGCCAAAGCTTCGGCTTCAGCCAGTTTGCGCGCCATCTCCCAATGACGGGCTTCGTGACCTTCCGGCTTACCTTCCGATTCCCAGATCTGATAGGCGAACTCGCGGATGCGTTTATCGTCGGTACTCATCGCAATGCTCCTGAACTGAACTCGTCGTTACGTAAAGAGTTGGATAAAGAGATTGACCGGGATATCCCCCAGCGCGGCGCTGACGTTCAGCTCCCTGTTTTTTGTGACTGCGCTGCTGTGAAAAAGTCCCTTCAGGTTTGTGTCGGAGGCGGCGAACGGTAAAACCACCCGCGTGTCGCCCCAGTGCAGCGCATCGACCTGAGGGATGGCACTGTTTTCCAGCAACGTCGCACAGCGGACCGGCACGATCACGATGGCGTAGCGGCCCTCGTGCTCACGGGCGAACGCGAGCACGTTGTGCGCCTGCTCGCCCAGCACCTCCAGGGCCTGATACGTGCCCCGGCGAAACAGCTCGGCGTGTTCGGCCCGCAGGTTCAGCACTTGAGCGATCAGCGATTGCTTGATGCGCCCGTCACGCCAGTTCGCCAGCAGTTCCTGGAGCGGCGCGTGTCCGTCCAGGGCCTGCGCACGCGCGGCGTAATCCACCGGCCGGCGGTTGTCCGGATCGACCAGGCTGAAGTCCCAGAACTCGTTGCCCTGATACAGATCCGGCACCCCCGGCACGGTCATGCGCAGCAAGGTTTGCGCCAGACTGTTAAGGGCGCCGGCTGCCGCGATGCTGTTGACGGTCTTGCTCAGTGCGGCACGCAGCAGCTCACCTTCATCACCGGTGAGCAGGCGTTGGGTGAACGTCTGCGCAGCGTTTTCGTAGGTTTCATTCGGCGCGCTCCAACTGCTTTGCAACTTGGCTTCGCGCAGGGCTTTCTGTTGCCACTGCCAGATGCGCTCGGCGTAGTCGCTGAAACCTGACTGATCGTCATCGCTCAGTTGCAGCGGCCAACTGCCGAGCAACGCCTGATACAGGATCAGTTCTTCACCGGACGACGGCACTTGGTCATCGTCGCGCAACGGCCGGGCGAGGGCGCGCCACAACTCGACCTGTTCGGCGTACCAGTGGCTGCGTTCACTGAGCACCCCCAGTCGTGCGCGGGTGTCTTCGCCACGTTTGTGATCGTGGGTGGCGGTGGCCAGCAAGTTGTCGGGGAACGCCGCCAGCCGTTGCTGATTGACCGCATGGAAATCACTGACCGGTGCGCTGAACTGCTCGGTGTTGTAGCCGACGTCATTGCGCGACAGCAGCACCGCCGAACGATACAGCGCGGTGTCTTCGACGGCTTTGGCGGCTGCCGGCGAAGTCAGTTGCTGGAAGCGTACGCAAGCGTGCTTGAGGATCTTGCGCGAGCGCCCGCGCGGCTTGTGCCGCCAGGGCGTGCCACCGAGCCAGGCCGCCACACAATCGAGCACCGGCCAGTCGCCTTCGCCCAAGGTCTGGCGGGCACCGTCCATGGCTTGCTGGAAAAACTGTTCATCCTGCGCCGAGCGCCCGAGCGCGCTGATGTAAGTGCGATACACCGGGAAATGCACGATCAGCGCCTGCAACACCCGGCGGATTGCGCCGAGGGTCAGGTCGCGGGTCATCAGGTCATCCCGGGCCACTTGCAGCAGCGCCTGGGCGACGCTTTCGAAGTCACTGGCCAGCGAGCCGTTGAGGATCTGCTGGCGCGCCAGTTGCGCTTCTTCGATGAACGCCGCCGGACGCTCGGTGCGGCGTTGCCAGAGGTCGCCGAGGACGTGTTCGCCATCCGGGTCGTGTTGCAGCAACGACAGCTGATTCATGAACTCGTAACCGGTGCTGCCATCCACCGCCCAATCGGTGCGCAGGGTTTCGCCTTCGCCGAGAATCTTCTCGACGTAGATCGGCAAGTGCCGACCCGGCGCAAGCAAATCGAGGCGCCGGCGTAACTTGCGGCAGTAACCGCGCGGGTCAGCGAGGCCATCGATATGGTCGATGCGCAAACCGTCGACCAGGCCTTCGGCGATCAACTGAAAGATCTTGCCGTGAGTCGCTTCGAAAACGGCGGGGCGCTCTACGCGCAGGCCACCGAGCTCGTTGATGTCGAAAAAGCGCCGCCAGTTGATGTCGTCCGCTGCGGTACGCCAACTGGCGAGACGGTAGCTCTGGCGTTCGAGCAATTGATGCAGCTTGTCGAAGCCTTCTGCAGTCGTGGAGTCGTAATGCGCGAGAATTTTCTCGATCGAGGCGAGAATCTGCGGATCGCTTGCCAGCTCTTTCAGTTCAGCCTTGAGCGGCATCGCCAGCGCATGCGCGTCGGTCTGGTAGCTCAGGGCGCTGAAACGATCGGCCAGGGATTTCAGCGCTTCGACCGGTTTGAGCAAGTCGCCGTAGTCATTCGGGCAGATCGGAAAGTGATGCTCGTAATGCTCGACGTGGAAGCGACCTTGCTGCGCATCGAAATGCAGTTTCAGCGTGCCTTCCTGCAGCGCCACACCGTAATCGCTGCCGAGAAACGGCAGCAACAACTGGCCTTCCATCAACGGGTCCGGTGAGTGCCACTGGATGTCGAAGAACTCGCCGTACGGACTCAGGCGGCCCCATTCCAGCAGATCGAGCCACCACGGGTTGTCACCACCGCCAACCGCCATGTGATTGGAGACGATGTCGAGGATCAGGCCCATGTTGTGATCGCGCAGGGTGCCGACCAGACGCCGCAGCGCCGGTTCGCCGCCGAGTTCCGGATTGACCTGGGTCGGGTCGACCACGTCGTAGCCGTGCATCGAACCGGCGCGGGCCGCGAGCAGCGGTGAGGCATAGATGTGGCTGATGCCGAGGCGGGCAAAGTACGGCACCAGCGGCACCGCCTGTTCCAGAGTGAAACCCTTGTGAAATTGCAGGCGCAGGGTGGCTCGCAGGGGTTGGATGAGGGTCTGGTTCATTGGTCACGCTCGGCAGCTTGCAGGCGGGCACAGGCCAGCAGTTCCAGACGGCGCGCGGCATCGGCGCCATCAAGCAAGGCTTCGCTGTTGCCGGGCAGGCGTCGCGACCAGTTCGGGTGGCTGTCGATGGTGCCCGGCAGGTTGGCCTGCTCGTCGATGCCCAGCGCATCTTCCAGCGGCAGCAACACCAGCGGTGCGCGGGTATGACCGAGGAAACGCACGCTGGCATCGACCACTTGATCGGCTTCATGGGACTCTTCGCGGAAGTTTTGCGGGTCTTGGCTCAAGGCCCCGCGCAGGCCTTCGCGCTCGCGCTGGCGATGGCGACGCCATTCGATTTCACCGTTGGGGTCGACAAATTCCAGACGCGCGTTCCAGTCGATATCGCGGCCATGCCACCAACCGTTGAGCGTCGGCAGGTCGTGGGTGCTGGTGGTCGCCAGCGCGTTGTCCGGCCAGTCGAGGATCGGTTTGAAATACGTGTTGTCCTGTTCGAACAGCAGCACGCGCATGCCGAGGATCGCCCGCGCACTGAGTTTTTCCCGCAGACCGTCGGGCACGGTACCGAGGTCTTCGCCGAGGACGATCGCCTGATGCCGATGGGACTCAAGAGTCAGCAGGCGCAGCAGATCGTCAAACGGGTAATACAGATAAGCGCCATCGGCCGGGGCCGCGCCGTTGGGGATAACCCACAGGCGTTGCAGGCCCATTACATGGTCGATGCGCAGCCCGCCAGCGTGGGCGAAGTTGGCGCGCAGCATGTCGATGAACGCACGGAAGCCGTTGCGGATCAGGCCTTCGGGGGAAAACGCGGAAATCCCCCAGCCCTGACCGGAGCGATTGAGAATGTCTGGGGGGGCGCCGACGGTGAGCGAGGCGAGCAGTTCGTCCTGAAAGCTCCAGGCCTGACTGCCGGCGCCGTCGGCACCGACCGCGAGATCGGCGATCAGGCCGATGCCCATGCCGGCACTGCGCGCAGCCGTTTGCGCGCGCTCCAGGCAGCGGTGGATCAGCCACTGGCAAAAGGCGAAGTAACTGATGCGTTCGGCGTATTCCTCGGCAAAGGCTTCGAGGGCGGCGCCGCGCGGGTCATGCCAGTGTTCCGGCCATTCGCGCCAGTCGAGGCTCTCGCCACGGGCGGCGCGCATTTCCTGAATGGCTTCGAAACGGCAGTGGTTTTCCAGGGCTTCGCCACCGGCATGGCGGAAACTGGCGAAGTCCGGATGCAACGGATGCTCGCCCGCGACGAAGCCGTCGTACAAGGCTTGCAGCAATTTCTGTTTGGCGTCGGCGGCGGTGGGCCAGTCGATCAGCTTCAAGTCTTCCAGTTGCCGGAATTGCTCGGCCAGACCGCTGGCGTCGATCGCATCGCGCAGTGCGCGTTCGCCAAGGATGGCGCCCGGTGCGGCATACAAGGCGTTGAGAAACAGGCGACTGGACGGCGAATAAGGACTGTAGCGCCCGGTGTCGGCGCTGAACATCGCATGCAGCGGACTGATTGCCAGCGCATCGGCACCGCGCTCGCCGGCCACCCGCGCCAGTTCTTCCAGCGCCTGGGTGTCGCCGAAGCCGCAGTCGCCGGGGCGGCGCAGACTGTACAACTGCGCGCTCAACCCCCAGACGCGAGGGATCGGGTTGTCTACCGCATCGCCGACGCTGAAGCAGCGCTCGGGGGCCACGGCCAGGGTGAAATATTGATCGGCGATGTGCACCTGCTGATAACCGACCGGGATCAAACCGGGCAGTTTTGCTTCGGCGTCGAGTTTGAGGTTAAGCCGTGAGCCGTCTTCGAGGTGGATTTCGCAAGGCGTTTCAGGCTCGAAATAGCGGGCCAGGTCAACGCTGACCCCGACATCTGCGGTCAACAGTGGCGGCAGGTGGCGATCCTGCTGCACTTGCTGCAGTTGCAGCAGACTGGCGTCGATTTCCTGTGTGGTATTGGCCGGATGACCCAGGCCGGTGAGAACATTGCGCAGCACCGCCGGGGCGACTTTCTGCGGGCGGCCGTTGGCGTCGATCCAGTCGACGGCGAGGCCGGCGCGGCTTGCGAGTATTTCCAGTTGCGCATCGCTCATAGGCGCTCTCCATCCAGAGGTTGCAAGGGGGTTGCGGCCGTGAGGCTGACAAGCGCGCAATACGCGGGCAGTACGCCCGGTTCCGACAGGGCAACGGCGGGCGGCTGCTGAAACAGCCACACGGCGTCGGTCTGTGCAGGGTTGACCACTGGCGTATCGCTGAGGTTCAGGTCAATTCGCAGCTCGCTGCCATCACCCAGACGCCAGCGCGCACTGACCGCGCCATGGCCGAGCATGTGCGCCCCAAGCGCCTGGGTGCCGGACAGATGGGGAATGATGTAGCGGTGGCGCAATTGCAGCAGTTGCCGGTACAGCGCGAGGGTTTCCTGCTGTTTCGCGCTGCCGCTGCCTGTGAGGCGCGGCTGCGAGGCGTGGAAAGTCTGCTCGGCATTCGGATCGGGAATCTGCTCGCGCTTGTGCGGATCGGTGAAGGCGCTGAACCCGGCGAATTCATTGCGCCGACCTTCGCGCACCAGATCCGCCAGTTCACCGTGGTGGCTGGTGAAGAACAGGAACGGTTGCTCGGCGGCGAATTCGTCGCCCATGAACATCAGCGGAATCATCGGTGACAGCAGCAACAGCACAGTGGCAGCCTGCACCGCGCGCGGATCGGCCAGGTGATGCAGACGTTCGCCGAAGGCCCGGTTGCCGATCTGGTCGTGGTTCTGCAGGAACAGGATGAAAGCGGTGGAGGGCAGGTGTTCGCTGGGCTCGCCGCGCGGTTCGCCGTGGCGGGTGATGTGGCCCTGAAACACGAAGCCCTGGCTCAAACACCGCGCCAGTTGCTCGGTGGGTTGCAGCGCATAGTCAGCGTAATAGGCGTCGGTTTCGCCGGTCAGCAGCACGTGCAGGGCATTGTGGCCGTCGTCGTTCCACTGCGCGTCGTAATCCTCTTCGAGCAGGCTCGACTGATTGAGCTCGTTTTCCACGGTGAGCCAGACGTGGCGGCTCGGATCGATCTGCTGACGAATACGCTGCGCCAGTTCGGGCAGGAAATCCGGGCTTTCGATCGCGTGCACTGCGTCTAGGCGCAGCCCGTCGAAGCGGTATTCGAGCACCCACATCAGCGCGTTTTCAATGAAGAAGTCCCGCACTTCACGGCGGCGGAAATCGATCGCCGCGCCCCATGGCGTGTGCTTGTCTTCGCGGAAAAAACCTTTGGCGTAGCGCCCGAGGTAATTGCCGTCGGGGCCGAAGTGGTTGTAGACCACGTCGAGAATCACCGCCAGACCATGGCCGTGGGCGCTGTCGATCAGATGTTTGAGTTGTTCCGGGGTGCCATAGGAGGCTTGCGGTGCGAAAGGCAGCACGCCGTCATAACCCCAGTTGCGTGTGCCGGGAAACTGCGCCAGGGGCATCAGTTCGATGGCGGTAATGCCCAGCTCGACCAGACGCGCCAGATGCTGCTCGACTTCGGCAAAGCCGCCGAGCGCGCCGACATGCAGCTCGTAGATCACCGCTTCGCTCCACGGCCGGCCGTGCCAGGTGGTATGTCGCCAGTCGTAGGCCAGCGGATCGACCACCACGCTGTGGCGGTCAAGGTCGCCGTCCTGGGCGCGGGAGGCCGGGTCGGGCACCTCCAGTTCACCATCGATGTTGAAGCGGTAGCGGGTGCCCGCCGGGCACCGGGTCTTGATCACGAACCAGCCATCGGCCTGCGGTAACATCGGCAAGGACTGGCCGGTTTCAAGTTCGACACTGACGTAAAACGCATCCGGTGCCCACAGCGCAAACTGAGTGTGTTCGGCGTCCTGCATGATCGCGCCGTGGGGCCAGTTTTCTTGGGTCCGTAACGGCATTGTGAAAAGCTCCCTGAGTTATTTGTGGCCGGCTTTACCCAGCGCCTTGGCGACCAGTTGTTCGTAGAGTTCGGCGTAGGGTTCGACCGCTTTGCACCAGTTGAACGGCGCAGCCATTGCCCGGCAGCGCATGGCATTGAGCAGTTCGGGAAAGGCAAAGACCTTGAACGCGCGGCTCAGGGCTTCGCGGTAGCTCTCGACAGTGGATTCGTCGAAGAGGAAACCGGTGACGCCGTTCTCGATGGTGTCGGCCAGGCCGCCGGTATTGCGCGCCACCGGCAACGAGCCGAAGCGCTGGGCGTACATCTGGCTCAGGCCGCAGGGTTCATAACGCGACGGCATCAGCAGGAAATCGCTGCCGGCGAACATGCGCCGGGCGTCGGTTTCATTGAAGCCGATGCGCACGCCGATCTGCCCGGGGAAGCGCAGCGCCAGTTCACGCATGGCCTGTTCTTCTTCCGGCTCGCCACGGCCGATGATTGCGATCTGGCCGCCGTTCTGCACGATGTATTCGGACACCGCTTCAGTCAGGTCCAGGCCTTTCTGATACACCAGACGCGAAACCACGGCGAACAGCGGGCCGCTGGAATCTTTCAAGCCAAACAGTTCACGTACATGGGCGGCATTGATCGCTTTGCCTTCCCAGTCGCCGATGGCGAACGGCGCGAACAGGTGCGGATCAGTGGCCGCGTCCCAGCTCTCGTCGATGCCGTTGGGGATGCCGCTGAGCAAGCCTTGCTGGGTCTTGGCGGCGAGAAAACCGTCGAGACCGCAGCCAAAATCCGGAGTGGTGATTTCCTGCGCATAGGTCGCGCTGACGGTGGTGATGTGGCTCGAATAGGCCATGCCGGCCTTGAGGAACGACATCTTGCCGTAGAACTCCATGCCTTCCTGTTGCAGGGCGTGGGTCGGAATACCCAGCTCCGGGCACGAGCCGAGGCTGGTCACGCCTTGATAGGCGAGGTTGTGAATGGTGAACAGGGTCGGCGTGCGCTGCCCGCGCCAGTGCATATAGGCAGGGGCCAGACCGGCCGGCCAGTCGTGGGCGTGCACCAGATCCGGGCACCAGTGAATTTGTGCGAGGTTGGCGGCGATGTCGGCAGCGGCCAGGCCCAGACGGGCGAAACGGATATGGTTGTCCGGCCAGTCGCGGCCGTTGTTCGCGCCGTAGGGCGAGCCTTCACGCTCATACAGTTCAGGGCAGATCAGGACGTAAATCACCAAGCCGTCCGGCATGTCCATGCGGCCGATCTTGCACGGAGGCAACGCGGCATGGCCGCCGAGTTCGCCGATGATGTGGATCGGGTTCTCGCTGTGCATCACCTGCGGGTAACCGGGGATCAACACGCGCACATCGTGCAGGTGCGCCATGGCGCGGGGCAGGGCGGCGGAGACGTCCCCCAGACCACCGGTCTTCACCAGATCGGCGATTTCCGAGGTGACGAACAACACTTTCTTCTTGTTGGGATTCTGGCTGGCGACCGGCGTCAGCGTTTTGGTGCCCGGGACGTTGATCGACCGGCTGCCGGGAAGACTCACCGTGCTCGATTCACCAACCGCCTGCTGAGCACGCTCTCCCTGAATATCCAATGCCGCACTGATCATATGAATCTCCCGTGTCGTTGATCTGATTCTTGTATCGAACAAGCTGTGGCCAAATCCTGTGGCCGGGCGCAAAAGCGCCACGCATCGGTGAGCAAACGCTACCCAACACGTGCAAGCAGAATGGGTGAAGGGGCCGTTGCAAGGATTGCACCACTCGCGTTGACCCTGCCTTTCAGATGACCCGCCGCCATCTGCAAAAGTTTCGACAATTTTTCGGGTTTGTAACTGACCGGTTTTAACCCGTGAAAATCAGTCTAGGCCAGATCCTAGAGCGGGCGGCAGCAAACGGGTAAATTGTTCGACAATCGGTTGGCAGGCAGCGAAATCCGTGGTGTTCAAGCAGGAGCGCACCGACGAAGGGCAGGTTTTTTTCAGGGAGAGGGCTAAAACGGTGACTGATCGGTCACGATTTTGTGCTAGTGGAGAGGCAGGGCGCACTGTTGTGGTGCGGGCAGTTTGTTGATTTCGTGTCTGCTGAAGTACCTGTAGGAGCTGCCGAAGGCTGCGATCTTTTGACCTTGATCTTAAAAACAAGATCAAAAGATCGCAGCCTTCGGCAGCTCCTACATAGGATCAGTTGAGGATTCGGATTGGATTACCTGCTGCCCAAGCCTGAATATCCTCGATCATCTGCGCAAAGAACTGTGCATAGTTCTGCCGGCTGACATACCCCACATGCGGCGTGGCCAATACGTTGTCCAGGGTGCGGAACGGATGCAAATCAGGCAGCGGCTCCTGATCGAATACATCCAGCGCCGCCCCGGCGATCTTCTGTTTCTGCAGCGCCTTGATCAGCGCTGCCTCGTCGACGATCGGCCCGCGGGCGGTGTTGACCAGCAGCGCAGTGGGTTTCATCCAGTCCAGCGCCTGCGCATCAACCAGCCCGCGACTGCGCTCGCTGAGCACCAGATGCACCGACAGCACGTCAGCCTGTTCGAACAATTGCTGCTTGCTGACCCAGGTCACGCCGGCCTGCTGTGCGCGTTCGGCGGTGAGGTTTTCGCTCCAGGCAATCACGCGCATGCCGAACACCTGGCCGAATTGCGCGACCTTCTGGCCGATGCTGCCCAGACCGAGGATGCCCAACGTCTTGCCGTGCAGGTCACCGCCCAGCCCTTGCTGCCAGCCGCCGGCGCGCAGGGAGTTGGCTTCGTTCAGCAGATTGCGCGTGGCCGCCATGATCAAGGCCCAGGTCAGTTCCGGCGCCGCGTGTTTGTAGCTGTCGGTGCCGCAGACCTTGATCCCGAGGCTGGCGGCCGCCGGCATGTCCAGGGCTGCGTTACGCATGCCGCCGGTGACCAGCAGCTTGAGATTGGGCAGGCGCTGCAGCAGGTCCTGAGCAAAACGCGTGCGCTCGCGCATCACGCAGATCACCTGGTACTGGCCCAGACGTGCGGCCAAGGTGGCGTTGTCTGCCGGGTAGTCATGCACAAACGTCACTTCGCCGATGCTGTCGAGCTGCGACCAGTCGACCACCTCCCGCGCCACGTCTTGCCAGTCATCGATCACTGCAATCTGCACCGCCATCAGCCTTACCTCATCAACGAACGGGATCGGGGTTGTTCAGCCAGCCGAGCAAGGCCTGGTGAAACTTCGCCGGTTCTTCCATCTGCGGCGCGTGGCCCATGCCGGGAAACTCCACCAGCGTCGATTGTGGAATCAGCTTGGCGACCTGCTTGCCGAGCACCTCATAGTGGCCGATTTTCGCCTTGACCTCGGGGGACGCGAGGTCCTTGCCGATGGCCGTGGTGTCCGAGGTGCCGATCAACAGCAGGGTCGGCATCTTCAGGTCCTTGAACTCGTAGTACACCGGCTGGGTGAAGATCATGTCGTAGATCAGCGCCGAGTTCCAGGCCACCTGGGTCTTGCCCGGGCCGTTGCTCAGGCCGGCGAGCATGTCGACCCAGCGCTCGAATTCGGGTTTCCAGCGGCCGTCGTAATAGGTGTTGCGCTCGTAGTCGCGAATGCCTTGGGCGGTGACTTTCAGCTCGCGCTGATACCACTGGTCAACGGTGCGATACGGCACGCCGAGGGCTTTCCAGTCCTCCAGACCGATCGGATTGACCAGCGCCAGTTGTTCGACCTGATCCGGGAACAGCAGCGCGTAGCGAGTGGCGAGCATGCCGCCGGTGGAGTGGCCGAGCAGGGTGGCTTTCTGGATGCCCAAGGCCTTGAGTAGTTGTTGGGTGTTGGTCGCCAGTTGCTGGAAGCTGTACTGGTAGTGATCGGGTTTGCTGGAGGTGCAGAAGCCGATCTGGTCCGGCGCGACGACCCGGTAACCGGCCTCGCTCAAGGCCTTGATCGAGCTGTCCCAGGTGGCGGCGCAAAAGTTCTTGCCGTGCATCAGCACCACGGTGCGCCCGTTGGCCTTGCCGTGGGCGGCGACGTCCATGTAGCCCATCTGCAGGGATTTACCCTGGGATTGGAAGGCAAAGTGCTTGAGCGTGTAGGGGTATTGGAAACCTTGCAGCTCCGGGCCATAAGTCGGGGCATTGTTCGGGACTGCAGCGGGCGCTGCTTCAGCGGGTGCGGCGGCGTGGGCAAACAGCGGCAGCGCGGCGCTGAGGAACAGGCCGGGCAGCCAGCGGGTGAGCGTGACGGACATAAGGGCAAACTCCATGGAAATCGGCCGATGCTGGAACGCCCGGATTAGGGCGACGTTAACCACAGGCAACGCCATGGCCGGAATGTTCAACCGAGCCAGCCCAGGGTCAGCATCGCCACCACGGCGTAACGCGCAGCTTTGGCCAGCGTGACGATCAGCAGAAAGCGCCCGAGCGGCTCGCGCATTACGCCGGCGATCAGGGTCAGTGGATCGCCGATCACCGGCAGCCAACTCAGTAGCAGCGACCAGTGACCATAGCGCTCGTAGTGTTTGCGCGCAGTGGCCATGTGGTTCGGGCTGACGGGAAACCAGCGTCGATCCTGAAAGCGTTCGAGGCCGCGCCCCAGCCACCAATTGACCAGCGAACCGAGGACATTGCCCAGCGTCGCCACGCCCAGCAGGCCCCAGAGCCAGTAACGATCACTGACGATCAGGCCGACCAGCAGCGCTTCGGATTGCAGCGGCAACAGCGTCGCAGCGCCGAACGCGGCGGCGAACAGCCCGACGTAAGCGGCAGGCATCAGTGAGCCGGGTAGTCCGCCACCACCACATCTGTGCCGTCCTTTTTCAGGCCGATCACTTGATAGGCATCGCTCATGCCGTCCATTTCCATGCCCGGCGAACCCATGGGCATGCCCGGTGCGGCTATACCCAGCAGATCGTCGCGCTTGCTCAGGGCCAGCACTTGTTCAGCCGGCACATGGCCTTCGACGAACTTGCCGTTGATCAGTGCGGTATGGCACGAGCCCAGACGCGGTGGCACGCCGTGTTGCTGCTTGAAGCTGCTCATGTCGCTTTCGACGTGGTCTTCGACTTTGAAGCCGTTGGCTTCGAGGTGGCTGATCCATTTTTTGCAGCAGCCGCAATTGGCGTCGCGATGCACTTCGATCGGGATCAGATCGGCGGCCTGGGCCAGGGAGGACAGGAGCAGGGCGCTGAGGGCGGCCAGTCGCAGGGAGGTTCGCATGGTGGGCTCTCGACAAGGATGACGGTCAAAAAGGAAAGTATTTTGACTGGATTATCCTGCCGGGCATCAACGGAGTGTTTCAAGTTGATACAAGACAGGCTGGCAGGATGATCATGGATCAAGCCTGACAGCCTGCTGAGCGAGAGATTACAAATCTGTCAGATAAAACACGACCCCTGTAGGAGCTGCGGCACGCTGCGATCTTTTGACTTTGATTTTTATGAACCAGGATCAAAAAGATCGCAGCGTGCCGCAGCTCCTACAGGAGAATGGGGGGTCACCGGACTTTGAACCGCCCCATGATCGCGCTCACCCGGTTGTTGGCTTCCAGCAACTGGCGGGTGTTGCGCTCGCTGACCTCGCCGCTGTGCACCAGTTCTTCGACCATGTGGCGGATCTGCACCATGCTGCGGTTGATCTCTTCGGTCACCGCACTTTGCTGTTCGGCAGCGGTGGCGATCTGCGTGCTGAGGCTGTTGATGTGGCTGACCGAACCGGCCATTTCATCCAGACCCGAGTTGACCCGCGCCGTGGCGTCGGCGGCAGACTGGCAGCTGGCTTGGGTGTTTTCCATGGCGCTGACCGACGAACTCACGCCTTGGGTCAGGCGGCTCAGCATCTCGTTGATTTCCGAGGTGCTGGCCTGAGTGCGGGCGGCGAGGGCGCGGACTTCGTCGGCGACCACGGCAAAACCGCGACCCTGTTCACCGGCCCGGGCGGCTTCGATGGCGGCGTTGAGGGCCAGCAAGTTGGTCTGGCCGGCGATTGCGCCGATCACTCCGAGAATCTCGGTGATGCGCTGCGCGTCTTGCTGCATGTTCTCGACTTTCTGGGTGGCGCTGGCCACTTCATCGATCAAGGCCACTACGCTGTTGGTCGCTTCACCGACCACCACCCGTGAGCGATCGGCGTTTTCATTGGCGCGCTGGGTGAACGCTGCGGTTTCAGCGGCGTTCTGCGCGACGCTCTCGGCCGTCGAACTCATTTCGGTGATGGCGGTAACGGTCTGATCGGTTTCCGAAGCATGGCGCAGCAAAATCTGGCTGGTATTAGCCGACGTACGCTGCAGGTCGTCCAGGCTCGAAGCCATGGCGCCGGTGGCCTGGGTGACTTCACCGATCATGTTCTGCAGGTAGGCAATAAAGGTGTTGACCGAGTGGCCGATGGCGCCCAGTTCGTCTTCGGCACGGATGGTGATGCGCCGGGTAAGGTCGGCATCGCCGCTGGACAGCAAGTCGATATTGGCTTTCAGCGCTTTCATGCGCGAAACCAGTTGGCGGATCGCGTAGACCTGCAACAACACCAGCAGAATCACCAGCGGAATCTGCAACAGGCTCAGGCTGCTGAGCACGTCGTCACGCTGGGCGGTGAGCATTTTCGTTGGCAGGGCGGTGGCCAGGAACCACGGCGTGCCTTCGATCGGGCGCATGAAGAAAGTGCTGGCTTCGCCGTTGTTGTCGAACTCGACCCGTTGCGCCTGATCGCGGTTCTGCAGGCCAGCCTTGACCTGACTGGCGAAGGTCGAACCAGCGGCCAGTTCGCTGATGTTCTTCAGCACGATCGGACCGCTGATGCGCGAGCTGTTGCTGATGATCTTGCCGTCGGCCTCGACGATCAGCATTTCAGCGTTGAGGTCTTTTTCCTTGCGCGCCACCAGATCGTTGAAGAAGCCCAGCGTTACGTCGATGGTCGACACGCCCCACGCTGCACCGTTTTTCTGGATCGCCATGGCGCAGTTGGTACGCGGCTCGGCACTCGCATCATCTTTATAGGCCGCAGCCCAGGCGCACTGGCCGCGCGGTGTCTGCATGCCGCCCTTGTACCAGCTCTGGTCGTAATAGTTGGGCGCCGCGTCGCTGTTCCAGAAGGTGTTCACCGCCAGTTTGCCCGAGGCATCGCGGTGCCAGAACGTGCTGAACTTGTTGCGCCCGGCTTCACGCTGACCCGGCAGTGGCCAGATCCCGCCACCGAAGACTTTCAGCTCGCCGTACTGATCCACCAGCCCCGGCAACACCGTGTCAATGGCCGCGCTGTCTAGCAGCGGAATGGTCTGGGTGATGCTGCGCTGTTGCGCCTGGACTTTGTTCAGTTCGCCCTGGATCTGTTCGGCGACTTCGGCAATCCGGTTGAGCACCACCTGTTCTTCGGTATGCCGCAGCTTGGGTGCGACCAATTGGCTGATGCCGACCACGGTCAGCACCGACAGCAGCAGGATGAACAGAACCAGAAATAACGTGTAGCGAGCCTGAATGGTGCGGAATGCGGGCATGGATACCGGTCCTTGAACTGCGATTCTTATTGTGGGGTCGGGGGAAAAACGGCGGGGTCACACCAGCGTATCGTCGGCGAAGGGGGAAGCTTTAAGTACTTTGGTGCAAGAAAGTGTCGGGCTGACGGAAGGGGCGTGTCGACTCCGATACAAATGAATCGAGCCTCTCGTCAGCTGGCGCAAAAAAGCATCGGATGCAATCGTCAAACTGCCATGAAACCGCGACACAGTAAGCTTCTGGCAATTTGTATCGAGAATGTACAAAAATTGTAAGCGACTGCACTAAAAGGGTTGGTGCCACCAGTTCGCCGGTAGATACTTCCCGGCATTCAAGTAGTCCAGCAAGGACATTTCATGGTTATTTCACAGGGAGTCTTCTCATGACGATCGGCATTGTCGGCGGCTGGGAGAGCAAGGCAGGGGTGCTGGTTCGCAATACAGGCGCGAAGAAGGAGGTCAAGCAAAGCCTCAAGGTGCAGCAGATGCTCGCCAAGGTCGGCACCAATCCGACCGCGCTGAACACTGCCGAAATGGACAAGCAGGGCCTGCGCAAAAATATCAAGGGGTTCGATCCGGCGAATGTTTCGGTCAAGCAACTGAGCAATCTGAGTGTTTTCCTGCGTGAACGTGGACTGATTTCCGACATCACCTCCTTTACATTGCTCAATGCCGGCGACAAGTTCGACCGTTTCGGCGTGACCAAAGACCCTGATGCAAAATTCAATGCGCTGGAGTATTTCGCCACCCAGCTCGACGCCATTCAGAACAATGGCCTCAATGGCAATGCCTACGGCAAGAACCTGATCCCCGAGTACAAGAAGGCGATCTACGTGCTGCAGAACCTGAAAACCTACGGTGAAGGCAACGCGGCGAAACCTGTGGATCAAGGCGTCAAGTCCAAGGCCTGAGCCGGTCACCCACGGCCCACCCATTGATTGGGTGGGCCGTTTTCGTTTTTAGTCCTGATACCTTTCGCCGGCCTGCTGGGCCTGATCCTGCAGGTGCTGCATGTGTGGACAGTGCAGGCTCAGCGTTGAGGCCTGGTAGCCACGATGAAACAGTGCCAGCCAGCCATCGCTGTAGTCATCGGGGACAATCCCGGTGAAAGCGAATCCGGCATCGGCCAGTTTGTGCAGCGCGCTGGAAAACCCTTGGGCGAGTCTGAGTCTGATCGAAATCAGCCAGTGCGCCGGCAGTTGTGCCAATTGCTCGAGCAGGTTGTCATCGAGGGTCTTGAGCAGCAGGTCATAGCGCCCTGATACGTGATCGAAGCGGATCTTCGGGCCTTTCCATGGCACGGCATTGTCGGTGGTACCGAACACCGCCTCCAGACGCGACATCAGCTCGCGGCAATCCTGCGGCCAGGCGAGTGCCGGCAGCGGGCGCTGATAACCGTCGATGCTGCAGTGACCGACAACAATCGTCTCCCGCCCTGTTCCACCGAACGGCGAGGGTGCGTAATCGGGCAACAGACCACAGCTGTGAAACCCCAGGCCGGCGGCCATGCGCTGCGTATACGGGTGGTGCGTGACCTGCTTGATCGTCACGCCTCGGCAATCCAGCGCCTGGGCATGAATCAGCAGCTGCTGGCCCAATTGCGTGGCGATGTTTTGCCCGCGAGTGTCCGGGTGCACCACAGTCAGGGCCAGCTCCGCCAGTGCGCTTCGGCCAGATTGGCGAAATAACGTGGCGTGCCCGCAGATATGCTCGTTGACCACCGCTACCAGCGAGTGCCAGCGACCGTCACTGTGGTTCTGGCTGATCATCCAGGGCAGATACACGTGGGGTTGAGGGTAATGCACGCCGTAGATTTCTTCGAACAGGCGGCTGACTGCCGGCGCATCGGCGACGCGATAGCGGCGGATGATTGTCGTGTCCATCACGCGTGCCCCTGTTGCGGATGGTCGTAAACCCGTCGATCCACGACCCGCTGATGTTTGCCGGAGCGTGGATGACAGGTCAGTTCATCGTTCGCACAGGCGATCACGTTCAGCTCCAGCAATTGATCGGACTGCAGCTTCTCGATCAGCGGGTATTGGTCGATCAGCGCACGGCGCAGGGTTGAGCTTGCCTGGCTGATGTCAGCCGTTTGCGTGCAGGGTACCCACTTGAGGCTCAGCAGATCCTGGCTGGCTCGCTGTTCGATGAGCAGTTGCCAGTCATCGCTGGCGGCGATCTTGCGCACCAGCTCGCCGATGTCACCGGTATCCAGACTCAACACGCTCACCCGCACGCGCTGGCTGTTCATGCTGCGGCCCATCAGGGCGAACTTGCGCATCGGCGTCCCTGCCGGTTCACGCCAGCAGGCGAGGTCGCCGACCGGATAGCGGATCACCGGCATCAAGCGCCGGGTGAGGTTGGTCAGGACCAGCCTGCCGTTACGGTTGCACTCTTCGATGACCTCACCGCTCACCTCGTCGATGATCTCCAGTACGCTGTGCCGCTCCAGCATCCGGTGTTCGCCCAGGCTGCAATCGCGGGTGCTGACGCCGATCAGTCCGGCATCGACGCTGGCGTAGCCGATAGAGGCAATGCGTGCGTTCGGGAACACCCGCTGGAGCGTTTGCAGTTGGGCGGCGAACAGGCTTTCGCCGCCGTAGAGCAGGGTTTCGACGCCCTCCAGGATCCGTGACTGGCGTTCCAGCCAGGCGGCGAATTTGAGCATTTGCGCCGGCAGACCGGCCAGCACATTGATCCGGTACGCAACGATCGACTCGGCCAGTACGGCGCTGTCGACGGCCCCGGTGAAGGGAAATTCGCTGACGGGGGTCTGGACATGTGCCAGGGCGTCGTGGAGAAAAATGAAGCTGGCATACAGGTCGCCGACGAAGAACAGATTGGCGACCCGGTCGCCGGGGTTCAGTTGCGCCGTGAGGTGGTTGCCGAAATCGCGCACCAGGGTTTGCCATTCTGCGCGGGTAAACAGCGAGAGTTTTCCCGAGCCGGTGGTGCCCCCGGTTTTGAAGACCATCGCGTCTTCCAGCGGGCCTGACAACACTGGCCACCGGTGCGGATGCTGACTGTCACGCCAGTATTGTTCCGGGTCGATCAGGGGCAGTTCGGTCAAGGCGCTGATGGGGGCCGCGACATCTCTGAAGTGTTCGCGGCAATAGGCCGAATGTTGCCGGGTAAAACCGAGCAAGTTGTTCAATTCAATGAGCGTGTTCATGATTTCTTCTTGTATGAAGTGGCGATGGGCCGCGTGCAGGTTTCTGCTGTCAGCGGCGCGTATCAATCAGTAAGGGTGTTTTGCCGCTGTGCCGGTTTCGGGCGAACTGCTCGACGGCACATTGCTCGACGTCCAGCGTGAGCAAACCGGTCTGCACCAGCGTGGTCAGCGTCGAATAATTCTGCAGCTGTCGATGGGCCTCGGCCGGTTCCAGAGGGCAGCGCAGGCGCATGCGTTCCAGGCCGTCAGGGCCATGATCGAGAACCAGTTGAAACGGCGTCTGAAGGTGCTGCTCCAGAATCACCAGTGAAATGAAATCGGTGCCGATGCGCAGCAGGTTGCCGTGGCGTTGCAGCAGTTCGAAGCGCGGCGAGGTCAGACCGCAGGCGCACGGGCCGGGTAACCAGCGTCCGCTGTCGCCAATGTCATAGCGCTGCACGGACTGGCCCTGACGCCCACGGGAGGTCACCAGCAGACGACCGGATTCGCCGTCACTGACCGGCGCGTCGTGTTCAAAATCGACAATTTCCAGGTGCTGGATGTCGCTCATCAGATGGAACACGCCATCCGCCGTGGCCCGGCAGGCATGCCCCAAGGGGCCGGCATCGACGCTGCCGTAGATCGCCGAGCGGATCAGGCTGACGCCGCAACTTTGCAAGAGCTCGCGGGTTTGCTCACTCAGGTGTTCGCCACCGAGAAAGACTTTGTCGACGCCACCATAGCGCCGCAGTATTTGTTGTTCGTTGATAAACAACCGATGCAGGGTGCCGGGCATGCCGATCAGCACGGTAATCCGTTGAGCCTCGATCATCTGCGCGATCTCACGGTAATCGTCGTCCGCCGGGGCGCCCATCGGCCAGTGTCGGGCCTGCAGTTGTTCCAGCACTTTGGCAAAACTGGAAAAGCCGCCGTACAGCCCGCCGCTGAAAAACAGGTTCATGACCCTGTCCTGCGCCGGGTCCAGTCCGGCCGCGAGCAAGCCATCGGCGGCCGCCTGCATCTGGCGCTGGAAGTCGTGGTAACTGAAGCCGGAAAGCACGGGTGCGCCACTGCTGCCGCCGGAGCGAAAGAACAGCTGCGCCGCTGAAGTCGGCGGCTGGCCGACGAATTGTGGCTTGTCCATGATTGGCCGGCCGGTCAGTTGTAGTGGGGCTGGCAGTTGATCAAGTGTGGAGTGGCTGGTCAGTATGTTCGCCGGCAGACTGACCGATACGCGCCGACTCAGGCGCTGCAGGGCATAAACGCCGTCGTGGGGTTCGCCGTCGTAGCCATCGTGAATAGTCTCGATCGGGGTAATGCGCGTCACACCGGCGGCAATCAGCGTTTGTGCCAGTTCGGCGATCTGCGCCTCGGGACACAGCAAGGCGCAGCTCTGCAGCACGTTGCGCCAAGGCAGCAACGTAGCGCTGAGCCGCTCGCGGGGCAGGGGTTTGAGCAACAGGCTGCGAAACAGCGCAGAAGGTTCGAGCTGGCGATCATGACTCCAGATCACCCGCCAGCCCGGCGCACTCCAGACCCGGCCGGTCTGCCCGGCAAAACTCTGGGCCAGCCGGGCCATCGCCGTGCAGGTGGTGATTTGTGAAGCCTCTTCAAGCGTCGGCGCAAGGGCCGGCCATTGTCCGGCACGGCGTTCGAACGCGGCGGCCAGTTGTGTCCCGATATCGTTCAGTACGCTCGCGTCGTCGCTGTCCACCAGCAACCATTGCGGGCTGGAGCAGGCTTGCTGATCGAGGCGGCAGACTTCATCGACAATCGCATCGAGGACGGCGGGCGATGCCGCGTCCGGGGTCAGGTAGGCGAAGCTGATGCGGTGCCCCCAGTCGATCCAGCGACAGCCTGGCGGGATCTGCTGGCGGATGGCTTGCAGCGCGGTTTCGCCGCCCCACGCCGCGACACCGTTGGCGTGCCTGCACAGCTGGCCGATTTGTTCGGTGCGGGTCGGCAGCACTGCCACGTAACCATTGAGTTGTCCGCTTGCATCACATGCAACTAACGCCTGAAGCAGACGCGCGGTGAAGCCAGGGTCACTGCTGCTGGGGCGCAGCCAGTTGACGTTGCCGCTCAGCAGACTCTCGATCACCGCACAGAACGCCAGCAGCGGCGCGTTGGCCGGAGTGATATGCACCACCAGGCCCAGCGGACTCCAGCGCTCGAAGTGTGACTGTCGATAGTCGATACGGCGCAGCGATTCGGGGCGCAAGCCCAGTTCACGATCCAATTTGGCTTGCAGGGCGGCAGGCTGGCAGAAATCGATCAGTGCCTCGCGCTGACCGGGAGCCAGTGGCAGTTCCGTTTCTTCTTGTTGCAGGCGTTCGGCGAAGGCCTTGGCAGTGGCAAGCAGTGTGCTGGTTTGCAGTGGAAGCTGCAGCCTTCGTGGCAACTCCAGCTGAAGTTGGTGCAAGGCGCTGTCGAGGCTGCACTCGGTGTGCAACTGACCGTTGATCAAGTACATATCAGTGCCTCCCCAGCAGTTCGGACGCGGCCATGGCACAGCTCCTCGCGGCCGTGGTGCCGGCGCGGCCATGCAACTGGAACCAGTCGCTGGCCAGACCGCAGGCACAGCTGGTGCCCGGATGCAGCGTGGCCAGATCGCTCATGACCACGGCATGGGCCGGGCTTGAGGAAATGTAGGGTGTTACCAGATTCAGCAGGCCACGCTGGCCATAGGGCAGCACCGAAAAATCCACCGGGCTGCGTACGTACACTTTTGCGTAGACCGGTACGTGAAAGTGATGGTGGGCACATTCGACGTAAGGCACCGCGTGTTCGACGGCGCCATAACCGTCGCGGCAGTCTTGGGTCGCGATGCCCAGTTGTTGCTGGATCCGCGCATACAAGGCTTGTCTGGGGACTTCTTCGGCGGCACGGGTTTTCCAGCCGCCGCCGAAAAATGCCAGCGATCCGGCCGGCAGTTGCAGGTCTGCCACGCCGGTCGCGCGCATGCGTTGCAGGGTTTCCCAGAGAAAGGCGGGAAAGCCGAAGATGCGCACCGGCAGACCTTCTTCGGCAAAGGCCTGCAAGGCGCTGATCACGCCGAACAGGTCAAACTGGTGGCCGTCACCATTGCGTCGCAGGGCGTAAACCACCCGATTGGCGGGAGCAAAACTGCACAGGAACTGATCGGTGAAGGATGTGCCCAGGGTGTTTTTCTGCTCGGGCTCATAGCCGAGCAATAGGTAATTGCACGGGGCATGCGGGGTAATCCAGCCATATTGGGCGAAAATCCGTTCGACCATGTACTGCGCGGCGCCCAGGCTGCGCGCGTCATAGCGCATGCGGCTCTTTTGCCCACTGGTGCCGGAGGAGGTCAGCTCCAGAGCGTCCTCGCCCGTGGGACTGAGCAGCATTTGCTGCTTGAAGAAACTGGCGAAAATCGGTGGCAATTGTGACCAGTCGTCGAGCCCGTCCAGGTCATCGACAGCGATTGAATGGGCGCTCAGCCAGTGGTTGTAACCGGGCGTATGGCGAGCGTGGAACCGGGTGATTTCGCTCATGGCCTGATTGAACAGCCCCTTGGGCACGGCATCCGCGCAATAGGGCTGCGGCAATGCGCAAAGCGCATCGCTGTGGGGAAACTGAGTCATCGAATATCCTTATTGATGTGTGGTGGGTGCGGCGAGTGCCGCAGAAGGCGGTAGAGCAGGGGCAAGCACAGCAGGCCACCGAGGCCTGCCAGCAGGGAAAAGGATTGCAGGCTCGAACCACCGCCGATGACGGCGATGAGCGAGCCGCCGCAGCCCATCACGGCAATCGACAGCATGCCGATCATGGCCGAGACCAGCCCCTTGCCCGCATCGCTGGAAAACAGCGCCAGGCGGTACAGCGCGGCGTTACTCATGCCAAGCCCCAGTGCATACACGGCCAGTGCGCAAACGGCCAATGGCAGCGCAGCCGAACTCAGGGCAGCAGCGATCAGCCCCAGCAGTCCGAGGCAAAACGGCCACAGGGCCAGACCGATCACCTGGGCGAGCGTGTGCCCGACGAGCAATCGATCCAGTAGTAAATTGCCGAGGATCACCGCCGCGAACACCGGGATCTGCCACAGGCCATATTCCAGCGCAGACAGCTCCAGGCGTTGCATGAGCAGCACCGGTGCCAATCCGATCCAGGCAATCAGCGGCAGGCTCATCAGGCCCAGTGTCAGACTGGCGCCGATGAATCGGCGGTTGTGCAGCAGCGCGAGGTAACCGAGGCCGATTTGCCTGAGCGAAAACGCCGCGGGAGCCTGTCGCTGGCCGTCACGGCGCATCACGCCGATCGTTTCCGGCATCCAGGCAAACAGACCGAGCCAGACAACCACACTCGTTGCCGCCAGCCCCAGAAACATCTGTCGCCAGCTCAGCCATTCCAGCAGCAGGCTGCCGAGCAATGGGCCGAGGAGCGGCGACAGCAGTGCCACGTTGCCCAGTAATGCCATGAGGCGCACCGCATCCGCTTCACAGAACACTTCCTGCAGGGTCGGGTAGCTGACGGCGACCACAAAGCCCAGGCCCATGCCCTGGATCAGGCGCAACGCATTAAAGGCTTCAATGCGCTGCGTTACGACTGCGGCGATGCACGCCAGGCCGAACAGCGCACAACCGAGCAACAGCAAGCGACGCCGGCCGTAACGGTCAGAAAGGGGGCCGATCAGCCATTGCAGGCATACGCCGCCAATCAGATACAGGTTGAAGGCGTTGGCTACATGCCGGGTATCGGCGTTGAACTCGCCGGTTACCGTCAACATGGCCGGCATGATCATGTCGCTGGCCATATAGGTGAGCAGCTCAAAAGCGGTAATGGCCAGGCAGAAGCCGATAATCTGCACGGGCGCCATTACGATCAAGGTTCTCTGCATAAACATCCCTGTTTCAGTAAGCGAGAAAAGTTCGCAGAGACTAGAGGCAGAGTTGGCGCGGCAGCCAATGCTTTGCTGCGACATGAAATTTCAAATACTTACAGCGTATTTACTTTCCCCCGCAGGCCGATCGACAAGGCGTTTGCGAGCACAGGCGCGCCAACAAAAATGCCCGCTGGCGGGCGGGCATGGTTGGCATTGAAAAGGCTGGTGAGGTATCCCGACCGGTATTTCAGGCGTACCGGCGGGCGAACGACCCTGTTCTATCGATGGTAATAACCGGGGCCTTCCTGATAACGATGGTGGCCGTCATGCCAGCCGCCGTGGGGGAAAATGATGCAGCCGCTCAAGGTCAGTACGGCAAGGAGGGGAATCAGCCAGGTGATTCGACGGAACATTTCAGAAATCCTCATGGTTACGCCGTCATGAAGCCAAAACTCTTCATCGGCTGTAACATGAGACCGCGTTCGGCCAGGCCCATCCCCGCAACACGGTATGTGCATGGCATGCAACCGGATACAGACCGGATACATTTGAAAGTTTCAGGAACCCGCAATGACTCAGAAGCAACGTTTGAAATACTCGATACTGATCGCCCTGTCGGTGCTGGCGATCATGCTCGGCCTGTCCTGGCTGCAAAATGCCGGGATGATCAGTGAGAAAATGTTCCAGTACATCGCCATCGGTGTGGCGGTGGTCGTGGTGGTGATCAACGGGGTGATGCGCCGCAAGGTCAAACCCTGACGGCGATCGCGGGACGCTTCAATCGTGATTGAGCACTGCAGCAGCCTGTGGATGCAGGCTGTAACTCTTGTCCGGGTTGAAGGTGACCACCCCTTCGGCGCATAGACGCTTCAACACTTCGCGCACGCTGAGAAAGGACAACGGAATATCCAGGTTCAGCAGTTGACTGTGCACGCCGCGCACGCCCAGGCGTCGATCGCTTTGTGCGGCGACCAGCAGGGCGTCGATGACTTTCAGACGAATCAGGCTGGTGCGCAGGCCGAAGCTTTTCAGCAACAGACGAATACGCTCATTGCCCTGACGCTCGGGGCTGGGGGCGAAGCTGCTCGCGCGGGAACTCATGGAAGCTCCTTGTGACGCCTGGCTACCGTCCATTGGTAGTTGCGAGTTGTACATGGGATTACTCCTTTTCAGAGCCCGATCAGGAAACGTTTTGACTGCTCTCAGTAAACAAGACGTTTCAGCACGACAAATCATGAAAGGAAATATGTAGAAATTTTGTCGGTTATTCGTTGTTTTCCCGTAATCAGTGGATTGCACCCCCGTCAATCGGGCTAAATTTTTTTTCTCGCATTCGTTTCCTGAACAGCCGTCTTGCGCCCAGGCGCATGAATCAATTTCAGAGCGGATCCGGCGCAAGCGCCGATCCTTGTCTTGTCGTTCAGGAGCGAGTGTGATTATTTCCCGACAGTTAACCGGACTGGCCCTCGCCGGTGCGTTTCTCGGACTCAGTCTGTCCGCCCATGCCTTCAGTCCCGCTGCACAAGCCAGTGCCGATATCCGCCGCACCTCCTTTGGTGTGCCGCACATCCGTGCGGAAAATGAACGCGGACTGGGTTTCGGCATCGGTTACGCCTACGCGCAGGACAACCTGTGCCTGCTGGCCAACGAGATCGTCACGGTCAACGGCCAGCGCTCGCGTTATTTCGGGCCGGAGCAGTTCACCGTCGAACAACGCGAGAATCGCGTCAGCGACCTGTTCTTCACATGGCTCAATACGCCTGCAGCGGTGAAGGCGTTCTGGGACGCGCAACCGGCGCAGGTGCACGACCTGGTGGAAGGTTATGCCGCGGGCTACAACCGCTATCTCGCCGAGCGCCGCCAGCAGGGTCTGCCGCAACAGTGTCAGGGCGAATGGGTGCGTGATATCGCCGCCGAAGATCTGGTCAAACTCACTCGGCGCTTGCTGGTCGAGGGCGGTGTCGGGCAGTTCGCCGAGGCGCTGGCTGGCGCGACACCGCCGCAGGCCACGGCCCAGCTCGGCAGCAATGCCCAAGCCTATCAATTGGCGGACGCGCGCCTGCAGCGCTTCGCTCTGGATCGCGGCAGTAACGCCGTGGCGGTGGGCAGCGAGCGCTCGTTCAACGGGCGCGGCATGCTGCTGGCCAACCCGCATTTCCCGTGGGTGGGCGGCATGCGCTTTTACCAGATGCACCTGACCATTCCGGGCAAACTCGACGTCATGGGCGCTGCCTTGCCGGGGTTGCCGATGATCAACATCGGTTTCAACCAGCATCTGGCGTGGACCCACACCGTGGATTCATCCAAACACTTCACCCTGTATCGTCTGCAACTCGACCCGAAAGACCCGACCCGCTACATGCTCGACGGCAAGTCCCTGCCGCTGAACAAGCAGACGGTCACCGTGCAGGTCAAACAGGCGGACGGCCAGGTGGTGCCGGTTTCGCGCGATGTCTACAGCTCGCAGTTCGGCCCGATCGTGCAATGGCCGGGCAAGCTCGACTGGGATCATCAGTACGCCTACAGCCTGCGCGACGCCAACCTGGACAATGATCGCGTGCTGACGCAGTGGTACGCGATGAATCAGGCGTCGAGCCTCAAGGATCTGCAGGATTCGGTGCACAAGATTCAGGGCATCCCCTGGGTCAACACCCTGGCCGTGGATGACCAGGGGCAGACGCTGTACATGAACCTGTCGGTGGTGCCGAACGTCAGCGCCAACAAACTGGCCAAATGCAGCGACCCGCGCATCGGCTTGCAGATGATCGTGCTCGACGGCTCCAACAGCGCTTGCGCCTGGGATATCGATCCGCAAGCTGCGCAGAAGGGCATCTATGCCGCCAGCCAGCTGCCGCAACTGTTGCGCAAGGATTTCGTCCAGCACTCCAACGATTCCGCGTGGCTGGCGAACCCGGCACAACCGCTGACAGGGTTCTCGCCGCTGATCAGTCAGGACGGCCAGCCGCTGGGCCTGCGCGCGCGATTTGCGCTGGAGCGCCTGAGTGCTCTGGGCAAAAAAGGTCCGTTGGCGGTGAAGGATCTGCAACAGATGGTGATGGACGACAACGTCTATCTGGCGACTCAGGTGCTGCCCGATCTGCTGAAGTTTTGCGCTGCGGATCTGGGTGCGGACGCGGCCGCATTGAAGCCGGTTTGTGCCAGTCTCAAGGGTTGGGATGGCCGGGCGAATCTGGATTCGGGCATTGGTCTGGTGCACTTCCAGAACATCATGCAGGCGCTGCAAGCGTCGCCGGATGTCTGGCGCGTGCCGTTCGATCCAAAAGACCCGCAACACACGCCACGCGGTCTGGCGATCGAGCAACCGGCGGTGAGCAAGGCACTGCGTGAAGCGCTGCTGGCGTCGGCCGCCACCGCGCAGAAACTGGGCCTGAAACCCGACACCCGCTGGGGCGATATCCAGGTGGTGAGCAGCGGCGCCCGACAAACCGCGATTCACGGCGGGCCGGGAACGCTGGGGATCTACAACGCGATCCAGAGCGTGCCGCGTGAAGATGGCAAACTTGAAGTGGTCAGCGGCACCAGCTATCTGCAAGTGGTGACCTTCGACGACAAGGGCCCGCACGCTCAAGGGCTGCTGGCGTTCTCGCTGTCGAGCGACCCCGAGTCGAAATACTCCCGGGATCAGACCGAGGCGTTTTCGAAAAAGCAGTGGAGCGTGTTGCCGTTCACTGAGCAGCAGATCGCTGCCGATCCGCAATATCAGGTGCAAACGGTTCGCGAGGTGGCGGGCAAGACTGCCGGAGTGGCTGCGCAGTAAGTTGTCCTGAACGAAAAAGCCGCTGCTCCTTGACAGGAACAGCGGCTTTTTTGTTGCCCTGAATTTACCTTGGCAGGTGGTGCCCGGTTTCAGGTTTTTGGTGGCTGCCGCGGCATCGAGTTGATCACCGGATCACCGTCGGTGTTACGCGTCAGGTAGACCGGCAGCACCTTGGGCAGGGTGTTGACGAGGCCGCCGAGTTCTTTGATGTTGTAGACGCCGCCGACGCGGATTGCGCCGGTACTGGCGTCGGCCAGTTTCAGCGGTTTGCTCAGGTAGCGATTGATCAGCGGCAAGGCTTCGTTCAGTGCCAGGTTGTCGAGCACCAGTTTGCCGCTGCGCCAGGCCAGGGCGTTATTGTTGGCGTAGGTCTGGCTGATCTGTGGCGTGTAGTCGCCATGCCGGTACTGCGCCTGCATGGCCGGCCCCAGGCGCAGACCGTCGCCGGGCAGGGCGGCGTTACTGGTCACCAGCACCGAGCCTTCGATCAGATTGACCCGCACCTGATCTTCGTAGAGCCAGACATTGAAGCGGGTGCCGGTCACGCGGATCTTGCCTTCGCCGGCCCTGACCACGAACGGGTGGGAGAGGTCATGGCTGACTTCGAAAAAGGCTTCACCCTTTTTCAGGGTGACCCGCCGCTCGTCCTTGTAATTGCTGAAGGTCAGCTCGGTGTTGAGGTTGAGCTCGACCTGACTGCCGTCCTTCAAGGTGACCTGACGGACATTGTCGGTGGCTTCGAAATGCTGATAGCTGTTGGGCAACCAGCCCAGATTCCAGCCACTGTACGCCGCCAGTGGCAAGGCCAGGGCGCAGACACTCGCGGCAATTGCATAGCGCCGCCAGGCGGGCACCGCATCGGTCAGCGGCACATTGAGCGTTGGTGGCAGCGGCGGACGCGGCAGATGTTCGGCAACGTCCCAGATCTCCAGCATGGCCTCATATTCGAACGCATGCAGCGGATGAGCATCGCGCCATTGCTCGAAAGCCAGACGCTCCTCGACGGAGCAGTCTACGGCGTGCAGACGCATGCACCAGTGCGCGGCGGCATCGGTGATCGCATCGTATTCGGCTTCCGAGAGGGATTCTTGGGTCATTGACTCGTCCTGATTTGCTGCATTCTAACCTTGAGAGCCGGGTGCCGAGAACATCCGTCATGGCAATTGCCCATCAAAGTGGAACTTATTTTTCCGTGTGACGCCAAAATTCAGGACGTCTGACGTACATCATCTACAAATGGAGTGAAAAAATGATCAAAAAAACCTTAGCCGCTGCAATCGCCACTGCCGCCTTGTTCAGCGCCGGTGCCGCCATGGCTGATCGTCCCGGTGCGGGCTGGGTCACCATCGAAAAGGCTATCGAGATCGTGAAAACCAAGGCCGGTTACGTCGAAGTCTATGAAATCGAGGCCGACAATGACGGCTACTGGAAAGGCGAGGGCCGCAAAGCCGACGGTTCGGTGTATGAATTCCGCATCGATGGCGCCTCGGGCAATGTATTGCGTGACCAGAAAGACTGAGTTCACCCAGCGATAAACAATGCGCAGGCCAACCGCCTGCGCATTTTTTTTGCCTCAGTTGAGCCCTCCGTGAGGTTGGGTCACCGGATCGAGCTGGCGGCCCATTTCGCAGATCAGGAAGGCGATCGAATCGGCGTTGCGCAATATCGTGTCGATGCGTGGATGCGGGTTGGTCGGGCTGAGAAACGCCGTTCTTGCGTCTTCCAGATTCCTGGTACGCGTGGTCTTGAGAACTTCCCTGCGCACATGTTCCATGCCCTCAAACTCGTCGATATCCAGCCACTCCTGAGCGTCATTGCTCCAGCGCGAAAACAGCTCAACGTGGGGCGTGGACAGTGACAGTGCTTCGCGCTGAAATCGTGTCTGTACCTGTTTGCGGGCCGCTCCGTAACCGGTCACCGTAGCAATCAGATCAGCAAACGGGCGCCGCGCTTCCAGGGAGGCAATGTCGACGGTCTTGCTGAACTGATGGGAAAACTCGTGGATCAGCGTCGCCGCCCGTGCATGCCCGTCAACATTGAAAGGTTCGGTCAGGCCCGTGTTGTACCAATCCAGCCCTTGATTGAAGAACTTTTCGGTGAAATGGACTTTCTTGAGTAAATCGCCACCCAGTACAAAGGCTATTACACCCGAGCTGCTGTGTCTGTTCGAGCCGACCACAAAGCGACTGGTGTTCAACAGGTCTTCCGTTGGATCGACCAGTGCATCGCAGATCGGCACGATCGCCTGCTTCAATTTGTCGAGAATGTCGGCATCAATCCGTTGCACACCAAAAAAAGACTTGAGAAAAGTATCGAGGCGGGTGCCCGGTACATAGTTTCTCAGTTGGGCAAGATTGTGCAGGCTGTTGAACGCGTAATGCCGGGCCAGATCAATCGCCTCGATCAACATGCGGGCTTTTTCCGGATGGCGGGCGCGGATTTCCTCCATGCCTTGCGCTTCGATATTCAGCATGTACCGCGCCTGGCGATCGGTGGCGTAATGGTTGAACATCGTCGACATGGCCTTGCCGAAATGCACGGTGTGGCGATCCGGATCCAGCACCAGTTGCCGGGAAGCGGTGTGTTGCAGCACCGGGCCTGGCTGCTCGGCGCCCTTGATTTGCCAGACGGCTCCCGGCCGCTCCACGGGATAGACTTTGCCGGCGATAGGGGCGTAACTCGCTTTGGTTTTCAGATCCTGATACGTGCCCTCGGCAGCATTGTGAGTCAGATCCTTCAGGGCGACTGCTGGAGTCTCGAATGACTGCAGCGAGGTGCGCAGCGGATCGGTCGGCTTTGTCTGCGCAAGGACGGGAGCGCTCAATGTGGTTGGCTGCGGTGATTGCGGCGCTGCCACGGCTTGAGATTCCAGACGTGATTCCAGTGCCAGCCGCCCGAGACTGATCATCTCCGCTGCGCCGGCGATAAAGGTTTCCAGCGCACGTTTCCAGTGGTGATCCTGCAACGCTTCGGCCGAACCCATGAAGTCCTTGAAGCTTTGCCAGAGAAACTGCACATAGGCGAGTTTGCCCGGCAGCAGGCCCCGGATCTGCTGGATGCCGGAACTGAACAGGTGCTTCGCGGCGTCCCAATCCGCCTGCGCCGATGGCAGCGAATGGCTGCTCAGCAGGTGTGGCAACAAGGCCAGATTGTCGTCGAACAACTGCAGCAGCAAGTTGCCGTCGACCGGGGTAGTGGCCAGGGTCATCTCGCTCGTCTGGCCGCTGCTCGTCTTGAACAACGCGCTGAAGATCGAACGTTGACTTTCCGGCAAGCGGCGCAGCAGCAAGTCCTGCAGTGAGCCCGGCGTATTCAGCGCGGCGATCACTGCCGCCTCGTCCTCGAACTCACTGAATGCGTGCTCTCCATGGTAGGGCGCATAAAGCACCTGCGGGCCGGTTTTTTCCGCAGGGCCGATCAAGTACAGCCCCAGCGCTTTGATCGCTGAGGCTCCGGCGGTCTTGATCAGCGCCAACGGACGGACAATCGCATCTGCCCCTTGCACGGTCGCGCGAGCGACGGCATCGGGCATGTCGAGCACCTGTGAAATCAAGCCGAAGGCCTTCGGCGACAAGCGTTGTTGCAGTTGTAGCTGATGGGCATGCTGCAGCAGTTGCCAGGGGAGTTGCTGGACGAAACGCAGCTTGCGTTGCTCGGCATCGACGTCATTCGCGGACAACACCGTGGTGATTTTATCGGCAAATGTTGTCGCAACGTTCAAGGACAGCAGCAGGCTTCGGACCGCTTGCTGGTCGAGTCCGGTCGGCAGCGCCCGGTCGGTGCGCGAACTTAGGGTGAATGCAGTGTCCTGGGCAATATGCGCATGGTTCAAGGCGAAATCGGTCAGGCTCATCGCAGACCCGATCAGGCTCAGCGCCGGGGTGACGGTAATTTGTTCGGGGTCGAGATCCTGCCTGTGCAAGCGGGTGCTCAGCAGAGACTTGAGGGTCTGCCGGATGTAATCACGCAAGGTTGGCAGCGCGTGGAGATAATCCTCGTCGTCGATGACGCTGTGCCGCCACTGTTCCAGCAGTTCCAGGTGCAACTGCTGATCGTCTAGCCTGGCCATTCCCAGCCAGGCAGGCAGTGAATGCTGTTTAGCGAGGGCCTGCGCCAGAGCGGTGGCGCGTTGCAGGTTGGTTTCCACGACTTGCCCACTCAACATCTTGAGGATCTGATGTTCCCGTGGCTTTGGCCATTGGCGGCCCCGCACCTGTTCACAGCGCTGGAGGAAGTGTTCGATTGCTGATTCGGTGCGATCCTGCAGGACATTGCCGCTGATCAGCTGTAACCGTCCCAGCGTGTAGTTTTGATGGAACCTCTGGTGCAGGGGTGAAAGGTTGTCCAGCAGCACCAGGCGTTTTTGCGGGTCCAGCAGCCGCTGGCTCAAAACCTGTCTGGCTTGCTCGATCGAGCGGAAGACTTCCAGGCCCAGAGCCGGGGTCCACAAAATCGCGCGTCCGGAGTGCTGCGTATCGAGGCCTCCGCGTTCCGTGAGCAGGACGCAGTTGGCCAGCGGCAGCATTTCGCTCTCACCGGCGACCTGTAACGTCAATGACCAGGCGTCCGGCCGAAACCCGTTGAGTGCCTTGCGGCGGCTGCGATCCGGGTTATCCGGATTGAACACGGTGTCGACCAGGGCTTGCTCATGCCGGCTCAACGTTGCGTTCAGGACTCTCAACCGTGCTTCGCCATTGATGCCGACAGACAGGGCGTGCGCCAGCTTCGCTGCGATACCTTGCAGGTAGGTACGCTGCAGCGCTGTGACGGTCAACGGCTGGGCGGCGAAGTCTGCGACGATGGTCGGCATGATGCTGCCGAATTTGCGCACTTCGGCTGCGGCGGTGTCCGCCAGCACCCTTGAAGGTAGTTGGTTGCCGGTGAGCATCGGCCGGGTGCTCCAGCGCCCGCGGGTATCCAGGGTGACAAGGCGCTCGTGGAGCATCGAACGGATGTCCAGGGCCTTGTCGAGCAGTGCGCGGATATCCACCACGCCGTCGCTGTGCCGGTACAACTGCAAGGCATAGTCGATGTTCTGTCGTTGCTTGGTGATGATCAACTCGAGCAGGACGCTGAACACGTCTCCGGCGATCGATTTGCCGGAAACCTGCGGCCGGTCGAAACCGAGGAAGCGCTGGCGCTCGTCGAGACTCAACAGACCATAGAGTTCGTCTTCGTGCCCGGGGCTGGCGAACTTGCCGAGCAGCATGGATTTGAGATCTTCGTAGTCCCTGAGTACCTGCAAGCCGTGCGTCGGGGTATACAGGCAACTGTCGGAATGGCTGATCATCAGCGCGCCGGCCAGCTCCACGAAGTTTGCCTGGTGCTCCCATAACCGCACGGTTTCCACGGCCGCGCGACGTGCCGGACTTTCACTGAACCCCAGCGAGGTCAGCAGGATGTCGAATTGGCGCTGATCGATGATGCCGGCCTCGCGCTTGAGCAAAAAGTCCGCCAGCGCCTGCTGCCGAATGATCTGCGCAAACACGTCGCGCCGCGAGGCCCCGTCAGCGCTGGGCCCATTCCAGTAGCGCTCCATTTGCTGGTACAGCAACACCAGCAGTTTGCCTGAAGCCGTGGTGATGGCTGTCTCCCAGTGTTGCTGGTCACTGGCCTGGAAAGTCCGGTCGGGGTGCGAAAACTCATGGGTCTGGCCAACCGCCCATCCGGAGTGGCGATAGTGCAACAGCAACGCATCGCCAAGTGACAGCGCTTCAAGCCCGCGCCGTGAAGCAAGGTCGGTCGATGCCGGGCCGGTGGCAGTCGTGGTCGCGTACAGGTTCACGCGCGTGCGTGTCTGGTCGACGCCGCGCATCGTTGGCGTCAGTAGTGCGTCGACGATGGTCTGGAGCAGGCTGCCAAGTTCGGGCAGTTGCATCAATTCATCAAGCATCGCCTGCGCGTTGAGCTGCTGGCAGTCCTCGATGGCGACGCGTTGATCCTCGAAGATATCGCCCTCGACAAGCTGGTAGGTCACGCTGATACCGTGCTGTTCTGCCAGTCGTTTGCGTTGGGAAAGGGCGAGGAACGCCAGCAGCCGGTCGTCCTCGCTGGCGCTGTTCAGATGCTGTTCCAGGTGCGCGGTCAGGGCGGTGAGGCTGGCATGTTTTTTCAGCCCGGCGAAAGGTGTGTACAACAGGATGCCGTGATCATCCGGGGTGGCACTGAGTATGAAACTGCCGGCCAGAGGCACCGCTGGCGCACCAGCGGTATTGAGCAGGATGCGCTGGGCAAGCATGGGCGGGGTCTGCTGACTGCGAAGTGCGTGGGTCGCCAGTTGCACGTGACTCAGCCATTGGAAGTCAGCGCCGGACAAGTGATGGACATTGCCGAGTTCGCGCCACGATCCGGGGGAGTTGAGGATGGGCTGGAACAGCAGGGGAGGAGTGGGAGCAGGCATCATCGGGTCTCGTTCAGGGCACCGTCCGGTGCACCGGTAAATTGAGACACGAGACTAAAGACCGGATCGATAGCAGAGGTGGTACATAGTTACCGCACCAGCGGCAACGTAATGTGCTTGCTGCGACAGGCAGACACCGCAACGGTTGACAGCACCCATGTCTGACGTGGTTAATCGCTGGGCAAGGTATTCGTACGCTGTTGTTCCCTCCAATAATTAGTCTGGAGCTTCAGATGTCTGCGCCACACGATTGCGTGTCTTCCCCCGTTGCGTCCACACTCCCGCTCGAAGCGCTGACGCAACTGCTTGAAAAGGTTTTCCTGCGCCACGGTACGTCGGCGTCCGTCGCCCGAACCCTGGCTGCCAACTGCGCCGGCGCTGAACGTGACGGTGCGCACAGTCATGGTGTGTTCCGTATCCCCGGTTATGTTTCGACCCTGAAAAGTGGCTGGGTCAATGGACAGGCTGTGCCGCAAGTCGAGGACGTAGCCTCCGGTTTCGTGCGAGTCGATGCCGGCAACGGTTTCGCCCAGCCCGCACTGGCCGCTGCTCGGCCGCTGCTGGTGGAAAAGGCGCGCAACGCCGGGATCGCCGTATTGGCGATTCGCAACTCCCATCACTTTGCGGCGCTATGGCCGGACGTCGAGCCGTTCGCCGAGGAAGGGCTGGTGGCGCTCAGCGTGGTCAACAGCATGACCTGCGTGGTGCCGCATGGTGCCGACAGGCCGCTGTTCGGCACCAACCCGATTGCCTTTGCCGCGCCCCGGACGGGTGGCGCGCCGATTGTCTTTGATCTGGCGACCAGCGCCATTGCTCACGGCGACGTGCAGATCGCGGCGCGCAAGGGCGAACGGCTGCCTGCCGGAATGGGCGTGGACGGTCTCGGTCAGGCGACGCAGGATCCGAAGGCCATTCTTGAGGGCGGCGCACTGTTGCCATTCGGCGGCCACAAAGGTTCGGCGTTGTCGATGATGGTCGAGCTGCTGGCGGCGGCGTTAACCGGGGGCAATTTTTCCTTCGAGTTCGACTGGTCGAACCATCCCGGGGCCAAGACCCCGTGGACCGGACAACTGCTGATTGTCATTGACCCGAGCAAGTCCGCCGGGCAGAGCTTTGCCGAACGCAGCGAAGAGCTGGTGCGGCAGATGCATGGGGTGGGGTTGAAGCGCTTGCCGGGTGATCGTCGGCATTTGCAGCGGGCCAGATCGCTGGCCGAGGGGATTGTGCTGGATGAGCAGACGCTGGTGCAGTTGCGCGAATTGGCCGGGGAATAATTGGCAGATAGCCAATGTGGCGAGGGAGCTTGCTCCCGCCGGGTTGCGCAGCGGTTCCCCCCTTTGTCTACTTGAGAAACAGGGGGACTGCTGCGCAGTCCAGCGGGAGCAAGCTCCCTCGCCACAGGTTTACTGCCTGATCCCACAGAATGGGATCAGGCAAATGTCACTTAACGACGACCGAGCAACAAGCCCACCACCAGACCGAAACCGGCCGAGATCGCCACGGTCTGCCACGGGTGGCCGCCAATGTAGCTCTCGGTGGCCTCGACCGCAGGTTTGGTGCGCTCACGCACGCTCGACACGGAGTCCAGCGCCTGTTGCAGTTTCAGGGCGATTTGTCCGCGCAGGGTCTCGGCTTCTTCGCCCACCAGTGAGGCGCTGCTCTTGAGCAGTTTGTCGGACTCTTCGATCAAAGCCTGAAGTTCGCTGAAGGCCTGATCCTTGATTTGGTCTTCGACGGCTTGCACGCGGGATTTGCGGGCCATTGGGTGACTCCTTGCAGATGGATGAACAGTGATCAATGGAGTGTGGCGCTGACTGAAAAGTTGCACTGATTTTAGGTGCGAAAGAAAAACCTGCGCGGGAGATTTCCGCCGAGCGTGTAAGATGTCGCCATTTTACGCAGCAGGTATTTCCCCATGAGTTTCAATCTGGCCGACAAATCCCTCGCCGAGCGCGCTGCGCTGGAAGACGAGAAATCCCGTCTGTTCGAACTCTGGCAGAACAATCTGGGCAAAGCCAAAGGCGAAGCCGCGCGGTTGTTCGGCGAACGCTCCAAGCGCAAGGGCAAATGGGCCGAGTGGGTGCGCGCCGAGCTGGATGGCATGTCCCCGCCGGAATTCGCCAACATGGTGCGCAGTGAAGTCAATCGACTGATGGCGGCCAACAAGTAACAGCGCCTCAGTCGGTGTTGAAACACCCGACAATCGCCTCACGCACCTTGATCACCACCGGATCGATCTGCGTGCTGGTGCGCCAGCCCATTTCGATCGGGTAACGCGGCAACGCCAGCGGGCAGGGCAGCAGCACCAGTCCGCTGAGCTCGGCAATGGCCTGAGCGGCATGGGTCGGGATGGTTGCTACCGCGCCGCTGCCCTTGAGCAGATGTGGCAGCGCGGCAAAGTGCGTGGTCGAGGCGCAGACCCGCCGGCTCAGGCCCAGCGCCGCGAGGCCTTCATCGGTGATGCCGATAAAACCGCCCGAGGACACCAGAATGTGCTCGCGGGCGACGAACTCCGGCAAATCGATGCGCTGTTGGCCGGGCGCCAGACTGCCCGGATCGACCAGACACGCATAATCCCCTTCACCCAACACCTGACGGCTGAGCAGACGCTCGGCGAATCCACCGGCGGTGATCGCCAGGTCGATGCTGCGCTCCATCAGCGCGCGGGCGACGATCTGGCTGTGGGTCTGACAGAAGATCAGCCGCAGTTTGGGCGCGTTGCGAGCGATGGCATCGATCAGGCGTCGGCCATAGGCAATTTCAAAATCATCCGACAGGCCTATGGTGACTGAGCGGCCGTCATAGTGATGTGCCTCGGGGTCGACCATCGCCAGGCTCTGCCGACATTTATTCAGCGCTTCACTGACCACCGGTTTCAGTTGATTGGCCTTGAGTGTCGGCGCCAATCCGCGCCCGGTGCGTACGAACAATTGATCGCCATACATCTCACGCAATCGACGCAATGCTGCGCTGACCGCCGATTGCGTCACGCCCAGACGCAGCGCCGCACGGCTGGCGCTGGACTCCTCATGCAGGGCTTCGAAGACTTTCAGCAGGTTGAGGTCGACGGTTGCGATATTCATTTGGCTCATATCATTCAGCAGTGAATCGGTCTTTATTCATGATCCCGCGCCGCCGCAGAATCGGCAACACTTGAACCCGATGGAGTGACCGCAATGCCCAAATCAATCGTCGCCGCCCTGCAGATCGGCGCCTTGCCCGGTGGCAAGGGTGAAACCCTGGAACAGATCCTCAGTTGGGAAGACGCGATCAGCGAGTCCGGCGCGGCTTTGGTGGTGATGCCTGAAGCGTTGCTTGGCGGTTATCCGAAAGGCGAGGGCTTCGGCACGCAGCTGGGTTATCGCTTGCCCGAGGGCCGCGAGGCCTACGCCCGCTATTTCGCCAACGCCATTGAAGTGCCGGGGGCAGAAACCGAGGCACTGGCCGGTTTGTCGGCGCGCACCGGGGCCAATCTGGTGATCGGCGTGATCGAGCGTGCCGGCAGCACGTTGTATTGCACGGCGCTGTATTTCGATCCGCAGGCAGGGCTGGTGGCCAAGCATCGTAAACTGATGCCGACCGGCACCGAACGGCTGATCTGGGGCAAGGGCGATGGCTCGACGCTGCCGGTGCTCGACACTCAGGTCGGGAAGCTCGGTGCGGTGGTGTGCTGGGAAAACATGATGCCGCTGTTGCGCACGGCGATGTACGCCAAAGGCATTGAAGTCTGGTGCGCGCCGACCGTGGACGAGCGCGAGATGTGGCAGGTCAGCATGCGCCACATTGCCCATGAGGGCCGCTGCTTTGTGGTCAGCGCCTGTCAGGTGCAGGCCTCGCCAAACGAGCTCGGCGTGGAGATTGCCAACTGGCCGGCGGATCGTCCGCTGATTGCCGGCGGCAGTGTGATTGTCGGGCCGATGGGCGACGTGCTGGCGGGGCCTTTGCGCGGCGAGGCCGGGTTGCTGACGGCTGAGATCGATACTGATGAGCTGGTGCGGGCGCGGTACGACTATGACGTGGTTGGCCACTATGCGCGGCCGGATGTGTTTGAGCTGAGTGTCGATGAGCGGGCCAAACCCGGCGTGCGTTTCACCGCATGACTTCAGGACTGACACATACCCTGTGGGAGCGAGCTTGCTCGCGAATGCGTCAGATCATCCAACATCATCGTTGAATGTCACACCGCTTTCGCGAGCAAGCCCGCTCCCACAGGGGAAAGTGTGTGCAGTCGATTACCACGTCGCAGAAGTGGCCTTTGGCAAACTCAGCTTGCCGCTGTCGACAAAACGCATGGTGCCGAACACCCCGCCCGCGAGTTTGCCGCGCAGCACGTAAGGCAGGTTGTCGAGGGTTTGAGTCTGGCTCAGGCCAAGGGTCTGGCGTAATACCGAGAACGCGGACACGCTGACCGGTACGCTGACCACGGTTTCCGAAAAGCGCGGGATCGAGCCGACCTGATCGCTGACGCCCGAGGCCAATGGACGGCCATTGACCTCCAGATCCAGGGCGATGCCGTTGTAATCGATGGCCGTCTCATTGGGGTTCTGCACCCGCAACTTGATCGCGAAACGCACTTCCAGATCCTGGCTCGGCAACGGTTCGAGGCCGACCACGTTGATGTTCACCGGATCTCGGTTAGGAAACAGCGCGCAGGCGCTCAGGGACAACAGCAGCAGGGACAGGATGACGGCGTGGGCGCGGCGCATAAACAGTCTCTCAACGAAAAAGGGCTGAACCGTTGCCGGCTCAGCCCTTTTTTCATGGCGCAGCGTCAGCGGTTCAACTGTGCGACCGCCGCTGCCGTTGCAGGTTCAGCTTTGGCCGGCAGATCGGGGTTTTCCATGACCTGCAGAATCGACGCTTCCGGATCGAAATCGTCTTCCTCCAGCTCAATGAATTCTTCCGGCAGGAAGATATTCAGCACGATAGCGCACAACGCACCGACGGTGATCGGCGATTCGAAGATGTTACGCAGCGCTTGCGGCAACTCGCGCAGCACTTCCGGCACGGCGGCGATGCCCAGGCCCATGCCCACGGAGATCGCCACGATCAACATGTTGCGCCGATGCAGGCCAGCCTCGGCGAGGATCTTGATCCCGGCCACGGCCACGGTGCCGAACATCACCAGTTCAGCGCCGCCGAGCACCGGTTTGGGCATCAGTTGCAGCACCGCGCCGATCATCGGGAACAGCCCCAGCAGCACCAGCAGGCCGGCGATGAAAAACGCCACGTAGCGGCTGGCCACGCCAGTCAACTGGATCACACCGTTGTTCTGCGCGAACGTGACCATCGGCATGCTGTTGAACACCGCTGCCATCGCCGAGTTGAGGCCATCGGCGAGCAGACCGGATTTGATTCGGCGGATGTACAGCGGGCCTTTGACCGGTTGCCGCGAGATCATCGAGTTGGCGGTCAGGTCACCGGCCGCTTCCAGCGGCGAAACCAGGAAGATCACCGCCACCGGCACGAACGCCACCCAGTCGAAATTGAAGCCGTACTTGAACGGCACCGGCACGCTGACCAGCGGCACTTCCGGCATCGAGGCGAAATCCACCGTGCCCATCAGCCAGGCGACCACGTAGCCGAGGGTCAGGCCGATGACGATCGCGCCCAGGCGCAGGAACGGCACGTCGACGCGGTTCAGCACAACAATAGTGCCGATCACCAACGCGGCCAGAAACACATGGCTGGCGGCGCCCAGATCGGGCGCGCCGAAACCGCCGGCAATGTCGGTCATCGCCACTTTGATCAGCGACAGGCCCATCAGGGTGATGATGGTGCCGGTGACCACCGGGGTGATCAGCATCCGCAGTTTGCCGATGAACTGACTGAGCACCACTTCGATGAACGCGGCGAAAAAGCACACACCGAAAATCGTCGAGAGGATTTCATCGGTGCCGCCGCCCCGGGCCTTGACCATGAACCCGGCGCTGAGAATCACGCTGATGAAGGAAAAACTGGTGCCTTGCAGGCACAGCAGACCGGAACCGACCGGGCCGAAACGCTTGGCTTGAACGAACGTACCCAAGCCCGAGACGAACAGCGCCATGCTGATCAGGTACGGAATTTCGCTTTGCAGGCCGAGGGCGCCACCCATGATCAGGGTCGGGGTGATGATGCCGACGAAGCTCGCCAGCACGTGTTGCAGCGCGGCGAAGACGGTGGCGGTGAGGTGTGGACGGTCGTTGAGGCCGTAGAGCAGATCGTTGTTGCGCGGGACTTTTTCAGAGGCGGTCATGGTGTTTTGCGCGCCGCGAGGCGGGGCCGGGTCAGAAAATGGAGGCGCAGGATGCCGGAAGAGGACGGCGAGGGCAACGAGCAAAAATTGCCTGAAAGGTCAGGTTTTATTGGTGTTGGCGGTAATCCGCGCACCCTGCCACACATTGTTGTGGCGAGGGAGCTTGCTCCCGTTCGGCTGCGTAGCAGTCGTAAAACACTATTGACTGGACAATGCAGAGGGCTGCTTCGCACCCCAGCGGGAGCAAGCTCCCTCGCCACAAAAGCTTAGAAGTCATGTAAACGCGCTGAGCAAATCCTCTTCAAACGCCTTCTGCGCATCCCCCGGTACCTGTGCACGATGCCGGGCCAGATGAAATGCCACTTCGAAACTCAGCTCCCCAGGCCGCAACGCGCGTAGCAAGCCCTTGTCCTCCCAGACCCGCGCGTAGTGATCGGGCAGATAATCGACATGCTTGCCGGAAAGAATGAAGGCGAGGGTGCCTTCGACCTGCTCCGAACGCGCAGAAAAGCGCTTGTCCGGAAACGGCTCGCCACTGCGCATGAACCGATACGGATGATCCACCCGGTCACAGGCCTGCAACGCCGCGTCATCCGGCGCATCGACGCCGAACAGCGGATGCCCCTGCGCGCAATACAAATGCTGGGTTTCCCGGAACAGCTCGCGGTAATCGAAAGCGCTCTGCACCTGGGAGAAATAACCGATGGCCAGGTCCAGCCGCTGTTGCAGCAGCAGGCGCTCCATCTCCCCGGGCATCGCGCTGATCAACTCGATGCGCACCGACTCATCGCGCTCGCGAAAGCGCCGGATCGCCTCCGCCACCCGCAGCAGCACCGACTGATCAACCGCCTCGGACAAGCCCAGCCGCACCTCTCCGATCAACCGTCCGGCAACGCCGTTGGATTGATGCCGGAACGTCTCGATGGACTGGAACAGTGCGCGAATCGCGATCAACAGTTGCTCACCCTTGGGCGTCACCCTGAAACCGCCCTTGCCCCGGCTGCACAGGCGATAGCCGAGACGGGTTTCCAATTTGGCCATTTGCTGGCTGATACTCGACTGGCTCAGGCCCAGTTCACCTTGCGCCGCGCTGAAGCCGCCACATTCCACGACCCGCACAAACAGGCGCAGCAACTGCAAGTCGAGGTCGTGAAGCTGACCGAGCATTACATTACTCCGGGATAAAGTCAGGTTAACAAACTTGATATTTCTGCAATGTATCCGACGGCGCATCCTGCCACCACTTCCTCCGGTCAGGTGTTCGTCATGGCTCCCGTGTCCAAGCTGTGTTTTCCCGCGCTGTTGCTGTCCGTGGCCCTCAATGCCCAGGCCGAGGACAAAACCCTCAATCTCTACAGCTGGGCCGATTACGTGCCGGCGCAAACCCTGCAGCGTTTCGAAGAGGAGACCGGTATTCATGTGCGCTACGACACCTTCGATACTTCCGAGGTGCTGGAAACCAAACTGCTGACCGGTGGCAGCGGTTATGACGTGGTGGTGCCGTCGTCCAGCGTGCTGGCCCGAGGACTGGCGGCGGGTGCGCTGAAGGAAATCTCCCACGAAGGCCTCAAGGGCTACGCCAATCTTGATCCCGACCTGCTGGAGAAACTCGCCGGCGTCGATCCCGGCAATCGCTACGCCGTGCCTTATACCTGGGGCACGCTCGGGTTGGGGCTGAACGTCGAGGCGGTGAAAAAGCGCTTGCCGGACGTGCCGCTGAACAGCCTCGATCTGCTGTTCAAGCCCGAGTACGCGAGCAAACTCAAGGACTGCGGGATTGCCGTGCTCGATTCGCCGCAGGAAGTCATTGGTCTGGCGCTGCACTACCTCGGTAAAGATCCCTACAGCACCGACAAGAGTGATCTGGCCGCCGCCGAAACCTTGTTGCAGAAACTCCAGCCGTCGGTGTTGTACGTCGCCACCGGCCGGCAGATCAACGATCTGGCCAATGGCAGCGTGTGCCTGGCGCTGACCTACAACGGCGATGTGAGCATGGCTGCCGATCAGGCGCACAAGGCCAACAAAGCCTACGAAGTCGCCTACCGGATTCCGCGCGAAGGCACGCTGATCTGGCAGGACAATCTGGCCATTCCCAAGGACGCGCCGAACCCGCAAGCGGCGCGCACGTTCATCGAATTCATGCTGCGTCCCGAGTCGGTCGCCGAGCTGACCAACGCGCTGTTTTTCGCCACCGCCAATCAGGCCGCGACGCCGCTGGTGGACGAAGCTGTGCGTAACGATCCGGACATTTATCCGCCCGCCGAAATGCGCGAGCGCTTGTACGCCGACCGCAGCATGAGCCTCAAGGACATGCGTCAGCGCACGCGTCTGTGGACCACTTTCCGTAGCCATCAATAACAAAGGGAGCACACCGATGGACGTGCCGATGCTCAACGATCAAGCCCTGACCCGCGACAGCCTGTACGGCACCAGTGCCGAAAGCACCTACGCCGGGATCACCAGTTTCATGCGTCGCCGTTACAGCCGTGATTTGCGCGGCGTCGACGTGGCGGTCAGCGGGGTGCCGTTCGACACCGCCACCAGCAACCGCCCGGGCGCACGCTTCGGGCCACGGGGGATTCGCGCCGCCTCCACCGGGATCGCCTGGGAACGGCACTGGCCATGGGCGTTCGACCCGTTCGATCATCTGGCGGTGATCGACTACGGCGACTGCGATTTCGATTACGGCTCGCCGCAGACCATTCCGGAAAGCATCGAGGCCCACGCCGAGCGCATTCTTGATGCCGGCAGCGCGATGCTGACGTTTGGCGGCGACCACTTCATCACCTATCCGCTGCTCAAGGCCCATGCGCGCAAACACGGCGCGCTGTCGCTGATCCACTTCGATGCGCACAGCGACACCTGGCCGGACGAGGGCGGCAAGCGCGTCGATCACGGCACCATGTTCTGGCACGCGGCCAGGGAAGGGCTGGTGGATCCGGCGCGCTCGGTGCAGATCGGGTTGCGCACCACCAATGACGACCATCAGGGCTTTGCCGTGCTTGACGCGCGCCAGGTGCATCGGCGTGGCTGCGAGGCGATTGTCGAGGCGATTCGCGCGCGGGTCGGCGATCACCCGGTGTACCTGACGTTTGATATCGATTGCCTGGATCCGGCCTTTGCCCCGGGCACCGGCACTCCGGTGTGTGGCGGGCTGAGCACGGTGCAGGCGCTGGAAATCCTCGGCGGGTTGCGCGGGATCAATCTGGTCGGCATGGACGTGGTGGAAGTGGCGCCGGCTTATGACCATGCGGACGTGACGTCACTGGCAGCGGCAACCCTGGCGATGGAAATGCTCTGCCTGTACGCCGCGCGACACAAAGTCGACCTTTAAAACACCGCAAAGCCAATGTGGGAGTGGGCTTGCTCACGAAAGCGGTGTGTCATACAACGATGCTGCTGGCTGGCCTGACGCCTTCGCGAGCAAGCCCGCTCCCACAGGAGGTTGTATTCCAGGCAGTTGCTGCACGCTGTTTTGAGGTCGCGAGATATACAGTCGATCTTTGCCCCCCACAAAGCCAATGTTGGAGTGGGCTTGCTCACGAAAGCGGTGTGTCATTCAACGATGATGTTGGCTGACTTGACGCCTTCGCGAGCAAGCCCGCTCCCACAGGAGGTTGTATTCCAAGCAGTTGCTGCACGCTGTTTTGAGGTCGCGAGATATACAGTCGATTTTTGCCCCCCACAAAACCCATGTGGGAGTGGGCTTGCTCACGAAAGCGGTGTGTCATTCAACGATGATGTTGGCTGACTTGACGCCTTCGCGAGCAAGCCCGCTCCCACAGGAGGTTGTATTCCAGGCAGTTGCTGCACGCTGTTTTGAGGTCGCGAGATATACAGTCGATCTTTGCCCCCCACAAAACCCA
>NZ_FYDR01000001.1:238010-1234257 GCF_900187525.1 Pseudomonas sp. Irchel s3a10
GATGATGTTGGCTGACTTGACGCCTTCGCGAGCAAGCCCGCTCCCACAGGAGGTTGTATTCCAGGCAGTTGCTGCACGCTGTTTTGAGGTCGCGAGATATACAGTCGATCTTTGCCCCCCACAAAACCCATGTGGGAGTGGGCTTGCTCACGAAAGCGGTGTGTCATTCAACGATGATGTTGGCTGACTTGACGCCTTCGCGAGCAAGCCCGCTCCCACAGGAGGTTGTATTCCAGGCAGTTGCTGCACGCTGTTTTGAGGTCGCGAGATATACAGTCGATCTTTGCCCCCCACAAAAGGGCACCTGTTTTTCAGGGACATCGTGGCATACTGCCGCGCATGACTTTCGACTCCCCCCTTAGCGCCTGGCAACACGCGATCGAGCACAAGGGTTTCATCCAGGATGAAGCCCAGGAGCACGCGGTCTGGGCTTTGCAAAAGTGCCATGAAGCCTTGCACACCGGTGCCCGTTCGGTCACTGGCGTGTACTTGTGGGGCCCGGTGGGGCGCGGCAAGACCTGGTTGATGGATCAGTTCTATCAGAGCCTGCGGGTACCGGCCCGACGGCAGCACTTTCATCATTTCATGGGGTGGGTGCACCAGCGCTCGTTCCAGTTGACCGGGATCGCCGATCCGCTGCGGGCGCTGGCCAAAGAGCTGGCGGCGGAAGTGCGGGTGCTGTGTTTCGATGAGTTGTTCGTCAATGACATCGGCGACGCGATCATCCTCGGTCGGCTGTTTCAGGTGATGTTCGACGAAGGCGTGGTGGTGGTCTGCACCTCCAACTTGCCGCCGGATGAACTGTATGCCGATGGCTTCAACCGCGACCGGTTTGTCCCGGCGATTGCCGCGATCAAGGCGCATATGCAAGTGGTGGCGGTGAACGGCGCCGAGGATCATCGCCTGCATCCGGGCGCGGGTCTGCAGCGGTATTTTGTCGCGACGCCGCGGCAGGACAGTGCGCTGCAGCAAGTGTTCCAGTCGCTCAGCGCCGGGCAACCCGCCAGCGCGGAGCCGGTGCCCGTCGGCCATCGCCTATTGAACGTGGTGCAGGCCAGCGAATCGGTGCTCTGGTGCCGCTACGCCGATCTCTGCGAGCAACCGTTTGCCGCGATGGACTTCATCGCACTGTGCGACAGCTATCGGTCTATTCTGTTGAGCGACGTGCCGAACCTCAGCGCGCAGAAACGCGAAGGGCGCATCGCTCGCGGCACGGAGGACGGCTCGGCGCAGGTGGTGGCCGGCGACCGTGAGTTGCCGCAACTGTCGGTGCACGACGACGGCGTGCGTCGCTTTATTGCCTTGGTCGACGAGTGCTACGACCGTAAAGTCCCGCTGTACATTGAGGCGCAGGTGCCGATGAACGCGCTGTACACCGAGGGTTATCTGGAGTTCCCGTTCCGGCGTACCCTCAGCCGTTTGCAGGAGATGCAGCTGCAGCGTTTTGCCGAATCCTGAGCGAAGAGGGCGCGAGTATGAGCCAACCGCTGTCGCATCATTTACTGACCATGGCCTACCAGAACGCGTGGGCCAATCATCGCCTGGGCAAAGCCTGGAATCAGCTCGACGCCACTGAGCTGGCGGCGCCGCGAACGAGCTTTTTTCCGAGCATTCGCCTCACCCTCAATCACATCCTGACGTGCGACTGGTTCTACGTCGATGCACTGGAACGCGAGTTGCGCGGTGACGAGCCGCATCCCGACTGCTATGTGTTTTTCAACCATGACGAGCCATTTACCGAGGCCGCAGCACTGGGTGACGAGCAGGCGCATGTGGATCGGCGCTTGATCGCCTACTGCGAACAACTGCGCGATGCCGATCTGGGGCGGATCGTCACCATCGCCCGGGAAACGCCGCAGCATGACAGTCGCTTGCGTATGCTTTCGCACCTGTTCGAGCATCAGATCCATCACCGGGGGCAGGTGCATGCGATGCTCAGCGCGACCTCGGTAAAACCGCCGCAACTGGATGAGTTTTTCTGCGTCGGCGAGAGCGGGTTGCGTGCTCAGGATTTTGCCGAGTTGGGCTGGACGGAAGAGCTGATCTGGGGGCGTTGATGTTTGAAAGTCAAAAGATCGCAGCCTGCGGCAGCTCCTACAAGTATTGTGGCGTCGCCTGAAAACAGTGATCCGACGATCTTTTGAATTCTCGGGTTGTGGCCCGCAACATCCTCGCGGTAAGGTCGAGCAGCCTTTCAGGTGCGCACCTTGCTCGCCGGGGCCATGATCGGGGATGGAAATGGATTCCGCAGAAATTCTTGTGCTGCAAGCCAGTTACAGCAATCCAGTGCATGCCGAGGCCATCGGCATCGTGCTCAATCACTACGCAGAAGATCCCATGGGCGGCGGCCATTCGCTTGACCCCGAGCTGCTGCGCCGCCTGCCTGAAGAACTGGCCCGCAGGCCTCACGCGTTCAGCGTGCTGGCGTTCGTCGGTGGTGAGCCGGCGGGGCTGGTGAACTGCTTTGAAGGCTTCTCGACGTTTGCCTGCAAGCCGCTGGTCAACGTCCATGACGTCGCGGTGATTTCGAAATTTCGCGGCCTCGGCCTGAGCCAGAAAATGCTGCGCAAGGTCGAGGAGATTTCCCGCCAGCGCGGCTGCTGCAAGATCACCCTGGAAGTGCTCGAAGGCAACGAGGTGGCACAGAACTCCTACCGCAAGTTCGGCTTCGCCCCCGGCATGTTCGACCCGGAACATGGCCGCATGCTGTTCTGGATCAAGGATCTGCAGGCATAAAAAAAGGCGCCCCGGACAGGGCGCCCAACTGTCGTCTCCGAGGCCAGAGCGGAGCCATCGGAGGTCCATCGGTTGCTCGGTGAATCAGTTGCGATAAGTCTCGGTGACTTGCGCGGTCTGATCGTCCGGAACCTTCAGTTCCGTGGCTTTGCTGTCGGTCGGCTGTTCGCTTGGCGCTTGATGGACCGGGAAGTTGTCGTAGTAATGCCGCATGCGTTCGGCGCCGCCCTCGGCAAAGGCGCTGGCGGAACCGAGGGCGAGGAGCCCGGCGAGAATGATGGTAGTGGTTTTCATGGTGCCTCCTACTGAAAAACGTGGGAGCCGTTCGTCCATGAAGCAGATCTCGGGGCACAGTGTCCCGTCGGGGAATTAACTCGGGGTTAACAGCAGTGGTGAGGGGATTGGTGACGCATTGCGCGTCACCTTGCGAGTGGGGCCGCTTCGCGACCCATCGGGGATGAATCCCCTCACTACAGGGGTTTTGTTTGAACCGGTGCGCTCAGAGTTTCCAGTCCAGGCTCAGCGTCACTGTGCGCGGGTCGCCCCAGTACACGCCGTTGTAGAAGCCGACGTTGTCGTAATACTTCTTGTCGAACAGGTTATCGACGTTCAGCGATGCCGATAGATGCCTGTCGAATTCATAGCGCGACATCAGCTTGACCACGGTGTAGGCCTCTTGATTGATCCGCGACCGCTCGGTGATGATCCTGCCGTTGGCGCCGCGCCCGACCGGGCGGTTGGCCGCGCCGTAGACATCGCTCTGCCAGTTCACCGCGCCACCGACGGTCAGTGCGTGCCAGTTGCCCGGCAGGCGATAGGCCGTGGACAGCCGCAGCATGTTCAGTGGTTGAGCGGTGTTGCTGCGCTGTTTTGCGCCGTCGACTGAGTGGGTGTAGGTGTAGCCGGCGGTCATGTTCCAGCCGCTGAGAATTTCGCCGGACACTTCGGCCTCGAAGCCATTGACCTTGTTACCCTTGCCGCCGGACTTGAAAAACTCCTCGCCGCTCACCGGGTCGGGCGGTACCGAGTTGTCGCGCTCGGCGACGTTGTCCTGCTTGCTCCAGAACACTGCCGTCGCCAGGTTCAGGCGTTCGTCGAGCAGGCTGCCCTTGAGCCCGACTTCGTAGTTGCTGCCAACCACCGGATCGAGGTAATTGCGGTTGCTGTCGCGGCTACTCTGCGGTTTGAAAATGTCGGTGTAGCTGGCGTAAACCGTGTACTCCGGCGTCAGGTCGTAAAGCAGGCCGGCGTAGGGTGTCCAGATATCATTCTGGCGTTGATGGGTAGCATCGGTGCTGGTCAGTTTTTGCTGCGCGTCATAGTAGTAATCGGTGCTGGATTCGTCCCAGCTGCCATAGCGGCTGCCGAGTACCGCATGCAGCTCATCAGTCAGGCTCAGACGTGTCGCGAGATAACCGGCTTTCTGCCGGGTGATGCCTCGCGCGCCCGGCAGGCTGGTGACAGTGTCGGCGAATTTGCCGATATCGCCCATGTATTTCCAGTCGCGGATCTTGCTGTAGTCGGCGGCTTGCGCAGCGTTGAAAGCATGGGGCGAAGTCGAGCGGTTTTCCGCCTCGCCATAGCCGAACATCATCTCGTGTTCGCGGCCGAACAACTGGTACGGCCCTGACAGGTTGAAGTCGTAGACGGCCATTTTCTGCGTGCCGAGCATGTGTCCCATGTAGGCCGTCATGCCGCTGCGGTCGTCTTCGGGATAACCGGCGCCGCCGTAATAGACCTTGCCGTCGGTATCGCTTTCGCGGTGGGTGTAGGCGGCCTTCAGCTTCCAGCCGTAACCCAGTTGCTGGTCAAGGGTGACGAACGCGGTCTTGTCCTTCAGCGGCCAGGAACTCCAGGACGTCGCCATGTTCGTCGACCGCCCGAGGCCGGCCTTGCTGCCGTCGGCGTTCCAGTACGGCACGGTGCCCCAGGAGGTGCCCTGAACCTGCTTGTCCTGATAGTCGTAGCCGACGGCAAGCACGGTGGAGTCGGTCAGGTCAGCTTCGAGAATGCCGTAGCCGACCTCGCGTTGCAGCGCGTATTTGTCGCGGAACGACTGGCTGTCGCGATAGGCCAGCACCGTGCGCCCGCGCAGCCGACCATCGAAGGCCAGCGGCCCGCCGACATCGACATAGCTGTAGTAATTGTCGTAACTGCCACCGCTGACCCCGGCCAGGGCTTGCCACTGAGCAGTCGGGCGTTTGCGCACCATGTTGATCGTCGCTGAAGGATCGCCGGCACCTGTGGTCAGGCCGGTAGCGCCGCGTACGACTTCGATGCGATCGTAGATGATGGTGTCCGAATCCGACTTCATGCGCCCGAAGGTATTGAGCATCCCGTCGATCTGGAAATTGTTGATCGGGTAGCCACGCGCCGAATAGCTGACCCGATCCGAATCGTTGTGCTGCACGACGATGCCGGTGGTCTGGCGCATGGCTTCGGATAATGTACCGAGCTTGAAATCATCCATTTGCTGGCGCGTGACCACCGACACCGATTGCGGGGTTTCCTTGATCGACAGGTTCAGCCGCGTCGCGGTGCTCATCGCGCCAGTGGTGTAGGAATCAGTGTTTTCGGTGTTGAGGCCGAGGCCTTCGGCGCTGACACTGGTGGCGCCCAGTTCCAGCGCCTGGGCGGCGGATTGTGGCGCTGTTTCAGGATCGGTTTCAGCCAGCAGATCGGGACTCAACGCCATGCTGAACAAGCCGACAGTCAGGGTCATGGAACGGGTAATGGGCGCGAACATCGCAGCCGACTCCTTGTCTTCGAGGGAAAAAATCCGTTGGTTCAAAGACGAGGTGCAGGCCGGCGATTTAGTCGCAAACAAGAAATATTATTATTTGGAGATGTTTCCCGACTTCGCCGAGACGGGCGAAAAGCTTCTCACGGCGCTTGCCCAATAGACGGCGGCGGGTATGCTGTTGGCCTGCCGAGGAGATAGCAATGGCCTACGATTTTGACCTTTATGTGATTGGTGCCGGTTCCGGCGGTGTACGTGCAGCGCGCTTCGCCGCCGGTTTCGGTGCGAAAGTGGCGGTGGCCGAGAGCCGTTACCTGGGCGGCACCTGCGTCAACGTCGGCTGCGTGCCGAAGAAACTGCTGGTGTACGGCGCGCATTTCGCCGAAGACTTCGAACAGTCGTCCGGTTTCGGCTGGAGTCTGGGCGAAGCGAATTTCGACTGGGCGACCCTGATTGCCAACAAGGATCGCGAGATCAATCGCCTCAACGGCATTTATCGCAACCTGCTGGTCAACAGTGGTGTGACCCTGCACGAAGCCCACGCGAAGATCGTCGGCCCACACGAGGTCGAGGTCAACGGTGAGCGCTTTACTGCGAAAAATATTCTGATCGCCACCGGTGGCTGGCCGCAGATTCCGGAAATTCCGGGGCACGAACACGCGATCAGCTCCAATCAGGCGTTCTTCCTCAAAGAGCTGCCGAAACGGGTGCTGGTGGTCGGTGGTGGTTACATCGCGGTCGAGTTCGCCGGGATTTTCCATGGCCTGGGCGCGAACACCACGCTGCTGTATCGCGGTGATCTGTTCCTGCGTGGTTTCGATGGCTCGGTGCGCAAGCATCTGCAGGAAGAACTGACCAAGCGCGGCATGGATCTGCAGTTCAACGCCGACATCGCGCGCATCGACAAACAGCCAGACGGCAGCCTCAAGGCAACCCTCAAGGATGGCCGCGTGCTGGAAGCCGACTGCGTGTTCTACGCCACAGGCCGGCGTCCGATGCTGGACAACCTGGGGCTGGAAAACACCGATGTGCAGCTCACCGACAAGGGCTTCATCAAGGTCGACGAGCAATACCAGACCAGCGAACCGTCGATTCTGGCGCTGGGTGATGTGATCGGTCGGGTGCAACTGACGCCAGTGGCACTGGCCGAAGGCATGGCGGTGGCGCGGCGCTTGTTCAAGCCTGAGCAATACCGTCCGGTGGATTACAAGATGATCCCGACGGCAGTGTTCAGTCTGCCGAATATCGGCACTGTCGGCCTGACTGAAGAGGAAGCGCGGGAGGCGGGTCACGAGGTGGTGATTTACGAGAGCCGCTTCCGCCCGATGAAGCTGACGCTGACCGAATGCCAGGAGAAAACCCTGATGAAGCTGGTGGTCGACGGCAAGACCGACAAAGTCCTCGGTTGCCACATGGTCGGTCCAGACGCGGGGGAGATCGTTCAGGGGCTGGCGATCGCGCTGAAGGCTGGCGCGACCAAGCATGACTTCGACGACACGATCGGGGTGCACCCGACGGCCGCCGAAGAGTTCGTGACCATGCGTACGCCGGTCGGCGCTTAAGCGTCCTTCGCTTTGGCTGTGTCTGGCGCTGCCGCAACGGTAGCCGCCAGACGCAGGCTGTCTTCGAGGCTGGCCTGAGTCTTGGTCAGTTCCTTTTCCAGTGACTGATTGAGCTGCCGCTGTTCGTCGGCATCCTGTTTCAGCGTCTGACTTTCCAGCAGGGCCACGCGCAGGCGTTCCTGGAGGAGGGTGCGTTCGTTGTCGACGCGAGTCGCTTGTTCCAGCAACTGATCCTGACGCTGGTTGCTGTGCTTGAGCTGATCCTGCATCAGACTCAGCTCGCGCTGAGTGCCGCGGTTTTCCGTGAGCAGGCGTTCGTTGTCGCGATGCAACTGAGTGATCTCGTCCTGACGCACCAGTGCACTTTGTTGCGCCTGGCGCAATTCCATCTGCAACTGCTGCAGCTGTCCTTCGTGACGGGCCTGTTCCTGCTCGCGCTGCTCTTTGGTGGCGTTGCGGTAATGCTCAAGCGCATCGCGGGCGTGCAGGTGTTTCTCTTCCAGCGAGCGGATCTGCTCGTCCTTGTCCTGCAGGCGCAACTCGAAATCGGCAAGCGCCTGATTGAGTCCGGCGTTGCGGGTTTGTTCGGTCTGCAGCATCGAACGGGTTTCTTTCAGCGCCTCGGATTCCTTGGCCAGCGCCGCGCCTTGAATGTCGTGCTGTTGTTCCAGTTGCTCAAGTGCCTGGCGCACCTGCTTGAGTTCCGCTTCCAGGGTTTCGCGCTGCTCTTCGAACTGCTCGCGCGCTTGTTCGATCGGCTCTTGCGCCTGTTCTTTCAGGCGCTGGGCGAGACGCGAGACCAGTGCGGTCAGCTCGTCATTGATCGGTTCTGCGGACGCTTCGACCGGTTGGCTGCCGTCATCCAGCTCTTTCAGATAGCGATGGATCGTGGTTTTCGAACCGGTGTTGCCCAGTTCGATGCGTACTGCATCGATGCTGGGGTGTTCGCCTCGGGCCAGAATCGCTGCGCGCGCGATCTGCACCACTGCTTTGTTTACGCCACCACGGGCCATGTGAACTCCTACCATTACGTACTGTGGTACATGCCACTAAAGTACGCAGTGTACCACGCTGAAAATAAAGTTAAATGCTTGAATAATCACAGGCGGGATATACTGGTATTACCCAATGTCAGACCCCTGAATCGGTTTTTTCATCCAGCAATCAGTACGCCTGCGAGAACATTGCCCATGAGCGAGATCGATCGCTACCTGCAAGCCGCCACCCGTGACAACACCCGCCGCAGCTATCGCTCGGCGATCGAACATTTCGAAGTGAAGTGGGGCGGCTTCCTGCCAGCGACCGCCGACAGCGTGGCGCGGTATCTGGTCGAGCATGCCGGCGTGCTGTCGATCAACACGCTGAAACTGCGGCTGTCAGCGCTGGCGCAGTGGCACAACAGTCAGGGTTTTGCCGATCCGACCAAGGCGCCGGTGGTGCGCAAAGTATTTAAAGGCATTCGCGCACTGCATCCGGCGCAGGAAAAACAGGCCGAACCGTTGCAATTGCACGATCTGCAGCAAGTGGTCGACTGGCTGGAGCAGGAAGCCAGTAGCGCCAGGCAGAATCAGGATCGTCCGCAGTTGCTCAAGGCCTATCGCGATCGGGCGCTGATTCTGCTGGGCTTCTGGCGGGGCTTCCGCAGTGACGAGTTGTGCCGTCTGCAGATCGAGCATGTGCAAGCGCACTCCGGCAGCGGCATCACCCTCTACCTGCCGCGCAGCAAGGGCGATCGCGACAATCTCGGGCAGACGTATCAGGCGCCGGCGCTGCTCAAGCTGTGCCCGGTGCAGGCTTATATCGACTGGATCACCGAGGCAGCGCTGGTGCGCGGCCCGGTGTTTCGCGGCGTTGACCGCTGGGGCCATCTGAGCGAGGAGGGCTTGCACGCCAACAGCATCATTCCGCTGCTGCGTCAGGCGCTGGAGCGCGCCGGCATCCCGGCCGAGCGTTACACCAGCCATTCCCTGCGCCGCGGCTTCGCTACCTGGGCGCACCAAAGCGGTTGGGATCTGAAATCACTGATGAGTTACGTCGGCTGGAAGGATATGAAGTCAGCCATGCGCTATGTTGAAGCCAGCCCCTTTCACGGGATGGCTCGGATTACGGATAAACCGGCTTCGTCGTAGATGGTTTTCTTCTATTAATAGAGTCTGCTAATAGCGAAAACAAATCAGCAGCATCAGGTTTGCCAATGAGCCATCCGTCGAGTGAGTGGGTAGGATTCACCCATCGAATTCACAACCCTGACGGAGAGTCATCAATGCCTATCATCAACAGCCAAGTAAAACCGTTCAAAGCTACCGCGTTCAAAAACGGCGACTTCGTACAAGTCTCGGACGCTGACCTGAAAGGCAAATGGTCCGTAGTGTTCTTCTACCCAGCCGACTTCACTTTCGTGTGCCCAACCGAGCTGGAAGACCTGGCCGATAACTACGCTGCGTTCCAGAAACTGGGCGTGGAAATCTACAGCGTTTCGACCGACACCCACTTTGCCCACGCTGCCTGGCACAACACTTCGCCAGCCATCGGCAAAATCGAATACACCATGATCGGCGACCCGACCCACGTCATCTCCCGCAACTTCGACGTGCTGATCGAAGAAGCTGGCCTGGCTGACCGTGGCACCTTCGTGATCAACCCTGAAGGCCAGATCAAAATCGTTGAACTGAACGATGGCGGCGTTGGCCGTGACGCTTCCGAGCTGCTGCGCAAGATCAAGGCTGCTCAGTACGTTGCTGCTCACCCAGGCGAAGTTTGCCCAGCCAAGTGGAAAGAAGGCGAGGCTACTCTGGCTCCGTCCCTGGACCTGGTCGGCAAGATCTGAGTCTGTGAGACACGCAACACAGGGCGGGACTCCGCACCTACTTCAGTAAGCTGCACCGCCCATTGAAAAAGCCCGGGCGAGATTCGCTCGGGCTTTTTTTCGCCTCGAATAAAGACACAGGAGATCGCCCGTATGTTGGACGCCAATCTTAAAGCCCAGTTGAAATCGTACCTGGAACGGGTCACCCAGCCGATCGAGATCGTTGCTTCCCTCGACGACGGTGCGAAATCCCGGGAAATGCTTGACCTGCTCAAAGACGTTGCCAGTCTTTCGAGCCAAATTACTTTGATCGACAGCGGCACCGATGCCCGCAAGCCGTCGTTCTCGATCAATCGCCCAGGTGCAGACATCAGCCTGCGTTTCGCCGGCATCCCGATGGGCCATGAATTCACATCGTTGGTGCTGGCCCTGTTGCAAGTCGGCGGCCACCCATCGAAAGCCAGTGCCGACGTGATCGAACAGATCCGCTCGCTCAAAGGTGAGTTCAGCTTCGAAACCTACTTCTCGCTGTCGTGCCAGAACTGCCCGGACGTGGTCCAGGCGTTGAACCTGATGGCGGTGCTGAATCCGAATATCCGTCACGTCGCCATCGACGGCGCGCTGTTCCAGGACGAAGTCAACGATCGCAAGATCATGGCCGTACCGAGCATCTACCTCAACGGTGAAAACTTCGGTCAGGGTCGCATGGGCCTGGAAGAAATCCTCGCCAAACTCGATACCGGCGCCATCGAGCGTCAGGCCGAGAAAATCAGCGCGAAAGAAGCTTTTGACGTGCTGGTGGTCGGCGGTGGCCCGGCCGGTGCTTCGGCTGCGATTTATGCGGCACGTAAGGGCATCCGCACCGGTGTTGCGGCTGAGCGCTTCGGCGGTCAGGTGCTGGACACCATGGCCATCGAAAACTTCATTTCCGTGCAGGAAACCGAAGGCCCGAAACTGGCCACGGCGCTGGAAGAACACGTCAAGCAGTACGACGTCGATATCATGAACCTGCAGCGCGCCGACAAGCTGATTCCCGGCAAGAATGGCGAGTTGCACGAAGTCCATTTCGCCAGCGGTGCGACCCTGAAAGCCAAGAGCGTGATCCTGGCGACCGGCGCACGCTGGCGTGAAATGAACGTGCCGGGCGAACAGGAATACCGTAACAAGGGCGTGGCGTACTGTCCGCACTGCGACGGTCCGCTGTTCAAAGGCAAGCGCGTGGCGGTGATCGGTGGCGGTAACTCCGGCGTGGAAGCGGCCATCGACCTGGCCGGTATCGTTTCCCACGTGACGCTGCTGGAGTTCGACGTGCAACTGCGTGCCGACGCGGTACTGCAACGCAAACTGCACAGCCTGCCGAACGTCACCGTGATCACCAGTGCGCAAACCACTGAAGTCACTGGCAACGGCGAGAAGGTCAACGGCCTGCGCTACAAGGATCGCAATACTGACGAACTGCGTAGCGTCGAACTGGAAGGGATTTTCGTGCAGATCGGTCTGCTGCCGAACACCGACTGGCTCAAGGGCTCCATCGAGCTGTCGCCGCGCGGTGAAATCATCGTCGACAACCGTGGCGAGACGTCGATCCCGGGGATCTTCGCGGCCGGTGACGTCACCACTGTGCCGTACAAGCAGATCGTGATTGCAGTGGGCGAGGGCGCCAAGGCTTCCCTCAGCGCGTTCGATCACTTGATCCGCACTTCGGCGCCGGCGTAAAACGGCAGTCGCTGAAATGAAAAAACCCATGAGCGATCATGGGTTTTTTTATGCCTGCCACAATCCAATTGTAGGAGTGAGCCTGCTCGCGATGGCGGCTGCACATTCAAAACATCATGGCCTGACACACCGCTATCGCGAGCAGGCTCACTCCTACAGAAGAAATTTGCAGTCAGTTACAGCGGCGCAGGCTGAATGATTTCAACCCAGTAGCCATCCGGGTCCTTGATGAACGCCAGGCTTTTCATGCGGCCATCGGTCAGGCGCTTCTGGAAATCACAGCCCAGCTCTTCAAAACGTGCGCACGCGGCAACGATGTCCGGCACCGAGATGCAGATATGACCGAACCCGCGCGGGTCGGTATTGCCGTTGTGGTAGGCGAAGTCGGCGTCGTTTTCGGTGCCGTGGTTGTGGGTCAGTTCCAGAATGCCGGGAATCGACTTCATCCACTCGGTGCGGGCAGCGGCGTCGGCCGGGATCTGTGCCTTGTCGACCAGCGCGAGGAAGTACAGGCTGAATTCGGCTTCCGGGAAATCACGCTTCTCGACCAGCGAGAAGCCCAGTACGCGGGTGTAGAAGTCCAGCGATTTGGTGATGTCCTTCACACGCAGCATGGTGTGGTTGAAGACGAAGTTGCGGGTTGCGCTGTCTGGAGTGGCGGTGACGCCAGGGAAAGTGTTCAGTTCGTGCAGGCTCATAGGCCCTCCGTAACAATGGGGCGAGTGAATGGGCGCAATGATACGCATGCGGGGCGACATCGCCAAACCGAATGCGCGGCTTGCTCTGTGGGCTGCCGGGCCTCAGACTTTGCTGCTCAATCTGCGAGTGCCTCTGGTAATGATCCGACCGTTCAAAGCGCTGTTCGTTTGCCTTTTCTCATCGCTGCTTGCCGTTCCGGCGCTGGCGGATCAGCCCAGTATCACCTGGCCTGCAGGCTGGGAAGTGGAGGCGCTGCCTGATCAAGCCCCTCAGGTTTCGCGCCAGCGCGCGGTGAAAAACGATGCTGACGGCAATCAGGTGATGGTGATGGAGTTGACCATGAGCCAGGTTGAGGCAGGACATCAGGTCAATGTGCGGGGTGTCCTGCTGGAAATGCGCAAGTCTATTCAGAAAGACTTCTTCCAGGGCGGCTATCAAAGTGTTTGCAACAAGGTCCACCCGGCGACGCTCGGCTCTTTGGCTGCGCTGGAAACCACCTGCACGATCACTGAAAACGGCCGACATGTGTTGTCGCAAACATTGGTCGCAGCGGCCTCGGCGGGTAAGGCTTATGTACTTTCCTGCGCGGGTCGGGCGGAGGTTTATAAGGCCAGCACTGACGAAATAGAAGCGGTGAGAAACAGCTTGAAACTTTAAGTGGCTGTTCGCTCTCTGGCAGGATTAGATACCCGAAGGAATTAAGCACAAAGTTTAGCAGCGGTTACAGCTGCAACATCCCGGCGCAAATTGTTTGGCCTCACGTCTTGTGGGTGTTAAAGCGAATTGATAACTAGCGCGGGGGAAATCGTTGCTTTTGTTAGATATTGTCGAAAAAAAAGCCCTGCATACAGCAGGGCTTGTTTATTGACGCAAGATTAACCGCGCAACCAGGAATCGACGGTGGCAGCACCGTACTGTTCCTTCCAGGCTTTCAGGCCGCGGTGGTTGCCGCCCTTGGTTTCGATCAGTTCACCGGTGTGCGGGTTGTGATAGACCTTGACCACGCGAGCGCGGCGGGTTTTCGGTGCGGCAGATACTTGCAGGCCGGACTTGGACGGGTTCGGATCGAGGATGGCGATGATATCTTTCAGGCCTTTGCCATAGGTTTTCATCAGCCCCTGGAGCTTTTCTTCGAATTCGATTTCTTTCTTGAGCCCGGCATCGTTCTTCAGCGATTCCAACTGCTTGAGCTGTTCCTGAAGGGCCTTTTCAGCTGCACGAAATTCAGCGAGTCTGGACAATATCTTTACTCCAATAGTGTGTTTGGCTGATACCAACCGCAAACAAAGCTATAAGCCAAGAGCCTTGAAGCGACTCGGTGATAATGGCTCACCTGCCAATCTTGCACAGGCTGAAAAAATTGTAGTAGTTAATGCGCCAAGAGTAAATCCTGATCTTGTCGTCATGTAACAACAGTGGTGTTTTGTATCAATTTGGTGCGTCCGGTCGCAGCGCCGGGCTTAATTTATTTTTAGTTAATGGTGACTTAATGCATCGATGAAGTCGGCGCCGGGCATGGGTTTTCCGAACAGATAGCCCTGCAGGAAGTTGACGTGGTGTGCGGTCAGATAGTCAGCCTGTGCCGGAGTTTCTACACCTTCGGCAACAATACCCAGATCGAGCTTGGCGGAGAGTTCGATAATCGTGTCCAGAATATGCCGCGACAGCGCATCAATGCCGATCATCGCGACGAAACTCTGGTCGATCTTGAGAAAATCGACATTGAATGTCCGCAGGTAGCCCAGGCTTGAATGGCCGGTACCGAAGTCGTCGATGGCGATCATCACCCCCAGCGTGTGCAACTGCTCGAACAACTGGTGCGTGATATCGGTTGGTTCAATCAGCTCGCGCTCGGTCAGCTCCAGCACCAGGTTGATACTGCCGGGGGCAAATACGGCGAGAAACTTGCGACAGTCTTCGACCAGTTGCAGATCCTGGCAGTGGCTGGCGGTGATGTTGATGCCGATGTGGAACGGTTTGTCGAAGTCCGCCGACAATGGACCGAGCAGGGCGGCAGTCTGCTGCATCAGCGAACGGGTCATGGGCACGATCAGGCCTGAATGTTCGGCAAACGGAATGAACAGGTCCGGACGCACCAGACCTTCCTTGGGGTGATTCCAGCGCATCAGCACTTCAGCACCGGACCATTTCCGGCTGTCGCCATGCACCACCGGCTGGAAGTAGGGAATGAATTCGCCCGCCTCCAGCGCGCGCAGCATTTCATGGCTGGGCGAGGTGGCGCGCCGTTGCAGGACGTGGGCGATAGCGCCCGCAATTACCCCGAAAAACATCAGCAGGCTGAACAGCGGCGGGTATTCGCCGGCCATGTAGCGCCACGTCTGCCCCTGCGGGAAGCCGGCACTGACACTGAAGGCATAGCGCGAAGACGCGAGCATGCTTTGCGCCACCGGCAACGGCGGCAGGGCGCCCTGATGCACTTTGCCATCGGCGGACAGCCAGTTATCGCCGACTTGCAACAACAGCAGCGTCTGCCGGCCGATCAGTCGCAGGATGTTGCTCAGGTGATAACCATCGAGGGTGGTCAGCGCGCCACCGCGACCTTCGCTGAGCCGATACACCAGCAGCGCGGTGTTGGGCGTGACGGGGTTGCCATTCATCAACCACAGTTTGCCCTGCGCATAGTCGCCCGGGTTCACGGCCTCCTTGAACTCCCCGAACAGCGAGCTGCAATAGAGGTTGTTGTCCCACACCAGATTGGTCGAGCGCACAAAAGGTCGACGCGTCACCTGTTCACGCAAGGCCAGTTTCACGCTGTCGCAGGGCTGGCCAGCCAATGGCAACAATTCGCTGGCGGCCTGGGCGGTGTTGTCGAGCATCAGTTCAAACTGGCGCAACGCCTCCTCGGCAGTATTTTGTGTGCTCTGTTGCAAAGCGCGTCCGGCTTGCAGATACAGAATCCCGCCGCCTAGCAGGACGGGCAAAACACCACAAAGCAGGCTCACAAAAATGCGTACGCTGCGTTTGCGGCGGGGTCTGACGGTCAAGGGCATTGGCGCATCCTGTCGCGATGGGGTGGAACTCTCGAATGCAGGCCTGGCAACGGCGCACCGGTGAAAAACAGCGAAGTCAGAAGGGATGATAGATGGCCGTTGGCGCTTGTGCCGCTCACGGCTGGTTGATCTGCGTGGCGAGTTCGATAAATGCCCGCGTGGCGGGCGAAGCCTGACGCTGATCGAGGACAGCGAGGCCGATCAGGCGTTGTACCGCCGGCAACAGCGGTTTCCTCAGGTAACGCGGCGCTGGATCGTCCGGCAATGAGCCTTCGGCGACGACGGTGATGGCATCGCCCCGGCTGACGACGTCCAGCGTACTGAGCAATTGCGAGCAGCGGTAGCGAATGTTCGGTTGCAGGCGCGCGGCAGTGAACAGACGTGAAACCAGTTCCGATGACCCGGCCTCGGTCAGCACAAAGGGGTCGGCACTCAAATCCCGGAGGCTCAGCGCCGCACGTGCGGCCAATGGGTGATCGAGCGGGAGCAGGGCAACCATCTGGTCTTCGACCAGAGCAAAAGTATCGAAGCGCTCCTCGGGCAACACCACAAAACCGACGTCGATTCGCCGCTCCTCCAGCCACTGCAGCACCTGCCGATCCGGTCCCTCATCAATGTGCACTTCAATGCCCGGATGCACTTCGCGATAGCGCTGCAGAATCTTCGGCAGCAACTTGATCGATGACGTCGGGCCGAATGAGCCGATACGCAACGTGCCGGTTTTCATGCCTCGCGCATCGGCCGCTTCCTGGCGCAGGGTGTTGGCCAGACCGAGCATGGCCCGTGCGCGCTGCAGCAGTTGCTCGCCGATGTCGGTGAGCTCCACCTGCGACTGGTGCCGCCGCAACAACTCCACGCCCAACTCCTGTTCCAGCGATTTCATCGCGTGGGATATCGCCGACTGCGAAATCCCCAGACGATGGGCGGCGAGGGTAAATCCGCGCAGTTCGGCGACCAGCGAGAAGATCTCCAGTTGCGTGAGGGTCATGAGTGTTTGCTCATTTTACGATGAGAGGGCATGAGGGGGATGATACGCCATCCTTCAACTTCTTTCGTTTGGAACATCATGCGCAACCTTGAGCAAACCCACCTAACGGCCTCCGACCGGCCGGTTTACCTGACGCTGGCAGCGGTTACCATGATTTGGGGCGGGACCTTTGTCGCCGGGCGTTTTCTGGCGGGCAGCCTCAGCCCGTTGTTCGCCGCCAGCCTGCGCTTTCTGCTCGCCAGCGTGGCGTTGCTCGGGTTTCTGTGGATAGCGCGTATCCCGTTGGCACGACCGACACCCGGGCAATGGCTGCAACTGACGTTGCTCGGGTTCTTCGGGATTTTCTTCTACAACCTGTGCTTCTTTTATGGTCTGCGGTACATCAACGCTTCACGGGCTTCGTTGATTGTCGCGTTGAACCCGGCCGTGATCGGTCTGGCCTCGTGGTTGTTGTTCAAGGAGCGCCTGGGTCGGGCGAAAGTCGCCGGTATCGCGATCTGCATCACGGGCGCCGGCCTGGTGATTGTCAGCCGTGACCCGCGACTACTTGCCGTGACACCCGATACGTGGATCGGTGATCTGTTGATTTTTGGCTGCGTGTTGAGCTGGGGTGTTTACTCGCTGTTTTCCCGGGGGCTGAACCAATCCATCGGCCCGCTGCAGACCGTGACCTTTTCCGTGTTGATCGGCAGCGCGATGCTGTGGACGCTGGCAATGTTGCGTGGCGAGGTCAGCGGAGCAGCCTTGATCAACCTCGGCACGGCACAATGGCTGAGTCTGATTTACCTCGGCGTGTTCGGCTCGGCGCTGGCCTACATCGGCTACTACAACGGCATTCGCAAAATCGGCGCGACCCGATCCGGCGTGTTCATTGCCCTGAATCCGCTGACCGCGGTGGTGCTCGGCGCGCTGCTGCTCGGCGAGCAACTGACGTTGAGCATGTACCTGGGCGGCGGGTTGGTGCTGACCGGGATTTACCTGTGCAACAAACCCCTTGCACCGATGCGAAAAAGGCGGATTTTATAGAGAGGGCAGACAACCCTATTTACGCTGTGTAGAATCCGGTTACGCATACAATAATAAACGTCTTCTGGCAGCAGAAGCCTCGCCCGCAAGAGCCTTGGGTCGACAATGAAGATATTCGGGTTTCAACTGATCTACGGTGACTTCCTCGCCCGCAGTGTGCGAGGCATCTCCTGCGCACCTCCCGCCGGTCTCAGCATTACTGACAACTAACTCTGGTTAATTGATAAGAATGATGAGGCGTCACCATGACCGATTTATACGAAAACCCAATGGGCCTGATGGGCTTTGAGTTCATCGAGTTCGCATCGCCGACTCCTGGCACCCTGGAGCCGATCTTCGAGATCATGGGCTTCACCAAAGTCGCGACCCACCGTTCCAAGAACGTGCACCTGTATCGCCAGGGCGCGATCAATCTGATCCTAAACAACGAACCCAACAGCGTCGCCTCGTACTTCGCCGCCGAGCATGGCCCGTCGGTGTGCGGCATGGCGTTCCGCGTCAAGGATTCGCAGAAAGCCTACAACCGTGCCCTGGAACTCGGCGCCCAGCCGATCCACATCGAAACCGGCCCGATGGAGCTGAACCTGCCGGCGATCAAAGGCATTGGCGGTGCGCCGCTGTACCTGATCGACCGTTTCGGCGAAGGCAGCTCGATCTACGACATCGACTTCGTGTTCATCGAAGGCGTTGACCGCAACCCGGTCGGTGCCGGCCTGAAGATCATCGATCACCTGACCCACAACGTGTACCGCGGCCGCATGGCCTACTGGGCCAACTTCTACGAGAAGCTGTTCAACTTCCGCGAGATCCGCTACTTCGACATCAAGGGTGAATACACCGGCCTGACCTCGAAAGCGATGACCGCACCGGACGGCATGATCCGCATCCCGCTGAACGAAGAGTCGTCCAAGGGCGCCGGGCAGATCGAAGAATTCCTGATGCAGTTCAACGGCGAAGGCATCCAGCACGTGGCGTTTCTCACCGACGACCTGGTCAAGACCTGGGATCAGTTGAAGAAGATCGGCATGCGCTTCATGACCGCGCCGCCGGACACCTACTACGAGATGCTCGAAGGCCGTCTGCCGAACCACGGCGAGCCGGTTGATCAACTGCAATCGCGTGGCATTCTGCTCGACGGCTCGTCGAACCCGGACGACAAGCGCCTGCTGCTGCAGATCTTCTCGGAAACCCTGATGGGCCCGGTGTTCTTCGAATTCATCCAGCGTAAAGGCGATGATGGTTTCGGCGAGGGCAACTTCAAGGCCCTGTTCGAATCGATCGAGCGTGATCAGGTGCGTCGTGGTGTGCTTGCGACTGAGTAATCCGCCACCAGAATGAAAAAATCCCGGCTTGCAGTCATGCACAGCCGGGATTTTTTTGCGTCAGCAAAACTGTGGGAGCGGGCTTGCTCGCGAATTCGGTCTTTGGTTCAAGGTCTTTGTTGACTGAACTGACGCTTTCGCGAGCAAGCCCGCTCCCACAGTTGTTTTGTGGTGCGATTAAGGGCGGCGTTGCCGCATCAGGTGCTTGAAGCCTTCGAAGACCAACACCACCACCGCCAGCCAGATCGGAATGTACGTCAGCCACTCACCCGCCTTGATGCTTTCACCGAGCAACAGCGCCACGCCGAGCAGCAATACCGGCTCGACATAGCTGAGCAGACCAAACAGGCTGAACGGCAGCAAGCGGCTGGCAATGATGTACACCACCAGCGCCGAAGCACTGATCAGACCGAGCAGCGGAATCAGCCAGAGCAAGCCCGGGTACTGATCGAACACGCCAAAGCCTTGCTCACCACCGCGCACGAACCAGTACGCCACCGGCAGCATCAAGGTCATGTCGACCCACAGACCGCCCAGGTTGTCGGTCTTCAGGCGTTTGCGCAGTACGAAATACAGCGGATACCCGACCACGACCACCAGGGTCGCCCAGGAAAACCCGCCGACCCGATACAGCTCGTTGGCCACGCCGAGAATGGCAAAGAACACCGCGATTTTCTGCAGGTACGACAGGCTGTCGCCGTACACGATGCGTCCGGTCAATACCATCGCCAGCGGCAGCAGGAAATAACCCAGCGACACGTCGAGGCTGTAGCCGTTGAGCGGCGCCCACATGAACAGCCACAACTGCACGCCGAGCAATGCCGCCGAAACGATCAGGCCGCCGATCAGCTTTGGGGTGCCGGCCACGCGGCGCAGCAACTCCAGCACTCTCCGCCATTCCCCCGACACCAGCATGAACACGGTCATGCACGGCACGGTCAGCAGCATCCGCCAGCCAAAGATTTCCACGCCGCTCAATGGGGTGAGCAGCGAGGTGTAGTAATACATGACGGCAAACAGCACCGAGGCTGAAACCGATAGAGCGATACCTTTAGACAAACTGTCCTCGCGGGTGGGTGATCAAACAGGGCGCGCAGGATACGTGGTTTTTGTGCTGAATATTGGCCGAGTGATCAATATTTCCCACATCTTGAAGATAAGCACAAAACCTGTGGGCGTGATTGAGTTCGCGAAGAAGGGGCAGACTCCAAATTTTTAGTGACGGAGCCAACGCTTTCGCGAGCAAGCTCGCTCCCACAGTGTATTGGTGTCGAATACAAGGTTTGTATCCGGCGACAATCTCTTGTGGGAGCGGCCTTGCTCGCGAAGCTTTCAGGCCGAACGCGGTTTACGGCCCGACACAAAATGGCTCACATCGTTGAATCCCGGTGTCGAAGCATGCCCCGGTGTCACCAGCGAGTCGATAAACGCTTCATCCTCCGCCGTGATCTGCACCGCCTGCGCCTTGGTGTAAGCGTCCCACTGCTGTTCGGTACGCGGCCCGACAATCGCCGAGGTCACCGCGCTGTTGTTCAGCACCCAGGCAATCGCGAACTCGACAATCCCGACCCCACGGCCTTGGGTGTACTGCTGGATCTGCTGGGCGATGCGCAGCGATTCCACCCGCCATTCGGTTTCCAGAATGCGTTTGTCCTGACGCCCGGCGCGGCTGTTGGCGTCCGGCGCCGCATCCGGTGCGTACTTGCCGCTGAGCACGCCGCGAGCCAGCGGGCTGTAAGGCACCACACCGAGGCCATAGGTTTGCGCGGCACTGATCTGCTCGGTTTCGGCCTGACGGTTGACGATGTTGTACAGCGGCTGGCTGATCACCGGACGGTCGACTCCGAGCTTGTCAGCGATACGAATCACCTCGGCAATCCGCCAGCCGCGATAGTTCGACAGGCCCCAGTAACGGATCTTGCCCTGGCGAATCAGGTCGCCGATCGCCGACACGCTGACTTCCAGTGGCGTGTTGTGGTCTTCGCGGTGCAGGTAATAGATGTCGAGATAGTCGGTGCCAATACGGCTCAGGCTGGCCTCCAGACCATTGAAGATGTGCTTGCGGCTCAGCCCGCTGCGGTTCGGCACACCGTCCACCGGGCCGAAACCGACCTTGGTCGCCAGCACCCACTCATGCCGATTGCGGGCTATCGCCTCGCCGACGATCTCTTCCGAGCGGCCGTTGGTGTACACGTCGGCGGTGTCGATGAAATTGATGCCCTGATCCCAGGCCTTGTCGATGATGCGTAGCGAATCCTCGGCGCTGGTCTGCTCGCCAAACATCATCGTGCCGAGGGTGAGGGTGGACACCTGCAACCCCGAGTGCCCCAGTGTGCGATAGCTCATGCCGAAATCCTTTTATCGGAGGGAAAACTCCAATCAAATACCAGAAGCATCCGACGCCGCAAAGTGAATTATCGGCTCAGCGCTGCGCAACGAGTCTGCAAAAACGCCTGCAACACCCGAACGCGTTCGGACACCTGCACCCGATGCGGACACAGCAGATTGAACGGCACGCTCTCGCCATGCCAGTCATCGAACAGTGTCAGCAGGCGCCCGGCGCGAACGTCTTCGGCGACGTCCAGCCAGGCTTTGTAGGCGATGCCATGCCCGGCCAGCGCCCAGCGCCGTGCGACTTCGCCGTCATCGCTGAAGTAGTTGCCATGGACTTCAACTTCCAGCGTTTCGTCCTCGCGACTGAAACGCCAGGTGTTGTAGGGCCGACCATTGCGCAGGTAGAGCAGGGCGCTGTGTTCGCGCAGTTCGCCGGGATGTTGCGGTGTGCCATGGCGATCCAGATAGTCCGGACTGGCGCAGGCAACACGGCGATGTTCGGGCAGAATCGGTATCGCCACCAATGTCGAATCACTGGGCACGCCAAAACGCAGAGCGACGTCCACGGTTTCGCGGAACAGATCGGCGTGGCGATCGTTGAGCAACAGTTGCAGCTGAATATTCGGGTGTTCACGTTTGAAGTCGTCCAGCCACGGCAACAACACGTTGCGCCCGAAGTCCGAGGGCGCGGCCAGTTGCAGCACACCGTTGAGCCCTTCGCCGTGTTGCCTGAGCGCTTGTTCACCTTCGGCCAGTGCGCCGAGGGCAATGCGCACACTGTCGAGATAGCGCCGACCTTCTTCGGTCAGGCGCATGCTGCGGGTGGAGCGCGCGAGCAAGCGGGTACCGAGACGGGTTTCCAGCCTCTTCAGTGCAATGCTGGCAGCGGCCGGCGTCAGTTCCAGCGCGCGGGCAGCGGCGGAGATACTGCCGGAGTCGGCGACGCGGGCGAAGATCTCCAGATCGAGAATCGAGCTCATTGGTAAAAATCCTTTAAAGATCAGTGCGTTTTTGCGGGATTTTTCCGTGATTGGCAAGCACGGGCGCGGCAATCAATGAGCAAAAAAAGAACGCAGCCTGCGGCAGCTCCTACAGGGAAACGCGTATTTGCGTGTAGGAGCTGCCGCAGGCTGCGATCTTTTGATCTTGAAGCGTGATTAAGCCCGCAGCGTCCGCGTCATGCGCAACGCCAGCAAGCTGCCGCCGACAATCACACCGGCCAGCAGATACAACGCCGCATCGGTCGAACCGGTGCTGTCCTTGACCCAACCCACCAGGTACGGGCTGAGGAAACCGGCCATCTGCCCCATCGAGTTGATCAACGCCAGACCACCGGCCGCGGCACCCGCTCTCAACAGGGCGGTCGGCACCGGCCAGAACATCGGCAGACCGGTCAGTGCGCCCATGGTGGCGATGGTCAGGCCGAGGATGGCGATGGCCGGGTTGGCGGCGAAGTTCACCGCAATCAGCAGACCGAGCGCGCCCATCAGCATTGGCACAACTAAATGCCAGCGACGTTCTTTGCGCAAGTCCGCCGAACGCCCGACCAGCAGCATGAATACCGCCGCCAGCAGATACGGAATCGCGCTCAGCCAGCCGATCACCAGGTTGTCGCTGAAGCCGAGGTTCTTGATGATCGACGGCAGCCAGAAGTTGATCGCGTACACGCCGCTCTGGATGCAGAAGTAGATCAGGCCGAAGGCCCAGATCGCCGGGTTCTTGAACACCGCGAGCAGCGAGTCCGAGGTGGTTTTCGGTTTGTTCGCCAGGTCTTCGGCCTGATCCGCCTCAAGCACCGCGCGCTCGTGCGGGCTCAGCCACTTGGCATTGGCGAAGCTGTCGCTAAGCAGGAAATAGGCGAGGGCACCGAGGATCACGGTCGGAATGCCTTGCAGCAGGAACATCCATTGCCAGCCGGCCAGTCCACCTTGCCCGGCGGCGAAGTGATTGAGGATCCAGCCGGAGAACGGGCTGCCAAGCAGGCCCGAGACCGGAATTGCCGACATGAACAGTGCCATGATCCGTCCACGGCGGAACGTCGGGAACCACTGCGAGAGATACAGCACCACACCGGGGAAGAACCCGGCTTCGGCGGCGCCGGTGAACAGGCGCAGGGTGTAGAACTGAGTCGGGGTGGTGACGAACAACAGGCAGGTCGACAACGTGCCCCAGGTGATCATCATCAGCGCGATCCAGCGGCGCGGGCCGAATCTGGTCAGGGCCAGATTGCTCGGCACGCCACACAGCACGTAGCCGATGAAGAAGATCCCGGCACCGAGGCCGTACACGGTTTCACTGAACTTCAATGCGTCGAGCATCTGCAGTTTAGCGAAGCCAACGTTGACCCGGTCGAGGTAGTTGAACAGGTAGCAGATGAAGATGAAGGGGATCAAACGCAGGGTGATGCGTTTGTAGACGGCGTCTTTACCGTCATCGATGGTCTGGGTAGCTGCGGCGCTCTGCGACATAGCGGCTCTCTCTTTATTATGATTTTTTGCGATGCACAGGTTAACGTTGATCGCCGTGAGAGTCTCGGCCACCTGTGGCCGGATTGTCTTTGTGCCTGAGCACAGGGTTTGCCGCCAGACCCTGTGCGGGTGAACAACCGTCCGCCGCCGTTGCTTAAGGATTTTGCCGATCATGTTCGAACTCGATCACGACCTCGCTCAGGATATCGTCGACCGGGCCATGGCCATTTTGCCCTACAACGTCAATGTCATGGACAGCCAGGGCCTGATCCTTGGCAGTGGCGAGCCGGAGCGTATCAACACCCGTCACGAAGGCGCGCAACTGGTGCTGGCCAACGGGCGGGTGGTGGAGATCGACGCGCAAACCGCGGTGCATTTGAAGGGCGTGCAGCCGGGGATCAACCTGCCGCTGCTGCTCGATCAACGCCTGATCGGCGTGCTTGGCATTACCGGCGAACCGGAGCAACTGCGCACCTACGCCGAACTGGTGCGCATGACCGCGGAAATGCTCGTCGGCCAGCGCAATCAACAGGCCGAGCAGCAATGGCGGCGCCAGCGTTGCGATGACCTGCTGGCGTTGCTGTTGAGCGAAGCCGGGGATTCGCCGCGACTGGTCGATGAGGCGCAGCAATTGGGTCTCAAACCGCAATTGACCCGGGTGCCGTATCTGTTCGAACTCGGTCTGGAACATGGGCCGGGGCAAACCGTCGAGGCCTTGAGCGCCTGGTTGACTTCGCGCTACCCGGACAGCTGGTGCGTCAGTTCGGCCAAGTCATCGCTGCTGTGGTGCCGGCCCGCAAGTCAGACGGTTGAGCATGATCGTTTGCTGGAAAAGCTTGATGGCCTCGGCTGGAACATTCTGCGCATCGCCGTCGGCGGGCAGGCGGATGGCCTGGCCGGTTTACGCCGCTGTTATCGGCGCGTCGGCGATCTGCTCGCCTATGGCCGGGATGTGCTGCCGCAGTCGCGACTGCTGACGCTCAATCGTTATCGCCTGCCGGTGATGCTCTGGCGCCATCGCAACGATGATGCGCTGGATGAACTGCTCAAGCCGTTGCGCAAAGTCATCGCCAAGGACGGCAATGGCCAGTTGCTCGCGACCCTGCGCAGTTGGTGTGAACACGATGGGCAGAGCCAGGCGTGCGCCGATGCGCTGGGCATTCATCGCAACAGCCTGCGTTATCGGATGGAGCGGATTGCCGAGTTGAGCGGGGTAGATCCGCTGAAGCTCGACGGGATGCTGGCGCTATATCTCGGGGTGCAATTGCTGCCGCAGATTGATCCGGGCTGATCGGGTGTTTTCACCGACGCCTTCGCGAGCAAGCTCGCTCCCACATTTGAAATGCATTCCTCTGTGGGAGCGAGCTTGCTCGCGAAAGCGTCGGTACATTCGACATAGGCTTTTGTAGAAATGAACAACAATCGCCAATCCCGCTTGTGCAGCGGACAGGCGTCAATGCGCAGGCCGACTGGCAGCATGATGAGCATTGGAACTGGAGAATTCGCATGAAGATCGTCATCGCCCCCGATTCGTTCAAGGACAGCCTGAGTGCTCAAGGCGTTGCCGAGGCTATTGCCTTGGGGCTGGCGCAAGTCTGGCCGCACGCGACGCTGGTCAAATGCCCGATGGCCGACGGCGGCGAGGGCACGGTGGAGTCGATTCTTGCCGCTTGCGAGGGCGAACTGCGCCGCACCCGAGTGCGCGGGCCGCTGGGTGCGCCGGTCGACGCCGCGTGGGGCTGGCTGCCGCACAACCACACCGCGATCATCGAAATGGCCGAGGCCAGTGGTTTGCAATTGGTGCCTACGGGGCAGCGCGATGCCTGCATCACCAGCACCTTCGGCACTGGCGAGCTGATTCGCGCCGCGCTGGATGCCGGCGCGCAACGGGTGATTCTGGCGATTGGCGGCAGCGCCACCAACGATGGCGGTGCCGGTGCGATGCAGGCGCTCGGGGTGAAATTGCTCGATGCGCAGGGGCAGGCGCTGGTGCCGGGTGGTCTTGCCTTGGCGCAATTGGCCCGTCTTGATCTGAGTGATCTGGATTCGCGTCTGGCCCAGGTACGCTTCGACATCGCCGCCGACGTCAACAATCCGCTGTGTGGCCCGCATGGCGCCTCGGCGATTTTCGGCCCGCAAAAGGGCGCGTCAGCTGCACAGGTGCAGCAACTGGATCAGGCGCTGGAGCACTTCGCCGGGCTCTGCGCGCAAGCGTTGGGCAAGGACGTTCGCGATGAGCCGGGTAGTGGTGCGGCAGGTGGCCTGGGTTTTGCGGCGAAGGCGTTTCTTGGCGCGCAATTTCAGGCTGGCGTCGAAGTGGTTGCCGAGCTGGTGGGCCTGGCCGAAGCCGTCAACGGCGCCGATCTGGTGATCACCGGCGAAGGGCGTTTCGACGCGCAGACCTTGCGCGGCAAGACTCCGTTCGGCGTGGCGCGGATCGCCAGGCAGCACGGTGTGCCAGTGATCGTCATCGCCGGGACTTTGGGCGAGGGCTATCAGGAGCTTTACGGCCACGGCATCGACGCGGCATTCGCCGTCACCAGCGGCCCGATGACCCTGGAACAGGCGTGTGCCGAAGCGCCGCGCTTGTTGCGCGAACGGGCGACGGACATCGCCCGGGTCTGGCAGATGGCTAAACTCAATAGCTGACGCCCTGAAGATGTTGTGGCGAGGGAGCTTGCTCCCGCTCGGCTGCGCAGCAGTCGTCAATCCGGCTGATGCGGTGAGACTTATGATACGTGGTGGCAGGTTATAGGGCCGCTTCGCAGCCCAGCGGGAGCAAGCTCCCTCGCCACAGAAGTAGGCCAAGCTTCACGGTGTTTCAGTGGTGAAACACCTTGAAAAATACTTGAGATTTGCACGAAACCTTCCTGAAGAGCCGCCGATACAGAGATCAGGCGCACACAGATTCCCTCGAACAGTGACGCCGTACTGGCCCCGCCCCCCAAGGGCCAGTGATGACGGCAAGGACGCTCGCAGCTACCTCTATCCGAGAGTCCAACCATGTCCTTGCGTAACCTGAATATCGCGCCCCGTGCCTTCCTCGGTTTTGCCTTTATCGCCTTGTTGGTGATTGTCCTTGGTGTGTTCGCCGTCAACCGCATGTCGACCATCCGCCAGGCCTCCCTCGACATGGATACCAACCAACTGCCCAGCGTCACTTACCTTGGTGTGGTGACGGAAAACGTTCTGCGCCTGCGGATTCTGTCGTTCCGGATTCTGGTCAACCGCGACCCGGCAGGTCTGCAAGAAGCGCAAACGCGCATCGGCGTGCTGGTGGACAAGGTGCGCAGGGCTCAGGCCAGTTACGCCGCGTTGCCGGCAGAGAGCGAAGAGCGTGCGTTGTATCAGACGTTCGCGACCACGCTCGACAACTACCTGCAAGCGCAAAACCAGATGATGGAGCTGTCGCGTCAGGACAAGGTCGACGAGATGCGTACGTTGATCAACACGCGGATCAAGGACGGCACCGACCAGATGGGCGAACAGCTCAACAAGCTCATCGCCATCAACGCGGCGGGGGCGAAAGTCGCCTCCACTCAGGCCGGCGAGTATTACGACAGCGCCATTACCGGTATCGTGATCGTCGCTGTGGTGGCGGCACTCGCCACCGTACTGCTGGCCCTGCTGCTGACTCGCAGCATCGTCACCCCGTTGAACCGTGCGGTACTGGCAGCGCAAACCATCGCCGGCGGCAACTTGACCCAGTCCATCGAAGTCGACGGCAAGGACGAAGCCACACAGCTGTTGCAAGCGCTGGCGACGATGCAGACCAACCTGCGTCAAACCATCGAACAGATCGCCGGTTCCGCCACTCAGTTGGGCGCGGCTGCCGAAGAGCTGAGCGCGGTCACCGAAGAAGCCTCCCGTGGCCTGCAACAGCAGAACAACGAGATCGAACAAGCCGCCACCGCCGTCAACGAAATGACCGCCGCCGTGGAAGAAGTCGCACGTAACGCGGTGTCGACGTCCGAAGCCTCGAACCAGTCGACCCAGGCCGCCCGCGAAGGTCGCGATCAAGTGGTGAAAACCGTCGACGCGATCCAGACCATGACCCATGACGTGCAGAGCACCGCGCAAATGATCGAAGGCCTCGCTGCGCAGGGTCGTGACATCGGCAAGGTGCTCGATGTGATCCGCGCTATCGCCGAACAGACCAACCTGCTGGCCCTCAACGCGGCGATCGAAGCGGCGCGTGCCGGTGAGGCCGGACGCGGATTTGCGGTGGTGGCGGACGAAGTGCGTGCCTTGGCACATCGCACCGCGCAATCGACTCAAGAAATCGAAAAAATGGTCGCCGGTATTCAGAACGGCACCGGCGAAGCGGTTTCGTCGATGCAGCAAAGCAACCAGCGTACCCAAACCACCCTGGAAATGGCCCGCGCTGCCGGCGTGGCGCTGGAGCAGATCACCCAATCGATCCATCAGATCAACGAACGCAACCTGGTGATCGCCAGTGCCTCGGAAGAACAGGCGCAGGTCTCGCGTGAGGTCGACCGCAACCTGGTCAACATCCGTGATCTGGCCACGCAGTCCGCCGCCGGGGCCAACCAGACCAGCGCTGCGACCCATGAACTGTCGCGTCTGGCGGTGGATTTGAATGCAATGGTGGCGCGGTTTGTGATTTGAGAAATACGCAGTTGCCTGAAGTGGGACGAACCAGATGAGTGTTCGGCCCACCTCGAAGAGTCAGCGCTTCAAGACAGGTCCACTTTGACTTGCTTAAACGAAGATTGTTGCCCAAGGTTTCCTGCACGATCGCGCAGCCTGTAAAACGCGAACATCGTGCCGGAGCCTATCTCACGGATAATCGCGCCACTCAGTTTGATAACGGTAGGTGAAGTTGCGTCATGCACCGTTTTAATGATGACTGGCTCCGCCGCAAGTGAGCCAAAGTGAAATTCGATGCTGTCGCAGGCTCGCTGCTGCATATAGGTGGCAATGGTTACCAGAACTTCATCATTGTTGGCGGCGAGATACTGCTGGGTGATCCCCTCAATGTCGATTTCTGGTGGAAATTGCGGAGGTTCTCCCGGATTGCCGAAGTTGGGAGCCGTTAGATCGACCGTAATCGGCGTGCTCGCGGCCATGGCTTCATTCCCGCCAATATTGACGATATATGAAACCTCGTGCTCGCCTTCCTGTGCCAGGTAGGTCTCAGGAATATGGGCCGCAAATGGGAAAAGCGCCGGGTCGATGGGTGTCGTAAAAGGATAGTCCGCCACCGGTTTCTCATTTAACAACAGCGTCAACAGTACTTGCACTGGCACTGGTTCAGGAGGTGAACACTGCCAGTCTGGAATCAACACCTTTAGTGGCGATACCAATGCACTCAATGGCAACAGGTTAACCTGACTGCCAGGGAAATCGGGTAGCGCATCGGGGATTTCCGGTGCGTCCAATAAGAGGATTTTTTCATTCAGATTCGTCATCGTTTCAACACTCCGTCGTTTCGATTAGAGGGGGCCGCAGTTGTTTCCTCATGTTGATTAAGCGAGCGTTTGTGAAGTGAGTCTACTGTCAGCTCTGACAGGTAGTCAGCGGTCTGCTAATCGACCACAGTACGAAGTTCTTCTTTAAATTCATCCAAAGGACAAAGCGGCTGGCGCGGTTTGTGATTTGACCTAGGGTGAAGGCTGGAGACCGCGCAATCAGGAGACGTGCATGCGCTATTCAGCCTTGACCCAACGCATCGCCGGGGACGGAGCCGCTGCCTGGCAGATTCATGACCGAGCGCTGGAGCTGCGCGCCGAGGGGGTCGATATCCTGCTGCTGAGCGTGGGCGATCCGGATTTCGACACGCCGTTGCCGATCATCCACGGCGCCATCGACAGTCTGCTGGCCGGCGATACGCATTATTCCGACGTGCGCGGACGTTTGGCGCTGCGCAAGCTGATCGCCGCCCGCCATCAGCGGCGCAGCGGTCAGGTGGTGGATGCCGAGCACGTGATCGTACTGCCCGGCGCGCAATGTGCGGTGTATTCGGTCGCGCAATGCCTGCTGGATCCGGGTGACGAAGTGATCGTCGCCGAGCCGATGTACGTGACCTATGAAGGTGTGTTCGGTGCCTGTGGTGCCACGGTGGTGCCGGTGCCTGTGAAGCCGGAGAACGGTTTTCGCGTTGATCCCGCCGATGTTGCCGCGCGGATCACGCCGAAGACCCGCGCGATGTTGCTCAACAGTCCCAATAATCCTTCCGGCGCGAGTCTGTCCCTGCTGATCTGGCAAGAGCTGGCGGCGCTGTGCGTGCGTCACGATCTGTGGCTGATCAGTGACGAGGTTTACAGCGATTTGCTCTACGAGGGCGAACACATCAGTCCGGCGAGTCTGCCGGGCATGGCCGAACGCACGGCGACCATCAACAGCCTGTCGAAATCCCACGCCATGACCGGCTGGCGCATTGGCTGGTCGATCGGGCCAAAAGCCTTGGCTGAGCATCTGGTGAATCTGTCGTTGAGCATGTTGTTTGGCCTTCCGGACTTCGTGCAGAAAGCCGCGCAAGTGGCGCTGGAAAGTGATCTGCCGCAGGTGACGCAGATGCGCGAGGAATACCGTTTGCGCCGCGATCTGGTCTGCGAGCGCTTGCGCGGCTGCCCGGGGCTGCAACCGATTCGCCCGGATGGCGGGATGTTCGTGATGGTCGATGTGCGCCAGACCGGGTTAGGCGCGCAGGCGTTTGCCGAGCGCCTGCTGGAAGGTTACGGGGTTTCGGTACTGGCCGGTGAGGCATTTGGGCCGAGCGCGGCGGGGCATATTCGCATCGGATTGGTGCTGGATCGGGTGCAATTGGCAGATGCCTGTGCGCGGATTGCGTTGTGTGCGGTGCAGCTGTTGCAGGCGCGCAGTGCCTGAGAGATGGGTGTTGTTTGAGCCGGCCTTTTCGCGAGCAAGCCCGCTCCCACAAGGGACTGGGTTTTCAGGCGGGCGAGTCGAGGTTGTCGAGGGCGCGGTTGCCGGTCAGTTCGCCGAGCATCACGACTTGCTGAGTGCCTAGCAGGGTCTCGCTGTCGGCGGCGTCGTGAAGTTTTTTGAGTCGATGGATTCGTAGGGCGACGTCGGGTCTGAGTCCGGGTTTAATCACGGCCATCAGAACCCCAGCGGGTACTGAATCACCACATAAATCCGGTCGATATCATCTCCGGCCTGCACCTCGTTGGCCCGGTGCGAGACGTGCGACAACTGCACCGACAGATCCTTCGCCGCACCCGACTGCACGATGTATTTCAGATCAATATCCCGTTCCCAATGTTTGCCGTCTGCGCCTTGCTGCGGCTGATAGTCACCAGTTTCGGCATCGAACGGGTTGTACGCGCCGCCCTTGGGCGCGTGAGTGCCGTCGATGTGGTCGCCGGAGACGTAGCGGGTCATGAACGTCAGGCCAGGGATGCCGAGAGCGCCGAGGTCGAGGTCGTAGCGTGCTTGCCAGGAGCGTTCGCCGGCGCCGTTGAAGTCGGCGTATTTGATCGAGTTGGCGAGATAGATCGAGTCGCCACCCACGAAGTCGAACGGTGTGTCGCCGTTGATGCGTTGCCAGCCGAGCATGACCGCGTGCGGGCCGAAACTGTACTTGCCGGACAGGCTGAACGCGGTGTTGTCGATCGCCCCGGCTAGCGCGCGACCGGTATCGCGGGTGTGGTAGAGGTTGGCGTCGAGCAACAGGCCGGACTGTTTGAAATGCAGATTGGCGTAGTACTGATGCCAAGTGTCAGTCAGGTCTGAGGCGTAAAGCGATCCTCCCACCGGACTGTCGCAGAACAGATCGGCGCCGAAAAAACTGATTCCGCCGGCCTCGGTGTTGGCGCCGTAACCATAAAAGTCGCCGCGGCCTGAGGAGCTGTCCTGATTCTTGAATGCGGTGAAGCGGCCGGCCGTGAAGTTAACGTTGTCGATTTCTTGGCTGTTGAGCAGCAGGCCCGTGGCGTATTCCGGTTGCAGGCGTTTGTCCGAGGTGTCGAGCACCGGCGTTTCCACGGTCATCTCGCCGAACGCGAGGATGGTGCGCGAAACTTTCAGTTTGAACGCGCCGCCCGCGCTGGAGTAATTCGGTTCACTGCGACCACTGCTGTCGACCGGCAACAGCCCCGTGCCGGAATGTCCTTTGCCGCCATCGAGTTTCAGGCCGAGAAAGGCGTGGGCATCGATGCCGAGTCCGACAGTGCCCGGCGTGTAGCCAGAGGTGAACGTGCCGATAAAACCCTGGGCCCATTCCTGTTTATAGTTCTTGCCGGAGGGAGAGAGCGAGCGGTAGTCGTTGCTCAGGAAGAAGTTGCGGCTGAGCACTTCGGTTTTGGCGTCGTTGAAGAAGTCGCTGGCGAAAACAGTATCGGTCGCTGCGCACAGCAGGGCCAACAGTGCAAAGCGTGGTGTCGAGGGAGCCATCGTGAGTGACCGACAATCAGGGAAAGTCTCCGATGATGGGCACGATCAACCGGGCTGGATTGAGCTGATGTGCTGAGTTCAAGGCATACCTGATTCCGTTGTAGGCCTTCGCCTGCTCGCGATAGCGTTCGATCAGTTTAGATCGATGTTAATGACACACCGCTATCGCGAGCAGGCGAAGGCCTACAAGGGTTATGCGTTACAGCACGCCATACTCGCGAGCCGTGCGATCCACGGCGATTCGTGTTTTGTCGACCAGTTCATCCAGCTCCGCCCGCGTGGCGATCAGCGCCGGGGCCATGATCATCCGGCCCAGCGTCGAACGAATGATCAAGCCTTCTTCAAAGCCAATGGTGCGGCAGCGCCAAGCGATGTCGTTCTCGTTGGCGAAACGCTTGCGGGTGGTTTTGTCCTCGGCGAACTGCAACGCCGCCACCAGCCCGACGCCTTGGATCTCGCCCACCAGCGGATGGTTGCCGAACACTTCGCGCAGGCAGTTCTGCAAGTACGGGCCGGTGTCGTTTTTCACCTGGGTGACCACGCCCTCATCGCGTAGCGCCTTGAGGTTGGCAATCGCCACCGCAGCCGCCACCGGGTGCCCGGAGTAGGTCAGGCCGTGAGCAAACACGCCGCCTTTTTCCACCAGCGCCTCGGCCATGCGTCGCGACAGGATCAACCCGCCCATGGGGATGTAGCCGGAGGTCAGGCCTTTGGCGATGGACAGGGTGTCCGGTTCAAAACCGAAGGCCTGGTGCGCGAACCATTCGCCGGTGCGACCGAAACCGCCGATGACTTCGTCGGCGCACAGCAGCACATCATATTTGCGGCAGATGCGCTGGATTTCCGGCCAGTAAGTGGCGGGCGGAATGATCATGCCGCCGGCACCCTGGAACGGTTCGGCGACGAACGCGGCGACCTTGTCGGCGCCCAGTTCGAGGATCTTGTCTTCCAGTTGCCGAGCCGCCTGCAGGCCGAATTCTTCCGGGCTGAGGTTGCCTTCGTGGGCGAACCAGTACGGTTCGTCGATGTGCGCGACGTCAGGGATGGTGCCGCCCATTTCGTGCATGAATTTCATGCCTCCCAGCGCCGTCGCGGCCAGGGTCGAGCCGTGGTAGCCGTTCCAGCGGCCGATCATGATTTTCTTTCCGGGCTGGCCCATCACCTGCCAGAACTTGCGCACGGTACGGATCAGCACTTCGTTGGCTTCCGAGCCGGAGTTGGTGTAGATCGCGTGACTGTAGTGCTGGGGCAGCAGGCTGAACAGCAGCTCGGAGAGCTCGATCACCTGCGGGTGAGTGGTGTGGAAGAACATGTTGTAGTAGGGCAGTTGTTGCAGCTGCGCAGAGGCAGCGGCGGCCAGATCCTTGCGTCCGTAACCGAGGTTGGTGCACCACAGGCCGGACATGCCGTCCAGGTAGCGATTGCCGTCGTTGTCCCACAGCGCCAGGCGATCACCGCTGACCATCACCCGCGGGCCTTCCTCGTTGAGGGCCTTCTGATCGACGAACGCGTGAATGTGGTGGGCGGCGTCGGCGGCCTGGTAATCGCGGGTGCTGCGGGTCGGATCGAATTCGGCGGACATGGCGGTTCTCCAGAGAAACGGGGCAAGTGGGTGCGCGTTCATTCCAGCGGTGCACGGTTAATATTTGTCACTTAAAAATATTTTTGTAAAGAAAATATTTGTCGGAGAAAAAAGAAATCCGTAGGCTGACGCCGATCAGCAAGACAGGACATCAGCACCATGAGCGGGCTCAGAGAACGGCAAAAGGAACAGCGCAGAGAAGTCATCGCGCAGGCAGCGCTGGAGTTGTTCAAGACCAACGGTTTTGCGGCCACCACGCTGGAACAGATCGCGGTCCAGGCTGGGGTTTCCGCGCCGACGGTGGTCAATTATTTCGGTGGCAAACAGGAGATTCTGCTGGCCTTGCTCAAACAGCCGGACGAGCAGGCGATGCGCGAGGCGCGGGCCAATCTGGATGACGACAGCGATCCGCTGGAGGCGTTGTGCGAGTTCGAAGGCTTGATGACCGACTATCAACTGCAAGCGATGCCGGCCTCGTTGTGGCGTGAACTGGCGCCGTTTCTGCTCACGGGTGAACTGGCTCAGGCGTTGAGTCCGTGGAATGCGGCGGTGATCGAAGAGACCAAGGCGCTGCTCGGGCATTTTCAGGCGCAGGGCAAGGTGCGGGCGACGGTAGATCTGGACGTGGCGGCGACGTTGTTCAACCAGTACGCGAACATGGCGTTTATTCGGCTGGCCACCCAGGAAGTGCCGGACCGGCCTGCGCATGCCTCGCACATGCGCGGGGTGTTGCAGCTGTTGTGTCACGGCATGCTGGAGGGGTGAGCCTGGGGCACTGGCCTTGAGGCCTCATGACTTGCTTTGTCCAGGCACCGGCTCTTCATTGGCCTAGTCAATCAACCGTCCGCCGCTGCTTGCGCTGCGTCACCTGCGAATCGCCGCGTACGACTTGCCCAGATCACTCGCCCAACCATCCAGCACGCCTTTGACGTCATCGGCGGTCAGCACCTGTTGGTCGTTTTCCAGCGGCAGCCCGATGCCCTTGCGTACGACTTCGGCGACCACTTCGCCGGTTGAGCCGTCTTCGAACGAGACTTCGGTGGTGATTTCACTGTCCTGGTCACGGATGCCGCTGGCGGTGCTCACGCCAGCGGCAACCAGGGTCACCGGGAGCCATTCATAAAAGCGCAGGCCCTGGGTGCTGGCGGCGACGCGGGTGATCGCCGGTCTGACGGTCAGGGTGTTCGGGCCGGGTTGCGATACCAGGTGCATGACCTTGCCCAGTTCCAGCCTGAGCGCGGCGTCGTAGTAGTCGGTGACGCCGGACAGTGTGCTCAGCGGGATCCGCTCGGTTGGCGCGGCGCTGGGGTAGAACTGGCTGGGCGCCAGATAGGCCTGGGTGTAACGCCCCCGCGCCAGCGCCGGGCTGACCCAACCCAGTACCGTCTGCCCCGATGGCGACTGGCGCTCGCTGAGCACACTGTAATCGTGCAGAAATCCGGTGTACTTCTGCGGTTCGACGGTTTTGCTGCTGCAGGCCGACAGGCTGAGGGACGCGGTACACAGCACCGACATCAAGCAATGGCTTCTGATCATGCGAATCCTCGTTTTGCGCTTTTGCTCCGCGTCGTTCAAGCGCGGGCAGTGATTGGGGAGGAGAGCGGCGGGGTGTTGTCCGAGCACTCGATGTGCAACTGGCCGTGGCTCATGATCCATTGGATGAGGTCGGCGGTCGGAATCGAATGCACGTACTCCACCCATTGCGAATCGCTGGGGCCGTACTGCTCGAAATAGCGACGCAGGACGATACGGCTTTGGTCATCTGACAGGCCCAGGCAAAACTCCTGGAACAACAGCGGCGTATCCTGCTCAGGCGCGCTGGTGCGCTGGCTGAGAATCAACGGATAGCGGGCGTCGTGGCCCTCGGCGGTATAACGGTTGTGCAATGCGCTCATTGAAGGCCCCCCGGTTTCGATGGCGTGCAGGGTGCCTGAGGGGTTTTGCCGCAGAATGTCCGCTTGATGTCCGGGACGACGGAATGTTGCTCGATTGAAATATATGACCCGCCCGCCAGAATAGTTTTAGATGCGTTCTTTTTTGGCCTGAGGATCCTGTGCCCGTGAGCAGACTGCTGATCGTCGACGATGACGTGGAAATTCTCGCCCTGCTGAAGAAGTTCTTCGTCCAACACGCCTACGAGGTCGATGTCGCCGCCGACGGCGCAGCGATGTGGGCGGCGATTGCCCAGCAGCGCCCGGACACGATCATTCTCGACCTGATGCTGCCCGGCGAGGGTGGCCTGAGCCTGTGTCAGAAAGTCCGGGCGCAAATGGGCATTCCGATCATCATGCTGACCGCCATGGGCGAGTTGAGCGACCGGATTGTCGGCCTCGAACTGGGCGCCGATGACTACGTGACCAAACCGTTCGCCCCGCGTGAACTGCTGGCCCGCCTGCGTGCCGTGCAGCGTCGCGCCGGTGAGCAGGTCAGTCCTGCGAGTGAACCGTCGCGGCCGGTGATCGCCTTCGCCGGTTGGCATCTGGATATCACTTGTCGCGAGCTGCGCTCCCCGGAAAACGTGATGATTCCGCTGTCCGGCGGCGAGTTTGATCTGCTGGTGGTGTTTCTCGAACACCCGCAGCGCATCCTCACCCGTGAGCAACTGATCGACCTGTCTCGCGGTCAGGGCCACGACGCCTTTGATCGCAGCATCGACGTGCAGGTCAGCCGCCTGCGGCGCAAGATCGAGCCGGACAGCAAACGCCCTGACCTGATCCGCACCGTGCGCAACGGCGGTTATATGTTCACCGCCAAGGTCACGCGTTCATGATCCGTCGATTCCTGCGCCGTGATCCGCTGAGTCGACGGATCGCGCTGACCATCGTCGCGGCCATGCTCGCTTCGCTGGCGCTCAATTTTTTGTTCGTGGAGGTTGCCGGAACCTGGGCGCGACCACCGATTGAACGCACCGGGCTGCTGGAGCAGATCGCGGCCACCGTAAAGGTGATCGAGGCTGCACCGGCGCCTTTACGCCCGAATCTGGCGCACGCGGCAACCGGCCCGACGCAGGAGGTGACGTGGAGTGCGCAACGCGACGAACTCGGATTGCCAGCGGGAGGTACGCAGCTCGTCGCCAACAAGACGTCGGGGTTGCATCAGTTGTTGGGCGATGAGCGAGACATTCGGGTGTTCAATCCCGCTGACTGGCCAAGCGACAGCCCGTTGGGCCGCTATGCGGCGCTGATTCAACTGCCGGATGCCAGTTGGTTGCTGTTCTCTTCGCCCGAACGTTCCTGGGGCCTGGACATCGGCACGCGCATCGCAATCATCATCGCCCTCGGCCTGATCGCCACCGTGCTGGTGGCCTGGCTGGCCACGCAGCAACTGGCCAAACCACTGCAACGCTTTGCCAGCGCCGCCCGGCGTTTTGGCGGTGATCTGCGTGCGCCGCCGATCAAAGTCGAAGGCCCGGACGAGATCCGCCAGGCGATCATCGCCTTCAACACCATGCAGGCGCAGATTCAGCACTACATCAGCGAGCGCACGCACATGCTCGCGTCGATTTCCCACGACTTGCGCGCACCGCTGACCCGCATGCGCCTGCGCAGCGAGTTCATGGAGGACTTTGATCATCAGGGCAAACTGATCCGCGACATCGAGGAAATGCAGTCGATGATCAACGCGGCACTGGCGTTCTTTCGGGAAGACACTCAGCCGGAGCAAAGCACCGCGTTCGACCTGTCGGAATTACTGCAGACGATCATCGACGACTATCGCGACCAGAACATCGCCATCGACTTCCACGGCCCGGCGCATCTGGTCTACGAGGGCCGGCCGCTGGGGATCAAGCGCGTGATCGTCAACCTGCTGGAAAATGCCGAAAAGTACGCGCAGCAGCCGGCCATTGCCCTGAGCAGCGACGGTTACAGCGTCTGCATCGACGTCAGCGACAACGGGCCGGGAATTCCCGAAGCGTCGTTGCAGCGGGTGTTCGATCCGTTTTTTCGCCTGGAAACCTCGCGCAACCGGGAAACCGGTGGCGTCGGGCTCGGGCTGTCGGCGGCGCGGGCGATCGTGCGCGAGCAGGGCGGCGAACTGACGTTGAGCAATCGCAGCGGCGGTGGTTTGCTGGCTCGGGTTGAACTGCCGCTGTAGCACCTCAAGCCTGAGGTGCGAGACATCCAGCTGTTACGGCGGCCCTGATAACGGGTGAAAAACACTTTGCTGCTTGTCGCTATGAAATTTGTTCTGTAGATTTTCATGAAATTATAAGAAATAAATTTCATGAGGCCGCGAATGTTTCAGCAATCCCAGCAGCATGTTGCCAGCTATTACGCCCACAGTTGCGCCGATATTCTCAGCACACGGCCGGCGCTGGAAGGTGCGCACGACGCTGAAGTGGTGATCATCGGTGCTGGTTTCAGCGGGCTGCACACCGCGCTGCGTCTGGCATTGGCCGGCAAGCGCGTCACCGTGCTCGAAGCCAGTCGGGTGGCGTGGGCCGCGTCCGGGCGTAATGGCGGGCAGGCGATTTTGGGCTGGTCGTGCGACATGCCGCCGCTGGAAGCCGCGCTCGGATATGAGCGCGCCCGGCGTCTGTGGGACGGCATGCGTTGGGCCGCGCAGGAGCTGCGTGAATTGCCCGGGCGGCATGGTTTCGATTGCGACTATCGCCCCGGCCATTTGTGGACTTCGGTGATGCCGCGTCGAGTCCGCCTGCTGACTGAGTGGCAACACGAGGCCAGCCACAAATGGGGCTACGACGGTCTGCAGTTCATCCCCCGTGAAGACCTGCCGCAATGGGTCGCCAGCGAACGCTATCAGGCCGGCCTCTTTGACGCCGAAGGCGCGCACCTCAATCCGTTGAAACTCGCGCTCGGGCTGGCCGCCGCCATCGAACGTGCCGGCGGGCGTATTCATGAGCAAAGCAAAGCGTTGAGTTATCAGCAGGAGGGCGACGGTTTCCGCGTCAATACCAAGCGCGGTTCGGTGAAGGCCGACGTGCTGGTGCTGGCCTGCAACGCCTATCTCGATCAGCTTGATCCGCAACTCTCCAGCTGCATCCTGCCGGTCGGTACTTATCAAGTCGCCACCGCGCCACTGACACCGGAGCAAGCCACTGCGCTGCTGCCGAGCAACGTCTGCGTGACCGACAACCAGTTCGTCCTCGATTACTTCCGTCGCACGCCGGACAACCGCTTGTTGTTCGGGGGCGGCTGCACCTATCTGGGCGGTATGCCCAAGGACATTGCGGCGGCGACCCGGCCGTTTCTTGAACGGGTGTTTCCGCAGCTCAAAGGTGTCGAGGTGGAATTCGCTTGGGGCGGGCATATCGATCTGACCGTGAACCGTACGCCGGATGTCGGCGGCGCGGGCAATCGTTATTGGCTTCAGGGTTATTCGGGGCACGGCGTGTTGCCGACGCTGGCCGCCGCCCGTGCGGTGTCCGAGGCTATTCTCGGCGAGGCGGATGAATTGGCGTTGTACCAGGGCCTGAGCAATGGTCGTTTCCCCGGCGGCAAGCACTTCGCAGCACCGCTGGAGGCCATCGGAAAGGCCTGGTATCGGCTGCGCGACAGCATTTGATGAGATTTTGACCATGAACAAGCAAGAAGAAATCGCCGCGCTGGCGATCCTGATCCACGATCTGCGCAAGCACAAGAAGTACACCCTCAAAGAGCTGGCCGACAAGATCGGTCGTTCGGTGGGTTTTCTCTCCCAGGTCGAGCGCGGCCTGTCGCGCCCGACCGTGGCCGACCTCACCGCGATCAGCGAAACCCTCGGCGTGCCGACCACCTATTTCTACAGTCTGCCCAAGCCCAAGGAGTTGCCGTGGGTCACCCGTCCTGACGAACGCCGCACGCTGTATTACGCCAACGGCATCACCGACATTCTGGTGTCGCCGCAGATGCGCGCCTCGTTCTCGATGCTCGAAAGTCATCTGGAACCGGGCGCGAGCAGTGGCGACCGGCACATGAGCGACAGCTCGGAGCAGGGCGGCTACGTGCTCGAAGGCGAACTGACCTTGTGGCTGGGCAACGACGACGAGCCGGTGACCTTAAAGGCCGGCGACAGCTTTCAATTCGACAGTCACACCCATTGCCGTTACGGCAACCTCACCGGGCAGCTCACCCGCGTGCTCTGGGTCTACACCTGACAACAACAAAGGATGAACACGATGGACGCTGTCTGCTCTGACCTGCTCGCCGAAGTGCGCGCGTTTCGCCAACGCTACCCCGAGGTGCGTTATGTCGACCTGATTTCCCTGGACATTCCGGGGCATTTTTACGGCAAGCGCTATCCGGTGGACATGCTCGAAAAAGTCGCGGCGGGCAGCGCACTGAAGCTGCCGCAGAACTGCGTGTTGCTCGGCGTGCAGGGCGGTCTGTTCAAGATTGGCGATTACTGCTTCAACGACGGCGACCCGGACGCCGTGCGCCGCTTAGTCCCGGGCACACTCAAGCCCGTGACCTGGGAAGCACAACCGCTGGGGCAGATGCTGATTACCTCCGACGGCACCGCCAAACCGATCGAATTCGAACCCCGCGAGGTGTTGGCAAAGGTACTCGACCGACTCGCGGGCAAAGGCATTCATCCGGTGGTGGCCTTCGAACTGGAGTTCTACCTGTTCGACAAAAAACTGCGCGACGGCCTGCCACAATTCCCTCGGGACGAACTGACCGACGATGCCGATGATCAGCCGAACATGCACATCGAGCGTCTGTCGCGTTTCGCTCCGGTGCTCGACGAAATGGTTGAAGCAACGCGAGCTCAGGGCATCGACGCCACGGTGATTACCGCCGAGTTGGGGCCTGGGCAGTTCGAGATCAATTTCGGCCATCTGGACGACGGCTTGCGCGCTGCGGACTGGGCGGCACTGTTCTGTCGCAGCACCCGTGGAGTCGCGCTCAAGCACGGCTATCGCGCCAGTTTCATGGCCAAGCCGTACGTGGAGCATCCGGGCAGCGGCATGCATGTCCACGTCAGCCTGTATGACGCGGCCGGCAACAACCTGCTGGCGGCCAATCACCAACAGCCGCTGCGCCACGCGGTGGCCGGGTGTCTGGATCTGCTGCCGCACAGCATGCCGATCTTCGCCCCGAACCAGAACGCCATGCGCCGCCTGAGCGGCACGGTGAACACCGCGACCAAGGCGAGCTGGGGTTACGAAGATCGTGACGCCTGCCTGCGCATCCCCGAATCGGACACGAAAAACCTGCGCATCGAATACCGTCTGGCCGGCGCCGACGCCAACCCGTATCTGGTGCTGGCGGCAATTCTGGTGGGCCTGGAACATGGTCTGGAATCAGGCAAGGAACCGATCCCGCCACTCAACGACGATCGCAACAGCGGCATCGATTTTCCGACGGAAATCCTCGACGCGGTGCGCGCCTTGCAGCATCAGCCACAACTGCGTGCGGGACTGGGTGCCGAGTTTGTCGACGTTTATTGCGAGAACAAACGTCAGGATCACCTGGCATTCATGCAGGAGATCAGTGCGCGGGAGTATCGCTGGTATTTGTGATCACTGGTTCAGCACACCACATGAATCGGGTGCAGGGGCCGCGATGACCGGATGGAATTCAGTACCGGTGAATTCCATCCGGTCATCAAAATTGATGATCGAGCCACGAGGGATTTTGAAAACCGGACGTGAAGATGGCGAAAGAACGGCTTCGAATGACGTCTGGAGAAAATCCAACGCCATCCCTTGAAATGTCTGCGCTGAGTTGGAAATAGTTGACTTTGGCTGGCAGCTATCGGCCAAAAGCAGTCGTTCACGGGAGACAGCTATCGACCCACAGCAGTAATCTGAACCGCATTGATCTAAAGCAATGCCTCCTGCCCATTCTAAAATCGTGATGGCAGTTGATTTCCGGCCTGGGCATCCGAAAAGACCTCATCTGGATCTGCCTGACACCAATATCTGAAAAGTAGGCGAGGCTCGATATTTCCGAAATATTGATCCACGATGCTCTCGGGGCGCACGACCAATTTAGGTTCTGGCCATTGCTGGGCTAAAACACCTAATGGTTTGCCAGATGAATAAACAACCCAAGTGGCCTTGCCTCCACTGATACGAGGTAGGTAGTCCATATCTTGTATCACTTCGATCAAGGTGCGCAGTGTTGCTGATTGATCGAGTGTGATCGATATTGCATGACTTTCCAGATCATCTCCCGCATGAACGCTATCTCGATCAATGGCAACTACCAACATGACTGCTCCTTTTAGTGGTGTGCTTTCACCAGATCGATCAGCGTAGAGACATCAGCGGCTAGCTGTCGAGTGCGCTTCTAGCCGAAACCTGCCGTACCAGGCTACCGCTTTCGGCCAGAAGCGGTCATTCCACCTGCCTGCCAAATTAGAGCGCGTTAGACCTCGGTGCGCGCGCTCGCAGTGCGTCGTAAGCGTGCGACTACACTCTGTGTAGTGAGCACCTTAAGGACAGCACATGGACATCACCATTCAGCGCAAGAAAGGAATGTTTGACAGCGCCTATGGCCACGCTATCCCGCTGGCAATTTTGTTTGATGGAACATTCGTGGGCCGCCTGGAAACGGGTGAAACATTATCTTTGAACCTTCCGGACGCTTGCGGGACGTTGCAAGTCGGTATGCTTGACCCCAGAAACTCGCCTTACATTGGAAGCGCGTCTGGTGAGGTCATATCGACCAGCAATGCACAGAGGGTTACCCCCGGACAAGCCGTTCAGTCTTTTTCGGTAAAGACTCGGAAATGGGTGTTCTTTGACGTGCTGGGTTTGGCGGGCTCAGCGCCGTTCAACCGCTGGGTACTGGCGCTTGAGACAGATCAACTTTAGGAAGCTTCTGACAGGCGTCAATCGGCCAATAGCTGCCTCTCATTTCAGCAGCAATGGGCAGGTGAAGACTGCATCTTATGACTGAGTATTGGTTCAATTCAGAGGGGGCATTTCTTCATTGAGAGCCGTAGTCGCTGCCATTCATTCCAGCAGTCTTCGGCAACTAAGTCCCGGAAACCACGTTCGTTCTCCATATCCAGGGCGACGTCGAATGGAACTGCAACACACGTCGCGTGATCACGGATTTTGAGTGCCTCGGACTCTGTAAGTGGGAAGCCTTTGTTCGTTTCGGCGCTTTGCAAAGCCACCGAAAGCGCCGGAATGAATACAACGCAAAGCTGTTCCGTCATCTGTTGCTTGCCTCAATTGTGCGAGAAGGCCGAAAGATTACGCTCGTTGCTTAATCACGGTTATTGGCCAGAAGCTGCCTCCCAGGAAGCTAACGCTGAGTGGTCACTCGTCAAACAAGGTCCAGCCATGGCAAATGCTGGCAAAGTCTTTTGCCGTAAAAAATAATGTCAGTTCCTTTGGGTCAAATTCTTTGTAGAGCCAATTTCCAGAAATCGGTCCTCTCTTTATCACGTATTCCAAGCGGTATTTTTGAACAGGTCCAAAACTGAAGGAGCGTGAATTCAACTCAAACCTGTCACCTCTGTTGAGCGCCCATAGCTTTTCAACAAGGCAGTCATCAAGCACCACCTCTCCCGCTACCTCAACGAGATACTTTGAATGAAGTTTCTGTTGAAGCCTAACGCTTCTGGCCATACATCAACCTACCTGTGAAAAATCCGAGCATCGGCGCAATAATACTTGAACACGATGATGACCGCTTTGGGTTGAAAAAAAGTTGGCCTTGGGCGTCCGCTTCTGGCAGATAGCTGCCGGTCTCGAATGGGAGATTTCGGCCCAGCTTTTCAAGATAATACGGAAGCAAGTATCCAACTTACTGCCTGTGAGGTTCGACCCGCATCAGTCGGCCGCTGAGGCGCAGGCCGTCACGCATATTCAGCCCCATTAATGCGATATTGGTGGCCCCTGCGATCAGTTCGATTACCTGTACGAAGTAAAAACGCGTATCGAAGCTCCCCGCTGACGCCCATTGGTTGAGCACAATGGCGCACGGCATCAGAACCAACAGACCATTGGCGGCAATGAATGGCATGCGTTTCTTCTTCAAAGCGATCAGTCGACCTTGTCGTTTCCGACTCATTAACACTCCACTTGCACCGGTCGCAATGATTGCCGGTACCAGTATCCAAAGCCCGGGACTCACGATCAGCTGCTTATGTGAGGCTATCGAGTGACGGGATCCGATAACCTCAACACAAATGGTCGACAGAAAGAAGGTGGCGATGCACAGCAGTGCCAGTGTGCTGAAGATCAAATGTAATCGTTTGAGCATTTATCTAATACCGTGGGACAGTTGGTTAATAATCAGGCCGTGCAGATATTCGACACAGCTACCTTGGTAAACAAATGCGGCATGGCCAAGGCGCTTGAGGGATACCGACTCAGGGCGTTGGCGAACTCCGGATGATTGAAAGCATCGCGAAACCGCTCTACCGATTCCCATACGGCGTAATTCAAGAACATGTTGCTGCCACCGATGGCCTGATGGAGCTGCGTGGAGATGAAACCGGCACGTTGCTTCATCCAGTTGGCATCCAGTTCCCACGCGCAAAGCAGGTCAGGTATATCGTCTGCGTCGACAGTGAAGAGGTTGATCAATACCACAGGAGCTTCGCTGCACTGCAGCTGTTGAGTGATGGGAACGATCGGATCAAGGGGGCGAATAGAAAGCATGGCGGCCTCTACATTGTAATCATGATGACAGTTTGGGTTTCACGCTCCAAACCTACTGCGTTTGACAATATGGTGTCAACGTGGAAGGATTCACGCCATGCAAAAGACAAACTACACACCCGCAGGGCGCGCCACGAGCGATCTGGTTCTTGAAATCTTTAGAGCAAGCGCGCGCCTGCTTACTGCAGGCGATCGACTCGTCGCAGAGCTAGGTCTGACAAGCGCCCGCTGGCAACTCCTGGGTACGATTGTGTACGCCGAACGAGCACAACCGGTTTCATGGATTGCTCGCGACATGGGGGCAAATCGGCAAAATGTTCAGCGGATCGTCAACGATCTGGTGAAGGAAGGGCTGCTTGAGTTTCAACCCAACCCACATCACCGCAGGGCGCAGCTGGTTGTCCTGACTGAAGCTGGGAGAAAGGCATTCGATCTGGCGATGCAGCTACAAACGCCTTGGATTAATGAGCTGGCGGAGGGATTGGACATGGAGTCTATCCAGACTGCCCATCAGGTTCTAAAGCACCTGCGCAATAGGCTTGAGGAGGACCCGGCCGAATGACCTGGCCAGCGTCAGCATCATCCAGCTACTCAAAAGTTCAGGCAACAAAAGACTGGGCCAGGTTGTAAACGGTGGTTCGTGGACGTCCGCTTCTAGCCGATTGCTGCCTGGTGTGAGGGGTTGCACCGGTCCGAAGCTGACGGACGGCCTGGCTCAGTTTCAGATTGGGCAAGCCGGTCTCTCCCCCAACCGCTCTACCAACCTTACGAGATAACCGTCGGGATCCTGGACGATGAATTCGCGCTGGCCTATTTCTACATTGTCAGCCCGATACCAGGTGTCTTTGCATTCTCGATAAAGTGGACATCCAGCCTCATCAAGTTTTCGGATGACGGGTGCGACAGCCTCAACATCAATCTGTAAGTTGATGCCTCTTCCAAACGGCTTGGCCAACGGCGCAGTCAGCCACTGCCCCGCGTCGGAATCAATCTGCTCAAGCATTACTTGAGCACCGTTCAAATCAAGATAAGCAAATCCATCTTCCGGGCGTTGATAAGCGACTTTGTACCCCAGACAAGAAACCCAAAAAGCCAGGCTGCTATCCAGGTTGGTGACCATTAACTCCGGAACCAGTTTGTTACGTTTGAACATGAGATGACTTCCGTTTCAAAAGGCTCGTTTTTGCGGACGGGCAGGTTCTGCACTGATGGCTTCGATACCACGACGGGATCGTGGCGAGCGCGATGATGCACGCTCGGGTGGGAATTATCGAGTCGCGTTGACCGGAAGCTGCCCGACGCGAACGTCTGTCTCTTTCGCTTAACCCAACCTCACGCCAGCGCATCATCCTGATGTGACAGCGGTGGCACCGCCAGGTGTGGCGTTTCGCCGAAGAACTCGATCAGCAGTTCAGTGAGCACACGAATTTTGCGCGCAGGATGCGGACCCGGCGGCCGGATGATGTAGGCACCGGCCGGAGGGGGAGGATGGTTTGTCATGATCGGCACCAGTGCGCCGGATGCCACGTGTTCATGGGTGAGGCAGTCGGGCAGGTAGGCGACACCGAGGCCTGCGGTCGCGGCGGCGACCAGGGCGATACCGTTGTCGGCCTTGAAGCGGCCTTGCGGACGGACCGTGATGACTTTGTCGCCATCCATGAATTGCCAGGCTTCGGTGCCCTGCATGAGCGCCTGATGGGCAATCAGTTCATCCGGCGCCTGGGGTTCTCCATGCGCGTTGATGTAGGCGGGGCTCGCGACGAGCTTGGTGTAGACCGGGCCAATCCGTCTGGCGATCAGATTGGAGTCCTGCATATAGCCCACCCGGATGGCGCAATCGTACCCCTCGGCAATGAGGTCAACGAAGCGATCGCTGTAACAGGTCTGGATGTGCAGCTGCGGATGCCGACGCGCCATTTCTGCCAGCATCGGGGCGAAGTGACTCTGGCCGAAGGACAGCGGCACCGCCACGCGCAAGCGGCCGCGGAGGGCGCCGGCGGGCAGGATCGTTTCCTTGGCGATGTCGATCTCAGTGCAAACCCTGGCGGCGTAGTCCCGGAACGTCGCACCGGCCTCGGTAAGCGCCGCCCCGCGAGTGGAGCGTGCCAGCAGTTGCACACCCAATTCGGTTTCAAGCCGAGCCAGGCGGCGGCTGACGATCGATTTCGACACGCCAAGACGCAGGGCAGCCTGCGAAATGCCCCCGGCATCAGCCACTTCCACGAAGGTCTGCAGTTCTTCGATATCCACTCTTGCGTTCCTCTTTTCGCGACACAGCACGTCGCGCAATGCTACTACTGCGTCGAACATGGGAACAGCACAATGGATTTTCCGGGCATGGCGTCATTCGCATGTGTCTCGGAATCCATCACCCGCACAGGCTCCGGCCTGATTCACAAACGTGCGTCACCCATGAAAAGGATTTACCAATGGCAAGCGAGACTCTCCGCAACCCCCATACCGATCAGCTACTGACCCCGGAAAATTCGGCATTGATCATCATCGATTATCAGCCGGTTCAGGTTTCTTCGATCCGCTCGATGCCGCGTGATGAACTCGTCTTCAACATAACCAGCGTCGCGAAGGCGGCGGTCAACTACAACCTTCCGATCATCCACTCGACAGTCAATGTCGCGACCGGCCGCAACAAGCCGCCGATTCAGGAGCTGCAAAAGGTAATCGGCCATCTGCCGACCTATGACCGCACATCGATCAACAGTTGGGAGGACACGCAATTCAAGCAGGCCGTCAAGGCGCTCGGGCGCAAGAAGCTGATCATGACTGCACTCTGGACCGAAGCGTGCCTGACATTCCCGGTGCTCGACGCGATTCAGGAAGGTTATGACGTTTATGTGCCGGTCGATGCGGTCGGCGGCACATCGCTCGCCGCGCACGAAGCGGCGTTGCGCAGAATGGAACAGGCGGGCGCGAAGCTCATCAGCCGCGTGCAAATGTACTGCGAACTACAGCGCGACTGGGCGCGAGAAGTGACCGTGCCGGGCTTTCTGGGCGTATTCAAGAACTTTGACGGGTTCAACGCTGAAAAAGCGCTGGAAGAGGCGGACAAGAAGGCCTGATTAGCGGGCAGGGGATGAAGGTGTCGCTCGCGAAAGCGGGCGCCACCTGCCTTACGCGGCGGTTGGCGGCCAGCGTTACTCCAGTGCCAGCTGCTATCAGACAGCCCGGTCAGGGATGCCCAACCGGTTAAATGACACGCCCTTTCTTCGGTGATGGGTGAGTGGCAGGCTCGGCTCTGGCGCTTTTCAACAATTGCGCAAACGCCGTCTTGTCGATCGGTCGACTCATGAAATAGCCCTGCACCTCGTTGCATTGATCCTTGCCGAGAATCTCCAGTTGCTCCTCGGTTTCCACGCCTTCGGCTGTGACGGTCAGGCCCATGGCTTTGCCCAGACCGATGATCGCCTGGACCACGGCGCGATCGTTGGCGCCGTTACTGATCGAGGCGATGAAGCGTTTGTCGATCTTGATCCCGTCGAACGGGTAGGCGCGCAGGTAGCCGAGGGACGAATAGCCGGTGCCGAAGTCGTCCATGTTCAGGCGCACGCCAAGTTCCTTGAGCGCATTCATCGTGGCCAGCGCGCCGTCGGTGTCGACGAGCATCACGTTTTCAGTGATTTCCAGTTCCAGGCGACTGGCCGGGAAACGGGTCTGGATCAGCGCTTCGCGGACGTCTTCGACGACATCGCTGAGGGCAAATTGCGCCGGGGACAGATTGACCGAAAGCAGAATGTCCGACGGCCAGCTCAGTGCGGTTTCACAGGCTTCGCGCAATACCCAGCGCCCCAGCGCCACGATCAGGTCGGTCTGTTCCGCCAGGCCGATGAACAGGTCCGGCCCCAGCAGGCCCTTGGTCGGGTGTTGCCAGCGCACCAGCGCTTCGACCGAAACGATGTGCTTGCCGTCGACGGTGTAGCGCGGCTGGTAATGCAGGATGAATTCGTCGTTTTTCAGCGCACCGCGCAGATCGCTTTCCATTTGCCTGCGGGTCTGGATCTGGTCGTTCATGTGCGCTTCGAAATAGCACCAGGTGTTCTTGCCCTCGGACTTGGCCTGATACAGCGCGATGTCGGCGCAACGGATCAACTCGCTGGGCACGAAACCCTGGCGGCGGCTCAGGGCGATACCGATGCTTGCGCCGACGTGCAACGGGTGATGCTCGAAGACCATCGGTTGATGCAGGCTCTCGACCAGCCGGGTACAGAACCTGTCGACCTCTTGCCGAGTGTCCATGCCATTGAGCACCACGACGAACTCATCGCCGCCCAGGCGAGCGACGATATCGTGCTCACGGGTGCATTCGCGCAGGCGACTAGCGATTTCCTGCAACACCGCATCACCGGCCGGATGGCCGAGGGAGTCGTTGATCGGCTTGAAGTTGTCCAGGTCAATCACCAGCAGCGACAAAGGCGCGGCATGTTCCTTGAGCAACAACGCCTCATCCAGATAACGCGCTAACTGGTTGCGATTGGGCAGGCCGGTCAGGGCGTCGTGCATCGACAGGTGCTGGATCTGCGCATGGGCGGCGACTTCGTCGGTGATGTCGCTGGCAGTGCCGCGATAGCCGACTACGGTTTGCTTTTCGATAATCGGCCGCGCTGATAGCCGACAGTGGCGTTGCTGCCCGGCGTGATCGCGGTAGGTGCAGCGCAGGTCGCTGGCATTGCTGTCTTCGGTGAGTTTTTTCAGCCACAGCTCCAGCGGCGTGGTATCGCATGACACCAGTTGCCCGATGCCTTGCCCCAGCCACTCGGTTTGCGGGTAACCGGTCACCTCGCTGAAGCGCGCCGAGAGATAGGTCAAGCGCAACTGGTTGTCGACTTCCCAGATCCAGTCCGATGCCGCTTCGGCCACCGCGCGAAACCGCTCTTCACTGGCTTCAAGTGCATGGTTGGCCGCCTCCAGCGCCTGATTCGAGGTCTTCAACGTGCTGAAACTGTGGTCGACGTAGGTCGACGATCGCACGGCGTGACGCAGGAAATAGGCGGTCAACAGCATCAGCACGGCCAGCACGCTGCCGAGTGTTGGCAGCAATGACCACAACAGTTGCTGCCCGGGGCGCTTCAGATCCGCCGTCAAGCTGAAGCCGGTGCTGTCCAGCGGCACGCGTGGTTGCTCCCCGCTGAGCTGGTTATCCGGCATCAGGGTCAGGTTGTTCAGGCCATAGGCCACGCCAAGCGCTTGCAGTTTGGCCGGAGTCAGCTTGTCGACGAATACCAGCACCGACGTCTGTTGCGGATCGCTTACCGGACGCTCATCGTTGGGCAGAATGGCCGCTGCCGTGACCAGCGCCGGCCAGCCGTCGAACAGCGAGTAAGTGCTGACAGGCACGGTCAACTCGGACTGGTTTTGCACCTGCTCAATCAGCGACGCGGCAGGCACTGCGAGCCAGCGCGCGATGTCCGCGTCTTCCTGCTGTCCTTGCACCACGGCGTATTTTGTGCCCTGCCGATCCAGCACGAACACGCCGTCATAACCGTCAGTGGTGAACAAAGTTTTGCCAATGTTCTGTTGGGTGTACGCCCAGTCGGTATCGACCTGGGTATGCAGGTGCTCATAGGCGGTGGTCCAGTCGGCGTAACTGGTGATGTAGCTCTTTGAGGTGCTGATGCGGTTTTCCAGGGCGCGGGCCGTGTAGAAACGGTTTTGCTCGACATCCTCGCGATCCAGGCGAGCGGCAATGCTGAGCAAGGTGCCGATAGCGGCAATCACCCCGACGATAAACAGCGTGCCGACCGCAAACGCCAGGCGGCGGGTGATTGCACTTTGCTGAGGCGGAACCGGCGTGGCAGGAGCGAAACTGTCCATATGCTCGTCCTTGGTAGCTTGGGTTTGCTCATCTGGAACAGCGGCCTGGGCGCAATGTTCAATCTGCTGTTGGCGATTGCGCTGCGGCGGATTTCTATAGCGTAGTGAATGTGTGGGGATTTTGCCTTTGAGGCAACGCTACTGCGTTCTGAGCAACTGCGCCAACGCCTGCAGCTCAGCTTTCTCCACATCCGACACCAGCACGACACGAAACGCATATGGCCGGCCTGCCACGAGACCACATGGTGTATTCGCAGGAGAACTCAATGCAGAAACGTTGACTATCCTGGGTGAAGGGTGCAGCTGCTCACCGCCACGGGGTCGGCTTACATCGCATAAGGAGAGGCCGATATGCTTAGGACTGCCGTATTTTGGATGCTACTGATAGCTCACTTGAGCCCAGTCTGCGCGAGTCAGTTTACAGGTGAGCTGAAGTTACTTCCTGAGGGCTGTCAGTACACGAAGGAACGTAAGTGTCAGCTGGGATCAATGCTTACGTTCAAGTCGCCAGATGGACTGGTTTGGCAGACTGATATTTGGAAGGCGGGCAATCTGGAGTCTGGAACAACCGATGGCGCATCGATCCCGAAATGGGCTCAACCTATAATAGGTGATGCTTATGATCCGTCTTTCTTGAAGGCCGCAATTATTCACGACCACTATTGCTATAAAGAGAACCGGGTAAGGCCATGGCTTAAAACTCACAGAATGTTTTATTACGCCTTGATCGATCTGGGCATTGATAAGGTAAAAGCGAAAACGATGTATTTTGCTGTATTCACTTTCGGACCGCATTGGCGGGATGTTGTCGATGGGGAGAAATGCGGAGAAAACTGCATCAAAACCGTTGCCCCTTCCGGATTGGTTTCAGAAGAAAGCCAGCTGAATGCGCAAAGCTCGATTACAATCACCAATAATTTCAAAGCCGCTGTTGAGGCGGAGCCCGGCATGAGTCTCGAAGAAGTTGAAGCTTACGCTAAAGCAATCAAACCCAAGGATTTCTACATCGGGCAAGGAAGCACGTATGTCGCCAAAGGTGTGAATGATCCAAACCTGTTGCCGAAGTATTAGCTGGAATGGTTCCTGGTCACCCAACTGTTCAGCGCATTGCGAGCAGGATGCGCAGAGGTGGAAGCGATGGACAAGCAGTGCCCCTCGCCGATATCGGTCAAAGGGGCACATGCGTACGTCTGTATTTCGGAACAGGCTGTCAGGCGTTTAGCAAGGCAGCGCTGCAGACGGCCATCTCGCGATGGTCGGGCAGAAACTCCATGACATCACAAAAGAGTTTGCGCTGCTGCCAGTCATTGCGATCACCAATCACGTACAGCCGGCGTTTGGCCCGCGTGGCTGCGACATTGAGCAGATTGGGTTTTGAGACTGCCCATTCACGAGCACCAGCGTTTTCACTGCTGCCGCCCAGTACAAGAATGATCACCGCCGCCTCTTTGCCCTGCATCGTGTGAATGGTGCCGCGCACTATCCTGGCATGCAGGCGTTCCTTGAGCTGGTTGCGCACATCCTGAAACGGTGTAATGACGGCAATGCTGTCCAGCGGTACGCCGTCAGCTTTGAGCTGCGCCAGCAAACGCTCCAGTGCCTGACCCTCACTATCGACCCAGTTGCCGGAGGAGCGTCCACTTGCATGCACCCACCCGGTGAGTAAAGAGGCTGGTGTTTCCTTGGCAGGTGAGGGTGCAATTGTTCCGTAGACCATCGCACCGTCGTAAGCGATGCGGTTGGCCAGGTCGAACATCGGTCTGTCGCAGCGACGGTGAACGACCAAGGGCAGGCCAACCCAGCATTTTTTGTCCCTCGGTCCGGCCATGCGCCCCCAGGGCGTGGCTTCATCGGCAAGGGTCTGCGCGGACTGGCGGTTCGGTAGCCAGTGAGCGTCGACTTGATAACGGGTGCGCATGTGTTCGAGCACCGCATCGGAAACCGTGACGATCGGTTCCAGTTGCAGTGGATCTCCAACCAGTATCGCTCGGCGCGAGCGCCAGAGCGCACCCACGGCAGCCTGTGGTGTGGCCTGACCCGCCTCATCCACCAACAACCAGCCAATTTCGCCGCACCCGAGGCTGCCGAACGAGCGGGCGAAAGAGGCGAATGTACTGCTGAGCACCGGTACAACCATGAACAGCGAAGCCCACGCGGAGCGCACTACGGATTGAGAAACGCCACCATAACGACTGCCGGTCAGCGTGCTGGTGACGAAAGTCAGGTTGTAGCTCATGCGCGAGGCTTCAATCTGGAAGAACGTACGGTGCAATTTGAGTGCTTCGATGAAGACCTTCGCTCGGGCCTGACGCCAGCCTGCGACGATCCACGGCTCGGCCAGTTCTATTTCGCTGCCTCTACCGATTTGGCCATGTTCGAGCCAGAACAATAGATGATCGGCCTGCCCGGCCTGGGCAACGCCGCGTGCCTTGTCGACCTGTACGCACGCATGTCGTACGGCTTCGTCGATCTCCAGATCATCAGCGGCCAGTTGTCGATCGAGTTCGTTGAGTCGGCCAATGATGCGCTGCAGCTGGCGCTGGACGACATCGAACGCGTCCTTGGCCAAGGCATGTGTTCCCTCAAGCAACCGCTGTCGGGCAACCCAGATCCGATGAGCCCCCCACAGGCTGAACAGGTTGGCGAGAAAACCGGGTTTTTTTATCAGGTGTGATTCAAGCATCTGGAGTTCGCGTTGCAGTTGCTCGCGCGCAGGCGCGAGCTGCAGTGTTTCCAGCGTCGTTTGTTCCTTATCGAGTTCACTGCGCTGGACGCGACGGATCTGGAGCTGCTCCTGCATCTGTTTGACCCTGGCCCTGGCGCTGATTACTGCCTCAATCCGCGCCAGGATATCGCTAACATGGGCACGCAAAGTCTGTTCTGCATCCTTGACGTCGTTGTACCGCTTGACCGCGTCGCGCCAGAGACTGGCTTTTTCAGTGGAGGTGAACGTCTTCATCAACACAGCTTGTTCGGCCAGCCATTCGTGCATGCCCTTGGGCGGTGCCTTGGGTTCGTTGTCGTCCATCTCGCGGGGCGCATCCAATGGTCCGCCGTCGCAAGGGGCCTCATCCTGGCCCCGGATGTCGAGCGCTTCCGAGTCAGGAGTATCCGCGTCGTCTTTGGCCTTATCCGCTTCAGGCGGAATTTTCCCGTAGAAAAAACGGTCGACGAATTGAGTGCGTTTGGCTTTGCTGCCCAACGCCGCAGAAATCATCGCCCATGCAGGCTTCCCGCTGGTCAACTCGCCCAGTTCGCTGAAATACTCGGCGTCGGGCAACCAGGACGGATCGACCTTGTCCTTCTGGGGTAACTCAAGGGTTACGTTCTCGACGGCGCCATTGTTGGAGGAGGCGACTACCATCTCGAAACCGAACAGGCGCGGGTCGAGTTGATAGGCGTAGCGGTCGCGACCACCGTCGTTGGCGGTTTCACGACCATCCTTGATGAATGCCTCTGAGGCTCTATCCAATGAGGCCAGCACGTCGGCCCGCTGGGTGACTACCGCTGCGATCAGGTCGCGCAGCAGGGTCGTCTTGCCGGTTCCCGGCGGTCCGTTGACCCCCATGATGCCTGGGGCGTTGCTGAGGTTTTGCAGCAGACTGTTGATGGCCAGTTGCTGGGAATGCACCAACCCCAGATGTCGGTCAGCGGGCCAGCAGCCGGCTGAATAGCGCGAAGGGGACAGGCGATCGATCAGGCTCATATCGGCTTCGGGCTTGTCGAGGTGCAGTCGCTGGGTGGCGTCGTGATGGCTCAGGTAGCGGTCCAGTGGCGCGCTCGTTTCGCCTCGGGACAGGGCATCGGCCATATCGGCCAGGTCGCTGAGCAGGAAACTGTTTAGCGGGTCATCTTCCTGTTCCGGCTTGTTCGGGTTGATGGGGGCCGAGCGAAAGCGATGCCTGCGGGGCACGTCGCCAAAAAACTCTTCGAGTCCCAAGGTCTTGCGGATGTAATCAGTCAGGTATGCCAGATCGGCGGGCTGGACTACCCCACCCAGCATGCTTCTGGACTGTTCACGAAGGAAATCCTGGGTTTCCTCGAAACCGCGTGTCCAGTCCCTGTGATTGATGGCGCAACCGACGAACCATGCCTCGCTGGACAGCACCAGACTGTCGACCAGCATGAAGCCCTGATCGTTGAACTTGAGCGCGTACAGAGCGGAGACCCGTTGTTGTGGTTCCTTGTAGCCCTGATCTGCACCGTACAGTGCCGCTAACCGGCGGGAGACATCCAGGTTGCTGTAAAGGTGTGCGTAGAGCGTGTGACTCCATACGCGTTTTTTCGGTAGAGGTTGCCGGCTTAACGGGTTGGCTGGCATCCACGGCAGGATTTGCGCCGAAGTGGGCATGTCCTGAAAAAAAGGCTGGTAATCGCCATCACGCTTTTTCAGCTTGGGAACTGCCTGGGGTTGCAGCAGTTCGACAGCGTGCCAGTAACGCACGATATTTTGCGAATTCATTACTACGTCCTTGAAAGCCTTGGGCTTGTATTCCTGACAGGGAGGATATCAGGCATGGCGCATCGCTTCCGAGCGGGATGCGCGGAAGCGATGCTGATCATGGGTTGAATCACTTGCCCGAGGGATACCAGGTGGCGTAGTTGTGGGAGTAGTCCTCCTCCAGGTCGATCTCGTCATTGCGGATTCCGGGTACTACATCTCGCTCGCGATCGAAGGCGGGGTCCAACTCGCGTTCTGCCAGTTCCTGGACCACGTATGCCATACCCTGCCATTTGTAGCGCCAGGCTCGCAGTTGGGTGCGGGTTTCGATGACATAAACCGGCGCATCGAGGCGTTCGCGCAGGTTCGGAACACGGAAGGAAGCGTTCATAAGACTAGGGACGCGAACTTCCTGGCCACGCTTGTCCCAGCCGATCCAATGGCTGTAGAAGCGCATGCGGCGGTCTTTGTGAGCGATGAACTCGAAGTAGGCCTGACTGGATTTGGGCATGGCTCGGGCGCACGCCATTCGCATCAGCTTCGTATCGATTTTCCCAATGCGGTCATCGCTGAGCTTGGCCAGTGAGAGGAGAAAATGCTGATAGTTGTTGAAGCCGATTTCCTTGGCATGGAAATCCATACGTTCGGAATAGCTCCTTCCCTGAGGAGGGGAGCGACGGACAAGGTTCTTGAAGTTTTCGATGCAGCCGACTGATGCAGACATGACTTTCTCCACAGGCCTATATCGGTTGAACCGATACCCGCATTGCTGCTTGCTTGGCCTTTACTGGCGAAAATCCGGAAGAAGAATTAGAAGGGTGTTCCCCAACGCAGCAGGGTGCCTCCCGAGGCATGGCGCGATCCTAATTGGCCAATAACGAATCTGTCAACTTTTGCGCGGAAGGCTCTGTACCGGGCCTGTCAGGCAGCGAAAGGGTGTTGGTAAAACCTCAAGTCGTTCACAAATCCCCCCCCGACAACCCTTAGATGGCAGAATCTCCCTGACTTGAAAGTTCAGGAGAACATCATGCTTCGTGTGTTTGAACGAAGACTCGACCCTTTCCCGCCTGACGAGGTGCCACCGCCACCCAATGGTCTGGCTAAATTTCTCTGGGCCTGCACTCGCGGGGCTCGCGGGTACATTCTGGCGCTGGCGTTGCTCAGTGCCGCTGTATCGGTTTATGAAGCGTGGCTGTTTTCCTTCCTCGGCCAGGTCGTCGATCTGCTCTCCACGTGGCAGGCCGGCGGCGAAGCGGGGGTGCAGGAGAGCCGTGTGTTGTGGGGCATGGGCATTGTCATGGTGCTCAGTGTCGGGCTGGTCGCGTTGCGCACCATGGTCCAGCACCAGATTCTGGCGATTAACCTGCCGCTGCGCCTGCGCTGGGATTTCCATCGACTGATGCTGCGGCAAAGCCTTTCGTTTTTCTCCGACGAGTTCTCCGGCCGGGTCACGACCAAGGTGATGCAGACAGCACTCGCCGTGCGCGACGTGCTGTTCACCATGGTCGAGATCCTGCCGGGGATCGGCGTGTACTTCATCGCGATCATCGCCCTGGCTGGCGGTTTTGCGTTGAAGCTGATGCTGCCGTTTCTCGCCTGGGTTGTGCTGTTCGGCCTGGCCATGTGGTACTTCGTGCCGCGCTTGGGTAAGGTCGGCCAGGAGCAGGCCAATGCGCGGTCGATGATGACCGGGCGTATCGCCGATGCGTACACCAATATCACCACGGTGAAGCTGTTCTCCCACTCCAACCGCGAAGCACATTTTGCGCGGGCGGCGATGGAAGATTTCAAGCAGACCGGCTTTCGCCAGATGCGTCTGGTCAGCCTGTTCGAGATCGTCAATCAGGCGTTGGTGGTGGGGTTGATCATGTCCGCCGGGGGCTACGCCCTGTGGCTGTGGCATCAGGGCGATGTCGGCGCCGGTGCGGTGGCGGCGATTACCGCCATGGCCTTGCGGATCAATGGCATGTCGAACTGGATCATGTGGCAGATGACCTCGCTGTTCGAAAGCATCGGCACGGTTCAGGACGGCATGGCGACGTTGACCCAAGGCACCAAAGTGCAAGACGCACCGGATGCCGGCGTGCTGGTCACTTCCGGCGGCGCGGTGACGTTCGACAAGGTGAAGTTCAACTACGGTGGCGAGCGTCAGGTGCTCGATGGCCTGAGCCTGAGCATTCGACCGGGTGAGAAAATCGGTCTGGTAGGGCGCTCCGGTGCGGGCAAATCGACGCTGATCAACTTGCTGCTGCGCTTCTATGACGTCGACAGCGGCGAGATTCGTATCGACGGCCAGAACATTGCGCACGTGACTCAGGACAGCCTGCGCAGCGCGATCGGTATGGTCACTCAGGACACCTCGCTGCTGCACCGCTCGATTCGCGACAACATCGCCTACGGCCGGCCCGATGCCACCGACGATCAGATCCGCCGCGCCGCTGCCAACGCTCAGGCTGATGAGTTCATCAGCCAACTCAGCGACCGTCAGGGCCATACCGGCTACGACACCCTGGTGGGTGAACGCGGGATCAAACTCTCCGGCGGCCAGCGGCAACGGGTGGCGATCGCCCGGGTGATGCTGAAGAACGCGCCGATCCTGCTGCTGGACGAAGCCACCAGCGCGCTGGACTCGGAAGTCGAAGTGGCGATTCAGGAAAGCCTCGATGAGATGATGCAGGGCAAAACCGTAATCGCGATCGCGCATCGACTGTCGACGATTGCGGCGATGGATCGGCTGATTGTCATGGATGACGGGCGCATCATCGAGCAGGGCACCCATTCGGAGTTGCTTGAGAAGAACGGCGTGTATGCGCGGCTGTGGGCGCATCAGAGTGGCGGGTTTCTTGGGGAAGACAAAGGCGTGGTGGAGGCTTTGGATCAGGCGTAAATGGGCAGGGCGCATGGCCGGGGCATCTTGGGTGTCCCCGGCCGATTTGCCTCGGTTTGGTCAAGCCAGATCGGCACTCGCCATCATTCGAAGACTGGCAAACGTCGATTCGTTTCTCGCCTGATCAAGCGTTGTCAGTGTGTTGATCGATGACGGCGGCGTTACCCGTTTACGACTCATTGCAGAACCTGAACGCTCGTCGCTCGGCGGCACCCCAAACTGCTCGCGATAGCATTTTGAGAAATGCGGTGTGGAGGCAAAACCGCAGATATACGCGAGTTCCACGATCGACAGCGAGGTTTGCTTGAGCAGTTGTCGCGCGCGAATCAGCCGCAACCTCAAGTAGTAGCGTGACGGCGTGCATTGCAGGTATTTCTGAAACAGCCGCTCCAACTGTCGGCGTGACAGATCGACGTACTCGGCAAGGTTGTCCAGCTCGATCGGCTCCTCAAGATTGGCCTCCATCAACGCAATGACTTCTTGCAGCTTGGGTTGATGCGTCCCGACCACATGCTTGAGTGGTACGCGTTGATGGTCCTGCTCGTTGCGGATGCGCTCGTATACAAACATCTCGGAGATGGCGGCGGACAATTCACGACCGTGATCACGGGCGATCAGATGCAGCATCATGTCCAGCGGCGCTGTTCCTCCGGAACTGGTAAAGCGGTTGCGGTCGAGAGTGAAGAGGCTGGTGCTGACGTTTACGCGCGGAAAAGCTTCCTGCATGGCCGCCAGAAATTCCCAATGCACGCTGCACTCATAGCCATCGAGCAATCCGGCTTTGGCGAGTGCCCAACTGCCGGTGCATACGCCACCCAAGCGTCTGGATTGGCGCGCCAGGGCTTGCAGCCAAGTGGTGTGCTCACGGGTGATCGCGCTCTGAATACCGACCCCGCCGCAGACAATCACCGTGTCCGCCACGCCGGGGTTGTTCCACGAGGCGTCCGGCGTGATCGGGACTCCGTCGCTGGCCCAAACAGCCGCATCATTGGCGCTGAAGGTATGCCAGCGATACAGCGTTCGCCCCGACAACTGATTGGCCATGCGCAGCGGTTCGACGGCGGATGCCAGCGACATGAGGGTGAATTTATCCAACAGCAGAAACCCGACGGATTGGGTCGTACCGTCGGCCACGGAGGGGGTCGATGACATCGTGTCCTCACAGGAATCGGTCTGAGATGCAGGCGTCGGTCATTCCCTTGGTCTTCGCCAAGGGAATATCAGCTTCGGCGTGAGCGCCTAGCCCACCGACGTTGCGCGTGCCGCCGGGGCAGGGTGACGCGACGTCATCAGGCCGATAAAGGAGATTGCTAGCGCCAGGCCAATGGTGGTGGTGACTTCGGTGCGGTGCTGCGGGGTGATCATCATGACCGCCAGCGCCGCGCAGATGAAGCCGATCACCAGCCACGTCAGCCATGGAAACAGCCACATGCGGAAGGTCAGCTCGACCTTGCGCTGTTGCAATATCCGCCGCATGCGCAGCTGCGACACCGCAATGGCGAGGTACACCAGAAGGGCAATCGCCCCGGAACTGGCCAGCAGGAACTCGAACAGCCCGGCGGGCATGAAGTAGCTCCACACGGTGATCGACGCCCCCAACACAGTGCTGGCGATCACGGCAGCCCGTGGCACACCGGCCGCGGAAGTCGCCTTCAGCGCTTTCGGTGCATCGCCGCGACGACCCAGCGAGTACAGCATGCGCGAGGCAATGTAGATCGAGGAGTTCATGCAACTGGCCACGGCGATCAGCACGACGACGTCGACCATGAACTTGGCGTTTGGAATATTCATGATTTCCAGGGCGCGCTGATACGAGCCCACCGAAGCCAGCAACGGGTCATTCCAGGGCACCACGGAAATCACCACGAAGATCGACAGCAGGTAGAACACGCCGATGCGCCAGATCACCGAGCGGGTGGCCTTGGCAATGTTCTGCGCCGGGTTATTCGATTCGGCGGCTGCGATGGTCACCGCTTCCGTACCGATGAAGCTGAACATGATCGTGATGAAAGCACCGACCACCGCCGACAAGCCGTTGGGCGCGAATCCGCCGTGCTCGGCCATCAGGCCGCTCAAGCCGCTGACTTCGCGGTCGGGCACCCAGCCCATCAACACGGCAAAGCCGACCCCGATGAAGCCGATGATCGCCACAACCTTGGCCATGGCGAACCAGAACTCGAACTCACCGTACTTGGACACGCTGAACAGGTTGGTCACCACCAGCGCAATGATCGATCCCAACGCGAACAGCCAGGCATCGACCTGCGGAAACCATTGGTGCAGCACATGCCCGGCCGCCAGTGCCTCGATCGGAATCACCAACACCCAGAACCACCAGTACAGCCAACCGATAGTGAAACCGGCCCAGCGGCCGATGGCCTGGTCGGCATAGGTGGAGAACGAACCGGTGTCCGGGTTGGCCACCGCCATCTCGCCGAGCATGCGCATGACCAGCACGACAAGCAGACCTGAAAACAGATAGGCGAGAAGCACCGCAGGCCCTGCTGCGGCAATCGCGTGTCCTGAACCGACGAACAAACCGGCGCCGATAATCCCGGCGATGGACAACATTGTGACGTGACGAGGCTTGAAGCCCTGCGCCAATTGGCTACTCGAATCCATGGAGTTCGGGCTGATCATCGGTATTTTTATTCTCTGCTGATCGACATTTAAGCAATTGAACGGGCACACGATCGGTCACCATCGTTGCCTGCTGAACTCCCGAGAGAAGCCCGTCCAACCGCCGCAGTTCTTATCAACCCCATGATCTGACCGGGATTGTTTTGATAGGAAGACACGGCACCTTAGCCGGCCTTGTCGCTGATTCAGTAGCCTGATTGCGCCATGATCGTGTCTGATATCGACATGTGAAATACCATGAGGTGGTATTGGAGACCTGTCGGTCACGCACGGCTCTGGCAATCAAAATCCAGATTGACCCAGTCATGTTCGTTTTTGAGAGGGGTGCCTGAATTCGACGGTGAAGCCAAACTGGGTCCCACAAGTCAGGCTCTCTATACTGGCCTTCCAGGATGGTAAATAGAGCACAACCTATGCCCGTCGCACCTAATCAAAATTCCCCAGTCATTTTGGTCCCGGCTCAACCAAGCGACCTGGAAAATCTTGTAGCCATTCGAATTGAGGCCATGCGCGAAAGTCTGGAGCGTGTCGGGCGATTTGATCCGGTGCGTGCGCGAGAGCGGTTTCTTGGCGGTTTTGACGCTCGCAACACACGCTATATCGAGGTATCTGGAGAGAGAGTTGGTTTTGTAGTGGTCAAGTATCACCACAATGAACTCTTGCTCGACCACTTGTATGTGAGACCGAGCGCGCAAGGATCAGGTGTAGGGGCTGCTGTTCTCACTCAGATTTTCAAAGAGGCGGATGCGGCTGCGCTCCCTGTTAAAGTTGGCGCTCTCAAAGAAAGCGCTTCGAATCGCTTTTATACCCGCCATGGCTTCCAATTCACCGAAAGCAGTGAATTCGACAATTATTATGTTCGTCAGAGTGTTCCGGCGAATGGCCCGGCTTAGTGGGCAAAACAGGATCAAATCACAGTTGGCCGCAACTCCTGCGCCAGTTCAATCAATGCGCGTAACCGCGCGGGCACGAAGCGATGGCCCGAGTAGTAAAGCCTCAGTCCGCCAAATGATGGGCACCACGGCATCAACACCGGCAGCAGGGCGCCGCTCGCCAGCTCTTCCTGGATGAACCATTCGGAAATGAAACCAATGCCAAGGCCCAACAACACGGCCTGTTTGATTGCCAGCATTTCGTTGGAGGCGAAGCTCACCGGCAGATCCATCTGCAGCTTTTGGCCATCGCGCTCCAATTCCCACTGGTAGAGGCCACCATGGGCCATGCGCATGCCGATGCTCCGGTGGGTGAGCAGATCTCGCGGATGTTCGGGCACGCCCTGGCGTTCGAGGTACTCGGGCGTTGCGACCACAAGCATCCGAATGTCACCTGACAGTGCCACGGCAATCATGTCTTGCGGCACGGACTCCGCCAGGCGAATCCCGGCGTCGAAGCCGCCGGCGATGATGTCGACCATGCTTGATTCGCTGACGATGTCGATACGTACGTCGGGATAGCGTTGAGCGTACTGCTTCAATAGCGGATCCAGCAGCAGGTAGGCCGCGCCATGCGGTGCATTGATGCGCAATGTGCCGCTGGGCTCGTCGGGGCCGACGCTGGCTTCTTCGCCGGCACTTTTGATCTGTGCCAACGCAGGTGCGATGCGTGCCACATAGCGTTGGCCGATGTCGGTGAGGGCAACGCTGCGCGTGGAGCGATTGAACAGCCGCACTTTCAGGCGCGCTTCCAGACCGGCCACCGCGTTGCTAGCGGCAGTAGTGGACATGCCCAGTTCCTGTGCAGCGCCGCGAAAACTGCTGCGCCGCGCCACGGCCAGTACCACTTCCAGCTCGGTCATTCCTGTTCTGTGCATGGATCGTCCTGAATATAAGGATGCTTCATCAGCCAAAGGATGGCTTATCGGAATAATGCGCCCTTCTTAGACTTCATCACAGAGGCCCGATTCAGACGAGTCGTTTTGAGCGAGGAGTCGCCATGCAACGCATTGAACATATCTATATCAACGGCGAGTTCGTTCTTCCACACGGTCAGGAATGGTTCGACCTTCATAACCCGAGCACCGAGGAAGTCATCGGTCAGGTTCGGCTGGGCGATGCACTGGACGCACAGCGTGCGATCGCAGCCGCCAAGGTTGCATTCCCGGCGTGGGCCCGCACTGGCCGGGAGGAGCGCATTGCGGCACTGCACCGCATGCACCGGGCTGTGGCGGCAAAGGAGGAAGAGCTGCTGGAAGCCATCGTCACGGAATACGGTGCACCTGCGGCTCGCGCGCGCTCGATGGCGACTTATCCGGCCGACGTGATTGCGCAGGCAATCGAAGCTCTGGAGGCGTTCGATTTCGAGGAACAGGTCGGCATGGCCAGGGTCATTCTGACGCCCGTGGGGGTGGCCGGTCTGATCACGCCATGGAACAGCAATGCGGGCTTCATCTGCAACAAGCTGGCCACCGCGCTGGCGACAGGCTGCACCGCCGTCATCAAGCCTAGCGAGATGAGCGCGTTGCAGACGCAGGTCGTGGTCAGTGCGTTGCACGAAGCGGGGCTGCCACCGGGTGTATTCAATGTCGTCAACGGACGGGGTGATGTGGTTGGCGAGGCGATCGCCGGTCATCCCGACGTTGCCAAAATCTCGTTTACGGGATCGTCCGCTGTCGGTAAGCATCTCGTCAGAACCGGTGCCGACACCATGAAGCGTGTGACGCTGGAACTCGGCGGCAAGTCGCCCACCGTGGTGCTTGATGATACTGATCTGCAGGCGGTCATGCCGATGGTGCTGCAAGCCGGATTTCTCAACAGCGGTCAGGCGTGCATCGCGGGCACTCGTATCCTTGTGCCGCGCGGCCGGCTGGCAGAGTTTGAGCGGATTGCGAGGGAGGGCGTCTCACAGATCCGATCGGGCGATCCGCGTAACACCGACACTGATATCGGTCCGATGGTGAGCCAGAAACAATGGGAACGGGTGCAGCGCTACATCCGTATCGGCCAGGAAGAAGGCGCAAGGTTGCTGGCGGGTGGCGAAGGTCGCCCGGAAGGCTTGCATGCCGGATGGTTTGTGAAACCCACGATCTTCACTGATGCCAACAACCGGATGCGCCTCGCTCGTGAGGAAATCTTCGGGCCCGTATTGGCGATCATCCCCTACGAGGATGATGCCGATGCGATCAGCATTGCCAACGATACGGACTATGGGCTGAGCGCCCTGGTACTGGGAAATAGCGCTGAACGTTGTATGAACGTAGCCCGTCAGATCAATGCGGGACGCGTGCTCATCAACACCCTGACCCACGAACCGCTTGCCCCCTTCGGTGGATTCAAACATTCAGGCCTTGGGCGCGAAATGGGCAAGTGGGGGATGAGCGCGTATTTGGAGCCGAAGACGTTGATCAGCCATGACACGTTGAAATGACTGGGTCAGATTCCTGTTGCCAACAGGTTCGAGCAACTTGCCGCCTCACGACGGCAAGTTGCTTCAGGCCTTACAAGGTAAACGACAGCGCGGAGAAAACCATCCCGCCACTGCCTGCCCAGCCCATGCAAAACTGGCCGTTCTCGGCTTCGCCTCGACTCATGGCATCGAAGATGCCGTAGGGGATGGACGCGGTAATGATGTTGCCGGTCTTATGCCCGACGTGGTGCAGTTTGTGATCAATACCGATCAGTTGCCCAATGTGCTCCCACATCTTTGGCGAACCGGTATGAATAAACACTTTATGAACATCTGCTGCAGAGATGTTCTGCAGATTGAAGACTTTGATCGCTTCATTGCGACCATCTTCATGCAAGGCTGCCGCGTAGGAGTTGAATTGATACTGCCCGCCGGTCGGTGAAATACGGGGAATATCCTCCTCATTGCAGAACAGTTTCCAATCCGGCAGGGAGATGGTCGACAAGTCACTCAAGTCCGGCCGGTTGATGTACGAGAACTTGAAGTTGCCGGGGGCCTCATGACTGAGGATGGTGACCGTGACGGCTTCGCCAATGGTAAAACTCGGGAACTTGTAAGCCAGTTCCGCCGACGACTGCAAAGAGAAGTTCTTGGGCATCACCGGCCCGCCAGCAGACATGCCAAACTCCATATTGACGATTGCCGCATAGCGAATCTCGCCGGCCTGCATTTTGCTGTTGATGACATCCATGGCGGTCACCCAGCCATTGCAGGCGTCCACCACATCAAAGTTTCTGCAGCTCAGGCCCAGCGCCTTGGCGATGAACGTACTGTTGGCGGGTTCGATAAACCCGCGAGTGACGTTCGGATAGATCAACAGATCCAGATCGGCTTTGTCGATATTGGCCTGAGCGAGCGCCGAGTTGAATGCAGTCTCCATCAATTGCATTGGCGTTTCGTTGGCACCCAGCCAATGACGCGTTCCGCTGCCACTTTTTTCAAGCAACTTGCTGATGGTCTTCAATGTTTTCGGCAAGTCTTCCTGGAAGGTATCTTTAGAGTGTTCCTCGACCAGGTTTATAACGTCCTGATTGCTGACAATGCGTGACGGGAGAATCCCGGACAGCCCAACTATTTTCATATGACTTCCTTGTTGAAAGTATGCATCCGTGGGCAATGGCTGCGGATGAGCAAACCCTTACTCATCCCTGTAAGGAGCCACTGGCGGCAATACTTTTAGCACAAAGAAAACGCGGATCAAGGACGTTGCTCGTTATTTGCCTCAATCGAATTGAATCATGACCTGGGTCAATTTAACGGCTTTCAAGTTAATCGAAAAAACAGTCGGGCGGACCCTCGCGACGCGGTTGGCATCTGTGTTTGATGTCGTCAGCTATCGGCGAAAAGGACACACCAGAAGGGATAAACACCCCTCAATAGCCAATTTTCGTCACGTGGTTGCGTAAAAGCCCCAAGCTGGCCCTAAAATCCTCGAAAACCGAGGGAACTATTAACGTCCACCAACAGACTGAGCTGCTGGTGCGACCCTCATGCAAACGTCGCACGAAACGATTTCTACAATAAATGGAGCGCGCAATGGGCAGGGCAGGCGATGAGTTTGATTTCTGGTGGGGTACGTCTGGATCGTGGGTTGAACCGCCGAATGTGCGCCGAAGCGGTACCAGCGGTGTCCAGCTGGTTGTTCAAGGTGGCAAGACGTTTTTCGTCAAGCGTCAGACCGGCCATTTGTTCCGCAGTCTCCGTTACCCCACTGGCCGACCCACCGCATTGCGTGAAGGCGTTGCCCTTTCAAGACTCGAAGAGCTGGGCGTGAATGCGCCGAGACCGGTATTTTATGGCGCGAGAAAAGTCGCCGGCGTATGGCAGGGTGTCTTGGTTACCAAAGATCTGGGCGGCTTCATCGATCTGGATACTTGGTATAGCCAGGGCGCTGCAAGCCTGTTGACCACAGAGCAACATTTGCGACTTTTTGAGCGTTTGGCGCAAATGCTGGCACGGATGCACTCGGGCAGATGGCAGCACGGTTGCATGCGTTCCAAACACGTCTTTATCAAGGCGTCGATTACCGACACAGACTTCGATTTCGAACTGGCGCTGCTTGACCTGGAGAAATCTCGCGGTCGGGCTACGGCAATGGGTGCGGCGCGTCACGACATTCCGCAACTCAGACGGCATTCTTTCTGGGATGAATCGCAGTGGCAGCATTTTCTTGCGTGCTATGAGCAAGCCAGTGGTAGAACCCTGTAGGTAGGTGTGCATTCCGCCGGGGCCTTACCGACCTGTTGGCGGATTGTTAAACAGCCACAAGCCATTGGTACACGGCGGGGGCAGCCCCCCAAATTGAACGTCAACTAATGGCTGAAGCGGACGTTTGACTTCATCCACTGACGTACCCTCATTACCAGCGGATCAAACAGCGGACGCTCAAACACTTCCCTCAATGGTCGTTCGAGCGCAGATAGTGATGCAGTTCCTCACCTATCACTTCGAACGCCTTGGCGATCCGCTTGATTTTGCGCAAGTCACTGTGCATCGCGATCCACACTTCGACCTCGAAGCCGAAGCTGTCTGGCAATACGTGAATCAGCCCATGGCTTCTGGCGATAGGTATCGGGCAAAGACCGAAGCCCAATCCCGCTTTCAATGCAGCCAGTTGCGCAAGGTGATGATCCGTGGCAATCGCGAAATGCTGATCAGCTTCACACAGCCCGGCGTCGACCAAGCGACGCAAGTCGGCTGAGCGACGGTCTGGCCCGATCAGCGGCCGCTGGCGCAGCGACGTCAGGCTGACGGGATCACCATAACGCTCCAGGCACTCGGCACTGGCATGGACGCCGATCCGCAAGCTGCCGACCCGCCGCACCACGATATCAGCCTCCATCGGACGCATCAGGCGTACGGCTATATCCGACTCCAGCCTGGCGATGTCTTCCAGTGCGTCGCCGATGCTCAGTTCGAGCTTCAACCCAGGATGGTTGTAATGGAAGTTCCGCAGTAAAGCGGGCAACACCTCAACCCCCAGCAGCTCGCCACAGGTCAGCCGCACCGTGCCGTGGTCCACTGACGTTTCAGCGCTGGCCGCCCGGTTGAAGGCTTGCGCGGCGAGGTCCATGGCTTCGACATGATCGATGAGGCGCTGCGCCCCACTCGTAGGTGTCAGGCCTGAGGGCGTGCGGGTGAACAGGCTCAAGCCGAGTGTCTGCTCAAGATGATCGAGGCGTCGGCGCGCGGTGGCCTGCGCAATCCCCAGCAACTTCGAAGCACCGCTCAGGCTGCCGGAGCGCAGCACCGCAAGGAACACCTGCTGGCTTTCCCATTCAAGACCGCTCATACATTCTTGACCAACAGTTGCTCCTTTTTTGCTCTTCTGCTCGGGCGAGTGAAAAGGGATCATGCGCGCCGAACTTATCCGGGCGTCATTGTAAGGAGTCAACGCATGAGATTCACCGGTCAATGTCTGTGTGGGCACGTCAGTATCGAAATCGAGGCGCAGCAACTGCCACCGCTGTATGCCTGTCATTGTCTGAACTGTCAGCGTTGGAGCGGCAGCGCGTTCGGCCTGCATATGCTATGCGCGGCTTCGGCAGTGCAGGTGACGGGCGAAACAGCGACCTTTGCACACGAGCACCAAGGGCATACCTCCACGCAATATGCCTGCGGCGAGTGCCATACCCGACTGTTCAACGAGACCAGCGCCGCGCCCGGCATGCGTGTGGTGCGGGGCGGCGTATTGGAAGGTTCGGAGCGCTTCACGCCGGTCGCGCATATCTGGACGCGCCGCAAGCAACCCTGGCTGGTTCTGCCGCAAGGCGTTGCACAATGGGAGGAGAGCCCGACGCCCCAGGCGTTTGCCAGCGCACTCGGGTAAAGGAGCGTACTCCTGAAAAATCCGGAACAAAGGGGCAGATTTTTCAGAGTACCAAGGTGGCTTAACAATGTCCGTTATCAATAGTCTGCGGACGTAATCGAACGTCCGCCTTTGGCTTTCGCCAAGTCGCTCGATCGAGTCAAATAATCTGAACCCCGACCGAACGCCCACGCCTAACGATCAGCTTGTGTTCATTCGCACAGGCCCGGTGCCAATACCGGCACATTCCGAGAGGTGGTCAACGTGGCTAAAGACGAGAAGAAAAGTAAAAAAGACGATGCTTCGAAAGCCAGCAAGGACTTGAAAGACAAAAAGTCTTCGCCGGAAAAGAAATCAGCGGCAGCTTCGGCGCTTTCCAAGTCCTCCGACAAGAAAGACAAGAAGAAAGACGCCGAACCGAAAAAGTCAGCCAAAAAAGCCGATAGCAAGCCGGAAAAGGCCAAGGACTCAAAGAAGGCTGACAAGCCGGCGAAAAAGAAGAAGTAATACCTGCAACTGGCCAGGGCTTTACGCCCTGGCATCCCTCAGATCGTTGTTCAAGCGGTTTCTTCAACCCTGTGCACATCCCCCAACGAATCACGCTGCATCGACTGCAGGTTTTTCTCGATGGTTTCGCACAGGGTTTCCATCTGGATCTGGTGCTCGCTGTGGCGAAACGGGCTTTGCAGGTCAGTACCGATGCGTTCGATGGCCAGCAGCATGAAGCCCACCACCGTCGAGGCCAGCGGGGTGAACCAACCCAGCGACTCCACCAGGCCCACCGGCACAATCAGGCAGAACAGCGAGATAAACAGGCGTGGGAAGTACACGTAAGGGTAGGGCAGCGGGGTATTGGCGATCCGCTCCATCCCGCCCTGGCTATTGGACAGATCGACCATCGTCGATTCCAGCCGTGCCAGACGAATACTGTCCAGGCGCCCGGCCTTGTATTCCCGGGCCAGCAACGCCGCGGAACCGGTGAGGATGTCGTTGGCAAAGTTGTTGGTGGTGCCGCTGCGGGCGAATTCATCCGCCGGGATGAACGCGCGGACTTCCTCCGGGCAAGGCTGACCTTGCAGATGCGCCGCGAGGCAATTGACGTAGGCCACATGGCGGCGCAACAGCGTCGCCTTCACCGGGTTCACTTCGTTGTCGGGATCATCCAGCAGCGTCAGCACCTGCCGGGCAAAGCTGCGCGAGCTGTTGATCATCATGCCCCACAGGGTGCGCGCCTCCCACCAACGGTTGTAGGCGCTGCTGTTGCGGAAACTGATCAGCACCACCAGAGCAGAACCGAGCAAAGTCAGAGGCATCAGCGGCAGGTTGATCTTGGCGTTGAGGAACAACATGAAGTCGACGGTGACGGCAATGTCCCAGAGCAACAGCCAGAACAGCGACCAGCCCACGTAACCCATGGTCTTGATGATCAAGCGGTATTTTTTGACGATGGTGGCTTTCAAACGGAAACCTCGTGGCGAGCGGTAAGCGTTAACGCCCTAGCTCCGACGCTGGTTTGGGGGTAAAGGTTCGGTGTCGAGTGAGCATCTTGGTTACGACAATTTTCAGGCAACAAAAAACCCGGTCATTACGCCGGGTTTTTTATTGCCTGCAGCCTGAAGACTCAGAGCGAGGCTTTCACCTGCAAGCCAAACACCAACGCATTGTCGATGTCCTGCCCGGAAAACGCGCCCGGTTCGATGATGTATTGCATGTTCGGGCGCAACGTCAGCCACGGCGTGGCCTGGTAGCCGTAGCCGAGTTCGATCAACTGCTCGCCACTGTCCAGGTTCGGGAACTGCGTACCGTTGGCCATGGCGGCGTCCTGTTGCACGTCGCGGCTGCGCGGGTTAGGCACGGCGCGGCCGTAGCCCAGAGCAACGGTGTCGCGCGGGCGACCTTCGAACGGTTTGTACAGCACCAGTCCGGTGCCGTACCACTTGCTGAATGGCGAAGCCGCTTCGCTGGCCGCCGAGTATTGGCCGAACGCATGCAGGCTGCGCCCCTCGGACGTTGGCGAACTCCATACGGCTTGATCGATCAGCAAGTAGTGACCGCCACGGCCGGAGACTTCTTTGTCGCTGCCGATGCGTTTCACGTCGGAGCTGTCGTAGTAGTAACCCAGCTTGTATTCGCCGGGCAATGGGCCCGCGTGCTTGTACACCAGCTCGATCGGCACCACGGTGCCGGTGGTGTGTTTCGGGCCCAGATGCCAGGCGCGGCTGGAGTTGCCGTTGCTTTCCGGGTCGACGTTGAACGCCGCTACGCGCAGTTGCCATGACGGCGACAAGTCGTACTTCACCCGCACACCCAGGTGCGCGTTGGGATAGTTGGTCCAGCCACTGCCGCCGGACATGTTCAGCGGATGGCCGCAGAAACCGGCGTTCATGAAGTTGCACAGAATGCCGCTGTCCAGACCACCGAGGTCGTTGCCCATGGCCATGTAACCCAGCTTCACGTTGAGCGCTGGAGTGAACAGGCTGCGCTCGTAGCTGAGTTCGGTCAGGCGGGTGTAGAGACCACCGTAGTTTTCCTGGATCGGCAGGCGGTTGCCAACCAGGTCTTCCGAGGCGCTGTTGCCGCGGCGGTCGTTGATGGTGAGCTGAACCTTGCCGGCGTTCTCTACGCCATACAGCTTGCTCAGGTCGAACTGGGCACCGAGCTTGATGTTCTGCGAGTAACGGCCGGAGCGATGCAGGCCGCCATCGGCGTTGTAAGCCATTTCACCGGTGTAATCGCCGGTGAATTTGATGCCGTCCTGGTCCATCTGGTGGCGCAGACCGCCCCAATCGCCGGTCAGGGTGTTGCGGGTCAACAGGTTTGAATCGGTATCGGCGTAGGCGGGCAGGGTGGTGCAGGTCAGGCCCAACAGCACGCCGTTGACCCAGCCGTTACGAGTAAAACCAAACATGGAGATCTTCCTGCTCAAAGCTGTAGCGATATCGGAAAGCGGCGCGGCACCCTCAGGTGCCGCGCGCAAAAAAGAAGCGCCCGTGTTCAGCACGGGCGCTGCGGCTTACGGCAAGGCGTAGGCCATCACGTAGTCGCCGCGATCGGTCGACTGACGTGCACCACCGGCGGTAACGACGATGTACTGCTTGCCGGTCTTCGGCGACACGTAGGTCATCGGGCCGCCCTGACTGCCAACCGGCAGGCGCGCTTTCCACACCTCTTCACCGTTACCGCTGTTGAAGGCGCGCAGGTAGAAGTCCTGGGTGCCGGCGATAAAGATCAGGCCACCCTGGGTCGACAGGGTGCCGCCGAGGGTTGGCAGACCGATCTTGATCGGCAAGTGCATGCGGATGCCCAGCGGACCGGTGTCTTCAACGGTGCCGACCGGAACCTGCCAGGCAACTTTCTGAGTCTTCATGTCGATCGCAGTCAGCGTACCGAACGGCGGAGCCTGGCAAGGAATGCCGGCCACCGACAGGAAGCGGTTTTTGTTCACCGCGTAAGGCGTGCCTTTGAGCGGTACCGCGCCCATGCCGGTGTTCAACGCTTCGCCACCGGAGGAGGCCTGAGCCTTGTTCTGCGACGGGATCATCTGAATCCACAGACCCAGGCGCATGTCGTTGACGAAGATGAAGCCGTGCACCGGGTCAGTGGAGATGCTGCCCCAGTTCATGCCGCCCAGCGAACCCGGGAAGCTCAGCGATTTGTCGGTACCCGGCGCGGTGTACAGGCCGTCGTAACGCATCGATTTGAAATCGATCCGGCACAGCAACTGGTCGTACGGGGTGGCGCCCCACATGTCCGACTCAGTCAGATGCTGCGCACCGATCTGTGGCATGCCCACCGATTTTGGCTGGGTTGGCGAGTACGGTTCGTTCGGGATGTTCGCGGCTTTGACCGGGACTTCTTTAACCTCGGTCAACGGTTTGCCGGTGGCGCGATCAAGCACGTAGATCTGCCCGGCCTTGGTGCCGATGACCAGCGCCGGAACGCTTTTGCCGTCCTTGGTGAAGTCGATCAGGCTCGGCTGCATTGGCAGGTCGAAGTCCCAGAGATCGTTGTGCACGGTCTGGAACACCCAGCGTTCATCACCGGTGGTGGCGTCCAGCGCGAGGATCGAGGCACCGTAGGTGTGATCGAGTTTGCTGCGCTCGACACCATAGATGTCGGTGGACGAGCTGCCCATCGGCAGGAACACGGTGTTGGTCGCCGGATCGTAGGACATCGGCGCCCAGCTGTTCGGCGTGCTGCGCACATACGTGCTGCCGTCGGCCGGTGCCTGTTTGTCCTGCGGGTTGCCCGGGTCGAACGCCCAGCGCATGGCGCCGGTGATCACGTCGAAACCACGGATCACGCCGCCCGGCATGTCGGTTTGTACGTTGTCGGCCACACGACCGCCGACCACCACAGTGGTACCGGCCATCAGCGGCGCGGAGGAGAGCTGGTAGTAGCTGTCCGGCACGTCACCGAGGCCGGCCTTCAGATCAACCTGACCGTTGTTGCCGAAACCCTGACAGAACTCGCCGGTGTCGGCATCGACCGCGATCAGGCGGGCGTCGATGGTGTTGGTCAGCAGACGGCGCTGGCAGTTGGCGGCCGGTGCCGGTTTGGCTTCGATGATGCTCGAATTGCTTGGCTGAGCGATGCTCTTGGTCGCATCGAAGTAGGCCATGCCACGGCAACGCTGCCAGACTTTCGACTGGGCGTTGATCGCGTTCTTCCACAGCTCTTTGCCGGTGTCGGCATCCAGCGCGATCAGGTTGTTGTGCGGGGTGCAGATGAACACTTTGTTGCCGATCTGCAACGGGGTGAGCTGGTCTTCGGCACCGTTGCCATCGCTCTCGGCGACGTCACCGGTGTGGTAGGTCCACGCCACTTTCAGCTTGTCGACGTTGTTGCGGTTGATCTGGTCCAGCGCAGCAAAGCGGCTGCCGCCTTCGGTATTGCCGTAGTGCGCCCAGTCTTTTTGCGCCTTGTCTGGCTCAACCGGGGTCAGGCCCGGGCCAGTGCCGGTGGCAGCGACGGTCGGGTGCGCAACGAACATGTTGCCGGCAGCCACCGCCAGCCCTACGGCCAGGACAGCGGCAACGCCGTAAGCGCCACGACCCGGCACGCCACCGTTGGCACGCTTGAGCAGCGGGTAGACCAGCGTCACCGCCAGACCCACGGCGCTGAACATGAACAGGCGCGAGAACACCGGCCAGAACACCAGCCCGGCATCGCTCACCGCCCAGATCGCTGTCCCGACCAGAAATGCTGCGAACAGCCAGGCGCCGGCCGTCTTGAAGCGAGCAATCAGCAGACCGGATACGGCCATCACCAGACCACCCACGAGGAAGTACCACGACCCTCCCAGGCTGACCAGCTTCACTCCGCCAGCCGCAAGTGCCAGGCCGAGCAGGGCGATGATCACCCCCAGCCCGACCAGAATGAATTTTGATATGCCCGAGAGGCGTTGACTCTGCTTCACGTTGAATGTCCCGTTGAAATGAGGCGTGCATTATATAGATAGGTAACTACCTAGTTAAATCACTAATTCAGCATGAAGCATAGATCACCGTGCCTGTGCGGGTTTGCGAGCAGGCACCAGCGCTCGCGGGACGGACAAGGACTGGTCTTGCGTCAGCTAAAGTCGCGCTTTCGTCTGGATAAATGGGATTTTTGACAGGTGGGGAGGGTGAGTCGAAAAGCGCGATTTCGAAATGCCAGCCATCAACCGACATACGGGTGCACCCTTTTCGGCTGCGCAAGGACGATGCTCAGTAAGGTCAACGCGCCGCGCGCGCACTGAATTCAATGAGCATGCCGTACTGCAGACATGACCTCAGACGTTCTTGAATTCCTCTACGAGCAGCTCCGCAAATTTCTCTTTTGCTCGATGAGGCCCGCTGTTTTTATTCCCTATAAAATAATTTTGTATTGGGAGGAGGTCGTCAAATACATATCCGCTTATGTCACCAATCCGCCGAAACTGTTCAAATACGCCTCTGGGAACTAACGAAACACCCGCTTTGGAGCTGACGCAACCGAGAATGGTGCCATAGCTGGCGATGCTGGTAATGGAACCAGAGACATCGTGCGCGTCCAGCCAGGTTTCCAGCGCTCTTCTATAAGGACAGCCTTCAGGCCACATGAATATGTCCGTGCCACTCAGGTCTTGCGGTTTATGCATTTGCCCCGCGGCTGAAGAGGCAATCAATACCAGCTCTTCCTTGTAGATTTCGATACTCTCGATATCCGGATGATCCTGATTGACGGCAATGATGGCACCGTCCAGTTTATGATCAACCACATCATTCAATAACTGCGACCAGTCACCCGTGCCGAACTGCATTTGCACAGACGGATAGAGTTGATGAAACTTTGAGAGCAGCTTGGGCAGTCTGCCAGTGGCCGATGACTCTATTGCCCCGATCTTCAAGAGTCCTGACGGCGCCGCCGCAGGATCGAGCGCTCTTTGTGACTCTTGGCATAAAGACAGTATTTTGTTTGCGTAGCCGAGAAATAATCTACCGGAAGGGCTGATAACAAGTCCCCGGCCTTTCCTGATAAATAATGGAACACCGAGCTCCTTCTCTAGAAGTTTGATTCTATTGGTAATGTTTGATGGGACGCAGTGCAGTAGTTCAGATGCGCGAATGATACTTCCGTGATCCGCGACCGCCTTGAACATAGTAAGTTGAGAAAGCTCCATGCTATTGCTCACTTATAATGAATGGTTTGATCATTATAATTCACTTGTCGCCACCCATCAAGTGACATACTGTTCAAGGCCTGATTTGATTATGGACGTTTAAATCAGGGGACCAACTCGACATATCTTTAGGGAGAAGGATAAGCTCATGAACTCAACCATGTTGCAGAGTCGCCTTGACGCGTTTGACAGTTACAGGTCTATGCAAGAGTTTGGTGAGGTTTTTATTGATGCGCTGCCAAAGCACATAAAAAATCTGAAAATACCGGGTCGAGTCATATTGCAAAATCAGCGCAGACAGCCAGTAATGGCAAATGTCACGCACATTGCTGATATTCAGGATTCCATGCTGGAGGTGCTCAATCATTCCATTACCCAGGAAGCCCAACGCCATGCGGAGAACGCGTTCAAAGCGTTTCTTCAAACAGACACAGTGAGTTCAGCTGTTCTGAAATTTTTTAACGGATGGAATGAAACGCATAAAACCACTAGCCTGGTCTCTGCAAAGATAATTATGCGGCTTTCAGCAGATGCAATGTCCGTACCTGCTGAAAAACAAATTGAATATCTCAATGTAATGGCACATATGCATGAAGTTGCAAAAGACGACTTCGGGCTCGGACACCCAGGGCATGACGGTATGTACGAATACATGACTTCGGCTTTTGCCGCGACTGCCTGGGTTGAAAGTCAATACAAGGTTCGGGAGTGCAATGAGTTTTCAGACTTCCTTTACAATACGGGCATCGCAGAGCATAAGTCAGCTCTGAACTCGCTTGAGCACAAAAGCTCAATTATGGATGCGATGATGGTTTCTATTGCTTCTGAACTCTGGAATGGTCGTGAGTATAACTTCATCGCTCAGTACATTGAGGGCAAGTTGCTTGAAGTCAATCCTTTGTTGAGAAACAATGTGCATGCACTACGTAACGCCAAAGGTTACGTGATGGGCCACTCGGGGGAAGTCGAAAACAAACATGGCCTGCATGCTTTGGCCGCAGCGCAAGCGTATGGCCGAACGATGGATCTACCCTTTAAACTCGGCCGCCTGAAAGGCATCATGCTCAACTACAATGAGCGCGTAGGCAGAGCTTTCGAGGCCATGTACCGAAATCTGAATACGGAAAAATAGCTTAGAGGATGTTGTGATGCTTTACGGAGAATTACAGTTCCGAAAGGATCCCCTGAATGGATTTTGAACAGGCGTTGTTCGCCTTGGGTTTTTTTGCTTTCTGCGGTGGTTTGATAGATGCGGCGGTCGGTGGTGGCGGGCTTGTACAGCTGCCAGCACTTCTACATGCCCTGCCTCAGTATAGTTTGGCCACTGTTTTTGGAACCAATAAGCTGGCGGTTCTGGCGGGCAACCTTTCTTCGATATACAGCTATACCAAAAGAATAAAAATCGTCTGGAAATTGATGCTGCCTACCATGCTTTCAGCATTTGTTTTTGCGTTTCTTGGTGCGTTTTCCGTTTCAATTGTTCCAAAGAAAATCATGGAGTTTGTAGTTTTTTTTATTTTGATAGCCATGGCCATATATACCTTTGCGGAAAAAAGATTAGGCCTGGTCAGCACTGACTTTCATTGCGGAACAAAAGAAATTGCCTGGGGCATTTTTTTTGGTGGCTTGATCGGGTTTTATGACGGCGTCTTCGGTCCGGGCAGCGGTAGCCTACTGTTATTCATCTTCGTCAAATACTTTGGTTTTGATTTTTTGAACGCATCCGCCTCTGCAAAACTGGTCAATCTGGGCACCTTCAGCGCAGCACTCCTGTTTTTTGTGCCAACCGGAAATGTACTGTGGGCTGTAGGTGGAGTCGTAGCGCTGTGCAACATCGCCGGTTCCCTCACCGGAGTATTTCTGGCACTGCGTTACGGAAGTGGCTTTATTCGGATCTTTTTCCTGATTCTGCTGGTTTTTCTGATTGGCAGAATGGGGCTGTCTCTATTTTCATAGATCAAAACGAGCCCCTTCGACACTTGAAAATCACTGGACGTCAGTCTTGCTCACCTTGGGTTATTGCGCAGAATCGAGAAATTCAACGCGGCCGCCACACACAACCAGGCCAGATAAGGAAACAGGATCAACCCGGTGATCAAATCCAGGCGCAACGCCATAAAAACCATCACCGCGACCACCAGCCACAACATCACAAGGATGACCATGGCAGCTGCCACCTGATGCGCGCCGAAGAACACCGGCGTCCACAACGTGTTCAGCGCAATCTGCGCCGCCCACAGCGCCAGTACCGTCTGACTGCCAGGAATCAGGCTCAAGCGGTAACCGGCCCAGGCCAGCAATAGATAGATTATTGTCCAGGCCACCGGAAACGCCCAATTGGGTGGAGTAAATCCGGGTTTGTTCAGCCCTTCGTACCATGGCCCCGGTTTGAAAATCACCCCGGTAGTCGCCGCAGCGCCGCACGCGATCAGAAAAATCAGAAACGTCACCATTTATCACTCCTTGGCCGCAGCCACTCTCTCTGGGATTACAGCGCCGCAACGGTCGCTCATTCGTATTTCACCGCCATCAGGTCGCTGACCCGCGCCACCAGCGTGTCGACGGCAAACGGCTTGGTCAGCACCTGCATGTCCGGCCCCAATTGACCGGCACCAATCACCGCGTTTTCCGCATATCCGGTAATGAACAGGGTCTTCAGATTCTGGCGGATTTCCCGGCCGGCATCGGCCAGTTGCCGACCGTTCATGCCTCCCGGCAAGCCGACGTCGGTGATCAGCAAGTCGATGTGAATGTCCGAGCGCAACATCTTCAGCCCGACCACACTGTCAGCGGCCTCTATCAAGGTGTAGCCGAGATCGCCGAGCACGTCAGTCAGCAGTGCTCGCACCGTAGGCTCGTCGTCCACCACCAGAATCGTCTCGCCAGACTTGGGCAAGGCTGCCGGCGTGTTGTCCTTGTCATCCTGATTCGGCACGGGCTCGCCATGGTAGCGCGGCAGATAAATGCACATCTCGGTGCCCTGACCGACCTGCGAATGCACGCGCACCTGGCCACCGGACTGCTTGGCGAAACCGTAGATCATCGACAACCCCAACCCCGTGCCCTGGCCCAGCGGTTTGGTGGTGAAGAACGGATCGAAGGCCTTGGCGATCACATCGGCGGTCATGCCGGTGCCGGTATCGGTCACGCACAGGCACAGGTATTCGCCCTCTGGCATGTCCAGCGTGCGCGCCGTCTCGCAGTCCAGCGCACGGTTGGCCGTCTCGATGGTGATGCGCCCGCCGTCCGGCATCGCATCGCGAGCGTTGATGCACAGGTTGAGCAGGGCATTCTCCAATTGGCTGGCATCCACCAGCGTTGGCCAGAGCCCCGGCGCGCCGAGGGTTTCCAGGACGATGCTGGGGCCGACCGTACGCTGGATCAGCTCGGTCATCCCGGTCATCAGCGTGTTGACATCGGTTGGTCGTGGATCGAGGGTCTGGCGTCTGGAGAACGCCAGCAGGCGGTGGGTCAGGGCGGCGGCGCGCTTGACCGCGCCCTGGGCGGTCACCATGTATTTGTCGACCTCGTTCAGCCGGCCCTGACTTATGCGCGCGCCCATCAACTCCAGCGCGCCGGAAATGCCGGCCAGCAAATTGTTGAAGTCATGCGCCAGGCCTCCGGTCAGTTGGCCGACGGCTTCCATTTTCTGCGACTGACGCAGTTTCTCTTCGGCCTGCATCAACTCTGCGGTGCGCGATGACACGCGCTGCTCCAGCGTATCGTTGAGCGCGCGCAACGCGGCGATGGCGCGGTCGCGCTCCGCTTCGACATTGCGCCGTTCCTCGACATCGATCAGCACGCCGGGAAAGCGCAACGGCGTTCCATCATCGGCACACTCAACACGGCCGTTGGCCTCGATCCACTGGTATTTGCCGTCGGCGCGGCGCACACGGTACTGGTGGGAGTAGGCGCCACCGCGGCCGATGGCTTCGTTGATCGCGGTGGTCAGTCCATCCTGGTCCTCGGGGTGCACGCTCACCATCACCTGTTCGAGGCTGAGCCCTTCGCGGCCCAGCGCCGGGTCGAGCTCAAACACCCGGGCGAACGCTTCGTCCACGGCGAAACGATCGGTGGGCAGGTCCCAGTGCCAGGTGCCAATGATCGCCCCGGCGGCGAGCGCCAGTTGCACGCGCTCGACGTTCTCCCGCGCAATGGCCTCGCTGGCTCGCAAGCGCTCCTCGGCGTCGCGCCGCTCGGTGACGTCGTTGAACAGAATGGCGATCTGCCGGTCAGCCGGATCGCCGACACGCACCGCGCGTACGTCGAACCAGCGTTCGAAGGTGTTGGCGTAGCTCTCGAAGTTCGCCGGCTCTCCGGTCTTGGCCACGTGGCCATAGGTTTCGAACCAGAATCTTTCCAGATTGGGCGCGAACTCGGTCACCCATTTGCCGCGCAGGTTGACCCCGCACTGGTGTTCGAACGCCGGGTTGGCTTCGACGAAGTAATAGTCGACGGGCTTATCCTCGGCGTCGAATTTGACCTTGACGATGGCGAACGCCGACTCGATGGTTTCCAGAATGGTGATGAAGCGAGCCTCGCTGCGTGCGAGCGCATCCCGACTGGCTTGCAGTTGCGCCGCCATGTCGCGATCGAGGTCAACGACCTGTGTGTCGACCTGAGGGCACTGAAGCGCCGCGCGCAATCGCCTTACCTCTGACTCAAGCGCTTCGCGGCTAAGGTGTTCAAGGGTATCCATGGGACCTGCTTATTGAATTTTCAGGGTCTGGCTTCATACAGCGCGTAGGCACACACGAGCAGTGAAAGTTGCGCTCGCAAGGGATTCGACCGCCAATCATCCGTTGACCGGGCGCGCTGTGCTTAAGTTTCACCACCCGCGCAAGCGAGCGTTCATTTCAGATCGATTCGCCGTTATCCAGACGCGCCAACAGGTTCTGCCCGCGTTGCCACAGCGCCTCCTGTTTGGCTTGCGGCATGCGGTCGAGGTTCTTGTACATCATCGCCATGCGCTGATTGCCGCGCAGTTGCTCACCGTGGCGCATTAGAAAGTGCCAGTACAACGAATTGAACGGGCAGGCATTGTCCGCCGTACTTTCGCTGACCTTGTAGGCACAACCTCGGCAGTAGTCGGACATGCGATTGATGTATTGGCCACTGGCGCAATAAGGTTTGGAACCGAGATAGCCGCCATCGGCATGCATGACCATGCCCAGCGTGTTGGGCAGCTCGACCCAGTCAAAGGCATCCATGTAGATCGCCAGATACCACTCGCAGATCTGGCTCGGCGCGATGCCGGCGAGCAGGGCAAAATTGCCGGTGACCATCAGCCGCTGGATGTGATGCGCGTAGGCGTGCTGCAGACTCTGGCCGATGGCCTGGCGCATGCAGTTCATTTGCGTAGCACCGGTCCAGTAGAACTCGGGCAGTGGTCGGCTGTTGCCGAATGCGTTGCCCAGTGCGTAGTCCGGCATTTTCAGCCAGTACACGCCGCGCACATATTCCCGCCAGCCGATCAGTTGCCGAATGAAGCCTTCGGCAGCATTCAGGGCAATCCTGCCGGCCCAATAAGCCGACTCGACGTCGCTGCACAACTGCCGCAAATCCAGCAGGCCTATATTGAGCGCAGCGCTGATGCGCGCATGAAACAGGAACGGTTCGTCACTGGCCATGGCGTCCTGATAGTCGCCGAATCCTGCCAGGCCATAATCCAGAAAATATTCCCATAGCGCTTGCGCGTCGGCGTGGGTGACCGGGTAGTTGAAGTCGTCGAGTGCACCGTAATGCTGACTGAAGCGCGCCTTCACCAGATCCAGCACTTCGCCGGTGATCGCGTCATTACTGAAACGGATCGGGTAGGGGGCTTTCACGCCTTTGGGCAGGGCCTTGCGATTCTCGGCATCGAAATTCCACGCGCCGCCCACCGGCGTGCCGTCGCCATTGAGCAGCAAGCGACTCTTGCGGCGCATCTCGCGATAGAAAAACTCCATGCGCAACTGCTTTTTGCCGGCAGCCCAGGCGGCGAACTCGGCGCGACTGCACAGAAAACGCGTATCGGCGTGCCAATGGATGGGCAGGCCACAGTCCCTGATCGATTGCTCCAGACGCCAGTCCCCGCATTCGGTGACGTGCACTTCCTCGGCGTGCAACCGCTGTTGCCAGCGGCGTAACTCCCCCGGTACCGAGCCGCTGTTGTGCGGATCATCCAGGGTCACGTATTCGACGCTGACTCCTTGGTCTCGCAGTGCCTCGGCGAAATGGCGCATGGCACTGAAGATCAGGGCAATCTTTTGCGGATGGTGCGGCACATGGCTGGCTTCTTCCATGACCTCGACCAGCAGCACAGTGTCGCGCTCGCTATCGAGCGTCTGCAATGAAGCCAGATCGAAGGACAACTGATCGCCCAGCACCAGGCACAACCGACGTTTCTGGTTCATTCACAGCATCCGTTTCATAGCGGTGTGGCCAACGAAAACGGAATCCGCAGCTCTTCGACGGGCCCGGTATCACGCCCGCACATTTCATCGTGCACGCATTGCTGCACCAGCACGCAGGGGAATGCCGGCACGGTCTGCAGCAAGTCACGCAGATGGGTGATCGAGCGCAGGTGCATCGGTTTGGCCGCGTCGTCGAGCAAGGTGAACTGGCCGTGATCCAGGCGGATGCGGGCCAGATAAAAACCACCTTCGAGTGACAGCAGCTCCAGCTCACGTATTTCGCTGTTGGCCGCACGTTCGGTCAGGGTTTGCAGATTCATGCTTCACTCCTTGCCTACCAGGGCAGGCGTTGTCCATCGTAGGCAAAGAACTGGCCGCTGTCGGCCGGGGTCAATTGGTCAATCAGGTTGAGTAACTGGTCAGCGGCAACGTCTGCCGGACGGGCGCTGGAAGCCCCGCGAAAAGGTTGCGACAAACCCGACACGACCGTGCCCGGGTGCAGACTCAGCAAGCGGCTTTGCGGGCGGGTGCGCGCCAGTTCGATCGCCGCGGTCTTGATCAGCATGTTCAGCGCAGCCTTGGAGGCGCGGTAGGCGTACCAGCCGCCCAAACGGTTGTCGCCAATGCTTCCGACCTTGGCCGAGAGCATCGCCATCGCCCCTTGGGGATCGAGCAGCGGCAGAAAATGCCGCAACACCATTGCCGGTCCCAGCGTGTTGACTTGAAACACTGCCTGCAGCGCATCCGCCTCGATCGCGCTGTAGCTCTTTTCTGGCTTGATCCGCTCACGATGCAGCAGACCCGCAGCGTGCACGATCAACTGATAGGGCGCTTCTGCGGCCAATTCGGTGGCGGCGCTGGCGATGGTTTCCGGTTGCTCCAGATCCAGCGCCGGAACGGTACGACGCCCCAGCTCACGAACCCCGGCACAGCGCGGATCCTGACTGAGCTGCTGGCAAAACGCGCGACCGATAGCACCACTGGCACCAATCACCAGTGCGCGATAACCGTTGCCCAGGGAAGCCATGCTGAACGGGCTGCTCATTGGTTTTCTCCCGCGCCCTGGCGACGGAAGAACAAGGTCACCTGGCCAACTTCAACCCCGAGCTTGGACATGCTGGTGCGATTGATCAGCGTGTCCTCGTCCATCTGGTACATCCAGTCGTCCATGCTCATTTCATAGGTCGTGCCGTCGACCGGCAGATTCAGGCGATAACGCCAGTGCAGCGCATTGCCAGCGACCTGACCTGTGGCGACACCCACCACATCACCCGCACGCCCGCTCCAGCGCCCCTGGCCCTCGGGCGTCAGGGTCCAGACGCGGCGTTGGCGCGTGCCGTCGCTGTACAGGAAGTGCTCATCGAGAATCAGGTTGTCGCCTTCACGATGGCTGACGATGTTGACCTCAAAGCGCTTGACCACTTCCCCGGAGCGCTTTTGAAACATCCCCCAGGCTTTCACGGGTTTGCTGAAAAAGCGCTGCAGATCCAGCGCCGGTTGCTGATCGGCATAGTGGCTGACATCCACGCTGCCGCAGCTCGCAACGCCGAGTACCAGAGCCAGTAAGAGCACAAATCGGGCCATTGCCGTTCTCCCTGAGTGCACAGGTATGGGGGGTGAGATTAGGAGTATCGTGCTTGTACAGTGGGGTTGCTGTGTACAGGTTTATCGCACCTGTCGAAGATCGGAAATCAACTTCGCCGCCCGATCAGTTGCAGAAACTCCTGACGCGTCGTGGAGCTGTCGCGAAAAGCACCGAGCATCACCGAGGAGGTCATGATCGAATTCTGCTTTTCGACGCCGCGCATCATCATGCACATGTGCCGGGCTTCAATGACCACGGCCACGCCGGCGGCATCGGTGATCTGCTGGATCGCCTCGGCGATTTGCCGGGTGAGGTTTTCCTGGATCTGCAGACGCCGGGCGAACATGTCCACCACGCGCGCCACTTTCGACAGTCCCAGCACTCTGCCGGTGGGGATGTACGCCACGTGCGCCTTGCCGATGAAAGGCAGCATGTGGTGCTCACACAAGGAATAGAGCTCGATGTCACTGACGATGACCATCTCATCGCTTTGCGATTCGAACAGGGCACCGTTGGTGACGTCTTCCAGGCTCATCGAGTAGCCGTTGCACAGATACTGCATTGCTTTGGCCGCACGTTTGGGCGTGTCGAGCAGACCTTCGCGCTCGGGGTTTTCACCGACGCCGACAAGAATTTCACGGTAATGGCTGGCTAGTAGTGGGTTCATTCAGAGTGCTCGCGGCAGTGCTGTGCGTGAGGGCCAATCCATAGCGGAAGAGTTGTACGCAGACAAGTGCTTTGTATAGGTTTTATTCAAGATAGGCTGAAAAAATTCAACTGACAATCAATCGGCAACTTTTTTTGTGCGGATGCGAGAACCTCGCGGCGCAGCGCGCGAGGTTGCGGGTGTAGCGGGGGAGAGGAGGAAGCGCTCCCGGTGAGTGGGAGCGCTGTGCGAAATCGCGGAATTATTCGCTGTAGGTCGGGTAATCCACGTAGCCTTCGGCATTGCCGCCGTAAACCGTTGCGGGGTTCAGCGGATTGAGCGGCCAGTCATTGGCGATGCGCGCCGGCAGGTCCGGGTTGGCCATGAACGGACGGCCGAAAGCCACCAGATCCGCCAGTCCCGATTCAAGTAATTGCGCACCGGATTCTGCGTTGTAGCGTCCGGCGTAGATGATCGCGCCACTGAAGGTATCGCGCACCGCACGGCGGAAGGTTTGCGGCATCACAGGCGCGTCGTCCCAGTCCGCTTCAGCGATGGACAGGTAGGCAATGCCCACATCCTCAAGCACCTTGATCGCTTCGATGTAAGTGGTATGCGGGTCTTCCTCGACCATGCCCAGATAGGTGCGCGCCTCATCGGTGGTGGTGAATAGCGGCGCGAAACGCACGCCGACTTTCTCCTTGCCGATGCACTCGGCGACACCCGACACCACTTCGCGCAGAAAACGCAGGCGGTTGTGCAGCGAGCCACCGTACTGATCGGTGCGCACGTTGCTGTGGGCCGAAATGAACTGGTTCACCAGATAGCCGTTGGCGCAGTGCAGTTCGATTCCGTCGAAGCCGGCGTCCATCGCATTGCGCGCCGCCTGTATATAGAGCTGAACCAGTTCCTGGACTTCATCGGTGCTCAGCGCTCGCGGCGCGGATGGCGTAACCAGCTCGCCGGCGCCCGGCGCAGTTTCGATGAACACGCTGACCCGCTCGGTGGCGATGGCGGACGCTGAAACCGGGGCCGCCCCATCGGGTTGCAGCGCGGTGTGGGACACACGGCCGACGTGCCAGAGTTGGGCGAATATCACGCCGCCCTTTGCATGAACCGTTTCGGTGACTGTGCGCCATCCGGCAATTTGTTCAGGGGTGTGAATGCCGGGAGTCCAGGCGTAGCCCTGACCGCGAGGCTCGATCTGCGTGCCTTCGGTGACCAGCAGACCGGCGCCGGCGCGTTGCTGGTAATACTCGGCCATCAATGCGTTGGCGACATTGCCCGGTTGTGTGCTGCGCTGGCGGGTGAGGGGCGGCAGGACGATGCGGTTCTTCAGGGTGTGCAGGCCCAGTTTGACGGGGGTGAAGTAAGGGCTGTTTTTCATGTGATTCCTGTTTTGGCCTTATTAGACCAGTCGACTAGCAATGCGGTAAAAAAACACCGTGCGGGATGCGCACGGTGTCTGGAGCGGTGGAGGGCTCAGGCCAACAGCTTCAGCAGTTTTTCGGCGACGGCTGCCGAGCTGGCAGGGTTTTGACCCGTCACCAGTTGGCCATCGGTCACCACGTGAACCTGCCAGTCAGCCACTTTGGAGTAACGCCCGCCGAGCCGCTGGAATTCATCTTCGATCAGGAACGGCACGACATCGGTCAGACCAACGGCGGCTTCTTCAGCATTGGTGAAACCGGTGACGTCTCGGCCTTGAATCAACGGTTTGCCATCGGCAGCCACCACGTGACGCAGAACGCCCGGCGCATGGCAGACGAAACCGTGAGGTTTGTTGCTGCGGTCGAAGGCTTCGATCAACGCGATCGAGTGTTGGTCTTCGGCCAGATCCCACAGCGGGCCATGGCCACCGGGATAAAACACGGCATCGAAATCCTCAGCGCTGACATCCGCCAGGCGCCCGGTATTGGCCAGTGCCTGTTGGGCTGCAGGGTCCTTGCGGAAGCGGTCGGTTTCAGCGGTTTGCGCATCGGGCTCATCGCTTTTCGGATCGAGCGGTGGCTGGCCGCCGGCCGGCGATACCAGAGTGATCTGCGCGCCGGCATCCTTGAAGGCGTAGTAGGGGGCCGCGAACTCTTCGAGCCAGAAGCCGGTTTTCTTGCCGGTGTTGCCAAGCTGATCGTGGGAAGTCAGAACCATCAAGATTTTCATAGAGCGCCCTGTATTGGTCTGGTGTCCTCGACGGGTTCGTCTGCGACACCTCGGAAGGAGTGACGGGCACAGAATAGATTCATATTAGACCGGTCGTCTAGTAAATTTTTACGCCCGTGTTTCCAAGCCATCACTGTGGCAAACTCCTGCTCATCAGAAATATACGACTGGTCTAATGTTTGGTATTTTGCGCCCCATGAAACCGACCTACGACGATACCCGCCAACACCTGCTCGACACCGGCCACCGCATGATGGCCGAAAAGGGCTTCACCAGCGTTGGCCTGAGCGAGATCCTGCAGACCGCCGGTGTGCCCAAGGGCTCGTTCTATCACTACTTCAAATCCAAGGAACTCTACGGCCAGGCGCTGCTGGAGGACTATTTTGTCGGCTATCTCGCGGACATGGAGCGACGCCTGACCCTGCCCGGCCTCAGTGCCTATGAGCGGCTGATGGATTACTGGCAGGGCTGGCAGAACCGTTGCACCCTGGAAGGCCATGGCGATGAATGCCTGGTGGTGAAGTTGAGCGCGGAAGTCGCCGACCTGTCCGAGTCGATGCGCCTCACTCTGCGCGACGGCGCCGAGCGCATCGTTACGCGAATTACGACGTGCCTGGAAGAAGGGCAGCTGGATAAAAGTTTGCCGCAGACTGACGCTCGGCAACTGGCAGAAACCCTGTACCAACTTTGGTTGGGTGCCAGTCTGTTGAACAAACTGCAGCGCACGGGGCAGTCGTTGCAGACGTCGATGGTGATGACCAAACAGCTTTTGCAAAGCTGAGGACACCCACAACCCTTTCTCCCGACCCGCCAAGGAAGCGTCAATGGGCGTGCGACATACTCCTTTTTTTCACATGCCAACAGGTTGCATCTTGGCATTGGCCGGCGTGCTTCTCAGCGGCTGCTCCAGCCACACGTTGCCCCGACCGGTCGAGCGCGACCCTTGCCTCGACGCAGGCCCGGTAAACAGTGTCGGTTACGATCACTGTGTGGCTGAGCGGGATCGCCAAAGGAAGGAAGCACTTGAAGCGCTGCTTGACGATGACCCGGCTCATCTGCAGCACTTGCAAATCATCGAAATGCCCGAGAGCAAGTACCAATCTTCTGATTTCCCGGATACGCCCATCCCCATGTCCTACAGGGGAGTGGATTCGATTTCGCTGGCTGAAAAGCAAGCGCTGCCGTTCAAAGCCCGGATAGTCTGGAAATATTCTTCATCGAGTCTTCAGCCGCAGCGCCGAGACGTCCTGCAGATGGAGAAAATGCAGGTGCTGATCATGGCGGCGGTGCAGGAAAACGGGCTGGCGAAGTGGGTATGCACGGCCACCGGTGGGCAACAGCGGGAGTGGATCTTCTATACGCAAAGCGATGAGGCTTTCATCACCAAGGTACGAGCCACTCTGGCGCAGACCGGTCCATACCCCGTCGAGTTGAAGGTACAGAGGGACGCGGCGCCCAGCGTCGGGAGGCAACCAGCACAGGACATCCGTGTCACCCCTAAATTGTGTATGGAATGAAGCGCGTGCCGCGGGCGCGGCGATTACCTTTTTGAGCACCACTGACGAGCGGCAGCCATAAAAAGTGGAACTCCAACTCACAGCCACCAGTCAACTTTTCTGTCGAGACTCAGAGCTTCCCACTTACACGAAGGTTTATGAATCATGAAGAGTGAACAGGTAGAAGGCGTAGCGGAAAAGTTGGCTGGCAAGGCGCAGAGCGCGGTCGGGAAACTGATGGGTGATTCGAAGATGGAAGCTGAAGGTGCCGGACATCAGGCAGCTGGACAGCTGACTAAATCCTACGGCGATGCACTGGATAACGTGTCGACCTTCGTCAAAGAAAAACCGATAGCTGCACTCGCGATAGGTGCTGCGGCATTGATCCTGATAAACCGAATTTTTCGTCGCTGAGTGAGTGACCGGGTTTTTCACCAGACGTTGAAAGACAGGAAAATTGAATTAAAGGAAAGGGCCCTTAGGGGCTCTTTTTTTTAACCGGCCTTTCATGGACGTTATGGATTCAACGACAGACCGCCGAATGCGCGGGAATGCAGCGTTGCTCTCACTGATATTTGATGATGCTCTGGAGGGTCAGTTCGCCGCCCAATCGGCTCGATACTGCAACAGGAAGTCGACGAATGCCCGAACCCGCTGAGGAACATAGCGGCCATGGGGGTAGAGCAGGGTGTAGGGCCTGGAGCGTCCATTGTAGGGCTGGAGTACCTCGACGAGGCTGCCATCGGCCAGTTCGCGCTCGACAATGAATCTGTAAGTCTGGAACAGACCCGCACTGTGTTTGGCCAGGGTAACGCCACCCAGCACATCATCCGAGCAGCAATAGCTGCCCTCAGTGAAGATCTCCCGGTGTTTGCCCTCGACGTCGAACAGCCATGAGATGCGTCGACCGCTGCTGGGCAGTTCAAATTGAATGCACTCGTGAGCGACGAGGTCATCCAGTGTCGTTGGTGTGCCGGCCTTGCTCAGGTATTCAGGTGTTGCGACCACGACCAATTGTGCGTCTTCGAGCAACCGCGCAATCAGGGTCGAGTCCGGTTGAGCGCGGACCCGAATCGCCAGGTCATAGCCCTCCGCCACAAAATCGATATTTCGGTTACCCAAGTGGATATCTACGGTGACGTCTGGATAAAGCGCTCGAAACTTCGGCAGAAGCGGCAAGATCCGGTGATGCCCATAGGTGGTCGGAAGACTGACACGCAGCCGCCCTGAAGGCTTCGATTGAGCGCCCATGACTTCTTGCTGCGCTTCCACCAATTGAGTCAGGGCTTGTCGGCATTGTTCGTAGAACACCCGTCCCGGTTCAGTCATCCGGATGCTGCGCGTGGTTCTCACGAACAGGCGTGATCCCAAACGCTCCTCAAGACGCAAAATCGATCGGCTTACTGCCGCAGGCGTCACACCGGCGACCTGCGCGGCTGCGGTAAAACTGCCGGTTTCCGAGGCGAGGCAAAACAGCTCGATGCTGCCTAACTGCAGGTCATCAAAATGGCGCTTCATATTAATCACACCGGGTCTTCGCGAAGTGCCCGAAAGCATACCGATGTCGATGATGCAGTGGCGAGGGCCGCGGATCGATTCATTACACCGCGTCACAAATGAAGTAACCGCACCCGCATTTATTCATTGAAGGCAACCTCCTAGAGTTCACTCCACTTGCCGCCTCCTCATGCCGATGAGGCGCGAACTGGAGACTCTCCCGTGCCTTTCATCAGCGTTCGTATCACCCGCGACGGCGTTACCAAAGAACAGAAAGCCCAGGTCATCGCCGAGATCACCAAAACCATGCAGACGGTGCTCAACAAGGATCCGCACCTGACGCACATCGTGATCGAGGAAGTCGATACCGATAACTGGGGCTACGCAGGAATAACCACTACCGAGTACCGCCAGTCGCTGGTGGAGCCCAAGTAATGACGCCATCAGGCTCGTCTGTGTGTGAAACCCCTTTCGTAAACTATTGAGGAATTATCATGAGCCATTCAAAAAAAGTCGTTGTGGTCACTGGCGCATCCCAGGGGCTGGGCGCAGGCATCGTCGAAGGTTTTCGCAAACTCGGCTATCAAGTGGTGGCGACTTCGCGCTCCATCAAACTGTCAGCGGATCCGGACATCCTGACCGTCGCCGGCGACATTGCCGATCCGGCGACTGCCGAGAAAATCATCCGCGAAGGCGTAGCGCGTTTCGGCCGCATTGACACGTTGGTGAACAACGCCGGGATCTTTCTCGCCAAACCGTTCACGGCCTATACCCGCGAAGAGTATGTAAATACCGTAGCCACCAACATGGGCAGCTTCTTCCACATGTCGCAGCAGGCGATTGCCCAGATGGAGAAACAAGGTGAGGGCGGGCATGTGGTCAGCATCACCACATCGCTGGTCGATCATGCCATCGATGGGGTGCCGTCGGTGTTGGCGTCGCTGACCAAAGGTGGTATGAACGCCGCCACCAAATCTCTGGCGATCGAATACGCCAAGCGCGGCATCCGCGTTAACGCCGTATCGCCCGGGATCATCAAGACCCCGATGCATGGCGAGGAAAGCCACGCCGCTCTGGGCAGCCTGCATCCGGTCGGACACATGGGCGAGGTGCAAGACATCGTCGCAGCGGTGTTGTACCTGGACAGCGCCAACTTCGTCACCGGTGAAATTCTGCATGTCGACGGCGGCCAAAGCGCCGGTCACTGATGAAGACAGCGAGTCGACAAGAAGCCGCCACAGGCGGCTTCTGCCTTACTTATCTGTCGCCATCACATCTGTTTGCCGTTACGCGCAGCGATCGCAACGGTGGTCGGCGAATCAGCCAGTGACACGAATTTGCGGGTCGCGCCATCCAGAGCATCGATGCATCCCGCCTCGATGTCGTAGACCCAGCCGTGCAGATTCATCCGTCCCTGCTCAAGCGCCAGGGCCACCGATGGATGCGTCCGCAGATTCGCCAGTTGCGCGATCACGTTTTCCCGCACCAGACCATCAAGCTTGGCGCGGGGGGTGTCGAACTCATGTGCTGCGTTAATCGCTTTCGCGGCGTCCGAGTGACGTAGCCAGTTAGCGACCGCCGGAAGATGATCCAGACACGTGCAGCGTGAAATCGCGCCCATCGCCCCGCAGTCCGAGTGGCCGCAGATCACGATGTCCTGAACCCCAAGCACGGCGACCGCATACTCGACGGTGGCCGAGACGCCACCCGGTTCAGGGCCGTAAGACGGCACAATGTTGCCGGCGTTACGAATCACGAACAGTTCGCCCGGCTCGCGCTGCGTAAGGAGTTCCGGCACCACACGGCTGTCCGAGCAGGTGACGAACAACGCCTTTGGATTCTGTTCTGTCGCGAGCTGCTTGAACAGCTCGACGCGTTGCGGATAAACCTCGCGCTGAAAGCGCAGAAAGCCGTCAATAATGTCCTGCATGAAGTCCTCCAAACCCGAATAGCAAATGTGGGCACGAGCACTCTATATGCCTTCGCGCCGCTGTGGTCGGCATTATTGCAGGAGTTGCAGGTATTGGCTGTACTCGATGTCTGCAACATGAAGCTGATGACAGCCGGGCGCTTGGGAAAATAGCGGGGCGGCCGGGTGAGGGCAGGGCCATGCCATTGGAAATGGCAGTTCAGCCACTGGAATGCCCAATATGCGGTTACAGTGGTTCTCCATGTCTGTTTTCGCGCAGCTGTACCAAGCGGTACCCGCGAACGTACAGAGGCAGAAAACCGCAAATCCATCGTTATGTGAACAATGAATCGTCCGCTGTTTGTTTCTCTGGATGGGCCCAAAGGCACCGGCAAAACCACGCTGTTGGAGTCCGTTACGAAGGTACTGAGGGCCGGCAACAGGAAAGTCATCCGGCTCTGCGAGAGAAAAAGCGATCCTTTCCGGGGTGAAACCATGGCCCTGATCAACACGCTTGCCAGAAATCCTTCTCAGGATCTGGAATGGGCTGTGTGCCAGCGCCTGGCTGATAGTCGGCGCTGGATTTCCCGAAACGTGCTGACGGAGCAGCCGCTGGACAGCATTATCCTGATTGATCGCTGGTATCCGTCGGATGCAGCGTTTCGCCGAACCATCCCGTTTGCCGAGATTCTCCAGTTGAACCTGGATCGAGACGTGCGAGTGCCGGACCTGCATGTCGGCGTCGTCACCGATCCCAATACTTCATGGGCAAGGGCTGCAACAAGATCGCGAGGATTGGGCGGCACTGTGATTCAGAAGTACGCAGAGCATGTGGCGTGTACGGAGATGTTCGAGCAAGCGGTCAAGGAGCACGGTTGGGTTCTGTGCCGTAATGAGGGAGCGGTTGACGACGCTACGATGCAGGTGGTTTCTGAGATTTATAGGGTGCTGGGGTGATTGTTGGAATGAAGACAGGCGTTGGTTACTTGCTGCCCTAAACACCGCTCAGCCGTAGTTGATATCCAGGATGAATAGCGATCACAGCAAGATGCGTTTAGTCCTGCCTGTCAGCACTTTTCTTTACAGCCTGACAATGAAAAGACGCGTATTTATCAAGGTGTGAATGGCTCTCAGGAAAAAATGGCGTTAGCATTCGAGTCACTGCATATTACAGTTCGTTTCGGATCAGGGTCGCATTGTGGAAAAGCTAAAACGCCTCGAAAGCGGAATTGAAGGGCTCGACGCTCTGCTCAAGGGCGGATTGGTAGCAGGCTCTTCATACATAATCCAAGGGCGCCCAGGGTCTGGAAAAACGATCCTCGCCAACCAGCTTGGGTTCCATCATGCGAGCAACGGAGGCCGGGTTCTGGTCGCGACGTTACTCGCCGAGTCACACGACCGTCTTTTTCAATTCCTTTCTACTCTGAGCTTTTTCGACGCTTCCAAAGTAGGCGCCGAAATTCAGTTTGTCAGCGCGTTTGACACTCTGGAAAACGAAGGACTGGACGAGGTGGTGAAACTGCTTCGACGAGAGATAAGCCGCCAGAAAGCCACAGTGATGGTGGTAGATGGCTTGCTCAATGCGCGCTCAAAAGCCGATTCGCATATCGATACCAAGAAATTCATTTCAGAACTGCAAGGGCACGCTGCTTTTGCTGGTTGCACGGTGCTGTTTCTCACTAGCTCCCGCCTCGACGATGGCAGTCCTGAGCACACCATGGTTGATGGTGTGATTGAGATGGGCGAGGAGCTATACGGCACTCGTTCAGTACGTCGAATTCAGCTTCGTAAAACACGCGGAAGCCCAGCAATGACAGGTCTTCACGAGTGTGAAATTACCGAAAATGGCTTGGTGGTTTACCCGCGACTAGAAAGTCTCTACAGTCACCCATCCTCTCCCGACAGCGCGGATATGACGCGTATCCCCAGTGGTATTGAATCACTGGACGACATTTTAGGCGGAGGTCTGCACAGTTCCAGTGTGTCTCTCGTAATAGGCCCCTCCGGGATTGGTAAAACTACCCTTGGCCTCAAATTTCTGGCTGAGTCGACTGTGGAAGCTCCTGGCCTGCATTTTGGTTTCTACGAAAGCCCGCAACGATTGCGACTCAAAGGCCAATCGCTGGGTATTGATATCAAAGGCATGGAAGACAGGGGCGCCCTCTGCATCGCTTGGCAGCCTACAACTGAAGGCCTGCTGGATGGTCTAGGGGCACGACTTCTGAAGATCGTCGAGGAGAAGGGCATCAAGCGCCTGTTCATCGATAGTCTTAGCGGTATGACACGAGTTTCGACAAATCCGGCGCGGATCACTGACTTCTTCAGTGCCCTGATGAACGAGCTGCGATCCAGAGGGGTTACGGTATTTGCCTCTTGGGAAATGCGCGATCTGTTCGGCTCCGAGGTAAGTGCACCAAACTCTGACCTGTCCAGCATCGTCGACAACCTGATGCTGATGCGATTCTCTGAGAATTACTCTGAACTAAGCAGAACGCTTTCCATTCTTAAAGTAAGAGACAGCTCTTACGATCCCTCACGATTTGAGGTCGTCATCCGTGATCATGATGTTTTCCTGAAAAAGGCTTCAAGACATGAACCTTCAGTCCCCACTGAGTCATCGCCCGGTTCAAGATCTTAAACCTTTGTGCGGGTTGAATTAACATGACCACCATTCTGGTCGTCGACGACGAGTATTTGATCGCTGACATCCTAAGCTTTGCGCTGGAGGATGAGGGGTTCATGGTGGTGACGGCCAGCAACGGTCGAAAAGGGCTCGAGGTACTCGAGAGAGAACGGCCTGCCTTGATCATCACCGACTTTATGATGCCGGTGATGGACGGCCTGGAATTCGCCACAGCCGTTCGTGCTCTCCCTTCCGCTAATCAATTGCCGATCATCTTGATGAGCGGTGCTCAGGCACACATCGGTATGCAGAGATCGGATCTGTTTGATGCAGTATTGGCGAAGCCATTCAATATCGACCTGATCATTGCCGAGGTTAAGAAGCTCTTGGCGGCTGAGTAGTGGCTGCTCCATCTATATACCCAGATCAGCCTCAAGCCTGGCGAATACCTGGCTGCTGGTAATATCTGCAATAGCTGGAGCTTTTCGACGTTCGGCCAATACCTGCTAATGACCAGCGAAGAATTCCATTCCAATATTGTGGTCACTCCCAAAGTCAGCTATGCATAAGTCGAGCAAGATCCTGCGAGCCGTCGACTGACAATGCTTACAGACTTGAATCAATCGGTCAGAGCACTAATGCATGAATTCACTCTGGATCGCACTGGTCATTTTCGGGTGCCTGGTTGCAGCGTCGCTTCTCATGATGCACTGGTACCCAAGACTGGCAGCCCATCATAGGGATGACGACACCAACACCGTCATTCGCTTGGTAGCCAACATTTTTGTGGTCATGACATCGCTGGTGTTCGGCCTGATGATTAATTCTGCCAAAAATACCTTCGAATCCATTGATGCGAACTTCCATGGGTATGCAACCAGCCTGATCATTTTTGACCGGACGCTACGTGGCTACGGAGAAGCTACACAAGACACGAGGAATCGCCTGATTACTTACCTCGAGCGAGCTATCGAAAACCCGTACCGAGGTGACGAAGCACTGCAGCATCGCAACAGTGAGGCGGCTAAATACTTGGATGACATCGGCAAGTCGTTAACCGGTATCAAGCCCCCGGATCGCTTCCATGAAACGATGCTTCAGGATATCCGTCAGCAATATCACTCGCTTATCGAGCAACGCTGGAGGATTGTCGAGCAGTCGGAGGGAGCGATTCCGGGCCCTTTGATCGGAATGCTGGCCGCCTGGTTGACACTCATCTTCGCTAGTTTTGGTTATCGCGCACCACGAAACTCGATGGTAATTGGAATGTTCATAATCTCGGCATTGCTCATCGCAGCTTCTGTTTACCTTGTATTGGACATGGATGTTCCTTTCCACGGCCCTATCCAGATATCCGACGAGCCCCTGCGCAGGGCGCTTGCCGTAATGCAGCTCTAGGCGGTTTGTTGCGTTAGCCCATTCGCCTGCCACGCCATGCCGACGTGATTGCAAAGTTCAGAACTTCGCCTTTTGAAATGCGGTAACCTACGGCCTCGATACTCCCGGCACATCCATATTGATCTTGCGCCAGAAAGCCTCAGAGAAACTGTAAGCCGAGAAGGCAATCAGACCTAGGGCCATCACAATCAAAATCAGCCATCCAGCGGGTAGATTCTGAAGAGCGTCGAGCGCTTCTTTCATACCAGGTGGATCCATAGCCTGATAAGTGGAACCGCTAATTGCCAGAAGTAAGGCAATTTCTATAAACACAACTCCACGGGCTATTAGACCGAACCGAGACACTGGCCGGACGTACTGCATGACGTCCTCGTCGGCCTCGAAATATTTCTCGAACGACGCCTTCCATCCTTTGATGATGTGAGCAATTCCAACACCAAGCGGAATGACAGCGATCAGGTACACCAACAAATTCGAGTGATCCCACGACAGAAGATGCGCTAGCCAGTCTTTAGTCTGCCCTCCGGAATCCCCCGACCTTCTGATACCGCTAACGAGTAGACCGACTGCAAAAAACGCCAGAGCAGCGTTGACCAAACCTCCGGCAAACAGACCAGTGCGAATCACCACTCCTTTGATTTCTTTGCCGTGATGATCGACATCTCGCGTAGCTTGCAAGACACGCCAAGCCGAAAATGCGAGCAGACCTGCCACCACAAGGCCAACTAGAAAATATCCGAATGGCTGGCTTAGTAAAGCTTCCAGGCTCTTGTGGCTGTCCTTTGGTTTTGTCGAATCAAGTGCTGCCAGCAGCGCGAAGATGCCGATGATCAAATAAAGCACTCCTCGAGCGGCGTATCCTCCCCGAGCGAGTATTACAAGGCTATGTTGCGCAGACATTGAATCTATTCCCGAGAGTAGTACAAAGCAGACCGCGATCGCTGGGAGGGGTTCGATACCAAATCGAAGACGCACTGACCGGATCTTGAATGTACTGCCCCCAACAATCGCTTAAACACCGTAACGCTTATTGCCATCTGAAGTGATGCAGTACCGACCGCCTCGTGGCCCGATACAAATGTGTCCCGAAGAACAAGGGCAGGAGGATCCGTATTCTGGAGTCTGTCTCCGGATTGGTTGTACTGGCGAAGGCGACTGTTTCGGTTTAGAGGCGGTGTAGCAATTCGATCCGGTACAAAGGCTTTTGGAAGAAAGCCACTTTGCAGGTTGGCCATCGACGCTTATGCGCACCCAATCATCCCGTTTTTCGAATACCTGAACCTTGGCTCCCCGGCTCAACTTGGAGATTACTTTTCCGCCTGGTTGATCTCGGATATTTAGCTTGTCTGTGCTTACGTATTGATCAACTAAGGGGGCAGGTGGCGGTGATGGAACCGAGCTGAATGAGACCAGAGTATTCGGAGGGGGAGTGGGGCTCGGTTGCACCTGAACGGGAGGCGTATCTTTTTTGCCTATTGCCCAAAGGACAGCGAAAAGAATAAGAAGTGGGACAAACCATGACTGAGATTTCTTGCGCATTTCCATTGTTCTCGCTCAGAAAGCATTGCCCAGCCTGTCCTTATGACCAACCCGGCTTCATAAACCTATTGCGAGCTTAGCCAGGCTTCCATTTTCTGCAGCCCTCCTAGCTATAAAAGCTTGAGTTTTGCCCAAGTAAGTATCAAGCAATCGCTGTATTTCTTACTGGACGGGAGCCACTCAGCTATCAGTTTGGAACAACCTAGGGTATCAAGCGCATCACACGTAGTTTGTCGAACACGTCGAAAAATGCCTGATCGCTCGCCTGATAGGCAGTGAAGCCCATGGCTCGGCTTTTCGATATATCCGTGACAACTTCGATGGGGCGACCGAGCTCTGCATCTGTGTGCCATGGGGACACCAGACGATCGATATCGGATTCTTTCAAACCGTGTTCCGCAACCATTTGCGTCCATATTGCTTGGTCGTTATCCATCTGCTTCTCAAGCGGTGAAAGCTGATCAACGCAGGATAATCGGCAGCAGGCAGAACGAAGTAGTCGGCAATTCGACTCCACATCCATTTCCAGCGAAAGGTGATTCGCATGTTCAGTTCTGAGCACAAGACAGTCGTTGGGTACAGAAGGCGCGCAGCGTAATACATCGTTTAACATAATATACATTACACGTAACAAGATATTTCAGGATTTGCCCGGTTGCGCGCCAGATTTCAATCCAGCGTATTCCCCCAAAACCTGACTTTTCAAAACCGCGGCCTTGCCTGAAATTGGCGACCTTCAATCAGCATCCCGCGTCAGCTTTTCAATCAGCGTGCGATGCTGTGGAAATCGCGCAATCAGTTTGCGTCGATCACCCATCTCCATGTCGGCAAAATCGAATCCCGGCGACACCGCTTCGCTGATCAATCCAAATCCGTGCTCACCCTCAAGCAGTCGCGAAGCTTTCCAGATTCCACCAGGCACGTGCATTTGCAAATGCTGGCCTGCAAGAACGTTGCTACCCATCACCAGCGTTCGTAACTCACCATCACTGAGGATCATGCTGTACTCGACAGGATCGCCCAGATGGTAGAAATGCAGGATGTCCGATTGGTTGAAATGAAATTGACCCACCGGCGAATCTTCAGTCAGCAAGTAATAGATCGAGGTCATCAGGTAGCGTGGGCCACTGGCGGTTTGCAGCATGGCGCGCTGATCTGCTTGAAGAGTCCTGCGAAAATAGCCGCCCTCGACATGAGGCTGCAGATCCAATGCCGCAATCAAATCCATGACGCTTGTTTTCCCTCGATTCATGGCCCACTCCATTGATTTAAGGATAGATGCGGCGATAGCTCTACTAAACGGCTATTTAGTGGAGTTAACAGTAGATCGGCGGATTTATAAGCAAATACCCTTCTTTTGAGCACCTGTTTATTCAAGAAGACCATTCAGAAATCCACCGTTGCCGATAGCAGATAAGTCCTTGGCGTCGAAAGCGTCAACCCGGGTTCGCTGTCATCTGATGCGCCTGCCGAACTCCAGTAGCGTTTATCCAATACGTTCTCGACATTGGCGCGTACGGTGATGGTCTTGTCGTCCAGTTTAAAGGCGTAGCGCGTCCCCACGTCGAATCGCTCCCATGAGTCGATTTCCTTCTGGTTGGACTGATCCAGATACTGCGAACTCGAATAGATTCCGCGCCCTGTCAGCGTCAGCCCTTGCACACTTGGGACATCCCACTCTGCGCCGAGATTGACGTTGTATTTGGGGGTCGCGGGTGCGCGGTTCCCGTCAAAGGTTCCATTGGTGGTCTGGGTCAGTTCGCTGTCGATGTACATCAGGCCGCCGAGCAATCGAAACCCTTTGTATGGCTCGCCGAACACACTCAACTCCACCCCGTCGTTCTGTCGTTTGCCGTTCGGGCCAAAGACTCGTGTCGTGGCGTTGGTTTCGTACGCAGGCTGTTTGATCCGAAACACGGACGCTGTCAGCGCATACGAACCCGCGTCATATTTGGCCCCGACTTCGACTTGTCGGCTGATAAAAGGCGGGAAGATTTCATCCTCGTTGACCGACGTCGATGGCGCGATTTTCCCCTGGCTGAGGCCTTCCATGTAGTTGGCGTAGAGCGATAGCTTGTCCGTCGCCTTGAACAGAATGCCGCCGGATGGCGAAAGCTTTTCTTCGTCATAGGCTGTGTCGCCCTTCACATCATCGCTCCAGTCGTCGACTTGAACCCTTTGCCAACGGGCGCCGAGGGTCAGCAACAGGCGATCATCGAAGAGACCCAGCGTATCGGACAGTGCGACGCCGCTGAAGCGGTTTTCCGTGTAGACCCTAGCGTCGTAGCGTGTTGGCGTGCGCGGTTTTGCGGTTTCCACCGGGTCATACAGATTGCTGCGCCCTGCCGCATACCGCGCGCCGCCATTTTCGAAATCCATGTAGAAGTAGCTGGCCGCCAGGTTGACCTCGTGGCTGACCGGCCCGGTATGGAACCAGTTGCGTACACCCGCCGTGGCGGTCCGGACATTTTCGTCACGGGTGAAATCCCGCGGTTGAACACTGAAGTCGCCGGCGTCGTTGGTCACCGACACCGCATGCCGAAGGAAATCGTGGTTACTTTTACGGGCGCCGACGCCGCCATACAACATGACCGAATCGCTGACGTCGAACTCGCCATTGAGCGTGCCAAACGTATCCTTGGTTCGCGCCTGGCTCCAGGGTTGCGCGTAGTTGTCGCGCACATCATCTGCATCAGGAACTTTAGCGTTTGCACCGACCTGCACACGTTCTTGCGGCGCATCGGTATCGCGCTCGGTATGACCGATATCGGTAGAAAGTCGCAGGCGCTCACCGCGAAAATCCAGGCCCAGCACGGCCATGTCGCGATCGACGCTCTGGTGATCCCATTCGGTGTCACCCGATTGTTTGACGCCGTTGAAACGCAGGCCGAACTGGTTGTCCTCACCAAAGCGACGGCCGATGTCGACGGCGCCGCCGAGCTGATTGTTCGAGGCGTAACTGGCCGTCAGCGACGTATTCGGCTGATCGCCGGCACGCTTGGGCACCACGTTGATCCCCCCTCCTACACTGCCCCGCGGCGAAATCCCGTTGATGAGTTGGCTCGGGCCCTTGAGGATGTCGACGCGATCGGCCATTTCCATGTCGATCGTGTAAGTCGGCAAGACACCGTAGAGGCCGTTATAGGCCACGTCGCTGTTGAACAGACTGAAACCGCGGATGGTGAATTGCTCATAACGTCCGCCTGCCGGGTTGGTCGCACGAACCGAAGGGTCGTTGGCGATCAGATCTCCTAAAGTGCGAGCCTGCTGGTTTTTCACCGTTTCGCTGGTGTAGGTGGTCATGCTGAACGGGGTCTCCATGAAATCCCTGGAACCCAGCAGCCCTTGCGAGCCTCGGCGCGCCACCTGGCCACCGGCAAAAACCTCGGAATCCGTGCTCCCCGTCGATCCAAGAATCGAAGTGGGCGCCAGTTCCAGGCTGCCGCCGTCCGGCGCCGGAATGACTGTGTAAGCACGTTCGCCCGCCGGTTGCAGCTGTAGACCGGAGCCCAGCAACAACCGGGTGAAGCCCTCCTCCACGCCGAACTCACCCGACAAACCATTGCTGTTGCGCCCGCTGACCAGTGCAGGATCTACCGACAGATTGACCCCGGCCAGTCCGGCAAAACGGGTCAGCGCAGCACCCAGGCTGCCGGCAGGCACCTGATAAGCGCGGCGGTCGGGGCTTTCCGCCCAACTGCAGGGGATCAACAGGGGGTTGGCACTCAGGCTCAACAAAAGGCTCAACTGCAACAACGGACGTAAACGACCTGGGAATACTGCAGGCATAGGAAAAAGCTCTCGATTTGGTTCACTTGCCTGGAATGACCAGCGAGGCGAAAAAAAGGGACAGGTCTCAAGCTGTTTTTTTAGACTGAGAGGGATTTCGCGGAACGAGAGAGACCCAAAAGCGCGAGCGCTTCTGCACGTCGATCGGCAGGCTGGCCGCCAACAGTGAGAGCACTTGATCGGTGTTATCCAAACGAAAACTGCCGGTGATACGCAGCGCCTCCAGCTCCGGGTCCCAGCGCAGCACGCCTGGGCGATAACGGCTCAATTCGCGCAGAAAATCCCCCAGCGGCTGGTTTTGCGCCATCAATACACCGTCGCGCCAGCTCGGCATCGAGGCGTCAAACGCTCGGACAGCACCCGCGCCAGACGCCTGCAGCCTGATCTGCTGGCCCTGATTGAGGATCAGCGCCGGCCCACTTGACGGTTGCAACTGCACCGAGCCACGGACCACCGACACATTGCAGTCACGCTCATTGAGACGCACGCAAATCTCACTGTGACTGACGATGATCCGCCCGTACGGCACATTGATGATCAGGGCTGAGCCGCCTGGCACGTCGAGCGCCATCTCGCCACGCACCAGTGTCAGCTGACCGGCAGTAAGATCCACATTGACGGCGCTGTCAGTGTTCAGCTGCAACGCACTGCCATCCGCGAGCCGCAATCGCTTATGTTCACCAGTGCTGGTGTGCAAATCCGCGCGCCAGACATCCAGCGGCAGTTGCCGACTGATCAGCCAGGCCGCCGGCACCAGTGCCGCGATGCCGAGCGCGCGTTTCAGCGCGGCCCGACGCGCAGGATCCGGACGATCCAGCGTAGCCATGGCCAACGCAGAAGGCAGTGCGGAAAACCGTTCGCGCAAGCGCTGGATTTTCTGCCAAGCGTGTTCATGCCGGCTATCGCTGTTACGCCAGGCCTGCAATTGCGCATGATCGTCAGCGCCCGCTTCGCCGGACTCAATCAACGCCAGCCATTGCGCGGCGGCGCGGGCGACCTCGCGGGCTTCATCACTGGGGGCAACGCGCATCAAAGTTCCACCAGCAGACAATGCTCGTAGGCCTGCGCCATATAACGTTTGACGGTGCGTTCGGACACCTGCAAGCGCTCGGCGATTTCGCGGTAACCGAGGCCTTCAAGCTGACTCCACAAAAACGCCCGGCGCACTGCTCGGGGCAAACCATCGAGTAACTCATCCAGTGCTTGCAGGGTCTCCAGCAGCAGCCAACGCTGCTCGGGCGACGGCACGCACTCCTCCGGCAGTTGCGCGAGGGCTTCGAGGTAGGCTTTTTCCAGACTGCGGCGGCTGTAGAAGTTGCTCAACAGGCGTTTGCCCACGGTCAGCAGATAAGCGCGGGGCTCACGCATGTCGGCAATCGGTTGCGCGCTGCACAGCACACGTAAGAAGGTGTCCTGGCTCAGATCCGCCGCATCCCACGCATTGCCCATGCGTCGACGCAGCCAGGTTTCCAGCCAGCCCCGGTGATCGCGGTACAGCGCGTGCAGGCTCTGCTCCGATGGCGTGGCGGCTTCAATCATCTCGGGAGACCCTGCGCGAAGTTAGATTCAAATGAGACTGATTCTATTTAACTTCGCTCGGGACACAAGATCTTTTTGCCCGTTACTGCAATCTCTAGCGTTTCAGCGTCTCGCTCGGCAGCTCTTTGAACAGCGCCCGATAACTGCTGGAAAACCGCCCCAGATGCCAGAACGACCAGTGCATCGCCACCTCGGCCACGGTGGTTTCGGTAGGCCGGCGCTTGAGCAATTCGCGGTGTGCACTGTTCAGCCGGCGCAGGCGCAACCAGTGACTCGGGGTCATCCCGGTGTAGGCCTTGAATGCCTGCTGCAATTGTCGCAACGGCACCCCTGCGACCTTCGACAGTTCGAGCAGATTGACGGTGTCTTCCGGCGAATCCGCTGCCCACTCCCCTACTCGCTTCATGATCATCCGTTCTTCGCTACGCCGCTGTAATCCGCCGCGATCAAGACGGGTGTGTGCGTTGTCGAGGATGAACAGGCAGTCTTCAAGTAACTGTTGAGTCAGTGAGTCTTTATCAAACGGATCAACAGCTTGCGACAACTTCGTGAGAGTTGAGCTTAACCAGCGACTGAACAAGGCGTTCTGCCCGCAGTTAAGCGGTGCCATGAACAATCCTTCAAGTCGCGCCACCTCCAGACCGTGTTGACGGACGAATTCCGGGCCGAACACCACGGCGATTTCCTGGTAGTTCTCCGGGGTGATCCAGATGTTGCGGCTGTCTTCGTTGAGCAGATACAGCGCGTTATCGCTGCGATCGAAACAGAACGCCAAGGCACCCGACGGCGCGCTGAATGTCTGCTCGACGCGGGTGTTCATCTGTTCTTCGTAGACCTGCACGCCCTCCAGATCCAGATAGCGGATCTGCCCGGCGAAATGGCCGGGAGACATCTGCTGGTAATGCTGGACCCAACCCGGCGTGGCGCGGATTTGTTCGGTGACATCAGCGGTATTGAAAGCCTGAACCTGAAGCGGATTACACGTTGTCATGGGAGACCTTGCGCACTCTTTTGGTGCGCTTTGGTGCTGCTTAAAGTGGATAGATGGAACGGCAAGGCACGCCCAAGATAGTCGCCAACGCGCCACAGGGGAAGGGGCGGAAGATGAAACCCGCCCTCCCCGGCGTCTATAAAACCAATAACGAGGTCTTTATGAATGCCCCTTTCGATCAGCTGTTCACGTGGCTGAAAGATCACAAGATTACCGAAGTTGAATGTGTGGTCAGCGACCTGACCGGCATTGCCCGCGGCAAGATCGCACCGACCAACAAGTTCCTGCATGAGCGAGGCATGCGCCTGCCGGAAAGTGTGCTGCTGCAAACGGTAACCGGGGATTTTGTCGACGACGACATCTACTACGACCTGCTCGACCCGGCCGACATCGACATGGTCTGCAAACCGGTGAGCGACGCCGTGTATGTGATTCCATGGGCGATCGAGCCGACCGCCATCGTCATCCACGACACCTTCGACAAGTTCGGCAACCCGATCGAACTGTCGCCGCGCAACGTGCTGAAGAAAGTCCTGCAGCTGTACACCGACAAGGGCTGGAAGCCGATCGTGGCGCCGGAAATGGAGTTCTACCTGACCCAGCGCTGCGAAGATCCGGACCTGCCACTCAAGGCACCATTGGGGCGTTCGGGCCGGGCTGAAAGCGGCCGGCAGTCGTTCTCGATCGATGCCGCCAACGAATTCGATCCGCTGTTCGAAGACGTCTACGACTGGTGCGAGCTGCAAGGTCTGGATCTGGACACGCTGATCCATGAAGACGGCCCGGCGCAGATGGAAATCAACTTCCGCCACGGCGACGCACTGGATCTGGCCGACCAGATCACCGTGTTCAAACGCACCCTGCGCGAAGCGGCGCTCAAGCACAACGTCACCGCCACGTTCATGGCCAAACCGATTGGCGACGAGCCCGGCAGCGCCATGCACTTGCACCAGAGCGTGGTGGAGATCGCCACCGGCAAGCCGATCTTCGCCAATGCCGACGGCACGATGAGCGAGCTGTTCCGCCATCACATCGGCGGCCTGCAGAAGTACATACCGAAAGTGCTGCCGATGTTCGCGCCCAACGTCAACTCGTTCCGCCGCTTCCTGCCAGACACTTCGGCCCCGGTGAACGTCGAGTGGGGCGAAGAAAACCGCACCGTCGGCCTGCGAGTACCGACCTCCGGGCCGGAAGCCATGCGCGTGGAAAACCGCCTGCCGGGCGCCGATGCCAACCCGTATCTGGCGATCGCCGCGAGCCTGCTGTGTGGCTACATCGGCATGGTCGAAGGCATCGAACCGAGTGCCGCCGTCGAAGGCCGCGCCTACGAACGCCGCAACCTGCGCCTGCCGATCACCATCGAAGACGCGCTGACGCAAATGGAAGAGTGCGACACCGTTGCCCGATACCTGGGCAACAAGTTCGTGCGCGGCTACGTCGCGGTCAAACGCGCCGAGCATGAAAACTTCAAGCGCGTGATCAGCTCCTGGGAGCGCGAGTTCCTGCTGCTTAGCGTCTGATCCATCCCACAAAGCCCCTTCACCTCTGTGGGGTGGGCTTTTGTGGGAGGGGGCTTGGTCCCGAAAGCGGTCTGTCAGTCACAGAAATGTTGAATGTGCCGGCCTCTTCGGGAGCAAGCCCCCTCCCACAGGGATTAGCGAACCACCTGAAAAATCCAAAAAAATCGAAGAGGTGTCGATATGCGTTTATTGAAATCCATGGTTCCCGCCGCACTGGCGCTGTTGTGCAGCACCGCAGCACTGGCCCAGCCACAGGTCAGCGTCTACAACTGGACCGACTACATCGGTGAAACCACCCTCGCCGACTTCCAGGCCAAGACCGGGATCAAGGTGATCTACGACGTTTTCGACTCCAACGAAACCCTGGAAGGCAAACTCCTCGCCGGCCGTACCGGCTATGACGTGGTGGTGCCGTCTAACCACTTCCTCGCACGTCAGGTGAAGGCCGGCGCGTTCCTCAAACTCGATCGCGAGCAGTTGCCGAACTGGAAGAATCTCGACCCGAAACTGCTCGAATTGCTTGAGAAGAACGACCCGGGCAACCAGCATTCGGTCCCCTACCTGTGGGGCACCAACGGCATCGGCTACAACGTCGACAAGGTCAAGGCTGTGCTCGGCATCGATCACATCGATTCCTGGGCGGTGCTGTTCGAGCCGGAAAACCTGAAGAAACTCACCCAGTGCGGCGTGTCGATGATGGACTCGGCGGACGAAGTGTTCCCGGCGATCCTCAACTACATGGGCATGGACCCTCGCAGCGAGAACCCGGAAGACTATAAAAAGGCTGAAGCGAAACTGCTGAGCATCCGCCCGTACATCACCTATTTCCACTCCTCGAAATACGTTTCCGACCTGGCCAATGGCGACATCTGCGTAGCCTTCGGTTACTCCGGCGACGTGCTCCAGGCGGCCAACCGCGCCAAGGAAGCCAACAACGGGGTGAACATCGCCTATGCGATTCCCAAGGAAGGCGCCAACCTGTGGTTCGACCTGCTGGCAATCCCGGCCGACGCCAGCAACACCAAAGAAGCTCACGCCTTCATCAATTACCTGCTCGATCCGCAAGTGATCGCCAAGGTCAGCGCTTCGGTCGGTTACGCCAACCCGAACCCGGCTGCCAAGCAGTACATGGATCAGGCGCTGGTGAACAATCCCGAGGTCTATCCGTCGCAGGCCGTGCTGGACAAGCTCTACATCTCCTCTACCCCGCCACAGTCGATCATGCGTCTGATGACCCGGTCCTGGAGCAAAGTGAAGTCGAACAAATGAATCAGTACAGCGAAGAACACGCCCGCTCCTATTACGCAGCTTCGGCCCGGGCCAGCACGCCCTGGCCGGCACTCGACGCTGATCTCAGCGCCGATGTCTGCGTGATCGGCGGCGGGTTCACCGGGGTTAACACCGCGATTGAGCTGGCGCAGCGCGGGCTGTCGGTGGTGTTGATCGAAGCCCGGCGCATCGGCTGGGGCGCCAGCGGGCGCAATGGCGGTCAATTGATTCGCGGTATCGGACATGAGGTCGAAGGCTTTGCCCGTTACGTCGGCAATGACGGCGTGCGTTACTTGCAGCGCGCCGGCATCGACTCGGTGGAACTGGTGCGCCAGCGCATCACCGAGAACGCCATCGAGTGCGACCTGCGCTGGGGCTTCTGCGAGCTGGCCAACACCCCGGCGCAGTTCGCGGCGTTCAAGGACGAACAGGTCAGCCTCGACGAACTTGGCTATCAACATCAGACCCGCCTGGTCAGCCCGGAGCTGATCCGTCAGCAAGTGGTCAACGCCGACGGCTACGCGGGGGGGCTGATCGACATGGGCTCCGGCCATCTGCACCCGCTGGACCTGGTGCAGGGCGAAGCGCGTCTGGCGGCGTCCCTCGGTGTACGCATCTTTGAGCAAAGCCCGGTGCTGCAGATCATTCATGGCGAAACCGTTGAAGTGCGCTGCGCCACCGGCAGCGTGCGCGCCGGCAGTCTGGTGCTCGGTTGCAATGCGCATCTGGATGAACTCGAACAGCAACTCAGCGGTAAAGTACTGCCGGCCGGCAGTTACATCATCGCTACCGAACCGCTGTCCGAAGCACGTGCCGCGCAACTGATCCCGCACAACCTCGCGTTGTGCGACCAGAAAGTCGGCCTCGACTACTACCGGCTCTCGGCGGACCGACGCCTGCTGTTTGGCGGCGCCTGCCACTATTCTGGGCGCGATCCGGCGGACATCGCCGCCTACATGCGCCCGAAGATGCTCAAGGTCTTCCCGCAATTGGCGGACGTGCGCATCGACTATCAATGGGGCGGCAAGATCGGCATCACCGCCAACCGTTTCCCGCAGGTCGGCCGGCTCAAGCAGCAGCCGAACGTGTTCTACGCTCAGGGTTACTCCGGTCACGGCCTCAACGTCACCCATTGGTGCGCCAAGCTGCTGGGCGAAGCCATTCACGCCGGCCACAGTCAGGGCATGGACGTGTTCAGCGCCGTGCCGCACATGACCTTCCCCGGCGGCCCGGCCTTGCGTTCGCCGCTGCTGGCACTGGGTATGTTCTGGTATCGCCTGCGCGAAATCCTCGGCTAACGCTGCCCCCCTATGTAGGAGCTGCCGCAGGCTGCGATCTTTTGATCTTAAAAAATCAAAATCAAAAGATCGTCCGATCGCGGCCCGAGCCTGCGGCAGCTCCTACACAAATCCACATAAGCCCGTGAATTTGCTCTATCGCCAAGCACTTCTATATTGATGAAGTGCTTTTGCGTTCCTGACGCTCAGCATCCACCAAACCGAGGAGGACATGGATGAAGTCGTCAGCCGCCGATGAGCCACGAGCACCGGGTCAAGCGCCGATCAAGACGCGTCGCTTCGGTATTTCACTGGTGTGGATCGTGCCGATCGTCGCGGTTCTGGTCGGTATTTCGCTGGTGGTGCACAACCTGATGCAAGAAGGCCCGACCATCGTCGTCAACTTCAAGACCGGCAGTGGCCTGACCGCCAACAAGACCGAAGTCAAATACCGCAACGTGGTGATCGGTCAGGTGACGGATGTCGAGTTGAGCGGCGATCAGAAAAGCGTCGACGCCACCATCAAGCTGTCCAAACAGGCTGAAACCTTTACCCGCGAAGACTCGCAATTCTGGGTCGTGCGCCCGCGCATCGGCGCCGGTGGCGTTTCGGGCATCGACACCCTGCTCTCCGGCGACTACATCGGCGCCGATATCGGTCAGGCCGACAGCCGCGCCAAACGCTTCAAGGGCCTGGAGAATCCACCGCCGATCACCTACGGCGAACCGGGCAAGCGCTTCATGCTGCACGCCCCGGACCTGGGCTCGCTGGACATCGGTTCGCCGGTTTATTACCGCAAGATTCCAGTCGGCCAGGTCGTGACCTACACCCTCAATCCCGAGGGCAAGGGCGTGGACATCGAAGTGTTCATTCACTCGCCGAACGACGCGTTCGTCACCGAAAACACCCGGTTCTGGAACGCCAGCGGCATCGACATCAATGTCGGCGCCAACGGCTTTGCGGTGAAGACCGAATCGCTGTCCACCATGCTGGTCGGCGGCATTGCCTTCCGTGCGCCGGATTACAGCCCCAACGATGTAGCCGCTGCCGACGACAAGGACTTCGAGCTGTTCGCCGATCAGCAGACCGCCCTCGCCCCGCCCAACGGCAAGGCGCAATACATGGTGCTGCGTTTCGAACAGTCCTTGCGCGGGCTCAAGGTCGATGCGCCGGTGGAATTTCTCGGCATGGAGATCGGCCGGGTGGTCGGCATCAATCTGGATTTCGACGCGAAGAAACGCACCTTCCCGCTTAACGTCGGCATCGTCATTTACCCGCAGCGCCTGGGTCAGGCCTACAAAAAGATGCTCACCGAATTCAAGCACGATCCTAACGACGAAGCGGCCGGCATTCGTCTGCTCGGTACCTTCGTCGACAACGGCCTGCGCGCCCAGGCCCGCAGCGGCAACCTGCTGACCGGGCAGTTGTACATCGCGCTGGATTTCTTCCCGAAAGCCGAGAAAATCGCCTTCGACGCGACGGCCCGGCCGGTGGTCTTGCCAACCGTGCCCGGCAGCCTCGAACAGTTGCAGGAAAAACTCGAAGCGGTGGTCGACAAGCTCAACAAACTGCCGGTCGAGCGGATTGCCGGCAACCTCGACAGCAACCTCGTGGAGCTACGCAAAGGCCTGACCCAGTTCAACGCGAAAACCCTGCCGAGCGTGCAGACCACCCTGGCCGACGTCAGCAAGACCCTGCAGTCCGCCAGCTCGACCCTGGCCGAAGATTCGCCGCAGCGCGAGAAACTCACCGAGACCCTCGACGAACTCGGGCGCATGTCGCGTTCGCTGCGTGAGCTGTCGGATTATCTCGGCCGGCATCCGGAATCGCTGATTCGCGGTCGTCCCGATAACGCGGCGCCGCTGGATCTGAAAGGACCGCCACGCAATTGAGCACAGGAGCTACCCCATGGCTTTACCGCTGAAGATCACCGTGCTCGCTGCGTTCATGCTGCTTGGCGCCTGCCGCAGCGAGCCGATCAACTTTCACACCCTGACCCCGGTGCAACTGCCGCCGTCCCGGGCCGGCGCGCAGATTCCAATCGAGGGGATCAGCGTGCCGCCGCAGGTCGACCGTCCGCAAATCGTCATCCGTCAGGGCAACAACGGCCTGGCGATTCTGGAAACCCAGTGGTGGGGGGCGAGTCTGGCGGATGAGCTGCGCAGTGCCTTGAACGATCAACTGAGCAATACCGGCGGTCGCGGCAATGTCTCGGTGCGCATCGATGTGCAGCGGTTTGATTCGATACCCGGACAATACGGGCTGATCGACGTCAAATGGCGCCTGCGCCCGAGCGGTGCGGCGGACAATGCTCTGCTGACCTGCCATTCAACCTTGCAAACTCCGTCCGGCCCGAGCATCGACGACCTGGTGGCCGCGCAACAGAACAACGTCAAACGCCTGGCTGCCGTCATCAGTCAGGCGGCGGGCAACCCGCGCGGGTGTCCGCCAGCGTCCTGAACAGTTGACCGCCTCCCCCTGAACAGAGTGTTCAGCGACCATTCAAACAGACCATCGTAAAGTGGCTCGCGTCATCAACCATACGTTGCGCTGAATGAAATGTTGCGGTTCAAAGGTTTAGCACTGTGTGTCGGGTCAATACAGTCTTGTCTATTTAAGGCGATTCCCGGGCTGGTACTGGCTTTCGTGGTGTTTTATCTGCTGCCACTGATGAGCCACGGGCTTTGGATTCCCGATGAAACCCGTTATGGCCAGATCAGTCAGGAAATGCTCCTGAGCGGTAACTGGGTCGCTCCGCACTTCATGGGCATTCGCTACTTCGAAAAGCCGATTGCCGGTTACTGGATGATTGCCATCGGTCAGGCCATTTTCGGTGACAACCTGTTTGGTGTACGTATCGCCTCGGCGTTGAGTTCCGGGCTCAGCGTCTGGCTGGCGTATCTGCTGGCCCGCCGGCTGTGGAACAACCCGCGTACCAGCGCGACTTGCGCCTTGCTGTACATGAGTTTCGGCCTGATTGCCGGTCAGGCCGGATACGCGAACCTCGATCCGCAGTTCACCTTGTGGGTCAACCTGAGTATGGTCGCGGTGTGGTTTGCGATCGACAGCAAAACCCCACGTGCACGGCTCGGGAGTTGGACTCTGCTGGGCATCGCCTGCGGCATGGGGCTGATGACCAAGGGGTTTCTCGCCCTGCTGCTGCCAGTGCTGATCGCCCTGCCCTACATGATCTGGCAGCGTCGCTTCGGTGAACTGCTACGTTATGGGCCACTCGCGGTGCTGGTGGCCACGCTGATCAGCCTGCCGTGGGGGCTCGCTGTTCACTCTCGGGAAGCGGATTTCTGGCGTTTCTTCTTCTGGCACGAACACATTCGCCGTTTTTCCGCGGGTGAAGATGCCCAGCACGCCCGGCCATGGTGGTTCTACCTGCCGTTGTTGTTCGCCGCTACCCTGCCATGGGCAGTGCTGCTGCCGTCGACGCTGATGCGCACCTGGCGGGAAAAACGCGAGCCGAAAATCGCCTTCCTCGCCCTGTGGTTCCTGCTCCCGCTGGTATTCTTCAGCCTCAGCAGCGGCAAACTGCCGACCTACATCATGCCGTGCCTGCTGCCACTGGCGTTGTTGATGGGCCACACCTTGATCAACTGGCTCAATACGGGCGACGGCCGCGCCTTGCGCGCCAATGGCGTGACCAACACCCTGCTGGCAAGCGCGGCGCTGGTCGCGCTGCTGTATGTACAGGCAACCCGGGAGATCTACCAGAACAGCGAGATGTTCAGCCTGTCGCTGCTGTACATCGTGCTGGTCGGCTGGATCATCAGCAACGCCTTGCAAGTGCTGCGCCCGCTGACGCTGTGGGCGATGCCGGCGTTGGGCATCGGCCTGCTCGTCGCGTTGCTGCCGGCGGCGATGCCAGCGACCATCGTCAACAGCAAGATGCCGGATCAGTTCATTGCCGAGCATCAGCAGGCACTGAGCGAAACCAGCTCGTTGCTGAGTAACGACCTGGGCGCAGCCTCCGCGTTGTCATGGCGCTTGCGTCGCCCGCAGGTGGACCTGTTCAACACCGTCGGCGAACTCAAATACGGTCTCGATGACCCGGCCATGACGTCACGCAAGGTCAGCCTCGACGGCGTCAGCGAGTGGATGACCCAGGCGCGCAAAAAAGGCTCGGTGGGGGTGGTGATGCGCGTCAACAGCACCTCTGACGAGCAACAACTGGCGCTGCTGCCGGTCGATGGCCGGCACTGGCGGCGTGGCAACCTGGAAATCTTCATCTTTGCCCGGAGCCAACCATGACCGTCGAGTTGATCAGAGATCGAAACGATCCACCGCCCGCCGCCGCTCGTTGTCATCGCGCACATCGTAATTGGCGGTGGTCTGGATGTTGCTGTGATGCGCGAGTTTCTGCGCGATCGACAGGTCATGCTCCTCGATTACCCGAGTGATGAACGAACGACGGAAGTCGTGCGGCATGATCTTCACCCCGACCTGCGTGCCGCGCTGGCGAGCGATGTAGTAGATCGCGTGCTTGGTGATGCGCTCGCGGGTGATGTGGCTGCCACGGCGAATACGGTTGAACAGGAAGGCATCGTCGCTCTCGCCTTCTTTGAGCTGTGAACGGCGCAGTTCGAGCCACGCATCAAGTTTGCTGAACGCCCATGCCGGTGCATATTTGATCAACTGTTTGTTGCCTTTACCGGTGACGCACAGGCTGCGTTCCGTGAAGTCGACCTGATTCAAGTCCAGATCCACCGATTCCGACTTGCGCATACCGGTGCCGTACAGCAACGCAATGATTGCCGCATCACGCAGGCCCTGTGGGCGCGGGTCGGCGGCGCAGACTTCCATCAACTCGTGAATCAATGTGCGCTTGAGATTGCGCCCCTGAGACAACCGCGTGCCGGCAATGCCCTTTACCGAACGCATCTTTAAAAGATGTTCCTGAGTGATCAGGCTCATGCGCCAGGCCTCATTCATGACCCCGCGCACCGCATTCACATACAACGAAGAAGTGTTGGGTGCGTAGTTGTCTGCGCGTAATGCAGCGACCAGCGCTACAACATCTTCCGGTTGCAAGGCATGCCAGGGAATCTCCTCGACATTCATGTCTTCAAACCCCAGGCGATCGGCCGCGTCTTGCAGCACGTAGCGCATGGTCAGTTGGCTGGAAGGCGCCAAACGCGCGAGGTACAGGCTCATCGGGTTGGTTTTTGGTGCGTCGGGGTTTGCAGCAACTAAATCAATCAAACGTTAAACCTTAAGTAAAAAACGTACAGCACTACAACAACTAAAAAATGCAATGTACTTGAAGTAAAGAAGGTACTTGAACCGCACTGGCTGACTAAAAACCACGATGAACGGCAGAAGTCTGAACGGCGGCTGTATAAGTCACAGATAAACGATTCGCCCACCGGTTTTTCATATTCCTTTCACAAAAACCGGCATAGCCTTAGTTCCCATAGGTGCGGTACCGGCTATGCCCAACCTGCCGGGCAAATCGTGAAAAGTCAATCAATCGCCGACGTCATGCTTTTTGCCAAGTTATTGATGCAAGGTCAGTTTTCTGTGTCTGCGCTGAGGCTGGATCGAATAACTGCGTGAATCCATCCTTTATTTTCTTGTAATGAGGTGCCCATGAGTCAGGCGTTTCTCCCCTTCTCCCGCCCAAGTATTGGCGATGAGGAAATTGCCGCTGTCGAGCAAGTATTGCGCTCGGGCTGGATCACCACCGGGCCGAAAAACCAGGCACTCGAAGAGCAGTTTGCACAATACGTGGGTTGCAAACATGCGGTGGCCTTGTCTTCGGCCACCGGCGGTATGCATATCACGTTGCTGGCCCTGGGCATCGCCCCGGGCGACGAAGTCATCACCCCGTCGCAGACTTGGGTCTCGACTGCCAACATGATCTCCCTGCTGGGCGCCAAACCGGTGTTCGTCGATGTCGATCGCGACACGCTGATGACCGACGCCGCGCGCATCGAAGCGGCCATTACCCCTCGGACCAAGGCGATTATTCCGGTGCACTACGCCGGCGCCGCGTTCGATCTCGATCCGCTGTACGCCCTGGCTGACAAGCACGGCATCGCGGTCATCGAAGACGCCGCTCACGCTGCCGGCACTCGCTACAAGGGGCGTCATGTCGGTTCGCAAGGCACGGCGATTTTCTCCTTCCACGCGATCAAGAACATGACCTGTGCCGAAGGTGCGATGTTCGTCACCGACGACGAAGCCCTGGCCAGCCGTGTGCGCATGCTCAAGTTCCACGGTCTGGGCGTTGACGCCTATGACCGTCTGACCGGTGGCCGTAAACCGCAGGCGCAAGTCATGGAGCCGGGCTTCAAGTACAACCTGGCCGACATCAACGCCGCGATTGCCCTGGTGCAACTGCAACGCCTGGACGACATCAACGCCCGCCGCACCGAGCTGGCCGCCACCTATTTGCAAAAACTCGAAGGCCTGCCGGTGCAACCGCTGGCCCTGCCCGCCTATGCCCAGCAACACGCCTGGCACCTGTTCATCCTGCGCATCGACAACGAGCGCTGCGGCATGGACCGCGAAGCCTTCATGAAGGCGTTGCAGGATCAGGGCATCGGCACTGGCATCCATTTCATCGCCACCCACCTGCACACCTGGTATCGCCAGCGTGACCCCGACCTCTACCTGCCCGACACCGAATGGAACTCGGCGCGGCTGTGTTCGATTCCGCTGTTCCCCGACATGACCGGTCAAGACCTTGACCGGGTGGTCGGTGCCATCGCACAAACCCTGGAAAATCGCCTGTGAAACCTTATCCAATCCGTAGCGTGTCGATCGTCATCCCGATCTACAACGAACAGGAAAGCCTGCCCGAGCTGCTGCGTCGTACCGAGGCAGCCTGCCGCCAGTTGCATCACGATTTCGAAATCGTGCTGGTCGACGACGGCAGCCGAGACGAATCGGCAAACCTGCTCGAAGAAGCCGCCGGGCGTGAAAACAGTCCGTTCGTGGCGGTCATTCTCAACCGCAACTATGGTCAGCACGCCGCGATCATGGCTGGTTTCGAACAGTGCAAGGGCGACGTGGTGATCACCCTCGACGCCGACCTGCAGAACCCGCCGGAAGAAATTCCGCGGCTGGTGGCCGAGGCCGCAAAAGGTTACGACGTGGTCGGCACCGTGCGCGGCAACCGTCAGGATTCGGCCCTGCGCCGCTACCCGTCGAAGCTGATCAACCTCGCCGTGCAACGCTCCACGGGCGTTGCCATGAGCGACTACGGCTGCATGCTGCGCGCCTACCGCCGCACCATCATCGACGCGATGCTCGCCTGCCGGGAACGCAGCACGTTCATCCCGATTCTGGCCAACAGCTTCGCCCGTCACACCACCGAAATCGTTGTGGCCCACGCTGAGCGTGAACACGGCGACTCGAAATACAGCCCGATGCGTCTGATCAACCTGATGTTCGATCTGGTCACCTGCATGACCACCACCCCGTTGCGTCTGCTGAGCATCGTCGGCTTCGCCATGGCCGGGCTGGGCGTGCTGTTCGCGATTGCGCTGATCGCCCTGCGTCTGACCTTCGGTGCCGGTTGGGCCGGTGACGGCATGTTCGTGCTGTTCGCCGTGCTGTTCGTGTTTACCGGTGGCCAGTTCATCGGCATGGGCCTGCTGGGTGAATACCTGGGCCGCATGTACAGCGATGTGCGCGCCCGTCCACGTTTCTTCATTGAAAAGGTGTTGCGTAACCAACCGGCCCATCCGGCGCCTGCCATCACCGTTGATGGTCTTTCTTCTACTTCCTCTACTCCCGATCAGGTGCTCTCATGAGTGCAAAAACTGTTGTTTTCGCTTACCACGATATTGGTTGCACCGGCATTGAAGCCTTGCTCGACAGCGGCTATGACATTGCAGCCGTGTTCACTCACGCCGATGATCCGAAAGAGAACGCGTTCTACGCGTCGGTTGCACAACTGTGCGCCAACAAAGGCATCCCGGTGCACGCCCCGGAAGACGCCAACCACCCATTGTGGATCGAGCGCATCGCCAAGCTCGACCCGGACTATATTTTCTCCTTCTATTACCGCCACCTGCTGAGCGAGCCACTGCTGGCCCAGGCAAAAAAAGGCGCGTTCAACCTGCACGGCTCGCTGTTGCCACGCTATCGCGGTCGTGCTCCGGCGAACTGGGTGCTGGTCAACGGCGAAACCGAAACCGGCGTTACCCTGCACCGCATGGTCAAACGCGCTGACGCCGGCGCCATCGTTGCCCAGCATCGCGTTGCCATTGAGCGCAGCGACACTGGTCTGAGCCTGCACGGCAAATTGCGCACGGCTGCCAGCGACCTGCTGCGCGACATCCTGCCGAGCATGCTGCAAGGCAACATCACTGAAACCCCGCAGGACGAATCGCAAGCCACCGTGTTCGGTCGCCGCACCCCGGCAGACGGCAAACTGGTCTGGGCCAAACCCGCCGAAGAACTGTTCAACCTGGTGCGCGCCGTGACCCGCCCATACCCCGGCGCGTTCTGCGCCGTGGGCGAGCACAAACTGATCGTCTGGAGTGCAGAGGTTGTCGGGGGCAACGAAGGCCAGGCGCCGGGCCGCGTGATCAGCGTTGATCCGCTGCGCATTGCCTGCGGTCAGGATTCGCTGGTGATCAACGCCGGTCAGCGCAACGACAACGGTCTGTATCTGAGCGGCCCGCAACTGGCCAACGAACTGGGGCTGGTCGATGGCTCGCTGCTGCGCGGCGCTGAATCCGGTCGTGCGCCACGTCGCACTCGTGTGCTGATTCTGGGGGTCAACGGCTTCATCGGTAACCACTTGTCCGAGCGCCTGCTGCGTGACGATCGCTACGAAGTCTATGGCCTGGACATCGGCTCCGACGCCATCGACCGTCTGCGCAGCCACCCGCACTTCCACTTCGTCGAAGGCGACATCAGCATTCACTCCGAGTGGATCGAGTACCACATCAAAAAATGCGACGTGGTCCTGCCGCTGGTGGCCATCGCCACCCCGATCGAATACACCCGCAACCCGCTGCGCGTATTCGAACTGGACTTCGAAGAAAACCTGAAACTGGTGCGCTACTGCGTCAAGTACAACAAACGCGTGATCTTCCCGTCGACTTCGGAAGTCTATGGCATGTGCCAGGACAAGAACTTCGACGAAGACAGCTCGAACCTGATCGTCGGCCCGATCAACAAGCAGCGCTGGATCTACTCGGTCTCCAAGCAACTGCTGGACCGCGTGATCTGGGCTTACGGCGCCAAGGGCCTGAACTTCACCCTGTTCCGTCCGTTCAACTGGATGGGCCCGCGCCTGGACCGTCTGGATTCGGCGCGTATCGGCAGCTCCCGCGCCATCACCCAGTTGATCCTCAACCTGGTCGAAGGCACGCCGATCCGTCTGTTCGACGGCGGCGAGCAGAAGCGTTGCTTCACTGATATCGCTGACGGCGTCGAGGCACTGGCGCGCATCATCGATAACGACAACGACGTCTGCAACGGCCAGATCATCAACATCGGCAACCCGGACAACGAAGCCAGCATCCGTCAGTTGGGCGAAGAGCTGCTGCGTCAGTTCGAAGCGCACCCGCTGCGCCACAACTTCCCGCCGTTCGCCGGTTTCCGCGACGTGGAAAGCAAGGCGTTCTACGGTGCCGGTTACCAGGACGTCGAACACCGCAAGCCAAGCATTGCCAACGCCAAGCGCCTGTTGAACTGGGAGCCGGGCGTGGAAATGCGCGAGACCATCGGCAATACCCTGGATTTCTTCCTGCGTGAAGCCATGCTCGAAATCGCGGACAAGAAATAATGCAGGCAGGTCTTCGTATCGACGTCGACACCTACCGTGGCACCCGGGAAGGTGTGCCGCGGCTGCTGGAAATGCTCGACGAGGCGCAGGTCAAGGCAACGTTTTTCTTCAGTGTCGGCCCGGACAACATGGGCCGGCATCTGTGGCGCCTGATCCGCCCGCAGTTCCTCTGGAAAATGCTGCGTTCCAACGCTGCCGGCCTGTACGGCTGGGACATTTTGCTGGCCGGCACCGCCTGGCCGGGCAAACCGATTGGCCGTGATCTCGGGCACCTGATGCGTCAGGCCCGGGACGCCGGTCACGAAGTCGGCCTGCACGCCTGGGATCACCATGGCTGGCAGGCCAACGCCGGACGCTGGAGCGACGCGCAACTGATCGAACAGATCCGGCGCGGCGTCGACACCTTGAGCGACATCCTCGGCGAAAAGATCCAGTGTTCGGCCGCCGCCGGTTGGCGTGCGGACGAGCGCGTGATCGAGGCCAAGCAGACTTTCGGCTTGCGCTACAACAGTGATTGCCGTGGGCAGAGCCTGTTCCGTCCGCTGCTGGCGGACGGCACGCCGGGCACCCCGCAGATTCCGGTGGATCTGCCGACCTTCGACGAAGTCGTCGGCCCGCGCGTGGCAGCGAAGGACTTCAACGCCTTCATCCTCGACCGGTTCCGGCCGCAAGCACTCAACGTCTACACCATTCATGCCGAAGTCGAAGGGATTCTGATGGCTCAGGATTTTCGTCAATTGCTGGCCGATGCACGCCAGCGCCACATTGACTTCCAGCCCTTGGGCGACTTGTTGCCCGAGTATTTCAATACCTTGCCCGTGGGCCGTGTACAGCGTGGCGCGCTCGAAGGCCGTGAAGGCTGGCTGGGAGTGCAAGGCGCATGACCAGACGCTGGGCACTGCCGTTGTTGGTCGGTTTCTGTCTGCTGGCCTATCTGTTGCCGTTGAGCACCCATGGCCTGTGGATCCCCGACGAAACCCGTTACGCACAGATCAGCCAGGACATGCTGCTCAGTGGCAATTGGGTCTCGCCGTATTTCATGGGCCTGCGTTATTTCGAGAAACCGATTGCCGGCTACTGGATGATCGCCCTCGGCCAGGAATTGTTCGGGCAGAACCTGTTCGGCGTGCGCTTCGCCTCGGCCCTCAGCACGGCTTTGAGTGTGCTGCTGGCCTACCTGATTGCGCGCAGGCTGTGGAACGACACGCGCAAGAGCTTCGTCTGCGCCCTGCTCTACATGAGCTTCACGGTGGTTGCCGGTCAGGCCGGGTACGCCAACCTTGATCCGCAGTTCACCTTTTGGGTCAACCTGAGTCTGGTGGCGCTGTGGTTTGCGCTCGACAGCAAAAGCACCGCGCAGCGCCTGGGGGCCTGGGCGATATTGGGGCTGGCCTGCGGCATGGGTTTCCTGACCAAGGGGTTTCTCGCCTGGTTGCTGCCGGTGTTGATCGCGTTGCCGTGGATGCTCTGGCACAAACGCTGGCGCGAACTGCTGATGTTCGGCCCGGTGGCAGTCGCCATCGCGCTTATCGTCAGCCTGCCGTGGGTACTGGCGGTGCATGCACAGGAACCGGATTACTGGCGGTTCTTCTTCTGGCACGAACACATTCGGCGCTTTGCCGGTGACGATGCACAGCACGATGCGCCGTGGTGGTTCTACCTGCCACTGCTGGTGGCGTTCTGTCTGCCGTGGGTGGGCCTGCTGCCGACCACGTTCAGGCAAGCCTGGCAAACCCGGGCCGAGCCGAAGATGGTCTTCCTGCTGTTGTGGCTGCTGCTGCCGCTGGTTTTTTTCAGCCTGAGCAACGGCAAGCTGCCGACCTACATCCTGCCGTGCCTGTTACCGATGGCGTTGCTGCTGGGCAATGCGCTGGCCGATCGCTTGCGTCTGGAGCAAGGTCGGGCGCTGGCGATCAATGGCTTGCTGAACCTGCTGCTGGGTGTGCTCACGCTGATTGCACTGGTTTACCTGCAATTGAACAAACCGGTGTACGACCACGAACTGCACAGCCTGGTGTTGGTGTTCATCGCCCTGATCGGCTGGATCATCGCCAACCTGGCGCAAGCGTTCCTGCCGCTGCAATGCTGGGCGGCACCGGCGCTGGGCAGCCTGTTGCTGGTGGGGATCCTGCCGGCCGCATTGCCCGAGTCGGTGGTGGCCAACAAAACCCCGGATCAGTTCATCCGGCAGCACGTCACCGAGCTGTCCGGCGCCACGCATCTGCTGAGCAATGATCTGGGCGCCGCAGCGGCACTGGCCTGGCGCATGAAAGACCCGCAGGTCGCGCTGTACAACACGGTCGGCGAGCTCAAGTACGGTCTTTCCTACCCGCAAGGCGCTGCACGCCGAATCACCAAGGACACCGTTCAACAATGGGTACGTGACGCGCGCCGCAGCGGCTCGGTGGGTGTGCTGATGCGCGTCAAGGGACAGGGCGAACTCGAAGAGCTGGACCTGTTGCCCAAGGACGGTACCCGTTACGAGTCGGGCAATCTGGTGATCATGGTGCTGCCGGAGGATCCGGCATGAGCTGGTTTTTGTTACTGACGGCGTGCCTGCTGACCTGCCTGGGGCAAGTAGCGCAGAAATTCGCCGTGGAGAGCTGGCGCGGCGTCGCTTCATCGTGGGCCGACAAACTGCGTTCGCCGTGGTTGTGGCTGGCGCTGGTTTCGCTCGGCGCCGGGCTGCTGGTCTGGCTGCTGGTGTTGCAACGCCTTGAAGTGGGCATCGCTTACCCGATGCTCAGCCTCAATTTCGTGCTGATTACCCTGATCGCCCGCTTCATCTTTCGCGAACCCATCGACCGTCGGCATTGGCTGGGCGTGGCGCTGGTGATCGGCGGCGTGGTTCTGCTGGGGCAACCGTCATGAACCAGGCGCAAGGTATCGGTTTCGCTCTCGCCAGCGTGGGGCTGGTCAGCAGCGCACAACTGGGCATGCGCTGGAGCATGACGCGCCTGCCGCAGCCGGAACAATGGCTGGCGGCGCTGAGCGCCGGCCGTGTCGATCTGTCGGCATTGGCCGTGGTTGTGGCCGCGATTTTCGCCTACGCCCTGTCGATGCTCTGCTGGCTCGCGGCATTGCGCGATCTGCCGTTGGGGCGGGCCTATGCGCTGTTGAGCATCAGCTACGCGCTGGTGTACCTGCTGGCGGCCAGTCTGCCGCTGTTCAACGAATCGTTCAGTTTCACCAAGTCGCTGGGCGTGGCACTGGTCATGCTCGGGGTCATCACTATTAACACTCGTCCCTCTCGTGCGCCCGAACTCAGGAGTGCTCCATGAAAATCACAGTTTTTGGTAGCGGTTATGTCGGTCTGGTGCAGGCCGCCGTGTTGGCCGAAGTCGGTCACGACGTCGTGTGCATGGACATCGATCAGAAGAAAGTCGACCTGCTGCGTCAGGGGCACGTCAGCATCTTCGAACCGGGCCTGTCGAGCCTGGTGCGCGAAGGCCTGGACTCCGGTCGCCTGCATTTCACGTGCGATGAAAAACTCGCCGTGCAGCACGGTCGCGTCGCCTTCATCGCCGTGGGGACGCCGTCTACCGAGAATGGCTCGGCTGATCTGAAATATGTGCTGTCGGTGGGCGACGCCGTGGCGCGGCATCGGGAACAGCCGCTGATTCTGGTGGAGAAATCCACCGTGCCGGTCGGCACCGGCGACACCCTGCGTGCACACATTCAGGCCGCGCTGGACAAGGCCGGTCGAGCGTTGCGGTTCGATATCGTCTCCAACCCGGAATTCCTCAAGGAAGGTTCGGCGGTGGCCGATTGTCGTCGTCCCGACCGCATCGTCATCGGCTGTGAAGGTGACGACGTGCAAGACGTGATGCGTGATCTGTACTCGCCGTTCAACCGCAACCATGACCGCATCATGTTCATGGATCTGCGCAGCGCCGAGCTGACCAAATACGCCGCCAACTGCATGCTCGCAACCAAGATCAGCTTCATCAACCAGATCGCCGAACTGGCCGAGCACCTTGGGGCCGACATCGAGTCGGTGCGTCAGGGTATCGGTGCCGACTCGCGCATCGGCTATCACTTCATCTACCCGGGTTGCGGCTACGGCGGGTCGTGCTTCCCCAAAGACATGCGTGCGCTGATTCACAGCGCCGAGCAGGCGCACTGCTCCAGCGACCTGCTGCAAGCGGTCGAGGCGATCAACGAGCGGCAGAAGCACAAGTTGTTCGACCGCATCAATGCGTTCTACCAGGGTGACCTGCGCGGCAGAACCTTCGCCCTGTGGGGCCTGGCCTTCAAGCCGAACACCGACGACATGCGTGATGCACCAAGTCGCGTACTGCTCGAATCGCTGTTCGCCGCCGGTGCCCATGTTCGTGCGTTTGACCCGGAAGCCATGCAGGAAACCCAGCATCTGTACCTGAACGAAGAGAAACTGATGCTGATGGGCACCCCTGAATCGGTGCTGGCCGGTGCCGATGCGCTGATCATCTGCACCGAATGGCAGCAGTTCAAGGCACCGGATTTCGACCTGATCCAGCAACGCCTGAAAGCCCCGGTAATCTTCGACGGGCGCAACCTGTACGACGCCGAGCGTCTGGCGCGCAATGGCTTCCAATACTTCCCGATCGGCCGTGGTGATTCACGCAAACTGCCAATGCCGCTGCAGCAGTGGTCTGACAAAGCGAAAGTCGCTTGATCAGCTTGTCGCCTGTCATCCGCCGGCAGTCCCTGATCGCAGGGCTGCTGGCACTGCTGCTGTTTATCGCCGGGGTTTACGGGCAGGCGCCCGTTGGCTTCGATTCACGTTTCGTACTGTTTGCCCAAGAGATGTTACGACACGGGCCAACGGTATTCCCGACCACTTACGGTGAGCCGTACGCCGACTATTCGGCGCTCTCGACCCTGTTCATCTGGTTGTTGGCGTTGCCCTTCGGCGCGATCAACACTCTGACAGCATGGCTGCCGAGCGCCATTGCCGGCGGTGTGATCGTGACGTTGATGTACCGCTTGCTGGCGGTGCATTCGCAGCGCTGGGCACTGATCAGCATTGCGTTGCTGATGCTCACCAGCACCTTTGTCACCGAAGTGCGCGCGGTGTCACAAGACCTGATGCTGGCTGCCGTGGCGCTGTCGGTGTTTTACCTGGGCTACGCACACGACCACTTCGGTTCGCGCCGGCGCTGGCCGCTGATCTTCGTCCTGTTGTTGCTGGGCTTCGGGATTCGCGGGCCCATCGGTCTGGTGGTGCCAACCGGCATGCTCTGCAGTTACTACTTGCTCAATCGCGAGTGGCAACGCTTGTTGGTGTTCGGTGTGCTGGCGACGATCCTGCTCGCCGCGTGCGTCGGCCTGCTGCTGTGGCTGGCCCGGCGCAGTGGTGGCGAAGCGTTCCTGCAGGACGTGATCCGCATGCAATTCATGGGGCGCATGGACGGCAGTGAAGGCGTCAGCGGCTCGCTGTATTACTTCACCAGTTCCATGGGCAACTACGCGCTGGCGTATCCGCTGGCGATCCTGGCGCTGGCCGCGACCTGGCTGAGCAAACCGCATCAGCGCGGGCCGGCCTTGCGTCTGGTGCAGTACTGCGCGGCCGCCGGGCTGATCGTCATGGTCGGCTTGTCGATTCCACAGGCAAAGAAGGCGCGTTATCTGCTGCCGATGTTGCCGATGGCGGCGATCATCGCCGCGTATCCGTTCCAGGTGCTGCATGGGCGGGTGTTCCGCGTATTGCGTGGGATGATTCAAGGCATCTGGCTGGTGACACCGGGACTGTTGATGGTGGCCCTGCTGGTTGCCAGGCGCCGCTTTCCCGAGCAACTCGACGGCATCACTGTGGTACTGATCGTACTTGGTGTTGTGCAATTGCTCGCGTTGTCGCGACTGATGATCCCGCGCTGGCGAGCCGAAATGTTGGCGCTGTGCGCGGTGCTGGCGTTGTGGACGGTGTATGTCGCAGTGTTCGAACCGGTAGAGCGACGCCTGTACGACACGCAGACCTTCAGCCGCGCTGCCTTCGCGCAGGTGCAACAGCACCCGGCACCGCTGGTGCTGCACGGCATGGGCAAAGACGCCAAGGCGATCAAGTTCATGGTCAACGTCGAGCAGGATCTGCAACCGCAGTTCACCGAAATGGTGCAGCAACTCGAAGCCCTCAAGGGCCCGGCCTGGCTGATGATGGACAGCAAGGACCTGCAATCGCTGCAAGGTACTTCGCTGGCTGGCCTGCAACCGGTGCTGAGGGGGCGTTTCGACAACAACGATTACGTGCTGTTGTATCTGAAGCCCTTGTAGGAACTGATTGAGGCTGCGATCTTTTGCGCTTTCAGGAAAAAGATCGCAGCCTGCGGCAGCTCCTACAGGGACTTTTTACCATGAGTTTTGTTGTACGCCGGGCGCGGCAGAGTGATGCCGCCGCCCTCCCCGCCATCGAGCGCTCGGCTGCCGAACTGTTTCGCACAGATCCGACCCTCGCCTGGCTTGCCGACACCGACGTGGCCAGTGCCGCGCAACATCGTCAGGCCATCGACACTGCCCATGTCTGGGTCGCCGAAAACACCTCGGCGCAACTCGCCGGATTTATCCGCGCGCAGGATGTTGGCAAGCAACTGCACATTGAAGAGCTGTCGGTCAGCCTCGCGTTTCAGGGTCAGGGCGTGGGCCGGCAACTGGTGCTGGCCGCGATTGAACATGCCCGCCGTCAACAAATGCGCGCCGTGACCCTGACCACGTTTTGTGACGTGCCGTGGAATGCGCCGTTTTATCAGCGGATGGGGTTTGTCGTGATCGCACCGGGTGAGCAGGAAACGCACTTGCTCGATGCTCTGCAGAAAGAGATCGAGCATGGCTTTGCTGCCGAGCGACGCTGCGCCATGCGCCTGAGATTGCCCTGACAGGACAAATCCCTTGTAGGAGTGAGCCTGCTCGCGATAGCGTCCTGTCAGTCAACTGCGTTGGCGCCTGACACTCGGTATTCGCGAGCAGGCTCGCTCACAAAAGGTTTCTCATCATAAAAATAAGGACATTTGCACCGCCGTGGCCACCTACTCCCGCCTGATCCGCCGACTGATGATCACCTCGCTGAGCATCGTCATCAGCCGTGCCCTGATCAGTCCTCTGCTGACCCTGTTCCTCAGCAACAAACTGGGCCTCAACCCGCAGGATGTCGGTCTGCTGTTGGGCATCGCCGTGTTCAGCGCCACGCTGTTTTCGCTGTACGGCGGCTACATCATCGATCGTCTCGACAAGCGCCAGCTGTTGATCCTGACCATGCTCTCCAGCGGTGTCGGCCTGATGCTGCTGACCTTTGCGCAGAATCTGTACCTGGTCACGCTGGTTCTGATCATCAGTGAAACGGCGTCGGCGCTGTTCCTGATCTGTTCCAAAGCGATGCTCAGTGAAAACCTGCCGGTCGGCCAGCGGGTCAAGGCGTTTTCGCTGAACTACACGCTGACCAACATTGGCTACGCCGTTGGCCCGATGATCGGCGTGGTGATTGCCGGGGTTCAACCTTCTGCGCCGTTTATCGTCGCGGGGCTGATTGCCGCTGGCAGTGTTTTCCTGCTGTTGGGCGTCTCTCGTGAGGCCAGTCCGGTTGCGCCGGGCAGCCCGCCGCAGAGTTTCCTGAACACCCTGATCATCCTGAAAAACGACCGCACGATGATTCTGTTCACCCTCGGTTGCCTGCTCAGCACTCTGGTTCACGGGCGCTTCACCCTGTACCTGTCGCAATACCTGCTGGCGACTCACACCCAGCAACAAACCCTCGACACCATGGCCGCCCTGCTCGCCTGCAACGCGATCACGGTGATCCTGCTGCAATACCAGATTGGGCGCTTTCTCAAGCGCGAGCACCTGCGGTTCTGGATTGCCGGCGGCACCGCGCTGTTCATCGTCGGCCTGATCGGCTTCAGTCTGGCCGACAGTCTGGTCGGCTGGTGCGTGGCGATGTTCATCTTCACCCTCGGCGAGATGATCATTTACCCGGCGGATTTCCTCTTCGTCGACACCCTTGCACCCGAAGAGCTGCGCGGCAGTTACTACGGCGCGCAGAACCTCGCGGCGCTGGGCGGCGCGCTGAGCCCGGTGATGTGCGGGTTCCTGCTGATGCACACGCCGGCACCGAGCATGTTCTATGCCTTGAGCGCCCTGGCCGCGCTGGGTGGGTACTTGTGTTTTGTCAGTGGACGCCGCGTGGCGACAATTCAAAAATAATGCACTGAAACTGCATTTATATGAATTTGTCAGCATCGAATTTGCCCGGCACACTGTGCGCGTTCCTCCCCCAATAGTTGGAACGCTTCGAGGACTTTCCGAAACGGACAAGTCCTTTTTTTTGCCCCGAATTTACCGCAAGGACCCGATTCACATGCTCGCTCGCTGGTTGCCTGCCGCCATCAACACCCGCCCCACCGAATGGAGCCGCGCCGCGATCGGCATGGCCTTGGGCACTTTGTTCAGCGTCTGGGCGTGCAGTCAGGTGTTCGGTATCGAGGTCGCGTACCACCTGATCGGGCCGTTGGGCGCCTCGGCGGTGCTGCTGTTCGCCGTGTCCTCCGGCGCACTCGCGCAACCGTGGTCGATCATCGGCGGCTACCTGTGCGCCAGCGTTGTCGCACTGTTGGTGGCCCACGTGTTGGGCCGAACCCTCGGCAGCGCCTGCCTCGCGGCGGGCATGGCACTGATTCTGATGTGCTGGCTGCGTTGCCTGCATCCACCGGCCGGCGCCCTGGCGCTGACGCTGGTACTGGCCGATCCGGCCACCATCGCCATGGACTGGAAAGCCATGGAACCGGTGATGCTCGCCGCCGCCTGCATGCTGCTCAGCGCCCTGGCCTACAACAACCTGACGCGCATCCGCTACCCGAAACGCGCGGCCGAGCCAGCACCGGCACTGGTGCCGGTGGATAGCCAGGCAATTACCGCTGAGGATTTGAAACTGGCACTGGCGGACATGGAAGCGTTTATCGACGTCACTCCCGAAGACCTTGAACAACTGATCCACGCCAGCGAACTGCACGCCAAGCGCCGTAGCATCGGTGAAGTTTTCTCCTGACACCCAACACTCCCTGTAGGAGCTGTCGAGTGCAACGAGGCTGCGATCTTTTCAAGATCAAAAGATCGCAGCCTTCGGCAGCTCCTACACCAACACCCAGCGATTTTTTCTTAAGGCAAAAACGCAAACTCCCCCTGCACATATCCCGGTTGTACACGGCAAATTTGCACTGTTACGATCCGTCAACGCTCGCGCGCGAGCTTCTCGAATAAAGACAATAAAAGCAGGGAGTTAGTGATGACTGCTCAGGCTTCATCCCCGCGGACGCCGTCCATGGATGCCACGCAAAACGAAGTGCTGGCCGAGGTTCGCAATCACATCGGTCACCTGACCCTCAACCGCCCCGCCGGTCTCAATGCCATCACCCTCGACATGGTTCGTCAGTTGCAGCAGCAACTCGATGCCTGGGCGACTGACACCAACGTGCGTGCCGTTGTTTTGCGCGGTGCCGGTGAAAAGGCTTTTTGTGCCGGTGGCGATATCCGTTCGCTGTACGACAGCTTCAAAAGCGGCGACACGCTGCACGAAGATTTCTTCGTCGAGGAATACGCCCTCGACCTGACGCTTCATCATTACCGCAAACCGGTGCTGGCCTTGATGGACGGTTTCGTCCTCGGCGGCGGCATGGGCCTGGTGCAGGGTGCGGATCTGCGGGTGGTCACCGAAAAGAGCCGGCTGGCGATGCCGGAAGTGGCGATCGGTTATTTCCCCGATGTCGGCGGCAGCTATTTCCTCTCGCGGATTCCCGGTGAACTGGGGATCTATCTGGGCGTCAGCGGCGTGCAGATTCGTGCGGCCGACGCGTTGTACTGCGGGCTGGCCGACTGGTTTGTCGACAGCAGCCAACTGCCGAGCCTCGACGATCAACTCGACCACCTGGAATGGCGCGATACGCCGCTCAAGGATCTGCAGGGCCTGTTGGTGAAAAACGGCGTGCAAACCCTCGCCGATGCACCGCTGAAGAAACTGCGTCCGGCCATCGACCATTTCTTCGCCCTGCCGGACGTGCCGAGCATCGTCGAGCAACTGCGCGCGGTCACCGTCGCCGACAGCCATGAGTGGGCGACCACCACTGCTGATCTGCTGCAGACCCGCTCACCGCTGGCAATGGCCGTGACCCTGGAAATGCTCCGGCGCGGTCGCCAACTGAGCCTGGAACACTGCTTCGCCCTCGAACTGCATCTGGATCGTCAGTGGTTCGAGCGCGGCGACCTGATCGAGGGCGTGCGCGCCCTGCTGATCGACAAAGACAAGACCCCACGCTGGAACCCGCCGACCCTCGCCGCGCTGGACGCCGGGCATGTCGCGAGTTTTTTCCACGGTTTCACTGAGAGCGGGAGCTGAGCCATGCACGATCTCGAACTGACTGAAGAACAAGTGATGATCCGCGACATGGCCCGGGACTTCGCCCGTGGCGAAATCGCGCCGCATGCGCAAGCCTGGGAAAAGGCCGGCTGGATCGACGACGCGCTGGTGGCAAAAATGGGCGAACTCGGCCTGCTGGGCATGGTGGTGCCCGAAGAATGGGGCGGCACCTATGTCGACTACGTAGCCTATGCGCTGGCGGTGGAAGAAATCTCTGCCGGCGACGGCGCCACCGGTGCGTTCATGAGCATCCACAATTCGGTGGGCTGCGGCCCTGTCATGAATTACGGCAGCGAAGAACAGAAAAAGACCTGGCTGGCCGACCTCGCCAGTGGGCAGACAATTGGCTGCTTCTGCCTGACCGAACCGCAGGCCGGCTCCGAAGCGCACAACCTGCGCACCCGCGCCGAACTGCGCGACGGCCAGTGGCTGATCAACGGCGCCAAGCAATTCGTCAGTAATGGCAAACGGGCGAAACTGGCGATCGTGTTTGCAGTGACCGATCCGGATCTGGGCAAGAAAGGCATTTCCGCGTTCCTCGTACCGACCGACACCCCGGGGTTCATCGTTGATCGCACCGAACACAAAATGGGCATCCGCGCCTCCGATACCTGCGCAGTGACCCTGAACAACTGCAGCATTCCCGAGGCCAATCTGCTCGGCGAGCGCGGCAAGGGTCTGGCGATTGCGCTGTCCAACCTCGAAGGCGGCCGCATCGGCATCGCCGCGCAGGCCTTGGGCATCGCCCGGGCAGCGTTTGAAGCGGCGCTGGTGTATTCCCGCGATCGCATCCAGTTCGGCAAGCCGATCAACGAACACCAGAGCATCGCCAATCTGCTGGCCGACATGCACATGCAAATCAACGCGGCGCGCTTGATGATCCTGCACGCGGCGCGCCTGCGCACAGCGGGCAAACCCTGCCTGTCGGAGGCGTCACAGGCCAAGCTGTTCGCCTCGGAGATGGCCGAGAAAGTCTGCTCCTCGGCGATTCAGATTCATGGCGGGTATGGGTATCTGGAGGACTATCCGGTCGAGAAGTACTACCGCGATGCGCGGATTACCCAGATCTACGAAGGTTCGAGCGAGATTCAGCGGATGGTGATTGCGCGGGAGCTGAAGAACTACCAACTGTAAAAGCATCGCGAGCAGGCTCACTCCTACAGGGTCTTCGGGTGCACACCCAATCCGGGGTCACCGCAATTCCACTGTAGGAGTGAGCCTGCTCGCGATGAGGTCAGCTCAAATGCTGCTTTACTTGCCCTGAAACTCCGGCGCACGCTTGGCGACAAACGCCGCCATGCCTTCCTTCTGATCCTGCGTGGCGAACGCCGCATGGAACACCCGGCGCTCGAAGCGCACGCCTTCAGTCAGGTTGACCTCAAAGGCACGGTTGACGCTTTCCTTGATCATCATCGCAATCGGCAACGATTTGCTGGCGATCACCGCGGCGACCTTCAGCGCCTCGTCGAGCAGTTCATCACTCGGCACGATCCGCGCGACGATGCCGCAGCGCTCAGCCTCCACCGCATCGATCATCCGCCCGCTGAGGCACATTTCCATGGCCTTGGCTTTGCCCACGGCGCGGGTCAGGCGCTGGGTGCCGCCCATGCCCGGGAGCACGCCGAGGTTGATTTCCGGTTGGCCGAATTTGGCGTTGTCGCCGGCGAGGATGAAGTCGCACATCAGCGCCAGTTCGCAGCCGCCGCCAAGGGCGAAGCCGTTGACCGCAGCAATGATCGGCTTACGGCGGTTGGCCACACGGTCGCTGTCGCTGAACAGATCATCCATGTAGATCTGCGGGTAGGTCAGTTCGGCCATTTCCTTGATGTCGGCGCCGGCGGCGAAGGCTTTCTTCGAACCGGTGATGACGATGCAACCGATGTTCACATCAGCCTCCAGCGCATCCAGGGCGTGGTTCACTTCGCTGACCAGTTGCGCGTTCAGGGCGTTCAGCGCCTGTGGGCGATTGAGGGTGATCAGGCCGACGCGGCCGTGGTTTTCCAGCAGAATCGTTTCGTAGCTCATACATGACTCCTGAATTTGTACCCTGTAGGCGCTGCCGCAGGTTCGGGCCGCGTTCGGACGATCTTTTGCTTTTGATTGTTAAAAACAAGATCAAAAGATCGCAGCCTGCGGCAGCTCCTACACAGGTTTGGGTTTAAAGGTTTCGTGAGATGACCATGCGCTGAATGTCGCTGGTGCCTTCGTAGATCTGGCAGACGCGCACGTCGCGGTAGATGCGTTCCAGCGGGAAGTCGTTGAGGTAACCGTAACCGCCCAGCGTCTGCAACGCCATCGAGCAAACCTTCTCGGCCATTTCCGAAGCGAACAGCTTGGCCATCGAGGCCTCGACCAGTGCCGGTTGACCGCTGTCACGCAGGGCCGCGGCGTAATGCACCATTTGCCGGGCGACGGCGATCTGCGTGGCCATGTCGGCGAGGCGGAATGCGACAGCCTGGTGTTCGATGATCGGCTTGCCAAAAGTGTCGCGCTCGCGGGCGTAATCGCGAGCGGCTTCGAACGCAGCGCGGGCCATACCCACCGCTTGCGAAGCGATGCCGACGCGCCCGCCTTCAAGGTTGGCCAGGGCGATCTTGTAGCCCTCGCCCTCTTCGCCCAAGCGGTTGGCGACCGGCACTTTGACGTCTTCAAACAGAATCTGGCAGGTGTCCGACGCATGCTGGCCGAGCTTGTCTTCGACCCGCGCGACTTTGTAGCCCGGCGAATCGGTGGGCACGATAAACGCCGTGATGCCGCGCTTGCCGGCACTCGGATCGGTCACCGCAAACACGATCACGATCCCGGCGTTCTGCCCGGAAGTGATGAACTGTTTGCAGCCGTTGAGTACGTAATGATCACCTTCCAGACGGGCGCGGGTTTTCAGGCTGCTGGCGTCGGAACCTGCCTGCGGTTCGGTCAAGGCGAAGGCGCCGAGCATGGCGCCGCTGGCCAAAGGTTTGAGGAAGCGTTCGCGCTGGTCGTCGTTGCCGAACTTGAGGATCGGCACGCAGCCCACCGAGTTGTGCACGCTCATGATGGTCGAGCAGGCGCCATCGCCGGCGGCGATTTCTTCCAGGGCCATGGCGTACGCCAGGTAGCCGGTGTCACAGCCGCCCCACTGCTCCGGCACCAGCATGCCGAAAAAGCCCAGTTCGGCCATTTCGCCGATGGCTTCCTTGGGGAAACGATGCTCGCGATCCCACTCGGCGGCGAACGGTTTCAGCCGTTCCTCGGCGAACTGCCGGGCCATGTCGCGGATCTGGTTTTGGTCTTCGTTGGGAATCATGGTGAATCCTTAAATTCAAGTCGACCCGCTTTCCCTTGTAGGAGTGAGCCTGCTCGCGATAGCGGTGGGTCATATAAATCAGTGTTGACTGACACGACGCCATCGCGAGCAGGCTCACTCCTACAAAGGGATTGCGTGAATCAATAAACGCATTCCACGGCCATGGCCGTGGCTTCACCGCCGCCGATACAGATCGCCGCAATCCCGCGCTTCAGGTTTTTCTGGCGCAGGGCCGAGAGCAAGGTCACCAGAATCCGCGCACCGGAGGCTCCGATCGGGTGGCCCAGCGCGCAGGCGCCGCCGTGCACGTTGAGCTTGTCGTGGGGGATTTCCAGATGGGTCATCGCCGCCATCGCCACCACGGCGAACGCCTCGTTGATTTCAAACAGATCGACCTCGTTCAACGCCCAACCGGTCTTCTTCACCAGCTTCTTGATCGCGCCAATCGGCGCCACCGGGAACAGGCCCGGGGTGTCGGCAAACGCCGCGTGACCGTGAATCACCGCCAGTGGTTTCAGACCGAGTTTCTGTGCTTGCGACTGGCGCATCAGCACCAGCGCCGCAGCGCCGTCGGAGATCGAGCTGGAGTTGGCCGCAGTCACCGTGCCGCCTTCGCGGAACGCCGGTTTCAGCGAGGCGACCTTGTCCAGCTTGGCTTTCGGCGGCTGCTCGTCGTTGCTGATCAGCACCTGCTCCTTGCCGACGGTCACGGTCAGCGGAACGATCTCGGCCTTGAAGCTGCCGTCCTTGATCGCCTGCTGGGCGCGGGTGGTCGAAGCGATGGCAAAGGCATCCTGGGCTTCGCGGCTGAAGTCGTTGGTTTCGGCGCAGTCTTCGGCGAAGGTGCCCATCAGCCGGCCCTTGTCGTAGGCGTCTTCGAGGCCGTCGAGGAACATCGAATCGAGCACCCGGCCATGGCCCATGCGGTAACCGGCGCGGGCACGATCCAGCAGATATGGCGAGTTGGACATGCTTTCCATGCCGCCGGCGATCACCACGTCGGCGCTGCCGGCCAGCAGCATGTCGTGGGCGAGAATGGTGGTTTCCATACCCGAGCCGCACATCTTGTTGACCGTGGTGCAGCGCGTCGATTTATCCAGCCCGGCGCCCAAAGCTGCCTGCCGCGCCGGCGCCTGACCGAGGCCGGCGGGTAATACGCAACCGAACAACACTTCATCGACCGCATCGCTGGCGACACCGGCGCGCTCAACCGCAGCCTTGATCGCGGCGGCGCCGAGTTGCGGCGCGGTGAGGCTTTTCAGTTCGCCCTGGAAACCGCCCATTGGGGTGCGGACGGCGCTGACGATAACAATCGGATCGTTGGAAATAGTCATGACAATTCCTCCTTACTTGGCGGCCATGCGCAAGGCGCCGTCGAGACGGATCACCTCACCGTTGAGCATGCTGTTTTCGATGATATGCCGAACCAGCGCGGCGTACTCGGCAGGTTTCCCAAGACGCGGCGGGAACGGGACGCCGGCGGCCAGCGACTCGCGCACTTCCGGGGTCATCCCGGCCATCATCGGCGTTTCGAAAATGCCCGGGGCAATGGTCATCACGCGGATGCCGAAGCGCGCCAGTTCACGGGCGGCTGGCAGGGTCAGACTGGCGATCGCGCCTTTGGAGGCGGAATACGCGGCCTGGCCGATCTGGCCGTCGAACGCCGCGACCGAGGCGGTGTTGATGATCACCCCGCGCTCACCGTCGGCGTCGGCTTCGCTCTCGGCGATGGCCGCCGCGGCCAGACGCAGCATGTTGAAGCTGCCGATCAGGTTGACGTTGATCACCTGGGCAAAACTCGACAGCGCATGCGGGCCGTTCTTGCCGAGGATCTTTTCGCCGCGGACGATGCCGGCGCAGTTGACCAGGCCGTTGAGGCTGCCAAAGGCTTTCACCGTCGCCTGCACCGCCGCTTCGGCAGCGGCTTCATTGCTGATATCGGCCACCACACTTTGCGCGCCAAGGCGCTGGGCCTGAGCGGCTACCGCTTCGGCGTTCATGTCCACCAGCATCACTTTGGCGCCGGCACTGACCAGCAATTCAGCGCTGGCCGCACCCAGGCCGGAGGCGCCGCCGGTGACGATAAAAACCTTGTTCTCGATCTGCATGACTGACTTCCTGATTCAAGCTGAAACGTGGTGCGCCGCGGCCTCTTGAGCCTTGGCGATTTCCTGGTTGCGCAAGATAAAGCGCTGCAATTTGCCGCTTGGGGTTTTCGGCAATTCGCTGACAAATTCGATTTCACGCGGGTACGAATGCGCGGCCAGACGTTTGCGCACGTGTTGCCGCAACTCCTCGGCCAGCGCCGGTTCGGCGCGGTATTGCGGGTTGAGCACGACGAAGGCCTTGACCAGCTCGGTGCGCTCCGGATCAGGCTTGCCGACCACGGCCGCTTCGACCACCGCCGGGTGCTCGATCAGCGCGCTCTCGACGTCGAACGGGCCGACGCGGTAGCCAGAGGTGGTGATCACGTCATCACTGCGGCCGACGAAGCTGATGCTGCCGTCCGGGTTCCACTCCACGGTGTCGCCGCTGAGGTAGTAATTGCCGACGAAAGCTTTGGTCGGTACGCCTTCGTAGCCGCCGAACCAGCACATCGGCGACTGGGTGCGGTCGATGGCGAGGATGCCCGGCTGGCCGACGCCGAGTTCGTTGTACTGCTCGTCGAGCACCACGATGCGATGGCCCGGCGAGGCGAAACCGGCGGCGCCGAGGTGGATCGGATGCTGCAGGCCGTGGTGGTTGCACAGAACCATGCCCAGTTCGGTCTGCCCGTAGTGGTCGTGAATCACCACGCCGAGGTTGTCGGCGAACCAGCGGATCACTTCCGGGTTGAGCGGCTCGCCAGCGCTGCTGACGATGCGCAGCTTGCCCTTGATCGACTTGGCGAACTCGTTGCCGCCGGCAATCAACAGGCGATACGCGGTCGGCGAGCCAGTGAGGTTGGTGATGCCGTATTTGTTGATCACCCGACAGGTGCTTTCAAGGGTGAACGGGCCATCGTAAAAGGTGATCGGATGTCCCATCGCCATCGGCCCGGTGACGCCGAAATAGATGCCGTAGGCCCAGCCCGGATCGGCGACGTTCCAGAACGAATCTTCGGGGCGCAGATCCACCGCGTCGCGGGTGTAACTCTGGAACGCGACGATCGCCTTGAGCGGCACAGACAGTGCTTTTGACGGGCCGGTGGTCCCCGAGGTGAACATCAGCAGGAACGGGTCTTCGCCCGTCAGTAATACCGGTTCGCAGACGCTGGAATGATTAGGCAGCTCGGCCCAGAAACTGAAATCGCCACGGACGATGCCCTGGCCCTTGGCGCCGCCGACGGTAACGATGGTCGGGCATTCGCTGACTTCGGCGAGTTTCGACCGGTTGACCGCGTCGGTGACCACCACTTTGGCGCCGGAACTATTCAGGCGATGTTCGATGGCCTTGGGGCCGAACGCGGTGAATAACGGTTGATACACCGCGCCGATGCGCCAGGTGGCGAATACGGTGATGAGCAATTCGATGTTGCGTGGCAGCAGGCCGGCGACCTTGTCGCCCTTCTGCACGCCTTGTTCGAGAAGGAAATTGGCGAAACGCGCGGCTTGGTCTTGCAGCTCGCTGAAGGTGTACGTGGCGCTGGCGCCGTCGCGGCCCTCCCAGAACAACGCAATGCGCCCCGGCAACGCGTGGCGGTCGCAACATTCGACGCAGGCGTTGAGCGCCTCGAGCGTGCCGCTGAGCGCAGCGTCCACGGTGTGCTGATAGTTGAACTGTTCGGTGGCAGACAGGTAATCGCGCATTGCCAGAATCCCTCGGTGTTTTTATTAGGCTGGGAACCGTAAACAACACAGGGATAGTCGCGCTGCGGCGGCGAGGCGGCAATGGTCAAAGCCATCAAAGTGGCTGACTGGTTTGGCCAAGGTTCGCGAGATGTACAGGCTGGACTGACGCCTTCGGGAGCAAGCCCCCTCCCACAGGAGATTGCATTTCACAATGAGGGATCAGCCACAAAAGCAAGGGAGGCTGCAATCACAGAAGGGATGCATTTCAAATGGAAGGCCACCTGGGTAAGCCAGGCAGGCTGCAAATCACAGGAACAATGCATTTCAAATGGTGGGCCACCTGGGCAAGCCAAGCAGGCTGCAAATCACAGGAACAATGCATTTCAAATGGAGGCCCCCCTGGGCAAGCCAAGCAGGCTGCACATCACAGGAACAATGCATTTCAAATGGAGGCCCCCTGGGTAAGCCAAGTAGGCTGCAAATCACAGGAACAATGCATTTCAAATGGTGGGCCACCTGGGCAAGCCAGGCAGGCTGAAAATTACAGGAACAATGCATTTCAAATGTGGGAGGGGGCTTGCTCCCGAAGAGGCCTGATCAGGCTACAAACAGTCCGGATCAGACCGCTTCGTTGAGGATCAGCGTGCGGTAATGCCCAGGATTGGACCCCGACCACTTGCGAAACGCCTTGTAGAACGAACTCGCATCGGCAAACCCCAGCCGTGTCGCGATCTCGACGAAGCTGATCGACGGCTCCGCCAGCCAGGTGATCGCCAATTCCTTGCGCACGCTGTCCTTGAGGCCCTGATAGGTCTGCCCTTCCTCGGACAAACGCCGGCGCAGGGTCGAGGCGGACATGCACAGCTGTTGCGCCAGAGCCTCGGTCTCCGGCCACTGTTCGGCGGGTAGCTGCCGCAGATCCTGTTTGATCCGGCTGGCCAGGCTTTCCGGGTCGCGGTATTTCACCAGAATGTTCGCCGGCGCATGGGCCAGAAAGCGTTTCAGTTCTTCGGCCGTACGCTTGATCGGCAGATCGAGGCAGTCAGCAGCAAAGATCATCCGCGTGCGCGGACGCTCGAAGCGCAGGTTTTCCGAGAACATCACCCGGTAGTCGTCGCAGAAATCCGGCTCGGCGCAGCGCAGCTCGATCGCCAGAATCGGGATCCGCCGCCCCGCCAGCCAGCAGGCCACGCCGTGGACGATCATCCAGTAGGTGAAATAGGTAAACGCCCGACGCGGTTCGGGGTCGTCTTCGAGCAGGACGATTTCCGCCAGACTTTGCTGATGCGCCAATTGCGCGGGCATTTTTTCCAGCATCAAGGAAAGAAAATTCAGGCCCATGCTCAGGCCGGCGGCCAGGGTCGGTTGCGCCATGGCGCTTCGACAAAGGAACTCAAGGCTGCCGGACTTGAGCTTGCGTGGATCCATGCCGAAGAACTCGTCATCGCCACGCCGGGCCAGCAAGCGCCAGAGTTTCGCGTATTGCGAGGCCGGCACCCGGCCGTGTTCGCTGTGCAGCAGGCCCGGAGCAATCCCGACCTTGTTCAAGACTTCATCCGTGGCCACGCCCGGGGCACAACTTTGCAGCAGCGCTTCACGCACCAGTTGCACGGCGATGGTGTCTTTTTCCGACATGGAGCGAGGCAGACCTTGTTGTTTTGGAGTGACCGGCATCTTAACGCAGGATGCGAATTCAACACGAATCCCCTGTGGGAGCGGGCTTGCTCGCGAAGGCGGCGTGTCAGTCGATAAGGATGTTGCTGACACATCGCCTTCGCGAGCAAGCCCGCTCCCACAGTTGGAGATGAGCAAGGCAAAGATAGGTACCGTTCAGCTTGTGTTCAGGTAAATGTCAACCATCCCCATTTGGGAATGAGTGTCATTATGTTACAACTTAGCCACCTATCTAAATCACTTGTGGTTGCCTGAATGCTCGTTCCCTTTCTGATCATGCTGCGCGAAGGCATTGAAGCTGCGCTGATCGTTGGCATCATCGCCAGCTACCTGCAACAAACCGGACGTGGCCAATGGATGCCGGCGGTGTGGATCGGTGTGTTTCTTGCCGCTGCGCTGGCGTTGCTGGTCGGAGGCGGTCTGGAACTGATCAGCGCCGAATTCCCTCAGAAACAGCAGGAATTGTTCGAAGGCATTGTCGGTCTGGTCGCGGTGGGCATTCTCAGCTCGATGGTGTTCTGGATGCGCAAGGTCGCGCGTTCGATCAAGCATTCGTTGCAGGCCTCGCTGGATCACGCCCTGACCTCGTCAAAGCATCAGGTAATCGCGCTGATCGCCATGGTGTTCTTCGCCGTGGCCCGCGAAGGCCTGGAAACCGTGTTCTTCCTGCTCGCCGTGTTCCAGCAGAGCGAAGGCCCGGGCGCGCCGATCGGTGCCCTGCTCGGCCTGGTGCTGGCAATCGTCGTCGGTTTCCTCATCTACAGCGGCAGCATGCGCCTGAACCTGTCGGCGTTCTTCAAGTGGACCGGGCTGTTCATTCTGGTGGTCGCCGCCGGGATCCTCGCCAATTCGGTGCAAGCCCTGCATGAAGCCGGCGTGTGGAACCACCTGCAAACCGTGCTGTTCGACTTCAGCGCGACGCTGCCGATGGACGGCCCGCTCGGTTCGGTGCTGGCCGGCATGTTCGGTTATCAGGATGCGCCGACCGTCAGCACCCTCGGTGCGTACCTGATCTATCTGGTGCTGGCGCTGGTGATGTTTTTCTACCCCGCCGCGCCGGCTTCCAGCGCTGACGCAGCCGGCAAATCGTCTTCCGTTTCCAGCCAATAAGGGCCCCCATGTCAAAGCCTAATACTCCCCAGGCCTCGCCTCCCCGCGCCTTGCGTTGGGCGGTGGCCGGTTCGGTGGTCGTGATGATCGCCGCCGGTGGCCTGTTCTACTACGCCTCGAAAATGGCCGCGGCCAAGCGTCAGCACAACCATGATGAAGTGGTGGTCAACATCAACGCGCACAGCTGCGAGCCGAATGAGCTGACAGTTCCCGCCGGCCGCGCCAGTTTCCGCATCGTCAACCGTTCCGACCGGGCGGTGGAGTGGGAAATTCTCGACGGTGTGCTGGTGGTCGAAGAACGCGAAAACATCGCCCCGGGCCTGAGCCAGGTGATCAACGCCAACCTGCAACCCGGCGACTACGCGATCACTTGCGGTCTGCTGAGCAACCCGCGTGGCGTGCTGCACGTAACGCCAACTGCGGCTTCCGACGCTGCCGCCAAGGCCAAGCCGTCGATGGTCACTTTCGTCGGGCCGCTGTCGGAGTTTCGCGTGTATCTGGCGACGCAGGGCAGCGCGCTGATCAAAGCCGTGACCGCGTTGAATCAGGCAATTACCAGCGGCGACCTGGCCCAGGCGCAAGCGCTGTACCTGCCGGCGCGTGCCGCTTACCAGCGTCTGGCGCCTGCCGCGCAACGGCTGGCGGAACTGGACAACAGCATCAATGCCCGCGCCGATTACTTCGAAAAACGCGAGCAGGATCCAGCCTTCGTCGGCTTCCACCGCGTCGAATATGCACTGTTCCAGCAACGCAGCCTCGACGGCTTGAACCCGGTCGCCGAGCGCCTGCTGGCCGACGTCACCACGCTCAAGCAACAACTGCTGGCCCAATCGCTGCCGCCGGAACAACTGGTGAGCATCGTGGTGCGCAACCTCAACACCCTGGCCGACGTGCGCGCCGCCAGCGGTGAAGAGGAACGCTACAGCCACGCCGACCTCAATGGCTTCGCCAGCAACCTGGAAACCGCGCACAAAGTGGTCGAGCTGCTGCGGCCGATGCTGAGCAAGTCGGCGCCGGATCTGCTGCCGAAAATCGACGCGGCGCTGAGTGATTTCGACAGCGTACTGAACAGCTTCAAGGTCAAGGACGGCTACGCCACTTACGACACGGTCAGTGGCGAACAACGCAAACAGATCGCCGACAAGGCTCAGGCCCTGGCTGACGCTCTGGATGGCATCGATCCCGCCCTTGGCCTCTCCGGCCTGTAAGCAGAAGACGAATACCGATGAAAGAATTGCAAAACCTCGATCTGCAACGTCGCCGCCTGCTGATGGGCATGGGTGTCGCCGGTGTCGCACTGGCCGGTTCCGCCCTGAGCTGCCCGGCCATGGCGGCGGCCCCGGCGCAAGTCACCGAAGCGCCGAGCAGCGACAAAACCGAAGACCGCCACGACTTCCACGGCGTGCACCAGACCGGCATCGTCACCCCGCGTCCGGCGTCCGGCATGTTCGTATCGTTCGACGTGCTGGCCAGTGATCGCGAAGACCTTGAGCGGCTGTTCCGCACCCTCAACGAGCGCATCGCGTTCCTGATGAAGGGCGGCCCGGTGGCGCAGATCGACCCGAAACTGCCGCCGCCAGATTCCGGCATCCTCGGCCCGGTGGTGACTCCGGACAACCTGACCATCACCGTCTCGGTAGGCGAATCGCTGTTCGACGAGCGCTTCGGTCTGGCCGCCGCCAAACCGAAGCGCCTGCAACGCATGGTCGGCTTCCCCAACGATGCGCTGGAGGCCGATTGCTGCCACGGCGACTTGAGCCTGCAATTCTGCTCGAACACCGCCGACACCAACATTCACGCCCTGCGCGACATCGTCAAGAACCTGCCAGACCTGCTGCTGGTGCGCTGGAAACAGGAAGGCAGCGTGCCGCCGCAAGCTCCGGCGAAACCGGGGGTGCCGGCGCAATCGGCGCGCAACTTCCTCGGTTTCCGCGACGGCTCGGCCAACCCCGACTCCAACGACGCCAAGGCGATGGACAAGATTGTCTGGGTGCAACCGGGCAGCGATGAGCCGGCCTGGGCCGCGCACGGCAGCTATCAAGCGGTGCGGATCATCCGCAATTTCGTCGAGCGTTGGGATCGCACACCGTTGCAGGAACAGGAAAGCATCATCGGTCGGGTCAAGACCACGGGCGCACCGATGGGCGCACCGATGGGCGCGCAGCATGAGACCGAAGTCCCGGATTACAGCAAAGACCCGGAAGGCAAACTGACCAAGCTCGACGCGCACATTCGCCTGGCCAACCCGCGCACCGCCGCGAGCCAGGCCAACCTGATCCTGCGCCGGCCGTTCAACTACTCCAACGGCGTCAACAAGAACGGCCAGCTCGACATGGGCCTGCTGTTCATCTGCTATCAGGCCGATCTGGAAAAAGGCTTCATCACCGTGCAGACCCGGCTCAACGGCGAGCCGCTTGAGGAATACCTCAAACCGGTCGGCGGCGGTTACTTCTTCACCCTTCCGGGTGTCACCGGCGACAAGGATTTCATCGGTCGCTCGCTGCTCAACGCCACCCAACCCAAAACAGCTGCCTAACCATAAAAAACCTCGGAGCCGCTCCATGAAAAAGTCGCCACTCGCGTTACTGCTGACCCTCGGTTTGCTCAACACCCCGCTGTCGGCGTTCGCCGCGACGGCGCCACTGGATCTGGTCGGCCCGGTGTCGGACTACAAGATCTACGTCACCGAGCAACTGGATGAACTGGGCAGCCACACCCAACAATTCACCGATGCAGTGAAGAAAGGTGATCTGGCCACTGCGCAAAAGCTCTACGCCCCGACCCGCGTCTACTATGAGTCGATCGAGCCGATTGCCGAGCTGTTCAGTGACCTCGATGCGTCCATCGACTCCCGCGTCGACGACCATGAAAAAGGTGTGAAGGCGGAAGACTTCACCGGTTTCCATCGCATCGAATACTCGCTGTTCTCGGAGAAAAGCACCGAAGGCCTGACGGCCCTGGCGGACAAGCTCGATAGCGACGTGAAAGACCTGCAGACCCGCGTCGCCGGCCTGACCTTCCCGCCGGAGAAAGTCGTCGGTGGTGCTGCTGCACTGCTGGAAGAGGTTGCCGCGACCAAGATCTCCGGTGAGGAAGACCGCTACAGCCACACTGACCTTTATGACTTCCAGGGCAACATCGACGGCGCGAAGAAAATCGTCGACCTGTTCCGTCCGCAGATCGAGAAGCAGGACAAGGCGTTCGTTGCCAAAGTCGACAAGAACTTCGCCACTGTGGACAAAATCCTCGCCAAGTACCAGACCAAGGATGGTGGTTTCGAGACGTATGACAAGGTGAAGGATAACGACCGCAAGGCGCTGGTTGGCCCGGTCAACACTTTGGCTGAAGATCTTTCCACGTTGCGTGGCAAGCTCGGTCTGAACTGATTGATGTAGAGGCCTTAAGTGCCCCATCGCGAGCAGGCTCACTCCTACAGTTGGAATGCATTCCCCTGTAGGAGTGAGCCTGCTCGCGATAGCGGTTTTAACCGCACCGAATAATCTGAAGGTTTACAAAATCCTGTAGAGCAACCGCTCGATCCGCACCCGGCTCACGCGCTTGAGAAACTTCGCCACCCCCGCCGGGTACTCCGGCAAGGTCTCCAGGTTCTGGAAGCTGGCAATCCGCGTGGTGTTGCGGAAGATCTCTTGCTGCTCCTTCGCCCGTGGCTCAAGCCACTCGCCTTGCGGATCATCGATCAGCAGCGCGTTTTCCAGGTCGAGGCGGAACGCCCGTGGATTGAGGTTGTTGCCGGTCAGAAGCGTATAGCGCTGGTCGACCCACATGCCCTTGAGGTGATAGCTGTTGTCGCCGTCACGCCACAGGTGCAGGTTCAACTGGCCGCTGTCGATGTTGCGCTGATGGCGCTTGGCAAACCGCCGCAGGCTGATTTCGTACAGATACGGCAGTGCCGCAATCACCTTGAACGGCTCGCTCGGCGGAATGTAGAAATCGTTGGCCGTCTTGTCGCCGACCACGATGTCGATCTTCACCCCACGGGCCAGCGCACGGTTGATCTCGCGGATGATCGGCAGCGGCAGATTGAAGTATGGCGTGCAGATGGTCAGCTGCTGTTGCGCACTGGCGATCAGCTCGACAATCACCCGGTTCAACGGGTTGTTCTTGCCCACGCCCAGCAGCGGACTCACCGACAGGCCGCTGTGCGCCGTGCTGCCGGCACTGGTGTCGTACGCCGCATATTTGAGACGGCTGCGCAGGTCGCCGATGTCGTTGCGCAGGCTGCGGGTAGTCGGCAGATTCGGCAGGTCGAGGCGATGTACAGCCTTGGATTCGATCAGACCGTGCTTGACCAGATGATGCATCGAGTCGGCCAGTTCACGGCTGTGCAGCACGTGGTAACGATCGAACCGATACTTGTCGAACTTGTGCAGGTAGACGTTGTTCAGGCTCGCACCGCTGTAAATCACGCAGTCGTCGATCACGAAGCCTTTCAGATGCAGAACGCCGAACAGTTCGCGGGTCTGCACCGGTACGCCGTAGACCGGCACTTCGCTCTGGTGCGTGCGGGTCATTTCCTGGTACCACGCCGAGTTGCCTGGCTGTTTGCCGGCACCGATCAACCCGCGCTGGGCGCGCAGCCAGTCAACCACCACGACGATCTCCAGCTCCGGGCGCTTGAGCTTGGCGGCGTGCAAGGCATCGAGGATTTCCTGACCGGCCTCGTCGTGCTGCAGATACAGCGCAACGATGTAGATGCGCCGGGTCGCCTCGGCGATTTTCTCCAGCAGGCAACGACGGAACTCGGCGGCGCCGGACAGAATGGTCACGGCCTCGGGAGTCAGCGGAAAGCTGCGCAGTTTGGGCAGCAAAGAGCGTTTGAAAAGCAACGGCATAGGGCTCGCAATGGGTCGAATCCGAAGAACCCGAGAGCTTACACCATCAACCGGTTCGGGTCTTGTTACTGTCTGTAATGTCCCCTTCGCGAGCAAGCTCGCTCCCACAGTGGATCGCATTTCAAATGTGGGAGCGAGCTTGCTCGCGAAAGCTGTATGGCAGACACAAAAAAATAAGCGCTTGACCAAGGAGAACGATCGTTCTACTGTTAGCCACATGAACGAAATCACTGACACCTCGACCCGCGACATCATTCTGGATGTCACCGAAAAGTTGATCTACAAAAGTGGCATTGCGGCCACCGGCATGGATCTTCTGGTGAAAACCGCCGGCGTCTCCAGAAAAAGCATCTACCGCTACTTCGCCAACAAGGAGGAGCTGACCGTCGCCGCCCTGCAACGCCGCGATGTGCGCTGGATGCACTGGTACCGCAGCGCCGTCGATCAGGCCGAAACCCCGGCCGACCGCCTGCTCAACCTGTTTACCGTACTCAAGGGCTGGTTCGCCTCGGAAGGCTTCCGCGGCTGTGCCTTTATCAATACCAGTGGCGAGACCGGCGATCCTGAAGACCCGGTGCGCCAGGTCGCCAAAGACCACAAACAGAAGCTGCTCGACTACCTGTGCGAGCTGTGCACCGAACATGGCACCGAGGACCCGCAACGTCTGGCCAGACAGTTGCTGATCCTGATTGACGGCGCCATTACCGTAGCGCTTGTGATGGGTGATCACAGTGCCGCTGATAATGCGCAATGCATGGCGCGTAAGTTATTGGACCTGTAACGCCTTAAATAAGCCTCAACCGTTGTTTAATCGTTAATTAGATCGGGAGACTGACAATGTCGACTGCTGCCCAAGTGCGTCCACCGCTACCGCCATTCAATCGTGAATCGGCTATCGAAAAAGTACGTCTGGCCGAAGATGGCTGGAATTCCCGCGATCCCGAGAAGGTGTCGCTGGCCTACACCCTGGATACGAAATGGCGCAACCGCGCCGAGTTCGCCAACAACCGCGAAGAAGCCAAGGCCTTCCTGACCCGTAAATGGGCCAAGGAACTCGACTACCGCCTGATCAAGGAACTCTGGGCCTATTCGGACACGCGTATCGCCGTGCGCTACGCCTATGAATGGCGCGACGATTCGGGTAACTGGTTTCGTTCCTACGGCAATGAAAACTGGGAGTTCGATGAGCACGGGCTGATGTTCCAACGCTATGCCTGCATCAACGACATGCCGATCAAGGAAAGCGAGCGCAAGTTCCACTGGCCGCTGGGTCGGCGTCCGGATGATCATCCGGGGCTTTCCGATCTCGGTCTGTAAGCTCACATAGTTCCAATTGTAGGAGTGAGCCTGCTCGCGATAGCGGTGTGTCAGTCAACCTAAATATTGAATGTTCATACGCAATCGCGAGCAGGCTCACTCCTACAGGAGATTTGTTGGTGGTCAGGCTACTGCGGCAGTCCTTTCAGCCTCCAGTTCCCGCACCAGCGGCAACACCCGCTTGCCGAAATACTCCACCTCCTCTTGAAAGTGCAGAAACCCCGCCAGCACCAGATCCACTCCCACCGCTTTCAACGCCACAATCCGCTCGGCAATCTGCTGTGGCGTGCCGATCAGGTTGGTCTTGAAGCCATCGTTGTATTGCACCAGATCCTCGAAAGTCGATTTCGCCCAGTTGCCCTCACCTTCCGGCGACGCCCTGCCCGCTTGCTTCGCCGCATCGCCAAACGCGTTCACCGCCTCAGGGTCGGCCTGGTCGATGATCTGCGCCAGTACAGCGCGGGCCTCTTCTTCGGTGTCGCGGGCGATGACAAAGGCGTTGACGCCGATCTTCACCGAATGATTGTTGGCCGCCGCTTTGGCGCGGATGTCATCAACTTGCGCCTTGATTCCTTCGACGCTGTTGCCGTTGGTGAAATACCAGTCGGAGACTCGCGCCGCCATGTCTCGTGCCGCGCGGGAACTGCCGCCCTGAAAGATTTCCGGGCGGCCCAGCGGTTTCGGTTTGAGGGTGTAATTGTCGAAGCGGTAGAAGTCGCCGCGAAAGCTGAAGTTGTCCTTACTCCAGATCCCGCGCAGCGAGCGGATGAATTCTTCGGAGCGCCGGTAGCGCTCGTCGTGCTCCAGCCAATGTTCGCCGATGGCCTGGAATTCGCCCTTGAACCAGCCGCTGACGATGTTCACGGCGATCCGGCCGTTGGTGAGTTGATCGATGGTCGCCAGTTGCTTGGCTGCCAGCGCCGGCTGCCATGGCCCGGGCAGAATCGCCGCGATCACCTTGAGCTTGGTGGTAGCCGCCAGTAGCGCATGGCTGAACGCCACCGATTCGTGCTGAAACTCGGCGCCGTAACCGGCGGTAAAGCGGATCTGTGTCAGGGCATACTCGAACCCCGCCGCTTCGGCGAGTTGCGCCAGTTTGCGGTTGTAGTCGATGCCCCAGTCGGTGCGCTGCTCGATCTTGCTGACCACCAAGCCGCCACTGACGTTCGGCACCCAGTAGGCGAATTTCACGGCTTGCTTGCTCATTGGCGTGTCCTCGGGAGATTGGGAAGGTCAGTTGGGACAGAGCAGCAAGCGTGCCAGGGTTCAGGTACCCGGTTTTATCGGGCTTGAGACTGATGGAGTTGCATTGTTGGAGGGTGATTTGTTGTCGAGGTGTTGGGTGGGCAACAGTTGGGTTTTGAGTTGAAAGGGCTGACCCCATCGCGAGCAGGCTCACTCCTACAGGGGGAACGCATTTCAAATGTAGGAGTGAGCCTGCTCGCGATGAAGCTTTACGGGTCGCCGCAACACCTGGAAATGAGTAACATGTCAGCCCTTCCCCGCAGCCCTTCTGCGCCCTGCCGAATAAGCCGATTCCATGCCTTTCGAACTCAGCGTTGACCTCACTACCCTGGCCGTTCTGGCCCTCGTCGCTTTCATTGCCGGTTTCATCGACGCCATCGCTGGCGGCGGAGGTCTGTTGACCACCCCGGCGCTGCTCACTGCCGGCCTGCCACCTCACCTGGTGCTGGGCACCAACAAACTGAGTTCGACGTTCGGCTCGGCCACCGCCAGTTTCACTTTCTACCGCCGCAAACTGTTCCACCCTCGACAGTGGATGCACGCGATCGTCGGCACCCTGGTCGGTGCGCTCACTGGTGCTGTCGTCGCGCACTACCTGCCGGCGGAATGGCTGAACAAGATGCTGCCGGTGATCGTCTTCGCCTGTGGCCTGTATCTGTTGTTCGGCGGCACGCCAAAAGCGCCGCTGGACAGCGACGCCCCGATCAAGAAGAAATGGCAATCGACCCAAGGCTTCAGCCTCGGTTTCTACGACGGCGTGGCCGGCCCCGGCACGGGCGCGTTCTGGACCGTCAGCAGCCTGCTGCTCTACCCGATCGACCTGGTCAAGGCCAGCGGCGTGGCGCGCAGCATGAACTTCGTCAGCAACATCGCGGCGCTGTCGGTGTTCGTGTTTTCCGGGCAAGTGGACTGGATCATCGGCCTGAGCATGGGCCTGTCGGTGATGGTCGGCGCGTTCTTCGGGGCGCGCACCGCGATCAGCGGCGGCGCCAAGTTCATTCGTCCGGTATTCATCACCGTGGTACTGGGTTTGACCGTGCGCCTAGCCTGGCAACACTGGTTCAGCGTGGCCTAAACGGCGCGCCACGTAGACGTCGATCAGGTAACGGGCAATCGATTTTGACGCCGGCAACGGCGGCAGATCGTGCACGTTGAACCATTGGGCGTCTTCGATCTCGTCTTCCTGACAGACGATCTCGCCCCCGGCATATTCGGCATGGAAGCCGAGCATCATCGAATGCGGGAACGGCCAGCACTGGCTGCCCATGTACTGGATGTTCTTCACCTCAATGCTGACTTCCTCGCGCACCTCGCGAATCAGGCAGTCCTCCGCCGATTCGCCCGGCTCGGCGAAACCGGCCAGCGTGCTGTAGACCCCGGTGACGAAACGCGGTGAGCGCGCCAGCAGGATCTCGTCTCCGCGGGTGATCAGCACGATCATGCTCGGCGAAATCCGTGGATAGCTGCGCAAATCGCACGGCTGGCAATACATCGCCCGTTCGCGCGGCACCTGCGTCATCACCTGCCCACAGTTGCCGCAAAAGCGATGTTCACGCGCCCAGGTGCCGATCTGCGCGGCATAACCCAGCACTTTGTAGACGGTGTGATCGCCATCGAGCATGAACGCCCGCAGGCCTTTCCAGTTGCAGCCCGGCACGTCACTGGAACTGCGCAGCTCCAGCAGATACACCGGCTCGCCATCGAGATGGCCGATGCCGTGTTCGGCGAGGACTGACAGGTCCTGACGCTTGAGCCACTCCCGCGGGAACAGCGCGCCGTTGTCATCGAACAAAAAGCCTTCGGGGCTACGCGCCACGGCCCAGCCGCCGGGTTGATCGGTGTCCAGTACTGCAGTGGTCCAGCGAGCTGTCATGGTTTCTCAATCCAGAAATTCGGGTTTCTGTTTACTCATATGGGCGGCCATGGCCACGCGCAAGTCGGTGGATTGCAACATGGCGGCGTTCCAGGTGGCAACGTATTCGAGGCCGTCGTCGATGCGATGGTCGCGCATGTAGCTGATCATTTCCTTGGTGCCGGTGACCGCAATTGGCGATTTGCTGGCGATGTCGCGAGCAATGTCCATCACGCCTTCGAGCAGCAGATCCTTGTCAGCGTAAACGCGATTGACCAGGCCGATGCTGCGCGCTTCTTCTGCGCCGAAAGTACGCCCGGTGTAAGCCAGTTCACGCAGCATGCCGTCACCGATGATCCGTGGCAACCGTTGCAAAGTGCCAACATCGGCGGCCATGCCGATATCGATTTCCTTGATCGAAAATTGCGCATCTTCGGCGGCGTAGCGCATGTCGCAGGCGGCGATCAGGTCGATGGCGCCACCCAGGCAATAGCCTTGAATCGCCGCCAGCACCGGTTTGCGGCAGTTGTCGACGGCATTGAACGAGGCTTGCAGGGTGAGAATCTTGCGCCGCAGCAGGCGCGCGTTACGGCCGACGTCCTTGCCCAGTTCGTTGGCGACGCCGGCGAGCATCATCAGGTCGATGCCGGAGGAAAAGTGTTTGCCGTTGCCGCTCAGCACCACCACCCGCACTTCATCGGTGTCATCGATCCACTGGAAAATCTCGACGATCTCGCTCCAGAACGCGGCATTCATCGAGTTGATCTTTTCCGGACGATTGATCTGCACATGAGCGATGTTGTCGGCCAGTTCGACGCTGAAGGCGGTGTATTGAGTCATGGCAGTGATCCTTTACCGGGCAGAAAATGAGGCCCGAACTATAACAAGGCATCACGATGGCGGTTCGGCCAAATGCGGGACTGAATGAAATCGCCAGCAGGCTGGTTTCCACTTTTTGCATCGGATACAAAACCCTGTAGGAGCTGCCGAAGGCTGCGATCTTTTGACTTTGAAGATCAAAAGATCGCAGCCTGCGGCAGCTCCTACAGGGTTTTGTATGTGCAGCAAAAAATTCCTAACCGCTCTTCACCGCCACATACGCCGCTGTCACATAAGGCACCGTCAGCTCGTGTCGCCCACGCAACGCCGGTTCCGAGACAATCAGCGCGCGAATCTGCTCATCAACCTTGTCGCGCTGCGCCTGCGGCAATGCTGCAATGAAACTGGTGGAGCGCACCCGATTGAAAATCACGTCCTCGGGCGAGCCGGTGTGTCCGTGATGAAACTGCTGCAACTGCAGCGCCCCGAACGCCGGATGCGGAAACGCTTCGCGCCATTGACCGGTGTAGTAACGCGGCGTGTCCCCCTCCAGCGCGTTGACGATTGCGTCGAGCTTCGGCACCCAACTGACCTGCGTATCGCGCAGGTTCCAGATCAGGCCAAGCTTGCCGCCGGGCTTGAGTACCCGGGCAATTTCGCTCAAGGATTCTGCGGTAGCGAACCAGTGAAACGCCTGGGCGCAGACCACCACGTCCACCGACGCGTCGGGCAATGGCAGATCGGTCGCGGTACCGCTCACGGCCAATACATCGGGCCAGGCAGCGGAGAGTTTTTCCAGCATCTGCGCCACCGGTTCCACAGCGATCACCTGCGCGTCGGTCGCCACCAGCCGTCCGGTGAACTTGCCGGTACCGGCGCCCAGATCGATGACAGTCTTGTGACTGTCCAGACCCAGCGTCTGCGTCAGCCACTGACTGACCTGCGGCGGATAATCGGGGCGGCCTTTGACGTAGGTATCGGCGGCAGTCTTGTAGCCGGCAGCAGCGGAGTGATGAACCTGATCTTTCATGGCAGTTCCTCATGTGTCAGCGCGGCAGCATGGCAAGGCGCTGGATGGACGGCTGGCATTGCTGAGCATAACGCCGGCATTTGCGCGTTCCTTGAACAGAGCCTGACAAAACAATGAATCAAATGCCGTACGGTGTTGTTCAAAGTGAAACATAACCCTCTGTGGAACCTTGCCCATGACTATCCGTTCCGTTATGTTCGCCGCCCCGTGGCGGCTGGTGACCGCGCTGTCTGCGTCGATGGCGTTTGCCAACGGTGATGAAAGCGCCGCCTGCGAGGAATACCAGGACCTGGCTGAAGCCATCAACGATTCATCGAAAACCTGACATAGATAAAGGAACGCCATCATCGTCAGCGATCAGGCATTCAGAGCGGAACTCGGACAGCATCTGGCGCGGCTGTGGCGCTACGGTTTGCTGCTGTCGCGCAATCGGCACGTGGCCGAGGATCTGGTGCAGGCCACGTGTGTGCGGGCGCTGGAACGTGCCGGCCAATATGTGGCCGGCACGCGCATGGATCGCTGGCTGCTGAGCATCCTGCATTCGATCTGGCTCAACGAAGTGCGCGTGCGTCGGGTGCGTCAGGGTGCGGGACAGGTTGATGCCGACGGGCAACTGGCCTTCGCGCAGACTCATGTGCTGGCGGCGCAGGTGATCCGTCGGGTCGATGCGTTGCCGGAAACCCAGCGTGAAACCGTGTACCTGGCGTATGTCGAAGGCTTGTCCTACCGCGACGTCGCCGAGATCCTGCAAGTGCCGATCGGCACGGTAATGAGCCGTCTGGCCACCGCGCGCCTGAAACTGGCCGAATACCCGCCGCTGCAAGCCGTGCCGCAAACCACCGGAGGTGACCGCTCATGAACAAGCCCTCCGACGAACAACTGACGGCTTACCTCGATAACGAGCTGGACCCGGCGTATCGCAGCCAGCTCGACAGCGCGATTGCCGACGACCCGTTGCTCAGCCTGCGCGTGCAATGGCTTGACCGCAGCAGCCTGCCGTACAAGGAAGCCTATGACGAACTGGCGCAACAGGCACCGCTGGAACGTTTGCAGGCGCGTCTTGATGCCATTCCCGCCTCTCAGCAGCCAGGCCTGAGCCGGCGCTGGTTCATCGGTGCCGCCGCCGCGAGTCTGCTGGCGGGCGGTGTGTTGGCCGATCGTCTGTTTCTCGCCTGGCAAACCCGGCAAACACATAACTGGCGTGCGCTGGTGGGTGACTACATGGCGCTGTATGTGTCGCACACTCTCGATCACCTGCCGAGCGACGAAGCCAGCCAGCGCGCGCAACTGCGTGCGGTGGATGCACGCTTGGGGCTGAATCTGTCGCCGGCGCTGGTGAGGTTGCCGGGCGCCGAACTCAAGCGTGCACAAATGCTCGAGTACGACGGCGTGCCGATTGCACAACTGACCTATCTCGATGCGAAACATGGGCCGCTGGCCTTGTGCGTGACCCGCTCCAACAGCGGCAGCCGGCCATTGGCGCACGAACGCCGACACGAGATGAACGTGGTGTACTGGACCGAAGGTGAACATGCCTGGATGCTGATCGGCCACAACCCGGCGCCGGCGCTGGAAGACCTGGCAAAACACCTGGTCGACAAGCTGGGCGCGTGAGTGCCGCTCCACTATGCTGAGCGGGTGATTATCCAAGGAGGAAGCCCCGATGCAGATTTCACCCCGCACCGCCCTGCTGGTCATTGACGTGCAGAACGACTTCATCCCCGGCGGCCAGTTGGCCGTGCCCGAAGGCGATCAGATCGTGCCGCTGATCAATCGCCTCGGTAGCCGGTTCAAACAGGTGGTGATTGCCCAGGACTGGCACCCGAGCGGCCACGCGTCCTTCGCCTCAAGCCACCCCGGACGCCAGCCTTACGAGGTGATTCAGTTACCCTACGGCGAGCAGGTACTCTGGCCGGAGCATTGTGTGCAAGGCACATCCGGTGCCGAGTTTCACCCCGGGCTGGATCTGCCGCACGCGCAGCTGATCATCCGCAAGGGCTGCAATCCGGACATCGACAGCTATTCGGCATTTCTCGAAGCAGACCGGCACACCACCACCGGCCTGGCCGGTTATCTGAAGGAGCGCGGTATCGACACGGTGTACATGGTCGGTCTGGCGCTGGACTTCTGTGTGATGTTCTCGGCGCTGGATGCGCGGGCGGCGGGGTTCAATGCGTTCGTGGTGCTGGACGCCTGTCGTGCCATTGACAGGGATGGATCACTGGCAGCGGCGATGGAGCGGATGCAGACGGCCGGGGTTGGCTTGATTCAATCAAACCAACTCCTCTGACCAACACAAATCCCTGTGGGAGCGGGCTTGCTCGCGAAGGCGGAGTGTCAGTCGACATAAGTTAATCTGACACACCGCTTTCGCGAGCAAGCCCGCTCCCACAGGTTTCGGGTCAAGTCATGTCAGGCAACCACAACCTGAACCGCGCCCCACCCAACGGCGAACTTTCCACCGTCAGCGTCCCGCCCTGCGCCTCCAGCGCCCGACGGCTGATGGCCAGGCCCAGACCAAAGCCGCCGGTAGCCCGATCACGACTGCGATCAAGTCGATAAAACGGTTCGAAAATCCGCTCCCGCTCGTCATCCGGGATGCCAATGCCATCGTCGTCGACCCAGATCTCGCAACCATCGGGGCTGACCTGCACACCAATCTGAATGCGTTTTTCGCAATAGCGCATGGCATTGCGCAGCAGGTTCTGAATCGCCCGGGCGGTCAGGCGCGGATCCAGCGTGAAGCGTTCGAGCTGACCGTGCAGCAGCACGTCGATAACGATGTCCGGTGAGTCCAGCTCTTCATCGACACTGCCCAGAATGCTGTCGATGAACTCATCCAGCGAAACCTCGACCTGCTCCGGCAACTGCGCCGGGTTCTGCAAACGGCTGTAAGACAGCAGTTCCAGCACCAGCTCATCCAGTTCCCGAATGTGTGCGACCAGCCCTTGCAGGCGCTCGCGACTGGTCACCGGCAAGTCATCGGACAGCGCCAGGGCCAGACCGAAGTCCAGACGGGTCAGCGGCGTGCGCAATTCGTGGGACACCGCATTGAGCAGGTCGCGCTGCTGATTGAGCAGATCCTCGATGTCGCCAGCCATGGTGTCGAACACGTTAGCCAGGCTGCCGATGTTGGAACTGGCCGGAATCTGTGTGCGCTCGTTCAGATGCCCCTTGCCGAAGCGTTCGGCGGCGCCCTTGAGGCGCTCCAGATCGCGCCAGTGCGGACGAATCCACAGCAGCAGGCAGGCGAGCATGCTCGCGCCGATCAGCACGTTGATGCTCCAGTACAACAGATTGACGTCCAGCGGATCCGGCGGAACCACCATTTGCACAGCGACGTCATCGTTCAGTGGGGTGACCGCCAAGGTGCGCCACCCCCAATCGCCGATACGCACCACGTTTTCCCCGGCGCGCAAACGCGCCTGCTCGGCGGCGGTGAACCCGGCGTCGTCGATGCGCGCCAGGACGATGTGGAGCGGCTGGAAGTCCTTGTCCATCGACTGCGCCAACGCTGGCCACTGCTCCTGCGGCACCGCGTGAAACTGTCGGGTGATCAGCGATTGCAGGCCGCGCGAATAGTCGAGGTTGTAGGTGATGAAGCGCTCGCGGAATGCCATGACCACCAGATCCGGCACCAGATAGATCGCCGCGCTGTAGGAGACGATCGTCACCAGATACAGACGAAAGAGGATTCTGAACATCAGCTCAGCATTCCCATTCGGAACGGCTGAACAGGTAACCCTTGCCCCACACGGTCTTGATCTTGCGCGCCTCGCCCGCATGGTCGTCAAACTTGCGCCGCAGCTTGGAAATCGCCACGTCCACCGAACGATCGGTGCCATTGAACTCGATGCCGCGCAGACGCTGCAGGATCTGGTCGCGGCTCAGCACTTCCCCGGCATGCCGGGCCAGCACCACCAGCAAATTGTATTCGCCGCTGGACAGCTCCACCGGTTGCTCACGCCAGGTCACGGTGCGCTCGGACAAGTCGATGCACAGATTGCCCATCACGATCCGGTCATTGACCGTCATCGGTTCACCGAGGCTGCTACGCCGCAACAAAGTACGCACCCGGGCCAGCAGAACCCGTGGCTCGCAGGGTTTGGTGACGTAATCGTCGGCGCCCATTTCCAGTCCGAGTACCTGATCGTGACTGTCGTCGCGGGCGGTCAGCATCAGGATCGGCAGCGTCGCCGAATCCGCCCGCAGCAAGCGGCAGACCTGCAAGCCATCGAGGCCGGGCAGCATCAGGTCGAGGATCACCAGATCCGGCGGATTGATCCGCGCCCGTTCACGCACATGGTCGCCACGCCCGATCACGCAGACGGAATAGCCGTTGCGCTCCAGGTAGCTGGAAATCAGTTCGGCGAGGGCGGTGTCGTCTTCGACCAGGAGGATGTTGGGCATGGGGTGTTCCAGGAAAGTGCTGTGGCGACTGTTTGGGCCTCATCGCGAGCAGGCTCATTCCTACAAGGTTCGTGTCTGGCACAGTTCCAATGTAGGAGTGAGCCTGCTCGCGATGGCGGTTTATCTGTCGCAATAAATTTCAAGGCGTAAAGGATATACGGCCTCGCCCGTCCCTGAGTAAAACCCTTACACAATTTCACACAGCGCCTACAAAGCTTCACCGCTACCCTCGGCGTCTGGCCTTAGGATGCGGGCTTCAATATTGGGGGTGGTACATGTCGAAAAATCTGCTGGCCGGGCTCGGCCTGATCGCCGTTGCGCTGTTGCTGAGCGCCTGTGATTCGTCCTCGAAGGCCGAAGAAGAAGCGCCGCCAGCCACCGTGCGCATCGAGACCATCGAGGCCCGCCCCCTGTCGATCAGCAGCGAACTGAGCGGGCGTATCGCCGCGCCACGCATCGCCGAAGTGCGCGCCCGGGTGGCCGGCGTGGTACTGCAACGGACCTTCCGTGAAGGCAGCGACGTGAAAAAGGGCGACGTGCTGTTTCGCATCGACCCGGCGCCGTTCAAGGCTGACCTGGACAGCGCCGAAGCCGCGCTGCGCAAGGCCGAGGCCAATGCCTTCCAGGCCAGGCTGCAGGAGCAACGCTACGCACAGTTGATCGATGACAAGGCCATCAGCGCTCAGGATTACGACAACGCCCGTGCCAATGCCCGGCAAACCGCCGCCGACGTGGCAGCCAATAAAGCTGCGGTAGAACGGGCGAAGCTGAACCTCGGCTACGCCACCGTCACCGCGCCGATTTCCGGGCGTGTCGGTCGTGCTCTGGTCACCGAAGGCGCACTGGTCGGGCAGAATGAAACCACGCCGCTGGCGCTGATCCAGCAGCTCAACCCGATCTACGCCGACCTCACCCAGTCGACCCGTGAGCTCAATGAGCTGCGCCGCGCGTTCCGTTCCGGGCAGTTGCAGGAAGTCGGTCAGGATCAGGTCAAGGCCACGCTGATTCAGGATGACGGCAGCCTCTACCCGTTACCGGGCAAATTGCTGTTCAGCGACATCACGGTCGATCCGGGCACCGGCCAGATCATTCTGCGCAGCGAGTTCCCCAATCCTGACCTCGACCTGCTGCCGGGCAGCTTCATCCGCGTACGTCTGCAACAAGCCACCGTACAGAACGGCATCACCGTGCCGCAACGTGCGGTACAGCGTGACAGCGCGGGTATGGCCCAAGTGCTGACTGTCGACGAGCAAATGCGCGTGGCCCAGCAGCCAGTGCAACTGGGCGCGGTGCAGAGCGATCGCTGGATCGTCAGCGGTGGCCTCAAGCCCGGCGACCGCATTGTCATTGAAGGCCTGCAGCACGCCCGTCCCGGCGAAAAAGTGCAGATCGACGACACCCCTCTTCCACTTGCCCAGACCTCTGGTCAGTAAGCAGGACGCTTTTATATGCCGCAGTTCTTTATCGATCGCCCGGTGTTCGCCTGGGTTGTCGCCCTGTTCATCCTGTTGGCCGGTGCGCTGGCCATCCCGCAATTGCCGGTGGCGCAGTACCCCGACGTTGCCCCTCCGCAGATCGAAATCTACGCCGTCTACCCCGGTGCCTCGGCGCAGACCGTCGATGAAAGCGTGGTCAGCCTGATCGAGGAAGAGCTCAACGGCGCCGATCATCTGCTGTACTTCGAATCGCAAAGCAGCCTCGGCAGTGCGACGATCAAAGCGACGTTCCAGCCGGGCACCAACCCGGAGCTGGCCCAGGTCGATGTGCAGAACCGCCTCAAAGTGGTCGAGTCACGCTTGCCGCAAGCAGTGAACCAGCAGGGTTTGCAGGTGGAGAAAGTCTCTGCCGGCTTCCTGCTGCTGATCACCCTGACCTCCAGCGACGGCAAGCTCGATGACGTGGCGCTCAGTGATTACCTGGCGCGCAACGTGATGAACGAGATCAAACGCATCGACGGTGTCGGCAAGGCGCAGCTGTATGGCGCCGAACGCGCGATGCGGATCTGGATCGATCCGCAGAAGCTGATCGGTTTCAACCTGACCCCGGCCGATGTCAACGCCGCCATCGTCGCGCAGAACGCCCAGGTGTCGGCGGGTAGCATTGGCGACTTGCCCAATCCGTCCTCGCAGGAAATCACCGCGACCATTCTGGTCAAGGGTCAGTTGTCGACGCCAGAAGAGTTCGCCGACATCGTGCTCAAGGCCAATCCTGACGGCTCCACCGTGCGCATCGGCGATGTGGCGCGGGTCGAAGTAGGCAGTCAGGAATACCAGTTCGGCACGCGCCTGAACGGCAAGCCGTCCACCGCCGTCGGCGTGCAACTGGCGCCGGGGGCCAATGCCTTGGCGACCGCCACTTTGATCCGGGCGAAGATGGACGAGCTGTCGCGCTATTTCCCGGCCGGTGTCGAATACAAGATTCCGTACGACACCTCGCCGTTCGTCAAAGTCTCGATCACCAAAGTGGTTTACACCTTGGGCGAGGCGATGCTGCTGGTGTTTGCGGTGATGTTCCTGTTCCTGCAGAACATCCGCTACACGCTGATCCCGACGCTGGTAGTGCCGGTGGCCCTGATGGGCACCTTCGCCACCATGCTCGCACTGGGCTTTTCGATCAACGTGCTGACCATGTTCGGCATGGTGCTGGCGATCGGCATTCTGGTGGACGACGCCATCGTCGTGGTGGAAAACGTCGAGCGCATCATGGCCACTGAAGGACTGTCGCCGAAAGAGGCGACGCGCAAGGCGATGAAGCAGATTACCGGGGCGATCATCGGCATTACCCTGGTGCTGGTGGCGGTGTTCATCCCGATGGCATTCATGCAGGGTTCGGTGGGGGTGATTTACCGGCAGTTCTCGCTGTCGATGGCGACCTCGATCCTGTTCTCGGCGTTCCTGGCCCTGACTCTGACGCCTGCACTGTGCGCCACGCTGCTCAAGCCGATCGCCAAGGGCGAGCACCACGAGAAAAGCGGATTCTTCGGCTGGTTCAACCGCCGCTTCGAGCAACTGACCGATCGTTATCAAGGCTGGGTCGGTTACGCGCTGAAGCGCAGCGGGCGTTATCTGCTGATCTACGGCGTGCTGCTGATCGGCATGGGGTTGTGCTTTGCGCGTCTGCCCTCCTCGTTCCTGCCGGTCGAGGATCAGGGTTACACCATCACTGATATTCAGTTGCCGCCGGGTGCGAGCAAGAACCGTACGGTGCAGGTGGTCGAACAGATCGAAGCGCACAACGCCAGTGAACCGGGGGTGGGCGACAGCACGGTGATTCTCGGCTTCAGCTTCTCCGGTAGCGGGCAGAATGCGGCGCTGGCGTTTACCACCCTCAAGGACTGGTCGGAACGCGGCAGCGACGACTCGGCTACTTCGATTGCCGACCGCGCCAACATTGCCCTGAGCCAGATCAAGGACGCCATCGCGTTCGCGGTGTTGCCGCCACCGGTTGACGGCCTCGGTACGTCGAGCGGTTTCGAATTCCGTCTGCAGGATCGCGGCGGCCTCGGTCACGCGACATTGATGCAGGCGCGCACCGAACTGCTCGCCGCCGCCGAGAAAAGCCCGGTGCTGATGAACGTGCGCGAAAGCGCGCTGGCCGAAGCGCCGCAGGTGCAACTGGAGGTAGACCGCAAGCAGGCCAATGCGCTGGGCGTGTCGTTCGCTGATATCGGCAGCGTGCTGTCCACCGCCGTGGGTTCTTCCTACATCAACGACTTCCCCAATCAGGGGCGCATGCAGCGGGTGGTGGTCCAGGCCGAAGGCGATCAGCGCAGTCAGGTTGATGACCTGCTGAAAATGCACGTGCGCAATAACGCCGGGCACATGGTGCCGCTGTCGGCGTTCGTCCAGGCGAAATGGACGCAAGGCCCGGCACAACTGACCCGATACAACGGTTACCCGGCGATTGCGATTTCCGGCGAACCGTCGCCCGGGCACAGCACCGGTGAAGCGATGGCGGAGATTGAACGTCTGGTCGCCCAAGGGCCGAAGGGTCTGGGTCAGGAATGGACCGGGCTGTCGTTGCAGGAACGGTTGTCCGGCAGTCAAGCGCCGATCTTGCTCGGTCTGTCGTTGCTGATCGTGTTCCTGTGTCTGGCGGCGCTGTACGAGAGCTGGTCGATTCCGACTTCGGTGCTGCTGGTGGTGCCGCTGGGTGTGCTCGGCGCAGTGCTGGCGGTGACCTTGCGCGGCATGCCCAACGATGTGTTCTTCAAGGTCGGGCTGATTACCATCATCGGTCTGTCGGCGAAAAACGCGATCCTGATCATCGAGTTCGCCAAGAGCCTGTATGACGAGGGTCACGATTTGATCGATGCGACGTTGCAAGCCGCGCGCCTGCGTCTGCGGCCGATTGTCATGACTTCGCTGGCGTTCATCCTCGGCGTAGTGCCGCTGGCCATCGCCACTGGCGCCAGTTCGGCGAGCCAGCAAGCCATCGGCACCGGAGTGATCGGCGGCATGATCACGGCGACGCTGGCGGTGATCTTCGTGCCATTGTTCTTTGTAGTAGTGATGAAGCTCGTACAACGCTTCAGCAAACACCACTGATCCCTGTGGGAGCGGGCTTGCTCGCGAAGGCGTCGTGTCAGTCAATACTGATGTAGCTGACACACCGCTTTCGCGAGCAAGCCCGCTCCCACAAAGTCATTCGAACAGTCACGTCAGTGGTCATCCCGGACGTCGCTGGGCTAAGGTGTAAAGACATCCTGGCCCATCGAGTCCCCATGCGTTTTCTCGCCCGCACCCACCCTCGCCTGTCCGCTGCCGCTCTGGTTGGCCTTGCCACTGGCCTGCTGATCCCTGCCGACTCCATCGTCAGCAAAATCCTCATCGGCTGGAATGCCGGCGTCTGGACTTACCTGATCCTGATGTTCTGGCTGGCCACTCGGGCCAAGGCACCGGACGTCAAACGCATCGCCGTCGTTGAAGACGAGAACGCCGGACTGGTGCTGTTCGTGGTGTGTATCGCAGCGTTGGCAAGCCTGGCCGCCATCACCCTGGAACTGGCCGGCACCAAGGATCTGGATACCCATCGCAAACTTCTGCATTACGCGTTCACCGCCGTCACCGTGGTGGGTTCGTGGCTGGTGATCGGGGTGATCTTCTGTGTGCACTATGCGCGCCTGTTTTACACCTGGGACGGCAAGGAACCGGCCTTGCGTTTTGCCGAAGGCCTGACCACGCCCAATTACTGGGACTTTCTGTATTTCTCGTTCACCATCGGCGTGGCGGTGCAGACTGCCGATGTCGGCGTTGCTACTCGCGATATTCGCAAGATCGTGTTGGCGCAATCGTTGATTGGATTTGTGTTCAATACGGCGATTCTGGGGTTTTCGATCAATATTGCTGCCGGCCTGTTTGGCTGAGCTTTGCGCAGATACTTCTGTAACGCTGAGCACCGCCCGTCGGCGCCAAGTTGAAGTACCACGCGCATTCACTTGACGGAGCGTCGGCTTCTGGTGTTTCCTGAAACCGGTTTCAGCGCCATCGCGGCGCACGAAACGAATAAATCCAATAATAGGTTTCAGACCATGAACGACTTCTCCGCCGCCCAGCGCAGCCGCGTGACCATGCTTGATGTTGCCGAACGCGCCGGCGTGTCCAAGGCCAGCGTCTCGCGCTTTATCGGCGACGACCGCGCCCTGCTCTCCGATGCCATCGCCTCGCGTATCGAGCAGGCGATCAGCGAGCTGGGTTATCGCCCGAACCAGATGGCCCGTGGCCTCAAACGTGGGCGCACCCGCCTGATCGGCATGCTGGTGGCCGATATCCGCAACCCTTATTCGATTGCCGTGATGCACGGGGTGGAAACCGCCTGCCGTGCGCACGGCTACAGCCTGGTGGTGTGCAACACCGACCGTGATGACGAACAGGAACGCCAGCACCTGGCGCTGTTGCGCTCGTACAACATCGAAGGGCTGATCGTGAACACCCTTGGCCACCACCGTGACGAACTCCACGAACTGCACCGGGAAATGCCGCTGGTGCTGGTGGATCGCAAGGTCGATGGCCTCGACAGCGACATGCTCGGGCTGAACAACCCGCAGGCGGTCGAGATGGCCCTGACGCACCTTGAGCAGCGCGGCTATCGCGATGTGTTGCTGGTGACTGAGCCTTTTGACGGCACCAGTTCGCGGATCGAGCGGGTCAGCAGTTTTCAGCAGCAGATGGCCCAGCGTTCCGGGCTGACCGGGGCGGTGCTGGAAACCGGCGCAGAACTTGCCACTCAACTTCAGCACTTCTTGAAGCAACCGGCGAATGGGCCGAAAGCGCTGTTCTGCGCCAATGGCGTGGCAGCGTTGGCCTGCACCCTCGCCTTGCGCGAAATCGGTTGCCGATTGTTCGAGGATGTCGGGCTGATTGCCCTGGATGATCTGGATTGGTACCCGTTGGTCGGCAGCGGGATTACCGCCCTCGCTCAGCCCACAGCCGAGATTGGCGCGCGGGCGTTTGAGTGTTTGCTCAAGCGTTTGCGGGGGGATGTCGAGGTAGCGCGCAGAGTGGATTTTGCGCCGGTGCTGGTTGAGCGCGGGTCTACCCGAGGATCTTTGCGGTGACTGTTATGGCGCCATCGCGAGCAGGCTCACTCCTACAGGGGGAGCGCATTCCAAATGTAGGAGTGAGCCTGCTCGCGATGGCGCCCGAACGCCCGACGAAGATCAATCAGATTTTTTTGAACAAAAATGAAACCGGTTTCAGAGGTAGATAACAATGAATAAACCTGCCGTTTCCATCAGCCTGTCCAGCTACGGCGCCGAGCTTGTGCGCCAACGCGGGCAGGACTTCTTCATCGATGTGCTGGCCGCTGCCGGCGCTGATCGCATCGAGTGGCGCGAAGAGTTGCTGACCCGCGAAGTGCCCGAGCAACTGCACGCCGCCGCCCGGGCGCAGGGCCTGCAAAGCATTTATTCGTCGCCCAGCGAACTGTGGCTCGCCGGTCAGGCGCGGCCCAATCCCGAGTTGATCAGCGCCCTGCAACATGCAGAGGCGTTTGGCTCGAAATGGCTGAAGGTCTCGCTCGGTTACTTCACCGACAACTGTGATTTGCAGGTGCTGAAACAACTGCTGGGCAACAGTCCGGTGCAGTTGCTGGTGGAAAACGATCAGACCTTGCATGGCGGCCGCATCGAGCCGTTCCAGCGTTTTTTCGCGGCGGTCGAGCAGCATGATTTGCCGATCAAGATGACCTTCGACATCGGCAACTGGCAGTGGCAGGACCAGTCCGCCGCCAACGCCGCGCGCCTGCTCGGACGCCACGTCGGCTACGTGCATTGCAAAGCGGTAGCGCGCCGCGCCGACGGCAAACTGGTCGCCGTGCCACCGGCCGTCAGCGACCTGCATTTGTGGGAACAACTGCTGCGGCACATGGCCCAAGGCGTCATGCGTGCCGCCGAATACCCATTGCAGGGCGATGACCTGGTGGCACTGACTACCGAGCACGTCGCCGCCCTCGCCTGCCTCGGCCAATCGCGTCTGGAGCCTGCCCATGTCTGACATCGATATTCTGTCGTTCGGCGAAACCATGGCGATGCTGGTCGCCGAGCAGACCGGTGATCTGGCTGCGGTCGAGCACTTTCACAAACGCATTGCCGGCGCCGACAGCAACGTGGCGATCGGCTTGTCGCGCCTGGGTTTCAATGTGGCGTGGCTGAGCCGGGTCGGCAGCGATTCCCTCGGACGGTTTGTGGTCGAGACCTTGATCAAGGAAGGTCTGGATTGCAGCCATGTCGCGGTCGATCACCAGCACCCGACCGGTTTCCAGTTCAAGTCGCGTAACGACGACGGCAGCGACCCGCAAGTCGAGTATTTCCGCCGTGGCTCGGCGGCGAGTCATTTGTCCGTGCAGTCGATCAGCGACACCTTGCTCGGCGCCCGTCACCTGCACGCCACCGGAATTCCGCCGGCGCTGTCGGCAACCGCCCGGGAAATGTCGTTCGAGCTGATGACACGCATGCGCCATGCCGGGCGCAGCGTGTCGTTCGACCCCAACTTGCGCCCGAGCCTGTGGGCCTCTGAGCAAGAAATGATCCGCGAGATCAACCGCCTCGCCGCCCTCGCCCATTGGGTGCTGCCGGGGTTGAGCGAAGGACGGCTGCTGACCGGGTTCGAAGATCCGGCGGACATCGCCGCGTTTTATCTCGATCAGGGTGCCGAAGCCGTAGCGATCAAGCTTGGGCCACAGGGTGCCTATTACCGCACGCAACTGGATCAGGGGTTTGTCGCCGGGGTGCCGGTGGCCAACGTGGTCGACACCGTGGGTGCGGGTGATGGCTTTGCGGTCGGCATGATCAGTGCCCTGCTTGAGCATCAGAGTTTTGCCGAGGCGGTGCAACGCGCGAACTGGATTGGCAGTCGGGCGGTGCAGAGTCGCGGGGACATGGAGGGGTTGCCGACCCGGCCCGAACTCGTCGCTGAATTCGAGGCCGCTGATCGCGAGCAGGCTCACTCCTACATTGGATCTCCGCCAGTCACAGCTGCAGCGGCAAACACATAACCCTTGTAGGAGTGAGCCTGCTCGCGATGAGGCCCGCTCAGACAACCAATTCATTGAACCTGCTGCGACAAAAACAACAAGCTCAGGAGCAACACCATGAAAACCGCAACCCTCGCCGCCCGCCGCTGGTGGTACATCATGCCCATCGTGTTCATCACCTACAGCCTGGCGTATCTGGATCGCGCCAACTACGGCTTCGCCGCCGCGTCCGGTATGGCCGCGGACCTGATGATCACCCCGGGCCTGTCTTCATTGCTCGGTGCGCTGTTCTTCCTCGGCTACTTTTTCTTCCAGGTGCCGGGGGCGATCTACGCGCAAAAGCACAGCGTGAAAAAGCTGATCTTCTTCAGCCTGATTTTCTGGGGCGGCCTCGCCACCCTGACCGGGGTGGTGTCCAACGCTTACTGGCTGATCGTGATCCGCTTCATGCTCGGCGTGGTCGAAGCCGCAGTGATGCCGGCGATGCTGGTCTACCTGTGCCACTGGTTCACCCGTGCCGAGCGCTCGCGAGCCAACACCTTTCTGATCCTCGGCAACCCGGTAACGATGCTGTGGATGTCGGTGGTTTCGGGCTATCTGGTGCAGCACTTCAGCTGGCGCTGGATGTTCATCATCGAAGGTTTGCCGGCGGTGCTCTGGGCGTTTATCTGGTGGAAACTGGCCGACGATCGTCCCGCTCATGCCAAGTGGTTGAGCGAGCAGGAAAAGCATGACCTGGAAAGCGCCCTTGCCGCCGAACAGGTCGGGATCAAAGCGGTGAAGAACTACGCCGAAGCCTTCCGTTCGCCAAAGGTGATCATTCTGGCGCTGCAGTTTTTCTGCTGGAGCATCGGCGTCTACGGCTTCGTGCTGTGGCTGCCGTCGATCCTCAAGGCCGGTGCACAAATGGACATGATCGAGGCCGGCTGGCTGTCGGCGCTGCCGTATCTGGCGGCGGTGATTGGCATGCTCGCGGTGTCGTGGGGCTCGGACAAACTGCAGAAGCGCAAACGCTTCGTCTGGCCGCCACTGCTGATCGCCTCCGTCGCGTTCTACGGTTCCTACGCCCTGGGCGCGGAACATTTCTGGTGGTCTTACACGCTGCTGGTGATCGCCGGCGCCTGCATGTACGCGCCTTACGGGCCGTTCTTCGCCATCGTTCCGGAGATCCTTCCGGCCAACGTTGCCGGCGGCGCGATGGCGCTGATCAACAGCATGGGCGCGCTGGGCTCGTTCGGCGGCTCGTATCTGGTCGGCTATCTGAACAGCTCCACCGGTTCGCCCGGTGCTTCGTACTTGCTGATGAGCGGCGCGTTGCTGCTGTCGGTGGTGCTGACGATTTTTCTCAAGCCCGGCGCCAGTGATCGCGTCGTGGCCAAAGCCGTAGTCACGCGTCCCGTGCCGGCGCATTCCTGAAGAGATTTTTGCTCATGAAAAAGCAAGTCGTGCTGTACAAGAAACTCTCGCCGGCGCTGATGTCGCGTCTGCAGCAACAGTGTGAAGTGACGCTGATCGAAAGCCTCGACGCCGACGGCTTGATGAAACTGCGCGACGCCCTGCCCGGCGCGCACGGTTTGCTCGGCGCCAGCCTGAAACTCGACGCCGCGCTGCTCGATCTGGCGCCACAACTTGAGGCGATTGCCAGCGTCTCGGTGGGTGTCGACAACTATGACATCGACTACCTGACCCGGCGCAAGATCCTCCTCAGCAACACCCCGGACGTGCTCACCGAAACCACCGCCGACACCGGTTTCGCCCTGATCCTCGCCACCGCCCGGCGCGTGGTCGAGCTGGCGAATATGGTGCGCAGTGGCCAATGGCATCGCAACATAGGCCCGACGCATTTCGGCACCGATGTGCACAGCAAGACCCTGGGCATCATCGGCATGGGCCGCATCGGCGAGGCGTTGGCCCAGCGTGGACATTTCGGTTTTGGCATGCCGGTGCTTTACCACAGTCAGTCGCGAAAACCGGCGGTCGAGGCGCGCTTTGACGCGCAGTACCGTAGCCTTGAGGCGCTACTGCAAGAGGCGGATTTCATCTGCCTGACCCTGCCGCTGACCGCGCAGACCGAAGGCCTGATCGGCGCCGAGCAGTTTGCGCTGATGCGCCCCGAGAGCATCTTCATCAATATCTCGCGGGGCAAAGTGGTGGATGAAGCGGCGCTGATCGACACGTTGCGCCATCAGCGGATTCGCGCAGCGGGGCTGGATGTGTTCGAGCGTGAACCGCTGAATCATGATTCGCCGTTGTTGCAGCTGAATAATGTGGTGGCAACGCCGCACATGGGTTCGGCGACGCATGAGACGCGGGAGGCGATGGCCAGGTGTGCGGTGGACAATCTGCTGGCGGCTCTGGCTGGGGAGAAGCCGGTGAATCTGGTGAATCCGTCGGCTTGGCAGGGCTGAAAAATGCGCTGAATGGCAGATTGCATTCGCGAGCAAGCCCGCTCCCACAGGGTTCGGTGTGTACAGAAAATTTGTGTGCAACCCCCATCCACTGTGGGAGCGGGCTTGCTCGCGAAGGCGGACGACCAGTCGACATAGATGTTGAATGACATACCGCTTTCGCGAGCAAGCTCGCTCCCACAGGGGATTGGGTAAAGTTGCGTAATTGGCGGAAGGCAGCCGGAGTCGAACCTGCCCGGGAACGGATGCCGTCCCCAACCGGGTTTGAAGCCCGGCCGCGCCACCGGGCGCGATTGCCTTCCTTTGAACTCAGGGTGCGTCGGCACTGGCCAGCGCGTTGTCGTGGCGGATCATCCGGGATTCGCCGATGCGCCGGGTCAGGCCGAGGCGGTCGAAGTATTCCAGGTACTGAATACAGCGTTTGCGTCCCAAGCCTAGCGCATCCCGGAAGGTTGTCACCTGGATCGACGGATTTTCCTGTGCCAGTTGCAACAGAATGTCGGCCATACGCCGCAGTTGCCCGTCAGGCAGAAACAGATCGCGCACCACTTGGTGCATCAGCCCCAGGCGCGCCAGTTTGCGCAGCAGCAGGCGCACCACGGCATCTTCCGTACCGAGCACTGTGGCGACGGCGCGCACCCACGGCGGATCAAACCCGGCCTGTTCGAACAGCGGTTGCATGCGCTGCCACAGGGTTTGGTCTTCAGCATTCAAACGCACCTGATGATCCGGCAGATGCAACCACGGCCCGCTGGCGTTGATCGATCCGGCGGCGCGCAGTTCTTCCAGCAGGCTGCCAAAGGTCGAGCGCTCCAGCGCCAGACCACTGAAGCGTCGCAGGCGATCGCGATCCGGTCCCATCTGGTCCGGTTCCAGCTCGTGCAATTTCGCCAACTGCTGCAACAGGGTGAACTTCAACTGACCCCAGCGCTGCACGTTGAACAGCACCGGCCCTTGGCGGGTGTCGATCAAGCGCACGTTGGCCGGTAGTGCCCAGTGTTCACGCGGGCGATTGAACTGACGCTCCAGACGCTGCGGATCGAGGCCGCCAGCGCTGTGGTCGAGCAGCAGCGGCAGCGCCTGTTCAAGACTGTCGCCGCTGACCAGCGCCTGCAGTTGTGCCAGCCGGTCCGGGCTGCGGCGTTGTCGGGCCGGGGCGAACGGGTCGAGCACCTGACCGCCACCGAGGGTGCGTTGCGCGCTCTGGTCACGCAGGATCAGGCGATCGCCCTTCACCGCGTGGACCGGGGCGTTGATCAGCAATTGCGCGAACATGCGCTGACCGGGGCTCAAGCGCGAACCTTCGAGCAACGCCACACGGGCGATGACGTCCTGAGTGCCGAGATGTACATGCACCGGGTGAAAATGTTCGAACGTGCGCTCGCCGGGCAGCAGTTGAAACTCGATATCGAGCCGTTGCGTCGGTGCGTGCAGCCACTCCGCCACCAGCCATTGGCCGCGATGGATCTGCTCCAGGGTCAATCGATCGCCACTGATATTCAGTGCCACCCGTTGCCCGGCGAAGGCCTGTTCGGCGGGCTGATTTTGCGCGTGCAGGCCTCGCACCCGCACCGATTTTCCGGACGGCCCGAGGACCAGTTTGTCCCCGACAGAAACCGTCCCCGACAATGCCGTGCCAGTCACCACAATCCCGGCGCCCGCCACACTGAATGCGCGGTCGATGGCCAGGCGAAAACCACCATCGCGACTGCGCTCATGCACTTCACGTTGAATCTGCAGCAATGTCTGGTGCAGTTCATCGACACCCTGCCCGGTCACGCTCGACACGGTCAGCGTCGGCGCATCGGCGAATGGCCCGGCTTCGAGCAAATCCAGAACCTGGCGCTGCACCTCTTCTACCCTGCCCGCTTCAACCCGATCGCATTTGGTGATCGCTACCAGCGCCCGGGGAATGCCCAGCAACTGGACAATCGCCAGATGCTCGCGGGTCTGCGGCATCACCCCGTCGTCCGCCGCCACCACCAGCAACACCAGATCGATGCCCTGCGCACCGGCGAGCATGTTGTGGGTGAACTTCTCGTGGCCCGGCACATCGATGAACCCGGTCAGCCCGGCACCGGCTTCCAGTTCCGCGTAGAGATAACCGAGGTCGATGGTCATCCCGCGCTCGCGCTCCTGCGGGCGGCGGTCGCCGGCTTGCCCGGTCAGCGCTTGCAGCAGCGAAGTCTTGCCGTGGTCGATGTGCCCGGCGGTGCCGACGATCACGACTCGACCTGCAACTGCGGCAACTGCGCCAGCCACGCCGGTTCATCGTCGAGCTGCCGCAGATCGAGCCACAGCGCATCGTCGTCAATGCGCCCGAGCACCGGGATCGGCAACTGGCGCAATGCCGCTTCCAGATTCAGCAGACAACGCCCGCGCATGCGTTTCGACACCTGCGGGCGCAGACACAGCGCCGCACTCGGCAACCGCGCCACCGGTTGGCTGCCGCTGCCGATCATGCCCAAGGTCTGCACGGCGCTGACCTGCCAGGGTTCGCCCAAGGCTTCAGCCATCGCCGGTTGCAAACGGCAAGCCTGGCCGAGGATGTCGGCTTGCGGGCGAGTCAGCAGGCGCAAACTCGGCAGACGTTCGGCGAGACGATCCGGATCGCGATACAGGCCCAGCACTGCCTCCAGCGCCGCCAGGGTCAACTTGTCGACCCGCAAGGCGCGCTTCAACGGATTCTTCTTGATCTTCGCGATCAGCTCTTTGCGCCCGACAATCAACCCGGCCTGCGGCCCGCCGAGCAATTTGTCGCCGCTGAAGGTGACGATGTCCGCGCCATCAAGCAGCGCCTGCCTTACCGTCGGTTCCGCTGGCAGCCCCCAACGGGTCAAGTCCAGCAGACTGCCGCTGCCCAGATCCTCCAGCAGCGGCAAGCCGTGCCGATGGGCCAGCTCGGCCAGTTCGGCGGTGGGCACCCGGGCGGTAAAGCCTTCGATGCTGTAGTTGCTCGCATGCACGCGCATGATCAAGCCGCTGCGCGGGCTGATCGCCGCTTCGTAGTCGCGGGCGTGGGTACGGTTGGTGGTGCCGACTTCGTGCAGACGCACACCGGCGCGGGCCATGATGTCGGGAATGCGGAACGCGCCGCCGATCTCGATCAGCTCGCCACGGGAAATGATGCCTTCCTTGCGCGCACCAAGGCTGTTCAGGGTCAGGAGCACCGCAGCGGCATTGTTGTTGACCACGGTGACGGCTTCAGCGCCGGTCAGTTCGCGGATCAGGCCTTCGATCAGCTCATCGCGATCACCGCGTTTGCCACTGGCCAGATCGAATTCCAGATTAAGCGGATAACGTGCGGCCATCTGCACCGCGTCGATGGCTTCGTCCGGCAGCAAGGCGCGGCCCAGATTGGTGTGCAGCACCGTGCCGGTCAGGTTGAACACCCGCCGCACGTTGCTGCGCTGTTGCTGCGCCAGACGCTCGCCAACCCGCCCGGCGAGCACGTCGGGGCTGATTTCGACGGCTGACAATTGGCCGTTCAACACGCTGAAACGCAACTCATCAAGCAACTGACGCAAACTGGCCAGCAACGACTCACGCCCGTAACGCTCGGCCAACAGCAGGCAGGCCGGGTGACGCAACAAACCATCAATGGAAGGCAACCGCAGGGCAACGCTCGAAGACATCAGCCACTCCCGAAAACAAGACTCTCCGGCATAACCTGACGCAACGCGTCTAAATACAGCACACCGGCCCCCAATTGTGGGAGCGGGCTTGCTCGCGAATGCGGTGAGTCGTCACAAATAATCTGACTGACACGGCCCCTTCGGGAGCAAGCCCCTCTCACAAGTTTTTCAGGAGTGTAGACGCTCTGGTCATTCGTCTCCCGGCGCCAGCAACAGATTCGGTGCCAGACGCTGATAACCGTCCTGCGCCAGACGCATGTCTAGCAGCAGGCTGGTGAGGTCAGCCGACAACGCTTCGCCTTCGGCATCGTTCTCCAGATAGACCAGTTTCAGGTAGCTGTTGCAGCCCGGGCAAACCTCCGCCCGAATCGGCGCCTGATTGGCCGCATGCCGATCATCCTCAAGACTCAGGTAATCCAGGCCTTTGCTCGACTCGCAATACACGCACTTGACCCGCACCACGTGCCATTCGCAGGCGCACAACGAACACACCAGATAGCGCAGACCGTTGTGTTTGCCACGATGGCGGATCACCCCGGCCATCGCTGGCGAACCGCAACCCGGGCACTGGCTGAGACTGTCGCCGGGTTTCAGTTGCAGGTTCGGGGCGCTGAGCAGCCAATGGCTCCACGCCGCTTGCAGGCCAGCGCCGAGAAACGGCACCAGCGCCGCCGGCACCATTGAATACTGGCCGCTGACCAGCGCCACGGCCCACGCACGCAACTGCCCGGCGCTGGCGCCGCGTAATGTGGCGAGCGCTTCGACTACGGCGGGTTGATCGGGCGCCACATAACGTTGCAACAAAGCACCCAGATAAGCCTGCCAGCCCTCTTCGCGCACCAATGTGTCGGCGGCGAACGGCGGTAAGCCATGTTGCTGACAGGCTTCGATCCTTTGCTGATCAAACGGTGCCGTCAGCGGTGGATCGTCGAAAACCTGCTGCTGAGCCCGGCACAATCCGGCGATCAGACGCAGGTAATCGGCCAGCGGATGCCCCTGAGCCAATTGCTCCAGACGCTGGGCGCGCAAGGTGAAAAGGTTGTTCGGTGGCAGGTGCAGAAACGGCGGCGAGCTGGCCGCCGCTTCGATTTCCCCGGGTTCAAGAATGGTTGCCAAAGGTCAGCCCTTTTTGGTGATCGGTCGCTCCGGCACGTCCGGATTGCGTTCATCGCGGGTGATCTCGCGATACCAGAGTTCGTGGTGTTTCCTCGCCCAGGCGCGGCTGACCCAGCCATGCAGCATCGCGTCCACCGAGCCCTTGATCCACAGGCCCGCGTAGATGTGAATGATGATGCTCAGCACCAGAATGAACCCGGCCAGCGCATGCAACAGCATCGCCCAGCGAATCACGGTGATGCCGAAATACGCACTGAACCAGGCGCGCCAGATCACGAGCCCGGTAAACAGCAACCCGAGCATGCACAGCAGTAAAGTCCAGAACAGCAGCTTTTGCCCAGCGTTGTACTTGCCCACTGGCGGTACGCTTTCTTCGTCGTTGACCAACACCCGATCAATGCGGCGCATCCACTTGCCGTCGTTGCTTATGAAGAAGTTGGCCCGCCAGAAACTCAGCACCAGACCGAGGAACAACACTAACATCGCTATTCCCATGTACGGATGCAGAATCCGCGTCCACGGCCCGCCGCCGAACAGGTTGGTCAGCCAGAACATCGATGGATGAAACAACGCCAGTCCCGACAGCCCGGCCATGAAGAACAGAATCGCCACCAGCCAGTGATTGGTGCGCTGGTTGGCGGTGTAGCGCAGGATCGTCTTGTTGCTCATGGCCGGTCCTCCCCACGTGGATCGAAGGTGTGCACCGCCGGGTCGACAACATGCACCGAAGTATCCGGCGGCGTCGGATGTTCATCTTCCTCGACGCGATTCGGCCCGATACGCACGTAATGGAAGAACCCGGCCAGCACCGCCGCGCCCATCGCCAGCAGGCCCAAGGGTTTGCTGATGCCTTTCCACAAGCCCACCAGCGGACTGATGGCCGGCGCCTCCGGCAACCCGGCGTAGATCTTCGGCGTGTCGGCGTGGTGCAACACGTACATCACGTGGGTGCCGCCGACGCCTTCCGGGTCGTACAGACCGGCGTTGTCGAAGCCACGGCTTTTTAAATCGACGATGCGTTCGGCGGCATGTTCCTTCATGTCTTCCTTGGTGCCGAAGACGATGGCCCCGGTCGGACAGGTTTTCACGCAGGCCGGCTCCAGCCCTACCGCGACGCGGTCGGAACACAAGGTGCATTTGTAGGCCTTGTGATCCTTCTGCGAGATGCGCGGAATGTTGAACGGGCAACCGGTGATGCAGTAACCGCAGCCGATGCAGTGATCCTGATCGAAATCGACGATGCCGTTGGCGTGCTTGATGATCGCCCCGGGACTCGGGCATGCCGCCAGGCAACCCGGCTCGGCACAATGCATGCAGCCGTCCTTGCGGATCAGCCACTCGAGGTTGCCGGCGTCGGTTTCGTGTTCGGTGAAACGCATCAAGGTCCAGGTTTCTGCGCTCAGATCCTGCGGGTTGTCGTAGGTGCCGTGGTTGTGGCCGACCTCGTCGCGCAGCTCGTTCCATTCCGAGCAGGCGACCTGGCAGGCCTTGCAGCCAATGCATTTGGTGGTGTCGATCAGCTTGGCCACCGCCTCCTGATTCCTCACCGAAGGCGGCACCGTGGTGGTGGCCGAGCGGGCAATGATGTCTTGGCTGGCCATTTACAGTTTCTCCACGTTGACCAGGAATGACTTGGATTCCGGGGTCTGTGTGTTGCCATCGCCGAGGAACGGCACCAGGGTGTTGGTCAGGTAACCGTGGCGCGTCTGACCGGTGAATCCCCAGTGCAGCGGGATGCCGATCTGATGCACCACCTGGCCGTTGACCTGCAGCGGCCGGATGCGTTTGGTCACCACCGCCACCGCCTCGATGAACCCGCGCTTGCAACTGACCCGCACCCGATCTCCCGCCGCAATGCCTTTCTCCTTCGCCAACACTTCGCCGATCTCGACGAACTGCTCGGGCTGGGCAATCGCATTCAACTTGCAATGCTTGCTCCAGAAGTGGAAGTGCTCGGTCAACCGGTAACTGGTGCCGGCGTACGGGAAATCCTTGGCTTCGCCGAGGCTTTCCCAGACCGAATCGAAGATCCGCGCCGCCGGATTGCTGATGGCTTTCTTGTTTTGCGGGTGCAGCGGGTTGATGCCGATCGGCGTTTCGAACGGCTCGTAGTGCTCGGGGAATGGCCCTTCGTTCATCTTGTCGACGGCGAAGAACCGCGCCACGCCTTCCGGGTTCATGATGAACGGGTTCATCCCGGCTTCCGGCGGCACATCGGCCTTGTAGTCCGGCACATCGGTGCCGCCCCAGGCCTTGCCGTTCCACCATACGAGGCGCTTTTTCGGATCCCACGGTTTGCCGGCGACGTCCGCCGAAGCGCGGTTGTAGAGGATCCGCCGGTTGGCCGGCCACGCCCAGGCCCAGCCCTGATGCTGATGCATGCCATACGGGTCGGCATTGTCACGTCGGGCCATCTGGTTACCGGCCTCGGTCCAACTGCCGGCGAAGATCCAGCAACCGGACGCGGTGCTGCCGTCATCCTTGAGCAGACCGAACCCGGCCAGTTGCGAACCGGCTTTGACCACCACGCCGCTGGCATCGGTGAAGTCGGCCATGGCGCTACCGTTGATTTCCTTGGCCAGCTCCTCCGGCGATGGCTCGTCGGGGATCTTGTACGGCCACGACAGGTTCAGCAGTGGATCGGGGAACTTGCCGCCCTCGGCCTGATAACGCTTGCGCAGACGCAGGAACAGTTCGCTCATGATGCGAATGTCGGTCTGCGCTTCGCCGGGGCCATCTGCGCCTTTCCAGTGCCATTGCAGCCAGCGACTGCTGTTGACCAGCGAGCCGTCCTCCTCGGCAAAGCAAGTGGTCGGCAGGCGAATCACTTCGGTCTGGATCTCGGCGCTTTTCACATCGTTGTACGGCCCGACGTTCTGCCAGAACTCCGAGGTTTCGGTGGCCAGCGGATCCATTACCACCAGCCATTTGAGCTTGGCCAGTGCGCCCATCACCCGGTTTTTGTCCGGCAGCGCAGCGATCGGATTGAAGCCTTGGCAGAAGTAGCCGTTGACCTTGCCCTGGCTCATCAGGTCGAACATCTTCAGGACGTCGTAATTCGGGATATCCAGTTTCGGCAGGTAATCGTAATTCCAGTTGTTCTCCAGCGTGGCGTTGGCGCCGTACCAGGACTTCATCAGGCTGACGTGGAATTTGCTGTAGTTCTGCCAGTAGGACAGTTGCCCCGGACGCAATGGCACTTGTGTGCGTTTTTTAATGAACGCGGGGTAGTCCTGCTCGGCGTCACTGCCCAAAGTCAGATAGCCCGGCAACGCGTTGGACAACAACCCGAGGTCGGTCAGGCCCTGAATGTTCGAGTGCCCACGCAAGGCATTGACACCGCCGCCGGGCATGCCGACGTTACCCAGCAGCAGTTGCACCATCGCCGCGCTGCGAATGATCTGCGCGCCGATCGAGTGTTGCGTCCAGCCGAGCGCATACAGGATGGTCATGGTCTTGCCCGGCGTGGAGCACGTGGCAATCTCATCCCAGATTTTCTGCATGGCATCGACCGGCATCCCACAGATCTGGCTCGCCAGTTCAATGTTGTAGCGGCTGTAATGCTGCTTCATCAATTGATAGACGCAGCGCGGATCCTGCAGGGTCGGGTCGACTTTGACGAAGCCGTCCTCGCCCAGCTCGTAACCCCAGCCGGATTTGTCGGTGTAGCTGCGTTTGGCCGCGTCATAGCCGCTGAAGATGCCGTCCTCAAAGCCATAACCGGCTTTGACGATGAACGAGACGTCGGTGTAGTTGCGCACGTATTCGTGCTGGATCTTGTCCTGAGTCAGCAGGTAATTGATCAATCCGCCCATGAAGGCGATGTCGGTACCGGTGCGGATCGGCGCGTAATAGTCGGCCACCGAAGCGGTCCGGGTAAAACGCGGGTCGACCACGATCAGCCGGGCAGCGTTATGCGCCTTGGCCTCGGTCACCCATTTGAAGCCGCAGGGATGCGCTTCTGCTGCGTTGCCACCCATCACCAGGATCAGATTCGCGTTGGCGATATCGGTCCAGGTGTTGGTCATGGCTCCACGGCCGTACGTCGGGGCAAGACTTGCCACCGTCGGGCCGTGTCAGACACGCGCCTGGTTATCGAACCCCAGCATGCCAAGACTGCGAATCACCTTCTGGGTGATGTAACCGGCTTCGTTGGACGCTGCCGACGCGGCGAGGAACCCGGTGGTCAGCCAGCGATTCACCGTTTGCCCGCTGTCGTTCTTCTCGATGAAGTTGGCGTCACGGTCGGCCTTCATCAGGTCGGCGATGCGATCCAGCGCCTCGTCCCAACTGATGCGGGTCCATTCGCTGCTGCCGGGTTTGCGCGTTTGCGGATACTGCAAGCGGCCCGGGCTGTGAATGAAGTCCAGCAGGCCCGCGCCTTTCGGGCACAGGGTGCCGCGGTTGACCGGGTGGTCGGCGTCGCCCTCGATGTGAATGATATTTTGCGCGACGTTCTTCGAGGTATCGCCCTGGCTGTACATGATCAACCCGCAACCGACCGAGCAATACGGGCAGGTGTTGCGGGTTTCATGGGTGTGGGCAAGCTTGAAGTGGCGCACCTGCTCGGCGAAGGCCTGCGTCGGGGCCATGCCCAACGCGCCCAGGCTAGAGCCTGCAAGGCCGATACCGGCGACCTTGAAGAATTGACGACGGCTGAGATCCATCGTGCACTCCTGATCAGGTGGAACCCGGTACTTGAGCCGGGCTTTTTCTGGACAAACACGGTTACGGCAGAATGCCTGCCGGCTTTTTCACTGTAGACAATGACCACACACTCTGTGTGAAAACCGACCGTCGGCCGTTTGTCGGCTAACCCCATTCCTCCTGTAGGAGCTGCCGCAGGCTGCGATCTTTTGATTTTGGTTTTTTAAAACAAGATCAAAAGATCGCAGCCTTCGGCAGCTCCTACAGGGGTTCCGGGTTTATCATGACGCCCATGAACAACCCGCCTTCACGAGACCGCGCATGACTTTCGATTTTGATCAGGTATTCGACCGCCACCACACCGGCAGCACCAAGTGGAGCCGCTACCCGGCCGATGTGTTGCCGATGTGGGTCGCTGATATGGATTTCGCCGCGCCGCCGGTCATCATCGAGGCACTGCAGCAACGCCTGTTGCACCCCCTGGTGGGCTACAGCGTGGCGCAGGACAACCTGCGTGAAGCCATCGTCGCCGACCTGTGGAGCAAGTTCGCCTGGAAGGTGAAGCCGCAGGAGCTGATCTTCCTGCCGGGTGTTGAATCCGGTTTCAACATGGCTTTGAAAGCGCTGGTGCAGCCGCAGCAGAATGTTGTGGTGCAGGTGCCGAACTACCCGCCGCTGCGGCATGCACCGGGGCATTGGGGGCTGAACAAGGTCGAGCTGGAATTCGTCGCCCAGGCCGATGGCACTTATGCCACCCCACTGGAGAACCTGCGCGAATCGCTGAACGGTGGCGGCGCCCTGCTCCTGAGCAACCCGCACAACCCGATCGGCAAGGTGTTTGCCCGTGAGGAGCTGCAAGCCGTGGCCGACATCTGTGCGGCGCAGGACGCCTGGATCATCTCCGACGAGATCCACGCCGAGCTGTGCTTCGACGGCCGCGTGCACATTCCGACCGCATCTCTCAGCCCGGAAATCGCCAAACGTACGATCACCCTGATGTCGGCGAGCAAGGCCTACAACATCGCCGGCCTCAAGACCTCGTTCATGATCATCCAGGACGCCGCCCTGCGCGAGCGCGTCAACCACGCCCGTTGCGGCATGGTCGACAGCGTCAACCCGCTGGGCATGGAAGCCACCCGCGTCGCCTACAGCGAAGGTGCGCCGTGGCTGGCCGAACTGAAAACCTATCTGCAGGCCAACCGCGACTGGCTGGTGGATGCGGTGCGCAGCCGCTTGCCGGGCGTGACGATCAATGTGCCGCAGGGAACCTATCTGGCGTGGCTCGATTGCTCGGCGCTGGACCTGGACAATCCGCAGCAGTTCTTTCTTGAGCAGGCCAAAGTCGGCCTGAGCGCCGGGCTGGATTTTGGTGATCAGCACCAACAGTTCGTGCGCCTGAACTTCGGCTGCCCGCGGTCGTTGCTGGAAGAGGGCATCCGCCGCATGGAGCGAGCCCTGACCCAGCGCAATACCTGAATCCACAGTAGATCCCCCTGTGGGAGCGAGCTTGCTCGCGAATGCGGTGGTTCAGTCAACATTGATGTCGGCTGACACTCCGCCTTCGCGAGCAAGCTCGCTCCCACAGGGACATGCATTGTCATCGCCAAAAAATCCAGCGCAAATCCGATCGAACTCACGGCAAACCGTCCGGGTCAACCACCCATACTTGCCCTGAGAACCTCGGAGATTTGTGATGACCGACTATCCAAAACCACCCTTCCCCGCACAAGCCCAAGCCGTCCCCGGTGCGCAAAGCAAAATGCAGCCTTACCCCGATTGCGGCGAGCAAAGCTACGTCGGCTCCGGGCGGCTGGCCGGCAAGATTGCGCTGATCACCGGCGCCGACAGCGGCATTGGCCGCGCCGTGGCGATCGCCTTCGCCCGCGAAGGCGCAGATGTGGTGGTGGCCTATCTCAATGAGCATGACGATGCCAAAGAGACCGCGCGCTGGGTCGAACAGGCGGGCCGCCAGTGCCTGCTGCTGTCCGGCGACCTCGCGCACAAGGCCCATTGTCAGGAACTGGTGGACAAGACCGTCGAACGCTTCGGGCGTATCGACATTCTGGTGAACAACGCCGCGTTCCAGATGACCCACGAGACCTTCGAAGAAATCCCCGACGAAGAATGGGTGATGACCTTCGACGTCAACATCACGGCGATTTTCCGGTTGTGCCAGGCAGCGATCAAACACATGCGTCCCGGTGCCTCGATCATCAACACCAGCTCGGTCAACTCGGACATGCCCAAACCGACCCTGCTCGCCTACGCCACCACCAAGGGCGCGATCGCCAACTTCACCGGCGGTCTGGCGCAGATCCTCGGGCCGAAAGAGATCCGCGTGAACTGCGTGGCCCCCGGGCCGATCTGGACGCCACTGATCGTCTCGACCATGCCCGATGAAGAAGTGCAGAACTTCGGCGGCAACACCCCGCTCGGCCGCCCGGGGCAACCGGTGGAAGTGGCGCCGATTTACGTGCTGCTGGCCTCCGATGAAGCCAGTTACATCACCGGGCAGCGCTATGGCGTGACCGGCGGCAAGCCGATGCTCTGAGCGGCGCGAGAAAAACTGAACCTGGCGGCATGACGTCCCTCCATACCTTTAAGAGCCCCAACCGGTCCGCAGGATCAGGAGGTCGTCATGTCCGCCCCGCTCATCAAACTCTTCACCCAGCCCAACTTCGTCTGGACTGACATCCGCCGCGAAGAAGAGGCCCATCCCCGCCACTATCTGGCACATCTGCTACTACTGGCGTTGATTCCCGCCGTGTGCCTGTTCCTCGGTACCACCTATGTCGGCTGGAGTCTGGCAGCCGGCGAGACCGTACGTTTGAGCACGGCCAGTGCACTGCAACTGAGCATTCTGCTGTATGTGGCGATTGTCGCCGGGGTCGCGATTATCGGCGGGTTTATCCGCTGGATGTCACGGACGTTCGACGCACGCCCCACGCTTAACCAGTGCATCGGTTTCGCCGCCTATACCGTGACGCCGTTCTTCGTCGCGGGGATCGCCGGTCTCTATCCGAGCCGCTGGCTGGCGATTCTGGTGCTGGGTGCCGCGTCGGTGTATTCGACGTTCCTGCTGTTCGTCGGCCTGCCGACGTTCATGCATGAACGCAAGGAACAGGGCCTGCTGTACTCGGCCTGCGTCTGGGGCGTCGGCCTGCTGGTGATGGTGACCATTTTGGTGTCGATGATTCTGCTGTGGTTCAACGTGCTCTCGCCCGAGTACCTGCGAACTACCGTTGGTTAACCCGGTGCCAACGCTGTCGTCGATGGGCGACCGGAGATGAGCTTTGTCGTGTGGGTCGCGGTGCTGGGCGCCGTGTTGCTGACCCTTGCACTGACCTCGTCATACCTGCGCTGGATGCCGGTCACCACGTCGGCGGTGTGCCTGCTGCTGGGGATCGGCATCGGCCCCAGCGGTCTGGACTTGCTGAAGCTTTCACTGGAAAACGCCTCGGTGTGGATGGAGCACCTCACGGAAGTGGCGGTGCTGTTTTCGCTGTTTGTCTGCGGGCTGAAGTTGCGTCTGCCCCTGCGCGACAAGCGTTGGCGGATTGCCTTCGGGCTGGCAGGCCCGGTGATGGTGCTGACCATTGCCGGGGTCAGTATATTGCTGCATTGGGGCCTGCAATTGCCTTGGGGGCCGTCGCTGTTGATCGGGGCGATGCTGGCGCCGACCGACCCGGTACTGGCCGCGCTGGTGCAGGTCAACGATGCACGGGATGTTGACAGTGTGCGCTTCGGTCTGTCCGGTGAAGCCGGGCTCAACGACGGTATCGCTTTTCCGTTCGTGATTCTCGGCTTGCTGCTGTTGCAGGCCGATGCGCAACCCGGTGCCTTGACCGATTGGGTGCTGCACGGTTTGCTCTGGGCGGTGCCGGTGGGTTTGCTGACCGGTTACTGGATGGGTCGCGGCATCGGTCGATTGACCCTGTCGCTGCGCATCCGCAACGACGACAGCACCCTGAGCCCGAACGACTATCTGGCGCTGTCGCTGATTGCCCTGGCCTATGTCGGCGCAGATGCGATTGGCGGTTACGGTTTTCTGTCGGTATTCGCCGCCGGCCTCGGCTTGCGCCAGGAAGAAGTCAAATCCACCGGCGCCAGCCAGCCGCCGGCCGAACATCTGGTGCAACCGGTGGTGGGCCATCAGAACATCGAACCGCAGGACGCGGTGCACGGTGATACCGAACGACTGGAAAGCAGCCAGGTCGCCGCCGGCATCATGATGGGCGACATGCTCTCGTTCGGCGGTCTGGTGGAACGAGCCATGGAAGTGTTTCTGGTGACCCTGCTCGGCGTGGTGCTGGTACCGCATTGGGACTGGCGGGCATTGGTGATCGGCGCAGTGCTGTTCTGCGTGGTGCGTCCGCTCTGCGTCGCGCTGATGCCATGGGGCAGCTTGCTCGACGGTGATCAGCGCCTGTTGATCGGCTGGTTTGGCATTCGCGGGATCGGCAGCCTGTTCTATCTGTTTTATGCCTTGAACCACGGGCTGAGTCCTTCAGTCGCGACGTTGTGCACCAACATCACCCTGTCAGTGGTGGCATTGAGCATTTTGCTGCATGGCATCAGCACCCAGCCGCTGCTGGCGCGCTACGAACAACGGCAAAAACGAAAAAACTGATTTTTCAGACGGGAATCACTTGGGTAATTCATCGAAGTTTTTTCTGAAAATAAATGGATCCCTCGACCAAAGCGGACAGTCACAAGCATAACCCCTCGCTGGAAGCACTCGGCGGGGTCCGGCAGGTTCGGTTCCCCTGCGGCTTGCAGCCCATGAAAAGGAATCTTTGGATAACAAGGTCACGGTCATGAAAGAATGCTCGACTCCTGCACAAATCAAGGCCTGCAGGGCTTTGGCCCTGGAACGCAATCGTCAATTGTTCGAAGACGCCCACGCCCTCAACCGAGCGGCTTACGAGCTGCTGGAAGCGGATAATCTGGACCTCGAACAGTTTGAGCACTATCGAGCACTGCGCCGCAAAGCCGATGCGAAGTTCGAAGAAGCCATCGATCACTTGTGCGTCCTCAACGAAGACTTCCCGCCGATTCCGATGTCGCCGCATCACTCGCAGGAACTGCGTCGGCAGCTTGAAACCGTCGAATAAAGCGCGCAAGAAAAAGCCCGGCAGCGATGTCCGGGCTTTTTCTTTGGGCGGCGTTCAGCCCCCTGGGTTGGTTACCTGAATGAACACCGCGTAAGCCCCGAGCAGGATCCAGAACGTGGCGAAAATCCAGGGCGTGCGCACCGAAAACAACAGCGACTTGCGATAGCCCTTGTGGCTCGACTCCATTTCACTGAACAGCGGCGACTCGTCGTAAGCCATGCCCATGATCGGCTCGCTGCGCAACAACTCGCTCTGCTTGTAGTGCCAGTGATCGATGATGTCGTACGCCGCACGAATCCCCGGCCAGGCGTTGAGCGAACTGAGTAGCCCAAGCAGTGCGAGAAACGGCGGCACCACCAGCGTGAACAGCTTGCCCCACTCAGGGTTGAGGTTGGCCATGCACGAAGCGAAGGCAATCACCAGAAACGACTGCGCCGCCAGATAGGCGTCGGTGCGATTGGCGAGGATGCTGGTTTCGTACTGGATTTCCTTGCGATAGAAATCCAGCCGCTCCTTGGGAGAGCCGAACATCTTGGCGTCGTGTTCGGTCAGGTGCTCTTCAGCGCTGGGCTGAGTCAGTATGCGAGGCAAGGGACGCGCACTCCATGGCGGGGAAACCTTTTAGAAGGCCCTCGCCACGGACAAGTTCAGGCGGATTCATTTCATCGACTGCGCGATGATTTCTACCAGGTTGAGCTGAGTAAACGGCTTGGGCAGACGCGGCAGTTGCGCGGCAAAGCCTTCAAGACGCTCGGCGTAACCGGTGGCCAGAATAATCGGCAGATCCGGCTTGAGCAGGCGCACCGCATGCGCCAGTTGCGCGCCGCTCATCTGCGGCATGGCCATGTCGGTGATCATCAGATCGATGACTTCACCCTGCTCGAACAACGCCAGCGCCCTGGCACCGGACGTGGCGCTGATGACACGATGGCCAAGGTCTTCGAGCAGCAGCGTGGTGCTGGTCATCACCAGCGAATCGTCGTCCACCACCAACACACTGAGGCGTGGCACGGTGAGCGGTTCGCTGCCCGGCTGCACCGTTGGGGATCGTGCACCATGCGCCGCTACCGGTAACCAGAGTTCTGCTGCCGTGCCCTGCCCCTTCTCGCTCTTGAGAATAAAACGGCCACCGAGCTGCTCGATGAAACCATGCACCATCGACAGCCCCAGCCCGGTGCCTTTGCCCAGGCCTTTGGTGGTAAAAAACGGATCCCGGGCCGAGGCCAGCGTGTGCTCGTCCATACCTTCGCCGGTGTCGAGCAGACTCAGGCAGACATAACGTCCCGCTGCCATGGTCGAGTGGCTCTGTTCAAGGACGACTTCCGCCCGGGCGCTGATCACCACTTTGCCGCCATCGGGCATGGCGTCGCGGGCATTGGTCGCCAGATTGAGCACCGCCAGCTCCAGTTGGTTGGTATCGGCCAGCACCGGTTCCAACCCTTCGGGCAGCGAGGTTTCGATGCTGATTCCCGGCCCCAGCGAACTGCGCAGCAGCCCGGTAATGCCTTGCACCAGTTGCGCGATATCGACCGGTTCGGTCTTGAGCTCCTGACGTCGGGCAAACGCCAGCATGCGTTGGGTCAGCGATACGCCGCGCAGCGCACCTTGTGTGGCATTTTCCAGCAGGCGATTGAGTTTCGGGTTGTCACCCACGCGCTTGCGCACAATTTCAAGGTTGCCGAGGATCACTGTCAGCAGGTTATTGAAGTCATGGGCGATGCCGCCGCTGAGCTGACCGATAGCCTGCATCTTCTGCGCCTGGAACAGTGCCTCACGGGTCTTTTCCAGCGCCACTTGCGACTCATGGGCTTCGGTGACGTCGCGGGTAATCTTGGCAAACCCGAGCAGCGTGCCGGTTTCGCCGCGAATGGCATCGACCACCACGTGGGCCAGAAACCGCGTGCCATCCTTGCGCATGCGCCAGCTCTTGTTCTCGAAACGGCCCTCACGGGTGGCAATCTCCAGTGCCCGTTGCGGTTCGCCGGCCACACGGTCTTCCGGGGTGTAGAAAATCGAAAAATGCTGGCCGATGATTTCTTCCGGCTTGTACCCCTTGATCCGCTGGGCGCCCTGATTCCAGTTGCTCACACGACCTTCGGGGCTGAGCATGTAGATCGCATAATCGGTTACACCCTGCACCAGCAGACGAAACTGCTGCTCGCTTTGCTTGAGGGTTTCTTCGGCCATCTTGCGGTCGGTCAGGTCACGGGTGATCTTGGCGTAGCCGAGCAGTTTGCCGTTGGGATCGATGATCGGATCGATGACCACGTGGCACCAGAAGCTGGTGCCATCCTTGCGCACCCGCCAGCCTTCGCCTTCGAACCGTCCTTCGTGCAGCGCTGTGTCGAGCGCGCGTTGCGGCAGGCCCGCCGCACGATCATCGGCGGTATAGAAGCGCGAGAAATGCTCGCCGAGAATCTCCGCCTCTTCGTAGCCCTTGAAGCGTTTCGCGCCGGAGTTCCAGCTGGTGATGATGCCGTCCGGATCGATCATGTAAATCGCATAATCGACCACCGCATCGATCAGCAGACGGAAACGCATCTCCTCGATCGCGGCAGTTTTGCTCGGGTTGTCACTCATCAGGTTCACCGCTGGTTTTCGTTAGTGCAAGTATGCGGCAATCCGGCGCCATGGGAAGGTGCAAACGCGCGTCAATTCACGACGTGATCAAAGTGCTCGCTGCACACGAGTCTGTACCGAGCGACCACCAGCGTGGCAGCAGTTGCTGAATGCGCGGTTCGGCGAAGCGGTCATCGATCAGCATTACCACGCCACGATCTTCACGGGTGCGGATCACCCGCCCGGCGGCCTGCACCACTTTCTGCACGCCCGGATACAGATAGGTGTAGTCGTAACCGGCGCCGAAAATCGCCGCCATGCGCCGCTTCAACTGCTCGTTGATCGGGTTGAGCTGGGCCAGCCCCAGGGTCGCAATGAACGCGCCGATCAGCCGTGCTCCGGGCAGGTCAATGCCCTCGCCGAACGCACCGCCCAACACGGCGAAGCCGATGCCCTGGCTGTCGGCGGTGAACTGGTCGAGAAAGGCCTGCCGCTGTCCTTCGGCCATGCCCCGGGATTGCTGCCACAGGTTTATCTGCGGATGGCGTTCAGCGAGCAGCGTCAGCACTTGTTGCAGGTAATCGAAGCTGCTGAAGAACGCCAGGTAATTGCCCGGGCGCTCGCTGAACTGGCGGGCGATCAGCTCGACGATCGGCTCCAGCGACGCCTGCCGATGATTGAAGCGCGTGGAAATCCGGCTGACGATCTGCACCTGCAGCTGTTCGGCACTGAACGGTGATTCGACATCGATCCACACCGTGTCGGCGGGTGTGCCGAGCAGATCGGCGTAATAGCGCCGCGGGCTTAGCGTCGCCGAGAACAACACGCTGCTGCGCGCCGCTTTCAGGCGCGGGCCGATGAACGCCGCCGGCACCACGTTGCGCAGGCACAACTGCGACAGCGGCCGCTTGCGCTCGAGGTCGCGCTTGCTGATGTCGAACAGGTAATGCTCGTCAAACAGCTCCGCCACCCGGCCGAACTGCAGCATGTCGAAATAGAAGGTTTGCAGCGCGCTGTCGAGCCCCTGCGGATGATCATTGAGGTAGTCACCGATGGCCGCGCTGCACAGGGACACCGCTTGCAGCAGTTTCTCCGGGGCCTTGTCGTAGGCCTGATATGGCGCCAGTTGCGGCTGATGCAGCGCGTTCCACTCGCGATTGACCCGTTGCAGGGATTTTTTCAGCACCTCGGGGGCCGTCTTGCGCACACTGGCCAGCGCGCCCTGGTCGAGACTGGCGCTGTACATCGAACGCCCGCGCTCGACCAGGTTGTGCGCTTCATCGGCCAGCACCGCGACTTTCCACTGATTGAGCTGGGCCAGACCGAACAGCAGCGCACTGAAATCGAAGTAATAGTTGTAGTCCGCCACCACCACGTCGGCCCAGCGGGCCATTTCCTGGCTCAAGTAATACGGGCACACCGTGTGCTGACGGGCCACTTCGCGCATCGCCGCCTGATCGAGCAGATTGATCCGGCTCGCCGCTTGGCGGGCGGCGGGCAGGCGATCATAGAAGCCCTGGGCCAACGGACAGGATTCACCGTGACAGGCTTTGTCCGGGTGTTCGCAGGCCTTGTCGCGGGCGACCATCTCCAGCACCCGCAGCGGCAGGTTTTGCGATTGATCGAATAGCACCTGACTGGCATCCAGCGCCAGCTTGCGCCCCGGGGTCTTGGCGGTCAGGAAGAACACCTTGTCCAGTTGCTGTGGCGCCAGCGCCTTGAGCATCGGGAATAGCGTGCCGAGGGTTTTACCGATCCCGGTGGGCGCCTGGGCCATCAGGCAACGGCCGGTGCTGACCGCTTTGAACACCGATTCGGCCAGATGTCGCTGGCCGGGGCGAAAGTCGGCGTGAGGAAAGCTCAATTGCTGCGCGGCCAGATTGCGCGCCTCGCGGTGGGCCATTTCCTGCTCGGCCCAGTTCAGGAACAACCGGCATTGCTGTTCGAAAAAGGCCTGCAAGGCGGGTGCATTGAAGGACTCGACCAGACAGGTTTCCTTTTCGCTGACGATGTCGAAATACACCAGTGCCAGATTGATCTGCTCAAGTTCAAGCTTGCGGCACATCAGCCAGCCGTAGATCTTCGCCTGCGCCCAATGCAGCTGCCGATGGTTGGCCGGTTGCTTGCTGAGGTCGCCGCGATAGGTTTTGACTTCTTCCAGACAGTTCTGCGCCGGGTCGTAGCCGTCCGCCCTGCCCCTGACTTTCAATTGCAGAAACTCGCCTTCCAGCGCCACTTCGCTCTGGTACTTGTCGCTGCGCCGCGAGGCCACAGTGCGATGCCCGAGCATGCCTTCGAGGGCTGTCGGCGATGGGGTAAACCGCAGGTCGAGGTCGCCGGTCTTGGCGGTGAACTCGCACAGCGCACGCACCGCAATGCTGTAGCTCAAGCGCTCTGCTCCGCCCATTGCACGTAGCACACGGCGACCGGCATCTGGTGTTGGTGACAGAACTCCAGCCAGCGCAGCTGGTTGTCCTGCAAGCGGTCACCGGGGCCTTTGACTTCGATCATCCGGTAGGTCTTGTGCTGCGGCCAGAACTGGATCAGATCGGGCATACCGGCGCGGTTGGCCTTGATGTCGAGCAGCAGCCGATTGAACCAGTGCTTGAGGTGTTCGGCCGGCAAGCACGCCAACGCCTGTTCCAGCAATTGCTCGTTCAACGCGCCCCAGAACACGAACGGTGACTGCACGCCCCATTTGGCGATGAAGCGCTCACGAATGGTCTCGGTGTAACGGCCGTCGTCGAGTTGGTCGAGACAGGCCTGGAACAGTTCGGCCCGGCGTTGCTGAAAGTCTTCGTTGAGCAGGTCCACCGGCCCGCGCTGGAACGGATGAAAGAACGCCCCCGGCAACGGCGCAAAAATCGCCGGCCAGCACAGCAGGCCGAACAGCGAGTTGATCAGGCTGTTCTCGACGTAATGCACCGGGCCGCTGTCTTCGTGCAGATGCGCCTGCACGTAGAACTCCACCGACAATCCCGGATCAGTGCGCGGCAGTTGCAGATCAAGGCGCTCGACCGGGCGTGGCGTTGCCCGTTTGAGCGGTGGCCCGCCGAGTTTGCGGCGCAGCCGTGGCAGCATCCGTTGCAGGCTCTGCTGTTCGGCGGCGCTTTCCGGCGCCTGTTCGGCGAGGCTGGCGAGCTCCAGCGCCAGTGCGTATTCGCCGCAGCGCTCCAGCACGCGGATCATTCGCTGACGAGCGCCGGGGTAGGCACAGTTGCGGTAAATACTCAGGGCCAGGGCAAACTCGGCGATGCGCTCGCAATACTGGCCGATCTGGAACAGCACCTTGCCGCGCCGCCGTTGCAGCCACGGGTTGTCGAACTGCAACGCGCTGACCTGCTCGACGATGATCTCCAACGGCTCACCGGCCTCGAAGCGTTGCTGGCACTGATGCAGGAACAGACAGGCGTCAACGTCTTCACGGCTGCGCAGGCCACGGGAGTCAGCGCAGAACTCGACTTTTTCGTAGGTAAAGATCCCGAGGTCGGCGAGGACGAATTCCGACCAGTCCTGGTACAGGTTGCCGAAGAACATCAGACGCAGGCGGTCGCACAGGTCCATGATGGTCAGGCTGAGCAAGCGGTCGCCGAGCGTCGGAGCCCAATCGCAGAGGCTGCGCGACTCGCTGAATTGCTCGGCGAGCACCGGCAGCCAGTCGTCCTTGCGGCCCTTGGGTTGCTCGATAAAGCTGCCGAACGCCTGCAGCAGTTCAGCCTTGAGCAACACGTCGAACACTTCGGCCACGCTCAACAGAGCCTGATCGTCGAGCCAGCCGTGACTGAGCAACGGCTGCGCGGCAGCGCTGATGTCCCCGATTTCCGGGTAATTGAGTTTGCCGAGGCGGAAATGCACGCCCTTGCGCATTATCATGCGCACCAGCAAACCCTGCGAAGTGCGTGGCAAGGCCTTGAAGTCGCGGATAAAGCCGTGCTCGGATTCGCTCATCACATCGGCATAGCGAAGCTCAAGCCAATCAAGCACTTGCCGAAAGTTGTTGAGGTAATAAAACGGATCGTCGAGCGGGTTGGCAGTCACGGGAATTCAGGGCCATGGCGAGCGAATACTGGTTATGCGTACAGATACCAGCTCTGCCCTGTTTCCTGCAAACGGAAAAAGATCAGTGGCAGCGGCAATCGGGATTTTTTCAGGGTGCCATAGAACTTTTCCCGGTTCGACGGCACCAACCGCGTTAGAGACCGGATACGGTCAATTGATATGGAATGAGGTATTTGAGGTGGGTATGAACATCAAGACTCTGGGTCTTCCCCTGGCGGTAGCAGCCTTCCTGGCATTGGGCGGCTGCTCGACACCGACGGTGGTGACCTTGCAGAACGGCACTCAGTATTTGACCAAGGACATGCCGAAAACCAAGAACAAGGACGGGTTCTACGAGTTCGAGGATATTTCCGGAACCAAGGTGAAGGTCCGCTCTGACGAAGTCGCGACGGTCCGCAAGGAAGACTGACCACCCGATAACCCTGTAGGAGCTGCCGAAGGCTGCGATCTTTTGACTTTGTTTTTCAAGATCAAAATCAAAAGATCGCAGCCTGCGGCAGCTCCTACAGGGGAAGTGTCATCCGCCTGGGTTATTCGAAAGCAGGCAAACCCACAATGCTGTTGTCACAGCTGAAATAATGCTCGCCCCGCCGCGCCAGCTCGGCTTGCAGACGCCGGCAGCGCTCCAGATCCTGTTGGGTCATGCGGTCGATGCTCAGGTTACCGGTGGCTTGCGCCTGTTTGTCGTCACCCCGCCGAAACGTCACGAACGGCTGTTCGGGCTGGATCTGAAACAGGCTTTTCTCTTCGACCGGCTCGGCTGCTTCGGTCTTCGCCGGTTTCGGCAATTGGTCACTGCTGATGCCATAGCGGCTCAGAATCGAGGTTTGAGGCAGATCGGCCCAGGCATTGGCCGATAACAGCGCCAGTCCGACAATCCCGACATACCCCTTGAACCTTTTCACGTGTGCATCTCCTGTACTCAATGGCGGCTGGCTATAGAACGTGTGTGCACGTGCTGGCTTTAGGCCGCTTCTGCTGTTTGCAGAGCTTTTGAGTCAGGGTGTGGCTGTTGAGTCACTTTTGATACCAGGTTGTGGCGAGGGAGCTTGCTCCCGCTTGAGCGCGTAGCGCTCACAAAATCTTCAGGGCCGCTTCGCGACCCAGCGGGAGCAAGCTCCTCGCCACCGGTTACGGATGCATCAGGCGATCACAATTCCATCGGCACTGAGGCTATTCAGCGCCACCCCAACCAGCGTCACCGAATCACCACCAAACTTCAGCACCGTGTCCTGCCCCACCATCGAGGCATGCGCGCGGAAGTCATCATTGGGCAATACACCCTGCACGCCAAGGAACACCAGTTTGTCGTTGGCCGTAAAGCCAACCACCCGGTCCTGACCGAACGCGCCATTGAACAGGAACGTATCCGCCCCGCCCCCGGACTCCATCAGGTCATTGCCGGCGCCACCGACAAACACGTCGTTGCCCGCGCCGCCGATCAAGTGGTCGTTGCCATCCAGGCCAAACAACCAGTCACCGCTGGCATTTGCCTTGAGCGTGTCGGCGCCGCTGGTGCCTTTGACGCTGGACTCATACTGCGTGACGTTGCTGCCGACCTTCAAGCCGCTGGCCGTGACGCTGTGGGTCACGTCGTCCTTGAACAGCCCCCAAAGAAAACCCGGCTCCTTGGTGACGATGCTGCCGATGTCGCGGGTGATGCTGATCCCGCCGTTGGCATCGCGCACGTACAGGTTGCCGGCGCCGTCGTTGGCGAAGTCGAAAGTGTTCACCGATTTCTGCAAGTCGAGGGTGTTGTTGCCGGCGCCACCGAGAATCACGTTGTAGCCGCCACCGTCACGGAACGTGTCGTTGCCGGCGCGACCTTCCAGATAGTCATTGCCGCTGCCGCCCTGGATCAGGTCGTTGCTGTCGCTACCAATGATGAAGGTGCTGCCCTTGTGGGTTTCGGCGTTGCGGTTGAGGTCCTGCACCCAGGTGTTGGCCCGCGCCGGATCCGACAGGTTGGCGACGATGATCGTCGAGTCCTTGCTGGTCAGGTCGTAGAACTTCGACTCGATGATGCGGTTCATGCCGTCGCCGTAAGCGGTCGGCAGGTGCGAGATCCAGGTCGGTATGTTGAGGATGGAAAACGGCAGCAGATTCCACGCGGTCGAGGCGTAGTGATCGTTGAAGCTGACGATGTTGTCGGTGGCCGATTCCTTGGGTGCGTCGTGCACGCCAACCGAGGCGCCGGTAAAGGTCGAACCGTCGAGGGCGCGGAACACCGGATCGTTTTCGTAACCGACGTTGAGCACTTTGTCGGTGCTGCTCTGGGTCGGCGAAGCGTAGGCGATGTAGTTGGAATCGGCGAAGAATCCGCCCCACTTGCCGCCGCTCAGATCGGCCATGCTGTTGACCGCCAGCCCACCGAGACTGTGGCCGCTGACCAGCACATCCTTGCCGCTGAGGCCGTTGGCCTTGGCGAACGCCACTACATCGTTGAGCAGATTGCCGAATGCTTCGCCGACGTAGTTCTTGGCGTAGTCCTTGGGACCGAAGGCTGCCAGCAGATCGTTGATCACGTCGCCGATGGAGTCGATGATCAGGTTTTCCCGAGGGCCGCTGGTGCCGCGAAAGGCGATACCGATTTCGGTGAGATGGCCCTGAGCGTCGTACTTACCGAGGATCTCGACCTGAGCGGTGGTGTAACCGGCCTTCTCGCCGAAGAAGGTTCCGCGCGCGTCGGTCTTGCCGTCGTAGCCCAGCTGCGAGGCGGTGATTGGTGTCCAGCCAGCCTTTTTCACGGCGTCGAGGGCGAGTTTTTCCGAATCGGGGTTCCACGGAATCCCGGGAATCACCCCTTGCGAATCAGTACCGCCGAGCAGCGCGGTGACCAACGTGGCGGGCAGGCCGAGACCGAAACCGTTGTGCTGATAACCGGCGGCAAAACCGTTATCGAGGTTGTGATAGGAATACAGCGTGATCGCCATGGCATCGCTGAACAGCGCCTTGGAATCGGCTGTGCCGAAGTTCTTGTAGTCATACACACCCATTGCTATTGCCTCTCTTTTGTTGGAATTGTCAGAGATAGCTCACAGCCAGGGCGCCCCTCACGGGCACGCCCCGGAGCATTTCAGTACTACTTGCATTGCTTTTAACTGTAGGAGTGAGCCTGCTCGCGATGAGACCGTGTCAGGCAACATGGATGGAGACTGACTCACCGCGATCGCGAGCAGGCTCACTCCTACAGGGTTTGTCTTAACAAGGAGCTAGGCGAAAACGAACGCCGAGTCCGACAGGTTAGCCACTCCCACCCCGACCAGGGTCACGGCATAGTCGCCAATCTTCAGCACGGTATCAGCCCCTGACTGCGCAGCATGCTGCTTGTAGTCGTAGCCCTGCCCCGCGCCTTCGACGCCCATGAACACCAGTTTGTCGCTGCCCTGATAACCATTGATCGCGTCGAAACCGAACGCGCCGCTGAACAGGAAGGTGTTATTGCCACCCACTGCCGTCATCACGTCATTGCCGGCGCCGCCGACGAAAGTCACATGGCCCTTGTCGCTGATCAGTTTGTCATCGCCACCCAGCCCGAACAGCCAGTCACCGTCGGCGCTGGCGTGCAGCGCATTGCCGTACGCATCGCCGTTGAGCGAATGGGTGTACTGGGTCAGTTCGCTGCCATTGGTCAAGCCCTTGGCCGTGACGCCCCAGGTGATTTCCTTGCTGCCCCACCACGACCCCGACTCCTTGCTCACCAGCGCGCCGATGTCGCGGGTCATGCTGATGCCGCCGTAGGCATCGCGCACGTACAGCGTGCCGTCACCGTCATTGGCGAAGCTGAAGTTCTGCAGCGGTTTCTGCAGCTCGAAGGTGTTGTGGCCCTGGCCACCGAGGAGGATGTTGAAACCACCGTCATCGCGGAACCGGTCATCGCCGCCCAGGCCTTCGAGGAAGTCGTTACCCGCCCCGCCCTTGAGCCAGTCGTTGCTGTGGGTGCCGATGATGAAGGTGCTGCCGGTGTGCGGCTCGCCGCTACGCCCCAGATCCTCGACCCAGGTCTTGCCCCGGGAAGCTTCTTCCAGGTTGGAAACGATGAGGGTCGAGTCCTTGTGCGTCAGGTTGTAGAACTTCGAGTCGATCACCCGGTTCAAGCCATCGGCATACCCGAGCGAGCTGTGGGCCGACCAGTTCAGCGGATTGACGATGCTGAACGGCACCAGGTTCTGCGCGGTGGACGCATAGTTGTCGGTAAAATTGACGATGTTGTCGGTGGTCGACTCATGCGGCCCGTCGTGCTTGCCCAGCGACCCGCTGCTGAACGTGGTGCCGTCCAGCGCGCGGAACACCGGATCGTTTTCGTAACCGATGTTCAGCACGTTGTTGCCGGTGCTGCTCTGGGTCGGCGAGGCGAACGCGATGTAGTTGGCGTCCTTGAAGAACCCGTTCCAATTACTGCCGCTCAACTCGGCCACGCTGTTGACCCCAAGGCCACCAAGGCTATGGCCGCTGAACAACACGTCCTTGGCGGCGATGCCGTTGGCCATGGCGAATGCAGCGACAGCCTTGAGCAGGTTGTCGAAGGCGTTTTTCGCGTAGTTGCTCGCATAATCCGATGGCCCGATGGCGGCCAGCAGGTTGTTCTTCATGTCGCCGAAAGTATCGCTGTAACCCAGCCCGCCGGTGCCGCGAAAGGCCACGCCGAGGCCGATCAGCTTGCCGCCGGCGTCGTACTTGCCGAGCACTTCGGCCTCGGCGCTGGTGAAGCCATCCTTCTCGCCGAAGAACGTACCTTGCGCGCCGACCTTGCCCTGATAGCCCAACGCCGTGGCGCTGAGCGGTTTCCAGGCGGTGGCCGGCAACGGCTGGCCGGTTGGCGTGTAGGCATACAGCGTCAGTGCGATGGCATCGCTGTACAACGCTTTGCCGTCGGCATTTTTATAATCGAACAATCCCATGTTGTACTCTCTCTTCCTTCAAAACCGGCAGCCCGCGAGGGACTGCCGGCACGCTTTTAGAACTGCCAGTCGAGGGTCAGACCCACACCGTGGTCTTTCTCGTTGTTACCGATCAGTCCGTTGTAATCCAGGTTGACCCGGACATCGCGATTGAGCGCCAGCCCGGCGCGCACGCCGACCACGGCTGCATCACGATCCATCGACACACTCTGTACGGTGAACGCGCTGTTGCCATTGGCGAAGGCCAGGTGGCTGTCAGCATCGACATTGCTCAGGTTGTGCTGCCAGCCGAGGGTCGCGCCCAGTTCCAGCTGACGTTTGTCCGACAGCGCGAAGCTGCGCTTGGCGCGCACGCCAAGGGTCGACAGCACCACATCGCGGTTGTCTTCGCCGCTCTTGAGCGCCGCAGCATCACCCTTTTCGGTGAAGCTCTCGGTGTTCAAGTGCACGTATGACAGATTGGCGAACGGCTCCAGGTTCATCGGTTGCAGACGCAGATCGTAAGCCGCTTCGGTGAACACCTGAGTGGTCGCCGCATCGTGCTTGGTTTTCTCTTTGCCATTGACGCCCGCGAACTGCAGATCACGCTTCACGTCCACGCGATGCCAGCTATACGCCGCACCGGCGGTCAGACGCAGCGCATCGACCTGATGCCCGAGGTACGCGCCCAAATGGTAGCTGTCGACCGAGGCCGAAGAATGCGTACCGCCGCCCATATTCAAAGAACTGTCGCTATAACCGGTAACGAAACCCAGACGGGTATCTTCAGCAATCAGGCCGTCGACACCGGCCAGCAGGCCGCCGATGGAGCTGTTGGAGTCGGCGTTTTCGTGGCCGCCATCGCTCTTGCCCCACGACCCCAGCACCTTGACCCAGGCATTGCTGCGATCGTCAGTCGGTGCGTCGGCATTGAACAGGTCACGCTCGCGCAGACGCTCGCCCACTGCCTCACGCAGGTAGCGGCTGTCGTTGATCAGCATCGTGCTTATGGCCGGGTGAATCTCGCCGGACAGTTGCTGGAAGGCTTGTTGCGCCGACGCCGCGTTCGGCGACAACAGCAGGGTTTCGAACAGCGCATTGCCCGCGCCCAGCCCTTCGGCAGCCGCACCAACCGCACGCTGGTTCGGCGTCAGACCGACACTGGCGAACGACGCGCCGTTGCGCCCGACGTCCAGTTGCACACCGCTCGCCGAGTACACCAGGGTGCCGCCGAGAAACGCGTAGTTCGGCAGCACTTGCCCGAACTGGCCTTGAATGCCACCGGCCGCTTGCAGGATGTTGAACTGCGAACCCAGCAGGCTCTGCACTTCGGTGGTGCTGAGCAGGGTCGGGCTGTTTTCCAGCGACAGACTGACCGTGGCGCCATCGATCACCGCTTTGCCACCGGCAACGATCTGGTCGCTGCTGGTCGGTGAAACCTCTACCGCGTAGGTCGAACCGCGCTCGAAGGTCACGTCACCGGCCACGTTCAGCGTGCCGATCGAGTTGCCCGGCGCGACGGTACCACCGCTTTTCGCAGTCAGCGCGCCGATGCGGCCGTTACCACCAAGGATGCCGCTGTCGTTGACCGTGACTGCCGAAGCCAGCGCCCCATTGATCGCCAGACGCCCCTGATTGACCAGGGTCGGGCCGCTGTAGGTGTTGTTGCCGGTCAGCACCAGTGTGCCGATGCCCTGCTTGGTCAGGCCGCCGTGACCGGAAATGTCGTTGCGCCAGGTATCGAGGCCGCAGGTGATGTCGTTGCACACGCGCTCGGTGGGTTTGCCCTTGTCGAGGATCGCGCCGATGCCCGGCAGGTCCGCGACGAACTGCCCGGAACCGTAGGCTCCCTGGATGCGGAATTCTTCCGGGATGTCCTGCTCGGTGACGAACATCGACGGGCCATCAATGCCTTTGCGCAGGTTGATCATGCCCCAGCCGTACAAGGCGTCGATGCCCGGTGCGCCGAGGTCGGTGGCGGTGGTACGCAGTACCGTGGCGACCTGATCGCCAGTCATGTACGGGAAGCGTTCCATCAGCACCGCCATCGAGCCGGCCACGTGCGGCGCGGCCATCGAGGTGCCGTTGTAGTTTTTGTAGGCGGTGGTCAGGTTGTCAGCGTTGGTACCTTCGATAATCGAACTGAAGATTTTCGTGCCCGGCGCCGAGACGCAGAGACTCGCGGTGTAGCCGCAGCGCGAGGAGAACGTACTCATGATGTACGGGTTGGCGCTGGCCTGATCCGGGTTCTGCTGCAACGCGGCGACGGTGATCCAGTTCGGCGCGATGTCCGGCACGAAGTAGCCGAGGCCGGCGATGGCGTCCGGGTTGTTCAGGTTGTAATCGTTACCGGCAGCGAAGATCGTCACGATACCGCTGCGGGCGGCGGCAATCGCACCGTCGTAGGCTCCGCCGGGCTTGGTGCCGAGCAGTGTGCGGATCTCGTTGAACTGCACTTGCGCGTCGTTGACGGTGAAGTGCGGATACGCCGGGTCGCGGCCACCGAGGTCGAATCGGTCAGTGATGCCGATGCCCCAGCTGTTGTTGATGATCCGCGCGCCACTGGCGATCAGCGCATCCCAGCCAGCCTTGTACACCGCACCGTCGTTGCCACGGACAATGCCGTCTTCCGGGCCCGGGTCGCCGTTATCCGCGCTGATGATCTGCGCACCGAACGCCACGCCGTGCATCGGCCCGCCATCGCGGCTACCGGCAGCGATGCCACCGACGTGGGTACCGTGGGCGCCGAGCTTGCCGTCGGAGCCGACCGAAGGTGAACCGTCATAACGGAACGCATCGCCGGCTTTGACCGGGATATACGGGTCGGTGTATTCGCGGATCCCGCTGGTGACCAGGGTGATGACTTTATTGGTGCCGGAGAACTCCGGGTGTGCGGCGTACACCGGCTGGTCGAAGATCCCCAGTTTTACGCCTTTACCGGTGTAACCGGCGGCGTAGGCGTGATCCGCGCCGATGGCGCCCAGGCCCCAGTCAGCCTTGAATTCGGCACTGCGCCAACTGGCGGGATCGCCGCTGCGGCCGCTTTCCACATAAGGCGCCGCGTGCGCGGAGCCCCAAGTGGCCAGTGCGCAGAGTACGGCGCAATTGAGGGTTTTCATGGCGAAGCGACCGCCCGTTTGCGCGGGGGTTTTGTTGTTATTCATCCAGCGACCTTCCTTAGTGTTGTTGCGAAAAAACCGTCTACCAGGCCCACACCTGGGCCTGGGAAATAACGCTTGTGGCGAGGGGATTTATCCCCGATCGACTGCGCAGCAGTCGCACACCCGGACGACTATCGGGGCCGCTTCGCGTCCCATCGGGGATGAATCCCCTCACCACAGGTGTGTGCTCACATCCCCCTGTAGGAGCTGCCGCAGGCTGCGATCTTTTGATCTTGTTGTTAAAAAATCAAAGTCAAAAGATCGCAGCCTTCGGCAGCTCCTACAGGGGATGTATTCACCCTCCGTCAGAACTGCCAGTTCAGGCTCAGCCCCACGCCGTGGCTCTTCTCGCGGTTGGCCAGTTGCCCGTTGTAATCGAGGTTGACCCGCACGTCCTTGCTCAATGCCAGGCTGGCTTGCACGCCGACCAGCGCCGCGTCACGCACCAGTGCCGAACTCTCGACCGTGTACGGAGTGCTGCCGCTGGCGAAGCGCAGATGCTGTTCGGCGTCGATGTCGCTCAGGCTGTGCTGCCAGCCGAGGTGGCCGCTGACGTCCAGTGCCTGTTGCGCCGACAAATTGAAGCGCTTGACCGCGCGCACACCGAGCGTACTCAGCACCGCATCACGCTGGTCGCCAGCGCTTTTCAGCGCCGCCGCGTCGCCCTTTTCGGTGAAGCCGTCAGTGTCCAGATGCACATAAGCGAGGTTGGCGAACGGTTCCAGCGCCAACGGCTGCAGGTTCAGCCGGTAAGCCGCTTCGCCGAAGACCTGCGTGGTGGCCGCATCGACCTTGGCTTTCTGTTTGGCGCTGACGTCGCCGTATTGCAGATCGCGCTTCACATCGGCGCGATGCCAGCTGTAGGCCGCGCCGGTGCTCAGGCGCCAGGCGCCGATGTCATGACCGGCGTAAGCGCCGAGGTGATAGCTGTCGACCTTGGCCGACGAGTGCGTGTCCGAGCCCATGTTCAGCGAGCTGTCGCTGTAACCGGTGACCAGACCGATGCGGGTCTGCTCGTCCAGTGCGCCGTCGACGCCGGCGAGCAAACCGCCGATCGAGGTGCTGTAGCGCGAGGTGTAGTTACCGGAGTTGGTCGAACCCCAGGCGCCGAGGGCCTTGATCCAGCCATTGCTTTGCGTGGCATTTACATCGTGCAGACGTTCGCCGACCGCGTCGCGCAACTGGCGACTGTCATTGATCAGCATCGAGCCGAGGGCCGGGTAGATTTCGCCGCTCAATTGCTGGAAGGCTTGCTGCGCCGATGCAGCAGACGCCGACAGCAGCAGGCTTTCGTACACCGAATTGCCGGCGCCCAAGCCTTCGACCGCACTCGCCACCGCACGCTGATTCGGGGTTTGCCCGACGCTGGCGAACGAGGTCGCATTGCGCTGGATGTCCAGTTGAATGGCATTGGCCGCGTAGTCGAGGTTGCCACCGATAAACAGGTAATCCGGCAGCACCGCGCCGAACTGGCCTTGAATGCCACCGGCCGCTTGCAGAATGTCGTACGAATGGCCGAGCAGGCTGCGGGTTTCAGTGGTGCTGAGCAGGGTCGGACTGTTTTCCAGCGACAGGCTGACCGTGGCACCGTTGATGCTCGCGGTGCCGCCGGCAACGATGCGGTCGCTGCTGGTCGGCGACAGCTCGACCGCGTAGGTCGAGCCTGGGGCGAAGGTCACGTCACCGGCCACGTTCAAGGTGCCGATGGAGTTGCCCGGCGCTACGCGGCCGCCGCTGTTGGCGAGCAACGAGGCGATCCGCCCGGAACCGCCGAGGGTGCCGCTGTCGTTGACGGTCACCGCCGAGGCCAGCGAGCCGTTGACGCTCAACAAGCCGCCATTGACCGTGGTCGGGCCACGGAAAGTGTTGTCGCCGGTCAGCAGCAAGCGCCCTGCCCCGGACTTGATCAGGCTGCCCTGATAGACCCGCGTCGCCGCTGCGGCATCACGCGCCATGCCCACCGCGTAGTCAGTCTGATCCTGCTGACTGGCGCCGGCCGCAATGCCGTTCTGCCAGCCCTTGTCCTGCAGGGTTTGCTGCCAAGCGCTGTGTTCGGCGAGGTCTTCGCGCTGACGCTGAATCAGCGCCTTGTCGGAGATGTCATTGCTCCACACATCGCTCTGCCCGGCGGCCAGATTGGCATCGAACGCGCCGAGCAATTGCCCCGGCCCGCGCATCGCCCGATCGAGGTTGGCCACGCCCCAGCCGACCCGTTCGGTCGGCGCATCGGTGACCGCGCCGTCGAGTTGCGTGGCGGTGGTCAGCAGCACTTCAAGCGCTTGCTGGTTGTTCATGTACGGGTAGCGTTCCATCACCAGCGCCAGGGCCCCGGTGGCGTGCGGCGCGGCCATCGAGGTGCCGGACTTGATCGCGTACCCGCCGTCCGGAATGGTGCTGTCGATCTTCGCCCCCGGTGTGGTGATGCACCAGTATTTGGCGATGCCGCACTGGTTGTACTTCTGCTGATTGCTCTGATCCAGCCCGGAAACTGCCAGCCAGTGGCCTTCGAGGTCCGGCTGAAAGTACGGCAGCGCCGAGCGCACGCTGGCGTTCGGGTAGCCGCTGTTGCCGGCGCTGAACACGTTGATCACGCCACGGCGCGAGACATCCGCCGCCGCGTCGAGCCAGGTGCCCTGATTCCAGTGCTGAGCGTACGCGGCGTGCAGATCGGCCAGGGTGCGATAGCTGACATCCGGCGGCTGGCTGCCCCAACTGTTGTTGATCGCGCGCACACCGGCATCGGCCAGAGCGTCGTATACCGCTTTGAAATAACGCGGATCGGGTTTCGGGCCGAACAGGAAGCTGTCGTTGTTGTTGGTGTTGCCGACGTAGATCTGCGCGTTGTACGCCACGCCGTGCATGCCGTTGCCGTCACGGCTCGCGCCCATGGTGCCGACCACATGAGTGCCGTGGGAATCGTTGTTGGGATTGAGGGTGCCGTTGACGATGAACAGCGAGCCATCGACGTAACTGCCGGAGGCCAGCACCGGGTGATAGCGCTCGCTGGCGAACTCGGGATGGGCGGCGTCGAAACCGGAATCGAGGGCGCCGATTTTCACGCCTTTACCGGTGATCCCGGCGGCGTAAGCCTGATCGGCCTGCATCCGCGCCAGGCCCCAGTCGCGCTGGAATTCGGCGCTGCGCCAACTGGCCGGATCGCCGGGCTTGCCGGTTTCAAGGTACTGCGCATTGGCTTGCGCGATGGAAACTGCGAGCAACAGGCTGCCGACCGCTGCCGGCTTGATGCGTACTTCCATGTTCACCACTCACTTTTCTTATGTTTTTGTTATGACCCGGTTCGCCGGGCGAGCACTTCTTGAACTATCGAGCGAGTCTATTTGTGGCGAGGGAGCTTGCTCCCGCTGGCTGCGCAGCAGCTCAAATCTGGTGAGCGCTACGCACTCAAGCGGGAGCAAGCTCCCTCGCCACAGGTTCGGTGCCAAGCATTAACGCGAGTTGCTTTTCGGACCTTGTCCGAACGCCTCATCCACCCGTGCCAGATCCTGTTCGTTCAATGTCCCCGCGTAGTAATGCAGCTTGGTCCAGGCCATCAAATAGTCGTAGCGCGCCTGGGCCAGATCGCGGCGGGTGGTAAACAGTTGTTGTTCTGCGTTCAGCGCATCGAGGTTAGTCCGCTCGCCGCCGAGAATGCTTTGCTTGGTCGACACCACCAGCGCTTCAGCCGAAGCCAGAGCCTTCTGGTAGGCGCGCAGTTTGTTGACCCCCGACAGGCAGGCGCTGAACTGGCGGCGCAGTTCGATCAAGGTTTCGCGGGTCTTGCCATCCAGTTCGTATTCCGCCTGCTCCATGGTGCGGCTGGCCTGACGGGTCGAGGCCGACACCCCGCCACCGGCATACAGCGGAACGTTGACTTCAAAGCCGATGGTGTTGGTGTCATAGCGCTGGTTATAGGTGTTGCCGCTGTCCGATTCAGTCTTGCGGATCGACGCATAGGCACTGACTTTCGGCAGGTGCCCGGCGCGGTTGCGCTCGACTTCGTACTTGGCCACCTCCACCGCTTGGCGTTGCGACGCCAGATTGGGGTTGTTGCTGATCGCCAGCTCATGCCAGGTGTCGTAGTTGGCCGGCATCAGCGCGAAGGTCTGGAAATTCTGATCCAGTGGCGCCAGCTCGCTGATATCCACCGTCTGCACGCCGACCAGCGCCCCCAGTTCACGCAGCGCGGCGTCCTGCTCATTGCGTGCCTCGATCTCTTCGGCGGTCGCCAGTTCATAGCGCGACTCGGCTTCCAGAATGTCGGTGCGCGTGCCCTCGCCCTGTTTGAACATGTGCTCGTTCTGCTGGAACTGCTGCTCGTAAGCCTTCTTCTTGGCTTGGGCGATGTCGATCTGATCTTGGGCGAACAAGGCTTTGGTGTAGTTGTCCAGCACCCGCACCAGCAGCTCCTGACTCTTGCCGCGAAACGCTTCGTCGGCAAACAGCGACTGCGCCACGCCTTTGCGATACGCCGCGTAGGCTTCGTAGTCGAGCAACGGTTGCTGCAAGGTCAGGGTCGAGCCGTAACTGTTGTAGTTGCGATCTTCGGTCAGGTTGCCGCGATTGGTCAGTTGCGTGGCCTTCGAGGTGTTGTGACCGCGGTTGTAGTTGTAACCCAGTCTCGGCAACAGCCCGGCACGGCCGATGATGCGGTTTTCCAGGCCCGCGTCGCGCTCCTTGATCGCGCCGAGGAACACCGGATCGTTGCGCAATGCCTGTTCGTAGACCTCGAATGGCCCCATGGCCGCCAGCGCGCTGTTTCCTGCGAGCAGCGCGCACGCTGCTCCCAACATCGAAAGCTTATTCATACAGCCGAACATCCTTATTCTTCAGTCAATGCAGAGCCAGCGCGATCGAGCAATGGTTTGAACAGGTAGTTGAGCAGTGAGCGTTCGCCCGTGCGCACGAACATTTCCGCCGGCATACCGGGCTTGATCACCAGGCCCTGGAGTTTCTCCATCGCCTGATCACTGACGCTGCTGCGCAACACGTAGTACGGCACGCCGGTTTTCTCATCGACCATCTGGTCGGCGGAAATCAGGCTGACCTCACCCGGTACACGCGGGGTCTTGCTCTGGTTGAACGCGGTGAACAGGATATCGACCGGCAGATGCGTGCCGACCTTGTCGATCAGGTTGATCGGCAAGTGCCCCTCGACTTCCAGGGTGGTGCCTTGCGGGACGATCTCCAGCAGGGTTTCGCCCTGACGCACCACCGCGCCTTCGGTGTGCACGCCAAGGTTGACCGCCACGCCGTCGGCGGTGGCGAGGATCTCGCTGTGTTGCAGGTCGAAACCGGCCGAGGTCAGTTGCTCGGACAGGGTCACGCTTTTCAGCTGAGCGTCGGCCAGTTGCGTGCGTACTTCCTTCTGGTACTCCTCGCCATGCTGTTGCAGTTTCAGGCGCGATTCGAGGATGCCCTGCTCCACCCGGCCGCTTTCACCGGTGTTCTCGGCCAGTTGCTGTTGCACTTGCGACAGCTGCCGCTGGTATTCCATCAAACGGTTGCGCGGGATGTAGCCGTTGTCCGCCAGCGGCTGCAGGTTGCTCAGTTGCTGTTGCAGCGAATCGGCCTGGGCATTGAGGTCGGTACGGGCGCGGCGCATGCCCGCCAATTGCGCGGTGGCACCTTCGATGCTGGCGCGCAGCCCGGCCTGCTCGCGGTAGAACGCTTCGCGGCGGCTGCTGAACAGTTGACGCTGACCTTCCAGCACCAGGGCCAGACGCGGGTCCGGGTCATTGCTCAGTTCCGCAGGAAAGGTGATCTCTTTGCGGTTGTCACGCTCGGCCTGCCAGCGCGCGAGGCTGGCCCAGGCCATGCGGTATTGCGCCTGCAACGACTGCACGTCGGCGGCCACCTGGGTCTGATCGAGACGGAACAGCGGCTGGCCCTGTTTGACGATCTCGCCTTCGCGCACCAGGATCCGGCTGACCACGCCGCTGCTCATCGACTGCACAGCCTTGCGCTTGCCCGAGACCACCACGGTGCCCTGCACCGGGATCCCTTGATCCAGCGGCGCCAGTGCGGCCCAGGTGAAAAAACTGCCAGCGCCGACGATGGCCAGAATCCAGCCCATGCGCGCGAAGAATTTCGCATCGCGCTCCGGGCGCTCGGTGACGTACGCGTGTTCCATGCTCGCTTCGTTTTCAGTGTTCATGCTGGCGCTGCTCATACACCCGAATTCCTTGTCGTGGGCTGGTACTGCCGGCTCATGCTGAGCCCGCCCGGTGCCTGCGCAGATTTTTCCCGTTGTTGTTCCTGGGCGCCGGACAGCGCCTTGAGGACTTCCTGACTGGCGCCGAACGCCTGCAAGCGGCCATCGTTGAGTACCAGCAGCTTGTCCGCCTGAGCCAGAACCGAAGAGCGATGCGTCACCAGCACCACCGTGGTGCCCTTGGCCTTGAGCTGAGCGATGGCGCTGGCCAGCGCGGCTTCACCGACCGTGTCGAGGTTGGAATTCGGCTCATCGAGCACCACCAGGCTCGGATCGCCATACATCGCACGGGCCAGGGCCACACGCTGCTTCTGACCGCCGGACAGGCCACTGCCGTCCTCGCCCAGTTGCGTGTCGTAGCCTTGCGGCAGGCGCAGGATCATTTCGTGCACGCCGGCCTGTTGCGCGGCGGCCACGACTTTTTCCGGATTGGCTTCGCTGAAACGGGCGATGTTCTCGGCGATGCTGCCGCTGAACAGTTCGATGTCTTGTGGCAGATAGCCTATGTACGGGCCGAGCTCGTCGCGGTTCCAGCGATGGATGTCCGCACCGTCCAGGCGCACCGTGCCGCCGAGGGTCGGCCACACGCCGACCAGCACACGGGCCAGGGTTGACTTGCCGGAACCGGAGGCACCGAGCACGCCGAGCACTTCGCCGGCGCCCAGATTGAAATTGATCATCTGCAGGGTTGCCGCGCGCTGCCCCGGAGGGCCGGCACTGACTTGCTCGAAAGTGATCTGGCCTTTCGGCGCCGGCAGCGCCATTGCGTCGTCACTCGGTGGGAACGCCTGCAGCAAGGAGTCCAGACGACGGTAGGCCAGTTTCGCCCCGCTCCACTGTTTCCATACGGCGATCAACTGATCGATCGGGCTCAGCACGCGGCCCATCAGGATCGAGCCGGCAATCATCATCCCGGCGGTCATGTCGCCCTTGATCACAAGCAACGCACCGAGGCCCAGCACCAGCGATTGCAGGCACAGACGCAGGGTCTTGCTGATCGAGCTGATCACCGCACCGGTGTCGCTGGCCTGATTCTGCAGGCCGAGGAACCGCGAGTGCACACCGAACCAGCGCTTGCGCAGCGCGCCGAGCATGCCCATGGCCTGAATGGTTTCGGCGTTGTGCAGGTGACTGGTCGCCAGTTGGCTGGATTTCTGCGAGTAACCGGCGGCTTCGCCCAGCGGTTTTTTGGTCATGTATTCATTGAGGCACGCCAGCGCAATCAGCAACAGCGCACCGGCGGTGGCGAGCACGCCCAGCCAGACGTTGAACAGGTAGATGACAAACAGATAGACCGGGAACCACGGCGCATCGAAAAACGCGAACAGGGCCGGCCCGGTGACGAATTGGCGAATGTGGGTCAGGTCGCCCAGCGATTGCCCGGCGTTGCCCTCGCCCTTGAACAGGTTGCGCTCGAACGCCGCCTGATACACCCGCAGGTTGAAGCGGCGCTCCAGTTGGCTGCCGATGCGGATCACGATGAAGCTGCGGATCACTTCCAGCATGCCGATGAAGGCAAAGAAGCCGACCACCATCAACGACAGCATCGCCAGCGTCGTTTCGTTCTGCGAAGACAGTACGCGGTCGTAGACCTGCAGCATATAAATGGAGGGCACCAGCATCAGCACGTTAATCAGTGCGGTAAAGCACCCGACGCTGATCAGAATGCTTTTATAGTCACCCAAAGCCTTGAACAAGGGAGCGGTGGCTGGGGCCTTCGCCATCTTCATTGATTCTTCCTGAAATGATAGATCCCGCCAGACTTCGGCGAGCGCTCAATTAATGTTCCGCCTACCTGCGAAAGATGTTTTGCAAGTACCCGCTTACAATTCAACAACAACTGCAACGATCACTTATAACGTTCAAGCACTGCCATATATTCAATCTGGATTAGTTGAGCGTTTATTTCGTCGCGCGTTCGAGTGTAACAATCAGGCCTGACTTCAAAGTGCTGGAATAGAGCCCGTCACGTTGTCGGCTGAAAAACACGATTCTTGAACCTTCCGTGCCGGTGATCGATATTCCGTCGGGTTCCGGAAACCAGCCGATGGGCGACTCGTTCAGCCATGCGCCAAGGCACTCGGCGCCCTTGCCGACGGTCTGGTTGGCTTGCAGTTCGAGGGCACAGGTGTTCGAGGGTTTATCCTGCAGCTTTTGCGCTTCGGGCGCGTCATTTTTAGCGCTCAACGTCGCCTGCCATTGCCCGGCGAAAACCGATGGATCTTCAAGTCTGAGGCTGCTTGCCATGGTTGTTTCTCCAGAAATCATGATCAGCGCCGCCGAAAGCCACGCCATTGCCTTGTAGGTAAAAACTTTACAGATCATCAGAAAATTCGCTCCGGCACCTAGCCTTGCCCAGCAATCCACACGATGCAAGCAAAGAAAGCGACGCATCGAGCGCCGCTTTCCCGTTTACATCACGCCACGATGTCGCTGGTCGCTGCCTGGCCCACGGTGCTGACCTGGAAGTCCGCCACACCATGCCCGGAGAAATCCACCGACAACAGGCTGTTGCCGCCCGACGACGTCAGGATCGCGTCGCCGGCCGAACCGGTGAAGCTGCTTACAAAGTGCAGGCCGGAACCGTTGGTGATACCGGTCAGATCGATTTTGTCCAGACCGCTGACGAAATCGAGGATCTGATCAATCGCACCTGGCTTGGAGTCGGAACTGGCCGCGAACACGAAGGTGTCCGAACCAGCGCCGCCCCACAGCTTGTCCGCACCACCGGCGCCGTAGAGGATGTCGTTGCCGGCACCGCCCTTCAGCTCGTTGGACGCACTGTTACCGATCAGCAGGTCGTTGCCCGAACCACCAATGGCGTTCTCGATGGTCACGCCCTTGGCGATGGACACGTTACCGATCATGCCCCCTACGTCGGAGAACGAAGCTGCATTGAGGTTGATCTTCTGGTTCTGGGTGAAACCCGAGAAGTCGAAGGTGTCCTTGCCACCCGCGTCCCACACCGAGAACACCAGCTTGTCGCTCGACGACGAGGCGCTGAGGAAATCGCGACCGGCGTTGGAGTTGAAGCCGTAGGTGGTGTCACCGGTACGGGTATTCATGTTGGCGCCGTAGAGTTTCTGGATCGCGGCAATGTCGTCCATCAGCGGGCCGGAGGAATAGGCTTCCACACCGCCCTTGCTGAAGTTCTGACTGGTATTGCTTTCGCTCCAGTAGCTCATGACGCTGTAGCCGCGGGTGTCTTGCCCGTAGGTGGCGTCATTGTAGGTTGGGTTGCCGTTGCCGGCGTTGTAGTCCCCCGGGTGCGCCAGGCCAAGGGTGTGGCCGATTTCATGGGTCAGGGTCTGACGACCGTAGTTGTTCAGATCCGGGGTCTTGTTCTGCGTATAACCGCTGTTGATCAAGTACCACGAAGTGCCGTCGTAACCCGGACCGGTACCCGGCAGGTAGGCGAACGCTGCTGCGCCGTCCACGCCACCGCTGTAGTTGGCGAAGGTCATGTGGCCGTCACCGCCGGTGGCTTTCTCGGTGAAGGTGACGTTGGCCACGTCGGCCCAGGATTGCATGGCGAGCACGGCCTGGGTTTTCTGTTGATTACTGAACTGACTGAACCCTGTGATCCCGTGCTTGTTCATCGTGCTGGACGATACCGAAGTCAGGAACGTGTAGGTGAGTTCGATCTTGCCGCTGCCATCCTTGTCCTGATAGGCAGCGCCGTCACGCAGCAACTGGGTTGCGGCCTGGTCGACGGAAAAGGAGGGTTTGCCATTGACCGTGAGGTTGCCGCCACGGTCGTACTGGTGGCTGAAGCTATTGATCTGGTTCCAGGCGGAGCTGGTTGCCGCCAGAGCCTGCACTGCGCCTACCGGCACGAATGTGTCTGCAGTGATATCAATAGCGTTAGCTTTTACTTTCGACATAAACACACTTCCTTGTTTAGCAATGGAACAGTTTTTGTCAGATAGCGACGATCCCTGGCGAGATCGTCCTATCACTCGCCCAATGAAGGCGTAAGAAACCTGACACAATTTGAAATCTGTCGTCTAGCATTTTTTTGAGATCAAATTGCACTGTTGCGTAAAACTGCCGTAAACAAAGCCTGCGAGGTCGAAAGATTGTTCTAACGGGTTGATCCCCGTCCAATTGTCTGACGATTTTCTATTTAAATATTAAATATTGGTAAGTTGTTTTTTGTTGGGGGCGTCTCACTTTCCCGCACTCTATTAGTGCGATGCCAGTGTATTGATATCAACTAAATCAGCAGTGCTAAAACACTTGTGGGAGCGGGCTTGCTCGCGAATGCAGGTTATCTGCCAACCTGTTTGCTGACTGATCGAACGCATTCGCGAGCAAGCCCGCTCCCACAGGGGGGGTGATGTGGTTTAGCTACCGGTGCGGATCTTGTTCCACACCCGCGTGCGGATCCGGTCGATGTTCAGCGGCATCGCCTCAAGCGCAAACAGCTTGCCCATCATCTCCGGGCTCGGATAGACCTTGGTGTCATTCTTGATTGCCGGATCGATCAGGCTGTCGGCCTGTTCGTTGCCGTTTGCGTAGTGCACCGAGTTGCTGATATCAGCCATCACTTCCGGGCGCAGCAGGTAATTCATGAACGCATAGCCGGCCTTCTCGTCCGGTGCGTCATTGGGCATGGCAACCATGTCGAACCAGATAGCCGCGCCTTCCTTGGGAATCGCGTAACCGATTTCGATACCGTTCTTCGCCTCTTTGGCGCGGCTCTCGGCTTGCAGAATATCCCCGGAGAAACCCACGGCCACACAGATGTCACCATTGGCCAGATCACTGGTGTACTTCGATGAGTGGAAATAGCTGACGTACGGCCGCACTTTCATCAGCAACGCTTCGGCCTTCTTGTAGTCATCGGGATTCTTGCTGTGGTGCGGCAGCCCCAGGTAGTTGAGCGCCGCTGGCAGCAATTCCGGACCGTTGTCGAGGATCGCCACGCCGCATTTCTGCAACTTTTGCATGTATTCGGGTTTGAAGATCAGATCCCACGAATCCACCGGGGCGTCGTCACCCAGCACTGCTTTGATCTTGGCGACGTTGTAACCGATGCCGGTGCTGCCCCACAGATACGGAAAGCCGTGTTCGTTGCCCGGATCGTTGGTTTGCAGCGCCTTGAGCAATACCGGGTTGAGGTTCTTCCAGTTCGGCAACTGGCTCTTGTCGAGCTTTTTCAGCGCCCCGCCCTGAATCTGCCGCGCCATGAAGTGGTTGGACGGAAACACCACGTCGTAACCAGAGTTGCCAGTCATCAACTTGCCGTCGAGGGTTTCGTTGCTGTCGTAGACGTCATAGGTGACGCCGATGCCCGTCTCTTTCTGAAAGTTTTTTGTCGTATCCGGCGCGATGTAGCTGGACCAGTTGTAGACCTTGACCGTCTCGGCGGCATGGCTGATCGAGGCGGCCAGCAGCAGCGGCGCCAGGGCGAGGGTTTTCTGGATCATGGGGTCGATTCCTGTAGAGACTATTGTTGTTGGCAGGCAATCAAAGGATCAAACAATCAGAAAATCAGCACGTAGCTCTTGCGCACGGTCTCCTGGATATCCCAGATGCCGAGCGTATTGGCCGGCAACATCAGTGCGTCGCCACCTTGTATGTGCAGGGTTTCGCCGCCGTCGTCCGGGGTGAACGTGCAACGGCCGGAGATGAAGTGGCAGAACTCCTGCGCGGTGATCTGCCGGCGCCAGCGCCCCGGGGTGCATTCCCAGACGCCGGTTTCAACGCCGTCGTCGCGCTCGACACTGGTGGTCGAGGCAATGGCGATCGGCTCACCGAGTGGCACGGCCACCGGGTTGGACTCATCCAGTTGCAGGCTGGCGGTGTTCTTGAACTGCGTAATGCTCATGGTGGGACCTGTCGTGTGAAGAAAACGGCGTTTAATGCATGAAACCTTCCATGAAGCCCGCCACCTGGCTGGCCAGCTTGCGCCGCCACGGCGCGGTGGCCGGGTTGGCCAGGGTCTGATCTTCGTGGACGAAGCTTTTGATGATCGCGTTGTAACCGAGCCAGCGGCACGGCTCCGGTTCCCAGGCGCGCAGCGCGTGAATCCCGCCGTCCGGCAGCACCCACGGCTGATGCACCAGTTCGGTGTCGCGCTCGAGAATCAGATCGGCCAGTGTGCGGCCGCCAAGATTGCTGGCACCCACACCCTCGCCGCCATAACCGCCGGAGAGCGCGATGCCATTGGCACGATCACAGAGCATGTGCGGCTTGAAATGCCGGGACATACCGAGGTTGCCGCCCCAGGCATGGGTGATCTGCACGTTTTTCAGCTGCGGGAACAGCTCGCCGAACAGATAGCGGCGCAGCTCGACTTCGTCGCGGGTCAGATCGAAGTTATGGCGCAGCTTGCCGGCGAACTGGTAACCGCCGCGGGCGCCGAAGATCAGGCGATTGTCGGCACTGCGCTGGCCATAAGTGACCTGACGGCTGAACTCGCTGAAGGCCTGGCCACGGTTGAGGCCGATTTCATCCCAGGTCGCCGCCGACAACGGCTCGGTGGCAACAATCAGGCTTTGCACCGGCAACTGATAGCGACCCAGCGGCGGTAGCGTTACCGAGTAACCCTCGACGGCCGGCACAATCCAGCGACTGCGCACACTGGCCCTGGCCGTGCGCAAACTGCCGGACTGCCAATGGGTGACCGGGCTGTTTTCATAGATTTTCACCCCCATGTTTTGCACGGTACGCGCCAGACCGCGCACCAGTTTCGCCGGGTGAATGGTCGCCACGTGCGGCGCATAGATGCCGCCATAGGGTTTCGCCACGCGAATCTGTTGCGCCAGTTGCTCGGGGTTCAGCCAACGGTAATCGCTGTCGGTCAGGCCTTGGGCGTGCAGTTTGTCGAGGTATTCGCGCAGGCTGGTTTCCTGCTCCGGGTAGCGGGCGGCGCAATACAGCACCCCGCCTTTGCGGTAATCGCAGTCGATGCCCTCACGTTCGAGGACAACTTCCACCTCATCGGGGATGCTGTGCAGCAGATCAAACGATGCGCGGCGTTGTTGTGGCGAGAGACCGGCGAGCAGCCGATCCTCGCCCAGCAGATTGCCCATCAGCCAGCCGCCATTGCGCCCGGACGCACCGAAACCGGCGGTTTGCGCCTCGACGATGGCGATATCGAGACCGGGGGCGAGTTTTTTCAGGTAGTACGCGGTCCACAGCCCGGTGTAACCGGCGCCGATGATGGCTACGTCGACATCCAGATCCTGCTCAAGCGTCGGCCGCGCGATCAGCGGCTCGTCGAGTTGATCCATCCACAAACTGATAGTGCGCCACGCCGGCATGCAAGACTCCGCCACTGAAAACCTTCGATGGCGTCGATCCTAGTGCGTGACTTCAATCACTGTCTTGCGCGCGTGCCCGCAAAGAAATTTGTTTGGCGTAGGCCTTCGGTGACAGGCCGGTGTGTTGGCGAAAACAACTGTAGAACGCTGACAGCGAGTTGAACCCGGCGGCAAACGCCAGTTCGTCGATACGCAGCGGCGGCGCGGCGTGGTCCAGCGACTTGAGCAAGTGCTGCAGGCGGGCCTGATTGACGTAGCGATAGAAGCTCTGGCCGAGCACCTGATTGAGCAGGTATGAAATCTGATTGCGGCTGTACCCGCACTCTTTTGCCACCCGTTGCAGGTCCAGTTCCGGATCGAGGTACGGCTGCTGCCGCTCAAAATACTGCTGCAGATCCTCGGCCATGAAACTGATCTGGCGCGGCGACAACCCCAGGCGACTCACCGCCGGGCGCTGACTGGGTGCGACAGCGCCGTTGGTTTGCGTGCGGACCAGCGAGGCGTATTCGTTGACCCGCCAGATTAGGCCGTCCTTGACCGTGATTGCTTCGCTGGAACGGAACGACACCAGCCCGTCGCCACCGCGCAAAGTCACTTCGTATTGAATGAACGCGGTGTTGCCATCCACGCGTATCCGGTCGCAATGCTCGAGCGCTTCGTCGGATTCTCGCGGCATGCTCACGCGCACGTACTCACGCAACTCGTCGAGGCCGAGGACCCGGTTCTGGAAGAAATCGTTGTATTGGACGTCCGGGTGATACAGCGCCATGACGCTGTCCAAATCGCGGTGTTTCCAGCTCAGGTGATAGCGCATGACCGTAGCGGCCGTGGCCGGAGTCTGTTCTGGGCCGTCATCGTCGGCGTGCATAAAGGTCTCGGCGCAAAAGAACCGAGCTTGCCCAAGTTCGCCAAAACGATCAACGAGCAAACGGTAGTGGCCATTTGGCGATGAGTGATCACAGCGTGACTTACATCAAAAAATGCGTAGCAATCGCAAAATGAACTGAAAAATCTCACGGAAAATTCACATGCGGGTGCTACTTTTAACGTCATTGAACGGTTGAGCCAATGAAGGTTCTTCCCACCTAACGTGAGCAAAAGGAAGCGCTCGATGAAGAAGGCGGGCAACACATGAATAAAGGTTCCAGCAAAGTCACGTTCCCCAATGCGTGCCAGCTGATGCGCTGGCACTTTCATCCCATGGGTTTTGAAGCGACGATGGATGCGCCGGGCAGCATGATTGCCCGACTGTTTGATCGGGCCAGCGGCGAAACCTTGATCGCCATCGCCGGCATTCCTTGTGCGACAGTGATGAACGCGGCCGATGTCGAGCGCATCATCGAGGCTGTGGAAGACGAACTGGAGGCCTTCATTCCTCCGGAATCTCTCAAGAGTTATGCATAAACTATTGTTTTATATAAAAAAGCCCGCCAATTCAGGCGGGCTTTTTTGTGCGTGTGTATTAGGCGTTTTGCGGCTGTTTCCGGTGATCGGCGAAGAACGCCTTGCCTTGGACAACCCGATCGGACGCCCTTGGCATGTTCACGGCCTGAGTATCCTGCGGCTCGACGTACCAGTAGCAATGGCTAACCGCCCGGGTGATCCCCACGTAGGCCAGCCGCAGAATCTCGTCCTTCTGCGCCGTGTCATAAGGCTCGCTGTCGCCAGCCTTGCCCAGGCCGGCCATGCGGTAGACCTGATTCTTGTACGGCGAGCTGGTCAGGTGCTGGCAATCCCCGAGCAGGAACACCGCATCCGCCTGCAGCCCCTTGGCGCTGTGGTAAGTCAGCTGTTTCAGCCGTTGCGCTTCGTAAGGCAAGCTCGAATCAACATTAACTACAGGCTGAATATGTTGCTCTATCAATAACTTATCGCTGCTTTTTCGATAGAGCATCAAGATCGAATCACCACGATTGTAATGTTCAGCCAAGCGCTGCCCCAGGGCCTGGTCATCACGCTCCAGCACGTTGACCGGCTGCGCAGGCTTGGGTGCGCCGCTGGCCTTGGCCTTCTTGCCGGGGATTGCCGGTGCGGCACGGACGATGTGTTCGGCAGCGTCGATGATGTGTTGATGGCTGCGGTAGTTGTCGCTGAGCATCACCCGCGTAGTGCTCGGTGACAGGAATTCCTTGTTGAACTCCATGAAGTAACTCGGCGAACTGCCGCGCCAGCCGTAGATCGACTGCCAATCGTCGCCGACGCAGAGCAATGATGAGCGCTGCGCGCCCCGCCCGACATGCATGGCCGGACCGCGACTGCGGATTTCCGCGAGGCTGGCGCGGATCCACGAGACGATCTGCGGCGATACGTCCTGAAACTCGTCGATCATCAGGTGCGACATGGGCCGCAGCAGCTCATCGCTGAGTAACCTGAGGTTCTCCGGCGAATGTTCGCTGAACAGCGCGAACATTCGGTTGTAAGTCATCACCGGCGGCTTCTGATCAAGCAGATGATCTTCCAGTGCGCGCCAGAACAGGCTCAGCGCCTCGAAGAAAAACCGGTCAGGGTCGTCCTTGACAAAACTCATGCGGCCGACCGCATCCGGCACATCCAGCCCAAGGTTTTCGATGAAGCCGGCCGCCGCGACAAAACAATCGAGCAGCGGCGCCGAGACCAGCTCACCTTTGACCTTGTAGTCGAAGCCTGGACCGGCGCTCGCGTCGCCGGCCAAGGTCGACAATACTCGCTTTGAGGCCTCATAACTATCCAACCAAATCAATGGCTTACGACAGAAAGCTTGAAACAGGGTGCGCTTGACGGCCCACTCGGCGCGTACGCTGAGCTTGGCGTTGGGCCGGCAAATCTGCGGGTTTTCCCGGGGATCGAAGCCGAGCACCACCCAGGCATCGAGGCTGGGAATGTAGCCGTGGCAGTGAAAGGTCGAACCGTTGATCTCGAACGTCTGCCGGCTGGGCTCGATGCCCTTGATCGGCCAGGCACCGGCGCGAAACCACAGGTCTTCGATGGCATCACACAGTTCTTCGTCGCGCTTGGCCGCCAGTTCGGTCACCGCCACGCGTTTCTGCACGTCCGGGTGATCGCGCTCAAGTTCCTTGAGCTGCAAGGCAGCTTTGGCCAGCGGTTGAATCAACTGGCGGAAGCGTTCGTCATGATTGAAGAAGCGGTGATAGCAGGCGTTGAGCTGCTGGCGCTGGGCATCATTGATTCGCAGATCGAACGGGTTGCTGTCGACCTCCTCGTCAGCGCCTTGTGGCCGATTGCTGAGATTTTCAAAGGCCTGCAAGCGTTCGAACCCCGGCAGGCTGCGTACCATCGGCAAAATGCGTGAGTGAAAGGTGCGCACCAGTTCTCGCGCCTGTTTCAGGCTCAAGGGCTGGCCCCAGAGCGCAAACATCTCGATCAGCTTATTGATGAAATCCTTGCGCGACTCACGGGTGAACGTGACCACGGTCATCGAATCCAGCTCAAAGCCCAGATAATGCGTGAGCAGCAGAATACGTAGAACCAGGGTGGTCGACTTGCCTGCCCCCGCCCCGGCGATCACCGAGGTCGAGGGGGTGTCACTGAAAATCATCTTCCATTGCGCAGCGCTTGGCTGGGCATGTTCGGGCAGCAGGCGTGCCACGTCAGCCTTCATGCGTTTCTTCAGCTCAGCGGTGAGCGGCAGGCGCCAGTCGTCGAATAGATGATTATCGACGCTCGGCGGACGATGCTCGCTGCTGCGACTGTCACGAATCAACAGCACTTGCCGGCCTTCTTCCAGGCCTTCGAGTTTCCCCTCCTTGAAGCCGTACTCAACGCCAGCGGTGTGACCGCTGCGAAAACCGTCAGCCTGACCGTGCAGCCACGACGCACGGTGTTGAGCGCGCAAGCGTGTCAGGCCATGGCCGAAGAAACGCGCGGCCAGACGCTTGAACCATGGCATTTCGGCCAGTGGACGGAGTTCGGGAGGCAGATCGGGAGTGTGTTGCGCCACGCTGAGGGGCTCCAGTGTGTGAGGCTGTTGGGGGCTATGGTGGCTTTATTTGCTCATGAGTTCTAGCGAAATGCTTACAGCTCATTGGTTTAGGCGATGAACTGAAAGTTGCGTGAGATTGTTTCGAGCCGGTTTTCCATCAACGGATTCGATGAGAATGCCGCACTTTTTACGCTTTTTCTCGATGATGGCCTGATGGATGATGCCCGTCATTAACCGACGGTCTCGCTTCGTGGCTCTGGCGTTACGCCCCATGACGAACCTTTTCAGGAGACGATCATGCTTGAACTCAGACCTTTCAATACGCTGGGCGGCGCTCACCACGGCTGGCTGGATGCCCATCACCACTTTTCGTTCGCCGAATACTACGACCCGCAGCGCATGAACTGGGGCAATCTGCGGGTGTGGAACGATGACGTGATCGCCGCCGGCACCGGATTCCCGCTGCACCCGCACCGCGACATGGAAATCATCACTTACGTGCGTGAAGGTGCGATTACCCACCAGGACAACCTTGGCAACAAGGGCCGTACTGAAGCAGGCGACGTGCAGGTCATGAGCGCCGGCACCGGCATCGCACACAGCGAATACAACCTGGAAGACAAAGAGACCCGAATCTTTCAGATCTGGATTCTGCCCACGGAAACCGGCGCGCCACCATCATGGGGCGCCAAACCCTTCCCCAAAGGCCAACGCGAGGGTTTCGTGACACTCGCCAGCGGCAAAGACGGTGACGATCAGAGCCTGCGCATTCGCGGCGATGCGCGGTTGGTCGCGGCCAACCTCAAGGCCGGCGAAACCGCTGAATATCAGCTGGATGCGGGACGCCGAGCCTATCTGGTACCCGCCACCGGTCTGATTGAAGTCAATGGCTTGCGCGCGCAAGCTCGAGACGGTGTTGCGGTTCAACAGGAAACCCTGCTGACCGTAACGGCACTCGAAGACAGCGAAATCGTGCTGGTGGATCTGGCTTGATCGCCTGATTCGCAGGCAAAAAAAGGGCGACCATTACAGTCGCCCTTTTGTTGTAGCGAGGGGATTCATCCCCGATAGGCCGCAAAGCGGCCTCTTTTTTTAATGGAGCGGACGGCTACGCAGTCCATCGGGGATAAATCCCCTCACCACAGAAAGAACTCACCTCGCTGGAGATCACTTGGTGCTGATAGCACCATCCACCAGGGTTTGCGCTTCGGCCACCAACTGCTTGAGGTGGTCGTCGCCAATGAAGCTTTCGGCGTAGATCTTGTAGATGTCTTCGGTGCCGGAAGGACGTGCGGCGAACCAGCCATTTTCGGTCATCACCTTCAAACCGCCGATGGCCTGATCGTTGCCCGGCGCATGGCTGAGAATGCTCTGAATCTTCTCGCCTGCCAGCTCGGTCGACGTCACTTGCTCCGGCGACAGTTTGCTCAACAGCGCTTTCTGCTCAGGGTTGGCCTTGGCGTCTACGCGCACCGAGAACGGTTCGCCCAGTTCATCGGTCAGTGCGCGATAAGCCTGGCTTGGGTCACGCCCAGTACGAGCAGTCATTTCCGCCGCCAGTAGGGCCGGAATCAGGCCGTCCTTGTCGGTGCTCCAGACGCGGCCATCCTTGCGCAGGAACGAAGCGCCAGCACTCTCCTCGCCACCGAAACCCAGAGAGCCGTCGAACAGGCCATCGGCAAACCATTTGAAACCGACCGGCACTTCGTACAGACGACGTCCCAGACGCTTGGCCACGCGATCGATCAGGCCACTGCTGACCACGGTTTTACCCACAGCCGCATCGGCGCGCCATTGCGGACGGTTCTGGAACAGATAGTCGATGGACACCGCCAGATAGTTGTTCGGTGCCAGCAGACCACCCGACGGGGTGACGATGCCGTGACGATCGTGATCCGGGTCGCAGGCGAAGGCTACGTCGTAACGTTCCTTGAGACCGATCAAACCTTGCATGGCATGGCTGGACGATGGGTCCATGCGGATCTGACCGTCCCAATCGACGGTCATGAAACGGAAAGTCGGATCGACCTGCTTGTTCACCACGTCCAGATCAAGACGGTAATGCTCGGCAATCGCCGACCAGTAGCGCACCCCTGCTCCGCCCAACGGATCTACACCCAGACGCAGCTTGGCGTCGCGAATGGCATCGAAGTCGATCACATTGATCAGGTCGGCGACGTAAGTGTTCAAGTAGTCGTGACGGTGGGTGGTGCTGGCCTTGAGCGCCTGTTCGTAGCTGATGCGTTTGACGCCTGCCAATTTGTTCGCCAGCAGCTCGTTGGCCTTGGCCTCGATCCACTTGGTGATGTGGGTATCGGCCGGACCGCCGTTGGTAGGGTTGTATTTGTAGCCGCCGCTTTGTGGCGGGTTGTGCGAGGGCGTAATCACGATGCCGTCGGCCAGCCCCGAAGTACGGCCACGGTTATAGCAGAGGATCGCGTGCGATACCGCCGGAGTCGGCGTGTACTCGTCACCTTCGGCAATCATCACGGTCACGCCATTGGCCGCCAGCACTTCCAGCGCACTCGCCCCGGCCGGGGTAGACAGCGCGTGAGTGTCAATACCGACAAACAACGGGCCAGTGATACCCTGCGCTTCGCGGTACAGGCAGATCGCCTGGCTGATCGCCAGGACGTGCCACTCATTGAAACTCAGGTCGAAGGAGCTGCCGCGGTGCCCGGAAGTACCAAACGCCACACGCTGGGTGGCAATCGAAGCGTCCGGTTGGCCGGTGTAATAAGCCGTTACCAGTCGCGGGATGTCGACCAACAATTCTGCCGGTGCCGGTTTGCCCGCAAAAGGACTGATAGTCATGCAAAACCTCTGAGATAGAGTGGTTCAGGAAATACAGCGCAGTTTACTGGCAGTTCGACCACAGCGCGACGGGATCTATCCGACAGATTTCAACGTTCATTCCAGCGGCGCCAAGCGCAATGCATCACCCAGCCTGTCGAGCGCTCCACCCAAGCCGCTCTCGCCATGATCCAGCAGGCTCAAGCGCAGATGCCGACGGTGCAATCCCTGCAAGCTGAACAGCTCGCCGGGCGCGATCAGTACCTGTTGCCTGAGCAGGCGCTGAAACACATCGCGCATGTCCAGCGGCCGCCGTGCCCGCACCCAGACCGTCGCCCCGCCATGTGGTTCGACAATCTGTAGCGCATCGCCCAGACGCTCGCGCAACAAGTGGATCATCGGGGTGCGCCGCTCCTTGAGGAGCCGGCGAAGCACGTGCAGATGCTGATCGACCCGACCGTTTCCATACAGACGAGCGATGGCCTTCTGGCGCACGGGCGATAACCGGAACGAGCGCATCAGAAAATGCCGCTGCATTTCGTTCTTCCACTGGCGCGACAACACGTACCCGTAGGGAGCTTCGAGACCGATGAATTTCTCGAACGTGGAGAAGATCAGCAGTCGGTCAGGATCCAGATGATCACGCAAACGCTCAGCGCCGGTTGCCTCACCCAGTTCACCGTAGCAGTCGTTTTCCAGCACCCAGGTGCCGTGCTCGCCAAGCAAGCCGGCAATCGTGTTGCGGTTATCCGCAGGAACCGGTGTACCGCGCGGCATGCACAGGCCCGAGGACAGCAGAATCAGGCGCACATCTTCGGTCTTGAGCAGTGTTTCCAGCCGTTGCGGCTCCAGCCCGCCACAGGCCTGCAACGGCAGTTCGATTACACGCACCTCTGCCGCCTGCAGCAACCGCAGTATCACCCAGTCACAGGGCGACTCGACCAGTATGGTCGTGTGCCTGAGCTGCAGAACGGCCACCAGGATCTCCAGCACCCCGCGCATATCCGCGCCGATGTAAACATCCTCGGCGTGCCAGCATTGCTTCGGCGAGGTGGTATAGCGGGCCGCCAGAACGGTGCGCAACTCCAGCTCACCACAGGGTTGGTCGAGCAACGGCGGCTGGCGGGGATACTGGCGCAGCAGTTCACGCTCCAACAACAGCAATGGACTGTCCAGTGATTGCAGCGAAACCGGATCATCCGCATTCAACAATCGCATGCCCGGCTGCCGCGCGTTGACATAGAGCGATTCGAGCAGATCATTGCTCATGGCGGGTGGCCTCAGCCCCGCAACCGCCCTGGCGTAATACCCGGACTTGGCCACCGAATAGATCCGCCCTTCCTTTTCGAGCAACGAATAGGCGTATTGAATGGTCGAGATCGACACGTTCAAGCGATCTGCCAACTGACGCAGCGATGGCAGCCTTGCATTGCCATCGCCAGCCGACTCGGCCATCAAGCGCGTCAGGTAACGGTAGACCGCCTGGTAGGCAAAACCGGATTCCCGTGCAGCCTTCATGAGACGGATACCATAACCGACGGTGCGCCGAAGGATCGCTCGCTCACCTCATCGTTCCGCCGACCGATCACCCACGCCGGCGCCATCGAGACCTGCCGCGTCGAGTGCCGCCTCCAGTGCTTGCCGGGGCGCACCATGCGCTGGCAAGGGTTCCATGGCGTAGAGGCGACAGATGAGCCGGACCGGCAACCCGCTGACGTCCACCATCCACTGCAGCACCTGCTCCGGGCCGTGCAACCCCTGCATGGCCCGATGCAAATCAGGCAGCGCCACCAACATGCCGGGATGACAACTGCGCAGGAACCGCTCGAGCCCGGCTCCACGCTCGATGAACGGCGTGAACAGCAGGCATACCCACTGCGCTTCGTTAAGACCGTAAGTCTGCTGTAGCCAGTTCGCCGCCGCTTCGCGCAGCTCTTCAGTGGTCTGCCGTTGCCCCAGTCTTGCGATCATCTGCTCGCAGACCGGTTCCGGCACCCGCTGCATCTGCATATTCGCCAGCATGCGCTGGACATGCTCCGAGAACCCCGCTTCATAGCTGCGGCCGCTGATGAATTCGGCTTCCAGACCGCGTAAATGGGCCTCGATCAAAGGGTCGGCATATTCACCCTCACCCAGGTGAAACATCCCTTCCTCTGCTTCGAACCCCAGAAACTCGCTCAAGAGCGGCCAGCGTTCTTCAAGATTGCCGACCGCCATGTCATGAATGTCGACAAATGTCGTACGACGACATGACTCGAAGCCCCCCTCGGGGCGCCAGCATTGCCGCTCCGATTCGGGGTAAAAACCGCGATACAAATCCCCTCCCAAGCCGTCGAGCAAGGCGAACAGCTCATCGAAGGTCCCGGAATTGGACTTCAGCGCGCCGATACCGGCTTTCTGCACGGCCCGGTCGAGGTCTTCGACAAACTGCTTCTGGCGACGCGGCGATTCGCTGGCGAGCCAGGCATCGACGCCGTTACCCCAGCGCGCAATCTGGCCATAAAATTCGGCCCAGGCCAGGCAGGCGTCGTCCCGCCACTCAAGCTTCTCGCCCCTGGCACGTCGATGCCCCATCAGCAGCAGATTGGTGCGATGGGCATCCGCACTGTCCTTTTCGAGTGGTGCCAGAGGATTGAACGGCAACACTTGTCGATGTTCCACCATCAGCAACTCGACACGGGGATCGTCATACAGAAACAAGGCAGCGAAGCTGCGGTGCAGGTTGTTCAGCGCCGCCGCCCCCGCTCCGCTGCGGCGCAAGGTGGCGACACGCAACTGGAACGTGGCGGGTGCGCGGCCGGCGATACTCAACTGGGCGGCGCGCAGCAGCGCCAGCATGTAGCAACTGTCGCGGGTACCGGATGGCGTCACCATGACCTTGTATTCACCCATGCGCTCCATTCCGCCGGCGGCGACCACCAGCCGCTGGATCAGCAACTGCAGCGCTGTGCGCTCGGCTCTGGAAAAGAAACTCAGCAGGCGTTGCAACACTTGCTGGTAGACATAGTTCATTGCCTGATCATGGATCGTGCTCATCAGTACTTTACCCGGCGTAAAAAATTCATATCGCGCATCAGCGATGATGCTGGCGCAATAAATTCATCAATAAGTAATAGACGATCAAATACTAACACTTATGATTTTGAAGTTATTTGAAACACTTGCTGCGAAGAAGCCTGCAATCCTGCTGCCTCAGGTGACGTAAACCCCCGCCGCCATTGAGTTTTTTCTGAACTCAAAATATCTGAGGAAACTTCTTACAGCGTCCCACGAACATTGAGTACAACAAAAGCAGAACGACAATAGGAAATACCCTACAGTCATTAAACAAAATCCGGCATATCGCCCACGAGAGGAAACTTTAAACGCGCAACAAAAAACAGAATGCACAGACATGGCTCATTCCTTGAGATGAAAGTAATCATTCAATTATCAGGGCTTATATGGCGATTAGAAGATACAGATGGCAGACAAAAACCGGTTCAGATGCACAACCGGCCACGCATCATGCTTGGTCTGTCTGATGATTTGCGAGGGGTAAAACGCAAGAGTCCGTGGGGCCACGGACTCTATTCGGAGGGAGTTACGCGGGTTTGACCTGCAGGGCGACCCGTTCACGACAAGGGCATTCATCCATGTAGCGGTGCGCTTCGACGAACTCGTTGAACGGAAAAACCCGTGTCTTCAACGGCAGCAGCACGCGGTCGGCCGTCAACTGGTTGATATCACGCAGGGCGCGCTGCAAGGCGACGTGGTCCTGAGTAATGCCCAGCTCGGGTTTACCGGTGAAATTGCCGATGCAGTGTACGAAGAACTGGATGTTCTTCTGGAACGCCGCGCAGGCCGGGAATGGTGTCTGGTTACCGCCCTGCAGACCATACAGGACAAGGCTGCCACGCGGTGCGAGCACATCGCCGAGCAACGACATCTGCGGACCGCCCAGACCGTCGAACACCACATCGACGCCACGGTTGTCGGTGATCTTGTTGATTCGCATCAACAAGTCTTCTTCCTCGGTGACGATGACTTTCTCGGCACCCAGCGACAGCAGGTATTCACGCTCATCAGCGGTTTTTGTCGCGGCAATCACCCGCACACCCATGGCCTTGCCCAACTGGACAAAGGACGGACCGGCGCAATGGCTGGCGTCAGTGACCAGAGCAAACTGCCCTGGTTTGACCCGCGCCAGATCGGCATAGGCGAAATAGGCGATCAACAACGGCGTGTAATGCACGCTGGCCTCGACCGGACTGAGCACATCCGGATAACGGGTCAGCGCGGTGCGTGGCAGCACGATCTGCTCACCATACACCGGGTAGTCGTTCGGGCTTTCGGCCGGAAAACTGGCCACCTTGTCGCCGACCGACAGATCGTCCACACCGTCACCGACGGCGGTGACCACACCGGCCATTTCATGGCCGAGACCGGACGGCAGGCGTGCCTGGGACGAGGCCAGGTTCTGACGCCAGAGAATGTCGTACCAGCTGATGCCGATCGCCTCGACACGCACCTGCACTTCGCCAGGACCTGGCTGAGCGGCCGCATGCTCTTCGCATTTGAGCACCTCGGCCGGACCAAACTTGTGAAAACGGATCGTGCGGGACATCGCAAACCTCGTCAAAGTAACCTCTAATGCCCTGAACTCTATCTGGGCTTTTGACCCAAGACTATCAGTGGCTATTAATAGTCGACATGCCTGTCATTGATTCCGCAGTATGAACGGCATTGGCAAAATCGATGAAAAAATGCCGCAATCGGCCCGGTAAAGCTGAATTTAGCGGTGCAGAGTACCAGCCTTTCCCCGTAATATTCATGCCGGCCATTGTTCTCATATGGTCGCTCTCGTCAAGCTTGATGACTCTGCCAGGACTCCAGATGAATCGTAATGACCTGCGTCGTGTCGACCTGAACCTGTTGATCGTATTCGAAACATTGATGCACGAACGCAGCGTGACCCGCGCCGCCGAGAAGCTGTTTCTCGGCCAGCCGGCGATCAGTGCGGCGCTCTCGCGCCTGCGCAGCCTGTTCGATGACCCGCTGTTCGTGCGCACCGGACGCAGCATGGAACCGTCCGCCCGCGCGGTGGAGATCTTTGCCCTGCTCTCGCCGGCACTCGACTCGATCTCCACTGCCGTCAGCCGTGCCGCCGAATTCGACCCGGCCACCAGCACCTCGGTGTTTCGCATCGGCCTGTCCGACGACGTCGAATTCGCCCTGCTGCCGATGCTGCTCAAACGCCTGCGCGCCGAAGCACCGGGCATCGTCCTCGTCGTGCGTCGGGTCAACTACATATTGATGCCAAGCCTGCTGGCCTCCGGCGAAATCTCCATCGGCGTCAGCTACACCACCGACCTGCCAGCCAACGCCAAGCGCAAGGTACTGCGCCGCAGCCAGCCAAAACTGCTGCGCGCCGACACCGTGCCCGGCCCGCTCAGTCTGGATGACTACTGCGCGCGTCCGCATGCACTGGTGTCGTTCGCCGGTGACCTCAGTGGTTTTATTGATGAAGAGCTGGAGAAACTCGGGCGTAAGCGCCATGTGGTGCTGGCCGTGCCGCAGTTCAACGGTTTGAGTACGCTCCTCGCCGGCACCGACATCGTCGCGACCGTACCGGATTACACGGCGGAGGCGCTGACGGCTGCGGGCGGTGTGCGCGCGGAAGATCCGCCATTGCCGACACGTACGTTTGAGCTGCACATGGCTTGGCGTGGATCGCAGGATAATGATCCGGGGGAGCGTTGGTTGCGGTCGCGGATTCAGATGTTCTTTGGCGATCCGGACAGCCTCGAGCTGCCTGCACATTAAGCAGGCAGCCAAACATTCAAATCCCGGCCCGGCTGTTGCGATAAATCGACACGCAGTAAAACGCCAGCGCCGATGCCGCCAGCATCCCGCCAACCCCCCCGACATAAGCAAAACCAAACTGACTGCCCACCCAACTGCCCACCAGTGCCCCGCCGCCGATACCGATGTTGTAGATCCCGGAAAACAGCGCCATCGCCACATCGGTGGCGTCCGGCGCCAGTACCAGGACTTTCGACTGCAACGCCAGCCCGAAGCCCATGATCGCCATGCCCCAGAACACACTCAGCACGCCGAGGTATGAGACGTTGCCGCTCAACGGCAACAGCAAAGCCAGGCACAAGGCGAGCACCGATACGCAGATGATCAGAAAGCGCTGCGGGTTATAGCTGTGCAGGTAGCTGAACAGCAGCGAGCCGAAAATACCGGCGCCGCCGAATAACAACAGCAGCAGCGTCACCACCTCACCGCTCATGTTGGCCACGGTCAGTACGAACGGCTCGATGTAGCTGTAGGCGGTGAACTGTGCCGTCACTACCAGCGCCGTCAGGACATAAACGGCCACCAGCGCCGGTCGCTTGAGCAATATCGGCAGACTCTTGAGCGAGCCCGAGTTCTGGCTGGGCAGCAGCGGCAGCACCTTCGCCAGACAGAACACCAGCGCTGCCGCAAAGCCTGCAATCACGAGAAAGGTCGTGCGCCAGCCCATGGCCTCGCCCAGCAAGCGGCCAAGGGGAATGCCCAGCACCATCGCCAGCGAAGTACCCGTAGCCAGCAAGCCCAAGGCTTGAACCTGTTTGCCCGGGGGTGCCAGGCGCACGGCCAAAGACGCGGTGATCGACCAGAACAACGCATGCGACAGCGCCACACCGATCCGGCTCACCAGCAGTACACCGAAGCTGGTCGCCAGACTCGACAGAATGTGACTGGCGATAAACATTCCGAACAGCACGATCAGCAGTTTCCGCCGCTCGACGTTGCGTGTCAGGAGCATGATCGGCAGCGATGTCAGGGACACCACCCACGCATAGATGGTCAACATCAGGCCGACCTGCGCGGTCGACATGTCGAAGCTGCTGCCGATCGAACTCAACAGGCCGACCGGGACAAACTCGGTGGTGTTGAACACAAACGCGGCCAATGCCAGGGCAATCACTGCGTACCAGTTGCCGTTGTTTGTCGCCGTAGAATCACTCATTAAAAGTCGTTTTACTCGTTGATGATCGTGCGTGTTTTGTACGCAGCGATCTGTGTCCATTTGTCGGTTTCTGGTCCACCGATTGCCGAATGTGTCGACGTTCAGGGGGACGTTGGATCAGATGGACAAGCCACATGATCCTGTCCTGTGCGGCCATTTATTGGCTTGGGGAGTTCGTTTTGTACTCCCGCCGATTCAACCCTTGCGGATTCTTGCTCGCTCCGCAACAAACATTTGTCATCAAACCAATTGATAGCACCCTAACGAAAGGTGCATGCTAGAGGGCTCGAATCGGTCTTATATCATTCCGAATGATAGTTACCTTTGCTTCATTCGATTCGTGCCATCACACCCCGCCGAGCATCATCCGCCCATCTTCAATACATTGGCGGATGATTCCATGGAACAGTCACTCAAACATTTGCGCTTCCCCTTGGCCATGTTGGCCATGCTGGTGATGAGCGCCTGCGGCAAGACTCCGGAGACTGCCGCCACTATGCCCGCTGCCAAAGTCAGCGTGGCCAAGGTGCTGGAACAACCGGTCAACGAGTGGGACGAATTCACCGGACGCCTCGAAGCGCCGGAAACCGTTGAAATCCGTCCGCGAGTCTCCGGCCAGATCGACGACGTCGCCTTCACCGAAGGCGCACTGGTGAAGAAAGGCGACCTGCTGTTCCAGATCGATCCGCGTCCTTTCCAGGCTGAGGTTCGCCGCCTCGAAGCCTTGGTCGCCCAAGCCCGCGCCACCGCCACCCGTAGTGAAAACGAGGCCGGTCGTGGCGAACGTCTGCGTGCCAGCAATGCGATCTCCGCCGAACTGGCCGACTCGCGTACCAGCGCTGCCCAGGAAGCCCGCGCCGCCGTTGGCGCCCTGCAGGCGCAACTGGATCTGGCCAAGCTGAACTTGAGCTTCACCCGCGTTACCGCGCCAATCAGCGGTCGCGTCAGCCGTGCGGAAATCACCGCCGGTAACTTGGTGACCGCCGACACCACCGCGCTGACCAGCGTGGTCTCCACCGACAAGGTCTACGCCTACTTCGACGCCGACGAGCGTGTGTTCCTCAAATACACCCAACTCGCCCGCAACGGCCAACGTGGCGCCACCACCCCGGTTTACATGGGCCTGTCCAATGAAGACGGCAACCCGCACCTCGGTCAGATGAACTTCGTCGACAACCAGGTCAACCCGAAAACCGGCACCATCCGTGGTCGCGCGGTGTTCGACAACAGCGACGGCAGCTACACCCCGGGCCTGTATGCACGGCTGAAACTGGTCGGCAGCGGCACCTACAACGCCATGCTGATCAACGACGAAGCGGTCGGTACCGACCTCGGCAAGAAGTTCGTGCTGGTGATGGATGCGGACAACAAGACCGCTTACCGCGCCGTCGAACTGGGACCGAAGATCGAAGGCCTGCGCATTGTGCGCAGCGGTCTGAACAAGGACGACACGATCATCGTCAAGGGGCTGCAGCGGGTACGTCCGGGTTCGCCGGTAACGCCTGAAGTGATCCCGATGGCCAGCGAGCAGACCATTGCCGCTCTGGCTCAACAACGTCAAGCGCTGGAAGCCAGCAACCTGCCCAAAGTCGCGCACGCCAAAGGTGCACAGGGTACGGCTGTGAAGCTGGCCGCTACGACCCCACGCGGTTAAGGGACGACAACTCCGATGAATTTTTCCCAATTCTTCATTTCACGGCCGATCTTCGCAGCGGTGCTCTCGCTGTTGATCCTGATCGCCGGTGCGATCTCGCTGTTCCAGCTGCCGATCAGCGAATACCCGGAAGTCGTGCCACCGACCGTGGTGGTGCGTGCCAACTTCCCGGGCGCCAACCCAAAAGTCATCGGTGAAACCGTGGCCGCTCCGCTGGAGCAGGCCATCACCGGCGTCGAGAACATGCTGTACATGTCCTCGCAGTCCACCGCTGACGGCAAGATCACCCTGACCATCACCTTCGCCCTGGGCACTGACCTGGACAACGCGCAGGTGCAGGTGCAAAACCGGGTGACCCGGACCGAGCCGAAACTTCCCGAGGAAGTGACGCGCATCGGTATCACCGTCGACAAGGCCTCGCCCGACCTGACCATGGTTGTGCACTTGACCTCGCCGGACAAACGCTACGACATGCTCTACCTGTCCAACTACGCGATACTCAACATCAAGGATGAGCTCGCTCGTCTGAACGGTGTTGGTGACGTGCAGCTGTTCGGTATGGGCGACTACTCGCTGCGGGTCTGGCTCGATCCGAACAAGACTGCTTCGCGCAACCTGACCGCCACCGACGTGGTGACCGCCATTCGTGAGCAGAACCGTCAGGTGGCGGCCGGTCAACTCGGTGCGCCCCCTGCGCCGAATGCCCAGAGCTTCCAGCTGTCGGTCAACACCCAGGGCCGTCTGGTCAGCGAGGAAGAATTCGAGAACATCGTCATTCGCGCAGGCGACAACGGTGAAATCACTCGCCTCAAAGACATTGCGCGCGTTGAACTGGGCTCCAGCCAATACGCGCTGCGTTCGTTGCTGGACAACCAGCCGGCGGTGGCGATCCCGATCTTCCAGCGCCCAGGCTCCAATGCCATCGACATCTCGAACGATGTTCGCAGCAAGATGGACGAGTTGAAGAAAAACTTCCCGCAAGGCATGGACTACAGCATCGTATATGACCCGACGATCTTCGTGCGCGGCTCGATCGAGGCGGTTGTTCACACCCTCTTCGAAGCACTGATCCTCGTGGTGCTGGTGGTGATCCTGTTCCTGCAGACCTGGCGCGCCTCGATCATTCCGCTGGTGGCGGTGCCGGTATCGTTGATCGGTACGTTTGCAGTCATGCACCTGTTCGGCTTCTCGCTCAACGCCCTGTCGCTGTTCGGCCTGGTACTGGCGATCGGTATCGTGGTCGACGACGCCATCGTGGTGGTGGAGAACGTCGAGCGCAACATTGAACTGGGGCTCAATCCGTTCGATGCGACCAAGAAGGCCATGGGTGAAGTGACCGGCCCGATCATTGCAACAGCGCTCGTGCTGTGTGCGGTGTTCGTACCCGCCGCGTTCATCTCGGGCCTGACCGGTCAGTTCTACAAGCAGTTCGCTTTGACCATCGCCATCTCCACGGTGATCTCGGCCTTTAACTCGCTGACCCTGTCTCCAGCACTGGCCGCCGTATTGCTCAAGGGTCACGACGCGCCGAAAGACCGGTTCTCGCGGGTTCTGGACAAGATCTTCGGTGGCTGGCTGTTCCGTCCGTTCAACCGCTTCTTTGACAAGGCCAGTCATGGCTACGTCGGTACCGTTCGCCGGGTCATCCGTGGCAGCGGCATCGCCCTCTTCCTGTACGCAGGTCTGATGGTGTTGACGTTCTTCGGTTTCTCCAACACCCCGACCGGTTTCGTGCCCGGCCAGGACAAGCAATACCTGGTCGCTTTCGCGCAACTGCCGGACGCCGCGAGCCTGGATCGCACCGAAGAGGTGATCAAGCGGATGTCCGATCTGGCGCTAAAACAGCCGGGCGTGGAAAGCGCCGTAGCGTTCCCTGGCCTGTCGATCAACGGCTTCACCAACAGCCCGAACGCCGGCATCGTGTTCGTGACCCTGAAACCGTTCGACGAGCGTAAAGACCCGAGCATGTCCGCCGGTGCCATCGCCGGGGCCTTGAACGGTCAGTACGCGAACATTCAGGAAGCGTACATGGCGATCTTCCCGCCGCCGCCGGTACAAGGTCTGGGCACCATCGGTGGTTTCCGCCTGCAAATCGAAGACCGGGGCAACCTGGGCTACGACGAGCTGTACAAGGAAACCATGAACATTATTGCAAAGAGCCACAACGTGCCGGAACTGGCCGGGCTGTTCACCAGCTACACGGTAAACGTGCCGCAGGTCGATGCCGCCATCGACCGCGAGAAAGCCAAGACCCACGGCGTGGCCGTCAGCGACATCTTCGACACCCTGCAGATTTACCTGGGTTCGCTGTATGCCAACGACTTCAACCGTTTCGGACGCACCTATCAGGTCAACGTTCAGGCTGAACAACAGTTCCGTCTCGAATCCGACCAGATCGGTCAGCTGAAAGTGCGCAACAACAAGGGCGAAATGATCCCGCTGGCGACCTTCATCAAGGTCAGCGATACGTCGGGCCCGGATCGCGTGATGCACTACAACGGCTTCATCACCGCAGAAATCAACGGCGCGGCAGCCCCCGGCTACAGCTCCGGCCAGGCCGAGAAAGCCATCGAAAAACTGCTGAAAGATGAACTGCCGAACGGCATGACCTACGAGTGGACCGACCTGACCTACCAGCAGATTCTGTCCGGCAACACTGCACTGTTCGTGTTCCCGCTCTGCGTATTGCTGGCGTTCCTGGTACTCGCCGCGCAGTACGAAAGCTGGAGCCTGCCACTGGCGGTGATCCTGATCGTACCGATGACCCTGCTGTCGGCCATCACAGGCGTGATCATCTCCGGCGGCGACAACAACATCTTTACCCAGATCGGCCTGATCGTACTGGTGGGCCTGGCGTGCAAGAACGCGATTCTGATCGTCGAATTCGCCAAGGATAAACAGCTGGAAGGTCTCGATCCGCTGGCTGCGGTACTGGAAGCCTGCCGTCTGCGTCTGCGGCCGATCCTGATGACCTCCTTCGCGTTCATCATGGGTGTGGTGCCACTGGTGTTCTCCAGCGGTGCCGGTGCCGAGATGCGGCATGCCATGGGTGTGGCGGTGTTCTCCGGGATGCTTGGGGTGACCTTCTTCGGTCTGTTGCTGACGCCAGTTTTCTACGTGTTGATCCGTAATTTCGTCGAGCGTGGCGAAGCCCGCAAAGCGGCCAAGGCGCAATCACTTCAAAAGCCACTGGAGGCGCACCAATGAGTCTGAAAGTCTTCCTGCCGAGTCTGCTGGTGCTGGCGTTGAGCGCCTGCGCTGTAGGCCCCGACTACAAGACCCCAGCCACGGAGGCGGCCAACATCACGGCCGCCACCGACGGCGCCGCCGGGCAAAAGAACTTCGACCGTTCGAAATTCGAAGGCATCTGGTGGCAGCAATTCGATGATCCGACCCTCAACCAGTTGGTGACGCAATCGCTGCAAGGCAACCGTGAACTGCGCGTGGCGTTCGCCCGCTGGAAAGCCGCCCGGGCGATCCGCGACGACGCCAGCAACGATGCGATGCCGACCATCACCAGCCGCGCCAGCAGTGATCTGGCCAAGGGACAAATCCCTGGCCAGACCACCAACCGGGTCAACAGCGAACGCTACGATCTGGGCCTGGACATGGCCTGGGAACTCGATCTGTTCGGGCGTATCCAGCGCAATCTGGAAGCCAGCGACGCCGACCAGCAGGCGGCCGAGGCCGATCTGTACCAACTGCAAGTCACCATGATTGCCGAACTGGTGGACGCCTACGGTCAACTGCGCGGTGCGCAATTGCGCGAGAAGATCGCCGTGGCCAACCTGGAAAACCAGCAGGAGTCACGCAAGATCACCATCAGCCTGCGTGATGCCGGCGTCGGTGATCAGCTCGACGTCGAACGTGCCGATGCGCGTCTGGCCTCGGTCGAAGCCAGCGTGCCGCAATTGCAGGCGGAACAGGTTCGGCAGAAAAACCGCATCGCCACTCTGCTGGGCGAGCGTCCGGACAAACTGACCGTGGATCTGAGCCCGAAAGACTTGCCGGCGATTGCCAAGGCCTTGCCGATCGGTGATCCGGGTGAGCTGCTGCAACGCCGTCCGGACATCCTCAGCGCCGAACGCCAACTGGCTTCGGCCACCGCGCGGATCGGCGTGGCGAAAGCTGACCTGTTCCCGCGGGTCAGCCTCAGCGGCTTCCTCGGCTGGACGGCCGGGCGCGGTTCGCAGATCGGTTCTTCGGCGGCCAATGCCTGGGCACTCGGCCCGAGCATCACTTGGGCAGCGTTCGATCTGGGCAGCGTGCGCGCCCGCTTGCGCGGTGCCGATGCGGATGCCGAAGGCGCTCTGGCGACCTACGAGCAACAAGTGCTGCTGGCGCTGGAAGAATCGGAAAACGCTTTCAGCGATTACGGCAAACGTCAGCAACGGCTGATCTCGCTGATTCGCCAGAGTGAATCGAGCCGCAAGGCTGCCGATCTCGCGGAAATCCGTTACCGCGAAGGCACCACCGATTTCCTCGTGCTGCTCGACGCCCAGCGTGAACGCCTGAATGCCGAAGACACTCAGGCCCAGGCCGAAGTCGATCTGTATCGCGGCATCGTCGCGATCTACAAGGCCCTGGGTGGTGGCTGGCAGCCGGAGACGGTCGCCAGTAAGTAATAGTTGTTAAAGAGCTCCTTTGGTTGGCCGCAACCAACCAATTTTTTTGCCCCGCGTATCATTCGGTCGCGGGGTTTTTTTTGGCCTGATGGTTTTGCGCTTCCAGAACAGTGACAGTGGCTGTCGTACCGGCCCTTAATCGATTCTTGCCGGCATAGTCGCCATCAATGCCGATGCGCACCGGCACCCGCTGCGCCAGCTTTACCCAGGTGTAACTCGGATTGATATTGGCCAGCAGTCGGCCACCCGTGGCGTTTTCCCGGTCGGCGATGGCAAAGGCGATGCTCTGGACCGTGCCACCAAAGGTTTCCCCGCTCATCAACTGCACGCGCACGCGGTTCCCCTCCTCGATTCGCGGCAATTTGGTCTCTTCAAAGTAACCGCTGACGTAGAACGAATCGCTGTCGACCAGTGCCAACAGTGCGCCACCCGCCACCGCGTAATCACCCTGGCGGGTCAGCAGATTAGTGACGTAGCCGCTGACTGGCGATTCGACACGAGTACGCTGCAAGTCCAGCTCCGCCTGAGTCAGTGCAGCAATCGCCAATTGCACATTGGCCTCGGCCAGCCCGAGATTGGCCTGATTGCGCAACAGATCAGCCTGAGCCACCGCCACATCGGTATTGGACTTCTCCCATTCTTCCCCGGAAATTGCAAAACCCTGCTTGAGCGTACGCCGGCGCCGCTCTTCGCTCTGGCGTTGTTTGAGCAACGCTTCACTGGCGACGATGGATGCCTGTGATTGTCCCAGCGTCGCCTTCGCCACCTCTACCGAACGCCGCGCGTGCTCGACTGCCAGGCTGTAGCGCGCCGGATCGATCTCCATGAGCAATTGCCCCTTGTCGACATGCTGGTTGTCCTGCACCACGAGGCTGACGATACGCCCGGAAACATCGGCTGATAGCGTCACCACATCCGCCCTCACCCGCGCATCCCGCGTCCAAGGCGCACGGGTGTAATGCTCCCAGGCAAACCAGCCAAGCACGATGGCCAGCAACACCACCGCTAATGTCGTTGTTCGAGCGAGTAGCACTTTCAAGGCATCAGGCTCCCATCAGCAAAATCAGCGTGGCACAAACGCATGCATACAAGGCGCCCTCAAACAGCGCCTCGTGCCAGACCAGTCGCAACACCCCGAGACGTCGCAAACACCAGTCCAGGAGCATAAATATCGGTATCGCCAGCAATAAGGCCTGGGCAATGGGTGGCAGATAAACGCCGCCAATTTCGAAATCAATGGGCAAGGGCCGGCTCTCCTTCCGAGACGTTACGGTGCAGGTATTCGCCGTGGCGTGTCAGGAAAGACACAACGATCAACAGCGCCACGCGCATGCGAAACACCGACCACAAATGTTCGTGGCTGGCGACGTGCAGCTCGTCGAGTTCATCACCCAATACCTGGAGCGAGGTCAACAACGCTTTGAATTGCACGTCCTGGCGCCCGGCCACAAAACGGCCGGTCTTGCGCAGGGTCGAAGCCAATTGCTGGCTGAGCGCGTCCGTCAGCAGCGCATTGTTCTGTGCCTGCTGCCGGAGTTGATGCATTGCTACGCCCAATGCGACGCACGCCAGGCTGATTTCATAGAGCTGCTGCATGGCGCGGTCGTTCGCGGCCGGCAGCAAGCCAAGCATGCTGGTCAGTCGGTCGACCATACGGCTCTCGAAAGCGAATTGCTGTTCATCGGTGGCGGGTTTTTTGGTCAGTTCATAGACCTGCTCACGCGCCTCTTTATAAAAGCGGCGAATGCGCAATGCAGGGCGGAACGGGAAAATCCATGCGTAGACAATCAAAGCGAGCATCGCCGCGCTGACATAGGCGCCAGCGAATTCAAACCATTGAATCGCAGTGTTCTGTCCGGTGCCGACATTCTGTGGGCCGAGCAGGAGGAAACTCGACAATCCAAGCCCCATGCCAATGCCCGCGGTCGTCGGGCTCGCCAAACCGACAGCGATCACGTACAGCAGCGGTGCCAGCATCAACGCCAATGGCTCGAAATCACTGACGGTCGGCACCAGCATGAATTGATAGAACGCCGAGACCACCAGTGCCAGTCCCAACCCGCGCGCGTAACTCTGCGCGGCCATCAGCGGTCGCGGGAATGTCGCCATCAGCGAACAGAGAATCCCCACCAGAATCATCCCGCCCCGCGCGCCATCCCAGGCGGTTTCGATCCAGATCAACCCGGCCGCCAGCAATGCGGTAAAGGCGCGGATGGCGTTCATTGAAGCCAGTGTGAAATCAAGATGCAGCGGGCTGGCCTGACCGCGATACAGACAACTGGCTTCGCGCCCTTCCTGAATGGCATCACTCAACTCCAGAATCTGCGCCAGTTGCTGCAACAGCCGCGCCTGCTCCCAGCGCAACGCCCACGCCAGCGAGCGCAGGGTAGCGCTCATGTCTTCGGTCAGTTTTTCGGCCTCATACGCCAAGGCTTCAAACTGCTGCTGCAGCGTGATGAACTGATGCCGCCGCTCGGCGGGCAGCGCCCGACCCAGTTGCGCCAACTGGTCGAGAAGCGCGAGTTCTTCTGCACGCAAGCGCTTTACGTCCAGAGGAAGATCGCCCTCCCAACGTTCGGTGAGCAATTCGCGCTGATGACGTAATGCAGTCAAACGCGACGTCAGCAACATCAGTTGATTACCCAACAGCAGCACCAGATTGTCGGCACCGCGCAACCGTGGGGCATCGAAATACAGATGGCGGCGCAACCCTTCGAGCGCGCTGATTTCACCGAGCAACTGCATCTGACGGCGCTGAAAGTCGGCTTCACTTTCTTCTGTGCGAATCACCGCAGCGGAGTGACTGGCAGCCAGTTTGATCACCTGATCGACCTTGGCGAAGTAACCTTTGGCAACTGCTTCCGGACGCGCAGTGAGCAGGCTGACCACGCAGACGCACGCTACGGCCAGCAAGGTTTCGGTAACGCGGGTGACAGCCAGCAGAAAGGTGCCGTCCTGGTCGGGAATGGCCAGCAAGGCCACCACCACGGCGGTATAACCACTGAGCACAAACGCCTGAGAACTGGTGTAGCGCAGCAATGTACCGCCCGCGGTGCAGAGCGCCAGCCACAGTGCCAGCGTTGTGATGAACGGAAGCGGCGCCTGCGGGAATATCGCCATGATCAACACCGCCACTGCAGCACCCAGCGTGGTGCCGATCACCTGACCGAAACTACGCGCCAGCGCCATGCCGGCCAACGGCTGGCTGACAATCACGACGGCCATGATCGACCACTTGGGTTGGTCGAGATCGAACAAAAACGCCAGATACAGCGTCAATAGCCCGGCGGCAATGGTGCGCAGGGCAAACAGCAGGACAGCCTGACCGGGATGGATCACGACCTGGAAATAATTGCGCAGGGCTTGCATGGGGGCTCTCATCGAAGCGACTCCTGCAAGCGTAGACTCTGCTTCGAATGCCTGATGGACAACTGAATCGACAGATGTTGTAGGGCGATTCGCATGCACGGGGTTTGACTCACGGCCGTCGCTGGTCGAAGCTTGCCGTTCTGCTATAGAACGCCCGTTCACGGAAATCTGCATGCCTCAGTCCCGCCGCTACCTGCTCATCAGCCTTGGCCTTGTGCTGCTCGTCGTCATTGCCTGGTTAACCCTGCGCTCCACCGCCCCGGTGGTGCCAGAAGCGATCAAGCGCGGCTACAGTGAAGCCCTTACGGCGGCGCGCGCCGGTCAGCCGGGAGCCGCGCGGCAGTTGTATCAGCAACTGGGGCGCCCGGATCTGTCGGTCAAGCGCATTGTCTGGCTGCTGGCCGAGCTGCCCAACTATCCAAGCCCGCAAGCGCTGAAACTGGCCGACGCCCATCTGCAGAACGAAGCCCCCGAAGTACGGCTGGCGGCAATCCAGAGTGTGGTCGGACTGGTGCCCGGCGGACAACGCAGTCTGCTGCTCGGACCGATGCTCGACGATGAGGATCAAAGCGTACGGTTCGCCGCGATCAATGCCCTGCTCGGCCTGACGCCGGATCAACTGGGACTGTATTTCGCCCCGCTGCAGCAAGCCATCGATGGCTGGGAACAGGTGCTCAAGGGTCAACCGCAAAGCGCCGCCACCTATGCGCAACTGGCGCGCCTGTATCTGCACAACGCCGAACTCAAACAGGCGCAGCAGGCGCTGGACAACACGCTGCGTCTGGAACCGGGCAATCTGCCGGCGCTGGTGATGCAGATCGATGTCCTCGACCGTCAGGGTCAGAGCGACGCCGCGCGCCAGTTGCTCGCCAAACAGTTGCAGGCGCAACCGGATTCCGCCTACCTGCAACACGCGCTCGGGCTGTGGCTGTTGCACCATGACCAGCGTGAGTTCGCCCTGCTCGGCTTGTCCAAAGCGGTGGAACTTGAGCCGGACAACAAGGATTATCGCTACGACCTCGCCACCACCCTGCACGCGGCCGAGGAGCTGGAAGCGGCGCAAAAGCAGTTGCAGGAAGTCGTCCAGCGCCACCCCGCCGACCGTAAGGCGCGGGTGCTGCTGATCAACTACTGGAAGGAAAGCGGCCAGTTGCAGAATGTGCAGATTCTGCTCGCGCAACTGGAACAGATGAACCCTGATGACCCGGCGTTGCAGCAGGGACTTTGAGCCTTTACCCGTTAATTCAATGACACTTTGATATCGAAACCTCGGAACCAGTCATGACTGCAAGCGGTCAAGTAATCAGGTAGAGCACAACGGCTGATACAGCCTGCTGCCTCGATTCCCCTAGTCATGAGAGGGCATTCTTTGTCTACGTCCAACGAGTTGATCAGTGCAAAAGCCGCCACCGGCATCGTCGGCCTGGATGACATCCTCGCCGGCGGCTTGTCCCGAGGGCATGTGTTTTTGCTCGAAGGTGAACCCGGTACAGGCAAAACTACCGTCGCGTTGCATTTCCTGATGGCGGGCGCCCGTGCCGGCGAACGCTGTCTGTACATCACACTGTCGGAAACCGAGCGTGAATTGCGTCAAGGCGCGGCGTCCCACGGTTGGGAGCTGAACGAGAACATTGAAATCTTCGAGCTGACGCCGCCCGAAAGCCTGCTCAACGCCGAGCATCAGCAAAGCCTGCTGTACTCCTCCGACCTGGAACTGGGCGAAGCCACCAAGCAGATTTTCGAAGTGGTCGAGCGCTTCAAGCCGACCCGCGTGGTGCTCGACAGCCTGTCGGAGATCCGCCTGCTGGCGCAGAGTTCGCTGCGCTACCGCCGGCAGATTCTGGCGATCAAACATTACTTCGTGCGTTACGACGCCACCGTCCTGCTGCTTGACGACCTGACCACCGAGTCGCTCGACAAGACTGTGCACAGCGTGGCCCACGGGGTGATCCGCCTCGAAGAACTGACGCCCAATTATGGTGCCGAGCGCCGCCGCGTGCGCATCGTCAAGTACCGCGGCCAGAAATACCGTGGTGGTTACCACGACTTCACGATCATGGGCGACGGCGTCCATGTGTTCCCGCGACTGGTGGCTGCCGAACACCGCAGCGACTACCCGCGCCTGCAACTGAGCAGCGGGATTCAGGAAATGGATTCCTTGCTCGGTGGCGGGGTCGAAACCGGCTCCAGCACGTTGATTCTTGGCCCGGCCGGTACCGGCAAATCGCTGATTTCGATGATCTTCGCCGCTGCCGCAGTGGCGCGGGGCGAAAAAGCCGCGCTGTTCATCTTCGATGAAGAGCTGGGCCTGCTGTTCGAGCGCATGAAAAACATCGGCATCGACCTCAAGGCCCTGCAAGCCACCGGCAACCTGCTGATCGATCAGGTGGACGCCGCCGAACTGTCCCCCGGCGAGTTCTCGCATCGGGTGCGTCGCTGTGTTGATGAGCGCAACATCAAGACCGTGGTGATCGACAGTATCAACGGCTATCAGGCTGCGATGCCGGAAGAAAACGCGCTGGTGCTGCACATGCATGAGCTGCTGCTGTATCTGAACCGCAAGGGTGCGGCGACTTTCATGACGGTAGCCCAGCATGGCCTGGTCGGCGACATGCAGGCGCCGGTCGACATCACTTACCTGGCGGACACGGTGATCCTGCTGCGCTACTTCGAAGCCATCGGCAAGGTTCGCCGGGCCATTTCCATTATCAAGAAACGCACTGGCAGCCACGAATCGACCATCCGTGAATACCGCATTTCGGGCCAGGGCATGACCATCGGCGAACCGCTGGAAGCGTTTCAGGGCGTGCTGCGTGGCGTGCCGACTTACCTCGGCGCGAGCAATCCGCTGTTGCGGGAAGAAACCTTGTGACAGCTTCCGTATCACTGTCGGAACGGGCGCTGATCCTGGCGCCCATGGGCCGGGACAGCCAAGTGGCGCTGATGATCCTCAATGAGGCGGGTTACGCCGGGGTCATCACCCCGGATCTGGGCGCGCTGTGCGCAGAACTGGAGCCTGGCGCCGGACTCTTGTTGATTGCCACCGAAGCCCTGCGCGGCCCTGAACTGGAAACGCTGCTGCATTTTCTGGAGCAGCAGCCGGCTTGGTCGGATCTACCGATCGTCTTGCTGACCCACCACGGCGGCCCTGAGCAAGGCCCCTCCTCACGCCTGAGTGAACTGCTGGGTAACGTCACCTTCCTTGAGCGTCCGTTTCATCCGGCGACCCTGGTCAGTCTGGTCTCCACCGCCCTGCGCGGGCGACGACGACAGTACGAAGCCCGCGATCGCCTGATCGATCTGAGTGAAAGCGAACGCCGACTGCAATCGACCCTGGAAACCCTTGAGCAACAGGTCGAGGAACGCACCGCGCAACTGCGCCACAACGAAGAAGCCTTGCGCCAGTCACAGAAAATGGAAGCGGTCGGTCAGCTCACCGGCGGCATCGCTCACGACTTCAACAATATGCTCACCGGGATTATCGGCAGTCTGGAACTGCTGCGCCGGCGACTGGCTCGCGGACGCCTTGATGACCTCGACAGCCTGATCGACCTGGGCGTCACGTCAGCCAACCGCGCCGCCGGCCTGACCCACCGTTTGCTGGCGTTTTCCCGTCGACAATCGCTGGACTCCAAAGCCGTGCAGATGAACACGCTGGTGCTGTCGATGGGTGAGCTGCTGCAGCGCAGCCTCAACGAAAGCATTCAACTCGACATGCGCCTGAACGACGACTTGTGGGTGGCCGAAGCCGACCCCAATCAACTGGAAAGCGCCCTGCTCAACTTGGTGCTCAACGCCCGTGACGCGATGCCGGAGGGCGGCAAACTGGTGGTCGAAACCAGCAACCAGGTGCTTAAGCCGGAGTTCACCGAGGCCTACCCGAATCTCGAGCCTGGCGACTACGTGATGCTCAGCGTCACCGATAACGGCAGTGGCATGCCGCAAAGTGTGGTCAACCGCGCGTTCGATCCGTTCTTCACCACCAAACCGATCGGCCAGGGCACCGGGCTGGGCCTGTCGATGATCTACGGCTTCAGCAAACAGTCCCGGGGTCATGTCTCGATCCACAGCGAAATCGATCAGGGCACCACGGTCAAACTGTACCTGCCGCGCTTTCGCGGCGAAGAGCTGGAGCATCCGGTGTCCGATATTCAGCAGGCCCCGGAAGCAATGGATGGCGAAACCGTGTTGATCGTCGAGGACGACCCCGCCGTGCGCGTGCTGGTCAGCGCGGTGCTCAGTGAGTTGGGTTACGCGTTTGTCGAAGCCGGCGATGCCGACGGCGCCGTGCCGATCCTCAACTCGACACAGCGCATCGACCTGCTGATCAGTGACGTCGGCCTGCCAGGCATGAACGGCCGGCAATTGGCGGAAATCGGCCGACAGTATCGGCCGGGGCTGAAGGTGTTGTTCATCACCGGCTATGCCGAGCATGCCGCCGTGCGCGGTGGCTTCCTCGACTCGGGCATGCAGATGATCACCAAGCCGTTCACCTTCGATCTGCTGACCGCCAAGGTCCGCGAAATGATCAAGAACTGATCCCCCAAAACGACTGTAGGAGCTGCCGCAGGCTGCGATCTTTTGATCTTGTTTTATAAGATCAAAAGATCGCAGCCTGCGGCAGCTCCTACATGGGAAATATCAGCCGCGATGGATCAGGCCAGCAATTCCTGAATCTTTTCCTGCAGCACGTCCAGATCGAACGGCTTTTCCAGGATCGGCGCCTTGCGCGTGATCGGGCTGCCGGTCTCGCGGATTTCCTGCGGATAGCCACTGATGAAGATCACCTTCAGATCCGGGCGCAGTTTTACTGCAGGCTCCGCGATCTGCACGCCGGAGATCCCGCCCGGCAGGCGGAAGTCAGTGATCAGCATGTCCAGATGCGGCTTGCTCGCGAGGATCTCGAACGCCTGCTCGCCGTTTTCGGCCTGCAACACGCGGTACCCCTGCCCCGACAGGTAATCTGTCAGCACCATCAAGATAACCGGTTCGTCCTCGACGACGAGTACTACATCTTGTGCATCTACGCTCATGGGAAGCCTTTGTTCGGTCAATAGCTGCTGATACGACCGTGCGGTCACTCAGAGGTTGCGTCGGATATGCCGTTTTCCTGGATTGGCAGACAAACGCGAAACAGGGCGCCTTCGTTGATTTGACTCTCGACGACGATGGAACCGCCATGGGCGGCGACGATCTGCTCGGAAATGAACAGACCCAGCCCGAGACCAGCCACTACCGTCTTGGCGGAAACCCGTTCGAACTGTTGGAAAATACGCTTCTGGTTCTCTTCGCTGATGCCGATGCCACGATCCTGAACCTCGACCCGCGCCTCGTCGCCCTCACGGTACACGCGCACCTGAATCGGGCTGCGCCCACCGTAGCGCAAGGCATTGGTCAGCAGGTTGGAGACCACCTGCTCGATGCGAAACTCATCCCAATGACCTTCCACCGGCCCGGATGCGGTGAACGACACTTCGGTCTCGGCTGCCTCTATCTGCTGGGCGAAGTTCTGCAGCAGGTTGCTCACCAGTTGCGTCAGGTCGAAACGATTCGGCCGGATCGACAACTTGCCGGTACGGATCCGCGAGACGTCGAGCATGTCTTCGATCAGGCGGATCAGGCTCTTGATCTGGCGCTCGTCGCGATCGACCATCGCGTGCATCTTGTCGAGGGTGAACGCCGCAGCGTTGTCCCGCGCCAGGTGCATCTTGCGCAACTGGGTTTCGAGTATCAGGCCGTTGAGCGGCGTGCGCACTTCGTGGGCGACGATCGACATGAAGTCGTCGCGCATGCGCACCGCCTGCTCCAGCTCCGACTGCGTGCTTTGCAGTTGCTGCAGCAGCGCTTCCTGCTCGCGACGGGCCTGCTCCAGGGCTTCGACCTGTTGCTTCATGGCCTTGCTCTGACGGTACAGGTCGACGAACACGTTGACCTTGCTCTTCACCGCGTGGATATCCAGCGGCTTGTGCAGGAAGTCCACCGCCCCGCTCTCGTAACCCTTGAACGCGTAGTTCAGTTCACGGCCGGCGGCGCTGACGAAAATGATCGGGATGTTTTTGGTTTTCTCGGTGCCGCGCATCAACTCGGCGAGCTCGAAGCCGTTCATCCCCGGCATCTGCACGTCGAGGATGGCCATGGCGAACTCGTGTTGCAGCAGCAGCGAAAGTGCTTCGTCCGCCGACAGCGCCTTGTACACCGTGCGATCCTCGCGCTTGATCAGCGCTTCGAGGGCCAGCAGGTTCTCCGGCAGATCGTCGACGATCAGCAATTTGGCCTGGATATTACTCAGCATGCGATTCGTTCCAGCTCGACAAGCAGACGGCCGATGCCGTGAATGGGTAGGACATGGTCAGGCTGCTGAATCTTCAGCGCAGCCAGAGGCATGGTGGCGACCTGTGCGTCCTGCGGGTCTTGCACGATGGTCAGTCCGCCGCGCTGCTTGACTTGCGCCAGGCCGCGAGCACCATCGTGATTGGCGCCGGTCAGCAACACGGCAGCCAGGGTTTCGCCGTAAACATCAGCGGCGGATTCAAACAAGTAATCAATGGCCGGACGGGAATGGTGCACGCGGTCTTCAAGACTCAGCGACAGACTGCGATCCTGTTCCACCGACAGGTGATACCCGGGCGTGGCGAAATAAACCGTGCCGGGCATGATGTCCTGCTTGTCGGTCGCCTCTGCCACCGGCAGCATCAGGCGCCGGGAGAACACTTCGGCCAACTGACTGCGGCGCTCCTCCGGCAGGTGCAAGACGACGATGATCGGCAGCACGTAACCCTGGCGCAGCGGCGCCAGCAAGGTTAGCAACGCTTCGACCCCGCCGGCCGAAGCGCCCACCACGACAGCCTCGACACGAGGCAAATCCACGGCATCGTTCATAATTTGCGGTAGATCCGTTCTTGTTTGACCAGAGGTTCGAACTGGTTCGCGTAACCGGAAAAATCCAGCGTTTCCTTGCTGCCCAGCACCAGAAAGCCGCGGTGGCACAGCGATTCGTGAAACAGACCGAAGGCACGGTCCTGAAGTTTCTTGTTGAAGTAAATCAGTACGTTGCGGCAGGAAATCAACTGCGTTTCGGAGAACACGCTGTCCGTCGCCAGGCTATGGTCGGCGAAGGTCACGTTCTCACACAGGCTCTTGTCGAAAATCGCGTAGCCATAGGCTGCGGTGTAGTAATCGGCAAAGGAACGCTGACCGCCGGCCTGCTGGTAATTGGCGGTATAGGCGCGCACGTTCTCCATCGAGAAAATGCCCTGCTTGGCCTTGTCCAGCGAGCGCGGGTTGATGTCGGTGGCGTAGATGATCGTACGGTCGAGCAGGCCTTCTTCGCGCAGCAGAATCGCCATCGAGTAAACCTCCTCGCCGGTGCTGCACCCGGCGATCCAGATCTTCAGCGACGGATAGGTGCGCAGCAGCGGCACCACCTCCTTGCGGATCGCCAGGAAGTGCGACGGATCGCGGAACATCTCGCTGACCGGAATCGTCAGCAACTGCAGCAACTGCATGAACGCCGTGGGATCGTGCAGGACTTTCTCCTGCAACGCCGAGATCGTCGCGCATTCGAACTGACTCAAGGCGTGCTGCACCCGGCGCTTGATCGAAGCGCCCGAGTAATCGCGAAAATCGTAGCTGTACTTGAGGTAGATCGCCTCGATCAGCAAGCGTAATTCAATTTCGCTGTTGCGCTCCGCGGAGTGACTGCTATCCACTAAATGCGTTCCATCTTCGGTAACCACACGCGAATCAACGAGAACAGGCGATCCAGATCGATCGGCTTGGCCAGATAATCGTTGGCGCCCGCCTGCAGGCAGCGCTCCTGATCGTCTTTCATGGCCTTGGCCGTCACCGCGATGATCGGCAGTTTGCGCCAGCGCGGATCCTTGCGGATTTCAATGGTGGCTTCAAAACCATCCATCTCCGGCATCATCACGTCCATCAGCACCAGGTCGATGTCCTCGATTTCATTCAACTTATCAATCGCTTCGCGACCATTACGGCCGATCACCACGACTGCACCCTTGTGTTCCAGCGCACTGGTCAGGGCGAAGATGTTGCGCACATCGTCGTCCACCAGCAGCACCTTGCGGCCTTCGAAGACCTTGTCGCGACTGCGGGCGGTCTTGAGCATCTTCTGCCGTTCATGGGACAACTGCGATTCGACTTTGTGCAGAAAGAGTGTCACCTCATCCAACAGGCGTTCCGGCGAGCGCGCGCCCTTGATGATGATCGAGCGCGAATACTTGCGCAGCTCGGCCTCTTCATCGCGGGTCAGGTTGCGTCCGGTGTAGACGATCACCGGCGGGAACGAGCAGATGTCCTCGGTCGACATGCGCTTGAGCAGATCGTTGCCGAGCATGTCCGGCAATTTCAGGTCGATCACCATGCAGTCGTAGATCGTCGTGCGCAGCTTCTCCAGCGCGTCTTGCGCCAGACCGACGGCGGTGATTTCGATGTCCTCGTCACCGATCAGGCGGGCAATGCTTTCGCGTTGCAGATCGTCATCTTCGACCAGCAGCACACGCTTGACCTTCTGGGTCAGCTTGGCTTCGAGACGGGCGAACACGTCCTTGAGCTCTTCGCGGGTGGTCGGCTTGACCGCATAACCGATCGCGCCCATGTGCATCGCCGCTTCGACACGGTCTTCGACCGAGATCACGTGCACCGGGATGTGCCGGGTTTCGGCGTGTTCTTTCAGGCGTTGCAGCACGGTCAGACCGGAATGGTCCGGCAGGCGCATATCGAGCAGGATCGCGTCGGGCACGAACTCGCGGGCCAGGTCATAGCCTTCGTCGGCACCGTGGGCCACCAGGCACTGGTAACCCAGTTCGTGGGCCAGGTCGTAAAGGATGTGGGCGAAATTCGGCTCGTCTTCCACCACCAGAATGCAGCGCGTGGCGAACGGCGCCTTGCCACGGTCATCGGCAAAACGCGGGATGTGCACCGGCGCCAGTGGCGACACCGCAATCGATGGCGGCTGCACCACCGGTGACGGGGCCGATACCGGCGGCGTGAAGGTCAGCGGGATCGCAGGGCTGTCACCCGGCTCGCTGTATTGCTGCGGCAGCACCAGGGTGAACACACTGCCCTGCCCCGGCGCGCTGCTGACGCTGATCGAGCCGCCAAGCAAGGCTGCCAGATCGCGCGAGATCGACAAGCCAAGACCGGTGCCACCGTACTTGCGGTTGGTAGTCCCGTCTGCCTGACGGAACGCTTCGAAGATGCTTTCCTGCTGGTCCGCCGCGATACCGATCCCCGAATCGCGCACGATGAACGCAATGCGCTCGTTTGGCTGGCCGGCGATGGTCAGGCTGACCGCGCCGTGTTCGGTGAACTTCACGGCGTTGGACAGCAGGTTCTTGATCACCTGCTCCAGGCGCTGGCGGTCGGTGTACAGCATGATCGGCGCATCCGGCTGCAACTCGACGCTGAACGTCAGTTGCTTGTCCGCCGCCAGCGGTTCGAACACGCTGCGCAGGCCATCGGCCAGACGCGCGACGCTGGTGTTTTCCGGGATCACTTCCAGCTTGCCGGCCTCGACCTTGGAAATGTCGAGAATGTCGTTGATCAGATTCAGCAGATCGTTGCCCGCCGAATAGATCGACTCGGCGAACTTGACCTGCTCGGCCGTCAGATTGTCCTGCGGGTTCTCCGCCAGCAACTTGGCGAGGATCAGCGAACTGTTCAGCGGCGTGCGCAGTTCGTGGGACATGTTGGCGAGGAATTCGGATTTGTACTTGCTCGAGCGCTGCAGCTCTTCGGCGCGCTCCTCGAGCTGCACCTGAGCCTGATTGAGTTCGGTGTTCTTCTGGTCCATGGCATCGCGTTGCTCGGCCAGGGTCTGCGCCTGTTCGGCCAACTGCTCGTTGGTCTGCTCCAGCTCGACTTGCTGGGTTTCCAGATGCGCCTGGGATTCCTTGAGAATCCGCGACTGTTCTTCCAGCTCTTCGTTGGCGGTTTTCAGCTCTTCCTGCTGCACCTGCAACTCTTCGTTGAGCTGCTGGGTTTCGGCCAGCACTTCCTGCAGGCGTTGGCGATAACGCGCCGCTTCGATCGAGGTGCCGATGTTGCCGGCAATCAGTTCCAGCAAATCGATATCGCGATCGCTGAGCGGACGCAGGAAGCCCAGTTCGATCACGCCGTTGACCCGGTCGTCATCGCTGGTCGGTACCACCAGCACACTGTGCGGCAGGCCCGCGCCCAGGCCCGAGCTGACCTTGAAGTAGTCGGCCGGTACCGAATCCAGACGAATCAGTTGTCCCTGCTGGGCAACCTGGCCGACGATGCCTTCGCCGCTGTAGATCTGCTGATCTTTTTCTTCCTGTTCGCGGGAGAACCCGTAGGACGCCACGCGCTTGAGGCCGCCGTGCTCTTCGCGTACGTACAGCGCCGCCACCGCAGTGCCCAGGTATTGCGCGCAGAACTGCAGAATATTGCGTCCCAGCAGGTTCAGTGTCAGTTGCCCCAGCACCTGCTCCGCCAGCTCGGTCTGGCCGCTGCGCATCCACGCCTGACGCTCCAGACGCTCGGCGCTGGCTTGCTGCGCCGCAAGGTTGGCGCTGTAGCTGTCAGACAGACTGACCAGATCACGGCGCCCGACATAGGCCAGCAAACCGCTGATCCCGGCTATAAACAGCAGGTACAGGACGATGCTCCAGATCGTGGTACGGCGCACCTCTTCGTTGCGCGTGGTGCGCAACTGCTGCTCCATGTCGATCACGTCTTCGAATTGCTTGCGAATTTCGTCGGTCAGGCGCTTGCCGCGCCCGGCCTTGACCGCGCCCCGGTAGTCACCGCTGGAGCGCTGCAGGTCGATCATCGATTGCGCGTAGTTGCTCCACTCGGTCTGCAATGCCTGCAAACGACGCAGCCGATCGGTCTGCACCGGGTTGTCGGCGGTCAATTCGAGCAAGGTATTGAGCGCCACGTTGATCCGCGGCTTGGCAGTCTCGTACGGGTCGAGGAAGTGCTCGTCGCCGCTGAGCAGGAAACCACGCATGCCGGTTTCCAGATCAACGGTGAGTTTCACCGCTTCGTTGGCGTTATTGATCACCCGGTCGGTGTGTTCCACCCACTGGATCACCGAGAGCAAATAGGTGATCAGCGAAATGAAAAACACTGCACTGATCGCGCCGACGCCCAGGGGCAGACTGATGTTGCGCGTCAGGAGTTTACGGAACCGTGTTTCGTCAACTGTAGACCGAGTGGACATGGGGCAGCCTTGTCGAACTGTCGAAACCCGGGAGTTTGCCCCAAAACGGTACTATGGATCCATTTTTCTCACTGCCATGGTGGCAATTTCCTACATTTGCTGCACTTCCCGATGAGGCAACGGGTATCCTTGCCGCCCCGATTTGCAGCTAATCTTTTTCGTATCCGCTCGGGAACTTGTGGCCATGCGCCACTTACTCATGCAAGAGCCCGGCATTTTCGACCGGTCGCCGTTCCGATTTCATTTCTTGAGAGCTATCCCTATGTCCACCCCAGAGTCCACCATCCTTGTAGTAGAAGACGACGACATCGTACGCATGCTCATCGTCGATGTGCTGGAGGAGCTGGAGTTCAAGGTGTTGGAGGCGGCAGACGGCGAATCTGCGCTGAACACTCTCGGGGATCAGAGCGAGCATATCGACTTGATGATGACCGACCACGGTCTGCCGGACATGACAGGTAGTGAACTGGCCGAAAAGGCACGTCAACAGCGCCCCACCCTGCCCGTGCTGTTCGCCAGCGGATATGCCGAAAACATCGACGTACCTGCGGATATGCACGTGATCGGCAAACCATTCTCGATCGATCAACTGCGTGACAAGGTCAAGGACATTCTGAAACAGTGATTGGCCTTGATTCGGCAGCGGCTGCAGATGTGCTCTAATTGCGCGCCATTTTCAGCCGCCTGCCTGCAAGGAACACCCGTCAATGACTGCATCACCCGCCACCAAAGTTCTGGTCATCGGTTACGTCTGGCCCGAACCGCGCTCTTCGGCAGCCAGCGGGCATGTGATGCAGATCCTCGATACGTTCCTGCAGCAAGGCTGGGACATCACCTTCAGCAGCCCGGCCGGCCCGGGCGAGCACAAGGCTGACCTGACGGCGCTGGGCATCCGCGAAGTGCCGATCGAACTCAACAACAGCAGCTTCGATAGTTTCATCCGTGAACTGGCTCCGGATATCGTCCTGTTCGACCAGTTCATGATGGAAGAGCAGTTCGGCTGGCGCGTCGAAAAGCAATGCCCGAACGCCTTGCGCGTACTGGAGACATCCGACCTGCAGAGCCTGCGCCACGCCCGTCACCAACGGCTCAAAGAGCGCCTGAAAGACGACCCGGACAATCAGGACTTCAGCGCACTGTTCGCCCCGGCGCTGCGTGAAGAGTTCGAGTTGATGGCCGACACCGACCTGGCCAAACGGGAAATCGCCGCGTTGTATCGCTGCGATCTGAATCTGATGATTTCCGAAGTGGAAATCCAGTTGCTGGTCGAACAGTTTCAAGTCCCGGGCGAGCTGCTGCACTGGTGCCCGCTGATGCTCGAACCACCGCGCGCCTCGTTCGTCCCCTTTGAGGAGCGGGCGCATTTTCTGAGTATTGGCAACTTCCGTCACGCGCCCAACTGGGACGCCGTGCTGTGGATGAAGACCGCCGTCTGGCCGCTGATCCGCCAGCAATTGCCCGGCGCCCAGCTGCATGTCTACGGTGCCTATACGCCGCCCAAGGCCACAGCCCTGCACAACGCGGCGCAGGGGTTTCATGTGATGAACTGGGCAGAAGATGCGCTGCAAGTGATGTCGCAAGCCAGGGTTTGCCTGGCGCCTTTGCGTTTCGGCGCGGGGATCAAGGGCAAGATCGTCGATGCGATGCTCTGCGGCACGCCCAATGTCACGACGCCCATCGGCGCTGAAGGCATGGGCGGTGCGCTGTCATGGCCGGGTGAAGTGGCCCTGTCGGCCCAGGCCCTGGCCGATGCCGCGGTCGCACTGCATGAAGACCAACAGCGCTGGACTGACGCACAGCAGGCCGGCGTCGCGTTGTTGAACGCGCGCTATCGGCAGGCTGATCACGGCCCGGCGCTGATCGCTCGCCTGCAACATTGCCGCGACAACTTGTCCGCATTACGTCGCGCCAACTTTACTGGCAGCATGTTGCGTCACCACTTGCATAAAAGCACCCAATACATGGCGCAGTGGATCGAAGCAAAGAACCAGAAAAGTTGATAACTAAAGTGCAAAAGCACATTGCCAATACTTTGAAAAGAGTGCTGGCTTGTACTTTTTCCGCTTGCACCAAAGAATAACTTCCGAACTGACCAAAAACTTGACTGGTCGGAAATTAAACTTTATCTGCAACGGAATGCACCATGAGTAATTACCCTTTCAAAAACTGGATGGCGGCTACACCGGATATGGACCAACTGACCCTTGGCGAAGTGGTCTGGCCCGGCGCGCATAACTCCGGGCTGGATTACGACTTTTCGTACCCGGCGTATCTGCAGCCCACTAAAAACTGGTTTGTCTGCCAGGATGGCCCGTTCATTCAGCAACTAAGCGAGGGCGTGCGCGCCTTCGACTTGCGTCTGCATGCCGATGAACACTGGCTGGGCATCAGGAAGTTTCATACGTTTCATGGCGTGAAACTGTTCCAGGGACGTTCCTTGAGCGATCTTGTAAAAAGCCTCAACTTTTTCCTCAATGAAAATCCGAACGAATTCATCGTATTGGACTTACATGAACTCCAGGGCATCAACGATCAGCCATTCGATTACAAGGGTTTCCATGAAGTGATCACCACAGAACTGGCTTCGCGGCTTATTCCCCGAAACAATAGTCATCTGACCCTTGAACAACTTAAAAGGGCCAGTTCGCTGCAACGCGTGGTGTTGGCAAGCGACTCGCACCCGGATTTCAATTCACCCCTGTACTGGCCGAAAATCCGCCATGAATGGAGCGGTTCAAATATCACCTCTCCCGAGCAACTCGAACAACACATCACACGAACGCTGGCCAATCCGCCGGCACCCGGCAGCCTCTGGTCGTTGTCGGCCACCAGCTACGGCGAACTGGCCGGCGTCAAGCGGATCACCGACGAACTCGATCAATGGTTTGGCCCGGACTCGGGATGGGCACCGAAGTGCAGCATTATCAATGCCGACTTCATTGGTGGCACTCCACTGATCGGCCATTGCCAGCAGGTCAACCAGTCTAAAGGTCTCAGAAAGACCCGGGGCTGAGGCGCTGGAACTGTCCGTGGCGCGCGTGCATGATGGGCGCCTGAACACCACAACAAGACGCATCGGACATGACTCGGGCAACCAGAATCACTGATCCCTCCTACGAACTGATGGACGACCATAACGGGTTGTCCATCATCTACCGTCAGCATGGTTTTCCGTGCCCGTTAGTGCGTTGGCATTTTCACAAGGAATACGAACTGCACCTGATCGTTGCCAGTTCCGGCAAGGTCTTCATCGGCGACTACATCGGCAACTTTTATCCGCAAACACTGTTCCTCACCGGGCCCAATCTGCCGCACAACTGGATCAGCCAGGTGGCCGACGACGAAGTGGTGGAAAAGCGCGACATGCTGGTGAACTTCACCGATGAGTTGTTCGACAGCGGGCACCAGGTGTTCGCCGAACTCAAGACTCTGGCGCCGCTGCTGGAGCGCGCGCAATACGGCATCGAATTTCGCGACAAGGATACGATCCGTCAGGCCATGACGTTGATGCAGCGAATTGCCGATACGCGCGGCGTTACCCGTCTCGGGCATTTTTTCATTCTGATGGAGCTACTGGCGGCGACTGACGATTATCAATTGCTGTCCGGCGCCACTAACACGCAACTGGCCGACGAGCACAACATCGACCGCACCAACCGCGCGGTCGACTTCATCTTCGACCATTACGCCCGCGAATTGACCCTGGAAGAAGTCGCCGAGCATCTGGGGATGAAGCCGACGTATTTCAGCCGCGTGTTCAAACAGGCCACCGGGCGCAACTTCATCGAGTTCGTCAATCGGCTGCGCATCAGTAAATCCTGCGAACTGTTGGCCGATGGTGACAAACCGGTGACAGAGGTGTGTTTCGAGTCGGGCTTCAACAACATTTCCAACTTCAATCGGCGCTTCCAGCAACTCAAGGGCATGACGCCGTCACACTATCGACGCCTCGCGGTGCAACGCCTGACTGAACAAAACCTCGGCTGACACCACCGCCCCCTGTAGGAGTGAGCCTGCTCGCGAAAGCGGCGTATCAGTCAACTGATCGGCAAACTGACACAGCGCTTTCGCAAGCAAGCCTGCTCTCACAAAAAGCATCCGACGCGATGAAACCTGTACTGATTCGATAGCCCCTTCCCACTGAAAAGCCCTTCCCTGCGTCTACCGCAACAAACCCCAGTGCAAAAAAGTATTGATTTGAGTGCGACGGATGATTTGTCAGTCCGTCGATTGAGGGCTGTAATCAGCGCACATTCTTCCTGCATTCGGAAGACACAAAAACAATAACTGTCCTTCTGCCTCCCAACGGACGCAGAAAAGGAGTGCACGATGCAACCCACTGCAAAAGCTCTGCTAGCCCTCACCTGCATGACCCTCAGCAGCGTCAGCCTTGGCGCCCAGACCCTGACCATCGCCACCGTCAACAACAGCGACATGATCCGCATGCAAAAGCTCTCGAAAACTTTCGAGTCCGAGCATCCGGAGATCAAGCTCAACTGGGTGGTACTGGAAGAAAACGTCCTGCGCCAACGCCTGACCACCGACATCGCCACCCAGGGCGGGCAGTTCGATGTGTTGACCATCGGCATGTACGAAGCGGCACTCTGGGGCGCCAAAGGCTGGCTGGAACCGATGAAGGACCTGCCGGGCAGCTACGCCCTCGACGACGTGTTCCCGTCGGTGCGCGAAGGCCTGTCGGTCAAGGGTTCGCTGTATGCCCTGCCGTTCTACGCCGAAAGTTCGATCACCTATTACCGCACAGACCTGTTCAAGGACGCTGGCCTGACCATGCCCGAGCGTCCGACCTGGGAACAGATCGCCGGTTTCGCCGAAAAACTCACCAACAAGGACAAAGAGCAGTACGGCATCTGCCTTCGCGGCAAGGCCGGCTGGGGCGAGAACATGGCGCTGATCACCACGGTCGCCAACGCCTATGGCGCGCGCTGGTTCGATGAGCAGTGGAAACCTGAGTTCAGCGGGCCGGAATGGAAAAACGCGCTGAATTTCTACGTCAACACCATGAAGAAGTCCGGCCCGCCGGGCGCCTCCAGCAACGGTTTCAACGAGAACCTCGCGCTGTTCAACAGCGGCAAATGCGCGATCTGGGTGGACGCTTCCGTCGCCGGCTCGTTCGTCACCGACAAGACCCAGAGCAAGGTCGCCGATCACGTCGGCTTCACCTTCGCCCCGCATCAGGTCACCGATAAAGGTTCGGCGTGGCTGTATTCGTGGGCACTGGCGATTCCGACCAGTTCCAAGGCCAAGGACGCCGCCAAAGCGTTCAGCGCCTGGGCCACGTCCAAGGAATATGGGGAACTGGTGGCCAAGACCGACGGCATCGCCAACGTGCCGCCGGGCACCCGCGCCTCGACCTACAGCGATGCGTACATGAGCGCGGCGCCGTTCGCCAAGGTCACGCTCGAATCGTTGAAAGCGGCGGATCCGAGCAAACCGACGCTGAAACCGGTGCCTTACATCGGCATTCAGCTGGTGACCATTCCTGAATTCCAGGGCGTGGGCACCCAGGTCGGCAAGCTGTTCTCGGCGGCGCTGATCGGCCAGACCACGGTGGATCAAGCCCTGGCCGCCGCGCAGCAAACCACCGAACGCGAGATGAAGCGCGCCGGTTATCCCAAGTAACCGCTGAACGACTTGCTCCTGCCTCCTGTGGGAGCGAGCTTGCTCGCGAAAGCGGTGGGTCAGTGTCATGTGTATTGACTGACACGACGCCTTCGCGAGCAAGCCCGCTCCCACACGGGATCTCCATAGGTCTGTATGACTCGGTTGTGATCACCATGAATACTTCAACTGCCAAAGCCCACATCGACCTGTCGCAACCCCAGCGCAAAGTCCGCGTACGCAATCCCGGCTGGTTTCTGGTCAGCCCTTCGGTGGCCCTGTTGCTGCTGTGGATGATCGTGCCGTTGGGCATGACCATTTACTTCTCGATGATTCGCTACAACCTGCTCGATCCGGGGGTCAACGAATTCGTCGGGCTGGAGAACTTCAGTTATTTCCTCACCGACTCCGGGTTCCTGCCCGGCGCCACCAACACCCTGTTGCTGGTGGGCAGCGTGCTGCTGATCAGCGTGGTGTTCGGCGTGCTGATCAGTGCGTTGCTGGAGGCCAGCGAGTTTCTCGGCCGCGGCATCGTGCGGGTGATGCTGATCTCGCCATTCTTCATCATGCCCACCGTCGGCGCGCTGATCTGGAAGAACCTGATTTTCCATCCGGTCTCCGGAATCCTCGCCTACATCTGGAAGCTCTTTGGCGCGCAACCGGTGGACTGGCTGGCGCACTACCCGCTGCTGTCGATCATCATCATTGTCTCGTGGCAGTGGCTGCCCTTCGCGATCCTGATCCTGATGACCGCCATGCAGTCCCTTGACCAGGAGCAAAAAGAAGCCGCGCGACTCGATGGTGCCGGCCCCGTCGCGATCTTCTGGCACCTGACCCTGCCGCACCTGGCGCGGCCGATTGCCGTGGTGGTGATGATCGAAACGATCTTCCTGCTGTCGGTGTTCGCCGAGATTTTCACCACCACCAACGGCGGCCCCGGCTACGCCTCGACCAACCTCGCCTACCTGATCTACAACCAGGCGCTGGTGCAGTTCGACGTCGGCATGGCCTCGGCGGGCGGCTTGATTGCCGTGGTCATCGCCAACATCGCGGCGATCATTCTGGTGCGGATGATCGGCAAAAACCTGACTGACAAAGCCTGAGGCCTGCCATGACTCTTCAACAATCCCGCCGGCTGCAAAGCCTGCTGCTCGGCACCCTGGCCTGGGCCATCGCGATCGTGATTTTCTTCCCGATCTTCTGGATGGTGATGACCAGTTTCAAAACCGAAATCGACGCCTTTGCCACGCCGCCGCAGTTCATCTTCACGCCAACGCTGGAGAACTACCTGCACATCAACGAGCGCAGCGACTACTTCAGTTTTGCCTGGAATTCGGTGGTGATCTCATTCAGCGCCACCGCCCTGTGCCTGCTGATCGCGGTGCCTGCCGCCTATTCGATGGCGTTCTACGAAACCCAACGCACCAAGGGCACGCTGCTGTGGATGCTCTCGACCAAGATGCTGCCGCCGGTGGGCGTGCTGATGCCGATCTACCTGCTGGCCAAGAGTTTCGGACTGCTCGACACGCGCATCGCGCTGATCGTGATCTACACCCTGATCAACCTGCCGATTGTGGTCTGGATGATTTACACCTACTTCAAGGACATCCCCAAAGACATCCTCGAAGCCGCCCGCCTCGACGGTGCCACCCTGTGGCAGGAAATGGTTCGCGTGCTGCTGCCGATCGCCAAGGGCGGCCTCGCTTCGACCGTGCTGCTGTCGCTGATTCTGTGCTGGAACGAGGCCTTCTGGTCGCTGAACCTGACCTCGTCGAAAGCTGCGCCTCTGACCGCGCTGATCGCCTCGTACTCAAGTCCCGAAGGCTTGTTCTGGGCCAAGTTGTCAGCGGTCTCGACCCTGGCCTGCGCGCCGATCCTGATCTTCGGCTGGATCAGCCAGAAACAACTGGTACGCGGCCTGTCGTTCGGTGCCGTGAAATGAAGTTCTCCAACCGTACCCAATCCCCTGTGGGAGCGAGCTTGCTCGCGAAAGCGGTGGGTCATCCAACCATGATGTTGACTGATACGGCCCCTTCGCGAGCAAGCTCGCTCCCACAAAAGAGCTCGTCAAGCTCTATCGAATAACAATACTGCGGAGGCCCATCACCATGGCCAATCTGAAAATCAAGAATCTGCAAAAAGGTTTCGAAGGTTTCTCCATCATCAAGGGCATCGACCTTGAGGTGAATGACAAGGAATTCGTGGTCTTCGTCGGCCCGTCCGGCTGCGGCAAATCCACCCTGCTGCGGCTGATCGCCGGGCTGGAAGAAGTCAGCGGCGGCACCATCGAACTCGATGGCCGCGACATCACCGAAGTCAGCCCGGCCAAGCGCGATCTGGCGATGGTGTTCCAGACCTACGCGCTGTACCCGCACATGACCGTGAAGAAAAACATGTCGTTTGCCCTTGACCTGGCGGGCGTGCCGAAAGCCGAAGTCGAGAAAAAGGTCGGCGAAGCGGCGCGCATTCTCGAACTCGGGCCGATGCTCGAGCGCAAGCCGAAACAGCTGTCCGGCGGCCAACGGCAACGGGTCGCGATCGGCCGGGCGATCGTGCGCAATCCGAAAATCTTCCTGTTCGACGAACCGCTGTCCAACCTCGACGCCGCGCTGCGCGTGCAGATGCGTCTGGAGCTGCTGCGCCTGCACAAGGATCTGCAAGCCACGATGATCTACGTGACCCACGATCAGGTCGAAGCCATGACCATGGCCGACAAAGTCGTGGTGCTCAACGGCGGCAAGATCGAACAGGTCGGCTCGCCGCTGGACCTCTATCACCACCCGGCCAACCTGTTCGTCGCCGGGTTCCTCGGCACGCCGAAAATGGGCTTCCTCAAGGGCAAGATCGCCCGCGTCGACGGCCAGAGCTGCGAAGTCTCGCTGGACGCCGGTACGCGCATCACCCTGCCGTTCAACGCCGCCAACCTGAGCGTCGGCAGCGCGGTGACCCTGGGCATTCGTCCGGAACATCTGGAACTGGCGCAACCGGGCGACTGCACCCTGCAAGTCACCGCCGACGTCAGCGAACGGCTGGGCAGCGACACCTTCTGCCACGTCACCACCAGCGCCGGCGAAGCCTTGACCATGCGCGTGCGCGGTGACCTGGCGAGCCGCTACGGCGAGCAGCTGAACCTGCACCTGGACGCCAACCATTGCCACCTGTTCGACGCCGATGGCGTGGCGCTGACCCGCCCGCTGCGCGCGGCGGCCTGAACCTCGAGACCTGCCCGATGAAACTGAATGAACAAAACCTGCACCGCCTCGCGCCCGAGGTGCAACTGCCGGCCTACAGCCTAAGCGACACCCGTCAAGGCATCGCACACATTGGTGTCGGCGGTTTCCATCGTGCGCATCAGGCGTATTACACCGACGCGCTGATGAACACCGGTCAGGCGCTGGACTGGGCAATCTGCGGCGTCGGCCTGCGCGCGGAAGACCGTCGCGCCCGTGACGATCTCAAGGAGCAGGACTACCTGTTCACCCTGTTCGAACTCGGCGACAACGATGACACCGAAGTGCGGGTGATCGGTGCGATCCGCGACATGCTCCTGGCCGAAGACGGCGCACAAGCGCTGATCGACAAACTCGCCGATCCGCAGATCCGTATCGTCTCGCTGACCATCACTGAAGGCGGCTACTGCATCGACGACAGCAACGGTGAATTCATGGCGCACCTGCCGCAGATTCAACGCGATCTGGCACATCCGCAGGCGCCGAAAACCGTGTTCGGCTTCCTCTGTGCGGCGCTGGAAAAGCGCCGTGGCGCCGGCACACCGGTGTTCACCCTCATGTCCTGCGATAACCTGCCGCATAACGGCGCGGTGACCCGCAAAGCACTGCTGGCCTTCGCCGCCCTGCGCGACCCGGGACTGCGCGACTGGATCGAACAGAACGTCAGTTTCCCCAACGCCATGGTCGATCGCATCACACCGATGACCAGCACCGCCCACCGCCTGCAACTGGCCGACAAACACGGTGTGGACGACAACTGGCCAGTGGTCTGCGAGCCTTTTGTGCAATGGGTGCTGGAAGACAAATTCGTCAACGGTCGCCCGGCCTGGGAACAGGTCGGCGTGCAGTTCACCGATGACGTTTCGCCCTATGAAGAAATGAAGATCAAACTGCTCAACGGCAGCCACCTGGCGCTGACGTATCTGGGCTTTTTGAAGGGCTATCGTTTCGTCCACGAGACCATGAACGACCCGCTGTTCGTGCGCTACATGCGCGCCTACATGGACCTCGACGTCACCCCGCAACTGGCGCCGGTGCCGGGCATCGACCTGACCGACTACAAGAACACGCTGGTGGCGCGTTTTTCCAATCAGGCGATTGCCGATCAGCTGGAGCGGGTGTGCTCGGATGGCTCGTCGAAGTTTCCCAAGTTCACCATTCCGACGATCAATCGCTTGATTGCCGATGGCCAGGAAACCAGGCGTGCCGCGTTGGTGGTGGCGGCTTGGGCGTTGTATCTGAAGGGCGTGGATGAGAATGGCGATACCTATGGGATTCCTGATCCACGGGCGGAATTCTGTCAGGGGCTGGTGGCGGATGATGCGTTGATCACTCAGCGGTTGTTGGCGGTTGAGGAGATCTTCGGCACGGCGATTCCGCGTTCGGCGGCGTTTGTGGCGGCGTTCGAGTGGTGCTGCAACAGCTTGCGCGAGGTGGGCGTGACGCGCACTTTGGAGCGGGTTCTGGCTGAGTGATGCGGTGACTCTACTGACGCCTTCGCGAGCAAGCTCGCTCCCACAGGGGAACGCGTTTCAAAATGTGGGAGCGGGCTTGCTCGCGAATGGCAGCCTCACCCTGGCAAACCTGACACCCTGAGGACCTCACTGTGACCACCCGACAACTCTTCCTCGGCATCGACTGCGGCACCCAAGGCACCAAGGCGATCATCCTTGATGCCGCCAGCGGTCAGGTGCTCGGCGAGGGCGCTGCCACGCACACGATGATCAGCGGCGCCAATGGCCGCCGCGAGCAGGACACCCAACAGTGGCTCGACGCCTTCGCCCTCGCCACCCGCCGCGCCTTGCTCGCGGCCGATGTCGACGGTCAGGCGATTCTCGGCATTGGCGTTTCCGGCCAGCAACACGGTCTGGTGCTGCTCGACGATCAGGGCCAGGTGCTGCGCCCGGCCAAGCTGTGGTGCGACACCGAAACCACTGACGAAAATGACCGTCTGCTCAAACACCTCGGCGGTGAAAAAGGCTCGCTTGAGCGCCTCGGTGTGGTCATCGCCCCGGGCTACACCGTATCGAAACTGCTGTGGACCAAAGAGCAGCACCCGGAGGTATTCTCGCGCATCGCACGCGTCCTGCTGCCCCACGATTACCTGAATTTCTGGCTCACCGGTCGCGCCTGCAGCGAATACGGCGACGCTTCCGGCACCGGTTATTTCAACGTGCGCAGCCGTCAGTGGGACTTGCAACTGCTGCGCGACATCGACGCCACGGGTCGCCTGCAAGCCGCATTACCGGAGCTGATCGACGCACATCAGGCGGTCGGCACCCTGCTGCCGGCGATTGCCCAACAGCTCGGCCTCAACCCGAATGCGCTGGTCGCCAGCGGCGGTGGCGACAACATGATGGGCGCCATCGGCACCGGCAACATTCAGCCGGGGGCGATCACCATGAGCCTCGGTTCCTCCGGCACGGTGTACGCCTACGCCGAGGCGCCGCAGGTCAGCGCGGATGCGTCGGTTGCCACGTTCTGCTCGTCCAGTGGCGGCTGGCTGCCGCTGATCTGCACCATGAACCTGACCAACGCCACCGGCGCGATCCGCGAACTGTTCGACCTTGATCTCGAACAATTCAACGACCTCGTGGCCCAGGCGCCGATCGGCGCCGAAGGCGTGAGCATGCTGCCATTTCTCAACGGCGAGCGCGTCCCCGCCCTGCCCCATGCCACCGGCAGCCTGCACGGCCTGACCCTGAGCAACCTGACCCAGGCCAACTTGTGTCGCGCCGTGGTCGAAGGCACCACCTTCGGTTTGCGTTATGGACTGGATCTGTTGCGCCACAATGGTTTACAAAGCCGCAGCATTTGCCTGATCGGCGGCGGTTCGAAAAGCGCGGTGTGGCGGCAGATCGTCGCCGACATCATGAACACCCCGGTGATCTGCACCGAACACAGCGAAGCCGCAGCCCTCGGCGCGGCGATTCAGGCAGCGTGGTGCAAGTCATGGTCGAACGGCCACGAGGACACTTTGGCCGATCTGTGCCAGCGCTGTGTGAAGCTCGATCTGCACAGTGAAACCCTGCCGGTTGCCGCCAATGTCGCGGCGTTCCAGCAGGCCTATGAACGCTATCAACAGCATGTCGCAACCCTATAAAGAGCAAACAATTATGTATTTGGTGTGTGGCGAAGCCCTGTTCGATTTCTTCAGCGAAGACGATGCCAGCGGTCTGGCCTCGAAGGTGAATTTCAAGGCGATTGCCGGCGGCTCGCCGTTCAACGTCGCGGTCGGTTTGCGCCGTTTGGGTGTTGATTCGGCGCTGTTCGCCGGGCTGTCCACCGACTATCTGGGCCGGCGTTTGCAGCAAGTGCTGCAGGAAGAAGGCGTGCGTGCGGACTACCTGATCGACTTTGCCGCGCCAACCACGCTGGCGATGGTCGCGGTCGGTGCCAACGGTTCGCCGCATTACAGTTTTCGCGGCGAGGGCTGCGCTGATCGCCAGTTGAGCGTTGCGCATTTGCCGCAGCTCGGCGCTGAAGTCCGTGGCCTGCACATCGGCTCGTTCTCGCTGGTGGTGCAACCGATTGCTGACACCCTGCTGACCCTGGTGCAGCGTGAAAGCGGCAAGCGCCTGATCACCCTCGACCCCAACGTGCGCCTCAACCCGGAACCGAACATCGACCTGTGGCGCGAGCGCGTGGCGACCTTGGTTCAACTGGCCGACATGATCAAGGTCAGCGACGAAGACCTCAGCCTGCTGTATCCCGAGCAGGATCCACAACGCGTGATCGAAGGCTGGCTGCAGCATCGCTGCCAGTTGGTGTTCCTGACCCGTGGCGGCGAAGGCGCAACGGTGTTCAGCCGCGTTCATGGTTCGTGGTCAGTACCGGCGTGCTCGGTGAAGATCGCCGATACCGTCGGCGCCGGCGATACCTTCCAGGCGGCGCTGATCACCTGGCTGACCGAGCAGGAACTGGATTCGGTCGAAGGGGTTCAACAACTCAGCCGCGAGCAGATCGACGTGATGCTCAGGTTTGCCGTACAGGCGGCCGCCCTTACGTGCAGCAAGACCGGTCCGGATTTGCCCTATCGTCACCAGTTGAGCTGAGCGCGTAGACTGTCGGCCTTTTTGCGCGCATGGGGATGACGGTTTGATATTGGGGCGGACGGCGGGACTTTTGATACTGGCGGGACTACTCAGCGGCTGCGGCACCTCGCCGCCGCGTTCGCCGGAAGACATCTGCGAGATCTTCCGCGAGAAGAGCGACTGGCACGACGCGGCGCAAGTCACGCAAAAGCGCTGGGGCGTACCGATCCAGGTGCCCTTCGCGATCATGTATCAGGAGTCCGGCTACCGCTACGACGCCAAGACGCCGCGTAAATACCTGTTGTGGGTGATTCCGTGGGGCCGGGTGTCGACGGCCTCCGGCTATGCCCAGGCCAAGGATGAAGTCTGGGCCGATTACCAGAAAAGTACCGGGCGCAACTGGGCCGACCGCGAAGACTTCGACGATGCCATCGACTTCGTCGGCTGGTACATGGACAAGACCACTTCGATCAACGGCGTGTACAAGTACGACGCCTATAACCAGTACCTGAACTACCACGAAGGCTGGGGCGGTTTCCGCAACAAGACCTACGCCAGCAAGGCCTGGTTGATGCCCACTGCGCGCAAGGTGCAGGCGCGCTCCGACGTGTATGCGCGGCAGTATGCCGGGTGCAAGGAAGATTTGAATCGCGGCTTCTGGAGCCGGTTCTGGCATTGGTTGTAGGGATGACTATCAGGCCCAATCGCGAGCAGGCTCACTCCTACAAGGGATCGATGGCGAACACGCTATCCGCGGCGACCAAAATTCCTTTGTAGGAGTGAGCCTGCTCGCGATAGCGGTCATCCAGGCGCCATAGTTCTAAGGGTTACAACACCGAAAAGTTGTAACTCACAATCAACCGGGTCTCATCCACATCCCGCGCAAACTTTTCATAGTTGGTGCGGTAAGTCGCATTGCGCAGACGCAGGCTGACATCCTTGAACGTGCCCGTCTGGATCACGTACTTCAACTCGCTGTCGCGCTCCCACTCTTTGCCCTCCTGATCACTGCCCGGGACCTTGATGTGATCACCGTTGACATAGCGGGTCAGGAAGCTCAGGCCGTTGATGCCGATGGCCTTGAAGTCATAGTCATAACGCAGTTGCCAGGAACGTTCCTGCGCCGCGGCGAAGTCGTTGACCTGCACGTAGTTGACCAGATACGGATTGCTGCCATCGAGGTACGGCATCGAGTTGTCGCCGTTCATGCGCTGCCAGCCGGCGCTGAAGGTGTGGCCGCTGATGCCGTACGAGAGCATGCCGCTCAAGGCGCGGTTGTCGATGGAGCCGGCCTTGGCATCACCGCTGTCGGCGCTTTTCAGCAAACGCAGATCGGCCTTCAGCATACCGTCACCCAGCGGCTGGTTGCCGAGCAAGCCAATGAAGTGCTGGCGGTAAATGTCCTCCAGCTCGGCGTAGTGATACTGCGCGGTCAGGCGATCGTTGATCTTGTAATCGATGCCGTACATGTCGAAATGATCGGCGGTGGTGTTGCAGGCGTAGCGCTTGTTCTTGCAGTGCACGCGGATGTCTTGCGAATCAGTGGAATCGCGCGCGGTGTACTTGTCCAGACGCGCAGCCATGAAGGTCAGATCCTTCACTTCTTTAGAGGTCAGCATCGCACCGTTGAACATGGTCGGCAGCAAGCGGCCGTCGTTGTACTTGAGCAGCGGCAGATCCGGCAGCAGTGCGCCGTACTTCAACACCGTGTCCGAGACCTTGACCTTGGCGGTCAGGCCCATTTTTGCGTACTGACCCTTCGAGCCGCGCGGGTTGTCGCCGCTGGACGGCAGCAAGCCGCTGTTGCTGCGATCAGGGCTGGAGTCGAGCTGAAAGCCGAGCATGCCCAGCGCATCGATACCGAAGCCGACCGTGCCCTCGGTGTAACCCGATTGCAGATTGAGAATAAAGCCTTGCGCCGACTCTTCACGTTTGGAAGCGCCCTGGTCGCTGGAGGTGTGCCCATCACGGAAATCGCGGTTGAAGTACACCGTGCGCGATTCGATTTTCGCCGTGGTGTCTTCAAGAAAACCGCTGGCCTGAACCTGCGCGGCAAAACCGGCGCACAGCACGACGGCTCCGAAGCCAAACGACTGGCGCGGGGTGATGAGGGGAAATGGGGGACGCATGAAAAACTCCAACAGTACAGCGTTTGCGCCGGGGCGCAGTCAGCCAGAAAAATAGCTCCCGTCCCGGGTCAAAAACAGCCGGGAAGAAGTGGACACGCAGGGGTGAGTTGCAATGATGGCAGATGGCTTTGACGGCCTGAAGGCGACTTTAGTCTGAAACTGACTGGCGATTCTTCGGCCTGCGATGGGCTCAAACCAGGTGCTGGCCAGTGGCTCACGACTGCGAAGCCCCCGGTTTCATTGGGTGAAAACACCGGCATAGGGGTTTTCCCTATACCCTGCGGGTCTCTTCCCTACGGCATTTGCGCCTTGAACGAGGCGGTTTAATCCTCCATCATCCGTCACCTGCTTATTCAATGGACGGAATTCAAGGCATGCTGGACGCCAACGCTACCCACATTACCCTTACCCTCGAAGGCGCCTCCGCCGACCTGCAAGTGCTGAGCTTCACTGGTCGCGAAGCCCTCAACGAGCCTTTCCGTTTCGACCTCGAACTGGTCAGCGCCCGCCCCGACCTGAAACTCGAAGAGCTGCTGCACAAGCCCGGCGTCCTGACCTTCGGCACCACCGGCGATGGCAAGATTCACGGCCTGGTGTATCGCATCGAACAAGGCGATTCCGGCAAGACCCTGACCCGTTACAGCATCAGCCTGGTGCCGCAACTGGCCTATCTGCGGCACAACTATGACCAGCAGATTTTCCAGAACCTCACGGTGCCGAAGATCATCGCCCAGGTGCTGGAGGATCGCGGCATTCTGGCCGACGCCTACAGCTTCCAGCTCAACGCTGAGTACCCGCAGCGCGATTACTGCGTGCAGTACGACGAGTCCGACCTGCATTTCATCCAGCGCCTGTGCGAAGAGGAAGGCATTCACTTCCATTTCCAGCACAGCAGCAGCGGGCACAAACTGGTGTTCGGCGACGATCAGACGGTGTTCCGCAAACTCAAGGCCGTGAGCTACCAGCAAGACTCCGGCATGAGCGCCGATAAACCGGTGATCAAGCGCTTCAACCTGCGCCTGGAAACCCGCACCACCCGCGTCAGCCGCCGCGATTACGACTTCGAAAAACCGAAGATCCTGCCCGAAGGCGCGGTCAAATCCGAGTTCGCCCCGGACCTTGAGGACTACGATTACCCCGGTCGTTTCACCACCCGCGAGCGCGGCAAATTCCTCTCGACCCGCGCCCTCGAACGCCATCGCAGCGACTACAAACTCGCCGAAGGCAAAGGTGACGAACCAACCCTGACCAGCGGCCACTTCCTGACCCTGGCCGAACACCCGCGCGCTGAATGGAACGACTTGTGGCTGCTGCTGGAAGTCTTCCACGAAGGCAAACAACCGCAAGTGCTCGGTGAAAACGTCACCAGCGACGTCACCGACAACAAAAGCGATTTCCACCAGGGCTACCGCAACAGCTTCCTCGCCACCCCGTGGGACGCGCACTACCGCCCTGCCCTCGAACACCCGAAACCCAAAGTCCTCGGCAGCCAGACCGCAGTCGTCACCGGCCCGGCCGGTGAAGAAATCCACTGCGACCAGTACGGCCGCATCAAAGTCCAGTTCCACTGGGACCGCGACGGCCAGTCCGACGACAAAACCACCTGCTGGCTACGCGTCGCCAGCGGCTGGGCCGGCGCCGCCTACGGCGGCATCGCCATCCCGCGCATCGGCATGGAAGTCCTCGTCACCTTCCTCGAAGGCGACCCCGACCAGCCACTCGTCACCGGCTGCCTGTACCACAAGGAAAACGTCGTCCCCTACGACCTGCCGGCGAACAAAACCCGCAGCACCTTCAAAACCCTCAGCTCCCCGGGCGGCAAGGGCTACAACGAGTTTCGGATTGAAGACAAAAAGGGTGTGGAGCAGATCTACATCCATGCCCAGCGCGATTGGGACGAGAACATCGAGCACGACCAGAAAATCCGCGTGGGCAATGAGCGGCATGACACGGTTGAAGCCAACACCCTGAGCGAATTCAAGGTTGAAGAACACCGGATTACCCATCTGGATCGCATCAGCGAGATGCGCGCGGATGACCACCTGACGGTGGGCGTGACGCAGCATGTGAAGGTCGGTACGGCGCAGTTTGTCGAGGCCGGGACCGAGATTCACTATCACGCGGGTGAGAAAGTGGTGATCGAGGGTGGCATGGAGCTGACCGCCAAGGCGGGTGGGAGTTTTGTGAAAGTGGATGCGGGTGGGGTGACCATCAGCGGGGCTGAGGTGAAGGTGAATACCGGCGGTGCGCCGGGTGTGGGGACCGGGATCGGGATTCTGGAACCTGTCATACCGTGGGCCGCAGCGAAAGACAAAGCAGGTGCCCTGCTCGTCCCGGCCGCCCCACAGTTGGCCCTGGCCAAAGCCGCTCGTGCTGCCGGCGACATACGTTGCCCGATCTGCGAAGCCTGCCGCGAAGGCAAATGCGATCTGGGAGCCACAGCATGAGCGAAGTACTCAACAACTGGCTAGGCGAACAGTCCAGACTCAATCGCGTGCTGATTCTGGCACTGGACAGCCTCGCCGAACCCAATCCGGTCACCTCGCTGTACAGCGCCGGCATCATGCAACGCTCGGTACAACTTTACCGCCGTACCGAATACGCGCAGTTCGCCGCCATCAGTCCATGGCTGACTGAACTGCAGAACCCGGGCAATGATGCTTTCCGCAAACTGCTCGATGAGCCACAGCGGAACTGGGGCTGGATCGGTAGCATGGACAAGGCTGATCTCGACAGTCTGACTCAGCACTGGATTGCCCGTATGGTCATCGACGAAGACGGCGAGCGCTCGCTGTTCCGTTTTCAAGACAACCGGGTTCTGGCCCGCTGCCTGGGCAACATGAAAGAAACCGAATGGCCGCTGCTGCTCGGGCCAATCAGCAGCGTGCTGTATTGGGACCAGGATCAATGGAAAAGTGCAGATAACAGTAGGCCTGGGATGTATCCGATGCCGAATCCGGCGCCATGGCTGCAAGTACCCACCCCACCGGAAAGAACCCGCGAAATCTTGCGTGCCAACCTGAAGCGTTGGCTGCTGGTGAATCACGCCGAAACCGCCGCGAAACTTTCAGAAGCCCAGCCCATCCTCGAATGGCTTGAAGAGCAGATGGACCTGCTTGAAGGCTGGCGATGGAGTACTCCAGAGCAACGGGAGTTCATGTTGACCCTGCGCCTTGATCCCAAGAATGCCAAGGATATGGCTTGGCAACCCTTACCGGGGGAAACGCCGGAGGAGCATTTTGAGCGGTGCGAGCGCTTTTTCGCCCAATACAGCGATGACCTTGCACTGAATTGAATTCGAGATTGGGCGTCACCTGCTCGAAATGACCGCCACGAGACAAAGGACAATCAAATGCTTCATCGCAATATTTCCAATGGGTTTCGCAGCTTGCTGATTGGGCTGAGTGCGATTGGAGCAGCTGGCTGTTCGGTTGCTCAGGAGGACAGTTTTACTTTGGTGACTGAGCTTCCGCCGGGGTTCGAGGTGAAGGGTGAAGCTATCTATACTCCTCGCACTGGAGAAACCTGCACAGTCCCGCCAAAAAGTGGCAAGAGTCATCCAGGGTCAAAAATTTTCAAACAGGGGCCAAGTGAAAAAGCTCAGACAGCGCATTTTACGATCCCACTTTCAAGCACGGGCGATGGCTGTCCTTTGGTTTTGAAGCGTTTTGATTACGAAGTAGATGCGAAATACGGTGCTGCCAGACTTAACTTAGGGCGAGATTACACCAGCATTGCGTTTGAAGACGCCAAAGCAAATAGCCAGCCCTCCCCCTCACCTCTCTCATTAAAAAGAGAATGCGAGTGGTTGTTCCGCACAATCGGATCAAATCGATACATAACAAAAATATTGAAATGCAAAGCCATAGAAACTCCGCAACCTGAAAAAGACTCTGCCACCAGTTCTATTTCACGAACTCAATTGGCTGGAAAAACGCTTACTGTAGAATTCTCCCTTTCCAAAGAGGAGCGCCCTTACATGGGCGATACGTGGATTAAGTTCCCAGAGGGATGGAAGCGTTGCATGGGCGAAAATCTTGATGATCAATACGGATTTTGTCGCGGCAACACAAAAGATTTCAAGTCTTTTAAAATGCCTGACGGTCGCGAGTGCACTGTGTACCCAAACTGTACTGAATAAGGATATTTTTTATGGCATCACAAAAAACTTGCGATCCCATGTTAAGCGAAAAGTCGGAAGCATGCCCATTGCGTGGCGACTGGATCAGCTTTCAACTGGTTGATGAAACTGGCGACGGCAAGCCTTACGCTGGCCTTGGTTACGTCTTAAGCGATAGCGCTCATCAACAATATATCGGCGTACTGGATGCAAATGGCTCGGCCAAAGTCATGAACCACTATCAAGGACCTGTTGTACTCACTGTTGACAGCCCTTACAAAGGTACGGATAACCTCTACAGTGCTCTATCTCAACGGAGTAGCTATCCTCTTCCAATTACTGAGCTCCAGGTACGAGCAGAGAAAACGCGCTTTGTAAAAAAGGATGGTACACGCGTTGAAAATAACCCTGCAAAGAATAACGCTCAGCAATTTTTTCACGTCGAAGTTAAAGACCTTGTAAGCAAATCCGCTCACTTGCCCCCTTACTCAACCAGAAAGTACCCACCAAATTTCAGCCTACTTAAAATCATGGGCGACTTGGGATTTGGCCCAGAGGAGTCAGAGCTTCGCGGAGTTGCATTATTACCTAACAAGCATACCGTGCTTGAGGTCAGACCATTACGTGCTTTTCGGCCAATACTTTCGAAAGACAACAAGTTCAGCGCATTGAATCTTTATCAATTGTCTTTATTTGCTGCCTTAAGCTACTGCAATTTCGGTCAATCACCAGCTGAAAACCCCAAAGATACGGTTAGTTTTCCTCTTGACCCTAGTGTCGGGAACATGTTTGCTGAGGGGATGGCTAGCTACAAGGAGCCATGGAAAGTTAACGCAGAACAGGCAAAACCTTACTACCCTTTATACGAAGATGTTCCTTATTCGAAACGATTCGAGATTCTGCCTTTCGACCCGGCACTTTATGATCAGAACAAACCTGACTTAAATGAAAAACAAGAACACCCTGCAAAACTGCACTTCTTTGACGACAGCAGTGAGGGAACCAACACTCAAGCCTTCATAACTCATCATGACGAAATCATATTGATTGCCGTCCGGGGCACATTGGAACTCGTCGATTTCATACGTGATACCGATGCTGAGCAGATTCCCTTTGCAGCGGGTGTCGGCAAGTCTCACCAAGGCTTTTACGAGGCTTACGACGCATTGAGTAAACTTGTCGAGATTTATCTCGGCCAATTTCACACTGGGCAAAAGATAATTATCTGCGGACACAGCTTGGGGGGAGCAATCGCCACACTCCTTGCTGAGTCCTTGAGACGGCACCCAAATGGTTATGACATTTTGCTTTATACCTATGGCTCGCCAAGAGCCGGCGATGCCGACTTCGTGGAAGGCGCAGCAGCTTTGGCGCATCACCGCATGGTCAACGACAACGACCCAATCCCGAGTGTTCCCGCGCCTTGGATGAACACTAGGAAAAGCGTCTGGATACCTGGACTGGTACTCAGCTTCATTACAGCTCCTCTAGGTGCTCTTATTTTCGCTCTGGGGTTGACGCGAATCGGAGGAGCACCTTATGAACACCAAGGGGAGTTGCGCCATTTCATGCCGGTGCATTTCAAGGGGCGCGAACAATCTGCTGTGCTCTGGAACCCAGGATGCGAATCCATTGAAGAAGCCGCCTGTACACGAGCGTTGAAAAAGTTCGGCGACTTACCTGATCGTGCCATGTTTATCCAACAACTGTTCCAGATGTCTGACCACTACATGGTCCCATCCTATATTCCAAATGCGTGGGCGACACTTCGCCGATGGCAGCAAACTCAAGATGCCGATCGTACAGTAGTGACCAAGACTGAATACGATCAGATCTACTATCAGTTGCAGGAAATGCAGGAACGCTTGAAGGCCAAGGAGGCTGAGCTAAATCATTCTTTTCAGCCTGATCGCCGAACTGTTCTACAGCAAATCAATTCGCTCCGAGCTGAGATGGGGCGCATCGATACGTCAAGACAACGACTGCACACCCTCAGCTTCCAAAAAATCACGCCTGAAGATATCTATGGCTCAGCGACTCAAGGGCCAGAACATGACATCAATATCGAACGCTGGCTGGCGAAGAAAGAGAACAATGTAGAGGTTCAGCTGGCCATGATTCCTCAGGCGGGCAACGCTCAGTTGAGAACCGCGTGATTTCTGTTGCTGCGCAACCTGCGACAAATCATTGCCATCCTGCGCCAGCGGTACAGCCCGTGCTTAATGCGTGAAACGTCCTGAACATCGCTGTGCCTGAAGCACACGCAATGCAGGGTTTCAAGCAGATCGCTGCGCGCGCGGATGTGCTGGATGGCGGGGATGCCGGGGGTTGGCTTCGGTATTGATGACCATCGGCGCGCTGTCGGTGACACCGCTGTTGATTTGCTCGATTCAGCCAGGTCATCCCCCCTCTTCCAGACAGCCGGCGTTCAGCGAGGTTAACCATCGCTTAACGCCGCAGTCCAAGACTGTACTGAACCGCACACCTCAGCCCCTGGCTGACGCCGAGTGCGGCAGGTTCGGCTGTATGGCGCCGAACGCTTATTCCGTCGCACGGGAGTCCGATCCATGAACATTCGCACGCTACTGCTCACCTCCGCCCTCGCCTGCACCGCGTTCGCCGGGCTGGCTCAGGCCAATGACACCAACGCTGCTACCCAGCCCGTTCCCTATCAGTACGGCATGCCGTTGCATGTGAATAAAGTGATCTCGCTGACCGAGCCACAGACTCAGCAGTGCAAGGTCATCACCGCTGACATGAAGTACATCGACAATGCCGGCAAGCCGGCGGAAATCACCTATCGAAAAATGTCTGACGCCTGCAACTTCCAGAACTGACAGAAGGCTCTGATTTGCGGCTTTGCGGTAGGCGGTGAAGGGTTCGCGGGTTATGCTCGGGGTCACTTCTCACTGCCGCAGGGACTCGCCATGCAGTTGTCGTTTCGCACGTTGTCGATCATCACTGCTTCGTTGTGTTTTTTACTGGCGCTGGTCTGGGGCTTTTTCCCGCAGGTGTTGCTGGCGATCTGGAGCATTGAGTATTCGAGCGCGGCCGGTTTTGTTGCGCGGCGCAGTGCGGTGCTGTTTGCGGCGTTGGGGGCGATGTTTTATCTGGTGCGCAACGCGCCGCCGTCGCTGGGTCGCAATGCCCTGAGCAACGGGTTTATCGTCGGTTGTTTTGGTTTGGCGGTGCTGGGTTTCGGCGAATGGCTGAACGGCCATGCCGGCCCCGGGATTCTGCTCGCGGTGCTGGTCGAGTTCGCGCTGGGCCTTGGCTTTGTGCAGGCCCGGCGCGTGACGGTCGAACTGGGTGAAACGGTGAGTTAAAGCGCTCTGGAGCGAGGGCTGTAATGCTGTGGCGCGGTTTGTAGTGCCAGATCCGAACGCAGGCCGGCAATCAGTTCGTTGATCTCGCGACAGCCGTTGAGATGGCTGGCGTCGATACCGCTGACGTGCAGATCAACCTGGTCAGTCTGGTGATCGCCGAAGACCTTGACGGTCATCGACAAGTCGGGCGACAGCGTGCACTGGCAGCGTTTAGGCAGAAAACTGCTTTCAATGATATTGCGTAGTTCCAAGGCAGACAGAAACATGGTGAACCTCTCCTTATTGATGAAACTGCCAATCAACTCTTCACGTTGACCGCTTTTGCTGCCCCTGAACGGGTGTGTCCCCGCTGATTCCCTGGTGCGGCAAACGGTTGTACTGCGAAATGCCCATTGGAGTGTAGGCGCCCGACGCCGGTGCGCTGCACTAAAGCGACGCATAAAACGTGCCTTTCATCGGGGCATTTCGCCCCTTGTGAAATCAAGTACTTGGCGCAGTGGCCAGCAGTTGGCCAGTTGCAAAATGCAAGATCGCCCCTCTTGGGTACTGCAATTTGCAAGTTGACGCCGGTTTGCATTCATCGCTGATGACAGTGAGAATGCCCGTCATCCACCCTACACCCGCCAGGAGGCTTTCATGGGTTCTTTACGCGCTCGCGCGACAATCGGTCTGCTCGTTGCCGGCCTGTCCACCCTCGCCCATGCGGCCAAACTCGAAGACGTCGCGCCGTATCCCAAGGCGGAAAACGGCTTTACTCGCCAGGTCATCCACCTGCCCAAGCAGGATCAGGAAGAGAATTTCCAGGTCGAAGTTCTCGCTGGCAAAACCCTGGAAGTCGACTGCAATCGCCAGCGCCTGGGCGGCGCTCTGGACGAGAAAAACCTCGAAGGCTGGGGCTATCCGTTCTATCGACTGGAAAAAGTCATTGGCCCGATGAGCACCCTGATGGCCTGCCCACCCGGCACAGCGAAGAAACGCGCCTTTGTCCCGGTCGTCGGTGACGGCTTCATGCTGCGCTACAACAGCAAGCTGCCACTGGTGATCTACGCTCCGAAAGATGTCGAGGTGCGCTATCGCATCTGGTCGGCTTCGGACAAGGTCGGCACGGCCATCGTGGAATGACCTGAACAGGGAGTGCAGAACGTGATTACCTGCCATGTGCGATACGTGATCGATCCGTACCAACTGACCGAATTCGAGGCATACGCCAAGGCCTGGCTGGGCATCGTCGAGCGCTTGGGCGGCACTCATCACGGCTATTTCCTGCCCTCCGAGGGCGCGAGCAATATCGCTTATTGCCTGTTCAGCTTTCCTTCGCTGGCCGATTACGAAAGCTACCGGCACATCGCGCTGACCGACCCGGAAAGCACGGCGCTGGTGGAATCACTGGTGCAGAAGAAATTCATCGTCAGCTACGAGCGCAGTTTCCTGCGCCCACTGCTGCCCTGAGTGTTATCACGCCGGGACGCCGCACACCGCGGCGCGCTCGGCGACGTGGCGCAGGCTGTCGAAGTTGATGTTGGCGCCGGAGTCGATCGCGACGAAGGTCTGCTCACAAACACCGCTGCGCGCCACGTATTGCTTGATGCCGGCCACCGCCAATGCTCCGGAAGGCTCGGTGATCGAACGGGTATCGTCGTAGATATTCTTGATCGCCGAGCACAGCTCGTCATTGCTGACGGTGACCACCTCGTCCACGCAGAACCTGCACACTTCAAATCCATAAGCGCCGATCTGCGCTACTGCCACGCCATCGGCGAACGTTCCGACACTGGGCAACACAACGCGCGCATCCGCTTGCAGCGCCGCCTGCAGGCAGGCCGAGTGCTCCGATTCGACACCGATGATTCGCACCTCCGGCCGCAGGTATTTGACATACGCCGCAATGCCGGCGATCAGGCCGCCACCGCCGACCGGAACGAAGATCGCATCCAGCGGCCCCTGATGCTGACGGAGGATTTCCATGGCCACCGTGCCTTGGCCGGCGATCACGTCCGGATCATCGAATGGAGAGACAAAAGTTCGCCCGGTCTGCTCGGCCAGTTGCAGCGCATGGGCCAGGGCAAACGGAAAACTCTCGCCGTGCAGCAGCGCCTCGGCATCCCGACTTCGTACCCCAAGCACCTTGAGTTCCGGCGTGGTCGAGGGCATGACGATAGTCGCCGCGATTCCCAGCTCCCGCGCTGCCAGCGCCACGCCCTGCGCATGGTTGCCCGCCGAAGCGGTGATCACCCCGCGCGCCTTTTGCGCATCGCTCAATTGCACCAGCTTGTTGTAGGCGCCACGGATCTTGAAGGAGAACGTCGGTTGCAGGTCTTCGCGCTTGAGCAGGATCCGGTTGTCCAGCGCCTCGGACAGCGCCGGCGCCGTTTGCAACGGAGTGCGCACGGCAATGTCGTAGACCGGCGCGGCGAGGATCCTTTTCACGTACTGCTCAAGCAGGGCTTGCTGGTCGGGGCTGTATTTCATCATCATCTCCGGGCGCTCTGTGTAGGAGCTGCCGGAGGCTGCGATCTCTTGATCTTGCTTTTGATTTGAGTAAAACAAAGTCAAAAGATCGCGGCCTTCGGCAGCTCCTACAGGGAGCCTTCGTTGTTAAAACCCCGGAGACAGAAAATGAAAACCCGCCTCTAGGGCGGGTTGGGTGCTGCAGTCGTGAGCTAGCCCGCCAAGTGAGGAATGGCGGTAATAATGCTTGGCTGGCAGCGCAATACGGTGGAAGTCATGGGCCTGAAATTAGCCCGCCGACGACCGGCGAGTCAATGGCTTATTTGACGCTGGCGCTATAGGCTGGCAACTCTGCTCATCACCCCAAGGAAGGAATGCATGATGTCTGTCGCCCTGCCCCTCACTGCGTTGATTGCGTTTACCGGCTACACCGTGTCGGTGATGCTCCAAGCCGAACAGTCGTTGATCGACTTCGGCATCGGCCTGATGTCGCGTCCGGATACGGCGCAGGTGGTGATTGATCTGTATCTGCTGGCGACGCTGGCCGGGGTGTGGATGGTCAAGGATGCCCGGTCGCGAGGGATGTCGGTCTGGTCGGTGGTGCCGTATCTGTTGCTGACGGCGGTGTTTGTGTCGATTGGGCCGTTGTTGTATCTGGTGGTGCGTGGGGTTCGGGAGCGCAGGAAAGTAACTGTGGCAGATCCGGCGAGCTGATCCGGGTTTTCCGGTGTTGCTGAATACGCCATCGCGAGCAGGCTCACTCCTACAGAGAATCAAATTGTAGGAGTGAGCCTGCTCGCGATGGCGTCGGCAAAGTCACCATTGATTATTTGGCCAACCGCCGCAACCCAAACAACATCCCCCCTGCCCCCAGCAACATCACCAGCAGAAACACCGGATACGAAATCCACCACGGCGTGCCCGCCGTCATCATGCTGAACTCGGACATCCCGCCAATGCTGGCGATCAGGTTCAACGGCAGAAACACTACGTTGATCAACGTCAGTTTACGCAGCAGGTTGTTCATGCTGTTGTTCATCAGATTGCCGCGGGCATCGATCAGCCCCGAGAACACCGTGGAGTAGATCTCCGCCTGCTTGTAGCACTGGTTGTTCTCGATGATCAGGTCGTCGATCAGCCCGATCGCCTCGCTGCCAAAATGCTGTTTTTCCGCATGATTGCGCAGCCGCGTCAGCACCGCGCCGTTGCTGTGCAGGGCGTTGATGTAATAGATCAGGCTTTCGCTGAGGTTGAACATCTGCACCAGGTGCTGGTTCTGCATCGAGGCGTTGAATTTCTGTTGCAGCTCGCGGGCCACCAGTTTGATCACCTTGAGGTGGCCAAGGTAATGGTGGATGTTGTTGAACAGCAGATCGAGCAACACATCCAGCGGTGCATTGAGCGGTTGGCGTGTGCCGATGCCGTGCAGCGGCGTGTCGTCGGTGGCGATCACCAGCAATTGGCCGGGCGCAAACAGCAGGCCACAGGACGACACTTCAAACGCCAGGCTGCCACCGCCGGAATAGTTTTCCGGGCGTTTCCAGATCAGGAACAAATGATCAGGGTGAAACTCGATTCGCGAGACTTCGTCCGGGTCCAGCGCCGAGGCCAACGCGTGTTCGTCGACCTTGTAGTGGCTGTGGAGCAAATCGCGCTCGGCCGCATCGGGATTGCTGAACAGCATCACCTCGGCGTCCAGCCGCTCGACCCGCTGCAACGCGCCATGACTCAATGCGAAACTGCTGATCATCGGCGCGTCACCAGGCCTGGCCGCGACGTTTGAGCTCCAGCCGTCGCACGAACTCCTCCAGTACCAGTGAATACAGATCGTCCTGCAAGTAGGCGTCTTCAATGCCGGCGTCGAGGTTCGGGTTGTCGTTGACCTCGATCACTACCACTTTGTCACCGGCCTGTTTCAGGTCCACGCCGTAGAGGCCATCGCCGATCAGGTTGGCGGTCTTGACCGCCAGTTCCACCACCGCTCGCGGCGCCTCGTGAACGGCCAGCGTGCGACACTCGCCGTTGATGTCCTGGCCCTTGGCTTTGTGGTTGTAAATTTGCCAGTGGCCCTTGGACATGAAGTATTGGCAGGCAAAGATCGGTTTGCGGTTGAGCACACCGATGCGCCAGTCGTACTCGGTGTAGAAAAACTCCTGAGCCAGCAGCAACACCGAGTGTTCGAACAGTTCGGCGGTGGCCTCCAGCAGCGCCTGCTGACTTTCAACCTTGATCACTCCGCGAGAAAAACAGCCGTCGGGGATCTTCAACACCAGCGGAAAACCGAGGCGTTCGCCGACCCGCTCGAAATCTTCCGGTCGTTCCTTGTAGAGAATTTCCGTGGCGGGCATGCCCAGTTGATGGCTGTTGAGCAGGTCGGTCAAGTAGACCTTGTTGGTGCAGCGCAGGATCGACGTCGGATCATCCATGACCACCAACCCTTCGCTTTCAGCCTTCTTGGCGAAGCGATAGGTATGGTTGTCGACGCTGGTGGTCTCGCGAATCAACAAGCCGTCGTACTCGGCGATCCGCGCATAATCCTTGCGTTCGATCAGCTCGACATCGATGCCCATGCGCTTGCCGACCCGGACGAAATTCTCCAGTGCCTTGGCGTTGGATGGCGGCAAGGCTTCCTGCGGATCGTGCAGGATCGCCAGGTCGTAACGCGCCACTTGTGGCGAGCGTGGTGCCCGCCAGACTTTACGGCTGAAGCCGTCCAGCGCATTGGCGAACTGGTCTTCCTGATCGTCACGCAACTTGTGCAGCGCGCCGGACTTTATGCCTTCGATGTGCCAACCGTTAGTTCGCCGAAACTCAACTAACAGAATCGGACATGGAAACACTTCAAACAACTGTCGAGCCAGATCCTGCAGCGGCTCGATATGAGTCTTGCCGAAGTAAAGAGTCAAGGTGAAACCTTCGGTATCGCTGTACAGATGATGACTGAGGGCTTTTTCCAGGGTTTTATCGAGGTCGTCCAGTGCCAGACCATACAGTGATTTTTTCGTCAGTTCGCTGATGGTGCGCACCGATGGAATCACCTTGTGGCCGCGGGCTTCAGCCAGCAGCGAGCAGTAGTAACCGTGCCAGAGGTATTTGTAGCTGCGACACAGGTTGATCACCTGCACGCGCTTGCCCGGCTCGCTGTCACGGGTTTGCTCGAGGTACTCCTGAGCTGTGACGATGTCCTCGCTGGGAAAGTACGAGGCCCAGTCTTCCTTGCGTTCGACGATTATCAACACTTGACTGGAAGTTCTGATGGCTGGATTTAAAAAAGTTGCCGCCGGCAAACTTTGCTCGGATACTTCGCGCCAATGACCCTGTACCGCTGACATAGAGATTGATCCGTTGGAGAACAAGACCATTTCTATTAAGCACGAAGTTTTTCGAAAGTCCCGTTTCGTTACGCAACTTTTACGGTGGTCATATGAATGCTGTTTTTCGTTTGGCGGTAGTTGAAGATCTGCCAGCGCTGCTGGCCCTGGAAATGCAATGTTTCACCACCGACCGGCTCACCAGCCGCAGCTTTCAGTGGATGATCACCCGCGCCCATGCGCAGTTGCTGGTCGCCGAGCTTGACAGTCGATTGCTCGGCTACGCACTGGTGCTGTTTCATCGCGGCACATCGCTGGCGCGTCTGTACTCGATCGCCATCGCCGGCGAAGCTCGCGGCAGCGGTTTGGGCAAACAGTTGCTGCAACGTATCGAGGCCTGCGCCGTCGAGCATGACTGCGCGTATCTGCGCCTGGAAGTGCGTATCGACAACCCCACCGCCATCGCGCTTTACGAGCGCAACGGCTACCGACGCTTTGCGTTGATTCACGATTACTACGAAGACCATGCCGATGCGCTGCGCCTGGAAAAGCGCATTGTTCAGCACCGTGACTCGCGCAACATCAAGGTGCCCTATTACCCGCAAACCACTGAGTTCACCTGTGGCCCGGCCTGTCTGCTGATGGCCATGGGCGCGCTGCAACCTGAGCGTTTACTGGAGCGGCGCGAAGAATTGCAGATCTGGCGTGAAGCGACCACGGTGTTCATGACCTCCGGCCATGGTGGCTGCAGCCCTCAAGGCTTGGCACTGGCCGCTTGGCGCCGGGGTTTCCGGGTGCGTTTGCAACTGAGTATGGCCGGGCCATTGTTCCTCGACGGCGTGCGTGATGAGCATAAAAAAGACGTCATGCGCCTGGTGCACGAGGAGTTCAGCGCACAAATGCAAGAGACCGATATCGACCGCAAGATTGGCACCCATCTGGATTTGCCGCGCCTGCTACAGGATGGCGGACAGCCTCTGGTGTTGATCAGCAGCTATCGCCTGACCCGTTCCAAGTCACCGCACTGGGTGGTGGTCACCGATTGCGATGAAGATTTTGTGTACCTGCACGATCCGGATGTCGATCACAGCCAGCATCGTCAACCCATGGACTGCCAGCATGTGCCGGTCAGCCATGGCGAGTTTGAAAAGATGAGCCGGTTTGGGCGTGGGAAATTACGCGCGGCGGTGGTTTTGTATGCCCGCGCTACGCCAACTATCGTCAGGCTCTAGAGACTTTTTTTGTGGCGAGGGAGCTTGCTCCCGCATGAGTGCGTAGCGCTCACAAGATGTTGGGGCTGCTGCGCAGCCCAGCGGGAGCAAGCTCCCTCGCCACAGGACATCTGTGAAAATTTGAAGTGAAGTTACTTCAGGCCGACCTTGTAGAGCGCACCATCCTGTTCATCCGTCAGCACGTACAGATAGCCATCCGGCCCCTGCCGTACATCGCGAATCCGCCGTTTCAGTTCACCCAACAGCCGCTCCTCGTGCACCACCTTGTCCCCGTCAAACTGCAAGCGGATCAGCTCCTGACTGACCAGCGCACCAATAAACAGGTTCTGCTGCCAAGGCTTGAAGCGATCAGCGTCATAGAACGCCATCCCGCTGACACCGGGTGATTTCTCCCAGACATGGTGCGGATCAACGGCGCCCTCGACGCTCTTGCCCTTGGCTTCCGGGATCGGTTGCAGCGAATAATTGATGCCGTGGGTAGCCAGCGGCCAACCGTAGTTCTTGCCGCGCTCGATGATGTTCACCTCATCGCCGCCACGGGGGCCATGCTCGTTTTCCCAGATAGTGCCATTCCACGGATTAAGCGCTGCGCCCTGCGGGTTGCGCTGGCCGTACGACCAGATTTCCGGACGCACGCCGGACTGGCCTACAAACGGGTTGTCATCCGGCACCTTGCCGTCGGGGAAGATCCGCACGACCTTGCCTTGCAGCTTGTCGAGATCCTGCGCGGTCGGCCGGTCGTTGTTTTCGCCCAGAGTGATAAACAGGTAACCGTCGCGGTCGAACACCAGTCGTGAGCCGAAATGGTTACCGGTCGAGAGCTTCGGTTCCTGACGGAAGATCACCTTGAAATCGCTGATCGTCTTCAAGTCGTCTGACAGTCGGCCGCGCCCGACCGCGGTACCGGCCTTGTCCCCGGCGCCACCGCCCTCGGCGTAGGACAGATAGACCAGTCGATCCTGTTTGAAGTCCGGCGACAGCACCACGTCGAGCAAACCGCCCTGGCCCTTGGCCCAGACCTTGGGCACGCCGCTGATGGGTTCGGAACGCTTGCCGTCGGCGCCAATCAACCGCAGGTAACCGGGACGTTCGGTGACCAGCATGCCTTGGCGATCCGGCAGAAACGCCAGCGCCCAAGGGTGCTCGAGGCCTTGGGTGATCGTGGTGACTTCAAGGGTGCCTTGCTCGCTTTGCAACTCTTTAGGGGCAGCGGCGAAGGCAGGCGCGCTGATCAATGCGCCGGCACACAGCGTGGCTAGAAGGGTTTTACGCAACATGCACGATTCCTTTTGTTCATTTTGAAGGCTGACAGGCGCTCAGGCCTGATGTTCAACGGTTGCTGTCGCCAGCGCGTGGCGGTGGGTTGGAGATGAATCTGGGTGGCGTACTCGGTACCGAGCGTTGCTGCTGGCCATTGCCGATGCCGCCATTGCCGACGGTGGGCGTACTGGGTACCGGCACTGTATTCGGCCCGCGAATCGCCGGCGCGCTGGGCTGCGTGCCCTGCATGCTATTGGGATTGGCCCGGCGGATCGGGCTGTTATAGGGATTGTTGCTGGTGCCGGTGGGACTTTGCGCGAGCAACAGCGGCGCGGACAGTGCCTCGACGTCGGCATGCGCCAGGCCTGCCCCAAGGAGCAGAACGATCATGCCGGGCAATATTCGGTTCATGGGGTGGCCTCTCGATGCGCAGGTGATAGAGCCTTCGAGTCCACGCTACGCCCTGGGTTCGGATTTGTTAACCCATCGCCCTTAAACAAGATGTAACACGGCTTGACCGTCAGCACGGCGTCCCCAGGCAAACGCTGGAAACTTTCGCCACAAGCTGCAGGTCACCTGAACATCACTCGCGGAGGACTCACCATGGCTCGGGCAATCTGGAAAGGCGCGATCAGTTTCGGACTGGTTCATATCCCTGTCGCGCTGGTGTCGGCAACGTCTTCGCACGGTGTGGACTTTGACTGGCTGGACAGCCGCAGCATGGACCCGGTGGGTTATAAACGGGTGAACAAGGTCACCGGTAAGGAAGTCACCAAGGAACACATCGTCAAAGGCGTGGCCTACGAAAAGGGCCGCTACGTGGTGCTCAGCGAGGAAGAGATCCGCTCGGCACACCCGGTGTCGACGCAGACCATCGACATTTTCTCCTTCGTCGATGCCGAGCAGATTCCGCTACAGAACATCGACACGCCTTATTACCTGGCCCCGGACAAACGTGGTGGCAAGGTCTACGCCCTGCTGCGTGAAACATTGAGCAAAACCAACAAGGTCGCCCTCGCCCGCGTCGTCCTGCACACTCGGCAATACCTGGCGGCACTGATGCCGCTGGAATCGGCGCTGGTGCTGGTCAAACTGCGCTGGCCCCAGGAAGTACGCGGCCTCGACGAACTGGAACTGGGCAGCGAGGTGACCAAGCCGCAACTGGCCAAGGGCGAGTTGGACATGGCTAAACGTCTGGTCCAGGACATGAGCGGTGACTGGAGTCCGGAGGACTACAAGGACGAGTTTGAAGACAAGATCATGGCACTGGTCGAGAAAAAGGCCCATGAAGGCAAGATTGAGGATGTTGAAACCGTGGGTGGCGAGGAGGAGCGCAAATCTGCCGATGTGATCGACTTGACCGAACTGCTTAAACGCAGCCTGGGCGGTAAGGCGCCGGCCAAAGCGAAGGCAAAGGACAAGCCTGCCAGTAAGGCAGCCCCGGCGAGAAAGACCAAAAAGGCTTCGGGAGATTAAGCAGATCCGGTTCCTGTCAGGAAGCTGACAGGTCGGCTTTGAGAGACTCATCGCCAGCGGCTCCCACAGTTGGAATGCATTCTTTCCTGAATTCACATTCCCTGAGTGAGCCAGCCTGCTGGCGATGGCGTAAAGAGGCGCGGTACAGCCATCAGATCAAAATGAAGATCGCCAGCAAGCCGCCGAAGATCGCCCACTTTTCCATGTAGTAACGCGTACGGTTGCGCTTTTTCAGCTCTTTGCCGCGCAGTCGCACTTTGTAGATTTTGGTAAACAGGCGGTTGATCCCGCCGGTACGGTCGCCCGCATCGTTAGGTGCACCCGCCGCCGACATCACGGTGCGACTGAACCAGCTGTTGAACGCCGCTGCCCAGCGATATTTCATCGGGCGCTCGATGTCGCAGAACAGGATGATGCGGTTTTTGTCGGTGGTGTTTTCGGCATAGTGGATGTAAGTCTCATCGAACATCACCGCCTCACCGTCGCGCCAATGGTAGCTCTCGCCGTCGACATTGATGTAGCAGCCGGCATCGTTCGGCGTGTCGAGACCCAAGTGGTAGCGGTACGAACCCGCATACGGGTCACGGTGACGAACCAGTTTCGAACCTGGTGGCAGCTCGGCGAACATCGCGGCCTTGATCGAACCGATGCTCTGCACCAGCTCTGTGGTGCGCGGACACAGTTTCATCGCCGACGGATGGCTGTCGCCGTACCACTTGAGGTAGAAACGTTTCCAGCCAGTTTTGAAGAACGAGTTGAAACCGACGTCATCGTACTGATTGGAACGCTTGATCTCACCGGCACGCAGCAGGTCCTGACCTTCCTGGCGAATTTCTTCCCAATGCGCCTGCAACGGGCTCAGGTCCGGAAACTCCGACGGATCGAGATACGCTTTGTTCGGCTTCTTCGAAAACAGGTACAGGAAGCAGTTGATCGGCGCCAGGAACGTCGAGTGATCGCTCAACTGCCGGCCCAGTTTGTGGCGCACACGACCACGAAGGTGAACGTATGCAATGGAAATGACATAAATAGCGGCAATGATGAGTTTCACGGAAATCGTCACACGTCAAAAGTGAACAAACTGCGCGCCTGCCGGCCAGAGGCCCAGGGTCTATGCAGTGGCATGAATACAGATACTATCCCGGTGGCACTTCCTTGAGCCCATGCCGTTAGCGGCTATTGGGTAATCGGATGGCATTTTAGCCATACTTTGTAACCAATGGTGAACCTGATCTGTTAAAAACTGTCCGCAGAATCTGCCAAACGGCAGGCGCGACAATACGCTCGTGCAGGTGCAGGAGTGCTGACGCAGAACAAAAACAAAGGTTGGAATACGCTTCGACCGAGGTCGCTATGCCGTGCCCACGGACGATATTGTGGTCGAGTCCGATAGGTTGACCATGGACGCCATGCTGCCTAAGGGCCCCGCCGTCATGATCCGTTTCCTGACCTTCGGCGCGGCCTTTGCTGGAGACGCGGCCTTAAAACCGGCACGCGATTAATCGAAAGCGCCATTCAGCACTTCGTAAATAAGGCCGCTCGCAATGGCTACCAGAATCAAGTCTGTGCCCGCCTGCTGCCATTCGTAGCCATCGTAATGAGGCAGGCGCCCCGCCAGTCGCCCGTCCAGTTTTTTGGCGATACCTGGCGGCAACGGCTTGCCGCGCGCCAGATTCTTCTGAATGCCGGGAGGCAGTGCCGGACCGGGGCTCCAGTAGTCTCTGTAGCCGTTGAGCACGCCCAGCACACCGCTTCGATCGATCACCGGTGCATAGTCCCGGTTGCCCGAGTTGGATCCTTTGTTTTTGCCACCCTGATTGCCGTGACCCTGACTGTTCTGGGAGCCGCCCTTGCCGTTCCCTTTGCCATTACCATTACCATTTCCCGGATCGGCCAGTGCGGTTACTGAACTCACCGCCAAAGCCAGGCAAGTAACAGACGCAACAAGTAATCGTGTTTTAAACATGACCGTCCTCTCATGAGAAATTCCTGTTTGAAATGTAGACGATGTTGCTGGTTTTGGTTGCTCCCTGGGTTGCTCCAAGCGCGGGACAAGCCAGCAGTCCGGGCCGACCTCAGCCTTGCGCGGCAAAGAACACCGTTACGCAACAGCCTTCAGGTTCATTAGCGTCTGCCATACAACTGCCGCATGACTTATGCGACAATGCGCGCAATGTCTGGCATGAATCCCGCCTTTATTGCCCAACAGCCTGGACACCGCGTCCAGATGCTGCTCTCGCCCCACGCCTGCCGGCTTACCGCCAGCACTGATCGGGTCGGGAAGAAAAAGCTCCAAAATGCCCCAGAAATGGCCCATGCGCCAAATGTGTGGCTCGCAACCCATTGATAGGTAAAGCAATTGATCTCCACAGCTAACATCACGATGCAGTTCGGCGCCAAGCCGCTCTTCGAAAACGTTTCGGTCAAATTTGGCGCGGGCAACCGCTACGGCCTGATCGGCGCCAACGGTTGCGGCAAGTCGACCTTCATGAAAATCCTCGGCGGCGACCTCGATCCGTCCGGCGGTCAGGTCATGCTCGAGCCGAACGTGCGCTTGGGTAAGCTGCGCCAGGATCAGTTCGCCTACGAAGAATTTACCGTGATCGATACCGTGATCATGGGTCACGAAGAGCTGTGGAAGGTCAAGGCCGAGCGCGATCGCATCTACTCGCTGGCGGAAATGAGCGAAGAAGACGGCATGGCCGTGGCCGAGCTGGAAACCGAGTTCGCCGAGATGGACGGCTACACCGCCGAATCCCGTGCCGGTGAACTGCTGCTGGGTCTGGGTATTCCGCTGGAGCAGCATTTCGGCCCGATGAGCGAAGTCTCACCAGGCTGGAAATTGCGCGTATTGCTGGCGCAGGCACTGTTCTCCGATCCGGAAGTGCTGTTGCTCGACGAACCGACCAACCACCTGGACATCAACACCATTCGCTGGCTGGAAAACATCCTGACCCAGCGTAACAGCCTGATGATCATCATCTCTCACGACCGTCACTTCCTGAACAGCGTGTGCACGCACATGGCTGACCTGGATTACGGCGAGCTGCGCCTGTTCCCGGGCAACTACGACGAGTACATGACCGTGGCGACCCAGTCCCGCGAGCAACTGCTGTCGGACAACGCCAAGAAGAAAGCGCAGATTTCCGAGCTGCAATCGTTCGTCAGCCGCTTCTCGGCCAACGCCTCGAAAGCCAAACAGGCCACTTCCCGCGCCAAGGCGATCGACAAGATCCAGCTGGCCGAGGTCAAGCCGTCCAGCCGCGTGAGCCCGTTCATCCGCTTCGAGCAGAACAAAAAGCTGCACCGTCAGGCGGTCATGGTCGAAAAAATGGCCAAAGGCTTCGACGGCAAGCCACTGTTCAAGGACTTCAGCTTCCAGGTTGAAGCCGGCGAGCGCGTAGCGATCATCGGCCCGAACGGTATCGGCAAAACTACCCTGCTGCGCACCCTGGTCAACGAACTGACCCCGGATGCCGGTAGCGTCAAGTGGACCGACGCCGCGGAACTGGGCTACTACGCTCAGGACCATGCGCACGACTTCGAAGACGACGTGACGCTGTTCGACTGGATGGGTCAGTGGACGCAGGGCGAGCAGATGATTCGCGGTACTTTGGGCCGCATGCTGTTCTCCAACGACGAGATCCTCAAGTCGGTCAAAGTGATTTCCGGTGGTGAGCAAGGCCGCATGCTGTTTGGCAAGCTGATCCTGCAAAAGCCGAACGTGCTGATCATGGACGAACCGACCAACCACCTGGACATGGAATCGATCGAGGCGCTGAACCTGGCGCTGGAAAACTACCCGGGCACGCTGATCTTCGTCAGCCACGACCGTGAGTTCGTATCGTCCCTGGCCACGCGCATCATCGAGCTGAGCGCCAATGGCGTGACTGACTTCAGCGGCACTTACGATGACTACCTACGTAGTCAGGGTGTGGTGTTCTAAGAGCAGCTTCGAGTATTGAGCTGCTAGCTGCAAGATAAAAGCCCCGTCCTTGTGACGGGGCTTTTTGCATCCAAGAGCCAGTATTTATGGGTACCGACACTATCGCGAGCAGGCTCACTCCTACAGTGGACGCATTTCAACTGTAGGAGTGAGCCTGCTCGCGATGAGGCCATCAGCAACAATCGGGATAACCAGAAAAAATAGTTAGCCTGCTTCCTTTTATTCCAGCACCCAGCCATGATGCCGACTCTCCCACCGCCGCCCGCGAACGAGTCCAAATGTCTGCGCAGCAACAGCCTCCGCAAAGCTCCCTGGCGATCACCCTGCAGATCGTTTCCATCGTCTTCTACACCTTTGTCGCCTTCCTGTGCATCGGCCTGCCGATTGCGGTGTTGCCCAGCTATGTTCACGAGCAATTGGGGTTCAGTGCGATCGTTGCCGGGCTGGTCATTGGTTCGCAATATCTGGCCACCCTGCTCAGTCGGCCGATGGCCGGGCGCATGTCGGATACGCTGGGCACTAAACGGGCGATTGTTTATGGTTTGTCGGGGATTGTGCTCAGCGGGCTGCTGACGCTGATCTCCACGCTGTTGCAGGACTTCCCGATGCCGAGCCTGATCATTCTGGTCATCGGTCGGCTGCTGCTCGGCGTTGCACAGGGCTTGATCGGCGTCGGCACCATCAGCTGGTGCATGGGCCAGGTCGGCGTCGAGCACACGGCGAGGTCGATCGGCTGGAACGGCATTGCCTCCTATGGCGCAATAGCGATTGGCGCGCCACTGGGCGTGGTGATGGTCGCCGATTATGGTTTTGCCAGCCTCGGTATTGCACTGTCGGTTCTGGCGACGGGTGCTCTGGTGTTGATCCGCAATAAACCCTCGGTGCCGGTGGTGCGCGGCGAACGGCTGTCTTTTTGGGCGGTGTTCGGGCGGATTGCACCGTATGGGGCCAGTTTGACTCTGGCGTCGATCGGTTACGGCACACTGACCACCTTCATCACCCTTTATTACCTCAACCGTGGCTGGAGCGGCGCGGCGTATTGCCTGACGGTGTTCGGCGTGTGTTTCATCCTGTCGCGGTTGCTGTTCATTTCGGCGATCAGCCGCTTTGGCGGCTTCAATTCGGCGATTGCCTGCATGAGCATCGAGACCGTTGGCCTGGTCTTGCTGTGGCTGGCGCCGTCCACCCCGTTCGCCCTGATTGGCGCAGGGCTGGCGGGGTTTGGCTTGTCTCTGGTGTATCCAGCGCTGGGGGTCGAGGCGATCAAGCAGGTGCCCAGTTCCAGCCGTGGCTCGGGATTGGGGGCTTATGCGGTGTTCTTTGATCTGGCGCTGGCGATTGCCGGGCCGTTGATGGGCGCGGTGGCGTTGAATCTAGGGTATGCGTGGATTTTCTTCAGTGCAGCGCTGTTGTCGGTGATCGGGCTGGGGTTGACCTTGGTGCTCAAGCGCAGCTCGATGTCCTGAAGTTTCGTATAAATCACTGTGGGAGCAGGCTTGCTCGCGAAGGCGGTCGATCAGTCGCTATCTACATTGACTGACCCACCGCATTCGCGAGCAAGCCCGCTCCCACAGGGGAATTGAGTCGCTCACTGATCTGCGGTCTGCATCCCCGCCCGGTTCGGCTTGCCCAGCGTTCGAGAAAAAAACTGCCCGGCTTCGGAAATCAGGTTGCGATGGATATCTTCGCGGTTCACGCCGTCAGCGTCGGTGCACAGCGCCGGCATGGCGAGAATCTGCTCTTCGTTGCACGGCGCCATGAATACGAAGTGCCCTGCCCCGGCCAGCAATTTGAAGTCCGGTGCGGTCGGCAGCTTGCGCGCCAGCGCGGCGGCGTTTTTGTCGAAGGCCACCAGTTTGTCACCGTCGCCGCTGTACAGCAGCACCGGCACATGCACGTCCGCCAGAGTGCTGCGACCGAATTTCAGGCTCAGCGGCGCCATCAGCAGCAAGGCATGCACGCGCGGATCGGCCACTGGCTGCAGGTCATCGCGGTCGACGATCAACTCGCCCTGGGTGTTGCAGGCATCATGGTCGTCAGGACGCTCCTGGCAGTACCGGCGCAGGCGATCCAGATCCGGCTGCGCGCCAGAGAGGATCAACGCGGTTTCGCCACCGGCCGAATAGCCAATCACCCCGACCTGATCAGCGTTAACGAACGGCGAAAGCATCGGGTCACCGAGGGTAGCGGTGATCGCTTCGGAAATCTGGATCGGCCGCCCATACAGATTGCTCAGGGTGCCGAGGCGGCTGTGGTCTTTGGAGTTGTCGCCGGGATGAATCACCGCGACCACTACAAAGCCCTTGCGCGCCAACGAGGTGGCAAGGTCATGTAGCGCCAGCGGCGTGCCGGTGTTGCCGTGGGACAGCATCAGCATCGGAAAGCGACCGATCGCTACCTTGGTGTCGGCGCCCGCCTCGACGGTGTAACCCTCAAGCAGACTGCTGTGTTCGCGATCGCTGGAGGGATAGAAGGCGATGGCGCGCATCGGTTGCAGATCCAGCGGATCGAGGAATGTCATCTCGTGGTAACCGACACTCCAGACAGGGTGTCGCCCCGGCGCGGCATGCACTGAATTAACGCTGCCGAACAGGCACATCAGTAACGCTGCACAAAGACGCATCATGGGATGGCCCACCCTGTGTTACTCAATCGAATGATCCTTTGTGCTGCGACACGCCCGAAACCCGGTGGTTCGGTAATCCGGCGCAGCGCTGCACTCAGACTTTGATCGTTTGACTGCATAACCCGGGCCAGATTATGCAACAGTCAGAAACAAAAAACTCCGCATCAGGCCCTTGCAGAACCAGAATACAGAGTTTTTTGAGGGGCTACCTGAACCGCAGCTGGTCTTTACACAATGCTTACGCGGCGGCGAACAGTTGCTCGCTGATCTTCGCCTGAGCAGCGCTCATCGCGTTGTTGCGCACTTCATCACCGTAGGCCAGACCTTCGGCACGGACGATTTCGATGTCGGTGATGCCGAGGAAGCCCAGTACCAGCTTCAGATATTCTTCGTGAGCGATGCCGCTCGCCTGACCGGCATGGATGCCGCCGGAGGTGGAGACGATCACCACTTTCTTGCCACCGCACAGGCCTTCAGGGCCGGCTTCGGTGTAACGGAAAGTCTGGCCGGCGACGGCGACGCGGTCGATCCAGGCCTTGAGCTGGGTCGGTACGGTGAAGTTGTACATTGGCGCGGCGATGACGATGGCGTCGGCAGCGATGAATTCGGCCAGGGTCGAGGCGCTCAGTTCGGCTTCATGCTGTTGTGCGGCGTCGCGCAGTTCAGCGGTGGTACCGGCAGCCACCAGGGTGGTCGACGAGAAGTGGCTGATGGCGTCGGCGGCCAGGTCGCGGTAGGTGACCACAGCTGTTGGCTCGGCGGCTTGCCAGGCTTTGACGACTTGGCTGCTCAGCTGACGGGAAGCGGAGTTGTCGCCCAGAATGCTCGAATCGATGTGCAGCAGTTTCATGTGGAATCTCCTGTAAAGAATCGCCGGCGGCGACGGAATGGAGACAATCCTACGGAAGAAACCAATGGCTGATTAGCTGCCGACAATGCGATAGTTCGTCCCACTGATAGAACGGTGGACTTTTCATGCAGGATCTCAACGATCTCTACTATTTCGCCAAAGTGGTCGAGGCCGGTGGGTTTGCCGCAGCCGGGCGATTACTGGGCATTCCCAAATCCCGCCTTTCCCGTCGCATTGCCGAACTCGAAGAGCGCCTCGGCGCTCGTCTGCTGCAACGCACCACGCGCCAGTTGAACCTGACCGCGGTTGGCGAGCGCTACTTGCGTCACTGTCAGGCGATGTTGCTGGAAGCGGAGATGGCCGACGAAGCGGTCGCCAGCATGTCCAGCGAGCCACGCGGCCGCTTGCGGGTGTCCTGTCCCACGGGTCTGGCGCGAGAAATGTTGCCATGGGTGATCAGCGAATTCCTCGGCAAATTCCCTCAGGTGCAACTGGAGGTGGTGTTGCTCAACCGCCGGGTGGATCTGGTCGCTGAAGGCTTCGACGTTGCGCTGCGTGTGCGCGAACTCGGCGATGAAGATCCATTGCTGGTCACCCGGCGTCTGCGCCAGGCACAAATGGTCGTGGTGGCCAGTCCGGCCTTTGTCGAGGGTAAGACCATCAGTCAGCCGCAAGATCTGAAGTCGCTGCCGGTGCTCGGCGCACTGGAAGCCGATCGCATGGTCCACGTGCGTCTGCTTGATCAACAGGGCAACAGCGTCGAACTGAACATGGAGGCGCGCCTGGGCATCGATGACTTCATCGTGCGCAAGGCCTGTGTGCTCGCCGGCCAGGGGTTTACCCTGTTGCCGATGATGTATTGCGAAGCCGACCTTGAGAGCGGCGCCCTGGTGCAACTGTTGCCCGAGTGGTCGTTGCCCGGCGGCTGGTTGCAGGCGGTGTATCCGCATCGACGCGGGGTGATGCCGGCGGTGCGGGCATGGATCGATCATCTGGTCGAATCGTTCAATGCGTGCGGGGAGCGACTGTTATGAAACAGGGAAAGATGAACGAAGCGGACGTCGCCGCCTTTTGCCTGGCCTTGCCGGGTGCGCGGGAGGATTACAAATGGGGCGGCGTGCGGGTGTTCTCGATTGCCGGCAACAAGATGTTCGCCCTGCAAGGGCTGCGCGGGGATTCATTGGCGTTCAAGGTCGACAAGGACCTGTTTCTCGGCCATTGCGACCGCCCGGGGATTCACCCCGCGCCGTATCTGGCGCGGGCGCAGTGGATCATCATGCACCCGCCCTACCCGCTGGGCGCCGAGGAATTGCAGGGATTGCTGCAGCGTTCGCATCAGTTGGTGGTGGGCAAGTTGCCGAAGAAGACCCAGATCGGATTACTGCTCTAAACCCGATCCTGTAGGAGTGAGCCTGCTCGCGATAGCGGTGTATCAGTCGACATCTCCTTGACTGATGCGACGCCATCGCGAGCAGGCTCACTCCTACAGGAGGATTTGTGGAGATTCAGAAAAGTGACAGCAGGTTCGAACCGAGAAACAGCTGGTCGATCCAGAACACCTGATGCAGCGCCACAATCACCCAGAACAGAATCTGAAACGACACCTTGCGCGTCTTGTGCCGGAATACCTGTTGGGCGATCAGCGCGCCCGGCCAGCCGCCGGCGAGTTCCAGGGCATGGAGAATGTTCTCCGGCGTGCGCCACGCATCGGCGCGGGCCTTGCGTTTATCCGCCCAGTACATGAAAAACGCCAGCACGCTGACCACGCCATAAGCAGTCAACGGCACCAGCGAGATCCCGCGCAGCCACATCGACAGCGAACCAAACAGTGGCAAGGCGCAGACGATCAGCAGCACTGCCAGTTTCAACTTCAGATGCTGAATACCGCCACGGGACGCGTGTCCATCCGGGCGGCGCGCGCGGGAATCATTCATGGTTTGACCGCCGACCAGTCCACCCAGCCGAACTGCCAGGTCGCCAGAATCACCAGACCAAAAACGATCCGGTACCAGGCGAACGCCGCGTAGCTGTGGCTGGCGATGAACTTGAGCAGACCGCGCACGGCGATCATGGCGAAGATGAACGCGGTGACGAAGCCGATGGCGAATACCGGGAAATCCGCCGGCACGAACAGATCTCGATATTTGTAACCCGAGTACACCGCTGCACCGACCATGGTCGGCATCGCCAGGAAGAACGAGAACTCGGTCGCGGTCTTGCGCGACAGGCCGAACAGCAGACCACCGATGATCGTCGAGCCCGACCGCGAAGTGCCAGGAATCATCGCCAGACACTGGGCGAACCCGACTTTCAGCGCGTCCTTCCAGGTGATCTCGTCCACGGTTTCGGCGTGCACCTCATGCTGGCGACGCTCGGCCCACAACATGATCACACCGCCCACCACCAGCGCGGTCGCGACGGTGATCGGGTTGAACAGGTATTGGTGAATCAGGTCGGCAAAGACCACCCCTAATACCACCGCCGGCAGAAACGCGATCAGCAGGTTGGCCGTAAAACGCCGTGCACTCGGCTGGGTGGGCAGGCCAATCACCACATCGAGAATCTTGCGGCGAAACTCCCAGACCACTGCGAGGATCGCGCCAAGCTGAATAATGATGTTGAACGCCATGGCTCGTTCGCCACCGAACTCGAGCAAGTCGGCAACAATGATCTGGTGTCCGGTACTGGAAATGGGCAAAAACTCCGTCAGCCCCTCTACAACTCCAAGAATCAGTGCCTGCAAGGCGGTCCAAAGATCCATCAATCCCCCAAAGAGCGATGCACGCGGGCATGCCCCGATAATATTTTTCTAACGTTCACTGCATTCAGCGTAGCTGTACCGATTCCGCGCGCACAGGATCCACACGAAACGGTCAAAATTCCGTGAAATATCAACTTGGATTCAGGTTTTCACGCACGGGGCCGAAATCCTAACAGACAAGCCTTGATAGTGCAGCGGCGTTATACGACTTGGGTCGCGTATGCCCGACCACTCAAACGTGGTTGGATGCTGGCGTTGATTTATTACAAGAAAAAGAAATCGGAGTGACAGCGTTATGAACAGCTTGCGCAGTGTGTCGATCAGCCGACGCTTGTGGCTCATCTTGATTGTGGCCGTGGTCATGTTGTTGACCTTGGGCATGTTGATGCTCAAGCAGATTCACGATGACCTGTATCACGCCAAGGCACAGAAAACCCAGCATGTGGTGCAGACCGCCAGCGGTCTGCTGACCTATTACCACGACCTGGAAACCGCCGGCACCCTGACCCGCGACGCCGCGCAGAAACAGGCGCTGACCGCCATTCGTGGCCTGCGTTACGACCAGAGCGATTACTTCTGGATCAACGACCTCACCCCCGTGATGGTCATGCACCCGACCAACCCCAAACTCGAAGGCCAGAACCTCTCGGCGATCCGTGACCCGGACGGTTTCGCGGTGTTCAACGAGATGGTTGCGATCGCCAAAAGCAAAGGCGCCGGCATGGTCGATTACCGTTGGCCCAAGCCCGGCGCCAGCGAGCCGGTCGCGAAAACTTCCTACGTAAAACTGTTTGAGCCGTGGGGCTGGGTGCTCGGTTCCGGGGTTTACGTCGATGATGTACAGAGCGAGTTCCGCGCTCAGTTGATCAAGGCCTCGGTGATCGGCCTGGTTATCGCGCTGATCATGGCCCTGCTGGTGATATTGATTGCCCGCAGCATCGTCCGTCCCTTGCAGGAAACCGTGAACGCCATGGCCAATATCGCCAGCGGTGAAAGCGATTTGACTCGCAGCCTCGATACCCATGGCCAGGACGAAGTCACGCAACTGGCGCATCACTTCAACGCCTTTACCGCCAAGCTGCGCCGGGTCATCGGTGACTTGCAGGTTTCGGCCAGCGCCCTGGGCCAGTCGTCCAGCGAACTGGGCAACGATGCGACTCAGGCTCAGCAGCGCAGTCAGCAGCAATCGCAGCAGATGGAACTGGTGGCGACCGCGATCAACGAAGTGACCTACGGCGTGCAGGATGTGGCGAAGAATGCCGAGCACGCTGCTGCGGAAATGCGCGATGCCGAAGCCCAGGCGCAACAGGGCCAGATCAACATCGACGGCAGCCTGCAACAGATCGACAAGTTGTCCGCAACTATTGATCAGGCGGTCGAAGTGATTCGCACCTTGGCGGCGGAAAGCACGCAGATCGGCAGTGTGCTGGAGGTGATCCGCTCGATTGCCGAGCAGACCAACCTGCTGGCGCTCAACGCGGCCATCGAAGCGGCCCGCGCCGGTGAACAGGGCCGGGGGTTTGCGGTGGTGGCCGATGAGGTGCGGTTGCTGGCGCAGCGCACGCAAAAGTCGACAGCGGAAATCCAGGGCATGATCGAACGCCTGCAAAATCATTCCGAAGCCGCAGTGAAGGTCATCGGCGACAGCAGCAAGGCCTCGCAACTGACCATCGAACAGGCGGGATTGGCCGGCGCGAGCCTGAATGCCATTGGCCAGGCCCTGCGTAATCTCAACGGCCTGAACGCTTCGATTGCCAGCGCCACACTGCAACAGGCGCATGTGGTCGAGGACATCAACCAGAACGTCACCCAGGCGGCCGGCCTGTCTCACAGCACGGCGCTGGCAGCGGAGCAGTCGAGTGTGGCGAGCATAAAGCTTGGGCAGTTGAGCGAGCAGTTGAACCAATTGTTGCGCCAGTTCCGCGTCTGACACCGTTCCCCTGTAGGAGTGAGCCTGCTCGCGATAGCGTCGTATCAGTCAACCACAGAGTGGCTGAACCACCGCCATCGCGAGCAGGCTCACTCCTACAGGTTTTTGGGTACAATCCGCTCCCTCCTCAACTCCTCAAGGAACCCCCATGTCCGGGCTTGAACTGTTTGCCGCCGCCCTCGGTGTGATCGCCGTGTGGCTGACGGTCAAACAGAATCCGTGGTGCTGGCCGATCGGCCTGGTCATGGTGTTGCTGTACAGCTGGATCTTCTATGACGTGAAGCTGTATTCGGACATGTTGCTGCAAGTGATTTACGCCGCGCTGCAAGTCTACGGCTGGTGGCAATGGACCCGCGCCGGGACGATGCACGACGGACGTGAAGTCACGCGCCTGGATCAGCGTTCGATTCTGCTCGGCCTGAGTGTGGGCGCACTCGGCAGCCTGCTGCTCGGCGCGGCCATGGCCCACTGGACTGACGCCGCACAACCGTGGCTCGATGCCGCACTGACCGCGTTCAGCCTCGTCGCGCAATTGTGGATGGCGCAAAAACGCCTGCAATGCTGGGCGCTGTGGTTCGTGCTGGATGTGATTTTCGTCGGTCTGTTCCTGTACAAGGGTCTGTACCTCACCGCCGCGCTGTATGCCCTGTTCACCCTGATTGCGCTGCAAGGCTGGCGCGAATGGCGCGCCGATCCGGCGTTGCAGCGATGAAGGTAGTTGTTCTCACCGGCCCGGAGTCCACCGGTAAGAGCTGGCTGGCCGCTGGCCTTCAGGCGCGCTTTGGCGGCCTGCGAGTGGACGAATACGTGCGCTGGTTCATCGAGCAGAATCCACGCGATACCTGCCTCAACGACATCCCCGACATCGCTCGCGGGCAGTTGCAATGGGAAGATCAGGCGCGGGCACAGCAACCGCCATTGCTGATCCTCGACACCCATTTGCTGAGCAACATCCTCTGGAGCCAGACCCTGTTTGGCGCCTGCCCGGCATGGCTGGAACCCGAGCTGCTGGCGCGGCATTACGACCTGCACCTGCTGCTGTCGCCGGAGCAGATCGACTGGACCGACGACGGCCAACGCTGCCAGCCACAACTGAGCGAACGCATGGCGTTCTTTCAGGCCACCCGCGACTGGCTGGAACAGCACGGGCAACCGTTGCAGATCATTCAGGGCGATTGGGATCAACGCCGCGTTCAGGCTTTTGACGCCGTCGCGCGGTTATTGGCTGATTGATCCATCGAATAGCTCCGTTCAGGGCGAAAGTGTCCATTCCTGAAACACCTCCCTCAGCGCAAAGCGGCGAGTTCAATGGCCTTCATCGTTTTGTCAGAACATCTGTTACGTCAGTGAAACAGTCTTCGGCAAACCCCTGTTCCAGAGCTTTGCGCCGCCCTTGACCGTGTGGCTGCCTGCGCGACTGTTTCAATGCTGAAACAGCTTTTGTATCAGCGCTGCACGGCGCATCGCCAACCCATTGAAAATCAACAACAACTCAAAAGCGGCACAGCTTTCGCTCTCTCCTTCCCAACGCTGACAAGAGCCAGCCCACTGAAGAAGGAATTGCCGCCGTGGGGAATATCAATAAAGGCCTGACCTGCCTTCTGCTGATTGGATCAGCCGCCAGCACATTCATCAGTTTCAACGTTCAGGCCGAAGGCAATGGCGTGATCGTTCTCAACCGCGACGTCCAGCCCATTCCGATCGGGCGCAGCGGTGGCAAAGACCCCTACCCAACCACAGTCAATGCCAACCCTTCGGCTCGCATCAATCAAGCGATGACCAGCACCGAACTCGATGACGGTGAATTTGCCAGTGTAGCCAGTGGCTCTTCGATTCGCGGCAATATCACCACACCCACCGCCAACATGCCTGGCATGAACACCCTGACCAATCCCAACGGCCTGCCCGGCATGGGCGGCGGTCACGGCGGTGGCGCGGGCGGTTCGATTTCCAACACCGTCAACCGTGCGATGAGTTCAGGTCTTGCTCCGCTGACCCGCATGGCCGGAGGTCAATGAGATGAATCGTTCCCTTCTGCTGCTTGCCCTCTTCGGCTGCGCCAGCGCCATGGCCGATCCAGGCTCCGTGAATAACGCCGACATCCAGAACAGTGGCATGCAGTACCGCGGCAACTTCAACGTCAACCAGGCCGCCGGCGACCAGATGCAACAGACCAACACCAAGGCGATCGCCATTGGCACCAATGCCAGCGCCACGACCATTGTCAGGCAAAAGCTGGATACCCCCGCCAACCCGTCGATGAACGCCAGCGCCACCATCGGCGGCACCTCTTTCAGTAATGGCAACGGGATCCTGGGCGTGAACCAGGGCGCCGGGGCCAATAACCAGATGGCCAACGTGACGCGCATCAGCATCAGTGCTGCCCCGCAAAGCGTTGACGACAGCGCCCTGTCGCAACAGAACGTGGCGCTTTTACCGAGCTCAGGAGCAACTGGCACCTCACCCGGCAGTCGCCAGGTCACGACAAGTGATCAGGCCTTCACCGGCAGCCGAGGGGTGATTCAGGTGAACCAGAGTGCCGGGGTGGGGAACCGTATGGCTAACACCCTGAGCATCCGGGTCGCTGACTGACCCAAACAACAAAAGCAGTGCAATTAGAAAGTACCAACACTTAACCAACTAATAAGCACGACGGAGAAACACCATGAAACCTACAATGGCTCTCAAACCTCTGGTTTTCGCACTTGCAGCAGTAATGGCAATGGCCGCTCAGGCTGGCGGTAATGATCGTGGTAACGGGCACGGCAATGGTCATGACAACCATGGACCAAAAGGCCCAACCCTGGAACAGCTTCTGCAGATCGGCGCAGGTGCCGGGGCGGCAGTGCTCGACGAACAAAACAGCGACGGCAACGTGGTGAAAAACCAGGGCACTCTCAACAACGCCAACGCCAGCGACTCGCTCAATGGTTCTAACGGCAACATGGGCGCCAACGTTGCTGCCGGCGACGGCAACCAGCAAGACAACGCCGCCGCCTTGGCTACCGCCGATGAAAGCTTCATTTTCGGCACTGCAGTTGCTGCCTCCAGTGCAACTCAAGTCAACAACAACAACTATGTGAAAAACTCGTCGACCTTCAATAACGCTACGCTCAACAACGCGGGCAACAATGGTTCCGGCAACATCGGCATCAACGTGTCCTCCGGCAACTTCAACCAGCAGAAAAACAACCTGGCGATCGCCGTATCCGGTGGCCGCGTAGCCACTGCCGCCGCGTCCGCCAATCAGTCCTCTACTGGCCTGGTTGTAGAAAACAAAGGCGTGCAGGCCTACAAAACCGACACCCTTACCGGCACCTACGCGGCCGCTGGCGTGTTTAAAGCCAAAGGCACTGCAACCATCGAAGACGACAACCATGGCGGTTGGGGTAACCGTGGCGGCGGCCACGGCGGCAACGATGACCAGAAAGCCAAGTTCGAAGCCGTGGGTACCTTTGGCCTCGCTGGCGTCACCACTCAGCAAGTGCTGACCAAAGATGGCTGGAAAACGCCTGTCGTCAACAATGCCAACATGACCAACTCGATGAACAACTTCTCCGGCAACGGCGGAGCCAACGTCTCGGCGGGTGTGGGCAACCAACAAAGCAACTCGCTGTCCATCGCTGCAGGTTGCAAAGCCTGCATGTAATCGCGATCGAAACGAAAGCCCCGGAAACGGGGCTTTTCCTCAGTCCGCAAAGGCGTATCGATCATGCGTAAGACTGCCCTTCTCGCTCTGCTTTGCCTGTCCGGCCTGACCCAGGCTGCCCAGATGCCTATCGCTGCCCTTCCCGGCGGCGTGCTCGTCTACAAGGACGTGCAAAGCATTCGTGAACGCAAGTTTGCCGACATCGTCGAACAGAAAACCGATTTCAGTTGCGGCGCCGCCGCACTGGCCACGGTATTGCGCCAGGCCTATTGGCTCGACGTCGATGAGGAGCACATCATCAAAGGCATGCTGGTCAACGCTGACCAGGACCTTGTTCGTACTCAAGGGTTTTCCATGCTGGACATGAAGCGCTACGTAGAAAGCATCGGCATGCGCGCCAGGGGTTACAAGATTCCGCCGGAGAAGCTCGAAGCAGTCACGATCCCGGTGGTGGTACTGTTGGAAATTCGCGGCTACAAGCATTTCGTGGTGCTGCAGCGTTCGGACAAGAACTGGGTTTACATCGGAGATCCGGTTCTAGGTCACAAACGCTACACCCATGATGACTTTGTCAAAGGCTGGAACGGCATTGTCTTCGCCATCGTCGGCCCCGGATACGACAAAACCAATGCATTACGCAGTCCTCCGACCCCGCTGACCGCCAAGAACAAGCTCGATTCTTTCAACCCTGTCAAAGATGCTGAATTGATGGACTTCGGGTTCATACAGAGCGACTTCTTTTAATCGCCGATTATAAAGAAATGGGGCTGGATGTCCCGGGAGCAGCAGATGAAAACCTCATACTGGCTGGCCGCCGCCTGCCTGGCAGCGAGCGCGTCAGGCTATGCCAATGCAGGATTCAAACCCATCGAAATCAAGGACCAGGAGCTCGCCGAGCTGCGTGGTCGGTACGTCATGCCGGGGCGGATCATCAGCTTCGGCATTGTCATGAGCAGTACCTGGCGCAACGCCAGCGGTGATCTGATCGGCGCTGCGACGTCGATGCAAATCCAGGCCGCCACCATCAAACCGGAATTTTATGTCTCGACCATCAAGGAACAGGGCAACGGCAGCACCCCGACTCCGGGCACTGGCAATGTCATTGGTGGTGCGGCACTCAACAGCAGCCAGGGCGTGACCCAAAGCGTACGCGCCGCCGGCGACGGCAACACCGCCAGCAACAACGTGGCGATCAACGTCAAAGAAGCCAACACCCCTCCTCCACTGGCCCCCGCACAAGGCCAGGCGCTGATGTCCGGGCAGACCATCGGTGCCAGCAATGCCGCCGGCAGCGTAGCCGTTTCGGCCAGCAGCGGTGGTGTGCAAATGGCGATTCAGGCTTCGGGCAATCAGGGCACCGCCCTGCAACAAGTCGCCCAGGGTGGCCTGCTGCAGAACACTCGCCTGCTGGGCAGCGCCAACGTGGTCAACAACATGACCCAACTCAATGTTGTGCTTAACAATAACGGAATCAGCCCCGGCGCACTGGACTGCAACCTGACTCAACTCAGGGCACTACGCAATATCGGATATTGAACTACGCTGAGTCTCGATCATTGGGCTTAAAGGGACGGCTTATTCATGTATCGATCAGTATCACTGCGCGCCGCTGTATGTTTGAGTACCCTTCTACCCGCGGCGATGCTGCAAGCAGCTCCCGACGCAGATGTGGAGACCCTGAAACAGGAACTTCTGGAGCTGAAACAACGATACGAAGTACAACAAAAGGCCCTGGCGGTGCTCGAACAACGGGTCCGTCAGGTCGAGGACCAACCGGCAGCCCCGCAACCCAAACGCCTGGCCAAATCGCCATCCGACATGAAAGGCAATCCAAAAGTCGCGACCGGGACTGGTGCCGCAGCAGCGTCGGGGGGCGCGGCCGGGGGCAGTGGTGCTTCTTACGGCCAGTCGCTGGCCGACGACTCGCAACCGGCACAGAGTGTGTCCAACCTCTACGACGAAGCCAGCGGCTTTTTCGGCGGCGGTAAATTCAGCTTTGAAACCGGTGTGACCTACTCGCGTTACGACACCCGGCAGTTGATTCTCAACGGTTTCCTGGCGCTGGACTCGATCTTTCTCGGCAACATCAACCTCGACCGGATAAAGGCCGACACCTGGACGCTGGACCTGACCGGCCGCTACAACTTCGACAACCGCTGGCAGTTCGACGTCAACGTACCGGTGGTTTACCGCGAATCGACCTACCAGTCCGGTGGCGGCAACGGAGGTGCGTCCAACGTCACGACGGAACAGGATGTTTCGCGTGATCCAACCATCGGCGACGTCAACTTCGGTATCGCCTACAAGTTCCTCGACGAATCGGTCAACACCCCGGACGCCGTGGTCACCCTGCGAGTCAAGGCACCTACCGGCAAGGACCCGTTCGGGATCAAGCTGCGTCAGACCGACGCCAACTCCAACCTGTTCGTACCTGACACGCTGCCAACCGGTAACGGTGTCTGGTCGATCACCCCGGGGATTTCGTTGGTCAAGACGTTCGACCCGGCAGTGCTGTTCGGCAGCTTGTCCTACACCCACAACCTGGAGGAGTCGTTCGACGACATCAGCTCGACCGTCAACCAGAAAACCCCGGGCAAGGTGAAGATTGGCGACAGCTTCCAGATCGGCGCCGGTATTGCATTCGCTCTGAACGAAAAGATGAGTATGTCGTTTTCGGTGTCTGACCTGGTGCAACGCAAGAGCAAGCTGAAACAGGACGGCGGCGATTGGGAGTCGGTGGTTTCCAGTGACGCTAACGCCGGTTATTTCAACGTCGGCATGACCATTGCCGCCACGGATAACCTGACCATCGTGCCCAACCTGTCGATCGGCATGACCGACGATGCTCCGGACTTTTCCTTCAGCCTGAAATTCCCGTACTACTTCTAAAGCACAAGATCGCAGCCTGCGGCAGCTCCTACAGAGTTAATCTCTGTAAGAGTCGCCGCAGGCTGCAATCGTTGGGTCTTTGGTTTCTAGCGAATCTGATGTTTATGCAGCAGGCGATAAAACGTCGGCCGCGACACGCCCAGCACTTTAGCCGCCACACTGAGGTTGTCGCTGTGCCGGTTCAACACATCGCACAAGGCCTGGCGTTCGGCCCGGGTTTTGTAGTCTTCCAGCGTGCCCATCGGCGTGTTGATCGAATGCTGGCTGATCAACCCCAGGTCACGGGCCTCGATCTGCCGGCCCTCGGCCAGCACCAACCCCCGTCGCACGCGGTTGGCCAGCTCACGCACATTACCGGGCCAATCGTGTTTGCCCATGGCGATCAATGCATCCTCGCTGAAGCTGCGTGGACGGCGGCCGGTCTCATGGCTGTAGAAGTGCGAGAAATGATTGGCCAGCATCGACAGATCCCCGTGGCGCTCGCGTAATGGCGCAGTCACCACTTGCAGCACATTGAGACGGTAATACAAGTCTTCGCGAAAGCGTTTTTTCTCGATGGCGGCTTCGAGGTCGACGTGGGTGGCCGCGAGGACGCGCACATCCACCGGAATCGGCTGGCTGCCACCGACGCGCTCAATGTGTTTCTCCTGCAGGAAACGCAGCAGATTGGCCTGCAATTCCAGCGGCAAATCGCCGATTTCATCGAGAAACAACGTGCCACCGTTGGCCGCTTCGATGCGCCCGACCTTGCGCTGATGCGCACCGGTAAAGGCGCCTTTTTCGTGGCCGAACAGTTCGGACTGAATCAAGTGTTCGGGAATCGCCCCGCAGTTGATCGCCACGAACGGCTTGTTGTGGCGCTGGGACTGGCGGTGCAGCGTGCGCGCGACCAGTTCTTTACCGGTTCCGCTTTCACCGCGGATCAGTACCGGGGACTCGGTCGGCGCCAGTTTACTCAATAATTTGCGCAGTTCGCGGATCGGCTTGCTGTCGCCGAGCAACTCATGCTCCGGCTGATCAACATGAATCGTCCCTTGCCCCCTCAAACGCGCCATGCCGAACGCACGCCCAAGGGTCACCTGGACCCGCGAGACATCGAACGGCAAGGTGTGGAAATCGAAAAACCATTCGCAGACGAAGTCACCGACGTTCTGCAACCGCAGGACTTCCTGGTTCAACACCGCGATCCACTCGGTGCCGCTGCGGCTGATCAGTTCCTTGACCGCTTCGGGGCGTTCGAGGTGAAAGGGCTGCAGGCGCAACAGCCCGACATCGCATGTCCGATCAGCGGCATTTTCCAGGCTACAACTGTCGACATCCCACCCGACCGCGCGCAAACCAGGTAATAACCGGTGACAGTCGTCGCACGGGTCAACCACCAATAAACGTCGTAACGCAGGCGCTTCGATCATGACTGTTCCTTGGCGCCAAATTTAAGGAAATTATTGTAAAAACAGTCATTTGGCAGACCCGACTGTAACACTAGCAAGAAATTGACAGCTCCTTGTATCGATTGCTTATAGATGTACAAGCTAACGAGTTATAAGAAACGAGGTTATTAGTTAGCTATCGAGTTTGAATCTTTCGCCCAGCTTTCAAAAACTGGCGAAAAGTCGAGCAGAGGCAATAAAGTTGAAATTTCTTTGTGTCGTGTGTGACCCGCCACGGGGTTGCGTGCATCAGTACAAGTAACCAGCCGAACGGTAAGCCCAACCGACGGCACATCATTTGATTGGGCACGACAGAGAGACGACCCCATGACCGCCCCGCTCCGTATCAACGAAGCTCTTCTGATTGCCAACCACGCATTCAAACCCTTCCAGTGCGTGGCCTGGGCCCCACAAGACGGCAACGGCGAACTGAACCTGACCGTCATCGACCTTACCAACTCGCACATCGGTCGCAAGCAGATTCCAAGCAGCGCCTATTCCGATCCGGCGCAACTGGAACTGCTGTTGCAACAGGCCCGTGCCGAATTGAGCAAAGAGGGGCATCAACTGCAATCGTGGTCGATGCCACATTGATCAGAGGCTGACGCGGATGACTTTAACGTCATCCGCCCTGTTCTTTGTTAGTTGTCCGCTGCTGTTTATCTTCAATACCTCTGTACAACTTTTTTCAACCTGTCAGGCGCCACTGCTTGGCAGGCTTTCGTTTGGTTCAAAAAGACACTGTTATGGCACAGTGCGACCCTCCACCTGTTAGTTCTGTCAGTTGAACTTGCGTGTATTCAGGGATTGAATGTTCCGCTCATGCAGTTACCGCCCATTCGGGCCTGGTCAACTTGCAAGGAGAGGCATGCATGTCACCCGAGAACGCCTTCGCGCGCCCGGCACTACTCAACAGTTCCGGGCAACTCGACAAACAATTTGCCAGCACTGGCGTTGCCCAAGTGTATTTCGCCGGCAGTGTCTCCAGCATGACCCAGGGTATTGCGCTGGATCGACAGGGGCGCGTGCTGGTCGCCGCCAAAGTCGGCACTGCGCAAGGCAGTCGGTTTGGTCTGGCACGCCTCTTCGCAGACGGTTCGGCCGACCTCGCTTTCGGCCAGCAAGGCAGCGTGATTGGCGAGTTCGAATGCGGTTTTGAGGCCACAGGTGGCAAGGTTCAGGTGTTGCCCGACGGACGAATCCTGCTGGCCGGGCTGCATTATCAAAACACCCATCGCACCCTGCCTGCGCTGGCCCTGTTCAGCGCTGACGGAATCCCCGACCCGGACTTTGGTAAAAATGGCTGCAAAGTGGTACGCCTGCCCGGCGACCTGTCCGTCGGCTCCCGCGATTGCTGGCTGCCACCCGGCGTACCGGGGGCTGAAGCCTGTGACATCGCCGTGCAGGATGACGGGCGTATTCTGCTGATCGCCAATCACCACTTCGAACTCGCCGACCATGCCGGAATGCTGATCCGCCTGACACCAGACGGGACGCTCGATGAAAGCTTCAATGGGCGCGGTTTCGTGATGATTCGACATTTGCTGCTCAACACTTGGCTCAGCAGCCTCGTATTGCAAGAGGACGGGCGGATCCTCGTCGCCGGCTCGATTGATTTTCCCCAAGAGGGTCTGGTGGCGCGCTATCTGCCTGACGGGCGTCTTGATGAACGCTTCGCGGTGGATGGCTTCCTGGCTTTCAAAGCCAACGGCAAAAGCGCGATGGTCAGCCAGGTCATCGAGTCGAAGGAACATTTGCACTGCTTTGGCAGCAGTCGCGATCCGATCCGCTGCCTGGCGCTGAGCCTGCACCCTAACGGCCGCCCGGACTGGCGCAACGACACTGGCCACCCGCATCTGCTGGAAATCGGCCCCAGTGGTTGCCAGTGGAGCGCCGCGCAACGCATGGCGGATGGTCGGATCATGGCGGTGGGTGCGACGATCGGCGGCGTCGAGGCTGACTTCATCGTGGCACGCTACAAAGCTGACGGCCATCTCGACCGAAGCTTCGGCAACGGCCACGGCTGGTTACGCACGCGCCTGGGCCGCAGCCTGGACACCGCCAACTCTCTCGCGATCCAGGCAGACCGGAAAATTCTTGTCGGCGGCTACTCGCTCGACGGCAACTACCGCGCCATGGTCGCGCGTTATCTGAATCAATAACTTCCCGGACTTGAACTTGCCAGACACATGCGGCAACTTGCGCGCTTCTTAATACAAGGAGCAACCGATGTCCGGTTCACTGGTTCAGGCGTTCGTGCATAACTTCCTCGGGCATTCGCCTCGCTGGTACAAGGCGTGCATCGTCGGGTTCCTGATCCTCAACGCGGTGGTGCTGTTCACTGTCGGCCCGGTCGCCGCCGGCTGGCTGCTGGTGATCGAATTCATCTTCACTCTGGCCATGGCCCTCAAGTGCTATCCATTGATGCCCGGTGGCTTGTTGCTGATCGAGGCCCTGCTGCTGAAGATGACCACGCCGCAGGCGCTGTACGACGAATTGGTGCATAACTTCCCAGTGATCCTGCTGCTGATGTTCATGGTCGCCGGCATCTACTTCATGAAGGATCTGCTGCTGTTTCTGTTCTCACGGTTGCTGCTGGGCGTGCGCTCCAAGGCGGTGTTGGCGCTGATGTTCTGCTTTCTTTCGGCTTTTCTGTCGGCGTTTCTCGACGCCTTGACCGTCACTGCGGTGATCATCAGCGCGGCGGTCGGTTTCTATTCGGTCTACCACCGTGTGGCCTCGGGCAATGACCCGCGCCTGGACAGCGAATTCAGCGACGACCGTCATCTGCCAGCCTTGCACCATGAAGATCTGGAGCAATTCCGCGCGTTCCTGCGCAGCCTGCTGATGCACGGCGCGGTTGGCACCGCACTCGGCGGGGTCTGCACCCTGGTGGGCGAGCCGCAGAACCTGCTGATCGGTCATGAAATGGGCTGGCACTTCGCAGAGTTCTTCCAGAAAGTCGCGCCGGTTTCGCTGCCGGTACTGGCGGCGGGTCTGGTGACCTGCGTGCTACTGGAAAAACTGCGCTGGTTTGGCTACGGCACCCTGCTGCCGGACAACGTGCGTACCGTACTGGCCAATTACGCCGCCGAAGACAACGCCGAACGCACCCCGCGCCAGCGTGCTGCCCTGCTGGTGCAAGGTGCTGCTGCGTTGATTCTGATTGGCTGCCTGGCGTTTCACGTTGCAGAGGTCGGGCTGATCGGTTTGATGGTGATCGTGCTGATCACCGCGTTTACCGGCATCACCGACGAGCATCGTCTGGGCAGCGCGTTCAAGGACGCCATGCCGTTCACCGCATTGCTGGTGGTGTTCTTCGCCGTGGTCGCGGTGATTCACGATCAGCAACTGTTCGCCCCGCTCATCCAGTGGGTGCTGGCGCTGCCGGCGGAACAACAGCCGGGCATGCTGTTCATCGCCAACGGCCTGCTCTCGGCGATCAGCGATAACGTATTCGTCGCCACGATCTACATCACCGAAGTGAAACAGGCCTTCCTGTCCGGGCACATGAGCCGCGAACACTTCGAGACTTTGGCGATTGCGATCAACACCGGCACCAACCTGCCGAGCGTGGCGACACCCAATGGTCAAGCGGCATTCCTGTTCCTGCTGACCTCGGCGATTGCGCCGCTGGTGCGCCTGTCGTACGGGCGGATGGTATGGATGGCGCTGCCGTACACCGTGGTGATGGGATTGCTGGGCTGGTATGCGGTGAGTTACTGACTCTGACAACACGCGATTAAAACTGTGGGAGCGAGCTTGCTCGCGAAGAGGCCGGGTCAGGCACTTGATGTGTTGGCTGACACTTCGCATTCGCGAGCAAGCCCGCCTCCACATTGCCAGGGCGGTGAGCCAATGACTCTGACAACACGCGATTAAAACTGTGGGAACGGGCTTGCTCGCGGAGAGGCCGTGTCAGGCACTTGATGTGTTGACTGACACACCGCATTCGCGAGCAAGCCCGCTCCCACATTGCCAGGGCGGTGAGCCAATGACTCTGAGAACACGCGATTAAAACTGTGGGAGCGGGCTTGCTCGCGAAGAGGCCGGGTCAGGCACTTGAAGTGTTGGCTGACACACCGCATTCGCGAGCAAGCCCGCTCCCACATCGCCAGGGCGGTGAGCCAATGACTCTGACAACACGCGATTAAAACTGTGGGAGCGGGCTTGCTCGCCAAGAGGCCGGGTCAGGCACTTGATGTGTTGACTGACACACCGAATTCGCGAGCAAGCCCGCTCCCACATCGCCAGGGCGGTGAGCCAATGACTCTGACAGCACGCGATTAAAACTGTGGGAGCGGGCTTGCTCGCGAAGAGGCCGGGTCAGGCACTTGATGTGTTGACTGACACACCGAATTCGCGAGCAAGCCCGCTCCCACATCGCCAGGGCGGTGAGCCAATGACTCTGACAGCACGCGATTAAAACTGTGGGAGCGGGCTTGCTCGCGAAGAGGCCGTGTCAGGCACTTGATATGTTGACTGACTCTCCGCATTCGCGAGCAAGCCCGCTCCCACATTGCCAGGGCGGTGAGCCAATGACTCTGAGAACACGCGATTAAAACTGTGGGAGCGGGCTTGCTCGCGAAGAGGTCGTGTCAGGCACTTGATGTGTTGGCTGACACTCCGCATTCGCGAGTAAGCCCGCTCCCACAGTTTGTTTCCGGGTGAATCAGCGACCGAGGATGTACTTCTCGATCGCCTGTGCCACACCGTCTTCAGTGTTCGGCGCGGTGACCACATCGGCTTGGCGCTTCACCGCCTCTTCCGCCTGCCCCATGGCAATCGACAGTCCTGCGCAATGGAACATCGCCGGGTCGTTGCCGCCATCGCCAATCGCTGCGGTCTGCGCCAGCGGGATATCAAGGTGCTCGGCAATCGTCGCCAGTGCGGTGCCCTTGTTGGCCTCCAGCGCTGTCACGTCCAGATACACCGGTTGCGAACGCGAAACCTGAGCCATGCCGCTGACCTTGGCTAACAGGCGCGCCTCAAGCTCGATCAGCAAATCGGTGTTGTTACTGGTGGCGACGATCTTGTCGATGCGCTCCAGGTACGGTTCGAAACTCTCGACCACCACCGGCGGATAACCGAGACCGTGCTGTTCGCGCGGCACCATCGGCCCATGGGGGTCCTTGAGCAACCAGTCGCCACCACTGAACACCCAGATCTCCACATCCGGCTGGTCAGCGAACAACGCCAGGGCAATCAGCGCGGTCGGCACAGGCAAGTAATGCGCCACCAACAGACTGCCATCCGGATTGACGATGGTGCCGCCATTGAAGGCGGCGGTCGGCAGATCGACGCCCAGGGCTTCGATCTGCTGCAACATGGCTTTGGGCGGGCGTCCGGTCGCCAGACTGAACAACACGCCGGCCTCGCGCAGCGAACGAACGGCGTCGATGGTGCGTTGGCTCAGGCTGTGATCGGGCAGCAACAGCGTGCCGTCCATGTCACTCAGTAAAAAGCGGATCGACTCACTCATCCCAGACCGTGCCAGACGCGACCATCGCGAGTCAGCAGATCATTAGCGGCTTGCGGGCCGTCTTCCCCGGCGGCGTAGGTCTGCACGCTCGCATCCTGTTGCCAGGCATCGAGGAACGGCTGCACCGCGCGCCAGCCGTTTTCGATGTTGTCGGCGCGCTGGAACAGCGTCTGGTCGCCGGTCAGGCAGTCATAGATCAGCGTTTCATAGCCGGTCGACGGCTGCATCTCGAAGAAGTCCTTGTAGGCAAATCCCAACTCGATGTTGGCCATGTTCAGCGCCGGCCCCGGCCGCTTGGCCAGCAGGTCGAACCACATGCCTTCGTTGGGCTGGATCTGGATACGCAGATAAGTCGGCTGCAACTCATCGACTTCGGTATCCCGGAACTGCGCATACGGCGCCGGTTTGAAGCAGATGACGATCTCGGTGTCGCGCACGCTCATGCGCTTGCCGGTGCGCAGGTAGAACGGCACGCCGACCCAGCGCCAGTTGTCGATCATCACCTTCAGCGCGACGTAGGTTTCAGTGTTGCTGTCAGGCGATACGTTGGCCTCCTGGCGATAGCCATTCAACGCTTTGCCATCGACCTCGCCGGCGCTGTACTGACCGCGTACCGAATTGGCTCGCGCCTCTTCAACGCTCCATGGGCGGATCGCGCCGACCACTTTGGCCTTCTCGCCGCGCACGGCGTCAGCGCCAAACGCGGCCGGCGGTTCCATGGCGACCATCGCCAGCAACTGGAACAGGTGATTGGGCACCATGTCACGCAGCGCACCGGTGTGCTCGTAAAAACTGCCACGGGTTTCGACGCCGACGGTTTCGGCGGCGGTGATTTGCACGTGGTCGATGTAATGGTTGTTCCAGAACGCCTCGAACAGGCTGTTGGAAAACCGGCTGACCAGAATGTTCTGCACGGTTTCCTTGCCCAGGTAATGATCGATCCGATAGATCTGTTTCTCCGACATGACCTTGAGCAGACAGGCGTTCAAGGCTTCGGCGGTTTGCAGATCGGAGCCGAACGGCTTTTCGATCACCACCCTTCTGAACGCTTCCGGGGTTTCCTCCAGCAGTTTGGCCGAGCCGAGTCGGCGCACCACTTCACTGAAGAAACGCGGCGCGGTGGCCAGGTAGAACACCGCATTGCCGGTGCCGCTGTCGGCGATTTTCGCCGCCAGCGCGGAATAAGTGCTGTCGTCCAGGAAGTCGCCCTGGACGTAGCTGATACCTTTGGCGAGCTTGGCCCACAAGGCCGGATCAAGCATCTGATCGCCCTTGCCGACCTTCGCCGCCACTTCGGTACGGATGAAGTCTTCGAGTTTTTGCGCGAAGGCTTCATCGGTAATGGCGTTGTGATCAACGCCGACGATCCGCAGATTTTCGTCCAGCAAGCCGTCGCGACTGAGGTTGTACAGCGCCGGCATCAGCAAGCGCTTGACCAGGTCGCCGTGGGCACCGAACAAAAACAGCGTGGTCGGTGGTGCGGGTTCTGCCTTGGATTTTCTGCGGATCGTATGGGTCATTTCTTCGGTGTCTCCACGTGGCCGCCGAAGCCGAAGCGCTGGGCCGAAAGAATCTTGTCGCCAAAAGTGCCCTGACCGCGCGAGCGGTAGCGCGAGAACAGCGAGTTCGACAGCACCGGAACCGGCACCGCCTGCTCCATGGCCGCTTCGATGGTCCATTGACCTTCGCCGCTGTCGGCAACAGAGCCGGAGAAGCCGTCGAGTTTCGGATCGCTGGCCAGCGCGTCGGCGGTCAGGTCGAGCAGCCAGGACGACACCACGCTGCCACGCCGCCACACTTCAGCGATGTCGGCTACGTTGAGGTCGAAACGCTGATCTTCCGGCAAGCGCTCGCTGGACTTGGTCTTGAGGATGTCGAAGCCCTCGGCAAACGCCGCCATCATGCCGTACTCGATGCCGTTGTGAATCATCTTCACGAAGTGCCCGGCACCGGCAGGACCGGCGTGAATGTAGCCGTGCTCGGCGCGGTGATCCTCGGACTTGCGATCCTTGGTGCGCGGAATGTCACCCATGCCCGGCGCCAGAGCGGCGAACAGCGGGTCCAGACGGTTCACGGTCTCGGCGTCGCCGCCGATCATCATGCAATAGCCGCGTTCCAGGCCCCAGACGCCGCCCGAGGTACCGACGTCGATGTAGTGCAGGCCCTTCTCGGCCAGGGTTTTGGCGCGGCGGATGTCATCCTTATAGTTGGTGTTGCCGCCGTCGATGATGGTGTCACCGGCTTCCAGCAAGTCGCTCAGGGTGTTGATGGTGTCTTCGGTCGGCGCGCCGGCCGGCAGCATGACCCATACGGCACGTGGCTTGGCCAGGCCTGCCACCAGGGCTGGAAGGTCGGCAACGCCCGTGGCGCCCTCGGCGGCCAGGGTGTCGACAAAGGCGGTATTGCGGTCGTAAACAACGGTGGTGTGACCGTTGAGCATCAGACGTCGCGCAATATTGCCGCCCATGCGGCCCAGTCCAATAATCCCGAGTTGCATGTGCTGATGCTCCTTACTACAAATAAATGTGTGTCATTGGTTATAGCCCAACGCGACTGATGGAGGTTAGTCCAGAGCGTTGCGATGAAGTTTCCGGGCATTGTGCCCGATCCAGACTGATAACGCCCCGAATCCTGCCGAAGACACACCGACCATGAAAAATAAAAAAGTTCCATTCACGGGCAAAAGAAATCAAAATTGGCGCCGATAGCAAGTCAGTAGCCCCGACGCGGGGACGATTTGCAGTTGAGACACGCCATTTGCGAGGTGAGCAATGGGCACAGTACACACAGCAATGCCGCCACAAACCCTGTACGTCACGATCCGTCGCGATGAATTGCGTCAGTTGAAAGACGAGCGCGATCAGTTGAAGCAGGAGCTGGCGCAGCTGCGCTCGCTGACCCAGGGCGCTCAGCCCAAACCTCTGCCGGTGGTCCAGCGCCATCCGCACGCCTGACCTGCCCCGCCAGCTTCGGGAACGGCGCCTGTCGTTCCCGACATGATGCTCCCCTGCCCCTGATCGGCAACTAACGAAGTTTTCACACTGCCTTGGTGATACTCCGGCGCATTCTGGCCGTGCGTTTGCGCGCGGCCTCCGTTCGTCGGTTTGATGTAGCACTCCGACGGTGGTTAGTGACGATGAGCTGGAGTGCTGAATGGCATTGTTCAAACGCAGCAAAACGACTGCGACAGGTTTCGACTGGGCCGGGGTTCTCTGGCTATTCGCTTTCTTCTGGTATTTCTCGGGTATCACCCAACTGCTGATCCAGCTGACCGGCACCTCCGGTTTCAGCGGGTTCCGTCAGGCCTTCGTGATGAGTGCGCTGTGGCTCGCCCCGATGCTGGCGTTTCCCAAACGCACCAAACTGCTGGCCGCGCTGATCGGTGTCGTCCTCTGGGCCTGCTCGATGGCCAGCCTGGGTTATTTCTTCATCTATCAGCAGGAATTCTCGCAAAGCGTCATCTTCATCATGTTCGAGTCGAACATCTCTGAAGCCGGCGAGTACATGACCCAGTACTTTGCCTGGTGGATGGTCCCGGCGTTTCTCGCGCACACCGCGTTCGCCTACTTCCTGTGGACGCGCCTGCGCCCGGTGTACATGCCCCGTGGCCGCGCATTCGCCGCAGCGATCGCGATCCTGATCGCCGTGGTCGGCTATCCGCTGATCAAGCAGACCCAGCGTACCGGCAGTTTCGCCGGCGGTTTCGAAAAGTTCGAAGACCGCATCGAACCCGCCGTGCCTTGGCAGATGGCCGTGGCCTACCACCGTTACCTCGATACCTTGGCCGGTATGCAGGACATGCTGCACAGCGCGAGCAAGGTGCCGCCGCTGCATAACCTCAAGGTGGCCGACGCCGATAAACCTTCGACTCTGGTGCTGGTGATCGGCGAGTCGACCAACCGTCAGCGCATGAGCCTGTATGGCTACGGACGCAAAACCACGCCGGAACTGGACAAGCTCAAGGATCAGCTCGCGGTGTTCGACAACGTCATCACCCCGCGCCCGTACACCATTGAAGCGCTGCAGCAGGTGCTGACCTTCGCCGACGAAGAAAATCCGGACCTGTACCTGTCCACGCCGTCGTTGGTCAGCATGATGAAACAGGCCGGTTACAAGACGTTCTGGATCACCAACCAACAGACCATGACCAAGCGCAACACCATGCTCACGACCTTCTCCGAACAGGCCGACGAGCAGGTGTACCTGAACAACAACCGCAACCAGAACGCCGCGCAGTACGACGGTGACGTGATCGAGCCGTTCAACAAGGCGCTGACCGACCCTGCGCAGCGCAAGCTGATCGTCGTGCACCTGCTCGGTACTCACATGAGCTACCAGTACCGCTATCCGCCGACCTTCGACAAGTTCCAGGACCGTAACGGCGTGCCGGCCGGTGTGCGCGACGATCAGGTGCCGACTTACAACAGCTACGACAACGCCGTGCTGTACAACGATTTCGTGGTGTCGAGCCTGATCAAGGACTACGCCAAGTCAGATCCGAACGGTTTCCTGCTGTACCTCTCCGACCACGGTGAAGACGTGTTCGACTCCGCCGGCCACAACACCCTGGGCCGTAACGAGAACAAACCGACCGCGCCGATGTACACCATTCCATTCATGGCCTGGGCTTCGCCGAAATGGCGCGAGAACCACGACTGGGACTTCGCCGCTGATCTGGGCCGGCCGTACAGCAGCTCGCACCTGATCCACACCTGGGCGGACATGGCGGGTTTGAGCTTCGACGAACTGGACCGCAGCAAGAGTCTGGTCAGCGACAGCTTCAAACCGCGTCCGCTGATGATCGGTAATCCGTACGAACGCGAGCAGCGGGCTTTGATCGACTTCAGCCTGATGAAGCCGAAGAAAGTCGACAATGCCGCAACGAATGTCGTGCTGCAGTAACCGCATGGAAGGCGCCGGTTGCGACAGATCGCCATCGGCGTAACGCACCAATAAAAAGCTCCGTATCGCAAGATACGGAGCTTTTTTTGTTGCGGGCGGACAGGTTGCCCGCTTGTGCGAGGCTCTGCTGTGCCGGCTGAAGAGAATCGGGGCAGCCAGCATGTTCGAACGCACCCTCGCGCTTGAAAAAGCAGCGAGCGCGCTCAGAGCGCGTCAGTGAATCGCGGCGCTCGACTCAAGGTTTTTCCCAGCACAAAAACAAACGCCCCGAACAAGTCGGGGCGTTTGTGGGTGCGTTCGCGCAGGTGCTTTCACACCCTTCGCGACGCAGATCCGGTGCTATCAGTAAGCCTTGCCGGTCTTGTAGAAGTTCTCGAAGCAGAAGTTGGTGGCTTCGATGTAGCCTTCAGCGCCACCGCAGTCAAAACGCTTGCCTTTGAACTTATAGGCCATGACGCAGCCGTTCTGGGCCTGCTTCATCAGGGCGTCGGTGATCTGGATTTCACCGCCCTTGCCTGGCTCGGTCTGCTCGATCAGGTCGAAGATGTCCGGGGTCAGGATGTAACGACCGATGATCGCCAGGTTCGACGGCGCGTCTTCCGGCTTTGGCTTCTCGACCATGCTGTGTACGCGGTAGATGTCGTCGCGGATCATCTCGCCGGCGATCACGCCGTACTTGCTGGTTTCCTGTGGGTCGACTTCCTGAATCGCGATAATCGAGCAGCGGAACTGCTTGTACAGCTTGACCATCTGGGTCAGTACGCCGTCGCCTTCGAGGTTGACGCACAGGTCGTCCGCCAGTACCACGGCGAACGGTTCGTCACCGATCAGCGGGCGACCGGTGAGGATCGCGTGGCCCAGACCTTTCATTTCGGTCTGACGGGTGTAGGAGAACGAGCACTCGTCCAGCAGCTTGCGGATGCCGACCAGGTATTTTTCCTTGTCGGTGCCCTTGATCTGGTTTTCCAGCTCATAGCTGATGTCGAAGTGGTCTTCCAGCGCGCGCTTGCCACGACCGGTCACGATCGAGATTTCAGTCAAGCCAGCGTCCAGAGCTTCTTCAACGCCGTACTGGATCAGTGGCTTGTTTACCACCGGCAGCATTTCTTTGGGCATGGCTTTAGTCGCTGGCAGGAAGCGAGTACCGTAACCGGCTGCTGGGAACAAGCATTTCTTGATCATATAAGTCCTTGAAAGGGCTGTGTGTACGAGTTTCGGCGCAGTCTAATCAGGCGGCGTGCACCTTACAATGCCCCGCACTGGCTAACCGATGTCAACATAGAGAAATATTCTCGCTGATAGTTCCATTGGCGACTTCCACCCGCGAAAACAGAGTAGTTCAAACACGCAAATGCGCTGCATCACCATACGCTCATCATCCCCCAATGTGAGGATTTGTCGGTATCATGGCGCCTTTGAACCAGCGAACGAGACTGATAGATGGCCGCGGTAAAAATCATCAACGGGTATGTGATCGACAAGAAAGACGGCAAGTGGAACCTGACCACGACCAACGGCGAACACATTGCCGGGCCTTTCGACAGCGAGCAACTGGCGACGGACGTAGCGTCGGTGTTCACCGATACTCCAGCGTCGTCCAAGCGCCGTGGCAAGGATCAGGACTGATCCACTGCGACACACACCGAGCCCTGCCCTTGCGCAGGGTTTTTTATGGTCGGGCGAAAGATCCGTGCAAACAAGTGGCCAATCGCTATAACCTTTTCACTCGGGCGCTGTCAGAGCGTTTAGCCCCTCCCTCGCTGAAGACGACACATCTATGAACATGAACCGATTGCTGCCGCTGATTGCGGTACTGGCCCTGGGTGGCTGTGCTACCTCGCAAACCACCTACCTGAACAATGGCGAACAGGGCTTGAGCATCGATTGCTCCGGCGAAGCCAACTCCTGGGCCACCTGCTACGAAAAGGCTGACGCCTCCTGCGCCGGCACCGGTTATCGCATCGTCGGTACCGACGGCACACCAGCGCCCAAGGAAAGCGACAAAACCCTGGGGGTCGATGTCGGCAACTACAAGAACCGCAGCGTGGTGGTGGTCTGCAAATAGACCCTACATGTGGATCTCGGCGAACTTGATCCCGAGCCCGCGCACGATCTCGATCAGGTCGTCGAGACGGGCGAAGGATTCGACTTCGTCGTTATCGTCCACCAGAAAATAGCTGCGACCGGCGCTCTTCTTGAAAAACACGATCCATTCTCCCGAATTCGCCGGATTCTGAATCACATGCGTGGCAGAGATAAGGCCCTCTGCATGCCGTTCCCGTACTTGCTCTCGCTTCATGCGCGACTCCAGAAATGAAAATGCCGTCACAGCATGGCTGCGACGGCATCGGTGCTGATGAGCACTATTCTATCAGCCGGAAATACAGGCATTGGCGGCGTTTCGCACGTCATGCGGACGAACCGGCACATTGGACATGCGCTCATGCAGCTTGATGCTGCTACCGCCGGAACGGTCTTCGATATCAAACACCGCAGCCGCGCCGGTGGCAAATTTCCCGGGAACAATCACTCGCACGCCATCCTTGTGCGGCTGCATCTGCAGCGCGCCACGACTGCTGGCAAGCTTGTCTGCCAGGCACTGAGCATACTCATGGGGTTTCTTGCCGGAAATCACGCTCATGGTCGGCAGGGTTTCATTGATTTCGGAAACACTCGCGCAACCACCCAAAGCCAATATCAACGGCAGACACACCACACCCCACTTCATACAAACACCTCCCATAAAGACCGTCGGACAGCAGTAATGCCATTTTTCTCCGAGGCTCACTCCATTAAACCCGCATCGAATCGCGAATAACTGTTTTTAATTGTCAAAGCAGCGCCCGACGGCGGGATAATAACCCGTTCTGGCTGATAAACTGCGCCAATCGCACATGCTATCGTTTTGATTTAGTAGAAAAAGCCCTTCTGGAGGCGCCCATGAAATTCATTCACCAGCGCGAGCACCTCAACGAAGACGACATCGTCGTCATCCAGTGCTCGCAAACCTGCAACATCCGCTTGATGAACGACGCCAACTTCCGCGCCTTCAAGAACGGCGGACGCCACACCTACCACGGCGGCGCTTTCGACACGTTTCCAGCGCGCATCACCGCACCGAGCACCGGTTTCTGGAACATCACCATCGACACCGTCAGCCGTCGCGCCATCAGCGTCACGCGCAAACCGACCCTGACCCACTCGATCAAGATCATCCGCCGCTCCAGCTCCAAACTCAGCTGAGTCGCCCCCAACGCAAAGGTAAGCACGATCGTGGCCCAAACGACCAAATACGTCATCAAATACAAGCTCAACGGCAAACGCCGCTTCGAGTTCGCGCAACTGGAAAACGGCACCGTGGAAGAAGCCAAGGCTGCACTGGACGCCATCCACGGCCAGACTGACGACGTGATCAGCGACATCGCCGTCAGCATAGCGCTCTAAGTGCCGACCAGGGAGAAGTGGCATACCCTTGGCACTGTCTGTCACGAGGTTCAATGACCGCCATGCACCCGACCACCCTCGATCTGTTTGCCGACGACGCTCTCGAACAACAGCCCCGCGATGAACAGATCGGCGAGCAATCGTGGGTGTTGCGCGGCTTCGCCCTGCCGGCGATCGATGAACTGCTGCCAGCGCTGGATGGCATTCTCGCCGCAGCGCCGTTACGCCACATGATGACCCCGGGCGGCTTCAGCATGTCGGTGGGCACCAGTAGTTGCGGCGCGTTGGGCTGGATCACTGACCGCAGCGGTTATCGCTATAGCGCTGTGGATCCGCTGAGCGGCAAGCCCTGGCCAGACATGCCTGAGGTGCTGTCCGAACTGGCGCAGACAGCGGCGCAACGCGCAGGGTTTGCCGACTTCCACGCTGATTCCTGCCTGATCAACCAATATGTCCCCGGCGCGAAGATGTCTTTGCATCAGGACAAAGACGAAAATGCCTACGCGGCGCCGATCGTCTCACTGTCCCTGGGATTGCCGGCGATGTTCCTGTTCGGTGGTTTTTTACGCAGCGACAAGAGCCAGCGCATTCCTCTGCTGCACGGCGACATGGTGGTCTGGGGCGGGGTCGATCGCTTGCGTTTTCACGGGGTGTTGCCGATCAAGCCAGGCCAACATCCGCGTCTGGGCGAACGTCGGATCAATCTGACCTTGCGTGTCGCCGGGTGATCTGAAAAGTTTGACCGCAAGGCCCGGAGTGTTACCAACATCGCTGCCGGTTAACCTGAATCAAACAGGTCAACGGACTACTCGCCATGAAAAAGCTTTCGCCCATCATCAACGTTGAAGCCGATCCGCGCTGGGCTGCCGTGGTTGCGCGGGACCCACGGGCCGACGGGCAGTTTGTCTATGCGGTGAAGACCACCGGCATTTATTGCCGCCCGAGCAGCCTTTCGCGATTGCCCAAACCGCAGAACGTCGAGTTCTTCGAAAGTGCTCAAGCTGCCGAAGCGGCGGGCTACCGCCCAAGCAAACGCACGAGCAAGGATCAGACTGAAGTCGCCAGCCAGCACGCCGCGACCGTGGCGATGGCCTGTCGGCAGATCGAGTCGAGTGAAACAGTGCCCGTACTCAATCAACTCGCCGAGGTCGCCGGACTCAGCCCGTTCCATTTTCATCGCGTGTTCAAGGCTGCTACCGGCCTGACGCCCAAAGGCTATGCAGCGGCGCATCGTTCGCGCCGGGTGCGTGAGCGGCTCGCAGACGGCGGCTCGGTGACTGATGCGTTGTACGACGCGGGTTTCAATTCCAACAGCCGCTTTTATGAGTCAGCCGACAAGGTACTGGGCATGAAGCCCGGCGACTACCGCGCTGCGGGACGCAACAACGATATTCATTTTGCTGTCGGGCAATGCTCACTCGGGGCGATTCTGGTGGCGCAAAGCGAACGCGGGGTGTGCGCGATTCTGTTGGGTGACGATCCGCACCAACTGGTCTGCAATCTGCAGGATCAGTTCCGTCAAGCCAACCTGATTGGCGCCGATGCCGGCTTCGAGCAGTTGATTGCCAAGGTGGTAGGTTTCATCGAGGCGCCAGCGCTGGGCCTCGATTTGCCACTGGACGTGCGCGGCACCGCGTTTCAGGAACGGGTATGGCAGGCGTTGCGGGAGATTCCAGTGGGTTGCACCGCCAGTTACGCCGAAATCGCTCAGCGCATTGGCGCGCCGACCTCCATGCGCGCCGTGGCGCAAGCCTGCGGCGCCAACCGCCTGGCCGTGGCGATTCCCTGCCACCGCGTGGTGCGCAGCGATGGCAATCTTTCGGGTTATCGCTGGGGCGTGGAGCGCAAGCGCCAGTTGCTGGAGCGCGAAACCCAGTTTTAGCAAATCTTGCCGGGAATGCGCTCGGCTTGTTCTTCGATGAAAAAGCGACTCCACACCGAGCCGCAATGACGCCTACTCTGTCAGCGATTGACGTCGACCACAACCCTGCCACGCAGCTGTCCGGCCAGCAGTTTCGGCGCCGCGTCGATGGCTTCGCTCAGGGCGATTTCATGGCTGATCAAGGGCAACAGGGCGAAGTCCAGATCCTTGGCCAGACGCTCCCAGGCCTCGATCCGCCGAGCCTTGGGCTGGGTCACGCTGTTGATTCCGGCCAGGGTCACTCCGCGCAGAATGAACGGCGCCACTGATGCCGGAAAATCCATGCCCTGAGCCAGGCCGCAGGCCGCCACCGTGCCTTCGGCGCGGGTGCTGGCACAGGCGTTGGCCAAAGTGTGACTGCCGACCGAATCGATCACTGCGGCCCAGCGTTCCTTGGCCAGCGGTTTGCCCGGCTCCGACAAGGTTGCGCGATCAATGATTTCGCTGGCGCCCAGTTGCTTCAGGTACTCATGCTCGGACACCCGGCCGGTGGAGGCCACCACGCGATAACCCAGCTTGCTGAGCAGCGCGATGGCGAAACTGCCGACGCCGCCATTGGCCCCCGTCACCAGCACCTCGCCCTGATCCGGAGTGACGCCGTTACGCTCCAGCGCCAGAATGCACAGCATTGCCGTGTAGCCGGCGGTACCGATGGCCATCGCTTGCGCGGGAGTAAAAGCCTTGGGCAGCGGAATCAGCCAGTCGCCATTGAGTCGCGCCTTCTGCGCCAGACCGCCCCAATGACTCTCGCCCACACCCCAACCATTGAGCAGTACCTGATCACCGACTTTATAGGCAGGATGCGAGCTGACCTCGACCGTGCCCGCCAGGTCGATCCCCGGCACCATCGGAAACTTGCGCACCACCGGACTGCTGCCGGTGATCGCCAGACCGTCCTTGAAGTTCAGCGTGCTGTACGCGACCTGCACCGTCACGTCGCCTTCGGGCAACTGCGCTTCGCTGATCTGCTGCAGGCTGGCGCGGTAACCGCTGTCGTCTTTGTCGATCAAAATGCCGTTGAACATGGCTGCCTCTCAATCAATGGATTCAAATCCTCGTGCCCTGAAATAACACAAAGCAACACATTGCCCCACCCGACTTTGCGCCAATGCGCAAATCCGCCCGGTAATTGTGAAGCGGGCGGCTATGCTTTTTCGACGGTCGTGCTTTCGCTGCCATCCTGCTGAAAGCGGCCCTGTCGATGGAGCTGACAATGTCTTACCCGCGCTCGTTGCTTGCGATGCTGATGCTATGTCTGCTGGCCGTTGGCAATGCCTGGGCAGCTCCTGCCCCGGCCACCAAAACTTCTGCGGCCGACACCGCCACGAGCGCCCCGACGTGGCCGCAAGTGATCACCAGCGGCAAGGCCAAGCTGACCGTGTACCAGCCGCAACTCGACAGCTGGGATGGCTACACCCTCAATGCCCGGGCCGCCGTCGAAGCCACCGGCGCCGACCGCAAACCCACCTTCGGCATCGTCCAGTTCAGCGCGCACACGCTGGTCGACAAGGCCACACGCTGGGTCGCGCTGGATCAATACAAAATCATCAAGGCCGATTTCCCTGCCGATGCGAGTCAGGCCGATGTCTGGCTCGCGGCGTTGCAAAAAGATGCCGAAAGCCGCAAGAAAACCATTTCCCTTGATCAACTCGAGGCCGCCGTCGGCGTACTGTCGGCGGAACAGAAGGCCGACAGCGCCCCACTGGAGAACACCCCGCCGGCGATCATCAGTTCCGACGTCCCTGCCCTGCTTGTCTACATTGATGGCGATCCGGTCTACAGAGCGGTCGACGCTACCGCGCTGCAACGGGTGATCAACACTCGCCCGCTGCTACTTGAGGACGCCGCAGGCAAGCACTACCTGCACGTGTTCGATGGCTGGATGGTTGCCGACAGCCTCAGCGGCGAATACACCCGCCTGACCACGCCTCTGGCCGATCTGGAGAAAGCCAGACAGGCGGCGATTCAGAGTCGCCAGGTCGATCTGCTGACCGGCCAGAGTGACCCGAAAGACAAGATCCCCAGCCTGGCCAAACCGCCGCAACCGAAAATCTTCATCGCCACTACCCCCACCGAACTGATCGTTACCGATGGTGCGCCGCAGTGGTCGCCGATTCAGGGCACCAGCCTGCTCTACGTGAGCAACACCACCGGGCACATCTTCAAGGAAATCGGCGACCAGAACAGTTACGTGCTGATCTCAGGACGCTAGTTCCGGGCGGCCGACATGCGCGGCCCATGGACGTTTACCCCGGCGGACAAACTGCCGGCAGATTTCGCCAACATCCCCGACGACAGTCCGAAAGAGAACGTCAAGGCCTCGGTCGCAGGTACGCCACAGGCCAGGGAAGCCGCGATCGCCGCGACCATTCCGCAAACCTCGGCGATCAAGAAAAGTGCAGTGAAAATGACCGTGCCGCAGTTCGATGGCGAACCGCAACTCAAGGCGATCAACAGCACATCATTGCAGTACGTGGTCAACAGTGCCACGCCAATCATCCGGGTCGCCAACGACAGTTGGTATGCGGTGGAAAACGGCATCTGGTTCAGCGCCACCTCGGTGAGCGGGCCATGGGCCGTAGCCAGTTCAGTACCGGCGGCGATCTATTCGATCCCGCCGAGTTCGCCGATGCATTACCTCACCTACGTCAAAGTCTATGAATCCAGCGGCGACACCGTGGTGGTCGGTTACACCCCGGGTTATCAGGGGTCGACGCTGGACCCGGCCACCGGTGTGGTGGTCTACGGCACCGGTTATCCGTATACGCCCTGGGTCGGCAGCGTCTGGTACGGGCCACCGGTGACCTACGGTTTCGGCGTCGCGATGCGCTACACACCGTGGACCGGCTGGACCTTCGGTTTCGGCTTCGGCTGGAGCTGGGGCGGCAACACCGTGGCGATGGGTTGGGGCTGGGGCGCTTATCCGTGGTGGGGCAATTACGGCTGGGGTTACGCCTGGGGCCCGCGCCTGTACCCCGCGCCGCTGGCCTGGGGCGGCGCCGCTTATGGATATCGCGGCGGTGCTGTGGCCTGGGGGCCCGGTGGCTGGGCTGGCACTACCGGCAACATTTATCGTCAGTGGGGCGACCGCGCGACCGTCAGCCGCTATGGCGCCGGCTACAACGCCTGGACCGGCAATCGCTGGGCCGGCCAGGTAACCGGCATTGCGGCGGCAGGCCAACGCGGCGCGGTGCACAATGCCTACAACGGCAATTACGCGGCTGGACGCAGCGGTGAAGTGGTCGGGCCGAACGGTGGCGCCATCGCCGGTGGCCGGGTGACCGCAGGTAATGCTCGCACCGGCACCCAGGTCAGCGCCAATCGTGGCGCGGTGTACAACCCCAACACCGACAAGACCACGCAATACGCCGGCGTGAAAGGCCGCAACGGCGGCGCCGCCCGGGTCGGCGACAACGTCTATGCCGGGCGCGACGGCAACGTCTACAAGAAAACCGACAACGGCTGGCAATCGATGGTCAAGGGCAGCCCGGCCCGCACGGCGCCGGTCAACAACAATGCGCAGTTGCAGAACCTCAATCGCGAGTCTGCCGCGCGCAACTTCGGCAACCAGCGCACCAACAACTTCCACAACTCTTCGCAATTCATGAACCGCTCATTTGGGGGCGGCGGGGGCGGCGGTTTTCATCGACGCTGATCGCTGCATTGAAAATTCAGGCTGGCCCTGAGTCCGGTTTTGCTGTTAAAAACCGCCTCTGCCGTCCCTGCCCCGTTTCATCGTTCGGAGTACCGCTTCAATGAGCCAATGGCCTGACACCCGCATCCTTGACCTGCTCGGCATCGAGCTGCCGATCATCCAGGCCCCGATGGCCGGCGCCACGACGTCAGCGATGGTGATCGCCGTGTGTAATGCCGGAGGCTTGGGTTCGATGCCGGCGGCGATGCTGAGTACCGAGCAACTGCGCGAAGAGCTGAAGACTATTCGTGAGCACACGGACAAACCGTTCAACGTCAATTTCTTCTGCCACCAGCCACCGGTCGCCGATGAACAGCGCGCGCAAGACTGGAAGCATCTGCTGGAGCCGTACTACCGCGAACTGGGCGTCGACTTCGATGCGCCGACACCGGTTTCCAACCGCGCGCCATTCGATGCGGCAGCGTGCGCAGTGCTTGAAGAATTTCGCCCGCCAGTGGTGAGTTTTCACTTCGGCCTGCCGGAGAAATCCCTGCTGGAACGGGTCAAGGCCACAGGTGCGAAAGTCCTCTCCTCTGCCACCACCGTCGACGAAGCGGTTTGGCTTGAGCAAAACGGCTGCGATGCAATCATTGCGATGGGGTACGAGGCGGGTGGTCATCGCGGGATGTTTCTCAGCGAAGACTTGAGCAGTCAGGTCGGTACCTTTGCGCTGGTTCCGCAGATCGTCGATGCGGTCAAGGTGCCGGTGATTGCTGCCGGGGCGATTGCCGATGCCCGCGGTGTGGCCGCAGCACTGGTACTCGGTGCGTCAGCGGTGCAAGTCGGTACCGCGTATCTGTTCACCCCGGAAGCGAAAGTCAGCGCCTCCCATCACCAGGCGCTGCGCAGCGCCAAGGAGAGTGAAACCGCGGTGACCAATCTGTTCACCGGGCGCCCGGCGCGGGGGATTCTCAACCGGGTGATGCGCGAAATCGGCCCGATGTCGGCCAAAGCCCCGGCCTTCCCGCTGGCCGGTGGAGCCTTGATGCCGTTGCGCGCCAAAAACGAAGCGCAGTTCAGCAACCTCTGGGCCGGTCAGGCGTTTCCATTGGGACAAGATTTGAACAGCGCTGATCTGACCCGGCAACTGGCGCAAGGCGCCCTGGCAAAACTGGCTCGTCGTTGACCCAGCGAGCAGGGTGAGACATGGCACCACCTCACCCTGTGTTCACCAGCACTTCCTGTTTAGCGGCCTTTCGCTATATATTTCGCTATATAGCGTTTCACCTTTCGCATCGGTGCAGTTCACCTCCAACAATCACTGCCCTCTGCCCCCGCCCTAACGGAGCCGTTACATGACCATTCGTGCCTCACGTTTTGCCCCGACTTGCCTGGCCACCTTGCTTGCGGTATTCGCCTTCGGTACCGCTCAGGCTGATGAGGTGCAGGTGGCGGTTGCGGCCAACTTCACCGCGCCGATCCAGGCGATTGCTGCCGATTTCGAAAAAGACACCGGACACAAACTGGTCGCCGCCTACGGTGCCACCGGCCAGTTCTACACCCAGATCAAGAACGGCGCGCCATTCGAAGTGTTCCTCTCGGCGGATGACACCACCCCGGAAAAACTGGAAAAAGAAGGCGACACCGTCAAGGGCTCGCGCTTCACCTATGCCATCGGCACTTTGGCGCTGTGGTCGGCGAAGGAAGGTTATGTCGACGCCAAAGGTGAAGTCCTGAAGAAGAACGAATACCAGCACCTGTCCATCGCCAATCCGAAAGCTGCGCCATACGGTCTGGCTGCCACTCAGGTGCTGGAAAAACTCAAGCTGACTGAAGCGACCAAAGCCAAGATCGTCGAGGGCCAGAACATCACTCAGGCCTATCAGTTCGTGTCCACCGGCAACGCCGAACTGGGCTTCGTCGCGCTGTCGCAGATCTTCAAGGACGGCAAAGTCAGCAGCGGTTCGGCGTGGATCGTTCCCGCCAGCATGCACGACCCGATCAAGCAGGACGCGGTGATTCTCAACAAAGGCAAGGACAGCGCCGCTGCCAAAGCGCTGGTTGAATACCTCAAGGGCCCGAAAGCCGCTGAGGTCATCAAGTCCTACGGTTACCAGCTCTAAATGTCGCTGACGAGTGCCGACTTCGGGGCGATCTGGCTGACCCTGAAACTGGCGTCCCTGACCACCGCCATCCTGCTGATCGTCGGCACGCCGATTGCTCTGTGGTTGTCGCGCAGCCGTTCCTGGCTGCGTGGCCCCATCGGCGCAATCGTCGCCCTGCCCCTCGTGCTGCCGCCGACCGTGATCGGCTTTTATCTGCTGCTGGCGATGGGGCCCAATGGCTTTCTCGGCCACTTCACGCAATGGCTGGGTCTGGGCACTCTGACCTTCAGTTTTACCGGGCTGGTGATCGGTTCGGTGATCTATTCCATGCCGTTTGTGGTGCAACCGTTGCAGAACGCGTTCTCGGCCATCGGCACCCGCCCACTGGAAGTGGCAGCAACCTTGCGCGCCAATCCCTGCGACACTTTTTTCAGCGTGATCCTGCCCTTGGCCCGCCCCGGTTTCGTGACGGCGGCGATCCTCGGTTTCGCGCATACCGTTGGTGAATTCGGCGTGGTGCTGATGATCGGCGGCAACATTCCCGACAAGACCCGCGTGGTCTCGGTGCAGATCTACGACCATGTCGAGGCGATGGAATATGCCCAGGCCCATTGGCTGGCCGGGGCGATGCTGGTGTTTTCGTTTGTGGTGTTGCTGGTGCTCTACTCCAGCCGCAAGACCCGCGCGGGCTGGAGCTGATCGATGATTGATGCACGTCTGAAAATCACTTATCCGGGTTTCAACCTGGATGTCGATCTGCATTTGCCGGGGCGTGGCGTGACTGCGCTGTATGGCCATTCCGGATCGGGCAAAACCACTTGCCTGCGCTGTATCGCAGGGCTTGAGCGGGCGGAACAAGGCTTTATCCGAATCAACGACGAAATCTGGCAGGACAGCGAACGGCGGATCTTTGTCCCGCCGCACAAACGTGCAATCGGTTACGTGTTCCAGGAAGCCAGTCTGTTTCCGCACCTGTCAGTGCTGGCCAACCTGCAATTTGGCCTTAAACGCATCGCCAAGGCCCAGCGTCGGGTCGACATGGCGCAAGCCACCGAACTGCTGGGCATCGGTCATTTGCTGGAGCGTCATCCGCAGCATCTGTCCGGCGGCGAACGCCAACGTGTCGGCATCGCCCGCGCGCTGTTGACCAGCCCAAAACTGCTGCTGATGGATGAGCCATTGGCCGCTCTCGACAGCCAGCGCAAAAACGAAATCCTGCCTTACCTGCAACGTCTGCACGACGAACTGGACATCCCGGTGCTTTACGTCAGCCACGCGCAGGATGAGGTCGCGCGCCTGGCCGATCATCTGGTGCTGCTCAGCGACGGCAAGGCCTTGGCCAGCGGCCCGATTGGCGAGACCCTCGCCCGGCTGGACCTGCCAATGGCGCTGGGCGACGACGCCGGGGTGATTATCGAAGGCCAGGTCAGCGCCTACGATGCCGATTATCAATTGCTCAGCCTGCAGCTGCCGGCCACTGAAATGAATATCCGTGTGACTCACGCACCGATGGCGGTCGGTCAGGCCCTGCGCTGCAAGGTGCACGCCCGCGACATCAGTCTGGCCCTGCACAACAGCGAGGCCAGCAGCATCCTCAATCGCTTGCCGGTGACCGTAGTCAGCGAGCTGGCGGCGGACAATGCCGCGCATGTGCTGATTCGTCTGGACGCCGGTGGCACACCGTTGCTGGCGCGGATCACCCGCTTCTCCCGGGATCAGCTTGGCATCCACCCGGGCCAGCATTTGTGGGCGCAGATCAAGGCCGTCGCCGTGCTGGCCTGAATTGGTTGGCACGACGGCCACGGCGCGCGGTCAATCGCTGTAACAGAGCGATTCGCCAAGGACACCGCCATGCCCGACACCGCACTAGCCGACGTCTTACCGCCCGACCTGCATTACGTCGACGATACCCAACCCGGCCTCACCCGTAAAAAGCTGCGCGGCAAGTTCGCCTATTTCGATCCGGCCGGGCAGCGCATCACCGACCCCGATGTGATCAAACGGATCAATTCACTGGCAGTGCCGCCAGCCTATACCGACGTGTGGATCTGCGCCGATCCGCGCGGCCATTTGCAGGCCACCGGACGCGATGCCCGGGGCCGCAAGCAGTATCGCTATCACCCGCGCTGGCGCGAGGTGCGCGATGCCGACAAGTACTCGCGCTTGCGAGAGTTCGGCATGGCGTTGCCGAAGTTGCGCAAACAGCTTGAAACCCTGCTGGACGCACCCGGCTTCAGCCGCGACAAGGTCATGGCCACGGTCATCACGCTGCTTGACGCCACGCTGATTCGTGTCGGCAACACCCAGTACGCGCGGGACAACCGCTCCTATGGCCTGACTACCCTGCGCAGCCGGCATGTCGAGGTCAACGGCAGCGCGATTTTGTTCCAGTTTCGCGGCAAGAGCGGCATCGAACACCAGATCACCGTCAAGGATCGACGCCTGGCGCGCATCATCAAGCGCTGCCTGGAGATTCCCGGGCAGAATCTGTTTCAGTATCTGGATGAAAACGGCGAGCGGCACACCGTCAGCTCCCATGACGTCAACAGCTACCTGCAAACCCTTACCGGCGCCGATTTCACCGCCAAGGATTACCGCACCTGGGCCGGCAGCGCATTGGCCCTGGCGGTATTGCGCGAACTGCAATGGGAGTCGGAAGCCGAGGCGAAACGGCACGTGGTGGAGATGGTCAAGAGCGTGTCCAAACAGCTGGGCAACACCCCGGCGGTGTGCCGCAAGTGCTACATCCACCCGGCGGTGGTCGAGCGCTTCCTGCTCGGTGCGCTGGCCGAACTGCCACGCCCGAGAGTGCGCAAGGGCTTGCGCACAGAGGAAGTGGCGCTGGCGATGTTTCTCGAGCAAATGATGGACGCGCCTTGATCGAGGCGCACCGCTGATCTACGCTAGCGGCCTTTCCCCTCTTCAGGACAACCGCAGACAGTGAACAATCAAGCCTTCTGAAAATGTAATCGCGACACGCGCTGAAGCGCGACTGTCAGTCTTCACGATATTTTTCGGAGGTGCCGATGACTCACGTCTCGCGTACGCCTGCCCTCGTCTCCCTGAATCAAACAAGTTTTCAGTTCGCCAATGGCGAAACGATTTTCAACGACCTGAATCTGCAATTCGATCACACCCACACCGCGATTGTCGGACGCAACGGCATCGGTAAAAGTGTGCTGGCCAAGCTGATTGCCGGACGCCTACAACCGACTGCCGGCAACGTGTCTTGCTCGGTTCCATTGGCCTATGTCGCGCAAACATTCACCGCCGACGCGGCGCAGACCGTGGCCGACGCCACGGGCACCGCTGCCGCTCTTCGCGCATTGCAACGGCTGCAGTCCGGCGAGGCGGCGGTGGAAGATTTTGACATCCTCGGCGAACGCTGGGATCTGCCCGAACGTCTGCGCCAATGGCTGGATGACGCGGGTCTACCGGACATTGCCCCCTCAGATTTGACCGAGTCGCTGAGCGGCGGCCAGCAAGCCCGACTGGCGTTGATCGGCGCCTTCCTGAGTCCGGCGCGCCTGCTGGTGCTGGATGAGCCGACCAACCATCTGGATGCCGCCGGTCGGCGCTGGCTGATGCGTGAGCTGCAACGCTGGCGTGGCGGATTGATCGTTGTCAGTCATGACCGGCAATTGCTTGAGCGGATGCAGCGTATCGTCGAGCTGACGCCATTGGGCGCCACGGTGTTCGGCGGCAATTTTTCCGCTTATCAGCAACAACGACAGATTCATCAGGCGGCAGCGCAAGCGACACTGGATCAAAGCCGAACCGAGCGCCGGCGCGAGCAACAGCGCTTGCAAAACGAGCACGACACCATCCAGCGGCATGCCGCCCGCTCACTGCGCAACGCCAAAACCGCCAACGTCTCGGGCTTCGAACGCGCCGGCCTGAAAGGTGCCGCGAGGCAGATCATGGGCCAGGTGCGTCATGGTCATCAGCAGCGCAAATCCGGACTCGATACGCGGGTGCGCGATGCCTACGCCAAAGTACTCCCGGATGATGCGGTGCTGATGAACCTGCCCGGCAGTTCAGTGCCCGCTGCGCGCAGGGTCTGTACGCTGATTGATGCGCGTGTGCCATGGTTGCCGGCGCAACCGTTCAACCTCGCGCTGAGCGGTCCTGTACGCGTCGCCGTCAATGGTCCGAATGGCTGCGGCAAATCGACGTTGCTCAGGTTGCTCGCGGGTCAACTGCATCCCGCCAGTGGCGAATGCATCACCCATGTTCCTGCGGCTTATCTGGACCAGCATCTGCAGCTGCTGGATGACGGTCTCAGCATCATCGAGCAACTGCTCGCGCTGCAGAGTCCGTTGAGTGAAAGCGAATTGCGCAACCATCTGGCGCACCTGCAACTGGGCGCGCAGCAGGTCACTCGATCGAGCGCTTCACTGAGCGGCGGCGAACGCTTGAAAGCCGCACTGGCGGTGGCCTTGTGGGGCAAGACGCCTGCGCAACTGTTGCTGCTTGATGAGCCGAGCAATCATCTGGATCTGGCATCGGTTGAGGCTTTCGAGCAGGCATTGCAGACGTTTCCCGGCGCAATTGTTGCGGTTTCCCACGACATTGAGTTTCTACAAGCGTTGAAACCGACGCACCGTCTGGATTGGCATGCCACAGAATGGCGGCTGCAACCGACGAAGTGACTGTCTATTTTTTGCACGATTGGCCAAGGCTTCTATAGTTGATCTGACACCAATTGCTGTGGTGACGCCATGGAAGACATATTTGTCGTGAAGCACTGCAACAAGATCATCATTCACGGCCGCCGCGCCGGGGAAAGCGAGCACGAGCCCGCCGAGGCCAGCAGCTGGTTTCGGATCAATGACACCCGCACCGGCGGTTTCATCGGTGATGGCTACGATCTTGAGGAAGATGCCCGACGCGAATGCCAACGGCTCAATGCGGCCAGCTCGCTACTACCGGCGCGACGATCGGCCGGCTGATGCAATTGACAGGTGGGGTCTATACTCAAAACAGCTGACGGACCAGCGCCCCCCCAACGGCAAAGCGCTCGCCGCCCGCGGGCTTTTTGCTGCCTCTCAACGGTTTGTCTGAACGGAGGTGTTCCATGTCCGAAAAAGAGTCCATCACCACCCTCCTCACCCTGCTCGACTCCCGTCAGGCTCGCCTGGCGGCGGCCTGCAAGGAAATCGCCGACTGGGTCGATCATCAAGGCGGCCATCCGACTGCCCTGCGCATCCGCGATCGACTGAACGACATCGAAAAAGACACACCGCTGATCCGCAGCACCCTGTCGTCGCTACAGCCTGTCGAACGGCCACTGCCGCGTTTCAGATGACTGCGCCGCGATAAACGACAGCTAACCGGCGTACCGTCTGGCCGATGTAACGAACGCCCCGGGGTGTGGGAGGTCAAAACCTGTACACGTCACCCAGGAGACGGTTCATGGTTATCCATTTCAAAACAGACGGACATCTTGCTTGTGGTCACAAGGGCAGCAACCTTGCCTCAAGCCTTGAACTCAATCGCGTCAAATGCCGCAGCTGCCGCAACACCGACGCCTACAAAGATGCACGCAAGACCCAGCGCAATGCCGCACGCCGCGCAGCGCGCCACACCAAGGCTGATCACGGTGCGTCTGACTGGCGTTCGGAGTGGATCGAACGGCTGACCGCACTGGCCGGGCCGCAGCGCTTGCCACGGGGCTTTTTCGGGCAAGCGTTCGTATAACCGCTTGATGTGGTGTTTTTAGTCCATCACTCGACGTGAATTGCCCCAAATTCACCACTCGACCCCATCAACGCCCTGGCCTTATCGTCAGGGCTTTTTGTTGAAAACACCGTCTCGAGCAACCCGTAGCCCTGAGTCAAGCTTGCAAATAGCCAACGCGCCCTCATAACCAGAACCGTATCCACAGTCACCGAGAGGCAAAAAAATCATGTCCGGACAAACCGAAACCGCGATTCTGGCCGGGGGCTGCTTCTGGGGCATGCAGGACCTGCTGCGACGCTATCCCGGCGTGTTGCAGACACGAGTCGGCTACAGCGGCGGCGATGTACCGAACGCCACCTACCGCAACCACGGCAACCACGCTGAAGCCATCGAAATCATCTTCGACCCGGCCGTGATCAGCTACCGGCAGATTCTCGAGTTCTTCTTCCAGATCCACGATCCGAGTACGCCCAACCGTCAAGGCAACGATCTCGGCCCCAGCTATCGTTCGGCGATTTATTACCTCAACGACGAGCAACGCGACATCGCCGAGGATACCGCCGCCGACGTTGACGCTTCCAGACTTTGGCCGGGCCGGGTAGTCACCGAAATCGAACCTGCCGGGCCGTTCTGGGAAGCGGAACCTGAGCACCAGGACTACCTGGAACGGATCCCGAACGGCTACACCTGCCATTTCATCCGCCCGAACTGGAAGCTGCCGAAACGCGGCTGAAAACACACCTGCGTAATCGCTTCACGCACGGCGCTGGCCTCAACTGAAGGCCGGCGTCGTGCGCACCTCTGGAATCAATCATTTTGGCGAGCCCTCTGTAGCACAGTTCAAGCACCCGAGGATGAACATACGTTCATCGCAAGCATGGCTCAATGCGTCTAGCCTGCGGGTTCCAACATAGTGCCTACAGGAGTACCCCACCATGTTCTCGCACGAAAGCCTCCCGCTGATTGCCATTTTCACCATCATGCTACTGTGCGTACTGGCTGCGTTTTTACACCCGGTACACGCATTCTTCAGCTGGCTGCGCAGGCGCAAGGAACGATCAAACGCCAAGGCTGCAAAAGAGGTTGATTCGCGCTGAGTGTTTTTCCCTGACAGGCCCGGGCATGCCTGGGCTTTTTGTTTTCTGGCCGAACAGCAGATACAAAAAAGCCCAGCGCGGGGCTGGGCCTGATTATTCGTCAACGTTAAAAACATCCAGGCTTCTTAGCCACGAGAGTGCAACTCAAGTGACTTACGCCAGACTCCTCTCGTGCTCGCGTTCATGAACGTAAACCCGCGCAAGCACAAAAAGAAATGGAAGGAATTGGCGAGGAGCCAGTTAAAAATAGCGACTCGGAAACAAACAAGGGTTTGCCTCAGCTTTCGCCCGCAAACCCTTGATTTAAGATGGTGCCCGAAGCCGGAATCGAACCGGCACGCCCTTACGAGCGGGGGATTTTAAGTCCCATGCGTCTACCAGTTTCGCCATTCGGGCGGTAGCGCGGTGTAGTGCTCAAATCAGCTATCAGCAAACCTGACAGAGCCGAGCCTTGTGTAGCAGAGCGGGAAATATATACATCACGTCCCGGTGAAGCAAGTTCACAGTAGCTGATTTCAAGACTAAATCTTGCAGCGCACTGAAAATAAAAAAGCTCCGTAAATCATGGATCTACGGAGCTTGTTTATAGTGGAGGCCGAGGTCGGAATCGAACCGGCGTAGGTGGATTTGCAATCCACTGCATAACCATTTTGCTACTCGGCCTCAAACGATCGCTGTTTAGTAGCACAACAACAACCGCGTACAAACTTGGAGCGGGAAACGAGACTCGAACTCGCGACCCCGACCTTGGCAAGGTCGTGCTCTACCAACTGAGCTATTCCCGCTTGGTGTGGCGCATTCTATAGATTTCAGATGCCCCGTCAACCCTTTGATTCAAAAAAGTTTTATTTCTTTTCAACGTCGGTTTTCAGATGCGGCCAGGCGGCCCGCAGGTATTGAACCATCGACCACAACGTCAGGCCCGCCGAGATCATCAGCAAGGCGTAACCCAGCAGTACCCAGAAGCTGAAGTCGCGGGGATTGGCCAGCAGGATCACCAGCGCCAGCATCTGCGCTGCAGTTTTCCACTTGCCGAGATTGGACACCGCAACATGGGCGCGAGCACCGAGTTCGGCCATCCATTCACGCAAGGCCGATACGACAATCTCACGGCCAATGATGACTGCAGCGGGGAGTGTCAGCCACAAGTTGCCGTGTTCCTGCACCAGCAATACCAGGGCGACCGCCACCATGAGCTTATCGGCGACCGGATCGAGGAATGCGCCGAACGGCGTGCTTTGCTCCAGGCGACGGGCCAGATAGCCATCGAGCCAGTCAGTGGCCGCCGCAAAGGCGAATACCGAGGCGGAGGCCATATAGCTCCACTGATAAGGCAGGTAAAACAGCAAAATGAAGATCGGGATGAGCAGGACGCGGAGAACGGTAATCAGATTAGGGATATTCATCGGCACAACTGGCTACGAGGTGAGTTGGCATTCTACTCGCTATGCAGGTTTGCATAAATCGACTCTGCGAGCTTTTTACTGATCCCCGGTGCTTTGGCGATCTCTTCGATGCTTGCACGAGACAGCTCCTGCAATCCACCAAAATGTTTCAACAAGTCCCGACGTCGGGTCGGCCCGACACCCGCAACGCCTTCCAGCGTCGAGGTACGGCGGGTCTTGCCGCGCCGCGCACGGTGGCCGGTAATTGCGAAGCGGTGAGCCTCGTCACGAATCTGCTGGATCAGGTGCAACGCCGGTGAGTCGCCACGCAGCGTGAACTCATGCGCGGCATCATTGAGATACAAAGTTTCGAAGCCCGCCTTGCGTGTTGCGCCCTTGGCCACACCCAGCAGAATGAGATCCGGCACTGCCAGTTCGTTGAGCACGTCACGGGCCATCGACAACTGACCTTTGCCGCCGTCCACCAACAGAATGTCCGGCAGCTTGCCCTCCCCGTCCTTCAGCTTGCTGAAGCGTCGGGTCAACGCCTGGTGCATGGCCGCATAGTCATCACCCGCCGTGACCCCTTCAATGTTGTAACGACGATAGTCGGATTTGATCGCGCCTTCCGGGCCGAACACGACACAGGAAGCGACGGTAGCCTCACCACTGGAGTGACTGATGTCATAGCACTCAAGACGCTGCGGCGGCTCATCCAGGTTCAGCACTTCAGCCAGTGCATCGAAGCGCGCAGCCGTGTGTTGACGGTTGGCCAGGCGTGCGCCCAGCGCCTGCTCGGCATTGGTGACCGCCAACTGCTGCCAGCGCGCCCGTGTGCCCCGCACCCGGTGGCTGATGCTCAGCTCCCGACCGCGCAGCTCGTGGATGGCGTCGATCAGAGCCGTGGCGTCTTCCGGAACCACGTTGACGATCAGTTCGCTCGGCAGGTCGCGCTCCGGACTGCTGATGTAATACTGACCGAGGAACGCCGCCATGACTTCGGCAACCTCCTCCTCGATACCCACTTGCGGAAAGAAGTTCTTGCTGCCCAACACCCGCCCGCCGCGCACGCTGATCAAGTGAACGCAAGCGCCGCCCGGGTTGACGAAGGCGGCGATGACATCAATGTCGCCCGTGCCACCTTCCATGCTCTGCTGATCCTGAACCCGGCGCAGCAAGGCGATCTGGTCACGCAACTCGGCGGCGCGCTCGAATTCGAGATTGATCGCCGCCTCTTCCATTGCCGTTGACAGCTCATTGGTCAGGGCATGACTGCGCCCCTCGAGAAACATTACCGAGTGGCGCACATCCTCGGCATAAACCTCAGGCTCGACCAGGCCGACACACGGCGCCTTGCAACGTTTGATCTGATATTGAAGACACGGGCGCGTGCGGTTTTTGTAATAGCTGTCTTCGCACTGACGGACGAAAAAGGTCTTTTGCAAGAGACTGAGACTTTCGCGAATCGCCCCGGCGCTCGGGTACGGGCCGAAATACTTGCCCTTGGCCTTCTTCGCGCCACGGTGGATGCTCAGACGTGGGAATTGGCCGTCAGACAGAAAGACATAGGGATAGGACTTATCGTCGCGCAACAGAATGTTGTACGGCGGTCGCCACTCCTTGATCAGGGTCTGCTCAAGCAGCAACGCCTCGGTTTCGTTGGCGGTGATGGTCGTTTCGACCTGGGCGATGCGCCCGACCAGCGCTGCGGTCTTCGGCGCCAGCCCGGTCTTGCGAAAATAGCTGGCAAGGCGCTTCTTGAGGTTCTTGGCCTTGCCGACGTACAGCAGGCGCGCATCGCTGTCGAACATGCGATAGACGCCGGGGCGCCCGCTGACAGTCGCCAGGAAGGCGCCGGAATCGAATACTTCAGTCATGATCAGGCGCTGGCATCCACCATGCCGTGGCGCACAGCCAGCAACGTCAGCTCGACGTCACTGCTGATCGACAGCTTTTCGAAAATCCGGTAGCGGTAGGTGTTCACCGTTTTCGGTGACAGGCAGAGCTTGTCGGAGATGATCTGCACCTTCTGGCAGCCGACAATCATCAACGCGATCTGGATTTCCCGTTCGGACAAGGCATCGAAGGGTGAATCGTTGGTGGGCTGGAACGATTTGATCGCCAGTTGCTGGGCAATCTGCGGGCTGATATAGCGCTGCCCGGCAAACACCAGACGGATCGCCTGGACCATTTCCGGCAAACCAGCGCCCTTGGTCAGGTAGCCGGCGGCACCCGCCTGTAACAGGCGCGTAGGAAACGGATCTTCCTCGCACACGGTCACCGCGACGACCTTGATGTCCGGGTGGCTGCGCAACAGCTTGCGCGTGGCCTCGAGGCCACCAATACCGGGCATCTTTACGTCCATCAGAACCACATCGGGTTTCAATTCACGGGCCTTGATCAGGGATTCTTCCCCGGACTCGGCCTGTCCAACCACCTGCAAGCCATCGATATCGGCCAGCATACGTGTAATGCCTGTACGAACGAGATCATGGTCGTCGACCACTAGCACCCTAATCAAGCAGACACCTCGCGATATGGTCTTATTGGGATGCCGGACACCTTAGCAAAAAGTGCCAGACAGACCTAGCGGCAAGCATCATTTAAAAAGTTTCAATTCATCATCGAAGGCTTGCCGGCCGTGGGTTTCAGAGCACAGGTGTACTGAAATCGAGCTGCATCCTCAGGAAACACTCGTCCTCACCGCACTCCTTGAAGCCTTTTCTCTTATACAGGCTTTGTGCCGGATTATTTTTGAATACTGTCAAACGCAGTGCCGGGAGTTTTTCGCTGTGAGCCAGGGCGACAACCTGATCAATCGCCCAGGATCCTGCGCCCTGCCTGCGAAAGGCCTCGGCTATTTGCAGCTCGCGGATGTACAAGGCCCGGCGATCATGACTGAGACTGAAAAATCCGACAGAAGCTTCACCAAGAAGGATCAGCCAGCTGTCCCGGCCATCCCAAGCAACGTCGAACGCTTCGTCCTGCCACAGCAGATCGTGGTCAATGTAATAGCGCAGCATGTTCTGGCACGTCAGCTCTCGGGCGAACGCCCGATCTGCCGATTCGGCACGACGCAATGCCCATGTCACCGGCCCACCGCCACGGGTACTACCCGTCCCTGCCATGCGCCGGCATCACGCCGGGCAATAACCAACACTTCACCCGGTCCTTGTGCCGCCACCACCAACGTACCGCTTTCAGACCAGACAGCACTGCGACCCGCCGATTGCCATCCACCCGTGAGCCCGGCGTGATTGGCCATCAGCACTGCCATCGCGTGTTTTTGGGCATAACCCTGCAGCAGCGCGCTATCCACGCCGTAGCCTTTTTCACCGATCAGAACGCCCGCTGCGTACAGGTCGGCGCCCGCACCAGCAGCCGCTGCCGCGTGGCTGGCATGAGAAAAATCAGCGCAGACCGCCAGCGCGACGGTCTGTCTGCCTATACGTAGAGTCGAACCACCAACCCCAGGGGCATAGAAGCGTTCTTCGCCACTGTGCAAATGTTGTTTGCTGTAAACCTCAAGAGAACCATTCCCGCCTAATGTCAGCGCGCCGATCAATACCTTCGAACGATCCTTATCGCGAATCGGCATGCCGACGACAGCGGTGACGCCCAGCTCGCGAGCGCAATCGCGCAAGGGTTGCAGCACCGCATCCTGCGGATCGATTGCCAGGTCTGCCGCCACTTGGCCTTCGTAGCCTGTCAGCGACAGCTCCGGGAACACCAGCAGCTCGACGCCCTGCTCCGCCGCCTCGGCCATGAAGCGCAAATGACGGGCGATGTTCGCCGCCAGATCACCGGCAACGGAAAAGGATTGGGCTGCAGCGATGGTGAATCTCGACATTATTCATCCTTGGGATTGTGCCAAACACGCAGTGTGTCACAACGTCCCTGGCACTCAAGCGATAGGTAACCTCTTGAATGGGCCATAGCAATTTCTGATTGCTCAGGCGTACGGGCCTCTAGTAAGCTCGGCGCATTCATTGGAGACAGACCATGTTCAACGCCCTCTCACAGCTTCGTTCCGCCAGCGCCCTGCGCTCGGTTGCGGCTGCCCGGGTGAATGACGTTTGTGCTCCTGCCAGCTTTTATTTTGGGTATTGGTTTAGCCACTGGCGCGCCTGATACCCACCGGCGCCCATGAAAACGGGTCGCCTACCAGAGAATTCTCAACCCCCGGTCGGCCTCCCGACCGGGGGTTTCGTTTTTTCAGGCCCCAACTTTTTCAGCAACACACCAGACACTTTGAGGATTACCCCATGAACTACGCCACTTATTACCGTTACGACACTTTTACCGCCTGGCGATTTAGCAGCCTCCGCTCGGGACAGCCTGCCGCCTCCGATCGGTCACCCACAGGTGGCAAGCACAAACACGCAGCCAATACGGCCAATTGTCGAACACCCCAGTAGGGCCGAGTGAGCGGGAAGCACCCGCCGCCAGCCCAGGAATCCCGAATATGAACTCGTCTGTTTCTGCTCTGCCACTGACCACCCTTGATTCTGCCAACGAAGCACTGACCCTGCGTCTGCCCAGCGCGTTGCAGCTCAAACAGCAATTGCCCCTGAGCAATGCCCTCGCCCAGCAAGTCGCAGCCCACCGCCAGGCGGTCCGCGCGATTCTCGATGGCGAAGACCATCGACTGCTGATCGTCGTCGGCCCTTGTTCGATTCATGACCCGCGCTCCGCACTCGAATACGCCGAAAAACTTTCCCGCCTGGCCCATGAAGTCAGCGACGAGATGCTGCTGGTAATGCGCGCTTACGTCGAAAAGCCCCGCACCACCGTTGGCTGGAAAGGTCTGGCCTACGACCCGCACCTGGACGGTAGCGATGACATGGCTGCCGGCCTGACCCTGTCTCGCGAATTGATGATCGAGATGATCCGTCTGGGCCTGCCCATCGCCACCGAACTGCTACAGCCGATGGCCGCCGGCTACTTCGACGACCTGCTCAGCTGGGTTGCCATCGGCGCACGCACCACCGAATCGCAGATCCACCGGGAAATGGCCAGCGGCCTGAACATGCCCGTCGGTTTCAAGAACGGCACCGACGGTGGCGTGAGTGTAGCCGTCGACGCCATGCGCTCAGCAGCACATCCGCACCGACACTTCGGCGTCGACAGCCAAGGACACCCGGCGATCATCCAGACCCCGGGCAACCCCGACACTCATATAGTGCTGCGCGGCGGTCATCACGGTCCGAACTACGATCGCGAAAGCGTCGCCCGGGTACATGCCGACCTGAGCCGACTGAAGATTCCGAGCCGGATCATGGTCGACTGCAGCCACGCCAACAGCGGTAAGGACCCATTACGCCAGCCCGACGTGTTCAACGCAGTTCTCGAACAACGCCTGATGGGCGATCGCTCCTTGATCGGGATGATGATTGAATCCCACCTGTTCGAAGGCTGCCAGCCGTTAAGCCCCACACTGCGTTACGGCGTGTCGGTTACCGATGGTTGCCTTGGGTTCAGTGCGACGGAACAGTTGCTGTCAAGCGCTGCCGAGCGTCTTCGAGCCTGATGATCCGAGCAGTCTTTGCGGGCTTATCAAAATCCCGCAAAGGCTGATTCATCGTTCAGACTTCACCACCGGGTTATGCCCGCACCCGGATGCGGGTTGTCTCGGAAGCCTGGCTGACATCATCCAGCCGCTCCACTGAATACGACACCTGCACCACAGTTTCCCGGTGTTCTCGCCAGAAACGGTAGGGCACGATGAATACCAAGGGCTGGCCTGCGGTTTCCCGGGTGATGTCCCGATCATCGCGGTGACTGAAATACTCACCATCGCATTTCAAGTAAACCAGCTCCCCCTCCTCGGCCTGGGCATTGCCGATCACCACGGTGATGCCATCCTCAGCATCTACTACCTCCAGTTCGCCATCTTGCGCTTCCAGTACCTGCGGAGCTGCGAGCTCGCCTCGCATCAATGGCGCGATCAGAATTCGCGAGATTGCAGAGTTCCTCACCTGCGCCGCCCCTGATTCCACCCGGTAGCTGACGCTTACCTCCTGCATACGATGAGGGGCGATGCAATCTGCGGGTATCCAGAAGGACAGCGCTTCGCCGACCGCAAACTGCTCCACGAGCAACACATCGTTGATCACCGGCAGCCCTTCGACACCATGCCAGGACAGGATGATCCGGTCCCCGACAGCCATCCGGGCATAAGGTCGTACGATAACGCTAGTGCCTTGCGGAACACGGGCTGGATCGAGCGTCCCACCCACCGTCTCTTCAAGAATCGGGGCCAGCAGATCGGGTTCCGGATCACCCACATTCAGCTGCAAACGACTGGACGACACCGGCTTCGGCTGCGCGACGCTGTACAGCGTCCAGTAAACCTCCAGCGAGCCGCGCTCCAACGCTGCGATATGCGAACCCTTTACGACAAAGACGAGTTCCTGATCCACCTGCCTTTCACTGACCGCACGTGTGGTTTCGTGAATATAGGGCAATCCTTCGTCATCCAGTCCTTGCCAGCTCAGCACAAGTTTGTCGCCGCACAACATGTTCGGGTAAGGCGCAACCCTGACGAATGCGTTGTCGAGTGAAGGATCAAGCATTCCGCCCTCCATAACCTCGAGCATCGGTGCAGGCAGCCACGAGTCTGGAGAGGGTGCCGCTGCAGACCCAGGTCGATAGCAGAATTCGAAGTGCTTGCCGTCCACCTTCAAACTCAGAAGACCGCGCTCATCAGAGTCATCCGCTACAGGGGACATATTTGACGCTGATGCCACAGAAGAATCGCCATTGGCTTCGTATATAGACATTCGTAGCTCCATTCCTTGGATAAAACGCCGCCGTGAAGGCCGCGTCGAACGAAATCCATTGAACACCATCCAGCGATTGGCGGAAGTCAGCACAACGCCTTCCATTGGCAGGGTAAATACACCGCATAACGTAGGCTTACGAAGCAGAATCCAGCGATAACGGGCAAAAGATTGCCAAATGTTCCGACTACCCTCTCAAGCAGAAGCGAAAATTCGTACCGCTTTTAGTCCAATTTCCTTTCAGTACAGAGGATTTTTCAGACATCGCCGACCCGCAGGCCTGTTTTACAGTGGCACGCACCAACCACTGACAAGCATCTGCAAAAGAGGCAGGAACATGCAACGGAATGCGACAACCCGCTACCCCATCCTTTTGGTCCATGGCCTGTTCGGGTTTGACCGTATCGGCCATTTCGAGCTTTTTCATGATGTCAAGCAAGCGCTGAGGGAAGCAGGCGGGCAAGTCTTTGTGCCGCAGCTGTCCGCAACCCATGACAACGAAGTTCGCGGCCAGCAATTGATGTTCCAGGTCGAACGCGTTCTGCGCGGCACCGGCGCCGGTAAAGTCAATCTGATCGGACATAGTCAGGGCGCGCTGGCATGCCGTTATGCCGCTGCGCTCGCGCCGGAGAAAGTCGCCTCGGTCACGTCGGTCAGCGGCCCCAATCACGGCTCGGAACTGGCTGACACCTTACGCCTGGCGCTGATTCCAGGAGGCCTGCCGGAGCAGGTGGCGGAGCACGCTGCGACACAGTTTGCTCGATTCCTCTCGTTGCTCAGCGGTCAACCCGGCATGCCGCAGAACGCCGTCGCCGCACTCAATGCCCTGACGACTGCGGGCGTTGCGCAATTCAACAAAAAGTACCCTCAAGGCCTGCCTTCTACCTGGGGCGGCCAGGGGGCGGAACGGGTCAATGACGTTCACTACTATTCCTGGAGCGGCACGCTGCAGGACAATTTGTTGCAGGCTCTGGACCCAGTGCATTCCGTCTGCCACGCATTATCCAGCCATTTCGTCAAGGAGGCCGGACAGAACGATGGCTTCGTGGGTCGCTACAGTTCTCATCTGGGGCGGGTCATCCGCGCCGACTACCCTTTCAATCACCTTGGCAGCTTGCGCCGTCCGGGCGGGTTGCGAATACCCGGCGCGGATCCTGTCGACCTCTACGTCGAACACGCGGTACGCCTGAAGGCCGCGCACCTATAGATGTACATCAACGCACCGAGTGGAACTTTGCCGAGAAATCGCTTACTGAATCCGGTAGGCTCCGCACTTTACTGAAATAGATTGGAGAGTTTCCCCATGGCTAAAGCCACTGCCCGCCACATCCTGGTTTCCAGCGAAGACAAGTGCAACGAACTCAAGGCCCAGATCGAAGGCGGTGCTGATTTCGCCGAAGTCGCCAAGGCCAACTCCACCTGCCCGTCCAGCCGTCAGGGCGGCGATCTGGGTTCTTTCGGTCCTGGCCAGATGGTCAAGGAATTCGACACCGTGGTCTTCAGCGCGCCGATCAACGTCGTGCAAGGCCCGGTGAAGACCCAGTTCGGTTATCACCTGCTCGAAGTCACCAGCCGTCAGGACTGATTCCGCGTCCGGTCTGCTGTGCAACGGCCCGCCTTTTGGTGGGCCGTTGTGTTTTGGTTACAGGATACGGCTGGCGACTGCCGCGCCGCTCGCGTACAAATTGCGCTTATCGATCACCCGGCTTTAAGGCTGACAATGCGACTGGCTTTCCCGACTTTGCTGTTCACTGCCGTGGCCCTGCTGTTGGGCGCCGCTGGTGTGGACGCTACCCCGCAACACGCGTTGACCGTCTATGGCGAACCTGCCAAATACCCGGCCGGCTTCAGCCACTTCGACTACACCAATCCGCAGGCGCCCAAGGGCGGCACCATGCGCCGCTCGGCGATAGAGATCGGGCATTTCGATCATATCCTGCCTTATATAGACAAAGGCATCGGTGTCACCCAGATTGACGGCATGCTCTATTCGCCGCTGGCCCAGCGTTCGATGGACGAGCCTTACACCGTCTACGGCCTGGTGGCGCAGAAGATGGAGCGCTCGGAGGATGGCCTGTCGCTGCGCTTCTTCATCGATCCCAAGGCACGTTTCGCTGACGGCAAGCCGATCACTGCGCAAGACGTGCGCTACACCTATGACCTGTTGATGACCCAGGGCAGCCTGCGCTATCGCACGCAGTTCGCCGACGTCAAAGGTGTTGAAGTGGAAGCGCCGCTGACCGTGCGTTTCGATTTCAAGAGCAACGAGAACCGCACTTTGCCGCTGGACATCGCCACCCTGCCGGTATTCCCCGAGCACTGGTGGAAAACCCGCGACTTCGCCGGCGGCGGTGGCTATGAACCGCCACTGGGCAGCGGCCCGTATCGGGTCGGCAAGGTTGATTCCGGGCGCAGCATCACTTTTGAGCGCAACCCCGACTGGTGGGGCAAGGATCTGCCGGTCAGTCGCGGCCTGTACAACTTCGATCACTTCAGCATCGAGTATTTCGGCGACACCGATGTCGCACGCCAAGTACTGCGCGGCGGTGCCTATGACTACAACCGCGAGTTTTCCGCCACTGGCTATTCGATCGGTTACGACAGCCCTGCGCTGAGTGACGGTCGTTTGCAGAAGGCCCACCTGGCCACCGAAGCCCCGCAATCTGCGCAGGGCTTCGTATTCAACCTGCAAAAACCGATGTTTCAGGATCGTCGGGTGCGTCAGGCGCTGGCGATGCTCTGGGATTTCGAGTGGAGCAACCGGCAGATGATGCGCAACATGTACATCCGCCAGCAGAGCTATTTCTCCAATACCGCACTGGCAGCTCGCGAGCTGCCGGATGCCGCAGAGCTGAAAATCCTTGAGCCATTGCGCGGGCAGGTTCCCGACGAGGTCTTCACCCAGGTCTTCGAGGCACCGAAAACCGATGGCAGCGGGCTGATCCGCGATAAACAGCTGCAAGCCCTGGAACTGCTCGAACAGGCCGGCTGGAAACCCGAGGGCGACCAACTGGTCAATGCCGAGGGCGAGCCGCTGAGTTTCACCTTTCTGGTCAGCCAGAACGGCATGGACCGCCTGCTCCTGCCTTACAAGCGCACGCTGAAACAGATCGGCATCGAGCTGAATATCCGCCGCATCGACTCCTCGCAATACGTCAATCGCCTGATGAGCCGCGACTACGACATGATCGTCACCGGCTACCCGGTCAGCACGTCTCCGGGTGGCGAGCTGCTCAACTACTTCGGCTCGATATCGGCCAACGACCCCGGCGCCAACAACTACATGGTGCTGAAAAATCCGGCGGTCGACACCCTGATCAACGGCCTGATCCGCGCCTCGACCCAGAGTGACATGCTGCACTATGCCCATGCGCTGGATCGGGTGTTGCAATGGAACTACTACTGGATTCCCAACTATTACCCGCCGGGCACCTCCACCGTCTGGTGGAACCGTTTCGGCATGCCGGCGATCCAGGCCAGCAATGACGAAGCCATCGAGAGCTGGTGGGAAATCAGCAGCACGCCGTTGACCAACCAGCAGATGACCGCCGAGAAAATCGGGCGTGGCAGACCCGGAGGACCGCACTGATGTGGGCATACATTCTGCGGCGCCTGCTGCTGATCATTCCGACGCTGGTGATCATCCTGCTGGTCAATTTCGTGATCATTCAGGCGGCACCCGGTGGCCCGGTCGAACAGGCCATCGCCCATCTGCAAGGGATCGGCGGTGCGAGTGTCGGCGGCAGTTCCAGCGAGACCATGAGCAATACCTCGCGCGCCAGCCGTGGCCTCGATCCGCAACTGATCAAGGACATCGAAAAGCAGTACGGTTTTGACAAACCGGCGCATGAGCGTCTGTGGCTGATGCTCAAGAACTACGCGCAGCTGGACTTCGGCAAGAGCTTTTTCCGCGGCGCGACAGTCACCGATCTGATTCTGGAAAAAATGCCGGTGACCATTTCCCTCGGCCTGTGGGCGACGCTGATCACCTATCTGGTGTCGATCCCGCTGGGCATCCGCAAAGCGGTGCATCACGGCAGCCATTTCGATATCTGGAGCAGCACCGCGATCATTATCGGCTACGCGATGCCGGCGTTTCTGTTTGCGATGTTTCTGATCGTGGTGTTTGCCGGTGGCACGTCATTGAACTGGTTTCCGGTGCGCGGACTGGTCTCGGACAACTTCGAATCGCTGTCGACCCTTGGCAAGATCGCCGATTACTTCTGGCATCTGGTGTTGCCGGTGACGGCGCTGGTGATTGGCGGCTTCGCCACGCTGACGATTCTCACCAAGAACTCGTTCCTCAATGAAATCACCCGCCAGTACGTGGTCACCGCCCGCGCCAAAGGCCTGAGCGAACGACGCGTGCTTTACGGTCACGTGTTCCGTAACGCGATGCTGCTGGTGGTCTCGGGGATTCCGCAGGCGTTCATCAGTGTGTTCTTTGCCGGTTCGCTGCTGATCGAAGTGATCTTCTCCCTCGACGGTCTCGGCCGCATGAGCTACGAAGCGGCGGTTTCCCGGGACTATCCGGTGGTGTTCGGCTCGCTGTTCATCTTCACCCTGTTCGGCCTCTTGATAAAACTGATCGGCGACTTGTGCTACACCCTGGTCGATCCGCGTATCGACTTCACCGCGAGGAACGCCTGATGTTCAAGCTCTCGCCTCTGGGCCGTCGCCGTTTTGCGCGATTCAAGAAAAACCGCCGTGGCTGGTGGTCGTTGTGGCTGTTCATCGGCCTGTTCGTGGTGACGCTGGGCGGTGAACTGATCGCCAATGACAAACCGCTGGTGGTCAGCTACCAGAACCAGCTCTACTTCCCGGTCTTCAAGCGCCACACCGAGCAGGAGTTTGGCGGGCAACTGCCGTTCCAGGCCGATTACCGCAGTGACTATGTGCAGAACCTGATCCACAAGGACGGTGGCTGGCTGCTGTTCCCGCCGATCCCGTTCAGCGATGACACGCCCAACTACGACCTCAATCAACCTGCGCCGAGCCCGCCCTCAAAGGTCAACTGGCTCGGCACCGACGATCAGGCGCGTGATGTGTTGGCGCGGGTGATTTTCGGTGCCCGGGTATCGATCCTGTTTGCCCTGATGCTGACCGCCGTCAGCGCGCTGATCGGCATTGCTGCCGGCGCCCTGCAAGGCTATTACGGCGGTTGGGTCGATCTGCTCGGGCAGCGTTTGCTGGAGGTCTGGAGCGGATTGCCGGTGCTGTACCTGCTGATCATTTTGTCCGGCTTTGTCGAGCCGAATTTCTGGTGGCTGCTGGGGATCATGGCGCTGTTTTCATGGCTGGCACTGGTGGATGTGGTGCGCGCCGAGTTCCTGCGCGGGCGTAATCTGGAATACGTCAAAGCGGCGCGCGCTTTGGGCCTGAGCGACCGCAAGGTGATTTTCCGGCACATCCTGCCGAATGCGATGAACGCGACACTGAGTTACCTGCCGTTCATTCTCACCGGCGCGATTTCCACCCTCACCGCTCTCGACTTCCTCGGTTTCGGCATGCCCGCCGGCAGTGCCTCGCTGGGCGAACTGATCGGCCAGGGCAAGCAGAACCTGCAAGCGCCGTGGCTCGGGCTGACGGCGTTCTTCACCCTGGCGCTGATTCTTTCCTTACTGGTGTTCATCGGCGAAGCGTTACGTGACGCGTTCGACCCGCGATCCTGAAGTGTGACCATGACTGATAACCTGATCGAAATCCGTGACCTGAACGTCGCCTTCCATGGCCAGCCGGCGGTGCGCAACCTGTGCCTGGACATCCGCCCCGGCGAGTGCCTGGCGCTGGTCGGCGAGTCGGGCTCGGGCAAATCGGTGACCGCGCATTCGATTCTGCAATTGCTCCCCGAAGGCGATGCGCAAACCAGCGGCAGCATTCGTTATCGCGGTCAGGAACTGCTCGGAGCCGATCCGAAGGTGCTGCGTGAACTGCGCGGCAACCGGATCGCGATGATCTTCCAGGAACCGATGACCTCGCTCAATCCACTGCACACCATCGAAAAGCAGATCGGCGAGACCCTGCTGGTGCATCGCGGCCTGGGCGGTAAAGCGGCGCAGCAGCGCATTCTTGAATTGCTGGAACTGGTGGGCATTCAGAAGGCCAAAGAGCGCCTAAAGGCCTATCCGCATCAACTGTCCGGCGGCCAGCGGCAACGGGTGATGATTGCCATGGCGCTGGCTTGCGAGCCGGAACTGCTGATCGCCGACGAGCCGACCACCGCGCTGGATGTGACGGTGCAGCGCAAGATCCTGCTGCTGCTCAAATCCTTGCAACAACGCCTGGGCATGTCGCTGCTGCTGATCAGTCATGACCTCAATCTGGTGCGCAGCATTGCGCAACGGGTGTGCGTGATGAAGGCTGGCGAAATCGTCGAGCAAGCCCCGTGCGAAACGCTGTTTACCGAACCGAAACACCCTTACAGCTGCGTGCTGCTCAACGCCGAGCCGGAAGGCGAAGCCCTGCCCCGGGACGAACGCGAGAACGTGCTGGAGGTGGATGATCTGCGGGTCGAGTTCGTCGTCGGCGGCGGGCTGTTCCAGCGCAAACAATATTTGCGCGCGGTGGACGGCATCAGCCTGAATATCCAGCGCGGCAAAACCCTGGGCATTGTCGGTGAGTCCGGTTCGGGCAAGTCGACCCTGGGCCAGGCGATTCTGCGGTTGCTCGATTCCGAGGGCAGTATCCGTTTCCAGGGCACCGCCCTTGATGGCCTCGATCAGAAGCAGTTGCGGCCATGGCGTCGGCAGATGCAGGTGGTGTTTCAGGACCCGTTCGGCAGCCTCAGTCCACGGATGTCGGTGGCGCAGATCATCAGCGAAGGACTGGAGGTGCACTGTCAGTCCAACGCCGATGAATGCGACGCACAGGTGATCCGCGTACTCAAGGAAGTCGGTCTCGACCCGCAAAGCCGTCATCGCTACCCGCACGAGTTTTCCGGCGGTCAGCGCCAGCGCATCGCCATCGCCCGGGCACTGGTGCTGAAACCGGCGCTGATCCTGCTCGACGAGCCGACGTCGGCCCTCGACCGTACCGTGCAGAAGCAAGTGGTCGCCCTGCTCCGCGACCTTCAGGAAAAACATGGCCTGACCTACCTGTTCATCAGCCACGACCTGGCGGTGGTGCGAGCGCTGGCACATGACATGATCGTGATCAAGGACGGCAAAGTGGTGGAACGCGGCGCCAGCCACGAGGTGTTCGACTCGCCGCAGCATCCTTACACCAAAGAGCTGTTGGCAGCGGCGCATCCGGGGTAGGCATAATCGGCGCTTGCCTTGATACCGAGTAGCATCTATCGCGAGCAGGCTCACTCCTACATTTGAAATGCGTTCCATTGTAGGAGTGAGCCTGCTCGCGATGGCGTCGCCAAAGCCGAAAGATATTCAGGATCTGTCAGATGAACACCACCGAAAGCCTCAAGGACTACCAACGCGTGCGCTCGCTGGCAATCCGCTCGCTGTTCGAGATCATCGAGCAGTCCAGCGAAGGCACGGTGATTGTCGATCGTGATGCCAACATCGTCTGGATGAACGAGCGTTACGCCCGGCGTTTCGGTCTTGAGTCAGCGAAAAAAGCCATCGGCCAACCCTGCGAAAGCGTGATCCCCGGCAGCTTGTTGCGTGAAGTGGTGCGCACCGGCCGGCCGATCCTGCTGGACATGCAGGACACGCCGAAAGAGCCGCTGGTGGTGATGCGCCTGCCGATCCACGACAACGCCGGGGCGGTGATCGGCGCCATTGGTTTTGCTCTGTTTGATGAATTGCGCAGCCTGTCGCCGATGCTCAAGCGCTACCTGAGCATGCAGGAAGAACTGGCCTCGACCCGCTCGCTGCTGCGGGCCCGGCAGACCAAATACAACTTTGCCCATTTCATCGGTACCAGCAGCGCCAGCCTCGAGGTCAAACGCCGCGCCCGGCGCAGTGCCAGCGCCGAATCCCCGGTGTTGCTGCTCGGCGAAACCGGCACCGGCAAGGAGTTGCTGGCTCAGGCGATTCACAGCGCTTCGCCCCGGGCGCACAAAGCCTTCGTCAGCATCAACAGCGCGGCAATCCCGGAGGCGTTGCTCGAAGCCGAATTCTTCGGCACCGCGCCCGGTGCGTTTACCGGCGCCGACCGCAAGGGTCGTACCGGCAAGTTGCAGATTGCTCAGGGTGGGACGCTGTTTCTCGATGAGATCGGCGACATGCCGTTGCCGCTGCAAAGCAAACTGCTGCGGGTGCTGCAGGAAAAAGAGTTCGAGCCGGTTGGCTCCAACGACGTGATCCAGAGTGATGTGCGAGTGATCGCCGCGACTTCGACCGATCTGCAAGCCGCGATCAAGCGCGGTGAGTTCCGCGCCGACCTGTATTACCGTCTCAACGTGCTGCCGATTCAGGTTCCGCCGCTGCGCGAACGTCTCGACGATCTGCCGGCGCTCAGCGAGGCGATTCTTGAAGAACTGCGCAGTCAGCATGAGCTGAGTCGCGCAGCGCTGGACCTGCTCGGACAACATGCGTGGCCGGGCAACATCCGCGAATTGCGCAACGTGCTGGAGCGCGCAGCGCTGCTCAGCGACGACCTGATCCTCACCGAAGAGGATATTCGCGCTGCAATCGGCACCTTCACACCGGTTGAACGCCCGTCTGCAACCACGCTCGCCCCGTTGGCGGAAGAAACCTTTGCCGAGGCGCGGCAGCGGTTTGACCGGCAGCTGATCCAGTCTGCCCTCGCGCAATGTGCGGGCAAAGTGCCGGAGGCGGCGGCTCGGCTGGGGTTGGGGCGCTCGACGTTGTACAAGAAGATGCTGGCCTTGGGTATCGCCGAGTCTCAATAAAGAGACCCAAGTCTCCAATAAAAGACAACAGCAAAAGCTTCGCGAGCAAGCCCGCTCCCACAGGGGATACGCATTACAAATGTGGGAGCGGGCTTGCTCGCGAACGCGTCAGCCTCTCGACAAAAATCTCCAAAGAGAGACTGCCCTTCAGCTTTCAACACGCTTAAACCAATAAAACCCTTATATTTCAATGATTTGAGTATCTGGCACAGATCTCGCTAACACCTCTACTGCACCCGCTTCACCCACAAAAATAACAATCCCTGGAGACACTCCATGAGTGTGATCATCGCCTTGGCAGCCCTCGCGCTGCTGATGCTTGCCGCCTACCGTGGCTACAGCGTCATCCTCTTCGCCCCGATTGCCGCCCTCGGCGCTGTCCTGCTCACTGACCCTTCCGCCGTCGCGCCTGCCTTCACCGGGGTGTTCATGGAGAAAATGGTCGGTTTCATCAAACTGTATTTTCCGGTGTTCCTGCTCGGCGCCGTGTTCGGCAAGTTGATCGAATTATCAGGGTTCTCCCGTTCGATCGTGGCCGCAGCGATTCGCTTGCTCGGCACCCGTCAGGCGATGCTGGTGATTGTGCTGGTCTGCGCCCTCCTCACTTACGGCGGCGTGTCGTTGTTCGTGGTTGTGTTTGCGGTGTATCCGTTTGCCGCCGAAATGTTCCGCCAGAGCAATATCCCCAAGCGCCTGATCCCGGCGACCATCGCCCTCGGCGCATTCTCGTTCACCATGGACGCCCTGCCCGGTACGCCGCAGATTCAAAACATCATCCCCAGCACCTTCTTCAACACCACCGCGTGGGCCGCGCCGTGGCTGGGGGTGATCGGCACGATTTTCGTGTTCTGCGCCGGCATGCTGTTCCTGCAGCGCCAACGCAACAAGGCCCAGCGTGCTGGCGAAGGTTATGGCACCGAGCTGCGTAACGAGCCGGAAACCGCCGAAGACCTGAAACTGCCGAACCCATGGATCGCCCTGTCGCCGCTACTGGCGGTGGGCATCATGAACCTGCTGTTCACCCAGTGGATTCCGCAGTGGTACGGCAAGACCCACAGCCTGGCGCTGCCGGGGATGGCCACGCCGGTGACCACGGAAATCGCCAAGCTCACGGCGATCTGGGCGGTGCAGGCGGCATTGCTGATCGGCATCCTGATGGTGCTGGTGTTCGGCTTCAAGGCGATTCGCAGCAAACTCGCCGAAGGCAGCAAAAGCGCGGTCAGCGGCGCACTGCTGGCGGCGATGAACACCGCCTCGGAATATGGTTTCGGTGCGGTAATCGCTTCGTTACCGGGCTTTCTGGTACTGGCCGACTGGCTCAAGCAAATCCCCAATCCGCTGGTCAACGAAGCGATCACCGTGACCCTGCTCGCGGGTATCACCGGTTCGGCGTCGGGCGGCATGAGCATTGCGCTGGCGGCGATGTCCGAGCAGTTCATTGCGGCGGCAAACGCCGCGAACATTCCGCTGGAAGTGCTGCACCGCGTGGCTGCGATGGCCAGCGGCGGCATGGACACGCTGCCGCACAACGGCGCGGTGATCACCCTGCTGGCAGTCACCGGTCTGACCCACCGCGAAGCCTATAAAGACATTTTCTGTATTACGCTGATCAAGACCCTGGCGGTCTTCGTAGTGATCGGCACTTTCTACGCCACTGGCATTGTGTGAGGTATTCATGACGACTCTTTCGGGCAAGACCGCACTGGTTACCGGTTCCACCAGCGGCATCGGTCTGGGCATCGCGCTGAGCCTGGCCAAGGCCGGCGCCAACCTGATTCTCAATGGTTTCGGGGATGCGTCGAGCGTGATCGCCGAAGTCGGCCAGTTCGGCGGCAAGGTCGGTCATCATCCGGCGGACGTCAGCGACCCGGCGCAGATTGCCGACATGATTGCTTACGCCGAGCGTGAATTCGGCGGCGTCGATATTCTGGTCAACAACGCCGGGATTCAGCACGTGGCGGCCGTGGAGGAGTTTCCGGTGGAACGCTGGGACTCGATTATCGCGATCAATCTGTCATCGGTGTTTCACAGTACGCGCCTGAGCCTGCCGGGGATGCGCGCCAAGGGCTGGGGGCGAATCGTCAACATTGCCTCGGTGCATGGTCAGGTGGGATCGACTGGCAAGGCTGCGTATGTTGCAGCCAAGCATGGAGTGATCGGTTTGACCAAAGTGGTCGGGCTGGAAACGGCTACCAGTAACGTCACCTGCAACGCGATCTGCCCGGGCTGGGTGCTGACGCCGCTGGTGCAGAAACAGATCGATGATCGTGCCGCCAAAGGCGTCGATCCGCAGCAGGCGCAGCATGATTTGCTGGCGGAGAAGCAACCTTCGCTGGAGTTCGTCACGCCGCAGCATCTGGGGGAATTGGTGTTGTTTCTGTGCAGCGAGGCTGGCAGCCAGGTGCGCGGAGCGGCGTGGAATATTGATGGGGGCTGGTTGGCGCAGTAATGCTGCGCCCCTGTAGGAGCGAGCCTGCTCGCGATAGCGGTGTATCAGCCAACATCAATGTTGAGTGTAATTCCGCTATCGCGAGCAGGCTCACTCCTACAAGTGATGTGTCATGAACAACAAAACAAAAGGCAAACCAATGTCCAACCTCCTCTGGCAACCCGATGCCAAGCGTATCGCCCAATCGCGCATGGATCAGTTCCGCCGCGATATCAATCAGCGTCATGGCCTGGCGCTGAGCAGCTACACCGACCTGCACCGCTGGAGCGTGGATCAGCGCGAAGCGTTCTGGCAGGCGATCGTCGACTGCTTCGACATCCGCTTTCACACCCAGCCCGACGCCGTCCTGCGTGAAGGCGCGCAAATGCCCAGTGCCGAATGGTTTCCCGGCGCGACCCTGAACTTTGCCGAACACCTGCTGCGCCGTCGTGACGATGCCGTTGCAGTGATCGCCGTTGCGGAAAACGGTCAGCGCGAACAGCTGACCTGGGCCGAACTGGCCGAACACGTCGCCGGTTTTCAGGCCAGCCTGATGGCCTGCGGAATCGGCCTCGGCGACCGGGTGGCCGCGTGCATGCCCAACTCCTGGCAGACCCTGGTGGCGATGCTTGCGACCACCAGCCTCGGCGCGATCTGGTCGTGCTCCTCGCCGGACTTCGGCACCCACGGTGTGATCGACCGTTTCGGCCAGATCGAACCCAAAGTGTTGATCACCTGCGCCGGCTACCGTTACGCCGGTAAAGACATCGACCAGACCACCAAGGTCAACGAAATCCTCGCACAACTGCCATCGCTGCAGCAGTTGATCATCGTGCCCTACGCTCGTGCGCAGGCCCGTACCGAGGATTACCGAACCCACGCCAACGTGACGTTGTGGGACGATTTCTACCAACCCGGCGGCGAGCCGCGCTTTGTCCCGGTGCCGTTCAATCACCCGTTGTACGTGTTGTATTCCAGCGGCACCACCGGCGTGCCGAAATGCATCGTGCACAGCACCGGCGGCGTGCTGCTGCAGCATGCCAAGGAGCATGGCCTGCACGTCGATCTCGGCCCCGGCGACCGGTTGTTCTACTACACCACTTGCGGCTGGATGATGTGGAACTGGCTGGTTTCGGCCCTCGCCGTCGGCAGCGCGGTGGTGCTGTATGACGGCTCGCCGTTTCACCCGGATAACCAGCGCTTGCTCGATCTGATCGACGATGAGCGCATCAGCGTGTTCGGCACCAGCCCCAAGTTCCTCGCAACACTGGAAAGCAGCGGCATCAAGCCTGCGCAAAGCCATGATCTGGCTAGCCTGAAGACCTTGCTCTGCACCGGCTCGGCGCTGTCGCCACAGAGCTATGACTACGTCTACCGCGACTTCAAGCGCGATGTGTGCCTGGCGTCGATGTCCGGCGGCACCGATGTGGTGTCGTGCTTCGTCAACGGCAACCCGCTGTCGGCGGTGCGCCGGGGCGAAATCATGGGCAAGAGCCTGGGCATGGCCGTTGAAGTGTGGAACGACGCCGGCGTTGCAGTGATCGGCGAAAAAGGTGAATTGGTGTGCATCCGGCACTTCCCGGCAATGCCCGTCGGTCTGTGGCACGACCCTGACGGAGAAAAGCTGCGCAAATCCTATTTCAGCCTGTTCCCCGGTATCTGGGCCCAGGGCGACTACGCCGAGCAACTGCCCCACGGCGGGATGCTGATCCACGGCCGCTCCGACGCCGTGCTCAACCCCAGCGGTGTGCGCATCGGCACGGCGGAAATCTATCGTCAGGTCGAGAAAGTCCCGCATGTGCTGGACAGCGTGGCCATCGGGCAGCAATGGCAGGACGATGTGCGCGTGGTGCTGTTTGTCCGTCTGCAGGATGGCGTGACGCTGGATGACGCCCTGCAACAGCAGATCCGCCAGGTGATCCGCGCCAACACCACGCCGCGCCACGTGCCGGCGAAGATCGTCGCGGTGACCGATATTCCGCGCACCATCAGCGGCAAGGTGGTGGAACTCGCGGTGCGCAATGTGGTGCATGGCGAGCCGGTGAAAAATACCGATGCGTTGGCCAATCCCGAAGCGCTGGAGCAGTTCCGCAATCGCCCGGAATTGTCGGACTGATCCCAATCCCTTGTGGGAGCGGGCTTGCTCGCGAAGGCAATCTGTCAGTCGATAACAATGTGACTGATACACCGCTTTCGCGAGCAAGCCCGCTCCCACAGGGGTGAGGTGTTAATCCATCAGGCCCCAGTCGCCTGATATTGGGGGGCGCCGGCAGCGGCCCCGCAATAGTCCGGAGCTTTCGGATTAGCACGCCATCCCCTTGTGGGTGCGGGCTTGCTCGCGAAGGCAATCTGTCAGTCGATAACAAATGACTGATACACCGCCTTCGCGAGCCCGCTCCCACAGGGGTCAGGTGTTAATCCATCAGGCCCCAATCGCCTGATATTGGGGGCGCCGGCAGCGGCCCCGCAATAGCCCGGAGCTTTCGGATTAGCACGCCATCCCCTAGTGGGAGCGGGCTTGCTCGCGAAGGCAATCTGTCAGTCGATAACAATGTGACTGATACACCGCTTTCGCGAGCAAGCCCGCTCCCACAGGGGTCAGGTGTTAATCCATCAGGCCCCAATCGCCTGATATTGGGGGCGCCGGCAGCGGCCCCGCAATAGCCCGGAGCTTTCGGATTAGCACGCCATCCCCTTGTGGGAGCGGGCTTGCTCGCGAAGGCAATCTGTCAGTCGATAACAATGTGACTGATACACCGCCTTCGCGAGCAAGCCCGCTCCCACAGGGGTGAGGTGTCAATCCATCAGGCCCCAGTCGCCTGATATTGGGGGCGCCGGCAGCGGCCCCGCAATAGTCCGGAGCTTTCGGATTAGCACTCCATCCCCTTGTGGGAGCGGGCTTGCTCGCGAAGGCAATCTGTCAGTCGATAACAATGTGACTGATACACCGCTTTCGCGAGCAAGCCCGCTCCCATAGGGGTCAGGTGTTAATCCATCAGGCCCCAGTCGCCTGATGATGAGGGCGCGGGCGCTGGCCCCGCCTCGGCATGCAGCTTCAAACGCAGGCGCAGGTTGTTCTGCGAATCGGCATGTTTGAGCGCTTCGTCTTCACTGATCACGCCCTCCACCACCAGCCCGTACAGCGCCGCGTCGAACGTCTGCATGCCGGCCTCGCCGGACTTCTCCATGATGCCTTTGAGTTCGCCCAACTCGTTGCGGCGGATCAGGTCGGCGATGGTCGGGGTGCCGAGCATCACTTCGACCGCCGCCCGCCGCTGACCGTCCACAGTGCGCACCAGCCGTTGCGAGACGAACGCCTTGAGATTGTTGCCCAGTGCATGCAGCAACTGCGGGCGGCGCTCTTCGGGGAACAGATTGACGATACGGTCCAGCGCCTGATTGGCGTTGTGCGCGTGCAGCGTCGACAGCACCAGGTGCCCGGTGTCGGCGAATGTCAGCGCATGCTCCATGGTTTCGCGGTCGCGAATTTCGCCGATCAGCACCACGTCCGGCGCCTGGCGCAGGGTGTTTTTCAGCGCCGCATGGAAACTGCGGGTATCGACGCCGACTTCGCGTTGATTGATGATCGAGCGCTGGTGTCGATGGATATACTCCACCGGGTCTTCGATGGTGATGATGTGCCCGCTGCTGTGGCGGTTGCGGTGATCGATCAATGCGGCCAGCGAGGTGGATTTGCCGGAGTCGGTGGCACCAACGAACAGGATCAGCCCTTGTTTGAGCATTACCGTTTCCTGTAACACCGGCGGCAGCTTAAGGTCTTCGAAACGCGGAATATCGAGTTTGACGTTGCGGATCACGATTGACACGTCGTTGCGTTGCTTGAAGATGTTCACCCGAAAACGGCCGATGCCCGTACGTGAAATCGCCAGGTTCATTTCCAGATCCCGATCGAACTCGCGCCGCTGCTCAGCGTCCATCAAGGAGCTGGCGATCGCTTCGACCTCACCGGGCTTGAACGGCCGCTCGCTGAACGGCGTCAGCACGCCGTCGATGCGCGCACTGGGTGGCGCTCCCGTGGACAGGAACAGGTCAGAGCCGTGCTGGCTCGACAGACGGAGCAACAGTGCATCGATTTCCATGGCAATAAGCACCCGCGAAGCATTCAATGAACAGAAATGACCCGCTGTCGTGACGTAACGGGTCATACAGCGTCTACCGCAAGTGCAAGAATAGTAGATACCAACGCACTGACCGACGCTCAGGATAGATGTGATGAACGCAGCACCCTCCCCCGATGACGCCCAAGCCCTGATCGCCCGTACCGACTGGAGTCGCACGCCGTTGGGCGCTTCTGGCACCTGGCCGCAAAGCCTGCGCACCGCGGTGGACATCGTGATTCACTCGCCGATGCCGATGCTGCTGTTGTGGGGGCCGCAGCTCACGCAGATCTACAACAATGGCTTTGCGATGCTCGCCGGGAGCAAGCATCCGCACGCTTTCGGACAGCCGGCGCACCTTATATGGCCGGAACTTCAGGACTTTACCGACCCGATTTATCGAGCCGTCCTACAAGGCCAGGTGCGCACCTACAGCGAACGGCGATTTACCCTGCAACGCGAAGGCGTAGAGTCTGACTTCTGGCTGGACCTGACCTACAGCCCCATCCGCGATGAAAACACGCAGGTGGCGGGGATCCTGGTGACCGCCATCGAAACCAACGAACGCCGGCGCATCGCCCTCGAACTGCAACGCCGTTCCGAAGAAAGCCTCAAGGCCCAGCGCGATACCGAGGAGCGCCTGCAACTGGCGCTGGCAGCCACCGATGCGGTCGGCACCTGGGACTGGGACATCGGTGAAGACCGCTTCATTGCCGACGCCCATTTCGCCCAGTTGCACGGCATCGATCCGGCCCACGCCAGCCAGCTACCGATCAGCGACTACCTGCAAGGCGTGCACCCCGAAGACCGCGCGTTGATCGCCCGCAGCATCAAGCATTGCATCACCCACGGCACCGAATACGCCGAGGAATACCGCCTGCTGAAAGCCGACGGCGAACTGCGCTGGGTGTTTGCCCGGGGCCGCTGTTACAAGGATCACCACGGGCGACCGGTGCGTTTCCTCGGCGCCGCGCTGGATCTGACCGAGCGCAAGCACACCGAGCAGGCGCTGCGTCAGAGCCAGACGGAATTGCAGCTGATCATCAATGCAATGCCGATCCTCATCAGTTACGTCGACCACGAAGAGCGCTTTCGCCTGAACAACGCGGCGTATCTGGACTGGTACGGCCTGACGCCGCAGGAACTGTATGGCCGCACCATTCGCGAAGTGATCGGCGAAGAAGCCTACTTTCTGCGTGCGCCGTACATTGCAGAAGCTCTGGCCGGACGGCCCTGCTCGTTCAGCCTGTACACCCCACATCGCGACGGCAGCAGCCGCCATGCGCTGATGAATTACCTGCCGCGCCACGGTGCCGATGGCTCAGTCAACGGTTTCTATATTTTCGTGATCGACGAGTCCGAACGGAAGAAGACCGAAGAAGCGCTGCGCAATCTCAATGAAACCCTGGAGGAACGGGTCAGCGCCCGTACCGAACAACTGGCCCAGGCCAATCAGCGCCTGCAGAACGAAATGTTCGAACGCGAACGCGCCGAAGACGCGTTGCGCCATGCGCAGAAGATGGAAGCGGTCGGCCAGCTCACCGGCGGTATCGCCCACGACTTCAACAACATGCTCACAGGGATCATCGGCAGCCTTGATCTGATGCAACGCTACATCGCCGACGGCCGCGCCGATGAAATCGGGCGTTTCACCGAAGCGGCGGTGTCGTCGGCCAACCGAGCAGCGGCGCTGACCCATCGCTTGCTGGCGTTCTCGCGCCGGCAGTCGCTGGACCGCAAGACCCTCAACGTCAACGAACTGATTCATTCGCTGGAAGATTTGATCCGCCGCACCAAGGGCGACCCGATCGAACTCACGCTGCGCCTGGCCGACGACGTGTGGCCGATCAGTACCGACGTCAGCCAACTGGAAAATGCCCTGCTCAACCTGGTGATCAACGCCCGCGACGCCATGCCCGATGGCGGCGAGCTGCTGATCGAAACCGCCAACGTTTACCTCGACGGCAACGACATCACCACCCTCGAACCGGTCAAGGCCGGCGACTACCTGATGCTGGCGGTCAGCGACAACGGCACCGGCATGACGCCGTCGGTGCGCGCCAAGGCGTTCGATCCGTTTTTCACCACCAAACCGATCGGCCAGGGCACCGGGCTCGGACTGTCGATGATTTATGGCTTCGCCCAGCAGTCGGGCGGTCATGTCAGCCTCGACAGCCTGCCGAATCAGGGCACCTGTGTGCGCTTGTACTTGCCGCGCCTGAACCTGCTGGAGCCGGAACGGCCAGTTGTGGAAACCCTCGGTGCCGCGCCGACGGCCACTTGCGGGGAAACCGTGGTGGTGGTTGAGGATGACCCGGCAGTGCGCATGCTGGTGCTCGATCTACTCAAGGAGCTGGGTTACCTCGCCCACGAAGCCGCCGACGCCAGCGCCGCCCTGCCGCTGCTGGAATCGGAGCTGCGTGTGGATCTGCTGGTGACCGACGTCGGCCTGCCGGGGATGAATGGCCGGCAACTGGCGGAAATTGCCCGCCAGCATCGTCCGGGCCTGAAAGTGCTGTTCATGACCGGTTATGCGCAGAAGGCCGCCGAGCGCCAGGGCTTTCTCGAGGATGGCATGGACATGGTGGCCAAGCCGTTTTCGATTGAAGTGCTGGCCAACAAGATCCGCGAGATGATCAACCAAACGCCGTCACTTGAGGCATAATCCCGCGCCCCGCCGTCACCCCGTTACAGGTATCGCACGATGAAAGCCCAAGCCCGCCATATTCTGGTGAAAACCGCCGAAGAGGCCGAACAGCTCAAACAACGCATTGCCAAGGGCGAAGCGTTCGACGTGCTGGCGAAGAAATACTCGACCTGCCCGTCCGGCAAGCGCGGCGGTGATCTGGGTGAAGTGCGGCCGGGGCAGATGGTCGGTGCGATTGATGCGGTGATCTTCAAGAAGCCGCTGCGCACGGTGCATGGGCCGATCAAGAGCAAGTTCGGCTATCACCTGGTGCAGGTGTTTTTCCGCGATTGACCTGTTTGACCTGTTTCTCTGTAGGAGCTGCCGAAGGCTGCGATCTTTTGATCTTAAAAAAGCAAAATCAAAAGATCGCAGCCTTCGGCAGCTCCTACAGGGGGTCAGGCTTTGGGGATCAACGCTCCCGGGAACTGGATGACCCGACTCGCCAGCCAATGCCCCGCCTCAGCCGCCTCGACCGGACTGCCGCCCAGCAAACGCCTGGCCAGATACGCCGCGCTGAACGAATCCCCGGCCGCCGTCGTATCCACGACCTTGTCGACCTGCTGCGCCGGCACTTCGAGCGCCTCGCCATCACAACGAATCAGACACGCCTCGGCGCCACGCTTGAGCACCACTTCCGGGGTGCCGATCTGCGCGTACGCCTCGAACACCGCCTCGCAATCGGCAAAATGGAACAGCGCCTGCTCGTCATCCACGGTCAGCAACGCCAGATCGACATGCGGCAACACGCTGCGATAGGCCGCCCGCGCGTCTTCCTGTGAGGCCCACAAGCGTGGTCGATAATTGTTGTCGAAGACGATCCGCGCATCGCGCTGGCGGGCTTCGATCAGGGTCTGGATCAAGCGCTCGCGGCCCTTGGCCCCCAGCACTGCGAGGGTGATGCCGCTGAAATACAGCACATCGTAGTCCGGCAGCGCCGCCAGAATCGGCTCGGCCGCCGGGGTCGTGAAGCAATCGCGCACCGCCGCTTCATTGCGCCAGTAGAGGAAACGCCGTTCACCGCTGGCGTCGGTCTGGATGCAGTACAGGCCGGGCAAGCGACCGGGCAATCGCTGCACGAGATCCAGGCCAATGCCTTCGTCGGCCCAACTCTGGCACATGGCGTCGCTGAAGCTGTCGTCGCCGAGCGCGGTGACGTAATCGACCCGGGCGTGTTCGCCGAGGGCGCGGGCCAGGTACACCGCGGTGTTCAAGGTATCGCCGCCGAAACTTTGCTGCAGGCTGCCGTCGGCGCGGTGCTGGAGTTCGATCATGCATTCGCCGATCAGGGCGATGCGCGGGGTGTTCGGGCCCAGGGGGCTGAGGCTGGTCATCATGTGCCGTCTCTGCTGATTCGGTGGTGGTTGATCCGGCCTCTTCGCGAGCAAGCTCGCTCCCACAATTTGGAATGCATTCCCCTGTGGGAGCGAGCTTGCTCGCGAATGGCCACGACTCGGTCTCTAGCCCTAGAAACAGGTCTCCATACTCTCGACCACCATTAACTCCTCATCCACCAGCAACCCCACCCGCCACTTGTCGAAGGTCAGGCACGGGTGCGAGGTGCCGAAGGAAATGATATCGCCCACCCGCAATTCAACCCCCGGCGCCACGGTCATGAACGCATGCTGGTCCATCACCGCCGTCACCTTGCACGCGCCGACATCGTCGCCCACCGCTGGCAATACACCGGCCTTGTAACGCAGCAATGGCACCGGCAGGCCGGCATCGAATGCCACATCGCGTTTGCCGAGGGCGATCACCGCAAAACCCGGCTCCGGCAGCGATTGCACGTGGGCCCAGACTTCCAGCGCCGGGCGCAATCCTTCGTGCAGATCGCTACGACGATCCAGCACGCAGCACTGCGCTTCCTTGTAGATGCCATGATCGTGGGCGACATAACTGCCCGGGCGCAGCACGCTGAGGAAGCGTCCGCTGGCGTTCTGCGCTTCGAACGATTCGGCGATCAGGTCGTACCACGCCGACCCCGAGGCAGTGATGATCGGCTTGGCAATGGCAAACGCGCCGCTGTCCTGCAACTGCACCGCCAGGCGCACCAGCGACGCGGCGAATTCACGAATGCCGCTAACCGCGTGATCGCCATGGATCACCCCTTCGTAACCCTCGATGCCGGTCAGAGCCAGCGCCGGTTGCGCGTTGATCGCCTGGGCCAGCGCGATGACTTCCTGCTCGCTGCGGCAACCGCAGCGGCCACCGACCACGCCGTACTCGATCATCACATTCAACTTCACTCCGCGCGAGGCGAAGTAGGCGCCGAGATCGGCGACGTTGTCCGGGTGATCGACCATGCAGTAGAAATCGAAATCGGCATCGGCCAGCAGATCGGCAATCAGTGCCATGTTTGGCGTGCCGACCAGTTGGTTGGCCATCAACACCCGGCGCACGCCGTGGGCGTATGCAGCGCGGGTCTGGGTGGCGCTGGCGAGGGTGATGCCCCAGGCGCCGGCGTCGAGCTGACGCTGGAACAGCGCCGGGGTCATGCTGGTCTTGCCGTGGGGCGCGAGCTCGGCGCCGCTGTCGCTGACGAACTTCTGCATCCAGCGAATGTTGTGCTCCAGCGCCTCGCGGTGCAGCACCAGCGCCGGCAGGCTGACGTCACGCACAAGGTGTGCGCCGATGGCAGCGTCGCCCTTTTCCACAGCGGTATTGATGGCAGTCGTCATGCTTGAACTCCTCACTGTCGCGGCCGCTGGCAGCCGCGGTTATTCGTTGATACGCCGGGCGAGGCTGTTGGCGCTCTCGATCAGCACCCGGCGATAGTCGTCGTAATTGTTCTTCGCATCGGCCCGTGGGGCGACGATGCACAGGGTGCAGATGGCCACGCCACTCGGGTCTTTGACCGGCGCGGCGAAGCAATGGGTGAAGGTGTCGGCCACGCTGTCGAACGAGAAGAATCCGTCGATGCCGGCCTGGCGGATCTCCGCCAGAAAGCGTTCCAGCGGCAGGCGCTCGCCGTCGGGCAGGATGTAGTCGTCTTCGTCGATCAGGTCGATGATCTGCTGATCACTCAGGTGCGCCAGCAGCAGGCGTCCGGACGCGGTCCACGGGATCGGCGCGTTTTCGCCAATGTCGGACGAAATGCGGAAATGCCGCTCGCCCTCCTTCATCAGCGCCACCGTGTATTTGCGCCCGTTGAGCAGGCACATCTGCGCGGTTTCGCGGGTCTGGCTGACGATCTCCTGCAAGGCGTGATCGGCCTCGCGACTGAGGTCGAAGTGACGCAGGTGCGCCTGCCCGAGGAAGTACAACTGACGACCGAGATAAACGTGACCGTCCTTGCCCACCGGCTCCAGAATCCTGCGTTCCAGCAGCGACGCCACCAGTTCGTAGACCGTGGATTTAGGGCTGCCGATACCATTGGCGATGTCGTTCGGACGCAGCGGCTGGCCGATTTCCTTGAGGAAATCGAGGATATCGAACGCCCGGTCCAGACCGCGGGCCCGGCGTTTGATGGTGTCTTCGGTCATGTTTTCAGTTCCCAATGAAAGTGCCGGGAGTTTACCGAGAGTGCAGCGTCGACGGTTAGATCGCCATCGCGAGCAGGCTCACTCCTACAGTTGAAGCGCGTCCTTCTGTAGGAGTGAGCCTGCTCGCGATAGGGGCACCTCGGTTCAGGCCTTTTTCTTGTACGCAATGCAATCGATCTCGACCTTGCAATCAACCATCATGCTCGCCTGCACACAGGCCCGTGCCGGGGCGTGTTCCGGTTTGAAGTACTCGCCGAAGACCTTGTTGAAACTGCTGAAATCCCGCGGGTCATCCAGCCATACGCCAGCGCGCACCACATCTTCCAGGCCGTAACCGGCCTCTTCGAGAATCGCGATCAGGTTCTTCATGGTCTGGTGGGTCTGCTCGACGATGCCGCCAACGATGATCTCGCCATCCACCGCCGGCACCTGGCCGGACACGTGCAGCCAGCCATCCGCTTCAACGGCGCGCGCGAAGGGACGTGGCTGACCGCCAGCGGCGGTGCTGCCGGTGCCGTATCGAGTAATGCTCATGGGTACTTCTCCTGATTACAAAGCAAAAATTAGAACCGCGTGCTCTTGAGAAACTCAGCCAGACGCGGCGATTGCGGGCGTTCGAACAGTTCCTTGGGCGGCCCCTGCTCTTCGATTCGCCCCTGATTCATGAATACGATCTTGTCCGAAACCTCGAAGGCGAAACGCATTTCGTGGGTCACCAGCAACATGGTCATGCCGTCTTCGGCCAGGCCCTTGATCACGTTCAGCACTTCACCGACCAGCTCCGGATCAAGGGCCGAGGTGACTTCGTCGAACAGCATCAGGCTCGGGTTCATCGCAATCGCCCGGGCAATCGCCACACGCTGTTGCTGCCCGCCGGACAACTGCCCGGGAAAGTGATTGCGCCGCTCCAGCAGGCCGACCCGTTCCAGCCATTTCTCGGCCAGCACCACCGCTTCGTCCTTGTGCATTTTCTTTACCTTGAGCAGACCGAGGGTGACGTTCTGCAAGGCGCTCAGGTGCGGGAACAGGTTGAATTGCTGGAACGCCATGCCGGTCATCGCGCGATGACGGGCGATGACTTTTTCGGCGTGACGCACACGTTTACCGCCGACCTCGTCATAGCCGATGGACTCGCCGTCGAGCAGGATCTGCCCGCCCTGAAACTCTTCGAGCATGTTCACGCAACGCAGCAAGGTGGTCTTGCCCGAACCGCTGGAACCGATCAGCGTCACCACATTGCCGCGCTGCATGCTCAGGTCGACGCCCTTGAGCACTTCGACTGCGCCGTATTGCTTGTGCAGGCCACGGATGTCCAGCAGCGGCTGACCGTTCTGAGCGTTGGAAACTTGAGCTTGAGTCATGGCAGGGCCACCCGCTTTTCAATATGCCGGCCGAGTAATTCGATGCCGTAGTTGATGACGAAGAACAGAAAACCGGCGAACAGGTAAAACTCCAGGGTCATGAAAGTCCGGGCGATGATCTGTTGGGTGCTGAGCAGTAGTTCGGCAACGCCGATCACCGAGAGCAAGGTCGAAGCCTTGACGATTTCGGTGGACGAGTTGACCCAGGTCGGCAGGATTTGCCGCAACGCCTGGGGCAACAGCACGTAACCGAGGGATTGATAAAACGACAGGCCGATCGCCTTGCTCGCTTCCATCTGCCCGCGTGGCAATGCCTGCAAGGCACCGCGCACGATCTCGGCAACGTGCGAGCCGCAGAACAGCGTCAGGCCCAAGGCTCCGGCCTGAAACGCGCTGATCTGCCAGCCCAGCGCCGGCGCCATATAGAAGCAGGCCAGCACCAATACAAACACCGGCGTGCCGCGAATAATGTCGACATAAAAGCGGAACGGCGCGCGCATCCAGAACTTGCCGTAAGTCAGCACCAGACCGGTGACGACGCCGAGCAGCGTGCCGAACAGAATCGCCAGCGCCGACACCTGCACACTGGTCAGGAAGCCTTGCAGCAACGTCTCGCGTGCTACCCACAATTCATGCAACCAACTGGGAGATTCGTACATCGCAGCCTCCTATCGGCGGATCGCCAGACGCTGCTCGAGGTAACGCAGCAGCATGGCAATGAGGTAACAGGCCGCGACATACAACGCCGTGGTCACCAGCCAGGTTTCGATCACCCGGTAGCTCTCGACGTTGATCTTGCGCGCGTAATAAGTCAGCTCCGGCACCGCAATCGCGGCGGCCAACGAGGTGTCCTTGAACAGCGAGATGAAGTTGTTCGACAGCGCCGGCAACACGTTGCGCAGCATCACCGGCACGGTGACGTAGGCCTTGACCTGCCACTCACCGAGACCGATCGCCAGCCCGGCTTCACGCTGGCCTTTGGGAATGCTCAGCAAGCCGCCACGGAACACTTCGGTCAGATAGGCACCGGCATACAGCGACAGCGTGATGATGAACGAGGGGATCTTGTCCAGACGAATGCCCAGGCTTGGCAAGGCAAAGTAGATCAACAGAATCAACACCAGAATCGGCGTGTTACGCACCACCGTGACGTACACCGACGCCAGCACCCGCAAGGCGCGATGCTTCGAGAGCAAGGCAAACGCCATCAGCAGGCCGATCACGCAGCCGATGGCGATCGACACCAGCGCCAGTTCAAGACCCAGACCGAGCCCCGCCAGCAAGGTGTCGAAATCGCGCCATACGGCAGCAAAGTTCAACTGATAGTTCATGGTCAGCAGTACCTTGAGCGGGGCGCGTGCAGGCGCCCCACTCTCACGGGATCATTTGAATTCGACAGGGAAACCGATCGCCGGCGACGGCAGGTCGACCCCGAACCATTGCTTGAAGGACGCTGCGTAAGTCGGAAACTCAACGCCGGTCATGGCTTCATGCAGGGCGGTGTTGACGAAGTTCAGCCAGTCCTGATCGCCGCGTTTGACTGCACAGGCGTAGGTCTGTGGGCTCCAGGCGTAGGTCGGGCTGCGGTAACGGCCAGGGTTCTGCACCATCAGGTACTTGACCGACGACTGATCGGTAGCAGCGGCATCAGCACGGCCGGAGTTCACCGCCTGATACATCAAATCGACACTGTCGTACTGATCGACCTTGGCCTTGGGCAGCGCCTGATGCACCAGTTCTTCGGCGTAGACGTTTTGCAGCACGGCCACGGTGACGCTGTCACCGGCAGCCTGCAGGTCTTCGATTTCCTTGTACTTGCTGTTGGCCGGCAGCAGCAGGCCGACACCTTCGCGGTAGTACGGCAGGGTGAACGCCACTTGCTGCGCACGACTGGCGGTAACGGTGATGAACTGGCAACTCATGTCGACCTTGTCGGTCAGCAGATTGGGAATTCGCGCGTCGGACGACTGCACGACGAACTCGACTTTGCTCGGGTCATTGAACAGCCCTTTGGCCACCATCCTGGCGATGTCGATATCAAAGCCCTGCAACTTGCCGTCCGCACCCTGAAAGTGCCACGGCGCATTGGTGCTGCCGGTGCCGACAATCAGCTTGCCCCGGGCCAGAACACTGTCGAGCTTGCTATCGGCTGCCTGGGCCATGCCCATCACAGCGGACGAAGCCGCAAGAACAAAAACACACGCTTTGAACAACGAAGGACGGCGATGCATGGCAAGCACTCCAGGATGATGTTTATTCCACTATACCGGAACACGGTTTGTTACTACGGAATAGACAGCAGAAAGTGTGCCACAGGAATTGCAGGGAATCTGCAGTGGACTGAAATGTTTTTGGAATCAAACAGATGCGGGAAATGCGAGGAATGGTGTTACGTGAAAGTACTGATGGGCTGCGCTACCTTAGGCTACAAATCGCGAGTAGCGGGTTCCCAATTGGAGCATCGACGGCTACTTCGGTGCAAATGTGGTTGGCGTTTGAACGTGCCCTCTCTCCATATCTATCGGCTAGCGGCTTTGTCGTAGACTTCTCCCCGCTCTCTTCTCCCTACCCATAGGTCATCTATAGAGACCTTGATGGTGGGATCGTTTTCTCGCTCCTTGCATAGTGCGATCAGTTCCAGGTCCTCAAGACGATTCATCATCGCCTCATACTCCTTTGCGGGAACACAATAAAACGCTGGCTCATTTCGATTGAGGATTGCAACAGATTGGCCGCCACCGGCGGCCACGGTACCCATGGGGTTTCTTTTCAATTCAGAAATACTCGCAACGATATTAGAAAGGACTACGTGAGTCATGATGGTGCTCCTTGGAGTGCTGTTAATAGTGCTTAAAATAGCACTCCAAGACGGCTTCGACGCCTATCGCTCATTACCGCCTTCTCTTTTATTGAGTGAAAAAAAGGTATCACCTCCCGACATTCCACATTTCCGGGCTTCGTGTCGGGCTGGTCCTTCATAAAAGTGGGAAAAATCTCGCGAATCCACAGGCCACCTGTAATTTCTGACAGTAGACCTGTTCTTCACCCTTCTTTAACGTCATCGAACCTTCGAGGTCGTTGAAAAGGAGTTCTCAATGAGCGCTGCCAATACCATTTCCAATCTGGCCCCGGTTTACCGCAAAGCCCTGAAAACCTGGCGCCCGGTGATCCTGTACTTCGCTAACGAACACTGTCCTGCCTGCGAATGGGCCGGGCCGGTGTTTCGTGAGGTGGCCGAGCCGTACCGTCATCGCGCCAATATCTACATGCTTAACACCCGTGAGTCACCGCGCCATCCGCTGGTTACCGGCACGCCGACGGTGCTGTTCTACAAGAACGGCAGGCTGGTGAAAAAACTCAAGGGCATCGGCACAGAGGAAACACTGGCGGCGGATTTTGCCCGGCATATTGGCAGGACCAGGGCGCCGGTGGTGCAGCAGAAATCACGGCATGACCTGCCGTGGTTGCGCCGCACATTGAGCAGGCTCTGCACAATCACGCGTGCGCATCGGCGGGTGATTTGAGGCAGTGCATTTCCCGTAATCGTTGCGGCGTCTGACACATCGCTCGCGGGCAAGTCCGCTCCCACAGGGGGCAACGTTGTTCACACATTTCGTGTACGACGCGTGCACTGTGGGAGCGGGCTTGCCCGCGAAGGGGTCGGCACCGTCAGCGCAAGGCTGCTGCCTTACGCAGAATCGCGCACCAGCAACACCCGCGTCACCCGTCGTTCCTCAACGGCTTTGACGGTCATTTGCCAGCCTTCGTACTGCAGCCGGTCGCCCTTCATCGGCAAGCGATCCAGCAGGCTCATCACCAGTCCGGCCAAGGTCTGATAGTCCTCGGTCGGTTCGGCGCCGAACCCGGTGCGCTGGCGAACACGCGTCAGGTTCAATGCGCCGCTGACGACAAAACCGCCCTGCTCCTCGATCACGTCCGGGCCTTCGATTTCGCTGGCATCGGGCAGTTCGCCGGCAATCGATTCGAGGATGTCGGTCATGGTCAACACGCCGACGAAGTCACCGAATTCGTTGACCACGAAGGCGATGTGAGTCGACGCCGCGCGCATTTGCTCCAGCGCATTGAGGATCGAATAGCTGTCGAGCAGGTTGATGGTCTTGCGCGCAAGGTGCTCCAGATTCGGCTCGGTACCGGCCAGGTACTCCTTGAGCAGCTCTTTCTTGTGCACGAACCCCAACGGTTCGTCCACCGCGCCGTTGCGAATCAGCGGCAGACGCGAATACGAAGAGTGCATCAATTTTGTGCGAATCGTTTCGGCGTCGTCGGCCAGATCGATGGTGTCGACGTCCGCGCGTACGGTCATCAGATTACGAATCGGCCGCTCGGCCAGTTGCAGCACGCCACTAATCATCACTCGCTCGCGGCGGTCGAACAGCTCCGCATTAGGGGCTTCGCCGTCATCCAGCAGGTCGGAGATTTCCTCGCCGACCTCCTCCGCCTCCAGCTTGCGCCCGCCCAGCAGACGCATTACCGCGTGGGCCGTGCGCTCACGTATGGGGCGCAGGCCTTGCATCGAACGCTTGCGTCGGGCCCGGGCGATCTGGTTGAACACCTCGATCAGGATCGAGAAACCAATCGCCGCGTACAGATAGCCTTTCGGGATGTGGAAACCCAAGCCTTCGGCCGTCAGGGCAAAACCGATCATCATCAGGAAGCCCAGACATAGCATGATCACCGTCGGGTGCGCATTGACGAAGCGGGTCAGCGGCTTGCTGGCGACGATCATCAGGCCGATGGAAATGATCACCGCGATCATCATCACCGCCAGTTCATCAACCATGCCGACGGCGGTGATTACCGCGTCCAGCGAGAACACCGCGTCGAGCACCACGATCTGCGCCACGATCGGCCAGAACAGCGCGTAAGCGGCGTTGGTCGAGCGCTGGCCGACGTGGCCTTCGAGTCGTTCGTGCAGCTCCATGGTGGCCTTGAACAACAGGAACACACCACCGAACAGCATGATCAGGTCACGGCCGGAGAAGCTCTTGTCGAATACCTCGAACAATGGCTGCGTAAGAGTGACCAGCCAGGAAATACTCGCCAACAGGCCCAGGCGCATGATCAACGCCAGCGACAGGCCGATGATTCGCGCACGGTCGCGCTGATGCGGCGGCAGTTTGTCCGCCAGAATCGCGATGAACACCAGGTTGTCGATACCCAGCACCAGTTCCAGCACGATCAGAGTCAACAGGCCTAACCAGGCCGTGGGATCCGCTAACCATTCCATAAAATGTCTCGATCTCTCTTCAGTGAATTCAGGCTGCCGGGCACGGCAAAGTCCAACGCGAAGGCTCTGAAGCCGCGTTGTCAACGATAGACGGGTGTCGGAAAACCGGATGCTGCGAGTGCGTCAAGACCGCGCCATGGCGCGAGGAGAAGGTACGACTGGGAGGCTCCAAGAGGGTGTTCATGCAAATCCTGAATGAAAAATGGCCTTGGAGCGTACAGGCTCAAGGCACATTTTCTACAGCGGCAAATCATTTCAAAATCTGTAAGAGCACAAGAAATGTGATTTTCCTGCAGGCCCTTTCGCGAGCAAGCCCGCTCCCACATTGGACCTTCTTTGAACTCAGAACCTGCGTCCGACGAATAACCTCTGTGGGAGCGGGCTTGCTCGCGAAGGGGTCATCAAACACACCACATCATCGCCCGGCAAAACGCAAGCGCGACAACTGCCGCAGATCGCCCTCTACGTAATAATCATGAGTCCAGCTGTCATCCACCGCCAATGGACTCACCTGCTTCAGCGCCAGCTTCTTCGCGAAATAGCGAAAGCGGTAATGCTCATAAAACCGCAACAATTCCAGGCCATAACGATCAGCCAGATCGGTATCGCCCCGGATGATCAGGTAATTTTCGTCATTGCCGTTACTGGCCGAGGTGCTGAAGTTGTGGCTACCACTGATAATCGTCGGGGTATCGCTGGTGAAATCGCTGACCACAGCTTTGGTGTGCACCAGCAGGTTACCCTTCTGGCCTTTCATGTTTTCCTTGAGCCAGCCTTCCAGACCGGTGTTCAACAATGCCGTAGCGGCGAATTCGGCGGAGCGATCGGCATGGAATCCGGTTATACGGCTCGCGGTGTTTTGCAGACCGTAACGCAAGATGTCGTCATGCGGTTTGCCGAGCAGCGCGTTGAGAATCGCATCCGGCAGGCTGAACGCGGTGACGAACAACACGTCCTTTTTCGCCGCCTCGATGATCTCGACGAACTCGCGCAAATCAGCCCCGCCGCGACGTGGTGAGAACCCGGCGAACAGCGGCTGCGCGGAGTCCATCGGATTGCGCTCGGTGATCCAGTTGCGCGTCGCGCCGACGTCGGCGGGATTGGCCCAAACCTCTTCGAACGTTTGCAAATACCGCATGGCAATCGTCTCATCGTCGAGCGTATGCACCACATTGGCCTGGCGATAAACACCATTGGCGGTGAAATTGGTGCTGCCGCACAGCACGGCCTGCGGTTGACGCTGACCCGCGCCATCGACACGGCTGAGGACGATGAATTTGTTGTGGAAAATATTGTGAGTGATCCGGCCACGCTTGTTCGCCTCAGGCAGCCTGGCAAGGTTCGCTTCGTTGAAGGTTGTGCCAGGATCATCAGGCTGGGCGTGATACAGCACGCGCACCTGAACCCCTCGGGCGAGCGCAGCGTTCACTGCATCGACAATCGCCTGCAACTGATACTCGTAGATCGCAATATCCAGCGCCCACTGCGCGTCCACCGCACGTTCGATAAAGCCCAGCAATCGCTCCAGCAGTCCGTTCTCCAGCCACAGCCGCGCCGCGTCGGGCCAGGCTTCGATGGGCAGATTTTTGTTGGCGCTGATCTGCGCATCGAGGTCGGGAAACTTGCGCTGGAAGGCCTGACTGGCGGCCACGGCACGGTTGAAGATCACGCTCTGGTTGGCCGGATGACCGTTGTCACTGGTGATGCTCAGCGCCAGCGATTCGCCCAGTTGCGGCGCGTCCGCCGTGCCATAGGCCAGATGCACGCGATAGTGCATCGTCGTGCCTGGATTGACAGCGTAATCGGCCCAGCGAAATTTCTGCAGCGGCGCTTTATCGCTGGGCGTGGCGTGATATTGGGGGAACGTGTGTGCCTTGCCGGGAAACGTCAGGCTGTTGAACAGGAACAACCACGGTTTGTCGCCCTGCTGTTTCTCGATGGCAAACCCGAGCAGGCCTTTGCGTCGCGGTTCAGCCAGATCCATGGCCAGCAGCACGCCATTGGTGCCGGCGTAGGCTTTGACGCGGAAATCGTCCTGAGGATTGGCGACCAGTACCCGCATGGTTCACTCCTTGTGATTGGGCTGGGGTGGAGCATAGAGCAGCGCTGCAAGTTTGGATGATATCCGTTTGAACCGAGGTGACCTCTTCGCGAGCAAGCCCGCTCCCACAGGTAAAGCAGCGTTCACATTCCTTGTGAGAGCGAGACTGCTCGCGAAGAGGCCCGTTCAGACTTCACACGTCATCGATATGCCGATAATCCGCATTCAGCGCTGCCGCTAATTCTCGCGCCCGTGCCAGGCGGATCGGCCCACGCTCAATGTCGATCAGCAATCCCGGACACTCCAGCGGCGGTATCGACGGCAAGGTTTTCAAACGCCCATCCGTCACCACCAGCATGCGCTGCTGCTCGGCCGGGAAGCGCTTTTGTCGCTGGGTCAACCATTGCTGTGCCTGCGTCAAAGCTGCCACTAGCGGCGTTCCACCGCCCGCCCCTAGCGCCTCCAGCCAGGTGCGCAAGCCACTCGACGCCTTCAACCCCTGCACCTGCCATTTCGGCGCGCTGCCGCTGGCGGTCAGCAGGGCCAGCCGCGCCCGTTGCCGATAAGCATCATCGAACAATTGCGCGAGCAAGCCCTTGGCATCGCTCAGCGCCTGATGCCGACGCGTCGAAGCCGAGGCATCGACGATCACCAGCCACAGCTCATGGGGAGTTCGAGTGCGCAACTGGAACTGCAGATCTTCGCAAGTCTGCGGCCGACCGTTGAGCAGCGTGCCCGGCCAGTTCACCAGACCGCTGCGCGCAGCGTGGCGCTGGCCTTGGCGTCCATGGTCGAGGCGTCCGGCACGAGGTCTGGCATTCGCCCCCGCGTCGGATCGGGGACGAATGCCGGTTACTTTTTTGGCCAGCTCGGCACTTCGCGGCGAGCGCCGGTGGCCAGTGCCGGGGCGGGCATATCGCCCCACTGTCCCTGGCCCTCGCTTGACTCGGCTTGCGTATTGGCCGAATTCTGCGCGGGTGGCTGCGGACTGTGAGAAGAGGACTCTTTACGGCGATGACGCAGGGCGAACTCCGCCACGGCGTCGATATCCTGCTCGGCAATCGCTGCCGCACCGCGCCATGCCGCGTGAGCACGAGCTGCACGCAGCCAGACCAGATCGGCACGCAAGCCATCGACACCCGCCGCAAAGCAACGCTCGGTGATGCTCGCCAACGCGTCGTCATCCAGCGCAATGCTCGCCAACAGGATGCGCGCCTGTTCGCAACGTTCGCGCAGCGCCTGTTGCTGTGCTTCCCACTGCGTGCAGAACGCCTGGGGATCGCTGTCGAAATCCAGTCGGCGGCGGATGATCTGCCCGCGCTCGGTTGGCGCGGTGTTGCCGCTGAGGGCGACGTTCAGGCCGAACCGGTCAAGCAGTTGCGGACGCAGTTCGCCCTCTTCCGGGTTCATCGTGCCGATCAATACAAATCGCGCCGAATGCCGATGGGAGATGCCGTCACGCTCGATCAGGTTGGTGCCGCTGGCTGCCACATCGAGCAGCAGGTCCACCAGATGATCCGGCAGCAGGTTCACTTCATCGACGTACAGCACACCGCCGTCAGCCTTGGCCAAAACACCGGGAGAAAACTGCGCCCGTCCTTCACTCAGTGCCGCGTCGAGATCGAGGGTGCCGACCAGACGTTCCTCGGTGGCGCCCAGCGGCAGCGTGACGAACTGACCGCTGGCGAGCAGATCGGCCAAGCCACGGGCCAGGGTCGACTTGGCCATGCCACGCGGGCCTTCGATCAGCACGCCGCCGATTTTCGGGTCGATCGCGGTGAGGCACAGGGCGAGTTTCAGGTCATCGGCGCCGACCACAGCGGAGAGCGGGAAATGCGGGGTTTCGGTCATCTTCAATACTCGGTCATGGTCGGTGTGAATTCATTTCAATGTAGGAGTGAGCCTGCTCGCGATAGCGGTGGTTCAGCGACAAATAGGTTGGCTGATACACCGCTATCGCGAGCAGGCTCACTCCTACAAAATGTTGTGGTGTGTCAGGTGTCTTCTTCTATATCCAGCAACAGGTTTTCCAGGGCCTCTTTATAGGCCCCGGGTTCCTGCCACATCCCACGCTGCTGCGCTTCGAGCATGCGCTCGGCCATATCACGCAGCGCATGCGGATTGTGCTCGCGGACAAAGTCGCGGGTCGCCGGGTCGAGCAAGTAGGCGTCAGCTAACAACGCGTACTGATGATCGTCGATCAGTTGCGTGGTGGCGTCGAAAGCGAACAGGTTATCGACTGTCGCCGCCAGTTCGAAGGCGCCTTTATAGCCGTGCCGTTTGACCCCGTCGATCCATTTCGGATTGGCCGCCCGCGAGCGGATCACCCGATTGAGCTCTTCTTTCAGGGTACGGATTTTCGGCAGATCCGGCTGGCTGTGATCGCCGTGATAACTCGCCGCTGCTTCGCCACGCAGGGTTTCCACCGCCGCGAGCATGCCGCCCTGGAACTGGTAATAGTCATTGGAATCGAGCAAGTCGTGCTCGCGGTTGTCCTGGTTCTGCAGCACCGCCTGCACCTGGCTCAGGCGCTGAACGAACTGCTCGCGGGCGGCGGTGCCTTCGTCAGAACCGCCGTAAGCGTAGGCCCCCCAGTTCAGGTAGACCTCGGCCAGATCTTCGCGGCTCTGCCACAGACGCCCATCGATGGCGCCCTGCACGCCCGCGCCATAAGCTCCGGGTTTGGCACCGAAGATCCGCCAGCCGGCCTGGCGCCGCGCCGTATCGGCATCCAGCCCCGATTGCAAAAGCGCCTCGCGCTCGGCACGCACTTTCGCGGCCAGCGGATTAAGGTCATCCGGTTCGTCCAGCGCCGCCACCGCTTGCACGGCCGCGTCGAACAGCCGAATCAGGTTGGCAAAGGCATCGCGGAAGAAGCCCGAGACCCGCAGCGTGACATCGACCCGTGGCCGGTCGAGCAGGCTCAGCGGCAGAATCTCGAAATCATCGACGCGCTGACTGCCGGTGGCCCACACCGGACGCACGCCCATCAACGCCATGGCCTGGGCGATGTCATCACCGCCGGTGCGCATGGTCGCAGTGCCCCACACCGAGAGGCCGAGTTGACGCAGGTGATCGCCGTGATCCTGAAGGTGCCGTTCGAGAATCAGCGTGGCGGACTGGAAACCGATGCGCCACGCGGTGGTGGTCGGCAGGTTGCGCACGTCCACCGAGTAGAAATTGCGCCCGGTGGGCAGCACGTCGAGACGACCACGGCTGGGTGCGCCGCTTGGCCCGGCGGGGACGAAGCGGCCGTTCAGGGCGTCAAGCAGGCCACGCATTTCGGCGGGGCCGCAGGCGTCGAGGCGTGGGGCGACGACTTCGCGCAGATTGTTCAGGATCGCGCTCACTTCAGCCCAACACGCCCCTTGTGGGAGCGAGCTTGCTCGCGAAAGCGTCGTGTCAGTCGACATTGATGTACCTGACCCATCGCTTTCGCGAGCAAGCTCGCTCCCACAGGGGATTTGTAGTGCTTGGGAGATCAGTTGGGTGGCGAACAGTTCGAGGCGTTCGCGGGTGTCACCGGCGGTGCGCCAGATTTCGTCGCTGACGCTTTGCAGCTCCGGCGGGCGCGGGCCGTTCCACGGGTCGGCAAGTGCGCAATCCAGCGGATCAAACCCCAGCTCGAAGGCCTTGGCCAACGCCCGCAGCAGACTCGACTGCGCGCCTTTGCCGTCGCCACGCGGAATGCGCAGCAAGGCCAGCAAGGTATCAATGCGCAAACGCCCGCTCGGCGACTCGCCAAAAATGTGCAGGCCATCGCGGATCTGCGATTCCTTCAGATCACACAGATAGGTGTCCAGACGCGGCAGCCAGATCGCTGCATCGGCGTCGCTGTCCAGACCGGCGTCGAGTTGCAGTTCACGGTCGATCTGCGTCTCGCGCACCAGTTGCAGGATGTCGCGCTGCAGCTCCCGCGCACGACGCGGATCGAGCAGTTGCGCTTCGTAATATTCGTCGGCCAACAGTTCCAGATTGCGCAACGGGCCGTAGGTTTCGGCGCGGGTCAGCGGCGGCATCAGGTGGTCGATGATCACCGCTTGCGTGCGCCGTTTGGCCTGGGCGCCCTCGCCCGGGTCGTTGACAATAAACGGATAGATGTTCGGCAGCGGCCCGAGCAGCGCGTCCGGCCAGCAATTCTCCGAAAGGCCGACGCCCTTGCCCGGCAACCATTCGAGGTTGCCATGCTTGCCGACGTGAATCACCGCGTGCGCGGCGTAGGTGTTGCGCAGCCAGAAATAGAACGCCAGATAGCCGTGCGGCGGCACCAGATCCGGGTCGTGATACACCGCACTCGGATCGACCTGATAACCGCGCGCCGGTTGAATGCCGACGAAGGTCAGGCCAAAGCGCAGCCCGGCGATCATCATCCGCCCGTCGCGGCACATCGGATCGTTTTGCGGCGCGCCCCAGCGTTCCAGCACTGCCGCGCGATTGGCCTGCGGCAGCGCATTGAACATCGCCAGATAGGCGTCCATCGCCAGGCTTTGCTGGCACGGACGCAGGTCGATGCTGTCGAGATCGTTGCTGACGCCGCCGAGCAATTGCTGGATCAGTTCGGTGCCGCTGTCCGGCAACTCAGCAGTCAACGGAAAGCCTTCCGCCTGCAACGCGCGCAGGATATTCAACGCCGCCGCCGGCGTATCGAGACCGACGCCATTACCGATCCTGCCGTCACGGGTCGGGTAGTTGGCGAGGATTAGCGCGATGCGTTTTTCCGTGTTCGGCAGCCGCGCCAGATCGCTCCAGCGCCGCGCCAGTTCAGCGACGAAATCCATGCGTTCGGGTTGCGCCCGGTAGCAGACTACGTCGGACTGGCTGCGCTCGCTGCGCCAGGCCAGGTCCTTGAAGCTGATCGGCCGACTGATGATGCGCCCGTCGAGTTCCGGCAAAGCGATGTGCATCGCCAGATCTCGCGGGCCAAGGCCCTGCTCGCTGTCGCGCCAACCGGGTTCGTTGTCCTGAGCGCAGATCGCCTGAATCACCGGAATATTGCGCCGAAATGGCCGCAGATGTGGGGCTTCGGGACTGGACTGCGCGAACCCGGTGGTGTTGAGAATCACCGCCGCCGCGACCTCGTCCAGCCAGTCCTCGACCACACTGAGGCAGCCGGGTTCTTTCAGGCTGGCGACGGCAATCGGCAACGGATTGAGCCCTGCCGCCTGCAAGCGCTGGCAGAACACATCGATGAACGCGGTGTTGGCCGCCTGCAAATGCGAGCGATAAAACAACACCGCCGCGACCGGTTGACCGGGCAGCCATTCGGCTTGCCAGTCGCTCAGTGCGGCGGTGTTTTTCTGTGGGTGGTAAATCGCCGTACGCGGCAGCGCCTGCGGTTCGCCCCAGGCGTAGTCGCGCGCCAGCCAGCGGTTGGCCAGACAATGAAAGAAATCCAGCGCATTGCCCATGCCGCCCTGACGCAGGAACTGCCAGAGGCGGTCGCGATCTTCGGCGGGCACGGTGCTCAGGTCGCTGAGTTCCGGATCGGGACGATCATCGCCCGGCACCAGAATCACCTGCACCCCGCGCTCGGCCAACTCCACCAGTCGTTCGACACCGTAACGCCAATAAGCGATGCCGCCGTGCAGCGAAATCAGAATGACCTTGGCGTGACGCAGCACCTCATCGACATACAGATCGACCGAGGCGTGGTTCTGCACCTGCATCGGATTGGCCAGGCGCAGGCTCGGGTAATCCTCGGGCAGTTGCTGCGCCGCTTCGGCGAGCAGCGCCAGGCTGGAATCGCCGCTGCACAGGATCACCAGCTCGGCGGGGGTTTGTCCAAGGTCGGCAATGTTGTCATCCGACACGAAACCGCCGGGCTGGGTCCTGAGCAGGTGCATGGCTTAAACGCTGAGCGCGGCGCGCAGTTGCGCTTCGAGTTGCGCAGCGTCGAGTTCCTGACCGATCAACACCAGACGAGTGACGCGCGCTTCGTCAGCGCCCCACTGGCGGTCGAAATGCTTGTCGAAACGCGTGCCCACGCCTTGAATCAACAGGCGCATCGGCTTGTTCGGAATCGCCGCGAAGCCCTTCACGCGCAGGATGCCGTGCTGCACAACCAGTTGCGTAAGCGCGTCGAGCAGCAGGCTTTCGTCGGCTTGCGGCAGTTCGATCGAGATCGAATCGAAGGCGTCGTGATCGTGGTCATCGTGGTCGTCATCACCGTCGTGGTGGTGATCGTGATGGCTGTGGCGGCTGTCGATATGTTCTTCGGATCCGGCACCGAGACCGATCAGCACGTCCAGCGGCAGGCGACCGTTGCTGGCTTCGATGATTTTCACCGCTGGCGGCAGTTCTTCAGCGACCTCGGCGCGAACGCGAGCCAGATCTTCGGCGCTGGTCTGGTCGGCCTTGTTGAGGATCACCAGATCGGCGCTGGCCAGTTGATCGGCGAACAGTTCGTGCAGCGGCGATTCGTGATCCAGATTCGGATCGAGTTTGCGCTGGGCATCGACCTGATCCGGGAACGCGGCGAAGGTGCCAGCGGCCACTGCCGGGCTGTCGACCACGGTGATCACCGCGTCAACGGTGCAGGCGCTGCGGATTTCCGGCCACTGGAAGGCTTGTACCAGCGGTTTTGGCAGAGCCAGACCGGAGGTCTCGATAAGGATGTGATCGAGATCGCCGCGACGGGCGACCAGTTCACGCATCACCGGGAAGAACTCTTCCTGCACCGTGCAGCACAGGCAGCCGTTGGCCAGTTCGTAGACGCGGCCGGTGGCTTCTTCTTCGGTGCAGCCGATGGTGCATTGCTTGAGGATTTCACCGTCGATGCCCAGCTCACCGAACTCGTTGACGATCACCGCGATGCGACGGCCCTGAGCGTTGTCGAGCATGTGCCGCAGCAAGGTGGTTTTGCCCGAGCCGAGGAAACCGGTGACGATGGTGACGGGGAGTTTGGCCAGTGTTTTCATCGGATGCCCTTTGGCAAGGTGGCGGGCATGCGGGACGAGATCCGCTGCGAGCGTGCGCGCGGAAGAATTCGCCACCGGATCACCCCGCCCGGTTGTAGTGAGAAATCTGTCACGAGGCAGGTCTCCTGGCTGACGGTGTTCAGGCCTTGCGCCTGGCGTTCGTTGCGCCTTCCCGCGGGCTCAGTGGATTGAGCTGGCAGTGGCGTGGCAACGAACTTCACCGTTCACAGTTGCGGGGGCAGCCGCGGCTTTGACCGCGTTCCCTTCTTAGCTTCGGCGTGGGCCGAAGAACCTCGAAGGTGCAAGGCTACGCATGGCTTGAGGATGGGTCAATGCTTTGGTTTTTTTTGGATTGGGGGCATATCCGTTGCTGCGGGGGTTGCCGCTGGCGGTTTCGCTCTTACAGCGAGTCACCTTTTCCAAACGCCGGGTTTGAGGTTTGGGGTTTGGGGGCATATCCGTTCCTTCGGGTGTTGCCTCTGGCGGTTTCGCTCTTACAGCGAGTCACCTTTTCCAAACGCCGAAAAGGTAACCCAAAAGGCTTTGCCCCGGCGTACGGCACTTCGCTTAGGCTCAGTGTTCCCTCGCTACGGTGTCCATCCGGGGGCATCGCCTCCGGTTTGCTTCGCTGCACCTCCTCTCGATGTATGCGGCTTCGCCGCATGGCGCTGCGCGCCTTCCCCCTTATGGACACCTACGCTCGGCCTGCCGAAGGGGCAAAAGATCAAAAGCCACATCAAGAGCCAAAGCCAAAGCAGGTCAAAAGATCGCAGCCTTCGGCAGCTCCTACATGGGATTGGGTGTGTTCAGTTGGAGTTTGGTTGGCTGGCAGGCCGCCTTCGCGAGCAAGCTCGCTCCCACAGTTGGAATGAGTGTGTTCCGTTGGAAATTGGTCGGCTGTCAGGCCGCCTTCGCGAGCAAGCCCGCTCCCACAGTTGGAATGGGTGTGTTCAGTTGGAAATTGGTCGGCTGTCGGGCCGCCATCGCCAGCAGGCTGAAAGCGTGCACCCCATGCGGCGAAGCCGCCCCACTCAACACGATGAGCGTTAGCTCGAGTACCGCTTTTGATCTCAGGGCCCGTCGGCAGGCTGAGTGGAGGGATTTATCCGGGGGTGGGAGCGCAGCGACCGTTTGGCGCAGCCAAACACAGCGAGAGGAGGTGCAGCGAAGCAAACCGTAGGCGCTGCCCCCCGGATGAATCCCGCAGCGAAGGAACCCGAGCCTAGGCGAGGGCCGAACGTCAGGGCATAGACCTTTTGGTTACTTTTGGGGCGTTTGCCAAAAGTGACCCGCCGTAAGGGCGGAACCCTAAGTGGCCGTTACCGCAGCAACGGATATACCCCCATACCCATCCAATTGACTCAAATCCCCAACCCATGCTCTCCTACACAACTTGTTACGGGTGCCCTTCACAGGGTGAAACGGGAAACCGGTGAATCATGTGCTTTACTCAAAGCCATGTCAGTCCGGTGCTGCCCCCGCAACGGTAAGCGAGCGAAGCGTCAAATCCACTGTGCCATTACGGCATGGGAAGGTGACGCTTGCAGGTCGGCCAGACGCCAACCCCTCGTGAGCCCGGAGACCGGCCCGCAACACACAGTGCGCATTTTGCGTCACTGAACATAACAAACCCGCGGTGGGCGGGCGCTGTTCGAACCTCTGCGTGCCCGACCCGCAGGGGTTTTCATGCGCTCTGTTGACCCGCTGACACTCCAAAGGGAAGCGCCATGTCGATCATCAGCAGCACCGGCAGCAACACCGACAAAATCTCCAGCACCAGCACATTGAGCCAACGCCTGACCGCCGCGATTTTCGCGTCGATCCTGGGTGCCGGCCTCGTTTACTTCGCCGGTTTCTCGCACATCGAAGCGGTGCACAACGCCGCTCACGATACCCGCCACAGCGCCGCGTTCCCGTGCCACTGAGACCTGCCGACATGATCAAGCGTATCGCGCAAACCGCAGGTTTCACCGGCCTGCTGGCCGCCCTGCTGCTGACATTGCTGCAAAGCTTCTGGGTCTCGCCGCTGATTCTGCAGGCCGAAACCTTCGAGAAATCCGAACCTGTGGCCGTTCACGAACACGCCGCCGGCACCGCCGCTCACACCCATGACGCCGAAGCCTGGGAGCCGGAAGATGGCTGGCAACGTGTGGTCTCGACCACCGGCGGCAATCTGGTGGTGGCAGTCGGTTTCGCCCTGATGCTCGCCGGCCTGTACACCTTGCGTGCACCGTCCAAAACCTCGCAAGGCCTGCTCTGGGGCCTGGCCGGCTACGCGACCTTCGTCCTTGCGCCGACCCTGGGCCTGCCGCCTGAACTGCCGGGCACCGCTGCAGCCGATCTGGCTTCGCGGCAAACCTGGTGGATCGGCACCGCTGCCTCCACTGCTGTTGGCCTGGCGTTGATTGTGTTCAGCCGCCACTGGCTGATGAAGTTGCTGGGCGTGGCGATCCTCGCCGTGCCGCACGTGATCGGCGCTCCGCAACCGGAAGTGCATTCGATGCTCGCTCCGGAAGCGCTGGAAACCCAGTTCAAAATCGCTTCGCAGTTGACCAACGTGGCGTTCTGGCTGGCCCTGGGCCTGATCAGCGCCTGGTTGTTCCGCCGCAAAAGCGATGGTCAGTACCACGCATGACCGATGACCGCGCAGCGCCGACCTTTGTGGTCGGCCTGGGCTGCCAGCGCGGCTGCCCGGTCAGCACGCTGCGCGCGTTACTCGATCAGGCGTTGCAGGCGCATCGCATCGAGCTGGAAGCGGTCAAGGCCCTGGCCAGCATCGATCTCAAACGCGATGAACCCGGTTTGCAGGAACTGGCCAGCCAGTTGGCGCTGCCGCTGTTGTATTTCAGCAGCGAAGAATTGGCCAGTTACCAGCAGCGACTCAGCCACCATTCTCAAATTGCCTATGAGCGCACCGGTTGCTACGGCGTGGCGGAAAGTGCCGCGCTGGCCCTTGCCGAGCAGTTGATTCAGGCACCGGCAAAACTGCTGATTTCCCGGCAGAAATACGCTCAGGCGACACTGGCATTGGCCGGCGCTGCGTAAAATCCCGATAATCCCCCTGTTTGATCATGAGCAATCTTCATCTGAAGCGTTGCCCTGCCCCGTTTTTCACAGGATTTCTTCATGACCGTCTACTTCATCGGCGCCGGCCCCGGCGACCCGGAACTGATCACCGTCAAAGGCCAGCGGTTGATCCGCAGCTGCCCGGTGATCATCTACGCAGGCTCGCTGGTGCCGGCCGCGGTGCTGGAGGGGCATCAGGCCGAAACCGTGGTCAACAGCGCCGAACTGCATCTGGAGCAGATCATTGAATTGATCACAACCGCCCATGCCAATGACCAGGACGTGGCGCGGGTGCATTCGGGTGATCCGAGCCTGTATGGCGCGATTGGCGAGCAGATTCGTTATTTGCGTGAGTTGCAGATTCCGTTCGAAATCATCCCCGGCGTCACCGCCACCGCAGCGTGTGCGGCGTTGCTTGGCGCGGAACTGACATTGCCGGACGTGTCGCAAAGCGTGATTCTGACCCGTTATGCGGACAAGACCGCGATGCCGGCGGGTGAGGAACTGAGCAGTCTGGCGCAGCATGGCGCGACCATGGCGATTCATCTGGGGGTCAATCATTTGCAGAAGATCATCGCTGAACTGCTGCCGCATTACGGCGCGGATTGCCCGATTGCGGTGATTCACCGGGCGACATGGCCGGATCAGGACTGGGTAGTGGGGACGCTGGAGGATATTGCCGAGAAGGTTGCGGCCAAAGGGTTTCGGCGTACAGCGTTGATTCTGGTGGGTCGGGTGTTGGGCAGTGAGGTGTTTAGCGAGTCGTCGCTGTATCGCGCGGGGCATGCGCACCTCTACAGACCCTGAAAGCCAAAAGATCGCAGCCTTCGGCAGCTCCTACATTGGAATGTGTATCCCTGTAGGAGCTGCCGAAGGCTGCGATCTTTTGCTTCACCCATAAAAAAACGGCGCTCACGGGGCGCCGTTTTTCATGTCCGCAGCGAACGCCTTAGTAGTAGGCATTTTCTTTCTGCGTGTGGTCGGTCACGTCGCGCACACCTTTGAGCTCTGGAATGCGCTCAAGCAAGGTGCGCTCGATGCCTTCCTTCAAGGTCACGTCGGCCTGGCCGCAGCCCTGACAACCACCACCGAACTGCAACACGGCGATGCCGTCCTCGACCACATCGATCAGGCTGACCTGACCGCCGTGGCTGGCCAGCCCCGGGTTGATTTCGGTTTGCAGGTAGTAGTTGATGCGCTCGTTGACCGGGCTGTCGGCATTGACCATCGGCACTTTGGCGTTTGGCGCCTTGATGGTCAGCTGGCCGCCCATGCGGTCGGTGGCGTAATCGACGACGGCGTCGTCAAGGAACGCTTCGCTGAACGAATCGATATAGGCGGTGAAGCTTTTCAGCCCCAGCGCGGTATCTTCAGGTTTTTCTTCGCCCGGCTTGCAATAGGCAATGCAGGTTTCGGCGTACTGGGTGCCAGGCTGGGTGATGAAGACGCGGATGCCGATGCCCGGGGTGTTCTGCTTGGAGAGCAGATCGGCCAGGTAATCGTGGGCGGCGTCGGTAATGGTAATAGCGGTCATGGAAACTCCTCGCAGGCTTGGGCGCAGTTTACGCCAATCATTGCGCCGGACAAAGTCCTAGTATTTTTGTCGGGAAAGATTCTCGACAGGTGCGCGCATCGGTTCGCCATCGATCCGCGCTTTAAGCCACTGATAGCTGCGCTTTTCCACCCATTCGTAGCTCAACCATGACCCCACGCCAATGGCCAGCGCACAGACGATGAACATCAGATACGGATTGATCCCGTAGTGCCGCGCGATAAAACCGCCAACCGACAGTACCAGCACGTGCATCAGATACACCGAATAGGAACAGTCACCCAGCCATTTCATCACCCAGTTACGCTCGACGTAGCGCTCCAGCGCCATGCAGGCCATCACCAGCACCGCACTCGGCACACCCCAGTTCAACAGCCTTGGCGCCGGTGCCAGGTGATAGATCGCCAACAACGCGGCGCCCATCGCCAACAGCGGCAGCCACAGGCCGGCGCCAATCCAGCCCCGGCGGTAGAGCACGCCGATGCCGATCCCCAGCAAGAACTCGTAGACGATATCGGAACGGTAAAACTCGTTGAGCCAGCCGAACGCCTGACATGCTGAAAACAGCAACGCGGCGACCACCAGCAAGCGCACCTGCCAGCGGAACACCAGCGCACACGCAAACAACACATAGAAGAGCATTTCGTAATTGAGCGTCCAGCCGACATTCAGCGTCGGATAGATCCCATAGCCGCCGGGGTTTTGTGCAGGGATGAATAACAGCGACGCGAGGAAATGCGCCCAATCCACCGTCTGATCCGGCAACAGCGGCTGGGCGAAGACCACCAACAACGCCATCAACAGCGTGTACAGCCAGTACGCGGGGACAATCCGCGACAGCCGATACAGCAGGAATTGCCCCGGCCGCAGAATCTTGTCCTCGGTGGACAGGAAAATCACCAGACCGCTGATGACAAAGAAAATATCGACGCCGACCGCGCCTTTGTCGATGAAGAACTGCCCGACCGGGCCGCGGGCCTTGAAGTCGAAGAAAATCTGCATGAAGTGGTGGCAGACCACCGTCCACGCGGCAAGCGCCCGCAGGGCCTGCACTGAAATCAACATTGGAGGGGCTCCCGTACACAACTCTCAAAACCACCACCGACCCCTTGTAGGAGTGAGCCTGCTCGCGATGACGGCATGTCAGGCGACAACCATTCTGAATGGACTGACGCCTTCGCGAGCAAGCCCGCTCCCACAGGGGATTTGTGAGTTACCTGAAGCTGTGACAGTCGGCCTGTATTAAACGATCAAAGATTCTCGTAGCGGTTGATGTCCAGCACGCCCTCTTCCACCGGGTCAGTTTCGTGGAGGTATTGGCTCAGGTCGTGGAAATAGAACCAGAATTGCGGATGACTGCGACGGATCCCCCAGCGTTCGACGATTTTCTCGAAACGATCGGCATCCTTGGCATTCTCCATGGCATCGACAAATTCCGATACTTGCTCGGCCGGAATGTTGAAGATGAAGTTCGGATAGCTGCTGAGCACGCCCGGGTAAATGGTCAAGGTGTCCAGCCCTGGCTGATAGCGCAGCGACTCGCCCAACAGGAACGCTACGTTGCTGTGCGCGCGATTGCGCAGCAGGCTGTACACCTCGCGTTTGCCGCTGCGGGTTTCGATGCGCAGCATGGTCGCTTCCGGTAATTGGTCGATGACCTTCAAACCGGCGGCCGGGCGCGAAGTCAGACGGCTCAACGCCTGCTCGGCATTTTGCAGGGCCGGGTCGATATTCGGCCGCGAGCAATAGGCGCCGTCACAGCGGTTGATCGGATCCGGCCGCGCATTGAGGTCGCCATAACGCCCCAGCAACTGCATGGCGAAGTCGAATTTCGGGTCTTTCTCATCGAGTTTCAGTGCGGTCGGCTTGTCGTCGTCGATGGCTTCGTAATCGAGCCACATCTTGAACTGGCCGCTGCTCTGATACCAATCGTTGAGGTAGCCCTCGCGGGAATCGGCCGGCATCAGGCGCAGGAAGTTCTGCTCGGCACCGTTGCGGATCAGGTCGAAATACAGGCGGGTCTGCGCCTGATGGGAGACGTTGCCGAATACATCGAAGTTGACCGCCAACTGGTAATAGGTGCGCTCCAGCAGCGGATAGTCGAACAGCCACATGGTCTGTGGCACTTCGCCGATCAGGCCTTTGGTCACCGACGCACTGTCGAAGTGGCGGAAAATGCTCAGCAGCGCGTTGTCGTTACCGGCCCACAAGGTTGACCAGCTCGGGGCCGGCAGTTCGGCGTAGCTGTCACGGCGCAGGGCTTCGTATTCGTTGCGCTTGTTGCGGTAGTTGTGCCACAGACTGAGGACACTGCCGACGTCATCGTTCTGCCCCGGCATTGCCAACAACGGCGTGGCCTGGCCGCGATAGTTGGGATCGGTGATGTACAGATCGTGTTCCGGAGCCTGGAACAGCGCCCAGAAGTTATCGCGGATCACATCCGTCGCAATCTGCCCACGGCACACCGGCCCGCGAATAAAGGTGCGGACGAAGTATTCGGCGTTGTCGAGCATGAACTGATAACGCGCCTGCGCCGGAATCGCCTCGAACGTGGCGAACGGGTTGGCCCGGCTCTGCGGGCCGTAACCCGGCAATGCATTGACCTGCCAGTTGCCGCTGTAGAACAGGCTCTTGACCCGCGCCATCTTCGCCGCGCTCAGCGGATAGGTGATGTGGGTCTTGTGCACGATCACCCCTTGCACCGGCCACAAGCGGTAATACACCTGAGTACCCGGATCGTCATTCGGGCGACGGGTGGCGATCAGGTCGATCGGCTGGCCGGTTGGCGTGCGCGAACGCACCCACTGGAAGTAGTGCCCCGGTTCGCCGTCCTTGAAATAGAGGTGCGCAAGGTACCAGTGTTCGAACAGCCAGCGCCCGACCAGACTCTGCCGCGCGCCCGGCGCATTGAGCAGGTTTTCCCACTGGACGATTTGCAGCGCTTCTTTGGCGCTCGGCGCCAGCCCCTGCTCGTCGATCGGCGCACCGGACGCCAGCCAGCGCTGCAGGGTCTGGTATTGCTGATCGGTCAGCCCGGTCACCGCCAGCGGCATGCCTTCTTTCGGGTGGGCGCCGGCATAGCCGTCAAACTCGGCGGGCATCGCGCACATGTTTTCCCGTTGCAGGCCGAGGACCATGTCTTCCGGCAACTTGGCGTTGGGGGTCAGCGGAGTTTTGTGCCCCAGTTCGAGCATCCGCGCCATCAGCGCCGCCTGGCTGCCCTGGGCATCGAGTACCGAATAAAAGCCTTTCTGCTGCCAGGCACGTTTGCCGAAGGCGTCGTAGAACAGCCGCGTGGTCGGCGCCGCCTGGGTGCGTTCGCCGTCGTAGACCGGCATCTTGCTCGCGCCCCGCCCTGCGCCTTCACCGCTGCCCAGATTGAGCTGGCACGCCGAGTCATAGCAGGCGTGGCAGGCCACACACTTCTCGGTGAAGATTGGCTGGATATCACGCGTATATGAAATAGAAGGTGAGATCGCGGGTTCCTGCGCAATGGCGCCCCAGCTTAAAAACAGCAAGAAAATGCTGATGACGCGGTACGACATGCCCATGATCCCGATCGTGAAAAAAACGCCCGCGATTCTACAGTATGACGCTCGTACAAACATGAACGATATTCATGCAAAAGCAGCACGTGCTCCAAAAGCGCACAGGTTTGTTATGATCCCGCCCCTTCGTCATGGTCTTTTCGAGTAGTCCCAATGTCCGATCGCAGCGTCCGCCTTCAAGCTCTCAAGCAAGCCCTCAAAGAGCGCATCCTGATTCTCGACGGCGGCATGGGCACGATGATCCAGAGCTACAAGCTCGAAGAGCAGGATTATCGCGGCAAACGCTTCGCTGACTGGCCGAGTGACGTCAAGGGCAACAACGACCTGCTGGTGATCACTCGTCCCGACGTGATCGGTGGCATCGAAAAGGCTTATCTGGATGCCGGCGCCGACATTCTGGAAACCAACACCTTCAACGCCACACGCATTTCCATGGCCGATTACGGCATGGAAGAGCTGGCGTACGAATTAAACGTAGAAGGCGCGCGACTGGCGCGCAAGGTGGCCGACGCCAAGACCGCCGAGAACCCGGACAAGCCGCGTTTCGTCGCCGGCGTGCTCGGCCCGACCAGCCGCACCTGCTCGCTGTCGCCTGACGTGAACAACCCCGGCTACCGCAACGTCACTTTCGATGAACTGGTGGAGAACTACACCGAGGCCACCAAAGGCCTGATCGAAGGCGGCGTCGATCTGATCCTGATCGAAACCATCTTCGACACGCTCAACGCCAAAGCCGCGATCTTCGCCGTGCAAGGGGTGTTCGAAGAGCTGCACATCGAACTGCCGATCATGATTTCCGGGACCATCACCGATGCGTCCGGCCGCACCCTGTCGGGCCAGACCACCGAAGCATTCTGGAACTCGGTGGCCCACGCCAAGCCAATCTCGGTCGGCCTCAACTGCGCGCTCGGCGCCAGTGAGCTGCGTCCATACCTGGAAGAGCTGTCGAACAAGGCCAGCACTCACGTTTCCGCGCACCCGAACGCCGGTTTGCCGAACGAGTTCGGCGAGTACGACGAACTGCCGGCGCAAACCGCCAAGGTCATCGAAGAATTCGCCCAGAGCGGTTTCCTCAATATCGTCGGCGGTTGCTGCGGCACCACCCCGGGCCACATCGAAGCCATCGCCAAAGCCGTCGCCGGTTACGCACCGCGGCAGATTCCGGATATTCCCAAGGCCTGCCGCCTGTCCGGTCTGGAGCCGTTCACCATTGATCGCAGCTCTCTGTTCGTCAACGTCGGCGAGCGCACCAACATCACCGGTTCCGCCAAGTTCGCCCGTCTGATCCGTGAAGACAACTACACCGAAGCCCTGGAAGTCGCCCTGCAGCAGGTCGAGGCCGGCGCGCAGGTGATCGACATCAACATGGACGAAGGCATGCTCGATTCGAAGAAGGCCATGGTGACCTTCCTCAATCTGATCGCCGGTGAACCGGACATCTCCCGCGTGCCGATCATGATCGACTCCTCGAAATGGGAAGTGATCGAAGCCGGCCTGAAGTGCATTCAGGGCAAGGGCATCGTCAACTCGATCAGCATGAAAGAAGGCGTTGAGCAGTTCATCCATCACGCCAAGCTGTGCAAACGCTACGGCGCGGCGGTGGTGGTGATGGCGTTCGACGAAGCCGGCCAGGCCGACACCGAAGCGCGCAAGAAAGAAATCTGCAAACGCTCCTACGACATTCTGGTCAACGAAGTCGGCTTCCCGCCGGAAGACATCATCTTCGACCCGAACATCTTCGCCGTGGCCACCGGTATCGAAGAACACAACAACTACGCTGTGGACTTCATCAACGCCTGTGCCTACATCCGCGACGAGCTGCCGTATGCGCTGAGTTCCGGCGGCGTGTCCAACGTGTCGTTCTCGTTCCGGGGCAACAACCCGGTGCGTGAAGCGATTCACTCGGTGTTCCTGCTGTATGCGATCCGAGCCGGCCTGACTATGGGCATCGTCAACGCCGGTCAGCTGGAAATCTACGACCAGATCCCGCAGGAGCTGCGCGACGCCGTCGAAGACGTGATCCTCAACCGCACACCGGAAGGCACCGACGCCCTCCTCGCCATCGCCGACAAGTACAAGGGCGACGGCAGCGTCAAGGAAGCCGAGACCGAAGAGTGGCGCAGCTGGGACGTCAACAAGCGTCTGGAGCATGCGCTGGTCAAGGGCATCACCACCCACATCGTCGAAGACACCGAAGAGTCGCGCCAGTCGTTCGCCCGGCCGATCGAAGTCATCGAAGGCCCGCTGATGTCCGGCATGAACATCGTCGGCGACCTGTTCGGCGCCGGCAAAATGTTCCTGCCGCAGGTGGTGAAATCCGCCCGCGTAATGAAGCAGGCCGTGGCGCATTTGATCCCGTTCATCGAACTGGAAAAAGGCGACAAGCCGGAAGCCAAGGGCAAGATCCTGATGGCCACGGTAAAAGGTGACGTACACGACATCGGCAAGAACATCGTCGGCGTGGTGCTGGGTTGCAACGGCTATGACATCGTCGACCTCGGCGTGATGGTTCCGGCGGAGAAAATCCTCCAGGTCGCCAAGGAAGAAAAGTGCGACATCATCGGCCTGTCTGGCCTGATCACCCCGTCGCTGGACGAGATGGTCCACGTTGCCCGCGAAATGCAGCGTCAGGATTTCCATCTGCCGCTGATGATCGGTGGCGCGACCACGTCCAAGGCGCACACCGCCGTGAAAATCGAGCCGAAGTACAGCAACGATGCCGTGGTCTACGTCACCGACGCCTCGCGCGCGGTGGGCGTGGCGACGCAGTTGCTGTCCAAGGAACTCAAGGCCGGTTTCGTCGAGAAAACCCGTCTGGAATACGTCGATGTACGTGAGCGCACCGCCAACCGCAGCGCCCGAACCGAACGCCTGAGCTACGCGGCGGCGATCGCCAAGAAGCCGCAGTTCGACTGGGCCAGCTACACGCCGGTCAAACCGACCTTCACCGGCACCCGCGTGCTGGACAACATCGACCTCAACGTACTGGCCCAGTACATCGACTGGACGCCGTTCTTCATCTCCTGGGACCTGGCCGGCAAATTCCCGCGCATCCTCGAAGACGAAGTGGTCGGTGAAGCCGCCACCGCGCTGTACAAGGACGCGCGCGAGATGCTCACCAAGCTGATCGACGAGAAACTGATCAGCGCCCGTGCAGTGTTCGGTTTCTGGCCGGCCAATCAGGTGCATGACGACGACATCGAACTGTACGGCGATGACGGCAAGCCCATGGCGCGCCTGCATCACCTGCGTCAGCAGATCATCAAGACCGACGGCAAGCCGAATTTCTCGCTGGCCGACTTCGTTGCACCGAAAGACAGCGAAGTGACCGACTACGTCGGTGGTTTCATCACCACCGCCGGCATCGGCGCCGAAGAAGTCGCCAAGGCCTATCAGGACGCTGGCGACGATTACAACTCGATCATGGTCAAGGCACTGGCCGACCGTCTGGCCGAGGCCTGCGCGGAATGGTTGCACCAGCAAGTGCGCAAAGAGCACTGGGGTTACGCCAAGGATGAGGCGCTGGACAACGACGCGCTGATCAAAGAGCAGTACTCCGGTATCCGTCCGGCACCGGGTTATCCGGCCTGCCCGGATCACACCGAGAAGGCCACGCTGTTCACCCTGCTCGATCCTGAAGCCAGCGAAATGCGCGCGGGCCGCAGCGGCGTATTCCTCACTGAACACTACGCGATGTTCCCGGCAGCGGCGGTCAGCGGCTGGTACTTCGCCCATCCGCAGGCGCAATACTTTGCCGTGGGCAAGGTCGACAAGGATCAGGTGCAGAGCTACACCTCGCGCAAAGGTCAGGAGCTGAGCGTGACCGAGCGCTGGCTGGCGCCGAACCTCGGTTACGACGAATGACCGCAACGGTCAGCCCCCGGGCCTGCCGGGGACTGACCATTCACCGGGTTTACGCGCCTGACAATTGCCCGGAGGTTCCGGGCAATTGTGCGTTGCCGGCAGACAAACCGATCCGTTCAATCTCCTGACGCGACAATTCGATGAGCCTGGCATTTCGCGCAGCCGCCTGATCGAACAGCCTGCTCAGATACAGCGGATCGTCAGCACTCAGACCTTCGTCCTCGCCCTCCTCCAGCAACTGCGTTTCATCCATTTGCCTGAACGCTTCAGGCTGTTGCTCCTTGAGATAATCCAGCCAGAAATCGCGCTGAATCAGGTCCTCCAGAAATCTCTCGGAGCGTTCCGCGCTGACCACCTCGGCCCGCGCATTGACCAACTGCTGCGGGGTGACACCGGAGACAAATTTCATGTTTTTCGGCTGCCCGGGCAACTCCAGTCCATCGTCCCAACCCCCGGTCAGACCGATCCGGTAACCGAGGCGTACTTCGGCCTCGTCGAAGCCGCTGCGAGCAGCCGCCGCTTTTGCCAGCTCATCGACCTTGTCCAGCCGAAACAGCTGCCGCGACAGCGACAACAAGGCCTCGCCGCGGACTCCCGGGCGGCCCGCCGGCAAATCGAGCAAGGCGTTGTAAGTGAAGACCTTGCCCTCCAGACCACTGAACGTAAGGATGCGCCCGTCCACGCAAGTCCCGTGTGTGGCCGAGCCGGCGAAAATCACCTCGCGCAGCTCACTGTTGGCGGCCGCCGCTTCCATGACCATCCACACCCGTCGGGTCAGATCGGCGTTGGCCACGCGGAACTCCTGGGTGTCCTGCAACCGGTCAAGCAAATGGAAGAATGCCGCGCTATCCGGTTCGGCAGCGAGTTGATCCCAGAGTTTGTCGCGTACGGACGCCTGCTCCGCCGGCAAATTCACCAGCCACGGCGCCTTCTGTTGCGCATGGGCCTGTTCGCCTGGGAGGGTTTCGTCGGACTCGATGCTGTCGGTGGTTTCACTGAGCCCGCCGGCAACGTCGTCAGCCATTTCCTCCAGATCGGAACTGGAAAAACCGAGCACTCGCAGGCGATTACCCGCAGCCTGATAGGTTCTGAGCCTTTCAAGCGACTCCTCCGACAGGTTGTAGTTGTCAGTCAGGTCGGTACCGTCCATCAGCTCATCGTGCTGACCGTCCAGCGCCTGTTCGGGAATGGCGGTGATGTCGTTGCGACTGAGGTTGAGTGTCCGCAGGTGCTGCGCATCCAGCGTCCCGGCCGGCCATTCGGCCAGGTTGTTGTTGCGCAGATCCAGACTTTGCAAATGCTCGAAGTAGCTGGCGTCGAACGCCTCGAGATGGTTGTAGCTCAGGTCCAGCGTTTGCAAATGCTGCAGACCGGACAGCGCGTCATACAGCGGCTCGGTGTCAGTGAAGTTGTTGCTGGCAAGCTCGAGTCGCTCGAGCTGCGGCATTTGCCGGACGCCATCAGGCAGCGCGGTGAGTTCATTGCCACTGAGGGTCAGATCGCGCAGGTGAGTGAAGGATTTGAGAAAGCCGTTGCTGCCTTCGGCCGTCACTCGTGTGCCTGTCAGGTTCAAACTGCTGACATGCCCGAAGTCCTCGGGCAGCGGCGGAAGATCACCCAATTGCAGGCCGTTGAGATCCAGAACCGCATCGCCCCCGACAGTCGATAACCTTGCGCGCCAGCACGTCAGAATGCGCCACGCCGCCAGGCTGCGCGATTGCGAGGAGATGACCCAGTCAACGCCACGGGTTTCCCGGGTATACAGCCAGCCATTGAGTCGGCGAACGAGGGTTTCAAAGGTCTGGCTCCAGCCCGCGATCCGCTCGCCGATCTGCACATCGGTCGCACCCTCGGTACGCAGCGCCTCGATCACCTGCATGGCTTGTTCATCGGTAAGGGCCGGCTGCACTCGCTGCAGGTTCTGGCGCATCCGTGTCAGCCCGGTACTGACAGGTGCCTGCGTCAGCGGCAGCAACTGGCGGGCCACTGACAAACCGTTCTCCGCCGGCGGAAAAGTCGCCGGCACCGGCTGCCGGGCAAACGCATCCAGCGCGCCGGCAGGCAGGCCGAGGGTGTGCTCGAGCCGCAGTTGCCCCAGACGCAATTCAGCCGACGCCGCTGCGGTCAGCGGCGCACCGGTCAGGTTGATATTGAGCAGTGCAGTGCTCTCGAGTACGGCAGGCGGCAACGTGCTGATACGGGTATCGCGCAGATCCAGCCACCACAGTTGCGGCAGACCTTCGGCCCCTGTCGGCCACTGTTGCAGGTGCGTTGCCTGCAGGTCGAGGGCCTTTAAACGTTGCAGGCTGTCGACGTTCAGTTCGTTCAGCGGATTGTTCCGCAGATTCAGCTGTTCGAGCGCAGGCAGTTCACTCAATCCGCTCTCCAGGCCTGAAGCGTCGGTCAACTGATTGTCGGCCAGATCCAGGTGCACCAGGCGCGAAAGGCTCTGCGACTCGATCGGCCATTCGTGCAAGGCATTGTCACTCAGATCAAGGGTTCGCACTTCGCTGAACGCACTGAGGAAACCGCGCATCTGCGCGGCCGCAACGCGCTGGCCGTTGAGCAGCAGCGTGCGTACATGCGCAAATGCGTCAGCGGGTAACGCCGGCAGGTCGCTGAGCATCAGCCCCGACAAGTCCAGAGTCGAAGCGCTGATGGTCGCGCCATAGCGCTTGAACATGCCCTTGCGCCAACTGGTTTTCAGGACATGGGCCAGGTTTGATCGCGCGACAAGTTCGCGCAGCGATTCTGCCGATACCACCACGCGCTGCTGCCACTGATTGAGTTGGCTATCCAGCGCGGCATATTGATCGCTCAAGGCATTGATGGCGGTGAAACGCTGCTGCTCATCCGGCCATTGCTCGAAGAAACGATTGAACACCCCCTCGGGCGATTGATTCACGCCCTCGCCCAGGCGCCGCAACTCGCCGCGGCAATAATCCCTGACCATCGTCTCTCGATCGATCAGGTGTTCCGGATGGGTCTTGACGTATTCGTACACGCCGGTGAAGTTTTCCCGGGAGAATCTTGACCAGTCCAGCGACAGTCCCGACCAGAGTTTTTCATGGCCCTGCAGCAGTGCTGCCGGCACGGTGCTGATCCCCGTGTCTCTGAGGTTCAGACGTTCCAGGGCCGGTAACTCCAGCACCCCCGCAGGCCAGTCGAACAATGAGTAGGCGACGATTTCCAGTGTGCGCAGATTACGCATGCCGCTGACATCGAAGGCCAGCGGCTGATAGCTCGAGGTGCTGACGCTCAATGCTTCAAGACGGGTCAGTTGAGCCAGGCGTGCCGGCATGTCAGCGGCAAAGGGCATTGCACTGTAGAGCGTCAGATCAGTGAATTCCGGCATGTTCTGCAACGCCACCGGCACGTTGGTAAATGTTTCAGCGGTGGCATTGATGCGCAGCGCCTTGAGTCTGGGGAAACTGCCCAACAGTTCATCGACGTTGGCATCGGTGATGCACCGCCCCCTGACTCGCAGATCGCGCACATGCGAGAAGTCCGCCGTCAGCACCGGCAACGGGTCATCGCAGATCAGATCGAGGCGTGCCGCACTCACGTGACTATCGGCCAGCGGCGAATTGCGCCAGCTCTGCTTGAGGCTGCGCACCACGCTGGATCGGCCGCCGATCATCGACTCCAGCGTCGACTCAGGGACCGGCACACCTTCCCATTGCGCCAGCGACGATTCGAGTTCCTGCCATTCACGCAGGCGCCTTTGCAACAGCTCGTAGATCTGCGCGTCAGTCCGGCCGGTTGCCAGTTGTCTGAGGATGAACCCGCCCGCTTGCTGATCGGTAAGCGCCGGGTACACGTCCTGCACGCGCGTCACCAGCAACGGGTTGACGCCTTCGCCGCGACCGCTGGCGTAATAACCGAGCCCGTGCTGGCGTACCCGCACCGGCGCCTTGAAGAGTTTCTTGTGGCCATGGCGTCTGCTCGCCAGTCGAGCCAGTTCGGCACGGTGTCGGGCCACATACCGGATCAGTGCCCGACGCAGTCCGGCGCTACGCGCAACCTGGGTAAAACCCAGGGCCTGTCGCGACTGGTCGGGCAAGGCATGGAGGATTGAGGCAAAAAAGTTGTCGCCGTGACGCGGAACACTGTTGAGCTCTTCGCCGCGCTCGTTGTACGCCTGATAGACCGGCCCGCGCTTGACCAGATACTTGGTTTGGCCGGCACTTTCGCTGCCGACACTGTCAATCAACGGCCCGTCGAGGCTACCTTCGCGCACCTCAAGACGCACTTCGTCCGACCAGCCCGGCAGTCGTTCCAGGGCGCGCAAGGCCAGCCATTGGCTTTCGCTGCCACCCGAATTCTCCATGTGCAGGCCGGCGACCGCGTGGTTGAAGCGGCGTTGCCGGGCAAATTCACGGGAGATCTCCAGCAGCCGCAACGGCACCCGCTTACCGCTTTGCAGGCGCGCCAGCTCCTCGGCGTTCGCCTCCAGCAGCACGCGGATTGCCGCCGAGCTGCCCAACCCCGGTGTCGCGGCTTGTAGCCTGGCGATTCGCCGATCGTTCAACGCGGGTTCGTCATAGAGCCTGTCGAACATCGCCGGTTGCCGGGTGCGCAGGTAGTCGGCGATCTGTTTGCGCAGTTCCAGCGGCCGGGATTCGACCACACGCGCCGGCTCGGCGCCCAGCAGCCAACGTGTTTGCGGCTCATCCAGCGCGGCCAGAATACGCTCAGGCAATTGGCCGTCGAGCACTTCGGCGCGGGTCACCTGGATCGGCGTACGGGTCTGGCCCTCGATCGAGCCTGTCTCCGCGCCGAACAGTCGGCTGGGGCCGGACAGCTGCGCTCCGTCGAAGACTTCCAGAATCAACCCGCTCGGCCAGCGTGGCATTTGCGTGAGCATTGGCAGCGTCAGCAGATACGAATCATCCAGGCTGGCTCCTCGTTCGACCTGGTCGATCAGCCGCCCGACCTGCTGATCCGCCTCGTACAGGCGCAGCGTGTCGGCCAGGGCCAGTGGCGCTGGCTGATGATCGAGGTGCATCTGACGCAGAGCATCATCACTGACACCACTGACATTGGCGATTTCGAGCAGTTGCGCATCCGAAAACGCCTCAGTCGAGTGACCGATGCGCCGCAGCAGGGTCAGTCGATCCCAGCTCAGCGGTCGCTCCAGGTTGTGGCGCCAGGCCCCCAGTCGATTGTGCTCGAGGATCGGTTGATACGCCGCAGGATCACGCGGGTGGCGGATGCGCCAGCTTTTCACGATCTCGTCGTAGTGCGTCTGGTAGACCTTGCCTTGCTGGCGAATGAAGGTCTTGCCGTCGAATCGATACACGCCCTGCGCATCAGGCACGGCACTCGCCGGCAGGACACTATCGCTGACGTAAGCATCGAGGTCAGGCTTCCACAGGCGGACCGAACCGTCAGGCCGCTCGACCGGGTGCAAGTGCTCGATCGCCGGCTCGGCGAAGGCCGCTTGGAGTCGGCCTGCGCCCTTGCCGACCGCGCCCATCACGCCAATCAGCGCCAGGTTCTGCGCCACATCGACCAGATGCGCCTTGGCAGCCTGGCGATCACCTTCCGACCATTCGATGGCGCCTTCGAATGACTCATAGAGCAGTTGCCCGGCCATCACGGTCATCATGATTTCGCCCAGTACCGGGACGAACATCGACACCATGTTCAAGGCCATCATCCCGAGTTCGAGCAGATGACTGAGTTTTTCTGCGCGTACCCGGGCATCGACATCCGCAGTGGGGACGGCGTGGGCCCGCGCGTCGGCGATGAATTTGGCCCGGTGCTGTTCGTAGAGGTATTGCCACAGATCGGTGTTGTCGGCCCAGATCCCGGCCACGCCTTTGCGCGTGGTCGGCAACGGGTCGAGATACGGGTCAGGCTGCGGCTCGCGCTTGCCGGGGGCTTCGGGTGGCAGCTCCTTGATTCGCGCGATGGTCGACAGTGGCGGTATCAGTTGTGCAACCTTGACCCAGATCGAATGCAGCGGGTCACTCGGAGAGTCCGCAGCCTTTTGGGTGAACTGACTGAAATAGTAAGGACGGTCGGCATAAGCCACGAACTGACTGAAAAACTGCTGGTAAGCGGTCGGGCCTGGCCCGGAAGCCGCAGGGTCAGTCGCGGTGAACTTGCCTTTGAACACCTCACGCATCTGCGCCATGGTGTAACGCTTGAGCGGGTGTTGCGGGTCATGGGGAATGTAGACGATGAACTCGTTGGTGTAGCGGTAGCGCTCGCTGATGCTGAACACCACGCAACCGGTCATCCGCCGCTTCATCAGGCTCAAATCACGAAACCACACGGCCTTGCCGCCGAGCTGCGGGTGGATCTGGCCGTCCACCACCGACAGAATCATCCGGTAGTCGGCGGGTTCGATGTCCTGTTTCAGCAGCGCCCATTCAGCGGCGGCACGCAACGCGGTTTTCTGGCTGGCAATGAAGTGCCGGCGCAAGGTGTCGGTTTTCTCGAAAAACGCTTTGATCCGTGCCTGATAACGGGCACCGACGTCCAGCGAACGACACAGCGTCAGAAACTGCCTGACCGTGATGCCGATTTCTGCTGCCTGAAACTCGCCCGGGGTCGCCGTCTCGACCACGAAACCGGATCTGGCGTGATAGGCACCCGCTTCACATTCCGACGCCTCGAAGTTGTGCAATGCCGCTTGCAGCAAGGGCAGTTTCAACACTTCGAACGTGGAAACTTCAACTTCCAGCACCCCGAGTTCGAGGGGCCTTCTGAGGCACAGCAAGGTCTTGTCGAGATCGACCGTGACGTTGAACTGATCCTTGAGTGCCTTGCCAAGCAGCGCCTGGGCAAATGCATCGACGCTTTCAAGGCCGGCCATGGTCTTGTCGAGTCGGCTCTGGGCGATAAAGGCAGCCGTGACCCGGTCTTTCAAGGCTTGTTGCTGATCATTCGGCAAAGGGTGATAGCCGTGCGCTGGACGGGTGCTGGCCGCTTTCATCGCGGCTTGCCGTGCGGGCGAGGCGGCAATCAGCCAATCGGGGATCATCTGCTCCAGCAGCTTGCCGTGAAGGCTGGCGCTGACCGGCGCGCGGGGCAATGTCGGGGGATGAGTGGACATCCTGTCTCTCCTGAAAAATGGGAAGACAGGACACCATGTGCGCCGCGCTGATCTGCGGTACATAGTTATCGTATGGGCGCGGACGTGTTACCGGACAAGTCAGGAACCCGCGTGCGACCACGGCACAACCCGCTGGATTGACTATGCTGTCGGGACAGCCTTTCGGACGGGGGATTTATGGACGATCCAGTCGACAACAAGCCACCGAGCTTCTGGCAAATGCTGCACAGCGTGATGGCTGCAGCATTCGGTGTGCAAAGCGGGAAGAACCGGGCAAGGGACTTCACCCATGGCAAGCCCAGCCATTTCGTGGTCCTGGGGATCGGCTTCACCGCCGTGTTCGCCTTGACGCTGTTTGCCATTGTCAAACTGGTGCTGCATTTCGCCGGGGTCTGACGGCGCTCAGTGCATCAGGATCTGCAGGCCGAACGGATAGCGATACGCCGCGGGGCGCCCCTTGGCAGAGAGTTTGCGAAAACTCACGCCGTAATCCGGCGCGGCGCCCATGGCCAGCATTTGCTGCGCCTGATGCTTGTCGATCAGTTGCAGCAGCGACAATTGCCGGTCACGTCCGCCATAACGATTCAGATCGACGCCCTGATCGTAGTCGTGCAACTCCACCAACGCCCAGCCACCCAGCGTGAAGTGCCCGCCCACCAGCGCGCTCAAGCGTCCATCGACCAGCGCCTGCAACGCCTCGGGCGAGGTGTTGACGGCGCTGAACAGCACGTCTTTGCCGGGGACTTTGCCGGCTTCGGCAAACGCGCGCATGGCGCCGAAGGCCATTTCATCATTGGCCGACCACACCAGCGACACCTCTGGATAGCGGTTGACCAGTTGCCGCGCCTGTTCATAGGCGCGCTGCCGGGTCCAGCCGCTGTACACCAGTTGCCGCAGTCGCACCTGTGGATGCTCGGCCAGAGCGCGCTGCATGCCACGTTCGCGCAATTGCGCCGACGGCGTGACTTTGAGGCCGGAAAACGCCAGCACCTCGATCGGCTGGTCGCGTGCGACCGGCGGATGCAGGCGAATCAGTTCCTTCATCATCAGGTAGCCGCCCTCTTCGTCATTCGGCACCAGGCTGCCGATGCGATCGGTACGCTCGCCGACCAGCGCCTGCTGATCGGGGGTCAGCACCGCGTTGACCATGAACAGCTTGACGCCGCTGCCTTGCGCCAGCCGCAGGATCTGTGGTGCAACATACTGCTCGTTGACGAACATCAGATAGTCGGGACGGTTCGGCCCCTGCAGAGCAATTCTGGCCTGGGCCACGGTGAGTTCGGGCTGGCGCTGGGAATAGAGAATCTGCAAATCGACACCCAGGTCGCGGGCCGCCGCCTGCATGAATTGCGAATAGCTAACCCAGAAGGCTTCCTGAGTTGACCCAGGATTGAGGAACAGCACCGACTCCGCTTTCGCTGCGACGCTGACAGCCGCGCCGAACAGCAGCAGGCTGAGATGGACAAACTTCAACATGAAAAATCCGGGCCCAGGGAAAAATGGCCGCGCATTATAGCCTTCGAACCTACGGCTATTGACGCCTGATCCCGCTTTTGTCCGACAATTGTCGGAAGCGGGCCCGAATCGGTCGTTTACTGATGACTGACCCAGAATACCGCTGTCCCTACGACCAGAATTATCAGGAACAGAATGGCCCAAGCATCGACACTGCTATCGCTTTTTCTTGCCTTGGTCGGATTGCTCATTGCATCGCCTCTTGTCGGTTTTATCGGTGATTGCAGAAAGACTCGATCACAGTTAAGACGATGATTGTCCCCGCGACAAATGTGGATTAATCAACAACTATTCTCGTTAGGCGATTTGGTTCTTTACATATACTCAAACATCACTTTTGCGCATAACTGCAAACGGGTATATTGCCCCGGCTCCGTTAGGGAGTGCGCGGCCGTGCGCGCGTAATTGCCGAGGCACCATCGGACTCCAGCAAGCGAAAACGCAGCGTTTTCCGAGTAGCCCAAAGCCTGAGAACAGGACTTATATGTACGTATACGACGAGTACGATCAGCGGATCATCGAGGACCGCGTCAAGCAGTTCCGTGATCAGACCCGACGCTATCTGGCAGGCGAGCTGAGCGAAGAAGAATTCCGCCCCCTGCGCCTGCAAAATGGCCTCTACATCCAGCGTTTTGCGCCGATGTTGCGCGTGGCGGTGCCTTACGGCCAGCTGACCTCCCGTCAGGTGCGCATGATGGCCAAGATTGCCCGCGACTACGACAAGGGCTACGCCCACATCAGTACCCGGCAGAACGTGCAGTTCAACTGGCCGGCGGTGGAAGACATCCCGGACATCCTCGCGGAACTGGCCACCGTGCAGATGCACGCGATCCAGACCAGCGGCAACTGCCTGCGCAACGTCACCACCGACCAGTTCGCCGGTGTCGCCGCCGATGAACTGATCGACCCACGCCCATGGTGCGAAATCGTCCGTCAGTGGACTACATTCCACCCGGAATTCGCCTACCTGCCGCGCAAGTTCAAGATCGCCGTCAACGGTTCGACCGCTGACCGTGCGGCCATCGAAGTCCACGACATCGGCCTTGAGCCGGTACACAACGCCGCCGGCGAACTGGGTTTCCGTGTACTGGTCGGCGGTGGCCTGGGCCGTACCCCGGTGGTCGGCGCGTTCATCAACGAGTTCCTGCCGTGGCAGGACCTGTTGAGCTACCTCGACGCCATCCTGCGGGTGTACAACCGCTATGGCCGTCGCGACAACAAATACAAGGCGCGGATCAAGATCCTCGTCAAGGCGCTGACCCCTGAGGTGTTCGCGCAGAAAGTCGATGCCGAGATGGAGCACCTGCGCGGTGGCCAGACCACGCTGACCGAAGCCGAGCTGCATCGTGTCGCCAAACACTTCGTCGATCCGGACTACAAGGCGCTGGAGAATCAGACCGCCGCCCTGACCGAACTCGACAAGGAGCATCCGGGTTTCGCCCGCTGGCGCTCGCGCAACACCCTGGCGCACAAGAAGCCGGGTTATGTGGCCGTGACCCTGTCGCTGAAGCCGACCGGCGTTGCTCCGGGCGACATCACCGACAAGCAGCTGGACGCCGTCGCCGATCTGGCCGAGCGCTACAGTTTCGGTCAACTGCGCACGTCCCACGAGCAGAACATCATTCTCGCCGATGTCGAGCAGAGCCAGTTGTTCACCCTGTGGGGCGAGCTGCGTGAAAGCGGTTTTGCCACGCCGAACATCGGCCTGCTGACCGACATCATCTGCTGCCCGGGCGGTGATTTCTGCTCGCTGGCCAACGCCAAGTCGATCCCGATCGCCGAATCGATCCAGCGCCGTTTCGACGACCTGGACTATCTGTTCGACATCGGTGAGCTGGACCTGAACATCTCTGGTTGCATGAACGCCTGTGGTCACCACCACGTCGGCCACATCGGCATCCTCGGGGTGGACAAGAAAGGTGAAGAGTTCTACCAGGTGTCCCTCGGTGGCAGCGCCAGCCGTGACGCGAGCCTGGGCAAGATCCTCGGCCCGTCCTTCGCCCAGGACGACATGCCGGACGTGATCTCGAAGCTGATCGACGTGTACGTTGAACAACGTACCGAAGACGAGCGCTTCATCGACACCTACCAGCGTATTGGCATCGACCTCTTCAAGGAACGCGTCTATGCAGCGAATCATTAAGAACAACGAAGTCGTCGACGAAACCTGGCACCTGCTGCCCAAGGACGCGACCCTCGATGGCATCTCCAACTGCGACGACCTGATCGTGCCGCTGGCCCTGTGGCGTGATCATGCTCACGCGCTCAAGGCCCGCGACGGCGGGCTGGGTGTGTGGCTGGACGCCGATGAAGAAGCCGAGGAAATCGGTGACGACGTCGCGCAATTCCAGGTGATCGCGCTGAATTTTCCGGCCTTCACTGACGGCCGCAACTACTCCAACGCCCGCCTGCTGCGTGACCGTTACGGTTTCAAAGGTGAACTGCGGGCGATTGGCGATGTGCTACGCGACCAGCTGTTCTACATGCACCGTTGCGGTTTCGATGCGTTCGCCCTGCGCGCCGACAAGGACCCGTACGATGCGCTGGAAAGCCTGAAAGACTTCTCGGTGACCTACCAGGCCGCCACCGACGAACCGCTGCCGCTGTTCCGTCGCCGCTGATCGAATACGCCTTGAGCACCTGCTCAAGGCGTACTCCCCTCCTCTTCTGTATCCGAACTGGCCAGCTCATTGGCCGGATGGCGCACCAGTGCCTGATCGGTGAGCTGGCGAATCAGCACCTGACGTTCATTTCTGAAATTGTCGTGAATCGCATTCATCTGTACCGCTGCCTGGTCGCGCGTCAGCTCCGCCTGCTCCTCCAGACGCGCCAAGGCCCGCGAGGTCCGAACATAGACAAGGGCGAAAGCGTCGGGATGCGCCGATTCGAGAAATTCGACCCAGAATCGCTGGCCGATACACCATTCGGGAAACGCCGAAGAGCCTTCGATACGCATGACGGCCTGATAAGCCTGATCCAGTTCTACCTGCGATACCTCGACATTCAACGGGCTGCTCATCGCCCTTGGCTGCCCAGGCAAATTCAGGCGCTCCGCCAGCCCCACCCGATAGGCCAGACTGAATTCGAGCGCATGCTCGTAGACACTCGGTTGGGCGCGGGTGTTGATCTCTGCCAAGGTCTGCTCTTCCAGCGTTTGCAGGCGAAACAAGCCTCTGAGCAGATGCGTCAGTTGCCGCTCCAGCGGCGCGCCATCGATCCCGGCCGCGACCGTGGCTCGATAACACAGCACCTGGACTTCCATCTCACTGAACACCGCAGAATAGCCATCGACACTGGTGGCGACGCGCGCCGTGCGGAACAATTCGCTGCGCAGCCGCGTGTCTTCAGCGGCCGCCTCGACCACATTCCACACACGCTGGCTGAAATACGGGTACAACCGGGTGTAATCGGCCGTGTGGATCAACTGTGAAAGAACATTGAAGAAATCCCGCGAGCCGGGCGCTGCCCGTACAGCCTCCCAGGTAACGCTACGCGGTATCGCTTCGACGGCAGGCCTGCCGGTCAGCCAGCGCGCACTCTGGCCTTCATACGACACGCCGAGTAGCGGCTGATGTCGATAGACCCGGGCCATTACACCGAAACTGACGCTGTTCGCCTGCTGATACGTCGCAATCTGTCGCAAAGAGTCAGGCGACAAGGGGTTACCCATCAGGCGAACGGCGCGGGTGACCACCAACGGAGCCCTGAGTACCGCCTCCGGCACCGTGCTTATCTGGTTATCGCGCAGATCGATCAGTTGCGGTCGTTGCAAACCGGTGGTTCCCTCGGGCCAATGATCGATTGCGCAACCGCGCAAGCGCAGTCTTTCCAGATCCGGCAGTGAGCTGACATCCGGGGCATGCGCAAGATCAACATTGAAGTCCAGGCTCAGCACCCGCAGCTTTTTCAATTGCGCCAGGGACGGCACCGATGCAGAAGATAGACGAATACGGTTCTCGCTCAGATCCAGATGCGTCAACCAGGGCATGCGCGCCAATGCCATCGGTAACTGGGTCAATTGGTTCCCCCTCAGGGAAAGGCTGCGCAAATTTCTGAAATGACGCAAAAATGCCGTCAGCCCCAGCGGCGTAGTGCCGTCCATGACCAGATGCGTAACGTGGCTGAAATCCCCGACCAGCACTGGCAACTCTCCCAAAGGCTCCGGGGCGAAGATCAACGTGTCGGGTGGCGCGTCTCCCGAGCCCCCCGGCTCTCTGCGCCAGCAGCGGATGATCGCGCGCATGGCCCGGGACTTCGCCGACTGTGGAACATCAAGCAATGCGCCATCGATCCCGTTGTACTGCGTTTGCCGCGTCACCCAACGACTCAGGACTTCGCGAATACCGAGAAACTCCAGGCGCAGCAATTCCAGTTTCATCAGCACCAGGATCTCATTGCGGCCCAAGACGTTGAGTAGCGCATGGATCTGTGCAGGGGAATGGGCCGGGTAGAGTTCCTGAATACGGCGCACCATCACTGAAACGCTCACACCTGAGTTCGCCCAAGGCCCTGCCGGGGGCCGGTCAGCCAGGGCCATCGGCGAATAGTCGCCGGGACGGTCGCCCATGGTTCTGGCAAACGTTGTTCGCCGTTGCATGGCAAGTTCGGTGATTTTCTCCCGTAGCCCGTTCGCCCCGGCCTCGATCGACAGGCCCAACGCGACCTTGCGTTGCGCCGACAACCCATGCCAGAGGGCCTGGAAATAATGCTCGCGGGTGCGCCCGGAAAATGTTTTCAGCGCAGCATCAGTACCCTGCAGAACGCTGATGCGGTCCGCCAACACATTGATGATCACCCGCTCACTGGATGAGCTTGACGCCGTCGTTGCAACACTGCCGTGACTGCCCGACCACTCCTGTATCTCGATCGCTGAAGCCCCTGACCAGCCCGGCAAATGTTCAAGGGTATCGAGCACCAGGCGATTGGTACTGTGACCACCGCCACTCTCCAGGTACAGGCCTTCATAGGCTCGACACACAGCAATCGCCTGTTGATAGCGGCGCACCTCCTGCGCCAGCCGCAATGGTACGCGGGCAGCGTCCAGCTCCTGCGCTTCGCCATCCAGGGCACTGCCCGCCAACTCCTCGGCAACACTGGCAGGCAGATCGGCAAAGGTCTTCATCAGCAACGCCACCCGACCATTGCTCGGCGCTTCGTGGCGTCGATAAATTCGCTGGAACAACGGCTCCCGTCGCCCTTGTGCCTGTTCGCCGACGATTTGCACCAGTTTGCGCGTCTGAACCGCCGAATCCTGGCTCGTCAGGCCGAGCAAGGTCTTGCGCCGCTGGCTGCCGAGCGCAGGCAGCAGAGAACGGTACAGTTTCCCCCGATGCACATCCTGCTGGGTTATCTTCAGGATCGTGGTGGCGGTGGTAGCGCCATAACGATTGATTGGCGTGCCCGCTGCATCGACGACGCTGATAACGCAGTCTGCCGGCCAACTGGCCGAGGTCGTCAGCAGGTGCAATTGCAGGTCAGCATCCGCCATGGGTGCCGACAACGGAATCTGCAGTTGCTCGATAAACTCCGTCACCGCTGCATCGGCGCGAAATCGCCACACCGTGTCGAGCAGCAAGGCCGGCGGATGACCGCGATCTACATGGATCTGACGCAACACGCTGTCTTCGATACCGCTGACAGCCAGAGCCTGCAGCGCTCTGGCATCGGACAGCTCCTCGCGGGGATGGCCGAAGCGGCGAAACAGCTTCAATCGATCCCAGTCCTGAACCAGCTCGCTGTCATGACGCCAGGCCCCCCGATCGTTGGTTTCGAGCAGCGGTGAATAGCGGCTCGCCGATTCCGGCGGCGCCTGTACTTCCCACAGCCCGGTCTGAGGCTCGGGGCGCACCGCATAGTGCAGGTCATCGAGCGTCAGGTACGCCTGGCCATCGACCCAACGCAAGCCGCGACCATCGCGACGCACTCCGGCAGGCAAGGCCCGACGCTGTTGATACACGTGCAGGTCAGGCTTCCAGAGGCGAGACTGCCCCGAAGCCATTTTGACCATGCGCAAGCGCTCGATAAAAGCCGATGACCTGACGACTTTGAACGCTGCGCCCACCGCCCTGGTACTCGCAGCGAAAGCCGCCATCAGGATCAGGTTTTCGACGACATCGAAAAAGTAATCCGTCGCCTGCTCCTGCTCGCCTCTGGACCAACTGGCAATCCCTTCATAGACCTGCGAGAGCAACTGCACCGCGGTCACCGCCAACAGAGCCTCTCCGACTACAGGTATGAACGATACAGCGACCAATAGCAGGTCGACCCCGATTGCCTTATAGGTGTCCAGTCGGGCCAGCCGGGTTTTCTCGTCTTCATCGTCCGTTGGGACCACTACGAGCCGAGCGTCGGCCATGGTCTGTTCGGCGTGCTGGCGATACATCAGGCTGAACGGGTCACCCGCAAAATCGATGCCGGACAACGTCACGTAGAACGCAGCACGAGGCAGGATTGAATGACTGTGCGGATATAAACGCCCATCGAGTTCGGTCACCCACGCTGCGCGCTCACTGATCTTGATGTAGCGCATGAAGAATTGGCGAAACGCTGCGCCTTTCAACCGCTGGCTCAACTGTTTCTCGAAATCGCTGAAGGATGAATACTCCTTGAGCGGGTGCAACGGATCACCTGGCAGGTAAACAACGCATCGATAGTCGTCATCGGCGTGCTCACTCACCGGGCCGATAAACAGCACACCGTTAAGTGTGACACCCAGCATCTGCAAGCCCTGATAACCCAGGGTGTTGTTGCCCAGTTTGATCGTGGCCTGGTTATCCTTGACTGCCTGCAACATCTCATGTACTTCGAGACTGATATGTTTTTTCATCAATGCGACGTGCCGATCCACTTCGAACCGACACCGCAGGTTCGCAGTAAACTTGCCGCGCAACGGATCGGTCTCAGCCTCCACATTGAAGACCGCACGAAGATGAGTCTGATATTGCTTGCCCAAGTCCAGGGTTCGACACAACAGCGCAAACTCGTGGGGCCGGATCGATAATATATTCGCCTCTCGACCGGTTACTTTTTCGGGAATATAGATCAAGGAGGTATCGTTATAATTTGTGGCCTGAGTCTCGCTGAGTTCGAAGTTTTCGCAGGCGGCCGTGAGCAGATCCCGATCAACTGGCAACACCAGTTTCCTGCGCAAGCCCAACAGACTGGAGGTGGAGCGCACGTGCTGAAAGATCACCCCGCCGATATCCAGCGAGTTGCCGAGCTTTTGCGACATGGCGCTGGCCAGTAACGGTGCGCAAAACTCTTCTGGAGACTTGAGGTTCTTCAGAAACGGGTCCACTTCACTCTGGGCGCGGTGGCTGGCCATGATGCTTTGATAAAGTGTTTGACGCAGTTCATCCGATGCTGACAGCAGCCAGCCGGGAGCATTGTTCTTGATCAACTCAAAGAACATGCCTTTTTGTTCGGGCGTTAATACAGGCGTGACAGCCTGGTCAGACAAAGAAGACATACTGAACATCTCGAAAGCTGAAAGTAGCAACAGCTTATCGAGCAGGACTTTTAATAAAAGCGCGAATTACCGATTAAAAATCTTAAATTCAAATCAACTATTCAAACTTAAACCATACATATATACCGCCACCATAAAAAAACCCCTTTCACCGTTACAGTAAAAGGGGTTTTTCTTTGGCCTTTTCTTACCAGAAGCGTTGCTGGGTCAAGCGGCTCCACCAGCTCAGCAGCACGCGATCCACTGAACCGCTGGCGGCCATGCCGATGCGCTCCTGCAGGCTTTTACGCTCGGCGTAATGCAGGTGATAAACCTCGGCTTTCTTCGCCCGGTCGGCCAAGTATTCATCGCTGGTCTTGAGTTCGTCGACCAGTTGTTTGTCCAGCGCTGCAACACCAAGCCAGACCTCACCGGTGGCCACTTCGTCGATGGCCAGTTGCGGGCGATAACGGGAAACGAAGTTCTTGAACAACTGATGGGTGATGTCCAGGTCTTCCTGGAACTTCTCCCGGCCCTTCTCGGTGTTTTCGCCGAACACGGTCAGGGTGCGTTTGTACTCACCGGCGGTCAGCACTTCGAAATCGATGTCGTGCTTTTTCAGCAGACGATTGACGTTGGGCAACTGCGCCACCACGCCGATCGAGCCAAGAATCGCGAATGGCGCGCTGATGATCTTCTCGCCAATGCACGCCATCATGTAACCGCCGCTGGCGGCGACCTTGTCGATGCACACCGTCAATGGCACGCCGGCCTCGCGGATACGTGCCAGTTGCGACGACGCCAGACCGTAGCTGTGGACCATGCCGCCACCGCTTTCCAGACGCAGCACCACTTCGTCCTTCGGCGTGGCGAGGGTCAGGAGTGCGGTGATTTCGTGACGCAGGCTCTCGGTGGCCGAGGCCTTGATATCACCGTCGAAATCCAGCACGAACACCCGGGATTTGCTTTCGGGTTTGTTCTTCTGCTTCTTCTCGGTCTTTTCCGATTTGGCCTGGCCCTTGCGCAAGGCCTTGAGCTGATCCTTGTCGAGCAGGGTCTGCTCCAGACGTTCACGCAAGCCTTTATAGAAATCGTTGAGCTTGCTGACCTGCAGCTGCCCCGCCGACTTGCGCCGGCCCTTGCTGCGCAATGCAGCAAAACTGGCGAGCACCACCAGGATGGCGACCACCAGCGTTACGGTCTTGGCCAGAAAGCTGGCGTATTCGGTGAAAAACTCCACAGAGACTCCTTAAAACAATGCGCGGATGCAAAACACGCGCGGGATGGTTGCAGCATACCCATGCCTCGCCCCGTCGGCCAGCCGTGAAACCTCTGGCAACAGGCCTGTAACGAGCATTTCAAACAAGCGTATGTTTTTTCATTGACAGCACTCCGTCATCCTCATAACCTCGCCAAACCTTCAACGTACCGGGATGACGCGGACGTGGGCAGCATCTATCTGATTCGACATGGCCAGGCCTCCTTTGGTGCAGACGACTATGACGTCCTGTCGCCCATCGGCGTGCGTCAGGCAGAGATCCTCGGCCAGCACCTCGCCGAGCTGGGAATCCGTTTCGATCGCTGTCTGGCCGGCGACCTGCGCCGTCAGCAACACACGGCCACCAGTGCGCTGGAGCAATTCAGCGCCAAGGGCCTGGCGGTACCGACGCTGGTGACCGATTCGGCGTTCAACGAATTCGATGCCGACGCCGTGATCCGCGCCCTGATTCCAGCCATGCTCGACGACGAACCGGAAGCCATCGACATTCTGCGCAACGCAGCGCAGAACCGCGCCGAGTTCCAGCGCATCTTCGCTCTGGTGATCGAGCGCTGGCTGGCGGGCACCTACGACCCCCCCGGGCTGGAGAGCTGGCTGGGTTTTGTCGAGCGAGTACGGGGCGGATTGCACCGCATCCTCGAACAGGCCGACGGCAACCAGAAAATCGCCGTATTCACCTCCGGCGGCACCATCACCGCCCTGCTCCATCTGATTACCCAAATACCTGCCCGGCAGGCCTTTGAACTGAATTGGCAAATCGTCAACACCTCGCTCAACCAGCTGAAGTTCCGCGGTCGCGAGGTGGCTTTGGCCTCCTTCAACAGTCACGCACATCTGCAACTGCTGAAGGCTCCGGAACTCATCACTTTCCGCTGAGTCCGGATAATTGTGACCCTTGCTGTAATCAACCAGCGCCTAACCCAAGAAAGGATCGAACCATGACCTCCGTAGCTGATGCCGTACAAGCAATGAAAGCCAAGTTCAACCCAGCCGCTGCTGCCGGTCTGGACCTGGTCTTCGGTTTCAACATCACTGACGAAAACAAGCAGTACGCGCTGATCGTCAAAGACGGTACTTGCGACATTCAGGAAGGTGAAAACCCGGACGCCAACTGCACCCTGGTACTGGACAGCGCAACTCTGAAAGACATCGTCAGCGGTGAAACCGACGGCATGCAGGCGTTCATGGGCGGCAAGCTGCGCGTTGAAGGCGACATGATGCTGTCGATGAAACTGTCCGAGCTGTTCCCGTCGTAAGACGTCGTTCGGTTTGAAGAAAATCCCGCCCCTGTGGCGGGATTTTTGCGTCTGGCCCCCGGGTTTCGTCATAAACAGGTCATAGGTGGGAGGGGGCTTGCTCCCGAAGGCGTCGTATCAGCCACATTTTTTGCCGCCTGTCACACTGCTTTCGGGAGCAAGCCCCCTCCCACATTGGTCACGTGGCGCACCATAAACCGCGGCATGCACCTTCTACTACGTTGGAGCTGTCATCAACCAGCAAATGATGCCGCCAACAGCTCCTGCGTATACGGATGCTGCGCATCGCTGAACAGCGCACTGGTCTCGCCACGCTCCAACACTTCGCCATCCTTCATCACAATCAGGTCATGGGCCAGCGCCCGCACCACCGCCAGGTCATGACTGATGAACAGGTAAGTCAGCCCGTGCTCTTCCTGCAGGCGCCGCAATAAAGCAACGATCTGCTTCTGCACCGTGCGATCCAGCGCAGAAGTTGGCTCATCGAGCAGAATCAGCTCCGGCTTGAGCACCAGCGCCCGAGCGATGGCAATCCGTTGCCGCTGGCCACCGGAGAACTCGTGCGGATAGCGATGTCGGGTGGCCGGATCCAGGCCAACCTCACGCAGCACATCGATCACCGCCCGCTCACGCTCGGCAGCATTCAAGTCGCTGTGTACCTGCAAGCCCTCGGCAATGATCTGCTCCACACACAGGCGCGGACTGAGGCTGCCGAACGGGTCCTGAAACACCACTTGCAGGCGTTTGCGCAACGGCCGCAGTTGCTTGCCGCTCAACTGCTCCAGTGCCTCACCGGCAAAACGAATACTGCCCTCGGCGTCGATCAGGCGCAAAATCGCCTGACCCAAGGTCGACTTGCCCGAGCCCGACTCTCCAACAATCCCCAGCGTTTTGCCGCGCTGCAGATTTAGATCGATGCCCTTGACCGCCGCCAACCAAGTCTTCGGCCGCAGCCAACCGCCCCCCAGGCGAAAACGCACATGCAGATCGCGCACCTGCAACAAGTCCTGCGCGACATCCCGGCACAGCGCTTCGCCCCCCGGCTCGGCGTTGAGCAATTCGATGCTGTAGGGATGCTGCGGCGCGCGGAACAGTTGCTCGCACGACGCCTGCTCGACGATCCGTCCACCGCGCATCACCGCCACCCGCTGCGCAATGGTGCGCACCAGATTCAGGTCATGGCTGATGATCAGCAGCGCCATGCCCAGGCCCTGTTGCAGCTCTTTAAGCAGCAACAGAATCCTGCGCTGCACCGTCACATCGAGCGCGGTGGTCGGCTCGTCGGCGATCAATAACTGCGGCTCGCAGGCCAGCGCCATGGCGATCATCACCCGCTGGCGCTGGCCGCCGGAGAGCTGATGCGGATAGGCCTTGAGCCGTTCGCGCGGCTTCTGAATACCCACCAGTTCGAGCAGTTCAAGAATCCTTTCACGGGCCTGCGCGCCGGCCAGGCCTTTGTGCAGCGCCAGGCTCTCACCGAGTTGCCGTTCGATGGTGTGCAGCGGATTCAGCGAGCTCATCGGCTCCTGAAAAATCATCGCAATACGATTGCCGCGTAACTGGCGCAGATAGCGCTCATGCACGCCGAGCAGCTCTTCGCCGGCATAACGAATGCTGCCGTCGATCCGCGTGATGTTCGGGTCGAGCAATTGCAGGATGCTGTGGGCGGTCACCGATTTGCCCGAGCCGGACTCGCCGACCAGTGCCAGGCATTCGCCGGGACGAATATCGAGGTCGATGCCATGCACCACAGGCTGGCCGTTGAATGCCACACGCAGGTCGCGTATTTCGATCAGGTTATCGCTCATCTCAAGCCCTCGGATCATAAGCATCTCGGCAGGCCTCACCGATGAACACCAATAGAGAAAGAATCAGCGCCAAGGCAAAAAAAGCCGTCAGCCCCAACCACGGCGCTTGCAGATTGCTCTTGCCCTGGCCGATCAGTTCGCCCAGCGAAGCGCTGCCGGCGGGCATGCCGAAACCGAGAAAATCCAGCGCCGACAAGGTCGCGATCGCCCCGGTGAGGATGAACGGCAGATAGGTCAGGGTCGCGCTCATGGCGTTGGGCAGGATGTGCCGACTGATCACCTGCATATCGCCAACCCCCAGCGCCCGCGCGGCTTTCACGTATTCCAGACCGCGGCTGCGCAGAAACTCGGCGCGCACCACATCGACCAGACTCAGCCAGGAAAACAGCGCCATGATCCCCAGCAACCACCAGAAATTCGGCTCGACGAACCCGGACAGAATGATCAGCAGATACAACACCGGCAGCCCCGACCACACCTCCAGCAACCGCTGCCCGAGCAGATCGACCCAGCCACCGTAATAGCCTTGCAAGGCACCGGCCGCAATGCCGATCAGCGCACTGGCAGCCGTCAGCGCCAAGGCAAACAGCAGCGACACCCGCGTACCGAAGATCACCCGCGCCAGCACATCCCGCGCCTGATCGTCGGTGCCCAGCCAGTTCTCGCCGCTCGGCGGGCTCGGTGCCGGCTCAGTCAGGTCGTAATTGACCGTATCGAAACCGAACGGGACCGGCGCAAACCACATCCGCCCGCCCTGCCCCTCAATCAGTTGCCGCACCTGCGCACTGCGATAGTCCGGCTGGAACGGCAGCTCACCGCCAAAATCCTGCTCGGTGTAGCGCTTGAACGCCGGGAAATACCACTGCCCCTGATACTCGACCAGCAGCGGCTTGTCATTGGCGATCAGCTCGCCGCCCAGGCTCAGGCCGAACAACAACAGAAACAGCCACAGCGACCACCAGCCACGCCGATGCGCCTTGAACCGCGCCCAGCGCCGCTGGCCGATGGGAGATAGAGTCAGCATCAGGCAGTCCTCGCGGTGAAGTCGATGCGCGGGTCGACCAGCGTGTAGCACAGGTCGCCGAGCAGTTTTATCAGCAGGCCGAACAGGGTGAAGATGAACAGCGAACCGAACACCACCGGGTAGTCGCGCGACACCGCTGCCTCGTAACTGAGACGGCCGAGGCCATCGAGGGAGAAGATCACTTCGATCAGCAACGAGCCGCCGAAAAATACCGTTACCAGCGCTTGGGGCAGCCCGGCGACCACCAGCAACATCGCGTTGCGAAACACGTGGCCGTATAACACCTGACGCTGGCTGAGGCCCTTGGCCCGAGCCGTCACCACATACAGGCGCGAGATCTCGTTGAGAAAGCTGTTTTTGGTGAGAATCGTCAGGGTGGCGAATCCGCCGATCACCAGCGCGGTGACCGGCAGCACCAGATGCCAGAAGTAATCGGCCACTTTGCCCCACAGTGACAGCTCGGCGAAGTTGTCCGAGACCAGCCCGCGCACCGGAAACCAGTCCAGTGCGCTGCCGCCCGCGAACACGATGATCAGCAGTAGCGCAAACAGGAACCCCGGCATCGCGTAGCCGATGATGATCGCCACGCTGCTCCAGACATCGAACGCCGAACCGTTGTGCACGGCCTTGCGGATGCCCAGCGGAATCGACACCAGATAGGTGATCAACGTAGCCCACAAGCCCAGTGACAATGTCACCGGCAGCTTCTGCCAGATCAGCTCGGTGACGCTGGCGCCACGGAAAAAGCTCTGGCCGAAATCCAGTTGCGCGTAGCTTTTGAGCATCAGCCACAGGCGCTCGCCGGCGGGTTTGTCGAAGCCGTACTGACGCTCGATATCGGCCACCAGTTTCGGGTCGAGACCTCGAGTGGCGCGGGATTCGCCGCCGATGGTTTCGACATGACCGCCGCCCACCGCAGCACCGACACCGATGCCCTGCAAGCGCGCAATCGCCTGCTCAACCGGGCCACCCGGCGCAGCCTGCACGATGACGAAATTGACCAGCAGAATCGCCAACAAAGTCGGCACGATCAGCAGCAGACGCCGCAGGCTATAACCCCACATGGGCGAACTCCTTCTGCTGTTGCTGCATCTGCGTGGCGGTCAACGCAGTCGGGCTGATTTCCCACCAGGTATCGAGCCCGGCGTCATACAGCGGCGCCGTTGCCGGACGACCAAAACGGTTCCACCACACCGTGGAAATTCCCGGCGGGTAATAGTTGGGAATCCAGTAGTAACCCCACTGCAACACGCGATCCAGGGCATGGGCATGGCGCAGCAGGCTTTCGCGGTTATCGGCCTGCACCAGTCCTTCGAGCAAGGCATCGACCGCAGGATCGCGCAGCACCATGTAGTTGTTCGAGCCGGGATCGTCGGCACCGTCGGAGCCGAAGTAATTGAACATCTCGCGCCCCGGCGCCTGACTCACCGGGTAACCAACGACGATCATGTCGTAGTCGCGATTACGCACGCGGTTGGTGTATTGCGCGGTGTCGACCTGACGAATATCGAAGCCGATGCCGATCTGCGCCAGGTTGCGCTTGAACGGCAGCAGCAGCCGTTCAAAGCCCTTCTGGCCGTTGAGAAAAGTGAACTGCAGCGACTCGCCATTGGCATTCACCAACTGATCGCCACGGGGTTTCCAGCCGGCGGCTTCCAGCAACTTCAACGCTTGCAACTGCTCGGCGCGGATGTTGCCGCTGCCGTCGGTTTTCGGCGCTTCGAAGACTTGGGTGAACACCTCATCGGGGATTTTGCCGCGCCACGGTTCGAGGATTTTCAGTTCCTCGGCGTCCGGCAACTCGGTAGCCGCCAATGCGCTGTGCGAGAAGTAACTGCGCTGGCGCAGGTACATGCTGCGCATCATTTGCCGGTTGCTCCATTCGAAATCCCAGAGCATGGCGATCGCCTGCCGTACCCGGCGATCCTGAAACATGGGTTTTTGCAGATTGAACACGAAACCCTGCGAACCTTGCGCGGCACCCGGGGCCAGATGTTCGCGGAGCAATTTGCCCTGCTCCAGCGCCGCCCCGGCATAGCCGATGGTGTAACTGGTCGCGGAAAACTCGCGGTTGTAATCAAAGCCACCAGCCTTGAGTACCTGCCTTGAAACATCGGTGTCGGCAAAGAACTCGACGCTCAAGTGATCGAAGTTATAGAGACCACGAGTGATCGGCAGATCCTTGGCCCACCAGTCGGCGACGCGCTGAAATTTCACGCTGCGCCCGGCATCCACCGCGCTGATCCGGTACGGGCCGCTGCCCGGCGGGATCTCGAAACCGGCGCCCTCGGCGAAGTTGCGGGTGCGCCACCAGTGCTCGGGCAACACCGGCAGCGTCGCCAGATCCAGCGGCAAGGTGCGACTGTCGTTGTTCTTGAAGTTGAAGCGCACTTGCGTCGGTGACTCCACCAGCACTTCGGCGACGTCACGAAACTGCTGGCGATATTTGAGGCTGCCCTGCGTGGTGAACAGTTCGAAGGTATAACGCACGTCTTCGGCAGTGATTGGCGTGCCGTCGTCGAACCGGGCCTTGGGATTGAGGTAGAAGCGCAGCCAGCGACGATCCGCATCCAGTTCCATCTGCTGCGCCACCAGACCGTAGACGCTGTAGGGTTCGTCCTTGCTGCGATAGGCCAGCGGCGCGTAGAGCCAGCCGTCGATGTCGGCGACGCCGGTGCCTTTGTCGATGTACGGAATCAGGTGATCGAACGGGCCGCTTTCCAGCGAGGAGCGGCGCAGCGTTCCACCCTTCGGAGCGTCAGGGTTGGCGTAGGCCAGGTGCTGGAAGTCCGGGGCGTATTTGGGGGCTTCGCCGTAGACCGTTAACGCGGGTTGCGGGGCGGCCCAACTGGATGGGCTTGAGAGCGCAAAAGCGCTGAGCAGAATGAGCCTGGATAGCATTGGCAGGTCCTTTCACAAGGTGTTGCGACTGGCCTCTTCGCGAGCAAGCCCGCTCCCACAAGGAAGTTGTGCTCACCGCAGATTCCCTGTGGGAGCGGGCTTGCTCGCGAAGAGGTCAGTACAGTCACCAAACCTTCTGCCTACCTGTGATGTGCAACAGGCCGGCAATTTTTATAGAGCAGGCTTAGATCAATCAGTGACTAAAACCCGCCGCCTCTGGACATTCTCAGAACTTGTAATTGACCCGTGTGTACAGCGTCCGCCCGAACGGGTCGCCGTATTTCGGGTCGTAGCCGCTCTGGAAGGTGTAGGTCTGGTTGCTGAACGGTGGCTCGCGGTCGAACAGGTTCTTCGCGCCGAGGGTCACGCTCAGGGTTTTGCGCCAGGTGTAGGTGCCGGCCAGATCCCAGACGTTGTACGAGCCGACGTAATCGTGGGTCTCGCGGTCGGAGTCGTGGTAGCCGCTGGTGTAGCGGTTGGTCAGCGCCACACCGTAGGGGCCATAGTTCCAGCTGCCGGTCAGGCTGTGGCGCCAACGGGCCACGGCGCCGGCCGAGGAAAAGTCGCCGCCACGGAAATCGCCGAGCTTGTCGATATAGTCGCCCTTGAGCTGCTGCTGGTACTCGTAACGGCTGACATAGGTGCCTTGCAGGCCGATGCCGAAGTTGCCGTACGGGGTGCTCGGCAAGCGGTAATCAAAGCTGACATCGACGCCACTGGTCTTGATCTTGCCGAGGTTGGCCAGCCCGGTGACGATGTGATCGATCGAGCCATCAGGCTTTCGCACCAGACGATCCGGATACAGCTCCGGGTTTTCGAACACCGCTGATTCGGGGAATTCGGCGATCTGGTTGGCGATGTTGATCCACCAGAAGTCCAGCCCGGTGCTCAGGCGCTCGAATGGTTGATAGACGAAACCGAGGGTGACGTTGCGCGCGGTTTCCGGACTGAGGTCCGTATTGCCACCGGTGCGGCTGTAAAACTGCTGGGCGCAGTCGCGGTTGGCGATCCCGCCGTTACTCGGGTTGCCACCGGCACACAGTCGCGGGTCGTTGTAGTTGGCGACGGTGAACGTGGTGAAGTTCGGGTTGTACAGCTCATACAACGAAGGTGCGCGAAAACCTTCACTGTAGGCGCCGCGCACCACCAGTTCCTTGAACGGCTGAAAGCGGAACGAGTATTTCGGGTTAGTGGTGCTGCCGAAGTCGCTGTACTTGTCGTGGCGCACGGCGGCGGACAATTCCAGGCTGTCGAGCACCGGCACGTTGACCTCGGCGTATTGCGCCGAAACGCTGCGATCCCCGGCGACGCTGGCATTCGGGTCGACACCCAGGCTCTGCACATCGGCGGCGAACTGGGCGAAGTCCTGATGGAAATCTTCCTTGCGGTATTCGCCACCCAGCGCCAGTGCCGAAGGGCCGGCGCCGAACCAGTCACCGATCTCGCGACTGACACGTCCATCAATCGCCTTCACCCGCCCTACCGCCGTCGAGTAATCGCCGTCCACCGCGTTGGCTGCCAGCAGCGCCTGCCCGGCAGAGGTCTGCGCGCCAAACGGGTTGATGATGCCGTTGGCAATACCGGCGCTGACGGCGCGGTCGTTGACATAGCCGGCCTCGATGGCATTGACCACTTTGTTCTGGTTGTACGACGCGCCGACGTTGTAGTCCCACCCAACCACGCTGCCATCGAAGCTCAACAGCAAACGCTGGCCGGTGTTGTCGTCTTCGTGCTGGCGCGCGCCAACGGCGGTTTCGCGCCAGTTCACATCCACCGGTTGCGTCGGGTCGAGGGCGAAACCGTTGGGGCCGGGGGTAATGCCGTTACCGGGATAGAACGTCGTGCCGGGATTGACCTGATTGCCCATCAGCGTACCGGGGCCGATCTGCGTGCGGTTTTCGTTGCGCGCCCAGAAGTATTCGAGGCTGACGTTGTGATCATCCGCCAGCTTGCCGGTGGCTTTGGCGAAAGCCGAGGTCTTCTCGGTTTCCGGCACCAGATCGAGGTAGTTCCACAGGCTCTGGCGGCAGATGCCATTGCGCGCCAGCAACCCCGGTGCATTGCAACCGGAACTGGCCAGCGGATTGGTGGCGTTGCTGCCCTGACTCCAGTTGGCCGGCGATGCGGTGCCGGAGGTGTAATCGAGGCCGCGTCCCGGCTGATAGTTGTAGGTGTAGCCACGATCCTCGGCAGCTAGTCGTTGCTGCTTGTCATGACTGACCACGCCGAACACGTTGAAACGGTCATCCTGCAAATCGCCAAAGCCCCAACTGCCGCTGAAATTACGACTTTCACCACCGCCGGCATGGGTCGGCGTGTCGTAGTGGGTGCTCAGTTGGCCTTCGGTGAGGCTGGTCTTGGTAATGAAGTTGATCACCCCGCCGATCGCATCGGTGCCGTAAAGCGCCGAGGCGCCATCACGCAGCACTTCGACACGGTCGATGGCGGCGAACGGAATGGTGTTCAGGTCAACCCCGGAGCCATTGATCGCATTGGTCGCGTTGTTACTCAGCCGCCGGCCATTGAGCAGCACCAGCGTCTTGTTCGGGCCGATGCCGCGCAAATCGGCATACGACGCCCCGCCGCTGCTCGAACCCACCGAACGACCGGAGCCGACCGAGGACTGGTTGGCGGAAATCCGGCTGACCAGTTCTTCGGTGGTGCTCACCCCCTGCTCGCGCAGTTCTTCAACTCGCAGAATGGTGACGGGTACTGCTGTTTCCGCATCGACCCGGCGAATCGCCGTGCCGGTAACTTCGACCCGTTGCAACTGGGTCGTAGACTCTTCGGCAGCGACCGCCGGCAAGGTATTGATCGCCAGCAGCAAGGCCAGGCTCAAACGGGATCTAACAGGTGAAAAATGGATCATGAACAGCCATCCCTGCGTTTTGGTTTATGCAGGGATGTGCAATGGACAGCGGCGTTTTATAGAGCCCGATTTAGACCGTTGGGTGATGAGGTTATGCAAAAAATGGCACGTGTGGCTCAGGCCAACTCCATCTCCCTCAGCAACCGGGTATCCAGCCCAAATCGCTCCTGGGAAACCATCCTGAACTGCCCCTCCGCCAATTCGCAGCTCACCAGCAGATTCCACGAGTGGCGGGTTGCCGCCGAGGGAATCAGTACAAACGGATGCTCTGCCAATAACGCATCGGCGAACAGTTGTTGATTGGGGGAAGGCTTGGCGGGGCTCAACCAATAAGGATTCGGCACATCCTCCGGCTGGACGATTTTCACTTTTGCTTCGCTGACGACCTCAAAACACGTGAGCACATAAGGTTCACTGTCCAGCGCATCAAAGCTGTGATTGGCTGCCACCTCCAGAATGGCCGACGACGGATCGACTGATGCATAAACGACTCGCCGCCCGGGTATGTTCCATCGGCCACCATTGAGATTCGAACCCATGCCGCTGTCCCACGTCCCGCCATAAACCTCGGGGTCCAGCCGCCAGGCATACCAGTGCTCGTCCCAGGGCAAGGGATTCATGTGTAAACCCCGTATATCAGCTGCCCCAGATACTGCTCCACCATCTGAAAACCCAGTGAATGCCGGATCAACTCCACCGGTACGCGCCCATTCAGGTAGGTGCTGGGTTTGCGCAGCCACTCCTCGGCCCGTGACTGCCTCCCGAAGGCGCGAGTGGCCTTTTCCAGCACCAACGCATATTGGTAGGCGACGACGCTCTGCTGCGGGTCAAGCCGTACCGTTTTACCTTCCTTCAGTAATCGCCGTACGGTGCTGACCGACTTGCCGGTGATGCGTTTGACCATGTCGCCTTGCAGATAAAGCTCAGAGGTTGAAAGCATGTTGACGACATCGCTCAGCTCAAAACCTTCGTCGGTCAGGTCGACGATCAGAAAGGCATCGTCACCTATGTTCCGGCCATTCACGAGCAAGTCGACAGGTCTGCCCTCGGCCCTCTTTACCCCCGTCAGCCGGGGCACCTTGACGCTGGGCATGGCGACATCCTCCATGGGGCATCTGGCACGATCGGTGCGCCAGTGAAGGCGATGGGAATAAGCAGGCGTTTCGTATTCGAGGTGGGGAGTTCGCATAATCCATCCGTTATCAGAGGCCTGAGCGTCCAAGCCGTTTACGACTTCAATGTCAGCTCCGATGCTATAGATCGCGCTTCCGACGACCAACCTGAGAATGTCGTCGGAAATATCCCCGTTTCTGCAAAAAACTCCCCCGCTTCCGTAGGACGTTACTCACAAATTCCGCGCACTCAACTGCCGAAGTGATAACTCACATCCAGCCACCACTGCCGCCCGTACGGGTCATAGTTACCGGTTGGGTAATACGGCCAGCCGGCCGAGTCATCGTGCTTGATCTGGTTGAGCACGTTGTTCACGGTCAGGCCGACACTGGCGCGGTCGTTGAGTTTGTAGCGGGCGCTGGCGTTGAACACCGTCCAGGGCGACAGACGCCCGTCACCCGCGCCGTTGGTCACGGAGCCGTAACGAATCCCCATCAGCGTCGCCGTGGCCTTCTGATAATCCCAGGTCAGACTGGCGTTGACCTTGCTGCGCCAGTCGTAATTGGTCCGCGACGTGCGCCAGTCCTGAGTCGGCGCTTCGTCCGACTCCTTGTAGAAATGCGAAAGCACCAATGTATAACCCAGCGCCGAGCTGAACGCGCCGTACTCACCAGCACCCCAGCGGATGTTGCTCTTGAAGTCCAGCCCACTGACGCGCTCGCTGGCGGCGTTGATCGCATTGACCCGCACCCGTTGCAACTGGTTGGGGTCAATCGCCGCATTGCCCGGGTTGCGGTCGATGCGCGCCAGGGTCGACTGGCAGTTGGCCGAATTGATGTCCTGGGTGCCGTTGCGGCATTCGTTCTCTTGCTGCAACAGGCGGTTTTCGTCGACGGTGGTCAGCAGGTCGTCGATCTCGACCCGCCAGAAATCCGTGGAGAAATCGAAGTTGCGCGACGGCGACCAGACAAAACCATAGGTCCAGGATTTGCCGCGTTCGGACTCAAGATCCGGGGTGCCGCTCTGGGTGTAGTCGACCCGCCCACGATCACACGCGCCCTGCACGCCCTGGCTGCAACCGTAGTAGTCGATCTGCGCCGGGTAGTAACCGTTGCTGTCGGACTGGTAGATGTAGTTCAGATCCGGCGCGCGGAAACTGGTGCCGTAACTGCCGCGCAGCAACAGGCTGGTGATCGGGCGCCACTCCAGGCCGAGGTTGTAGGTCTTTTGTTGCTCGCTACGGCCGCTGAATTTGTACTGGTCCCAACGTCCGGCGGCGGTGGCCAGCACGGTGTCGGTGACCGGAATGCTGAACTCGCCGCCCGCCGCGTAGCGCTTGCGCGAACCGCCGGAGCTTTGCGCCGGGCTCACGCCATAAAAAGTGCCGTCATTCAGACCGTCGTCCGGGTCGACGCGATATTCCTGTTTGCCCGCTTCCAGCACGCCGGCAAACCCGACCGGGCCGGCCGGCAGGTCAAACAAGTCGCCATTGATCGAGGCGTTGTAGCTGGTGGAAACCGACTTGCTGCGCTGGGTCAGGTTGCTGCGAAACTGCTCCCACTCTTGTGGCGTCAGCGGGCGATCGAGACGCGAGGCGTCCGGGGCGAACACCGGATAACCACCACTCACGCCCAATTGCGGGCCAAGGTAGAAATCCTGAATCGATGACAGCGGCGTGTAGCGTGTGGTTCTGACGCTGCGATATTCCGAACGGTTGGCCGCCAGATCATAGCTCCAGCCAGTGTCGGCGATCTTGTCCGAGAGGCCGAGGGTGCCGGTCCATGAAGTGTCGGTCCACTTGCTGTTGTTGCTGGTGCGGCCACCGATTTCCTCTTCACCGTAACGCCGATACCAGCGCTCAAGATTGCCGCTGTTCTGGTTGATGAAGTCCGGCGAAGTGAAGGTCGGGCCACGGGTGTTGTTCTGGATGTGATCGAGGCCATACATCAAGTCGGCAAACACCTGACCGCTGTCGCTGAAGTGCCAGGTGCCGCGGGTGTAGCCGTCGTAGTTTTCCTTTTGCGTCTGGATCGTCCAGTAATCGTTGTACATCTGATCGGTGCGGCAACGACCCGCGTTGTTCAGCAGCTTGTTATCGAAAGTGCCTTGATAGGCGCCGCAACCGGGGCCGAGGTAGCGATTGTTGCTCAGGTCGCGACGGTAACCGACATCCGCCAGCGGGCCGCTCTGCATGAAGCCGCGATCATCGGCCCAGATCGGATCGCGGTTGGTCAGCTCCAGGCCGAACAAGACGTCGAAGTCGCCCCAACTGCCGCCGCCGCTGATTTGCAGGCGCTGATTGTCGCCACCGCCACGCTCGCTGGTGCCGCCCTTGAGATTGACGTCGATGCCATTGATCTGCTTCTTGAGGATGATGTTGACCACCCCGGCAATCGCGTCCGAACCGTAGATCGCCGAGGCGCCGCTGCTGAGAATTTCGATACGTTCGATGACTGCCGAAGGAATATTCGCCAGGTTGGTGAAGTTGACCTTGCCATCGTATGGCGTCGGATAATCGGCGACGCGCCGGCCGTTGATCAGCACCAGCGTGTGGTTGGGGCCGAGGCCACGCAGGTTGATCGCGCTGGCCGCCGGCTGCCAGGTGTTGCCGTAGTCCTCGCCTTGGGTCATGCCGGTGTTTTGCGTCTGCGTCGCCAGCGCGTCATAGACGTTCTTGTAGCCGCGCGCTTCCATCTCTTCGTGGGTGATGACGTTGACCGGGGTCGCGCCATCGCTCTGCGCGCGGGCGATTCGCGAGCCGGTGACGGTGACTTTTTCCATGCGGTAATCGGCGCTGGTAGCCGGGGCCACGGCGCTGACTTTGGCCGCTACCGGCGTACTCGTCGCGCCTTCGCGCACGCTCAGGCCCTGAGCACTTTGCTCGACTTGCAGGCCGCTGCCGCGCAATGCCTTCTCGACAGCCTGACGCCCGTCCAACGCACCGCGCACGGCACTGCTGCGCTTGCCCTGCACCAGATTCTGGCTGAAGGAAATTGGTACGCCGGTCTGGCGTGAGATATCCAGCAAGACCTCGTCGAGCGGGCCGCTGGCAATGTCGAAGGTGTAGACCTGGGCCGCAGAATCCTGCGCATACACCGCGATCGGCCCTAGCCCCATCGCCAGTGCGGCGGCGAGGGTCAGGCGCGGTAATTGTTGTTTGAATGAAATCATCAAGGGCTTCCCTGTTGAAGGCGTCTGCAGGGAATGAGCAGCGGGCCGGCACTTTTTATAGGGCGGCGATTAGGCCAAGAAGTCATAAACCTATAACCGTATTTCACGCACCTCTGTGTAGGAGCTGCCGCAGGCTGCGATCTTTTGATTTTTGCTTTTCAGATCAAAAGATCGCAGCCTTCGGCAGCTCCTACAGGTAATGCGGTGGGCTTAAGGGCGGGATTGGATGCTGACCCAATAGGGGTTGTGCCAGGTGACGCGGATCGGCAGCGAACGCTCCAGCAATTGCAGGGTGCGGTCACTGTCGTCCAGCGGATAGAGGCCGCTCAGGCGTAGATCGGCCACCTCGGGACTCAGGTGCAGAACGCCCCGGCGATAGCGGCGCAGGCTGTCGATCACTTCGCTCAGCGGCCGGTCGCGCACTTCCAGGCGGCCTTGCACCCAGGCGCTTTCCTGGCCGGTGCTGCGCTCCAGAGCCAGAATGTCCTTAGCGTTGAACAGCACACTTTCCCCCGCCTCCACCACTTGCCGCGCACCACCGGCGGTGAGCACTTCGACCTGCGAATGCAGCATCACCAGCCGGGTAGCATCGTCGACCTGTTGCACGAGAAATTTGGTGCCCAGCGCCCGCATCCGTCCGTGTTCGGTCGCAACCACAAACGGCCGCGCGGGGTCCTTGGCGACGTCTACCAGCAACTCACCCGAGCGCAACGCCAGCAAGCGTTGAGTCGCATCGAATTGCGCCACCACCCGCGTCCGCGCATTCAGGCTTAGCGCGCTGCCATCCTCAAGGGTGAAATCGCGTCGCTCGCCGGTACCGGTCGCCAACTCCCCCGCTTCCGGTAGCCAGCCATAGCGGCGCCCGAGCAACCCGGCCAGCACCGCGACACCGAGCACGCTCAAGCTGCCACTGACAAAGCGCCGCCGGCTCGACGGCGCATTCAGGCTGTGCAGCAGACTGTTGCGCGGCAGCCCGCGCAAGGTCGGGTTGCGCAACAGGTTCAGGCCGCCGCCCATTTGTTCGATGATCCGCTGGTGGCGCGGATCAGCCGCGCGCCACGCTTCGAATGCCGCGCGTTCGCCAGCGCTGGCTTCGCCGGACTGCAACAACGCCATCCACTGCGCCGCCTCGTCGATCACCGCCTCGTCCGGCCTCATGCCTGCATTGCCTGATAGCAACGTTTGAAGGCTTCGACCATGTATTGCTGCACACGGCTAGTGGAAACCCCGAGCCGTTCGCCGATTTCGCTGTAGGTCAAACCGTCGAGCTGATGGTAGAGAAACGCGGCTTTGGCCTTGGCCGACAAGCCATTGAGCAAGCGATCGACTGCCAGCAATGCCTCGATCACCAGCGCCCGTTCTTCCGGCGATGGATGCACCGGTTCCGGCGCCAGCGCCAGGCTCTCCAGATATGCGCGCTCCAGATCCTGGCGGCGCCAGCCTTCATAGACCAGCCGCCGGGCGATGGTGGTCAGCAGCGCCCGGGGTTCACGAATGGCGCTCGGGTCCGGCAGGGCCAGCACCCGTAAAAAGGTTTCCGAGGCGATGTCCTGTGCGCTGTGCGGGCAACCCAGCGTACGGCCAACGGCAGCGCACAGCCAGCGATAGTCCTTTTGGAACATGTGCCCAATCATCCGGTAATGCGGGTTCTGAACATCACCCATGCCTTGCTCCCTGAAACGGGTCCCACCCGCTGCGAAAATCCGTGGTTCTGCCGGGATCGTCCGGCCTTTGATCAGGCGCGACTGTGCAATAGCGCTGCGGACATTTGAAGTAATAAAAAAACAGGATAGGCAAACCTTTGAGAATAAGACGTTCCGTCGCCGCAGAAATATTGACTGACACAACGTTGACCCGGATCAGTTGCCAGCGCGCAACCACTCTCTAATCTGCGCGCTTCATCGAAAGCCAAGGACGGCTCACCGGGAGCCCGCGGCTATCCCTTCAAGGAAGAAAACCATGCGATCACTGAAGATTATTCTGCTGTCCTCGGCCTTCAACGGCCTGACTCAACGTGCCTGGCTCGAACTGCGTCAGGCCGGGCACTCGCCCAGCGTCGTGGTATTCACCGACGAAGCGTCGGTGTGCGAACAGATCGAACACAGCGGCGCCGATCTGGTGATCTGCCCGTTCCTCAAGGACCGCGTACCGCAGGCGCTGTGGAGCAATGTGCGGCGCCCGGTGGTGATCATCCACCCGGGCATCGTCGGCGATCGTGGCGCCAGCGCGCTGGACTGGGCGATCACTAACGAACTCACACGCTGGGGCGTGACCGCGCTGCAAGCGGTGGAAGAAATGGACGCCGGCCCGGTCTGGGCCACCTGCGAATTCAATCTGCCGTCGGGCTTGCGCAAGTCCGAGCTGTACAACGGTCGGGTCAGCGATGCGGCGATTCGCTGCATTCGCGAAGTGGTCGAGAAATTCATCGACGGCGTGCAACCGGTTGCACTGGATTACACCGACCCCAAAGTCCGTGGCCGCCTGCAGCCGAACATGAAACAGGCCGATCGCACCTTCAGCTGGCACGACTGCTCGCGCTTCATCAAACGCTGCATCGACGCCGCGGACGGCCAGCCCGGGGTTCTGGCGAGTCTGGCCGGCGGGCAGTATTACGTGTACGACGCGCACCTCGATCAGCGCACCGGCATTCCCGGCAAAATCCTCGCGGTGCATGACGACGCGGTGCTGGTCGCCACTGGCGATCACAGCCTGTGGATCGGCTCGTTGCGGCGCAAACCACTGCCCGGCGAAGCGACCTTCAAGCAACCGGCGCGACATGTGCTGGCCGGGCAACTGGAGGGTGTGCCGACCCTCGACTGGTCGATCGCCAGCGAGCCATTCAACGACGAGGCGTATCAGCCGATCCGCTACCGTGAATCCGGGCATGTCGGGGAGCTGACGTTCGAGTTCTACAACGGCGCGATGAGCACCGAACAGTGTCAGCGCATGGTTGAAGCGCTGCGCTGGGCCAAGTCTCGGGACACTCGGGTGCTGTTGATCAAGGGCGGGCGCGGCAGCTTTTCCAACGGCGTGCACCTGAGCGTGATCCAAGCGGCGCAGGACCCGGGCGCTGAAGCCTGGGCGAATATTCAGGCGATCGACGATGTCTGCGCCGAGCTACTCAGCGCGCGGCAACTGGTGGTCAGCGGCGTGACCGGCAATGCCGGAGCAGGCGGCGTGATGCTGGCGCTGGCCGCCGACATCGTGTTTGCCCGGGCCGACATCGTGCTCAATCCGCACTACAAGAGCATGGGCCTGTATGGCTCGGAATACTGGACCTACAGCCTGCCGCGCGCCGTCGGCCCGGCGATGGCCGAGCAACTGACCCAGGCCTGTTTGCCGGTCAGCGCCACGCAAGCGCTGCAACTGGGCATGATCCAGGAAATCGGCCCGCGCTGCCCGGATGAGTTTTCGCTGTGGTTGCTGCAACGAGCCAATGCGGCACTGAGCGACCCGACCTACGCCGCCGTGCGCGAGCGCAAGTTGCGCGTGGATCAGGTGCTGATCGAGCAATGCCGGGAAAACGAACTGCAAGAGATGCAGGAAGACATGCTCTACAACCGCAACCAGTTTGCCGAGAAGTGCAGCCACTTCGTCTACAAACGCAAGGCCTGCGGCACGCCGGCGCGATTGGTCGAAGACTGGGCGCGGGTGCGCAAGGTTGAGCTGGCGGGTTGATTTTGTGGTGATCGGCGGACCTCTTCGCGAGCAAGCCCGCTCCCACAGGGTTCTGTGTCGTTCACAAAATCCATGGCCACCGCCCAACCCTGTGGGAGCCGGGCTTGCCCGCGAAGGCGGTGGGTCAGGCGATGTTGGTTTGACGGTTCACGAAATCGATGGCCACTGCAGAGCCTTGTAGGAGTGAGCCCGCTCGCGATGAACGATGACGCGGTGGCGAGCCGGCACTTACAATGCCCGCACCTCAGACACCGGCCCGCCCATGGACATCGACCTCGCCCGCACCTTTCTGGAAATCGTCCGTCACGGCAGCCTCGCTGCGGCGGCGCAGAAGCTGTTCGTCACGCAGACGGCGATCACCGCCCGGGTGCAGAAACTCGAAAGTCAGCTGGGCAGTACCCTGTTCGTGCGCAACCGCGCCGGGGCGAAACTGACCGCCAACGGTGAGGCCTTCGTGGTCTACGCCAATCAACTGGTGCAGACCTGGGAAGCCGCGCGGCGCGACCTGCCGCTGTTGGACGGTTATCACAACGTGCTGCACATCGGTGGCGAAGTCAGCCTGTGCAACCCGTTGATGCTCAGTTGGGCCGCCGAACTGCGCGAGAAAATTCCCGGCCACGCCCTGCGCATGGAAATCCGCGACGGCGAAAACCTGCTGCGCCAACTCGAACTCGGCGTGCTCGATGCCGCGCTGGTCTATCAGCCGGAATACTGGCCGGGCCTGCAGGTCGAGCAGGTGCTGGAAGAAAAACTGATTCTGGTGCGCGCGCCGAACCGCCCGGATCCCTACGTCTACATCGACTGGGGGCCTGATTTCCGTCGCCAGCACGACGCTGCCCTGCCGGAAAAGGCCAAAGCTGCGCTGAGTTTCAACCTCGGCCCGTTGGCCCTGCAATACATCCTCGAACATGGCGGCAGCGGCTACTTCCGTACCCGCGTGGTGCGCAGCTATCTGGAAACCGGCGCCCTGGAAGCAGTGACCAAGGCCCCGGAATTCGGCTATCCAACCTATCTGGTGTATGCCCGCGAGCGCGACTCGGCGACGCTGCAACAGGCGTTCGATCTGCTGCGCCAGGTAATCGCCACCGATGACGACTGGTCGCAACGCTGGAACCCGTTGAGCTGAGTCGGCCGCTTTACACCGGAGCATGGCGCAACTGACCTCAAGGTGCGGCCTGCACAAACGGCCGGATCGGCTAATCTGCCGGGTATAACAACAATACCCACAGGTGAACGCAGTGAGGCAGACCACCGAGGCATTTCGCAGCCGCTACCGTGTGGCGATTCATCCGTTGTACAACCCGTGGCTGCACGGCGCCTTCGTGCTGCTGTTCGGCGTGCTGGCAATCGGCGCCTTCTGGAGCAGCACGCATCAGGTGCAGCCGCTGGAATGGCTGAGCGTGCCGCTGACCCTGCTGCTGTTCAACTTTGGTGTGTACATGGTTCATCGCCACCTCGGTCACCACAAAAAGACTTTCGCCAAGCTGTTCTATGCCCGACATGCCGGTGACCATCACAGCTTTTTCACCCCCGGCCACATGACTTACGACGGCGCCCGCGACTGGCGGGTGATTCTGTTTCCGGCCTGGCTGATCGTCGTGCATACGCTGGTTTTCACCCTGCCGCTGTGGTGGCTGCTCGCGCAGTTCAACACCAATGTCGCCGGGCTGTTCGGCGGCTGCATGGTCCTGGGTTATCTGACCTACGAGGTGTTTCACGCCTGCGAGCATCTACCGCCGAATAATCCGCTGACCCGCCTGCCATGGATCCGCCAGATGCGGCATCTGCACGAGCTGCATCACCGCCGCGAGTGCATGCAGGAGCGTAATTTCAATATCGTTTTCCCGCTGATGGATTACCTGTTCGGCACCCTGTACTGGGAGCCGCAACCCGCCCCGTTGCGCTATTCGAGATCACCCATGACCCGCATGCAGCACCAGATCGATATCGCCGGCGAACCGGTCGCCGTGCTCCGCTACGCCGCCAGCGTCAACCACTGGCCCGAGTGGCACCCGTCGTCGCTGAAAATCGACGGCCCGCAAGGCCCGCTGCATGCCGGCGCGCGTTTCGAAGAAGACATTCATGCCGGCGGCCGCGCCGGCCATTTGCGCTGGGAGGTCACCGAGTATTTGCCCGGTCGCCGCTGGTGCGCCCGGGCGCGGGGCGATCATGGCTTGTCGCTGCTGCTGACCTACGAGTGCGCGGCGCAAGGTGACGGCACGCGGTTCGTGCGCACTCTGGATTACCGGTTCGATGGCCTTGGCATGCGCCTGGCCAATCTGCTGCTGCTCAAGCGCCGCATCGAACGTGAATCGGCAACCTCGATGCAGGCCTTGCGCGACATGGCGCTCAGGCACCTGACGCTGACGGGGCACCTTTCATGAAGCGCCTGCTGTTATTGCTGGTGATCCTCGTCATCGCGTTTGTGCTGCTGATGCCGACCAAGGTGCAGCCGGTGGCGTGGAAACCGCCAGCGGCTCCGTCACTGAACGAAGGGGTTTACGCAGAAAACCAGCGGCTCAAGGCCGTCGAACAGGTTGGCCCGAGCGACATCGACGGCCCCGAAGCACTGCTGCTGGAGGGCGATTACCTGATCACTGGTCTGCATGATGGGCGACTGATCCGCACCAGCCTCGATGGCAAGACGCGCAAAGTGCTGAGTGACACTGGCGGCCGGCCGCTGGGCCTGGCACGGCATCCCAACGGTTTGCTGGTGATTGCCGACGGGGTCAAGGGTTTGCTGTCGCTCGACGCTCAGGGTCAGTTGATTCCCCTGACCACCGAGGCCAATGGCCTGCCCTTCGGTTTCACTGATGATGTGGCGATCGACAAGTCCGGGCACTACGCCTATTTCAGCGATGCCAGCAGCCGCTGGGGCTACGGCCATGACGGTGAGGCGATCATCGAGCACGCTGGCGACGGGCGTCTGTTGCGTTATGACTTCCAGACCGGCAAGACCAGCGTGCTGCTGGACAAACTGCAGTTTGCCAACGGCGTGACCCTCGGCCCGGATGACGCTTATGTGCTGGTCAATGAAACCGGCGCCTATCGCATCAGCCGTTACTGGCTGACGGGGCCCAAGGCCGGCACCCATGATCTGTTCATCGAAAACCTGCCCGGCCTGCCGGACAACCTCGCGTTCAATGGCAGCAATCGCTTCTGGGTCGCGCTGTACGCGCCGCGCAGTGCCTTGCTCGACGGCACCGCCGGGCATCCGCTGCTGCGCAAGATGATCGTGCGCGCGCTGATGGTGCTGCCGAAACCGGTGGAGAAACGCGGGTTTGTCCTGGGGCTGGACCTTGAGGGCAAGGTGATCGCCAATCTGCAGGACGCCAGCAGCGGCAATTACTCGCCGATCACCACAGCGCGCGAGTATGGGGACTGGTTGTATCTGGGGTCGCTGAAGGCTACGCACATGGCGCGATTGCCGTTGGCGGATGCGTTGAAATGATGCATGGCAAATGTGGGAGCTGTAATCCCAATGTGGGAGCGAGCCTGCTCGCGAAAGCGGTGTGTCAGGCAACGATGATGTTGAATGGGCTGGCCTCTTCGCGAGCAAGCCCGCTCCCACAGGGGAACCGCATTCCAATGTGGGAGCGAGCTTGCTCGCGAAAGCGGTGTGTCAGGCAACGATGATGTTGAATGGGCTGGCCTCTTCGCGGGCAAGCCCGCTCCCACAGGGGGATTGCGTTCCAATGTGGGAGCGGGCTTGCTCGCGAAAGCGGTGTGTCAGGCAACGATGATGTTGAATGGGATGGCCTCTTCGCGGGCAAGCCCGCTCCCACAGGGGGATTGCGTTCCAATGTGGGAGCGAGCTTGCTCGCGAAAGCGGTGTGTCAGGCAACGATGATGTTGAATGGGCTGGCCTCTTCGCGGGCAAGCCCGCTCCCACAGGGGGATTGCGTTCCAATGTGGGAGCGGGCTTGCTCGCGAAGGCGGTCTGTCAGTTACCGGATCTGTCGAACTTGTCCGGATCTTCGTCTTCAGGAAGATCTTCGTCCGGTTCTTCAGGAAAAGTGGTGGTGTGCGCTGGGCTGTTGGGCTCAGGGTGCGTGGGAACCGGGTCGAAACCGCCCTGCTCTTCACTGGGGAATCTGGGTGTGTTCATGTGGCACCTCGCAGAGAGTCGCTGAATGAAGACTCTGAACATTCGAGGTGCCGAGGGTGGTTGTCGTTCCAATCAATCCGCAACCGTGGGTCGGCGGATCATCCGGGGATCAGGACGGCGCCTGCAAATGGCTGACTATTTCGTCCTTGACCTTAAGACGCTTCTCTTTGAGTTTTTTCAGTGCGTCGTCGCTGGGGGCGTCCGAGGTGGCCGTTTCGGCCTTGACCACGTCGGCGTCAGCCTGGGAATACTTGTTGATCAGTGAATCCAGTCGTGGATCCTGGGTGCGTTTTTGCTGGATCTCTTCCTTCGTGCAGCTCAAGTCCTGAAACAGGTCATGGGGAACCGGCATGGAACACCTCCGTCAGTTGATCGGCAGCCGACGCGACCGATGCGTCAGCCCGTATCAGAATGGCCTTGGTTGAGGGGTTCTGTCGACCACCTGTCAGACCAGCGGTGGCCGTTCGTCGCCCTTTCGGAAACACGATCAAACCTTTTCCCTCTCCGCTCCCTCCATTGCATAACGTCAACAAAAACCTGTGTGGAGATACATCAATGGACGGATTCAACCTGCGTCATCTCGTTCTGGCTGTCGCTCTGAGCAGCGGCATGGGCAGTGCCTTCGCCGCCACTTCGAACGACTTCGTCGACAATGCCGCTGCCGGTGGCATCGCCGAGATCGAGACCAGCCGCCTCGCCCTGGAAAAAAGTCAGTCGGCCGACATCAAGGCGTTCGCCAACATGATGATCACCGACCACAGCAAGGCCAACGATGAGCTGGCCAGCATTGCCAAGGCCAATGACATCGAAGTCCCTGACACCACCACCCTGGTCAAGCAGGCCAAGGAAAAGATCCTCGACATGCGCGATGAATCCTTCGACGCGGCCTACGCCAACAACCAGGTCAAGGCCCACGAAGAAACCATCGAACTGTTCAAGAAAGAAGCCAACACCGTCACCGACGACAAGACCAAAGGCGCACCCGAGCTGAAAGCCTTTGCGCAGAAAATGCTGCCGGCGCTGGAAAAACACCTGACCGCGGCCAAAGAGCTGCAGGCCAAACACCCGAGCAAGTAACCCGGGCGCTGTACAGCAAAAGGCCGCATTGATTAATGCGGCCTTTTGTCGTTTCAGTGCGATCAACCGCCGTCAGTATCGATGTCGGCATCGGTTTCTTCACCGGGCTTCGGACGATCAGGCTCAGGTTCGAAACCAGGGCTGAACTCGTTGTCGTTGTCGGTGTGTTTGTTCTTCTGGTCCACCGTAGGGTCAGCGCTCTGGACCTGTTCGCTCTCGCCCTTCGGCGGGATTGGCGGGCTCTGCCCCGGCACTTGCGGGTCGATGGCCGGGTCGTTGCGATTAATCGGTTCGGCGTCCGGTTTCTGCTGCTGTTGCGATTGCTCGTTCATAGCCACCTCGTTTTTCAATGCTGGCGCGACTCAAACCCGTCGGCCTTGTATATTCGAAGCCGCTACGGTGCCAACGTTCAAAACATCGCTGGTTTGAGGGGCGCCGACTAGAGTTACCGGGGCACTTCTTGCGCCAGATCAAAAATATCCCTGAGCAACCGAACAACTATTTTGAACGGCAAAGGTCACTGACTTCGCACCGGTCACTTTTTACAGAACCGGCCCAATACGCTACGGAGCAACAGGCACATGGCAGCACTGCAGAACAGCACATTCGATGCGATGAAAAACAAACAACCCCAACTGCTGAGCGAATGGATCAACGGCCTGGAAGCCAGCGGCGCCACCCGCAATCTCAAAGACCATGACCTGCAACAACAGACCAGCGAATTCCTGCAACTGGTGATCAATGGCCTGCAGGATGACAACGGCACCAACATCAATGCGCCGGGTTGGGAAGCCACCCGCCAGTTCCTCGAAAAGCTCTCCCACAGCCGCGCCCAGCTCGGTCAGGATTCGCAACAGACCGCCAGTTTCATCTTCGCCCTGAAGGGCCCGCTGTTTGCCCTGCTGCAAGCGCACTATAAAGAACAGCCAGCGCTGCTCGCCGAACAACTCTGGGAAATTTCCGAACTGTTCGACGCCTTCGGCATGCACACCATCCGCACCTTTCAGAAGTCCCGTGAAGCGGTGATCAAACGCCAACAGGAAGAACTGCTGGAGCTGTCCACGCCGGTGGTCAAGCTGTGGGACGGCGTACTCGCGCTGCCGATGATCGGCACCCTCGATTCGCAACGTACCCAAGTGGTGATGGAGTCCTTGCTGCAACGCATCGTCGACACCGGTTCGGAAATCGCCATCATCGACATCACCGGCGTACCGACCGTCGACACCCTGGTCGCCCAGCACCTGCTGAAAACCGTGACCGCGATTCGCCTGATGGGCGCCGACTGCATCATCAGCGGCGTGCGTCCGCAAATCGCCCAGACCATCGTCCACCTGGGCCTCGATCTGCAAGGCGTGGTGACCAAGGCCAATCTGGCCGACGCGCTGAAGCTCGCCCTCACCCGCCTGGGCATCAGCCTCGGCAAAGCGGTCTGAGCCGATGGAACGTATCCCGATTCTCCAAATGGGCAAGTTCCTGCTGGTGACCATTCAGGTCGACATGCATGACCAACTCGCCCTCACGTTGCAGGACGACTTGTCCGAGCGCATCAGCAACACTTCGGCTCGCGGTGTGCTGATCGACATCTCGGCGCTGGACATGGTCGACTCGTTCATTGGCCGGATGATCAGCACCATCTCCGGGCTGTCGAAAATCATGGACGCCGAAACCATGCTGGTCGGCATGCAGCCGGCCGTGGCGATCACTCTGGTCGAACTCGGCCTGACCCTGCCCGGCGTCAGCACCGCACTGAACGTCGAGCGCGGGATGAAACTGCTGCAGGAACGAGTAGACCGGCAATGACCGTACGCAGCAGCGGTACTCAACCCATCCATATCGAGCAGGATGTCGTGCTCGCACGCCAGACCGCCCGCAAGCTCGCCACCGAATGCGGGATGCGCCTTATCGACCTGACCAAAATGGTCACGGCGGTCAGCGAACTGGCCCGCAACACCATGGTGTACGGTGGCGGCGGCGACATGGACTGGCAAATTCTCGATGAAGATCACAAGGTCGGTCTGCGCTTGACGTTCCGCGACGAAGGCCCCGGTATTGCCGATATCAAACTGGCGATGACCGACGGCTGGACCTCCGGCAGCGGCATGGGCTTGGGCCTGACCGGGGCAAAACGCCTGGTCGAAGAATTCGAACTGGACACCGAGCCGGGCAAGGGCACGCGAATAACGATCACCCGATGGACATGAATATCGCAGGGTCACTGACCCAGGTGCTGCTGATCGAAGACAGCAGCCAGATCGGCCACGCCCGGCGCACCGCGCAACGGCTCGCCGAGCAGCATGGCTTTGATGAGACCGATGCCGGGCGGGTAGCGCTGGTCGCCACCGAACTGGCCAGCAACGTGCTCAAGCACGCCAGCCGCGGCGAAGTTCACCTGCGCCTGCTGCCGCGCCCCAACGGGTACGGCATCGAGATGCTCGCGGTCGATCGCGCACAGGGCTTTGACCTCGACGCCTGCCTGACCGATGGCTTTTCCACCGGCGGCACCCAGGGCATCGGACTGGGTGCCGTGGCGCGGCAGACCGAAGTCTTCGACGTGCATGCCGACGCCCGTGGCGCGGTGCTGCTGGCGCGTCTGTATCCGCGCGGCGACCGGCAGCCCGACTTGCGCTACGGCGTCAGCCAGCACTCGTTGCACAACGACCCGGCGTGCGGCGACACCTGGCACCTGGCGTACAACGGCGCCAATGTCAGTGCGCTGATCATCGACGGTCTCGGCCACGGAGAGGATGCCGAACGCGCGGCCAAGGCCGGCGAGCGGGTGTTCGCCGAGACCCCGTTCGCCAGCCCGGTGCTGCTGATGGAGGATATGCACCGCGACATGATCGGCAGCCGTGGCGGCGCAGCCGCGTTCGCCCAGTTCAATGCCGCCCGCGACGGCCTGACCTTTACTGGCGTGGGCAACATCGGCGCCAGCCTGATCACCGCCGACAAGTCGCGGGGCCTGGCCTCGCACCCGGGCATCGTCGGCGGCCAATACCGGAAAGCCCAGCCCTTTGACTATGCTCACGTGAACGGACATCTATTGATCATGTACAGCGACGGCCTGCAGTCCCGTTGGAATCTTCAAGACTACCCCGGTCTGGTGCACCGCCATCCTGCCGTGATAGCCAGCGTCCTGCACCGTGACTTCTGTCGCGGGCGCGACGATGTCACCGTGCTGGTCGTTGCTCTGGAGGCCGCCCATGGCTGAGTCACCAAGCCTGAATGCCGCCGAACAGGCTGCGCTGATCGCCCGATTGCAGAGCGAGACCGCGGCCCTGCGCGAGGAACTCGACGAGACCAACCAGGGCGTGCTGGCGCTCTATGCCGAACTCGACAACCAGGCCGAAGAACTGAGGCAGGCCTCGGACCTGAAAAGCCGCTTTCTGTCGTACATGAGCCATGAGTTCCGCACGCCGCTGGGTTCGATCCTGAGCATCAACAGCTTGCTCGCCGACGAGCTCGACGGCCCGCTCAGCCCCGAGCAGCACAAGCAGGTGGCGTTCGTCAGCAGCGCCGCCCGCGAACTCAGTGACATGGTCGATGACTTGCTCGATCTGGCGAAAATCGAAGCCGGACGGATCAGTATTTCTCCGGCGTGGTTCGACATGTTCGACCTGTTCTCTGCCCTGCGCGGGATGTTCCGGCCGATCGTCGATGCCTCGGCAGTGGATCTGATTTTCGAAGAGCCGGTCGGCCTGCCACGGCTGTACACCGACGACAAGAAACTCGCGCAGATCCTGCGCAATTTCATTTCCAACTCGCTGAAGTTCACCACCCGGGGTGAAGTGCGGGTCTCGGCGCGCCTGGAAGGCTCGGACAAAGTACGTTTTGCCGTCAGCGACACCGGGATCGGTATCGCGCCGGAGCTGCACGGCGCATTGTTCGAGGACTTCTCGCAGGTCGACTCGCCGTTGCAGAAACGTCTGCGCGGCACCGGCCTCGGCTTGTCGCTGTGCAAGCGCTTCGCCGCCCTGCTCGGCGGCGAGGTCGGGATGGACAGCAAGCCGGGGGTCGGATCGACCTTTTTCGTGATCATTCCACTGGCGCTCGCCCTGGAGAATGTCGATGAAACGTGACATCCGTCTGTTGATCGTCGACGACAACGTCGCCACCCGCTACGCCTTGCGCCGGCGCCTGGAGCGCCATGGCTACGAGGTGCTGGAGGCCGGCACCGGCAGCGAGGGCCTGGCGCTGATCGCGAGCGAGGGACTTGATGCACTGATCCTCGACGTCAACCTGCCGGACATGAGTGGCTTCGACATCGTGCGCATCTTGCGTGCTGATGCACACACCGCGCTGCTGCCGGTGATCCACGTGTCTGCCGCGTCGATCCAGACCGGTGACATCATCACCGGTCTGGATGCCGGGGCGGATGCCTACCTGATTCACCCGGTAGACCCGGACGTGCTATTGGCGACCCTGCGCACTCTGCTGCGGGTACGCGATACCGAAAACGCGCTGCGCGAGAGTGAGGCCCGCTTCCGCGAGATTTTCGTCAATGTCTCGGCGCCGATTGCCGTGCTCGACGCCAACCTGAAAGTGCATGAGTGCAACCACGCCTTCACGCAGATGATTCAGGACAACCGCAACCCGGAAACGCTCAGCGAGTGCTTTGACCAAGACCAGGGCGCGATCCTCAACGAGTTGCGCCTGCGGCTGGTCGATGGCGAGCGCTGGAAAGGCACGTTGAACATGCGCGTACAGGGCGAGGTTCGCGAAACCGAGTGGCAGATTTCGCCATATCGCACGCCGCAGCTGAGCCTGGTATTCGTCGAAGACGTCACCGAGCATCGCCACCGCGAGCGCTCGCACCTGGCACAGCTGGACGACACAACCACCCAACTGGCCAAAGAAGTTGCCGAGCGGGTGCGCGCCGAATCGCAGTTGCTGCAAGTGCAAAAGATGGACGCACTGGGCAAGCTCACCGGAGGCATCGCCCACGACTTCAACAATCTGCTGACCGGGATCATCACCAGCCTCGAACTGATCCAGAAACGCATGGCCGATGCGCGTCCGGACAAGGTGCAGTTCTACGCCGAAGCCGCACTGAATTCGGCGATGAGTGCGGCGTCCCTCACTCATCGTCTGCTGGCCTTCGCCCGCCAACAGCCGCTGGATACCCGGCCGGTGGACATCAATGAGCAGGTGCGCTCGCTGGAAGAACTGCTGATGCGCACCATCGGCGAACGCATCACCCTAAAACTTGAGCTGACTAACAAACCGGCGGTTGCCCTGGTCGACCCGGTGCAGTTGGAAAGCGCTGTGCTGAATCTGGTGATCAATGCCCGGGATGCGCTGCCCAGGGGTGGCAATATCTGGGTCAACACCTATGCGGCGTATTCCCATGGCGACCCGAATCTGGCCGATGGTGCGTATGTCGCGCTCTCGGTGCGCGATGACGGCACCGGTATCGAGCACAGTGTGATCGACAAGGTGTTCGATCCGTTCTTCACCACCAAACCGCTGGGCCAGGGTACTGGTCTGGGGTTGTCGACGATCTACGGTTTCGCCCGCCAGTCCGGTGGCGATGCGCACATCCGCAGCGTCGCACGGCGTGGCACCGAAGTGACCATCATGTTGCCGGCGACGAACGACCCGACCGGCGCCGACATCCCGGCACCGAAGGTGGATCCGCAGGGTGCCGGCGAGCATGTCCTGATTGTCGAGGACATGCCGGCAGTGCGCATGTTCGTCACCGAAGTGCTGGAAGACGCGGGTTACCGCTGCACGCAGGCGGCGGATATCGAAACCGCGCTGGAGCGCTTGCAGAATGATCCGACGATCGACCTGCTGCTGAGCGACGTCGGCCTGCCACGCATGAGCGGTCGGGAGCTGGCGGATGTAGCGCGCGGCTGGCGTGAAAGCCTGCCGATCCTGTTCATGACCGGTTATGCCGAGACCGCGATCAATCGCCAGGTGTTCCTGGGTAGCGGCATGGAAATGCTGGTCAAGCCGTTCCAGATCAGCGAACTGCTGGACAAGGTCCGCCGCACACTTGATGGCGCCTGACACACCGCCACCAGGTTGCTCGGTTGAGAACACAGCCCCTGTAGGAGTGAGCCTGCTCGCGATGGCGTCAGGTCAGTCAATTCATTTCTGGCTGACACTCCGCTATCGCGAGCAGGCTCACTCCTACAAGGGATTGCGGTGTGACATCTTCCGAGTACACCGCAGCCCTCTGTGGGGGCCAGTGGGATCGCCGTGGTTATCGGCTCAAGGCCCGGGCCAGAAACGGTGCGGTTCGGCTCTTCTTGCTCGCGGAGACTTTCTGCGGCGTGCCGGCGGCGACGATTTTGCCGCCCTGATCACCAGCCCCCGGGCCGATGTCGATCACCCAGTCACTCTGCGCCACCACGCGCATTTCATGCTCGACGACGATCACTGTGTGCCCTGCCGTGACCAGGTTGTCCAGTTGCTCCAGCAGTCGGTCGACATCACGCGGGTGCAGTCCGGTGGTCGGTTCGTCCAGCACATAAAGGGTCGCACCGCGCTGATTGCGCTGCAGCTCAGTGGCCAGTTTGATCCGTTGTGCTTCACCACCGGACAACTCGGTGGCCGGTTGCCCAAGCCGCAGATAACCGAGGCCAATGTCACGCAGCACCTCCAGCGAACGGCGAATCCCCGGCTGTTCGCCGAACACCTCAACCGCCTCATCCACCGTCAGTTGCAGCACCTGGGCAATGCTCAAGCCCTGCCACTGAATCGCCAACGTGTGCGGGTTGTAGCGCGCGCCGTGACAGGTCGGGCACGGCGCATACACGCTCGGCATAAACAGCAACTCGACACTGACAAAACCTTCACCCTCGCAGGTCGGGCAACGGCCCTTGGCGACGTTGAAGGAAAACTGCCCGGCGTCATACCCCGCCGCCCGTGCTTCAGGCGTGGCGGCGAACAGTTTGCGCACGTTGTCGAACAGCCCAGTGTAGGTCGCCAGATTCGAACGTGGCGTGCGGCCGATGGGCTTTTGATCGACCTGCACCAGGCGCTTGATCGACTCCAACCCCGCAGTCACCTGACCGCTGCTGGCCTGCGGCGCATCGTCTTCGAGGCTGAGTTCTTCCGACTCGTTCTCAACCAGCGGCCGCCCGAGTTGCGCGCCGACCAGTTCGAGCAACGCCTGACTGACCAGACTCGACTTGCCCGAGCCGGAAACCCCGGTCACCGAAGTGAAGCAGCCCAAGGGAAATTCAGCGCTGAGGTTGTGCAGGTTATTGCGGCTGATGCCATCGAGTTTCAGCCAACCGCTCGGCTTGCGCGCGGTGCGGGTCTGCCGCTGGCTCTCGGCAAACAGGTAGGCGCGGGTCTGCGATTCGTCGATCTCGGCCAACCCTGCCGGCGGACCGCTGTACAGCACCCGGCCACCCTTCTCGCCCGCCGCCGGACCGACGTCGATCAGCCAGTCGGCGCGGCGCATGGTTTCCAGATCGTGCTCGACCACAAACAGCGTATTGCCGTCAGCCTTCAGCCGCTGCAAGGCCTCGAACAGCGCCTCGCCATCGGCCGGATGCAGACCGGCGGATGGCTCGTCGAGCACGTAGATCACGCCGAACAGTTGCGAGCCCAATTGCGTCGCCAGACGCAGGCGCTGCAGCTCGCCGGACGACAACGTCGGCGTGCTGCGCTCCAGCGCCAGATAACCGAGGCCCAGATCGGTCAGGGTGCTGACCCGCTCCAGCAAGTCTTCGGCAATCCTCTGCGCTGCCAGGCGTTTTTCCAGCGACAGGTTCGGCGTGTGGCGCACGTCCGGTGCACTGGCGTGGCCGCTGGCACCGTGCGCCACGCGCTGCTGACGGGCCTCGCGGGTTTGCGCATGGCTGAGGGTTTCGCCGCTTTCCTCGACCTGTTGCAGATAGGTCGCTGCGGCCACAGGCTTCAATACTTCGGCCACTTGCAGCAACGGCATCTGCGACAGTTCACCGATGTCGTAACCGGCAAAGGTTACCGATAACGCTTCACGCTTGAGGCGTTTGCCGTCGCACAACGGGCAAGGGCTGCCAAGCATGAATTGCGCAACGCGCTTCTTCATCAGCGCGCTTTGCGAGTGGGCGAAGGTGTGCAGGATGTAGCGTCGGGCGCCGGTGAAGGTGCCCTGATAACTCGGCTCCATCTTGCGCTTGAGAGCGACCCGGGTTTCCTCCGGGGTCAGCCCGGCGTACACCGGCACGGTCGGGGTTTCTTCGGTGAACAGAATCCAGTCACGCTGCTTTTTCGGCAGTTTCTTCCAGGGAATATCGACGTCGATGCCCATGGTCACGAGGATGTCGCGCAGGTTCTGCCCTTGCCACGCCAGCGGCCAGGACGCCACGGCGCGTTGGCGGATGGTCAGGTTCGGATCGGGCACCATCAGCGCCTCGGTCACCTCGTAGACCCGGCCCAGACCGTGGCACTCCGGGCACGCGCCTTGCGGGGTGTTCGGCGAAAAATCCTCGGCATAGAGCATCGGCTGCCCCGGCGGATAACTGCCTGCGCGGGAATAAAGCATGCGGATCAGGCTCGACAAGGTGGTCACGCTGCCCACCGACGAACGCGTGCTCGGCGTACCGCGCTGCTGTTGCAGGGCCACGGCGGGCGGCAGGCCTTCGATGGAATCGACATCCGGCACGCCGACCTGATCGATCAGCCGCCGTGCATACGGCGCCACCGACTCGAAATAACGCCGCTGGGCTTCAGCGTACAACGTTGAAAACGCCAGCGACGACTTGCCCGAACCCGAAACCCCGGTGAACACCACCAGCGCGTCGCGAGGGATATCGACGTCGACATTCTTCAGATTGTGTTCCCGGGCGCCACGCACCCGAACCATGCCGGCGGGTGCTTTGGAGGTGCGTTTGGAAGTCATGGGCTGTCCCTGCAGAAAAAATTAGGGGCGAAACTGAACCCTGTGGTGAGGGGATTTATCCCCGATCGGCGGCGCAGCCGGCGCAGTCACTGCAAATTCCATGTAGGTGGAAAAATGCTGGGGAGTGCTGCGCACTCCATCGGGGATGAATCCCCTCGCCACAGGGAATCGGGGATTAGCCAGCTAGGCACTGAGCACCGAGCGAATCATCTGCAACAACGCCTCCGGGCCATAGGGCTTGCCGAGCAAATGCGTGTCCGGACTCAACTGGTGGTTGCGCGAGATGATGTCGCGGGTGTGGCCGGAGGTGAACAGCACCGCCACCGGTGGCGTCTGCACCTTGGCCCAGGCTGCCAGATCGGAGCTCTTGATCAGCCCCGGCATCACCACGTCGGTGAAAATCAGATCCACGTCGATCCCTTCCAGCAGCATCTGCATCGCCACGTCGCCATTGCCGGCGGTCAGCACGCGGTAGCCTTCTTCGCGCAGCAACTCCACGGCCGAAGCGCGCACCGCGTCGTTATCCTCGACCACCAGAATGGTCTCGTGGCCGCCGCCCTGGTGCGGGTCGACGCTCGGCGTCTCATCGAGAACCGGACGCAGGCTGCGCGGAAAGTACAGTTGCACCCGCGTGCCTTCGCCCACGGTGCTGTCGATCTCGACGTGGCCGCCACTCTGTTTGACGAAGCCGAACACCATGCTCAAACCGAGCCCGGTGCCCTGGCCGTCAGCCTTGGTGGTGAAGAACGGCTCGAACACTTGCTCGAGCATTTGCGGCGCAATGCCGACGCCGGTATCGCTGACCACCACCCGCACGAAATCGCCGGCGACGATGCCTTTGCCCGCGCAAAAAGTGCTGTCCAGCCGAGTATTAATGGCACTGAGAACAATCGTGCCCTCGCCTTTCATCGCATCCCGGGCGTTGATCGCCAGATTGAGAATGGCGTTTTCCAGTTGATTGCGGTCGACGTTGATGTGCCACGGTTCCTGCGGCAATTGCACGTCGATCTGAATGGTTTCACCGAGGGCGCGCTGCAGCAATTCGCCGACGCCGTCGAAGATCTGCCGCGGATCGCACACCGCCGGTGACAACGGCTGGCGCCGAGCAAAAGCGAGCAGTTGCGACGACAGCTTGGCGCCGCGCTCGACCGCTGCCAGCGAGGCGCTGACCCGGCGCTGCACGTTGGCATTGTCCGGCTCATGCCGCGCCAGCAAATGCAGGTTGCCGGCAATTACCTGCAGCAGGTTGTTGAAGTCGTGGGCCACGCCACCGGTCAGTCCGCCGATGGCTTCAAGCTTCTGCGACTGGCGCAATTGCTCTTCCGCCGCCAGCCGGGCACCCACTTCACTGGCCACCCGCTGCTCCAGGTTGCGCGTGAATTTGAGCAGGGATTCTTCGGCAATCTTGCGTTCATGGATGTCGATCAACACCCCGGGAAAACGAAACGGCGCGCCGTGTTCGTCGAACTCGCAGGCGCCACTGGCGAGCACCCACAGGTAGCTGCCGTCCGCGCGCCGCACGCGGTATTCGGCGTTGTACGGCTCGCCAGTCTGCAGCGAGTGACTGACCCGGTCATGCACCCACGCCAGGTCGTCCGGGTGGATCCGCGACTCATTGACCGATTGCGGCAGGTTGCTCAGGTCCTGATCCGGCGGATAACAAAAGGTCCGGGCGAAACGCTCGTCGGCCGACAGCACATTGTTCTTCACGTCCCAGACGAACGAGCCAAGCAAGGCCCCGGCATTCAGCGCCAGACGCACCCGTTCGTTGTCGGCTCGATAGGCATCTTCTGCCGCCTGACGCAGGCGCTCGGAGCGCACTAACTCGGTGGTCTCGACCACCATCGCCATCACGCCGGAAGGCACGCCGTCATCGTTGGCCACCGGGCTGTAATACAGATCCATCCAGACATCTTCGGGCACGCCATCGCGCAACAGCACCAGTTCCTTGTTGCGGTAGGACAAGGTGCCGCCCGCCAGACAGGTGTCGACCACGTGCCGGTTGAACTCGGCGACTTCCGGCCACCCCAGTTCCACCGGTGCGCCCAGCAGATACGGGTGGCGACCACCGGCAAACTGCGAGTAGGCGTCGTTGTAGATCATGTACCCGGCGTGGCCCCAGAGCATGACCATCGGCAAGGGCGAGGCCAGCATCAATTGCACGGTGCTGCACAGACTGGCAGGCCAGGTGTCGAGCGGGCCGAGTTCGGTGAGGCGCCAGTCGAACGCGCAAATGCGTTCGGCCATCTCGCCTTTCCAGCCGTCGCAACCGTGGCTATCGGATAAAAACTGCATCGATTGACTCGGTGTCCTGTGGTGTTTGCCCGATGTATCGCAACGCTGAACGAACGCGGCGCCCCTGTGTTTCGAGCGCCGCCGGCCGCATTGGTTTCATTGAAGGTATAGCCGATTTCTCGCTGCGGCCCGGGTTCAGACCCCGATCAGGTGTTTGAGCGGATGGTAGCCAGTTTTCATCTTCGCGGCGACGTCGAGAATCGCCTTCTCGATGCCGTTCAAATGCGTGCAGGTCAGTTCGATGGCGGCGTTCTGGTCGCCCGCCTCGATGTATTCGATCAGGCGCAGATGTTCGTTGTCACGGCAGGCTTCATGGCTGTCGTCATCGAGTGCGGCGACATACAGCGAGGCGCGGGAAATCAGCTTCTGGAACCAGTCGAGCAGCACCGGGTTGTTGAGGCTGCGCGCCAGTTTGAGGTGGAACTCGCCGAGCAGGTAAATCAGTTGCTCGTGGTCGCCCGCCGCGTGGGCTGCGTCCTCCAGTAGCAGGTGCTCGCGCAGGTCCTGCATCGCTGCGGTGTCCTTGCGCCGACAGAGTTCGGTGACGATGCCGATCTCGATCAGCCGCCGGGTTTCGAACAGCGAGCGGATCTCTTCGTTGCTCGGCAACGACACCGATGCACCTTTATTCGGCTCGGTGGTGACCAGCCCCTCGGCTTCCAGTTGCTTGAGCGCGGCGCGTACCGACGTACGGCTGACATTGAACAGCTCGGCCAGCGACGCTTCACCCAGCTTCATCCCCGGACGCAGCGAACGCTTGCTGATCGCCTGGTAAACCCCTTGGTAGACGCGGTCGACCGTAGTTTCCAGTTTCTTCTCGGTCATTCGAACACTCCTTTAGCCTCGGGCAAACACGGTTTTCCAGAGTTGTGCGCTGTTTGCACCGATAAGTGTGGCGCAGGATATCGCCTTCGGCCTCCTGATGCAGGGTCTGGATACGATTAGGGCGGGATGACTTCGATTTGCCGACCCGCTCATTGCAAGCGTGGACGGAAGCACCGGGCGGTGGCGAGCGGTTTTGGCCGACGCCAAATAAATTGGCTGCGAAACGCCTTCCCCTTGTGGGAGCGGGCTTGCTCGCGAATGCGGTGGGTCAGTCGCCAATGTTTTACTGACCCACCGCATTCGCGAGCAAGCCCGCTCCCACAGAGGATTTAAGGCGTGCCGGTAATTTTTTAGTCCGTGCCGTATTTCGGCGAACGCGGGCCGTACAACAGGCCGGCGTGCTGACCGGCCGACAACAGGCGATTGCTCGCCACGCCAGCAATCGGGAAACCGGCATCGGTCGAACTGTTGATCACCTGCTTCACCGCCGCCGTGATCAGCATGCCGACCAGGCCGCCACCGCTGTTGTTGCCGCCCTCTTCGCTCGACGCCCGGGCCGAACCGGTCCACAGCGTGGTGCCGGATTTCAGGTCGACCAGTTTGGCGGTGGCGGTCACAGCAGTTTCGCTGCTGATCACCATGTAACGCGTACCGTACTCGGTCACGGTGATGTACAGCGCAGCGTCGGCGCCGAAGATTTCCTTGAGCTTGTTGGCCGGTGCCTGATGAATGTCATCCGGGGTGGTCAGGCCGTTCTGGCGGAAGGTTTCGTCCACCAGGGTGATCGGCAGCACGTAATAACCGGCCTCGGCCAGTGGGAACGTCACTTGCGACAACAGGCTGTACGACGCCTTCACGTCGGGCGAGGTGTTCAGCGGTGGCAGCACCAGAATGGTCTTCGGCCGCGCCTGCTTGTACGCCGAATAATCCACGGTCTTCGGCGCGACGCAGCCACCGAGTACGGTCAAGGCCAAACCGGCGGCCAGCAGTTTCAGGGTACGCGAGATCATTTGGCGTCTCCGGTCTTGGCATTTTTAAGCAGAAAATCCATGTACGGGCCGGACTCGGGGAACAGCGCTTTCTCGGTGCGGAACTGCTGCACCATCTGATCGTCCTTGCCCATGCTCAGGTACAGCAGACCCAAGTGCGCGTGGTAACCCGGCGGCACGGCCTTGCCGGTGGAGCGGATCTTCTGCAGGTCGCGCTCCAGCACTTCGGCCTGGGCTTCCTTCGGCTCTTCGCCTTTGAAGTATTCGTAGACCTGCGGTTGGTAGTCTTCCCACTGGTACAGGGTTTTCGGGCTGCTGCAACCGGCCAGCAAGGCGCTGGCGGCCAGCGTCAGGGCCAGCAGCGACCGCGACAAAGTCAGATTCATGGGTGTTGCTCCTTGCAATGAATAACGATCAGTTGCCCGGTTTCCAGGCACCGGCGTTCATACCATCGACCAGACGATTGATCGCCTCGCGCATGGCCAGATCGAGGACTTTGCCGTTGAGGGTGGAGTCGTACGCGGCGGTGCCGCCGAAGCCGATGATTTCGCGGTTGGACAAGGCGTATTCACCGGCGCCCTGAGTCGAATACACCACTTCGGAGGTGCTGATGTTGACGATGTTCAGGTTGACCTTGGCGTAGGCGACCTGGGTCTTGCCACGGCCGAGAATGCCGAACAGCTGGTGGTCGCCGGTTTCTTTGCGGCCGAACTCGGTGACGTCACCGGTGACCACGTAATCGGCGCCCTTGAGGCGCTGGGCCTGGCCCTTGATCGCCGCTTCCTGCTGGATCTCGCCCATGTTGTCGCGATCCAGTACCGAGAAACGGTTGGTCTGCTGCAAGTGAGTGATCAGGATGGTCTTGGCCTGGCCGCCGAGACGATCGACGCCATCGGAGAAGATCCCGCGCATGTAGCTGGAGCGGTTATCGAACTTGCCCACCGCCATCGGTACGCGCGCGCCGGTCCAGACTTGCGTGGCGCTCTCGACCTTGGCCACCGGCAGTGCGCGGGAGCTTTCGGTGGCGCACCCGGCAAGGGAGCTGGCGAGGGTGCCGAGCACGGCAATCGCAACGCCTGAGACCAACATCCGGGAGATCATTCTCACTGTGCATTCCTTCTGAAAAAAACGGTGTGTCCCGGCACGGCTACGCGGTGGGGAGCGGAAAAGGGGCGGCATTATGACAAAGTGCCACCATTGGTGACAGAGATTTTTGACGCCAATCAATTGGCTTGTTTGGACACACACAAATCCCCCATGTGGGAGCGGGCTTGCTCGCGAAGGCGGTGTGTCAGCCACTTATTTGCCAACTGACACACCGCCTTCGCGAGCAAGCCCGCTCCCACAGGGGGGGATTTGTGGTGTCCTGGGGTTTAGTGAAAGTCGCGGCTTTGTACGCGGATGCCATCGAGCAGCGGACTCAGGTCGCTCAGCCTTCCGGCGATCAAATGCCGTACTTCGCCCTCCCGCTCCCAGCGGCCATCGACCTTGAGCAATTGCGAGCCGACCAGCACCTGACGCTGGCGCTCGGCCAGATCGCGCCAGACCACCACGTTGACGTTGCCGAATTCGTCTTCAAGGGTGACGAAGGTCACGCCGCTGGCAGTGCCCGGTCGCTGCCGTCCGGTGACCAGCCCGGCAATGCTCACTGGCCGGCCGTGTTCGACCTCCAGCAACTCCCGCGAACTGCGGCAACGCCGCGCCTTCAGCTCGCCACGTAGCAGCGCCAGTGGATGCGGCCCCAGCGTGGTGCCGATGGTCGCGTAATCGGCCTGCAGGTCCTCGCCGACGCTCGGTTTGGGCAGCAGCACATCCGGCTCTTCCTGACTCGGCAACCCGGCAAACAGGCCCAGTTGTTTCTGCACCCCGGCCACTTCCCAGCGCGCGCGATGCCGATGCCCGGCCATCCCGCGCAACGCGCCGGAGTCAGCCAACAGCGCCTGAGCGCGGCTGTCGAGCGCGGCGCGTTCGCCCAGATCGGCGACATCGGCAAACGCCCCCCGCGCCCGCGCCGCTTCGATGCGCCGGGCGTCGTCCTCGCGAAAACCCTTGATCATCCGCAGGCCCATACGAATCGCCGGTTGCGCGCCGCTGATCGGTTCCAGGCTGCAATCCCAGTCGCTGGCGCGCACGTCCACCGGACGGATCTGCAATTGATGGCGGCGCGCGTCCTGCAGAATCTGATCCGGGCTGTAGAAGCCCATCGGCCAACTGTTGATCAACGCGCAGGCGAACGCCGCCGGTTCGTGGCACTTGAGCCAGCAACTGGCGTAAGTCAGCAAGGCGAAACTGGCAGCGTGGGATTCGGGAAAGCCGTAACTGCCAAAGCCTTTGATCTGCTCGAAGATCTGCGCGGCGAATTCCTCGGTGTAGCCGTTTTTCTTCATGCCGGCGGCCAGTCGCGCCTTGTGCGGCTCCAGCCCGCCGTGGCGTTTCCACGCGGCCATGGAGCGACGCAACTGATCGGCCTCGCCGGGGCTGTAGTCGGCGGCGACAATGGCGATCTGCATCACCTGTTCTTGAAACAGCGGCACGCCGAGGGTGCGTTTGAGCACCACTTCAAGTTCCGGCGAGGGATAGGTTTCCGGCTCTTCCTTGTTGCGACGGCGCAGATACGGATGAACCATCCCGCCCTGAATCGGCCCCGGGCGGACGATCGCCACCTCGATCACCAGATCGTAGAACTTCGCCGGTTTCAGCCGCGGCAGCATCGACATCTGCGCCCGCGATTCGATCTGGAACACGCCAATGGTGTCGGCACGGCTGATCATCTCGTAGGTCGCTTTGTCTTTATCAGGGATCGTCGCCAGGCTGAGATCCAGATGCCGATGACGGCGCAGCAAGTCGAAACAACGACGGATCGCACTGAGCATGCCGAGGGCGAGGATATCGACCTTGAGCAGCCCGACCGCGTCGAGGTCGTCCTTGTCCCACTGAATGATCGTGCGCTCGGCCATGGCGGCATTTTCCACCGGCACCAGCGTATCCAGCGGTTGCTCGGAAATCACGAAACCGCCGGGGTGCTGCGACAGGTGCCGGGGGAAGCCGATCAGTTGCCCGGTCAGGCTCAGCACCCGACGCAGCACCGGGCTGTCGGGGTCGAAGCCGCCTTCGAGCAAGCGTGCCAGCGGTGGTGTTTCATCGCTCCAGTGACCGCAGCAATCGGCCAGTGCATTGATCTGATCCGGCGGCAGCCCAAGGGCCTTGGCCACGTCACGCGCCGCACCGGCGGCGTGGTAAGTGCTGACCACCGCCGTCAGCGCCGCCCGCTGCCGGCCATAACGGCGGAACACGTATTGCAGGACTTCTTCGCGGCGCTCGTGCTCGAAATCGACGTCGATGTCCGGCGGCTCGTTGCGTTCTTTCGACATGAAACGTTCAAACAGCAGCGTGGTGCGGTCCGGGTCGATCTCGGTGATACCCAAGGCGAAACACACCGCCGAGTTGGCCGCGGAACCACGGCCCTGACAGAGGATTTTTTGCTTGCGGGCGAAACTTACTACGTCGTGCACGGTGAGGAAGTAGCTTTCGTAGCCGAGTTCGGCGATTAGTCGCAGCTCATCGTCGATTTGCTTGAGCACCTTGGCCTGCGGCCCTTTCGGCCAGCGCCAGGCAATGCCTTCTTCGGTCAGTTGGCGCAACCAGGAACTGCCGGTATGCCCCTCCGGCACCAGCTCCTTCGGATACTCATAGCGCAACTCGCCCAGCTCGAAAGTACAGCGCCGCGCCAGTTGCACCGAGGCGTCGAGCAACGCCGGCGGATACAACTCGCGCAACACCTCAAGGCTACGCAGATGGCGCTCGCCGTTGGGATGCAGGCGCAATCCGGCCTCGGCCACCGGGACGTGATGGCGGATCGCAGTCATGGTGTCCTGCAAGGCGCGCCGGCCACGGGCGTGCATGTGCACGTCGCCGCTGGCCACGGCGGCGATCTGCAGTTGCTCGGCCAGACTCAGCAGTGCCGCCAGCCGCCGCTGATCGTCCTGCCCACGATGCAGCTGCACCGCCAGATACAGACGCTCGCCGAAAGTCTGTTTCAGCCAGCGCCCCTCCTCCACGTCATCGATGCTGTCCGGCACCCACACGGTGAACAACCCCGGCAGCGGCTCACTGAAATCCTCGCGCAGCACCTGATACTGGCCCTTCTGCGTACGCCGCCGGGCCTGAGTGATCAAGCCGCACAAGGCCTGATAGCCCGCAAGATTTTCCACCAGTAGTAGCAGTTTCGGGCCGTTGTCGATGCGGATTTCGCTGCCGATGATCAGCGGCAGCTCTACCGATTTCGCCGCTTGCCAGGCCCGGACGATCCCGGCCAGCGTGCACTCGTCGGTAATCGCCAGCGCCTGATAGCCGTGTTTTTTCGCCCGCTGAAACAACTCAAGGGCACTGGAGGCACCGCGCTGGAAACTGAAGTTCGACAGGCAGTGCAGCTCGGCATAGCCGTGGCTCATGCAAACCAGCCCTGCAGCCACAACGGCCCGCCCTCGCCCACGGCCCGATAGGCCCAACCCTGCTGACCGGCGCGGTTCTGGATCAGGTAGTAATCGCGGCGCACATCGTCGCCGTCCCACCAACCGGATTCGATGCGCTCCGGGCCCATGAGAATCCGCGCTGAACCTTCGGCCACGCTCTGCGGTTCGCCGAGCAGCCAACCCGGACGCTGCACGCTCGGCAAACCGCTGCAACGCTGCTTGTCGACGCCGTTCTGCCACGCACATTCGGGGCGGTGGTCGGCCTGAAAGCGCAAGCCCTGCACCGCGTCATCGCCAAGCCGTGCACGCAGGCGTTCGCGCAATTGCTCCCAGGGCAAGGTCTGTTGCGGACGGTCATCGAACAGTTCCTGAAACTGCGGCACGAAACTCGGCAGGTCTTCGGCGCGCAGGCGAAAGCCGCGTACCGGGGCCTCGACCTGGACTTGTTCCAGTCGCCCACGAGCCAATTCGAAGAGCATCGCCGGATCGCGCTCGGCGCTGAGCAGACCAACCTTGATCAGCGTGTCCGGCAGCCCGGCGTGCTCCAGATGCAGGTCGAAACGCTGCACGCCGCTGTCACGCCCGCAGAGGAACGCCGACAGGTCAGCGGTCAGACGCCGCAACGGGAACAACAGTGCCTGATGGGATTGCACGTCGAAATTCAGTTCGATGCGCACATCGAAACGATCCGGCGGCAGGTAGAACGCCAAGGCCAGCGGCCGTGCGCCGAACAGAGTGTCGAGGTGTTTGAGCATCGACGCTTCGAAGCGCCGGGCCAGGGCCTGACGCGGCAGGCTTTGCAACTGGTTCAGGTTGCGCAGGCCCATGCGCGCCAGTGCCGTGGCGACCTGCGGCTCCAGCCCGACACGGTCGACGGGTAATTGCCCGAGGTGATGTTGCAAGGCTTCGCCGTCGGGCACCACCAGGCCGTCGTAGGCATTGGCCAGCACCCGCGCCGCCACCGGATTGGGCGCGGCGACGATGCGATGGCGGAAGCCCAACTCGGTCAGCTCCTTGCGCAGCCGTGCTTCGAACTGCGCCCAGGAGCCGAACAGGCCCAGGCTCGACTCGATCTCGAACACCACGGTACGCGGGTAATGCACGCTGACTTGCGCGCTGAAACGATAGGCCCACGCGGCGAGGAACTGCTGCCAGTGTTCGACCTCGGCGAGGTCGTAGTCGGCGGTGGCAAAGCCTTTGCTCAGAGCTTGGGCAGCGGTCATCGACTGGCCGGCGCGCAAGCCTAGTTGACGCGCCGCTGCATTCACCGCTTGCAAGACCCGGCGCTGGGCCGGGCCACTGAGCAGCACCAACGGCTCATCGGGATCGGCACGCTGACGCAGCACCGCGTCGAGGGCCAATTGCGGGAACAGAATACACACCCAGCGCATGACGACCTCAGTGCCCCACGGTAAACGCAATCGGCGCGGTGCGCGCCAGCCCGCCACGGCATTTGAGCACGCGCAACTGCGCCGGTCTGGCGTCGATGGCAATGCGCAACGCGGCCGGCGACGGGTTGATCGCCTCGCTCAACGGGCGCCAGGCAAACGCCAGGGTCTGGCCGGTTTCTGCCGCTACCTGCAAACGCCGCAACGCCCGATCATCAGCCTTGTGCGGCCAGCACAGCACCGCGCCGCAACTGCCCGAACGCAGGCATTGCTCCGCCGCCCACAAGGCATCGCGTTCGCTGGCCTGAATCACCGACAACTGGCGCAGATCGACCCCGGCGTTCGCCCACGCCTGCGGGTACGGCACGAACGGTGGCGCCACCAGCACGATGCGCTCGCCCGCTGTCGACAACCGCGCCAGCGTTGGCCACACCAGTTGCAGCTCGCCGACCCCGGGGCCGGCCAGGAGGATTTCACTCAACGCCGCTTCCGGCCAGCCGCCGCTGGGCAGTGCCGCATCCAGCGCGGCATGCCCGGTGGGTTGCGGGCTGGCGGCCGGTGGCGCAGGCCGGCCCTTCCAGACCTGGCCGCCATTGAACAGCGTATCGAGTGCAACGACGGCGCCCATCAGCCTTGCCTCACCAGACCGCAGAACACCCCTTCGATGGCCAGATCCTGATCGTCGCGCACGACAATCGGCTGGTACGCCGGGTTGCGCGGCAGCAGGCGCACTGTAGTGCCGACACGTTCGAAGCGTTTGATCGTCACTTCACCGTCGAGGCGCGCCACCACGATCTGGCCGTTGAGCGCCTCGGGATTGCGCTTCACTCCCACCAGATCGCCGTCGAGAATGCCGTCCTCGATCATCGAATCGCCCTGCACCCGCAGCATGTAGTCGGGCGCACGGGAGAACAGCGCCGGGTCGAGCATCAAGCGGTTATGGATGTCGGCATCCGCGCCGATCGGCGCACCGGCAGCCACCCGGCCGAGCACGGGAATGTCGAGCAGCTCCGGCCGCGCGGGTTGCCCGAGCAGGCGAATGCCCCGGGCCTGATGCGGATTGACCTCGATAAACCCGGCTTCGGTGAGCGCCAGCACATGCTTGCGCGCCACGCTGCGCGAGGCAAAACCAAAAGCCTCGCTGATTTCAGCGAGGCTTGGGGGCTGACCGTGTTCGGCGATGCGTTCGCGGATAAAGGTCAGGATGGCGGTACGGCGGGGAGTGAGATTAGTCATGGAGTACATTTGTACTCCTGTGGGATTTTACTGACAAGCACCGCCAGTCGGCCCAAACCGACCATCCACAAAAATCAAAAGATCGCAGCCTCGTTTCACTCGTCAGCTCCTACAAATAAGACGACTCGGGAACTGCGGCAGCTCCTACAGGGAACGGGCGTCAGTTCAACCCACGCTCGGTCAGAAATGCCGAGATGTAATCGATGAATGCGACGACCTTGGCCGTGGCCCGTCGATGGCTGGGGTACACCGCAAGAATGTGCGGGCCGAAGGTGTCGGGGTCGATTTCATACTCAGCCATGACTTGCACCAGACGCCCGTCGGCAATGTACGGCGCGGCGCTCCACAGCGGCGTGTGCAGCAAACCGCGTCCGGCCAATGCGCTGGCCAGTAGCAGGTCATAGTTGTCGCTGCGCAAACGCGGCGCCGTCGGTTGTGCCAGGCTCAGCCGCTGGCCGTCGCGCTCGGCCCACCAGAACTCGCGGCTGAGCAACGGGTGCTGATACAGCAGCCATTCATGCTGTTCGAGGGTTAGCGGAGTGACCGGCAAACCCTTGCGCGCCAGATAGTCCGGGCTGCCGCACAAGGCCAGGCGATTGCTGCCGACCACCCGGGCGATCAGCCCCGGCAAGTCGTCATGGCCTTCGCGCAAGGCCAGGTCGTAGCCGCTTTCCAGCAAATTGACGAACGCGTCGCACAGATCCACTTGCAGGCTGATCTGCGGGTATTGCTGCAAAAAGCCGTCGCACACCTGATCGAGAAACGCCCGCCCGTAAGCCAGCGGTGCGGTGATTTTCAGGCTGCCGCGCAAACCGTGCTGCAACTGCTCGATTTCCTCGCTGGCCTCCTCCAGTCGCTGCAACACCAGCCGCGCGGTTTCCAGATAGACCCGGCCGATTTCGGTCAGCAAAATCCGCCGCGTGCTGCGTTCGAACAGCCGCGCACCGAGTTCCGTTTCCAGGTGATTGACCGCTTTGGTCAGGGCCGACGGGGTCTTGCCCAACTGCTCCGCCGCGCGGCTGAAACTGCCGAGTTGCGCGGTGACCACGAACATTTTCAGTGCACCCAGCTTGTCCATGCTTTTTCCATTCAGGCAAAAACGTTTTTCGTGAGGGAGGCGTTCTGTCGGCCAGTGTCAGCCACTAATCTGGCCATCAGACGCAATAACAAGGAAATCTTCAATGAAAAGATTCATTCCGAGTCTGTTGGTGAGCGCTGTAAGTTTTGCCTCGATGGAAGCCATGGCCGCCACTGATCTGGTACTGGTCAACGGCAGGATTTTCACCGCCGACCGTTCGCAACCGAAGGTGCAGGCGTTGGCCGTGGAAAACGGCAAGGTGCTGAAAGTCGGCAGCGATGCGCAGATCAAGGCGCTGATCGAGCCTGGTACACAGGTGATCGACCTCGGCGGCAAGACGCTGATGCCGGGCTTGATCGACAGCCATTCCCACGCGATTTTCGGCGGCCTGGAGATGGTCTCGGCCAACATGGAAGACGAAGTCGTCGCCCTCGACGAACTGGAAAAACGCCTGCGCGCCTGGCGTGACGACGGCAAGGCCAGACACGGCGATGTGCTGAGCATTGCCGGCATGAGTTCAGCGTACTGGGCGCAGGCCGAAGCGCTGGGCAAAACCTTCAACCACGGCGAGTGGGCTGACGTGCCGGTGGTGTTCACCGGCAGCGATCACCACACCGCGTGGGCCAACAACGTGATGCTCAAGCGCGCCGGCATCGACGCGGCGTTGCTCAAGACCCTGCCCGCTGCGGAACAAGACACCATCGGCAAACTGGCCAGCGGCGAGCCCAACGGTTTTCTGGTCGATGCCGGCTGGGACCGGGTCGCCGCCAAAATGCCGGTGCCGAGCCCGGCCGATATGCTCACCGCAGCCAAATCCGCGGTGCGCTTCAACAACAGCCTCGGCATCACCGCGTGGATGGACCCCGCCGCCAACGCCGCACCGGGCGAGGCCGTGTTCGCGCTCAAACCCACCGAGAAAACCGTCGGCGTGCTGCCGGCCTACAAAGCGCTGTCGGAAAGCGGCGACATGAGCGTGCACGTCGCAGCGTTGCTGGTCGCCAACCCGAAAAGCCTGCCGGCCGATCTCGATACCCTGGATAAGGTGCGCCAGCAATTTCAGGGCATCCCCAACCTGACCCTGCCCGGGGTCAAGATCTTCGCCGATGGCGTGATCGAGTACCCGGCGCAGAGCGCGGCGATGATCGACCCGTACCGCAACTCGCACAAACAGGGCGAACTGCTGATCGATCCAGAGCATTTCGGCGAACTGGTCAGCGCCATCGACCAGCGCGGCTGGCTGGTGCACATCCACGCCATCGGCGACCGTGCGGTGCGTGAATCACTCAACGGCATCGAACGCGCGCGCCAGGATCGGCAGAGCGGCATCACTCACTCGATCACCCACCTGCAGATGGTCAATCCGAAAGAGTTCGCCCGTTTCAAGCCGCTGAACGTGATCGCCTCGATGCAATTGCTGTGGGCCAGTGCCGACGACTACACCACCGACATGATCAAGCCCTACGTCAGCGCCCTCGCCTTTCGCTATCAATACCCGGCGCACTCGCTGCTGAAACAGGGCGCGACGATTGCCGGTGCCAGCGACTGGCCGGTGTCGTCGCCCAACCCGTTCAACGCCATGGCCCAGGCCATCACCCGCGTCGGCCCGCTGGGCGTGCTGAATGCCGACGAGCGTCTGGATCGCGAAACCATGTTCTACGCCTACACCCTCAACGCGGCGCGCACGATTGGCCTGGAGAAGCAGATCGGCTCGCTGACGCCGGGCAAACAGGCGGACTTTATCGTGCTCGACCGCGACGTGTTCAGCGTCGACAACAAGGCCCTGCATGACACCCAGGTGCTGCAAACCTGGTTCGGCGGACGTCAGGTCTATACCGCCAGCCAATAACAACAGGATCCCCCTCGCTTTTGTGGGAGGGGGCTTGCTCCCGAAGGCGGTGCGTCAAACCCACATTGATGTCGACTGACACACCGCTTTCGCGAGCAAGCCCGCTCCCACAGGGACTGTGAGGGTGGCCGAGATTGCATTCCCTCCATAGTTTTCGTACTGCCCAAAAATAATCATAACATCGGGACTTCTCCATGAAAGCCTTGCCCCTGTTCGCCCTCGGTTTTTCCAGTCTGCTGCCCTTGAGCAGCCAGGCGATCCCCCTGAACGACGACTTCGCCGTGCTGGTCGACCTGACCCTGGCCAGCGACTACCGCACCCGCGGCATCTCGCAAACCCAGAATGACCCGGCCATGCAGGCCGGTCTGACCTTGGCCCACAGCAGCGGTTTGTACGTGGGGGCCTGGAGTTCCAACGTCGATTTCGGCGGTGGCCTAAAAACCCGGCAGGAGGTCGATTACTACGCCGGCTGGCTGTGGCAGGCGAGCGAGGACATCAGCCTCGATCTGGGTTACCTCAAGTACGCCTACCCCAAGGAAAGCCAGTTCAACCAGAGCGAGGTCTACGGGATTCTCGGCGTCTACGGGGTGAAGCTGGCGGCGTATTACTCCAGCGATGCGCCGGGGGTCGACAGCAAGCAGAGCTCGCTCTACACCTATATCGGTTACGAAACCGGGCTGCCGTTCGATTCCGGGCTGAAACTGCGTTACGGCAACATGGACTTCAAGGACCCGCACCTGTACTCGGCGTCCGGGCATGGCGAGGACAGTTATCGGGAGTGGGAGGTCAAGCTGACCCACAACCTGGCCGGGGTGGTGTTGGGCCTGAGCTACATCGACACCGATCTGTCGCAGAGCCAATGTCTGAGCAACTGGGGGTTCAAGGATGTGTGCACGGCGACGGTGGTCGCGAGCGTGAGCAAATCCTTCTGAAAATCATGACTCCCCTGTGGAATCGGGCTTGCTCCGGAAGGCGTTCCGACGAAGGCGGTGTGTCAGGCGCCATGAATGTTGAATGGACGACCGCCTTCGCGAGCAAGCCCGCTCCCACAGGTTTAGATTTGCGCCCGAGTTTTGTTACAGGATGTTTACGAATTTTTTACTAATGTTCTTCTACAGTTACGCGCATTACTGCGCGGGTTCCATTCGAGTAGAGGAATGTTTGTAATGGCTTTGGGCAAAGGACTGCGTTTACCGTCCATCACCTCCACCCGCCTGGTGCTGCTGTTTTCCCTGGCCATGGTGGCGCTGTACAACCTGGCAACCTGGAAGGCGCTGGGTACGTTGATCACCCTGCAAGGTGCGCACAAACTGGCGTTTTTTGCTTCGTTCGGGCTGTTCCTGTGGGCGGCGATCACCCTGCTGCTGACCCTGGTGTCGTTTCGCTGGACGCTGAAACCGGTGCTGAGCGTGGTCGCTCTGCTCTCGGCTTGCGCTGCGTATTTCATGAACGAATACGGGATCACCATCGACACGGTGATGATCCAGAACGTCTTCGAAACCAACCCCGGCGAAGCCGCTGCGCTGTTCAACGGCAAGCTGCTGGCTTACGTGTTGCTGCTCGGCGTGCTGCCGGCGGCGCTGATCTGGCGCTGGCCGGTGCGTTATCGACCGTTCTTTCGCGGCTTGCTCAACAAGCTGCTGGTAAGCGCCGCCTGCGTGCTGGTGATCGGTGCCTCGGTGGGCGCGTTCTATTCGACCTACGCGCCGATCTTCCGCGAAGAAGACAAGCTCACCCACTTCATCAACCCGACCAACTACATCTACGCCATCAGCAAATACACCAAGCAGCGCCTGGGCATCAAAAAGCACTTTGTGGTGCAGGCCATCGGTGAAGACGCGGTGATGAGCGCGAAAGCCGCCGGCCGCGAGAAGAAGTCGCTGATGGTGTTTGTGGTCGGCGAAACCGCCCGCGCCGATCACTTTTCGCTGAACGGTTACGCGCGCGAGACCAATCCCGAACTGAGCAAACTGGACGTCTTCAACTTCACCCAGGTGCATTCCTGCGGCACGTCCACGGCGGTGTCGGTGCCGTGCATGTTCTCGATGTTCCCGCGTGAGGACTACAGCGACAAGAAAGGCAAAACCTACCAAGGCCTGCTGGATATCCTGCAACGCGCCGGCGTGCAGGTGCTGTGGCTGGACAACAACAGCGACTGCAAAGGCACCTGCCTGCGCGTGCCGCACCGTGACATCGCGAAGAACCAGCCGGGGCCGTTCTGCGACGGCAACAACTGCCTCGACGAAGCGCTGCTGGCCGACCTGCAGACTTACATCGACAGCCTCAAGGGCCACGCGATCATTGTCCTGCACGCCGACGGCAGCCATGGCCCGGAATACTACGAGCGTTATCCGCAAGCGCTCGAACGCTTCAAGCCGATCTGCCACACCAACCAGTTGGGCAGTTGCAGCCGTGATGAACTGGTGAACGTGTACGACAACACGATCCTCTACACCGACCACTTCCTCGCCAAGGTCATCGAGTTGCTCAAGCGTAATCAGGACACGCTGGACACCTCGATGCTGTACGTCTCCGACCACGGCGAATCGCTGGGTGAAAACGGCCTGTACCTGCACGCGGCGCCGTATGCGTTGGCGCCGGAAGCGCAGACGCATGTGCCGATGGTGATGTGGTTTGGCAACAACACTCTGGCGCAACTGGGGATTGATCGCGATTGCCTGCAAGGCAAGACCGGGCAGCCGGATCTGAGCCATGACAACCTGTTCCATTCGGTGCTGGGATTGTTTGAGGTGAAGACCGCGCTGTATCAGCCGGGGCTGGATGTGTTTCGCGGGTGCCGGCCATCCATGACGGCTGGGCAATAACCCGGAGTTGCACCTATACCCTTGTAGGAGTGAGCCTGCTCGCGATAGCGGTGTGTCATTCAACAATGATGTCGGCTGATACACCGCTATCGCGAGCAGGCTCACTCCTACAAGGGGCTGTGGCACATCAAGAATCGAGCTGTGCCAGATAGTCCCACGGGTAGATCCCGCGTTGATGGCCATCGCTGAACACCAGTTGCACGCCATAGCCCTGCGGGTTGATTTCGATCAGGCGGACGCGCTCATCGACCAGCGGGGTCATGCCTTTCAGGCGAAACGCGCGGCACTGCGAGCACGGGCACTGGCGGCGCAATTCGGCGTGATTGAACAGTGATTCGCGGCCGTCCGGCCAGCTCAGGCGCAACGTCTGCTGGCGCTGCGAATTGCCCACTGACAGCGGATTCATTGCAGCTGACTCAAGGCAATCCGCACTGCTTTGCGCACTTCCGGGTCGCCATCGTCCTGCGCCGCCTGCAACGCCGCCACCGCGCCGCGATCATTCAGTTCGCCGAGGGCCAGCGCAGCTTCCTTGCGCAGGTTGCTGATGCGATGGCCGAGGGTCTCGATCAAGGCGTCCAGCGCCGGTGCAAAACGCAGGCGACCGAGGCTGCGAGTGGCGCGCAGGCGGACTTGCCAGTAGTCATCGTTCAAGGCGTCGATCAACGCCGGGCCGGCGTCGCTGTGGCCGACTTTGCCCAGGGTTGTCGCGGCTTCTTCGCGCACTTGCCAGGCAGTGTCCTGCAGCGCTTGACGCAGGGCCGGCAGCACCTCAACGCTGGATGCCAGACCCAGGGCACCGGTGGCGGCGCGGCGCACTTCGGTGTCCGGGTCGGCACTGGCCAGTTGCGCCAATGCCGGCAGTACGTCCAACTGTTTGAGCCAGCCGAGCACCCCGACGGCTTCGCGACGCACATTGGCATCGGCATCGCTCAATGCGGTGATGGCGGCTGGTGCGGCATCGGCGAAACGCAACTCGCGCAGAGCCCTGAACGCGGCGATTCGCACACTGACTGCGGCGTGATCGGTCCACGGCAGAATCACCCGGCCTGCGGCTTCAGTTTTGAGCAGGCTCAGACTTTGCGCGGCGGCGGCCTGCACTGCCGCAGACGGATCGGTCAGTGCCTGACACAGCGCAGCCACCACCGGTTCGTCTTCCCACGCTTCCAGCAGCCGCGCAGCTTCGGCACGGACTTCTTCGGCGGGATCTTCGCTCAGTCTTTCGACCAGCCACAGCAGGCCGTCAGGCTCCTCCAGATCCGCCAGTTCAATCAGGGCAATACGTCGCACACCGGCATCGTCTGCGGTCAGACGCGGTTGCAGGGCGAGGATGTCGTCGTTGTCGGTCACAGCAAAAAATGAGGTCATAGGGCAAATCGCGGCAAAGGGTTTTCGGGAGGCAGGCCGAGCGGGTTGAGGCGCGGCAGCGGTCGGGAGTTGTCGTGGCGCAGCAGGTCGAGGCAATGGCGCTTGAGGCGAGAGAATTCGGCGCTGGTCACCAGTTCGCTGGTGCGCGGACGCGGGAAGTCCAGGCGCAGGTCTTCGATGATTCGACCCGGACGTGCGCTCATCACCAGCAAGCGGTCGGCGAGAAACAGCGCCTCGTCGATGTCATGGGTGACGAACACCACGGTAGTGCGAATCCGCGTCCAGATGTCCAGCAGTAGCTCCTGCATGTTCAGGCGGGTCAAGGCATCCAGCGCGCCGAACGGTTCGTCCATCAGCAACAGCCGTGGACGATTGACCAGCACCCGAGCAATCTCCACCCGTTGCTGCATGCCGCCGGAAAGCTGATCGGGCCAGCGCTCCGCGAAGCCGTCGAGGCCGACCAGTTTGAGCATTTCATCCGCCGCGCGATGGCGTTCAGGCTTGGCGATGCCGCGCATCTTCAGGCCGAAAGCCACGTTGTCGCGCACCGTGCGCCATGGAAACAGCGTGTGGTGCTGGAACACCATGCCGCGCTGCGGCGACGGCCCGGACACTTCGCCGCCATCGACTTTGAGGCTGCCGGTGTGGGCGCTCAAGTGACCGGCCAAAGCGCCGAGCAAGGTCGATTTGCCGCAACCGGACGGGCCGAGAATGCACACGAACTGGCCTGGCTCGATCTGGCAATCCAGACCTTGCACGGCTTCGAAGGCTTGTTGCCCCTGACCGAGAACGATCGACAACTGGCGAATATCGATCCGCCCTTCGGGGGTTTGCATTGCGCTCATCAGGCTTTTCCTCGTGGTCGATGCCAAGGCGTGAACAGCCCGCCCAAGCGCTTGATCAGCAGGCTGCTGCCCATGCCCAGCACACCGATCAGCAGCATGCCGACGACGATGTCGGCGTAGTTCTGAATGGTGTAGGACTCCCAGGTGTAGTAGCCGATGCCGAACTGCCCGGAGATCATCTCGGCGGTCACCAGACAGAACCACGAGGTGCCCATGCCGATGGCGAGGCCAGTGATGATGCTCGGCGCAGCCCCCGGCAGAATCACTTCAAGCAAGATCGCCCGGCGCCCTGCCCCGAGGCTTTTTGCCGAGGCGATCAGGCGCGGGTCGACGCCTTCGACGCCGTGCACGGTGTTGAGCAGGATCGGGAACAGCGCACCGGTAAAAGTGATGAAGACCATCGACAGCTCCGACGACGGGAACATCAGGATCGCCAGCGGAATCCACGCCACCGCCGGAATCGGCCGCAGCACTTCCAGCGGTGGCAGCAGCAGGTCTTCGGCCCATTTCGAGCGGCCGATGGCCAGCCCCAGAGCGATGCCGATCACCAGTGCCGCGAGGTAACCGGCGAACACGCGGCCGAGGCTCGCGCTCAGGTGCTGCAGCAGCTTGCCGGAGTCGCCCAGACCCAACGCCGCTTCGATCACGGCCAGCGGGGTTGGGACGTTGGCGAAGGTGACGAGGCCGAGGTTCCAGTGGTGGCTCGCGGCGAGTTGCCAGAACAGCAGGCAGAGCAGCAAAGAAGCAGCCCTTGGAACCCAGCGCTTAACAGAACTGAACATAAATATTCCTTTCACCACGTCCCCTGTAGGAGCTGCCGAAGGCTGCGATCTTTTGATCTTGCTTTTTAAAATCAAAGTCAAAAGATCGCAGCCTTCGGCAGCTCCTACAGAGGGGCGCGGTGTTCTCGGGTTAGCGGGTGGCTACGGCCTGGGTCGTGGCATCGGTAAAGTCGAAAACCTTGCCGCCCTGCGCCGCCGCATATTGCTGCGCTTGGCCCTTGAGCAGAAACGCGCTCAAGCGGCCCTTGGCATCGCTGGCAAACCACGCCTGATCGGCAAGCAGCTTGATCCCGCTGTCACTGGCCTGGGCATACACCGCGCGGATGTTTTTGCCTTCCTGCTTCAGTGCGGCGAGCGCGGTGAACGCCGATTCCGCCGAGGCGTACCGGCGCACCTTGGCTTCGCCGCGCACCCAGATTTCGGCGACGTGGCTGAAGTCTGTGATCGCTTTGCCGGTCGCCGCATCCAGCGCTTTCAACGGCGTTTGCGCGTAGTTGGCGAGTTGCGCGGTGTAGTCCAGATTCGAAGCCTTGAAGGCGGCGCGGATGTACTGATCGTCGATGAAGGTGTTGAGGTCGAGGCCGCGATCAGCCTTCTTCAGCAGCTTCAGGGTGTCGATCGCCGTGCCCACTGCCTGACGGTATTCCGGCTTCCAGCTCAGGTCGCGGGTCTGCACGCCGAGCGGGCCGTGGAACAGGTAGTTAACCTCGGCATCGACGCCGGTGACCTTGGCGATCAGCTCGCTGTACTTCTCAGGCTCAGCAGCCAGCAACTGATTGGCCTCGATGCTCGCCCGCAGGTAGGCGACGACGATTTCCGGGTACTGTTTCGCGTAAGCCTGATCGACCAGCGCGCCGTGGAAAGTCGGCGCGTTGGCCTGGGCGCCGTCGTAGATCTTGCGGGCGAAACCACGACTGGGGAACAGCTCGGCGAACGGCACGAAATCGGCGTGGGCGTCGATCTTGCCGGCCTGTAACGCGGAGCCGGCGACCTCCGGCGGCTGGGCGATGATGTTCACGTCTTTCAGTGGATCCCAGCCCTGCTCCGCCACCGCGCGCAGCAACATGCCGTGGGCGGTCGAGGCGAACGGCACCGAGATGGTCTTGCCCTTGAGCTCACTCAACGCCTGCACCCCGGACGCACTCGGCACCACGATGCCGTTGCCGCTGCCCTTGATGCTGCCCGACAACACGCTGATGAACAGGCTGTGCTTGCCGGCGGTTTCGAACGCCACCCCGTTGAACGCGCCGGGGAAATCGGCCATGGCGCCGAAATCGAGTTTGCCGGCGACCATCTCATTGGTCAGCGGCGCACCGCTGGTGAAGTTCTTCCACTGCACGTCGTATTTCGCGTCTTTATAAGCGCCGTCGTGCGGCAGGTATTTGTCGAGCAGACCGAGCTCGCGAATCAACAGCCCGCCGGCGGCGCAGTTGATGGTGGTGTCCTGGGTGCCGATGGCGATGCGGATGGTTTCGGCCGAGGCCGACAGAGTGAAGGTTGCCAGTACCAGACCGGCGAGTGCTGCACGCAACATGGTGTGTTTCCCCTCGAATCATTTATTGGATGTTCGTCTCCGCCGCGATCAGGGCGCGGTGGGAAACGAGGGGTTTCGGTTATTCCAGCGTCCGGGGTATGCCGGATGGCTTTTTGAGTTACCAACATTCCAGTGTGGGAGGGGGCTTGCTCCCGAATGCGGTGTTTCAGTCAATAAGGATGCCAGCCATGCCGGCCTCTTCGGGAGCAAGCCCCCTCCCACAGGGGATCTCCTGTCTGCTGGTATTTGTATCAGCGCAGGAGGTAAGGGATGTCGACTTTGACGGCACCTGTCGGGCAGTCCTTTTCACAAGGCATGCAGTACCAGCATTCATCAAATGCCATGTAGGCCTTTTGCGTGGCCGGGTTGATCGCCAGCAGGTCCATCGGGCAGACGTCGACGCACACGGTGCAGCCCTTTTCGGCGATGCATTTGTCCTCGTCCACGGTGACCGGGGCGTTGGAGCGGAAGAAGATTTCCTGGGCTTGATAGGCCATGGTTCGGACTCTCTCTGGTGATGCATCAAGCGGCGAACGCGCCTACCCGCAAGCGGTCGTAAGCCTGCATTTCTTCGGCATCGAGCGGGATGATGTACGGCTCGACAGGTTTCTTGAAACTGGTCATCCGGCCGTCTTCGCCCTTCTTCAGGTGGCAATGGCATAACCATTCAGCGTCGTTGCGCTGCGGGTGATCGACGCGATAGTGGTACAGGCCCCAGCGACTTTCAGCGCGGAACAGCGACGCACGGGCGGCCATTTCGGCGCAGTCGCGGATCACGCTGGTTTCCATCGCGCGCATCAATTCGTGGGCATTGTTGGCCTTCATCTGATCGAGGTCGCGTTCGATGTCGCTGAAACGCTGCAAGCCGATCTGCATCTTCTTGGTCACTTTCGGCGGTTGCAGGTAGTCGTTGACGAAGCGCCGCAGCTTGTACTCGACCTGCGCCGGCGGCAGCCCCTGTTCGCGATCCAGCGGTGCGTAGACCCGCGCTTGCTCTTTCTCGATCTGCCCGGCATCCAGCGTCGAGAACTCGCGCCCGGCGACGAAATCCGCGGCGTTGTGCCCGGCGAACCAGCCGTAGGTGAACGCGCCAAGCATGTAGTTGTGCGGCACGGCGGCCATGTCCCCTGCCGAGTACAAGCCTTTAACCGAAGTCTCGGCCCGCTCGTTGACCCACACCCCGGACGCCGAATGGCCGCTGCAAAAGCCGATCTCAGAGATGTGCATCTCGACCATTTGCGTGCGGTAATCAATGCCACGATTGGCGTGGAACTGACCACGACTCGGACGCTCGTTGCTGTGCAGGATTTCCTCGATGTTCTGGATGGTTTCCTCGGCCAGGTGATCGAGCTTGAGAAATACCGGGCCGTTGCCGCTTTCCAGTTCCTGGTGAAACTCCCACATCATCTGCCCGCTCCAGTAGTCGCACTCGATGAAGCGTTCGCCCTTGTTGTTGGCGGTGTAGCCGCCGAGCGGGCCGGTCACATAGGCGCATGCCGGGCCGTTGTAGTCCTTGATCAACGGGTTGATCTGGAAGCATTCGAGGTTGGCCAGCTCGGCCCCGGCGTGATACGCCATCGCGTAGCCGTCACCGGCGTTGGTCGGGTTCTCGTAGGTGCCCATCAGGTAGCCCGAGGACGGCAGACCGAGGCGACCGGCCGCACCGCACGCAAGAATCACCGCTTTGGCCTTGATCACATGGAAGTCGGCAGTTCGGCAATCGAAGCCCATCACACCGTTGACCGCGCCCTCCTCGTCGGTGAGCAAACGGGTGCAGACCAGCCGGTTGGTGATGCTCACCCGCGCACGTTTCAACTGCCGGTAAAGGACCTTTTTGATGTCGTGCCCTTCCGGCATCGGCAGCACGTAGGCGCCCATGTGGTGGACTTTTTTCACCGCGTAATCGCCGGTCTCGTCCTTTTCGAACTTCACGCCCCAGCGATCCAGTTGCTCGATGGTTTCGAAGCTGTGAGTGGCATAGGCGTACACCGCCGCCTGATTGACGATGCCGTCGTTGGCGATGGTGATTTCCTTGGTGTACTGCTCCGGCGTCGAGTGCCCGGGGATGATCGCGTTGTTCAGGCCGTCCATACCCATGCTGATCGCGCCGCTGCGTTTGACGTTGGCCTTGTCGACGAGCAGCACGCGCAGGTCGCGGTTCTTCTCTTTGGCCTTGATCGCCGCCATCGGCCCGGCGGTGCCGCCGCCGATCACGACGATGTCGTATTCCTGTTCCAAGGTCTTGCGGGTCATGTCACGCCCCTTTTTGCCGGTCGATCCGCAGGCGGTACTGGAACGCATCGCCACGGTAGTAAAGGTGTTCGAAGTCCAGCGGCTGGCCGTGGGCATCGTGGGTCAGACGCTCGATGCGCATGATCGGCGAGCCGGCTTCGACGTTCAGCGCCTGGGTCAGGTCGCTGTCAGCCAGCACCGCGTCAATCGCCAGATCAGCGTGGCCGAGGGCGATGCCGCAGTCGTTTTCCAGAATCAGGAAGATGTCGCGAGTCACCAAATCGGCCTTCTCCAGCCGTTCGCCGACGGCTTTGGGCAGGTAGGTGATTTCCAGCGAGATCGGTTCGCGGTTGATCAGCCGAACGCGTTTGATCTGCGCCACGGTCTCGCCTTCGGCGACTTGCAGGCGCTCGGCGACACGTTTGTCGGCGGGGATGAATTTGAAGCTGCGCAGGCGGTTGATCACCTCGTAGCCGCGCCCGGTCATGGACTCGGCGAGGCCTTGCAGGCTGCTGACGTTCTGAAAGGTTTTCGGCTTGGCGACGAAGGTGCCTTTGCCGTGAATCTTGAAGATCAGCCCTTCCTTCTGCAGATCGCCCAGTGCCTGGCGCACGGTGATGCGGCTTACTTTGAACAGCGTGCCGAGTTCGCTTTCGGACGGCATCTGGCTGTCTTGCGGGTATTCGCCGTCAAGAATACGTGCGCGCAGGACATCGCGCAGTTGGGTGTGCAACGGGACGCTGCTCAGGGAAAGTACGTTATCGGTCATCAGGGATCACTTGTTATAACGAGTTATGACGTGATCTTAGAGACGTTATGACAAGTTTGAGAAATATTGTTTGGGCATAACCTTAGACACGACGACACACAGTCCATTGTGGGAGGGGGCTTGCTCCCGAAGGCGGTGTGTCAGCCGATGGAAATGCCAGCAATGCCGGCCTCTTGGGGAGCAAGCCCCCTCCCACAGGGAGATTGTGTTGTGATCTGTGGATCAGTGGCGTTTAAGGATCTGATCCATGACCCAATCGGTCTTCAGGGCTTGCGCGGCGACAGCCGGATGCTGCGAATCACCACGGATATGCGCATTCATGCCCAGCACGTGATGCCACTGAATGTGCTCGTGATGCGCGATTTCCAGGCTGATCTGCTCATCGGCAAATAGCTGCACCGGATGCTCGTCAAACACGGAGAACGCGATCCGACCCTGACTGCCAATGATCTCCACCCGATCCTCGCGCCGATCCGCCACAAAGCTCCAGCAACCCATGCCCAGCGCTCCGGAGGCAAACCTCCAACTGGCGCTGACCGCATCTTCCGCCGCATATAACCCGGCCTGGCGTGCGGTGAAACCGGCGACTTCGACGACATCGCCGAGCAGGTACTGGAACAGGTCGAAACCATGGCTGGCGAGGTCGGCAAAGTAGCCGCCACCGGCCACGCTCGGGTCGGTTCGCCAGTTGGCGCTGCCGTCCAGATCCGCCGCCGATGGGGCCTTGGTCAACGTCCAGCTCAGGTGTCGCACCTCACCGATGCGGCCCTGCTCCAGCCACTGCCGAACCTGGGCAAAGCGCGGCAACGAGCGGCGGTAATAGGAAACAAACAGGTGCAGACCGGCATCAGCAAACGCCTGCTGCATCTCGCGGCTTTGCCCGGCATTGAGCGCCATCGGTTTCTCGACGCAGCAATGCTTGCCGGCGGCAGCGACTTTGAGGCTGTACGCGTGGTGGCTGTCGGGTGGCGTGGCGATGTACACCGCGTCCACCTCGGGATCGTTGATCAGCGCATCGACGTCGGTGTAGACCCGGGCGATGCCGTGGCGCGTGGCGTAATCGCTCACCGCTTCGAGGCGGCGGCCCATCACCGCCACCAGCGCCGAACCGGGCGCCTTGTAAAAGGCCGGCCCGCTCTTGCGTTCAGTGACACTGCCGCAACCGATCATGCCCCAACGCATCACATCCATGCTCAACTCCCTATGTTTGAAACACTCAGCCGATGCGCAAGGCGCGCAAATCGAGGTGGCCATCCTTGATGGGCGGGCACCAGTAGTAGCCGCCGGTAATCGGCCGGCTGATGCGATACAGGCCATCAGTGATGCCGTCTTCCAGACCGCTCATGCGCCGCAATTGGGCTTCGAAGGCGTCCAGCGAAACACCGAATGCGAGGAACATCAGGCCGGCGCGATCGCCGTCGATCCACGGCATCGAACGGCGCACAACGAACGCTTCGGGGGCGAAGCTTTCCTGGGCAGTGCGTTTGACGTGGGCGGAGACTGGCGCGTCGTCGATCTCTTCGTTGTCGCTGAGGCGACGGCCCATGATGTTGTCCTTGTCTTCGGCAGACAATTTATGGAAACCCTTGAGGTCGTGCTGCCACTGCTGGATCGCGGCAAAGCTGCCACCGACCAGACCATCAGCGCCCTCACCCAGCAACGCGGCGGCAATTGCGGCGTCATCGTGGGGGTTTTCGGTGCCGTCTTCGTAGCCGGTCAAGTCGTGGCCGTCCTTGTGGCGGAAGGCCTCCTGCATGTCTACCAGGTGCAGCGCCGGGGCCAGCGCGGCTTCGAAGGCGTGGCAGCGATTGAGCAATTCGCCACGATCGACACCGTGCAGCCAGACCCACAGCGCGTGCTGGGTCGACGGGTTTTCCACGCCGACGCCGCTCATGGCCGGAAAACTGCGCAGGCCGTCGATCTGCACGTTCAGCGATTTGGTCAGGGGTTCACCGAAACCGACCACCGCCGACTTGCCGTCCACCAGGTTCAGCAGGTTGTCGATCGCCTGCGGCAGTGCTTCAACCGACGCAAGGGCGAAAAACAGATGTCGTGCTTGCGCAGGAACGGGGGTGGCGAGAATGCCCGGCTGGTAGTAACTCATGTGAACTCCTTGGGAAAGTGCGCGGGAGTTTACCTGTGGCCGGAGGGTTTGTGGGGCTGAAATACTGATGAGTGGCGCACGGAAGCCTGTGGCGAGGGAGCTTGCTCCCGCTCGGGGGCGAAGCACCCGCAAACCCCGCCGGCATGGTGTGTCTGGAGAAATGGCGTGGCAGGTTTTGGGTCTGCTGCGCAGCCCAGCGGGAGCAAGCTCCCTCGCCACAGGGGACCGATGTCTAAGCGGTGCTTGCATCCTGTCGCCACGCACTCGGGCTCATCCCCGTCCAGCGCTTGAACGCCCGGCGGAAGCTGCGCACGTCGCTGTAGCCGACTTCTTCGGTAATCCGCTCGATCGGCATGTCCGGATTGGCCAGCAGACTCATGGTCCGCGCCTGACGCACCTGCTCCAGCAACGCTTCGAAGGTCAGCGCGTGCTCGGTCAAACGGCGGCGCAAGGTGCGGCTGCTCATGTTCAGGTCGCCGGCGATTTTTTCGATATGACTGCCCCGGCTCAAGTCCCTGGCAATCGCCCGCTCCACCGCCTGAATCAGATCAAGTTTCTGGTGCACCTGCGCCGCTTCCAGCTCCAGCAGCGCCACCGCCTGACGCAGCGCCAGCGAATGATGATTGGGCAGGTTGACGTCCAGCCATCGCGCGTCGATCAGCATGCGATTGTGCAGGCAGCCGAAGCGCACCTCCGGCCCAAGCAAACGGTGGTATTCGCTCAGGTAATCCGGCGCGGCGTGCACGAACTCCACGGCAATCGCCTTGAATTCATTGCCCGCCAAGGCCCGGCCATACACCAGCAGGCTGGCAAAAAACTCTTCGACGGCGAACACCTGCACATCGGCAAACGGTAAGCGGCATTCGGCATCGAGATGTACCTGATCGCCAATCACATCGACGCTGGACACCACGATCCCGCCGGAGGTGTGCTGGTGGCGGATGCCGAGGGCAAACGCATCGCGCAAGGTCTTGCATAGCGACAGTACGTGGCCGAGCAAGCCTAGCGTCCCCAACACATTCTGCGCGCCGACCCACAGCCCCAGCCCCTGATTGGGCAGCACTTTGAGCGCGCGCTGAATCATCGCCACGGCCTGGCGATAGGAAATCCGCTGCGCCGGATCCTGCAGATCTTCGAGGGTGAAACCCAGGCCACGACAAAGGCTTTCGGGGTCGATGCCTTTGTTGTGCACGACTTCAGCGAGGGTTTGCAGGAGGAACGGCGAGACCAGCGCCAATTCGAAAGTGGGGTCTTGGACTTTTACGTTCATGGGGGCTGACATTCCGGATCACGCTTGATTGTTATTTTTGTTACCGGTTATGTCGAAGGAAGTTAGCACAGGGTTGGCCGAGTGTCCGCAGAAGCCCCCCTAACTGTCCGCCAATACCCTGCCCCGTCGGGCGCCAAGCGCTTATTTCTAGGGTGCCGGACGTTACGCGTACCGGCGCCACGTCCCACCACAATAATAATGAGGACAGCCATGAGCCCGAACCGCGCCACTTTCCCCTTGCGTCTGGCACTGACTTTGCTCGGTTGCACCGCGTCCCTGCCGGCCCTGGCCACCGAAGCCGGCGTCGACAACATCGGCCCCGGCACCGACGGATTCTTCATGCTGCCGCTGGAAGTCGACAGCCTGCCGCAGAACATGGTCGCGTTTAACCTCTACTACAACCATTACAAGTCGACCAGGCTCAACATCAGTTCGTTGGGCGGCAAGGTACCGAATGTCGAAATCGAATCCACCGCGGTCATTCCGCGCATCGATTACCTGAGCCCGGTGCGCGTATTCGGCGGGCGTCTGGCCGGCTACATCGCCCAGCCCTGGCTGAAGCAGGAAGTCTCGGTATTCGGCCTCAGCGATACCCGCGAAGGCATGGGCGACACCACGATTGCGCCAATCATCCTGTGGGACATGGGCAAGAATCTGACCCTCGGCGCCGCCGTGGAAATCACCGTGCCCACCGGTGAATACAGCGTCGATCGGCTGGCCAACACCAGCAACAACTTCTACACCTACAAACCGCTGTTCTCCTTCACCTGGCTGCCGACCGACAAGACCGAAGTGTCGATGAAGACCACCTACAGCTTCAACGAGAAGAACAAGGACACCGACTACAAGTCCGGGCAGATCTTCCACTTCGATTATTCGGCCAGCTACAAGATTACTGACGATGTGATGCTCGGCCTTAACGGCTATTACCTCAAGCAGACCACCGACGACAAACAGTACGGCCACACCGTGCAATTCGCCGGGCAGGATGTGGACGACGGCGTGCGCGGCCAGGTGTTCGCAATTGGCCCGGCCTTGCATTTCACCTTTCTCAAGTACGCCAGCGCGGAGATTCGCTGGGCCAAGGAATTTGACGTGGAGAACCGGCCAGAGGGGGAAATGTTGTGGGCGAAGGTGAGTATTCCGTATGCGTTCTGAGTGCATTTGTAGGAAGGTGCGCGCGGATTTGTAGGCTGGAAAGCTGAAAAACAGAGTGGAGGAATAGGCCTACAACGGCGGTCGAGATTGCCGGACAACGGAGGGAAACGTCCGGCAGACTCCAAAGGGGCGCTTGCAGATACTGGGCTTCGTTATCCCATGGTTCTTCAAGAGCTCATGGGGTACCTCGTCTGCCAGTGACGACAATGGGCCATTCCCCCTTAAACTGCTGAGATTGATCATGGAGATCACAATGAGCTTATTACTTTCCCCGTTTTACTCTGACTTCGAATCCGAAGAAGAGGCAGAGAGCTACGATCGCTGGTTTCGTGCCAAGGTGCAGGAGGCACTCGATGACCCCAGCCCTGGCATTCCCCATGATGAAGCTATGGCAATGCTTGACCAGATGCTGGAAGAGATGCGCAGGAAGCGCCGCGCTGCTGCTTGAATGGAGCGATCAAGCTCTGAACGATCTGGCTGACATTATCGATTACGTTGAACAATACAACTCCAGCGCTTCAGTAGCTCTACAGCACAAGGTTGGTGCAGCAACGCAAAGGCTTTCATCAATCCCCTATGGTTACCGGGCCGGTCGAGTGCCAGGCACTCGGGAAATGGTGGTCAATCCGAACTATCTGCTGGTCTATCGAGTGAACGGGCGCATCAAAATACTGACGTTAGTCCACACCCGACGAAAATACCCACGAACCTCATCAACATAAAAAAGGGCGGCCAAAAGGCCGCCCGAAGCGTACTACACGAGAGTCTTTTACAACGTCAGCTGCCCGCGTTCCTCCTCAGTCAACTGCTGCTTCGCCTGTTCATCCAGTGCCCCCGCTCCCAGCACCTGCACCGGGCTGTTCGGGTTGTAGCCGGTCGCCGGCGCACGACTGGCACCATCACGGTTCGGCGCCAGTTGTTCGTTGCCGAAACTCAACACCTGCACGGTGAACACCGACGCCTGGTTCTGCCGCGCAGCCGCTTGTTGCTGACGCGCCACGTCCTCAGCGGCCTGGGTTGCCGAAGACGCCGCCGAACTGGCCGAGGTGATCGCGCCGGTGTTCACCGACGCCACCACCGGTACGCCAGTGGTTTTACCTTGCACGGCGATGTTGGCGGCGTTGACCACGGTCAGCGCGGCGATGTTGACGTTGCCCGAGACGCGAATCCCCGCCTCGCCCGCATCAATGGTGCCCAGCGGCGCGATCAGGTCGATGTCGCCGGGGGCCACTTCGGCGATCGGGTTGAGCGTGGCGATACCAGCACCGGTGCTCGGCACCGAAGGCGACAGGGTTACATTGCCCCAAGTGTCGTAAACCCGTTTCGGCGGGGTGTAGACCACAGTGGTTTTCGAGCCGCGACCGGCGTTGATGTCGCCCTCGGCCGACCAGCCGAGGATCGAGCCACCGAAGGTGGTCATGATCCGGCTCTGGCCGAGCAGGATGCTGCCCTGGGAATACAGCTGAATGTTGCCCGAGCCCTGGGTGATAATCCCGGCGGTGGACGGTGGCGCCGCGCCTTCGATACCAAACACCTGACCGCCACCCGGCGTGAGCATCTGAATATCGCCGCCGAACAGGGTCTTGACCCCTGCTCCACCATACAGCGTGATGTCGCCGTCGTAACGGAGCGGATTGCCCGCCACATCGGTGCTCGGGAACAGTGCGGCGATGGCGTTGCGACCGCGCAGATAACTGCCTTTGCGCGGGCCATCGGTGTCGTTGTACTCCAGCCCACCGGCGCGCAGTTCAGCGAAGTACACCTGGCGGGCGAAGATTGCCTGTTCGGCACTTGGCAGCGCGGCGTAGAACGCCTGTGCCTGCTCTGCGTCGCCGCTGAAGCCGTAGCCGAGCGTCAGCCAGCTCTGCAACTCGTCGAGGTAGGTCTTGACCACTTTGCCCGGCTGGCTGTTGAGAGAGGCATTCGGATCAGCAAGGTTTTGCGGGCTCAGGTAACGGGCGATGAACTTTGTGTAATCCGGCCCCTGCGCGCCTACGCCCGCCTGCAGTACCACGTTGGCGCCAGGCCGCGAATCCCCGGCCACTATCGCGCCGAGGCTGGTAATGCTGGCGCGATTTTCCAAGAGGATGTTGCGCCCGGCATTAATGTCCAGCGTGCCAGGGCCGGCGATATCGAAGCTGCTGTAGAGAATGTCGCGGCCCGCCGACACCCGCGATATATCTCGCGGATTGTTATGAACGAACAGGTTGCCGGTCGAGGTAATGCCCTCCTGACCGACGCCCATTTCCTCGGGCTGCACGGCTGTCGGTTGGCCCAGGTTGGTTCCGGATGCCACGATGTCACGTCCGGCAATCATCCAGACAGGGCCTGCTGCTTCGTACCAAGTGCGTTTCGAGGTATCGAAACTCAACGTCTCGCCACTGCGTATCCCTACCAGATCGCCGGTCAGGGCATAGAACCGTGCGGGCCCCTGCACATCATTCAAACCGGAATAACTGTCGGGACCAAAAGCGAACAATGGATAACGTGAATTACCATCCGGCTTAACACCGTCAGTGCCGTAGTTGCTGTTGAGTGGCTTGTTGGGGTTGTTGCTGGAAAAGGCGAGGAATGAAGGCCTGAACGGGGTGGCGATGGCCAGCGGGCTGGCACCGGACTGATTGATTGCGTAGCCGCCGGCATAGATGGAATCGCCCGCCAACAGTTCGAGTTGCCCGGATGTAGAAGGCGCCAAAAGCAGGGAATACGCGGTTTTCGGCGCAGCATTGCCGACACCGTAAGCCGCTGATGGCCCCGCATAAATCGAACCTTGAGCTGCAACGGCCCGAAGAATCGCCGGGTAGACAAAACGACCATCGGTGGGCGAGGTATTGGCGCCCCTCACAGGAGACAGACTCCCATCGACCTGCGCCGACTGAGTGCTGGGCGTGAGATTGCCACCGGCGGAAAACAGATCGATGGCCGTGTGATCGGTCCACAGTGAGAAGCCGCTCAGGATGCCGCCGGTAAGGATGTTGCCGTTGCTATCGAGCAGTGGCGTGGCGTTGAATTGGCTCACACGACCGGGATCGGCAGCGCCGCCCAGCACCAGGTCGCCACGGGTGCTGAGGCTCATGCCCGAGTCGCCGGGAATCAGCACCAGGCCACCAGAAGCGTTGCTGGTCGTCGAGGTGAAAGGATCCAGCGGTCGGGTTTCACGGACATCATGCAATTGTGAAATCGCACCGTATTGCAGATTGACGCCGCCCAGCGCCCCTCCGCTCAATTGCGCCGCACCGCGCAAGTTGATCAACGCGCCTTGCAGGTCGTGCCTCGGCGGCTGAGTCCCGTTATCCCCGGCCCGCGCTTGCAGCGATGGGTTGAATGCGCCGCCGAGGTGAATGTCCATATCGCCACCGCCGGTCATCTGCACGCTGCCATCGTCGGCGACACGCCCGGTGCTGCCCACGGCAACGATCAGCCCCTGGCTGCGTGGATAATTGACCGCATCGCCCAACGGTCTGAGCATGCCGGCGTCGCCACCGGCACGCAGGCTGATGTTGCCGCCGCCCAGGGTGCCGAATCCGGTGAAGCCCACCAGGTAAGGTTCGGTATTACCGTCAGGTGTCATCAACTGCGTGGCATAACTGCCGAAGTTGATCCACCAGGCCGTCGGCACATCCGTGCCTCCGGCACCTTGGCGCCACAGCCAGTTACCCACTGACGCACTGGCGATCTGTTCGCGGAAACCGCCATTCACCGATTGTGCTTTCGTGCCGACGGAATCGCCGGAAACCGAGCCACCGGCATTGATTGTCAGATTGCCGCCCATCTGCGGATACCAGGCCTGATAGAGGCTGTCGCTGCCACCGTCGACCCATTTTTCATAAGCGGCACCGGCGCTGCCCAACACCGAATTGCTGTCCGAAAGATGCCCGCGCGGCTGGTTATAGAGCGGATCGATATTCGCTGATTGGGTACCAGCGGTGTACACGCCGAACGGTGAATCCATGCTCAGATTGCCTGCGGCGATCAGGTCGAGATCACCCGTGCCGGTGCGTAGAACACTGTACATCTGCGTATGGGCCTTGGCCGTTTTCCCGGGATTGTTGCCGATGCACAGTTCCGGCTGCAGATCACAAATGAATTGAGCCTCCTCGGGAACCGGTTCGTAGTCCGGCCCCATTCCGCTGCCTGGCGCCCAGACCCAACGGGCCATGGGTACGCACAAGTCGGCAATCTGCTGGCAATACTCGAGCATGTCATCAGGGACCGGCTCGTAGGGAGTAAAGAAGGGATTATCGGGAGCCCAGACCAGCTTGCCCGCCGCTGTGGTGATGTTGACGCCGTAATGACTGTCCGCCAGCCGCAGATTGCCATCGGGGGTGACAGGCTTCACGGCACGGCTGTCGGCCGCAGCAAGATCTGCACCCGCCACCACGCGCATCGACCAGGAAGCACTGCCCGACGGCAACATGCTGGCCACCGCCCAGTTCTTGCCTTGTTGTGTGCCGTTGAACGGGCGCAACTCGATCAGCGAAGTGCCTTCGGCGAGCTTCACATCGGTCATCGACGGAATCAGCGAACCGCGCAGCAAGGCCAGTTCGCCCTTTAATTTCACCCCGGAGAAGGTCGTCAGATCGGCATCGTAAACGCTGGGCAACGGCACACCCTTGGGCCAGTTCAGCGCTTGCAGGGCGGTGGCCTTGTTCAAACGGATCCCGGCACCCAGGCGAGTGTCGGCAGGCAACGTCACGCTATCGCTGAGCAGCGTACCGGCGGCGAACAGCAGATTACCGTTGCTGTCGTGGATCGCCCCCGCCAGCACGGTGCCGGCACTGAAGGTATACGCCTCACCCAACACTGCCTGAGTCGGCAGCAACGTGCCGCTGGCCAAGACCGCGCCCTGGAGGGTCACGTCGTAATTGAGCGTGGCGCCTATCGGGAACTGCGTGCCCTCGGCCAGCGAAACACCGCTGCCCGGCACGATCAGATCGCCGCCGAACGGCTGCACACCGGCAATCAGTTTCCAGCCGGCATCGTCCTGGGTTTCCGGTGGCGGTGCGAAGCCATCGTTGATGCTGCCGTAAATATCGAGGTTGCCACCGGCGCGAATGACCAGGCTGCCCGCTTCCCCGGAACCGTACACCGACGGGTTCAAGCGCGTTTGCGGATTGAGGCTGGCGTAACGGTAACCGGACAAATCCAGATCGCCCTCCACCACCAGATCACCGTCAGCCGTCTTGCTGGCGATCTCCACACCGGGCCGCAAATGGAACGCATCGGCATACGTGGCGTTATTCAGCCCCGCGAGTTTGCGTTGCAGCAGATCGTTGTTGCCCAGTGCGGCGTTGATAAAGTCATTGCTGTCGCCGTGAGTGCGTTCAAGCATGGCCTGATCAATCACCTGATACGGCCGACCACTGACCGCCTGATCCACACCATCGCGGGCATCGGTATAGCGGCGCAAACCGTTGAGACCGATGGATCGTGCGCCCTGAATGGTCAACACATCGCTAGCGTCGATGGCGATGTCATTGTTGCCCAGGCGTGGCGCGTTCAGTTCCAGCGTGCCGCGCAGCATTCCATCGTGTTGCCCGGCGAGGAAACCGGGCACGGCATCAGTGCCGTGGCGCAGGTCGATACGCGCGCCGCTGCCCAACGTGAGCAAACCATCGCCGGAATTCAGTTCGACCGTGGCGCGGTTGGGCGCATCGATGATCTCGCCGTAGCTGTCGACGCGCAGCACGCGACCATGGGCATCGAGCACGCTGCTGCCAGTCAGCGTCAGGCCATTTTTCGCCGACAGACGAATGCTGCCGACTCGTTCGCCGCTGGCATCGATCAGACCGGTCGCCGTCAGGCTGCCATTGTCCACCGAGACATTGATTTCGCCGGCCTTGAGACCGTCGCCGATCACCAGATTGCCTTGCTTGAGTTGCAGGCTGCGGCTGCCGTACACCTGCCCGGCATTCAAGCGCTGATTGAGCGCGGCGAACTGCTCGGTGGCGTCACCTCCCAGGCGCTGCGCGCGAATGTCCACGCCACCGGCCTTGTACGGCACCAGCGTGCCCCCGGCGTCGTAGTAACCGCTGCTGCCGCCGACAATCTCGCCTTGCAGATCGACCATCCCGGCCGCATCGGCCAGAGCGACGACGCTGAGGTTACCGGCCTGATTATTCTTCGCCGACAGGTCGATCCGCGAGCCCGCAGCCTGACGGATATTGCCGTTGGCGCTGTACAGCGAGACGTCGCCGCCCCAGCTGTATTTGCTGACATCGTTGAACGGCAAGGTACGTCCGGACAGATCCAGCACGGCAGCGCTGCCGAGGGTCAAATCACCTTCGGATTTCACCGTCAGCTTGCCGCTGGCCAAGGCGATACGGCTGTCGAGCACGACATCGCGGGCTTCAAGGTTCAACTCCGCCCCCAAGGCATTGGCCACCCCGGCAGCCCCGGCGCCGCTGAGTGTCAGGCTGTTGCCAGCCTTGAGCAGGCTGACCGATGCCGCCTCACCGGTGAGCAACGGCGTGCGCAGGTTCAGATTGCCGCCACTGTAGCTGTAACCCTTGAGCGGATCGTACGCGCCCTGCTCCTGATACACCGCCAGGCTGCCCTTGTGATTGGCGGTGATGCGCTCGCTGGCGCTGAGGTTGACGTTGGCAAAGCCCAGCGCCAGACGATTGTTCTGATCCAGACCGCTGGCCTGGGGCATCGGTCCGTAACCCAGCTCGATCCGCTGGGCCTGAATGTCCAGCGTGCCGGCGCCCGTACCGGCGCCACCGGTGATGACGCTGCCGGCGCTTTGCGTCGCGCCGTTCCAGATCAGGTTCGCGGTACGAATGCTCGCCACATCGTTGGCATCGCCCAGACCGTAGATCGCCGGGGTGACCAGCAGCAGATTCTGCAGTTTGCTTTGGCCGGTCTGCGGATCGATTGTGTCGAGGCTCACGCTGCCATAGAAATTGAAGGCATCGCGGGTGGTCAGGCTCAGGGTTTCCAGTGCTGGCGCGCCATATTGGGTGTCGCCGCGCAGCAGTCGGTCGAGCACGTTCTGGTTAAGGGTGAGACCGGCCGGTACGCGACTGCCGGCGGCCGCCAGCGCGGCGGCGCTGCCGGCGTTGACCGAGCCCACGGTCAGCGCCAGTTGGCGCGTGCCGAAACGTACCGCTTCACCCAGTTCAAACTGATTGTCCGTCGCCGCGGTGATGCTGCCGTTCGAATACAGCAGCGCCGGATCGTTGCAGGATGACGTGACACACACGCCAATCCGGATGCTGCCCGCACCGCTGATGCCGCTGGCCGCTTCCGGCGCCAGCACATTGGTCCAGCCGTTGGACACCACCAACAGACTCGAGGCTTGCGGCTGGTAGAGGTAGCCGGACGTTGAATCGAAGGCCACATTGCCACGCCCCAGGGTATTGATCCCGGCGCCCGCTTCGACCGTGATGCCACCGGTGGTCGAGGTGGTGCGCAACACGACTTCCGGCGCAGACAGGATGGCCCCTTCACGCAGCGTGATGTTGTCCGAGGTCCCCACGAACTTGATGATGTTGCCGGTCGTGTTGTAAATCACCTCCGGCAGCGCACCGAGCGTCAGACGTCCGGCATTGAGATTGTTCAGCGTGTCGGCATACACCGACACGCCATTGAAACCCGGCGTCGGCGCATGCCCCGCACCGAGCACCTCGAACTCGGCACCGGCGTAACCACCGCGTAGCGCCGCGGTGCCGATCAGCCCGCCCTCGGCCGCATCAAACAGCGCTCGCCCATCGAACTGCAACGCAGTCTCTTGCTTGCCACCCGTGCTCAGGCGCAGATCGAGCACCTTGCCGTCCATTGGCGCCAACGCACGGGGCACGCCGCGCCGGGCGGCATCGCTGCGGATGAACTGGGTGAAGGTCGTTTCGTTGTACTGCGAGTAACGACGCAACACGTCAGCCGACGTCAGGATCACCTGACTGGCCAGACTGTCGCGCAGGCCGGTATTGGCAATCGACATCTGCCCGCTGCTGGTCCACGACCCATTGCGCAGCTGCAACGCCGCGGTCGGCGCAGCCGGTGTTGCCTGACCATTGACCTCGACCCGGAACGCGCCCGGCAACAAGGCAAAAGTGGACGGCAGCAACGTGTAAGTCCCCGCTGCCAACCCCGGTACGCCAGCGCCAATAGTGACCTGCTGGCCGATGCGTGGATCGACCGCTCCGGCTTCGGCCAGGACCGGCGCGTAACGGCTCTGATTGCCCGGCACGATGGCGTAGACCGGATTACTCGCCAGCCCCGGCAGACTGAAGGTGCCATCGGTGGCGTTGCGCACCAGCGGATTGAAGCGCGCATCGGTAGAGCCGCCGCGTCCGGAAATGAAACCGGCGCCGCGAAGATCGCCACCGCCGGACAGATCGATCAGCGCACCTTTCTGCACCTCGATGTATTGCCCACCGATGGCCACGCCGTTTTTATCGCCCGTGATGCCGTTCAACACCACCGATTTACCGTTGTAGAGATAGTCGATGCCGTCCGTAGTGCCACCGTATGGCATGACCAGACCGGCGCCGCTGACCGACGTGGTGCTGCCCGACAGCAGTCGAACCTCATGACTGGTGGTCTGCAAATCGTCGCCCAGCACAATCTTGCCCAACGGGGCCCGCACCACGCCGCCCTGCTCGATGTACGCCGCGGAAAAACTCAGATTGCCGAATACCGAGTACGGCACCTCAGCGGGTGCCGCACCGTGGCTGCTGATCCGCAGCGTATGGTCGGACACCGCAACGGCGCCCTGATAGCCAACGCGCACTTCAGCCTGGACATCACTGGCGGGATAGATTTGTGCAGCCCCGAGGTTCAAGTCACCTGGCGTCCACAGCCGGGTTTTTTCGGCACCGTCGTTGGGCGCGAGGAAACGCAGATCGCCACGACTGTCGAGGTTCACCAGACCAAATGCCCGTCGGCCATACGCGAGCGCCGGCGCGCCGAGTTGCAGGATCGAACCCTGTGTACCGAACGACAGGCCATTGCCCACGTCCAGCAAATCCGCTGATGCGTTGAAGGTCGCGTCCGACAGCTGTGTCGTCGGATTATTGGTCAATCGCGGCCGTATCAGGCCGAAGCCGGCGTGGTAAGTGCCCACGCCGGACAGGCGCAGGTACGGCGCGCTCAAATCGACGCGGGTCGTACTCGCGGAGGCGTCGGCCAGCGCCAACGCCCCGGCGTACAGCGTCAGGCTCTGGTTCATGTGCAGATTGACGTCGCCGTCAAACGACAGCAAACCGTTGCTCAACAGGCTCAGGTTATCGAAGCCGCCCGCCATCAGGCTGTCTGCGCTCAAGCGCGTCTGACCGTAGCGCAGGCCAGCGGCGCCCTCGCCCGGACGCAGATCCTGCGCAAGCGGTTTGTCCGTCGGCGCCTGGCCAATGATCATCTCTCGCGGCGCCCGCACGGCATTGCTTGCCGAGTCAACGTACAGCGGTGTCTCAAGCGCAATGTCCAGACGACCGCCGGCAGCCCCGACACCGCCCGCCGCTGCACGCAGATTGCCCTCAAGGAACAGGCCGTTGTAGGAACTCAGGCTGATCCGCCCGCCATCCGTCGCAACGCGGGTCGGCCCCTGGCCGGCGATATCCACAACGGCCTCGCTGCCGGAAGCGTCCAGCCGCGCACCCTGACGCACGATCACATAGGCATCGGCGGCCGTGGCGGTGGCCAGTTTCGCATCGATTTCACCGCCGATGATGATACTGCCACCCTTGCCGACCTGACCGTAAGTGCGGCCCAGCGTATCGACTGCCGTATTGGCGCGTCCGGCGACATCCAGCACAGCCTGTTCACCGATCCAGATTGACCGGTCATGGGCGCCCGGATCGGCCACCACAATGGAGGTCGCCGGTTTATTCGAACCGAACTGCTGCTGACGGATATCAATCGCACCACCCCAGGCATTCAGTTCACCGTCCACGGTGATCTGCCCGGCACCGCGCAGTTTGATGCTCTGCCCCGGATCGACGCTGATCCGCGAACCGCGCCCGAGCGTCAACGAGCTGTTGGCGGCATCAATCAAGCCGATCAGGCTGGCCCCGCCCTGCAAGGTCAGGCTGGCGCCGGCACGTTGAGTCAGCAGGCCCTTGGTCGGGTTTTCCTGGAACAGCGGCGGCGTCCACAACTCCAGCGCTGTTTGCGGATCGACACCACTGACCTGATTCGGCGCGGCATCAGCGAAACGGTACACCGGCATGTGCACATCGATTGCCGTACCGTCAGCAACGCCCAGCCCATTCAGGCCAATCAGGTTGTAGGCGGAAAAGCCCTTGCGCAACAGATCGGCAGACAGCTGCAGTGTATTGTCGGCCAGCGCCTTGTCGGTTTGACCGACGAGTATCTTGTTGGCCTGCACCGTCAGCGTGCCGCCGCCCGTGACACCGTAGCCCCGCAGATCGCCCGCAAGGTTCAGGTGGGTTTCACCGGGCGCCGAAATCGCACTGGATTCCAGCGTCAGATCCCCGCCCTTGCCACCCCGGGTCTTGCCGCCGGCCAATACCGCCCCACCGGAAGACACATCGAGCAGGCTGCCCGCGCCCACATCGATATCGCCGCTGCTGCGGATCGACAGCAAACCGCCATTGAGGTACGCCAGACTCGCAGCATCGTCCGGGTTGGTGCGCAGGTTGCTCCACACGCCACGGGTATCGAGTTGCACACCGTCGGCCACGTTGACCTGCGTCGCCTTGTCGACCTTCGCCGTGAGCCGAGTGTCAGCGGTGTCGCTACTGAGAAACTGATTGAGCACGTTGCCCAAGCGCAGACTACCGCCACGCGCGCTCAGGTCGGCGCCGATCTGCACATCCGGGGAATACAGGGTGATGTCGCCACCGCTATCGACCGTCAGCGCACCGTCAACAACAATCTGATCGCTGGCCGCGACCTTGAGCGCACCGAGCCGGAAACCATTGAGTTGATCGTTATCCAGATACAACTTGCCCTTGCGCGACTCGGACACTGCGGCGCTCAGGTTCAGATCACTGCCGGCGAGCGGACGCTCGCCACCAATCTGCACCTGATCCAGCGTCGGATTGAGGGTGTAGAGCAGGCCATTCGACGCCGCGACGAAGGTCGGGTCGTAACTGCCGACGATCAACTGCGCCCGCCGCGCCAGCGCGGTCTGGCTCTGCTGATAGCCGTCGAGGACCGGTTTTGGCGCCTGGTTCTGCCGTTCGCCCTGATACACCTCGCCGATCAATTGCCCGTCGAGTACCGCATTGGCCGTGGCGATCACCAGTTGTCCGGCGTCGCGACCCACGGTGTAACCCGACTCGAAACGCGAGCGCGGGGCGATCAGCGGGCTGTAGTAATAACTGGTCTGGCCCCAGCGTTCGCTGCTGTCTTCATAACCTTTGTAGAGGCCGGTGTAGAGCAGGTCCCCCGGGGCACGCGACACTTCATACAACTTGCCGTCGGCGCCACGCAGCCAGCTCTGGCGGATCTCGCCGCTCTGCACATCCAGGGTTCCGCCGGACAGGTTGATCTGCGAACCCTTTTCGGTGACCACGTCGTTGCCGGCAAAACTCACCGTGCCGCCCTGAGCCATCCATTCGCCGACACTGTGCCCTTGGGTGCCGAGGTAACCGCCGACTTCGAGCAAACCGCCCGCCGTGTACCAGCGATCGGTGGCATAACCGTTGGTGCCCGCCGGCACATACACCAGATCGCGCACGTCGACCCAGATGTCGTTGCTGTTGAGCGCGCCTTTCTCGCGGTTGATCGAGGCATCGCGCTGCTCGTTACCCTGCACGTTGATCTTGATGCTGTTGTTTTCCATCGCCACTTTGACGCCGAGGGCACCGGACACATCGATCATCGCGCCGTCGCGCACAAGGCTGCGGCGTTGTGCGCTGACCGCGACCTGGCCGCCGGTGGCCAGGGTGATCGAACCGCTCTGGAACTCGACAGTGCCGCCGCTCTGAATCTCGACGCGTGACTGGTCGCTACGGATCCGGTTATTCGCGTTGACAGCTGTCAGGGCCGCGTCGCGCTGGCTGTCGAGGGCGCTGAGATCACTGCTGTCGAGCATGATCGCCGTGGCACTGCCCTGTCCCAGCGTCACGCTGCCGTTGGCATCGGTGCTCGGGTTGGAGAGGTGAATCGTGCCCCGCGTCGCCACTGAAGTGCTGGCGAGCAACACACCGTTCTGCACGACCTCGTGACCAGTCAGAGTGATGTCGCCGGTAGACGATTGGATCAGTCCGTTGTTAGTGACTTTGCCCGCAACGGCACCGGCCTTGAAACCCGGTATGACTTCGTTGCCGAATGTGGTGGACAGCGCATTGCCCTCGGTGCCCGAGCCTTTGCGGATGTAGAAACGGTCGCCGGCCGCCAGCACGGTCTGGCCCTTGGCGGAGTTGATGTTGCCGTCGTTCTGCACTTCGTTGCCGAGCAGCAGCGCATAGCCGCCGGCATCGGTGGAAGCCGCCGGCTTGTGGGTTTCAATTGACGCACCGCGCTCCACCAGCACTTTGCCGGCCGCATCGGTGAAGGTCGGCTGAGTGCCGGCACTGTCGAAATACAAGCCACGATCACGGAACTGGATGTCGGTGATGTTGGCGGCAGCGGCCACCAGGTTGCGCACGTTGACCTGACTGCTGCCGCTGAACACGATGCCGTTGCGGTTGATCAGCATCACCGTGCCGTTGCCCTTGATCTGGCCCTGGATCTGGCTGGCCCGTGCATTCGGGTCGTTGACGCGATTGAGCAGCGCCCAGTTCGACTGCTGGGCGAATTCAACGGTGGTGTTGCGGCCGACGTTGAAAGTCTCCCAGTTGAGGATCGCCTTGTCGGCGGTCTGCTCGATCTTCACCGTGGTCTTGCCGTCGACTTGAGTCTGTTGCGGGCCCCTCGCGTTCTGCCAGCCCTGGGTCAGGCTGTTATCGACTTTCAAACCGCCCTCACCCAGACCGTCCGGCACAAACTGCACCGTGCCCAACGCGGCAGCGCGTCCGGCCGCCTGCGCCGCTTGTTGCGCGGCAATCGCGGCGACGGTGTTGTTCAGGGTCTGGATCGAACGCTGCAACTGCGCATTGGCTTTTTGCTGCTGGGCCAATGGCGGTGTCATCCCCGGCAGCCCACCCACGCTCGGACGCGCAGCCGCGGCCTGCTGCGCCGCTCCCTTGGCGGCAAACCAGCTCGAACTGAACGCCGTCTGCGCCTGCGCGCTACCCGCCACCAGACACAGCGCAACCGCGTGCGCCAACGGCTTGAGCAGCCACAGCGCCGGCTCCACGGCATCACGCTGGAAGGACTGAACGTGGGTACGACGACGGGATGGGCGAGCGAGCATCACTACGAGATCCTTTTTGATTGCCACACAAGGCCGCAGGCGTTCAAAAACCTGCTGTTACGACATAGGCCGTTGGCGAGGGGCGCGACCGAACGGATGTCACACAAACTTCATGTTCGGCGTGTATCCGAGCCAAAAAAAATGACGGCAACCCGAAGGTTGCCGTCATCGGTGTTACGACCGCGCGAGCTTACAAAGGACGACCGATAGCGTTGCAGACGCTGGCGTTGTTGATGTCCAGGTTGTTGCCCGAAGTGTTGGTGATGAAGTTGGCGGTCACAGCGGTTTTCCAGGCGTTAGGCACAGCGACGAACTTGTGGGCCTGAGTCGCGGTGTTGTTGCCCGGGTTGCTGTAGTGAGTGGTCAGGAAGGCTTTGACATCCGCGGCCACGGCTGCGTCCTTGTAGCACTGACCGAAGATGAAGTTGGTGTAGGCAGCCAGTTTGTAACCCGAAGCCGGGTTAGCCACCACTGGCGACCAGTTGGCAGGGTTTGCAGCCTGGGCTGGCGTCGAAGGAGCCGACACCGACGACAATGCGAGGGTGACGTTGAGCGAAGTTGGCTGAACGCCGTTGACGCGGGCAACAACAGCGTTGCTGGTAGCGTCGACACCGTCCGGACCGACATAACCGATCGAACCGTCAACCGCGTTCACGGCGGTGGCGACATCGGCAGTGTTGGCGACGCCGACCCAGTTCGAAGGCAGTGCCGAACCGGCTGGCAGACGCGCGTTGGTGAAGGTGGAGCTGGTGGCGAACTGAGTCGGGCAAACCGAGTTCAAGTGACGGCTGAGGATTTCCGAAGTGCCGCTGGAAACGTTGCGGTAAACAACGCGAATCGGCGTGGTGTCGGACGTGCCGAGCAGTTGGCCCCAAGTGGTCTTGGCACCGGAGAACGCATCGCACAGCTGAGCGCTGGTCAGGTTCAGCGCGGTCTGGCCGGCTTTTTTGTACGGGATGGCAACCGAAGTGGCCACCGAAGGCAGTTGAATCAGCGGGCCGAAGGAAGCGCCGTAGGTGGCGTTGTAGGTGTTGATTTCCGCAGTGCTGAGGATCGAGTCGCTACCGGCAAAATGCACGGTGCCGGTGGTGCTGAAGCCGGCCGGGTTGTTGGTCAGGAAAGCGGTCTTGCCGGCACCGCTGCCCACGGCGGCGTAGCTGAAGTTGGCTGGCAGGATGCTGTCGGCCGAACCTTTGTACAGAGCGGCTGGCAGAGTTGCACCGCCACCGGTAACGGCCATGGCTTGAGCGGAAGCCAGAGCGGCGACGGTCAGGGAAGCGGCGATCAGAGTGCGCTTGAACATGAAGAATCTCCTTTTCAACGGTGGTTGTGAACACAGGTTTTCAGGGGTCTTGCATGACACTGGGAAGACTCACCGCTGACCTTCGCAAGCGGGGTCCGTGGTTAAGTCGCACTGAGAAATTCGCAGTTTCCGGTGACAGATAAAGGAAAAAACCTCGGGAGCTGCGCGGGGTTTTTCAGGGAGTTTTCTCGGGTGTTTGCGGGGGATGGCGAGGGGTCTGGATCGTGGGTTTGGCTGAAACTGGCTGCAGCCGTTGCGGGGTGGTTGCAGATGACAGAAAGGAGAACCCGAGGATGGTTCTTTTGAGGGTCGGGTGATGCTGAAGTCCTGGTAAAAAAGTCTGAATTATTTGTTGTTCTGACTGGCGCATTCGCGAGCAAGCCCGCTCCCACAGGTTCTTGTGGTGTGACACATATTGCATTAACAACTCTGTCCCCTGTGGGAGCGGGCTTGCTCGCGAAGAGGCCAGACCAGGCGACCTCGGAATCAGCTACTGCACCAACTGGTTGATTTCAATGATCGGCAACAACACCGCCATCACAATCACCAGCACCACCCCGCCCATCACCACGATCATCAGCGGTTCGAGCAACGCGGTCATACCCATCGCCCGCCGTTCGATATCGCGGGACAGGGTCTGCGCCGCCCGTTCGAGCATCGGCGGCAGTGCGCCGGTTTTCTCGCCGCTGGCGATCAGGTGAATCAGCACCGGCGGAAACACGTTCTCCACCCGCAACGCCGCCGCAAGATTCACCCCTTCGCGAACCTTGGCCGTGGCGTCGCTGACACTCAGGCTCAAGCGATCATTGGATAGCGTCTGCCGCGCCGCCTCCAGCGCCCGCAACAACGGCACCCCGGCACCGCCGAGAATCGCCAGGGTCGAGGCGAAACGTGCGGTGTTCAGGCCCAACACGAAACGCCCGATCAGCGGCAATTTCAGCACCCGATGATGCCAACTCAACCGCGCCGCCGGATTGCGCAGATACAAACGCCAGCTCCAGAACGCCCCGGCCATGATCGCCGCACACAACCAGCCCCACGCCCGAATGAAATCACTGGCGGTAAGCATCGCCAACGTCAGCCCCGGCAGATCCTGCCGCGCTTGGGAAAACGCACTGACCACCTGCGGCACCACGTAACTCAGCAGAAAAATCACAATGCCGATCGACACCAGCCCGACCACACCGGGATAGATAAACGCGGTGAGGATCTTGCCGCGCAGGTTATTGCGCTCCTCGATGTAATCCGCCAGCCGCTCCATGACCTGCGCCAGATCGCCGGACTCCTCGCCCGCAGCGATCAACGCGCGGTAGATCTCCGGAAAATCCCGTGGCCGCGCGGCCAGTGACTCGGCCAGACGCATGCCGCTGCGCACGTCGGCGCGGACCGCGCTGAGGGTGTGGGCGATGTGTTTTTTCTCGGCCTGCTCCACCGTCGCGCTGAGCGCCGCTTCCAACGGCAGGCTGGCACCGAGCAGGCTCGCCAGTTGGCGGGTGGCCCAGGCCAGATCGTTATCCGACATACGCGCACTGAACAGACCACCGCCGCCATGCTGGGCGACGTTGCTTTCCTTGTGCACCGACAACGCGGTCAACCCACGGCTGCGCAACACGCCGAACGCCGCGCCCTGGCTGTCCGCCTCCAGATGCCCGGATTCGATCTTGCCGGTGGCGTCGGCGGCTTCAAAACGATAGCGATTCATCAGGCGTCCCGGGTCACACGGAGGATTTCTTCAGGGGCGGTGGCGCCGCTGCGAATCCAGCGCTCACCGTCCTCGCGCAGGCTGAACATCCCGGCCTTGGCCGCTGCCGCACGCAAGGCCTGCTCGCCTGCCCCCTGGTGAATCATGGTGCGGATGTCGTCGTCGATGCAGAACAATTCGTGGATGCCGGTGCGACCGCTGTAGCCGGTATGGTTGCAGGCGGCGCAGCCCACCGGGCGCCAGGTGCCCGGTGCTGCTGAATCTTCCTGTTTGCACTCCTTGCAAAGGCGCCGCACCAGCCGCTGGGCCAGAACGCCGAGCATCGACGAAGCGAGCAGAAACGGCTCGACACCCATGTCGATCAAGCGGTTGACCGCCGACACCGCGTCGTTGGTGTGCAGCGTCGCCAGCACCAGGTGCCCGGTGAGCGAGGCCTGCACGGCGATTTGTGCGGTTTCCAGGTCGCGGATTTCGCCGATCATGATGATGTCCGGGTCCTGACGCAGAATCGCCCGCAGCGCCAAGGCGAAGGTCATGTCGATCTTGGCGTTGACCTGAATCTGGCTGATCCCCGGCAGGTCGTATTCCACCGGGTCTTCGACGGTGAGGATGTTGCTGGTGCTGGCATCCAGTCGCGCCAGCGCGGCATAGAGGCTGGTGGTCTTGCCGCTGCCGGTGGGGCCGGTGACCAGCACGATACCGTGGGGCTGGCGGATCAGGTGATCGAGTCTGGCCAGCACCTGCGCGTCCATGCCGAGGGTTTCCAGATGCAGGCGCCCGGCCTGTTTGTCGAGCAAGCGCATCACCACCCGCTCGCCATGCCCGGTGGGCACGGTCGACACGCGAATATCGATCGGCCGCCCCGCCACACGCAGCGCGATGCGGCCGTCCTGCGGCAGGCGTTTTTCGGCGATGTCGAGCTGCGCCATGATCTTGATCCGCGACACCAGCGCGCCATGCAGCGCCTTGCGCGGCGAAACCACGTCGCGCAGGGTGCCGTCGACCCGGTAGCGCACCACCGAATGGGTTTCGAACGGTTCGATGTGAATGTCGCTGGCCTCATCGCGCGCGGCCTGGGTCAGCAAGGCGTTGATCATGCGGATCACCGGCGCACCGTCCTGGGTGTCGAGCAGGTCGGTGATTTCCGGCATGTCCTGCATCAGGCGGTCGAGGTCGACTTCGTTTTCTGCTGCGCCAACCACAGCGGCGGCACTGCCGGTGTCGGCATAGGCCGTGGCGAGCAGACCATCGAGTTCGTCATCGCGCACGCGCTTGAGCGACGTTTCACCGAACTGCCGCCGCACCTCGCTGATCGACCAGCCGGGCGTCGATGGGCACACCGTCAGCACGCCGTCGCACAACAGAATGCGCTGGGCCTTGGCCCAGGCGTAGGGAAGCGCACTCATCGCATGCCCTTCCCAATCCCTGTGGCAATACGATCTCCTGTAGGAGCTGCCGCAGGCTGCGATCTTTCGCGTTTAAAGATCAAAAGATCGCAGCCTTCGGCAGCTCCTACAGGTCCAAGGTCGTCCCCCATTCCTGTGTTTCTTGTGGCGAGGGGATTTATCCCCGATGGGCTGCGCAGCAGCCCCGAAACCTGACATCCGAATCCATCTGACTGACCGCGTGCATAGGTTTTGGGGCCGCTTCGCTGCCCATCGGGGATAAAACCCCTCACTACAGGGTTACTTCTCAGATTGAGGACTCTGTTCAAAAGCGTGTGCTCCCATCAATCGGCACCGCTTTGATCGTCGCGCGAGGTCCCGAAGCCGGAACCGGACTCGGCACCCCCTGCGCCGCCGTCGGCAACTGCGGCGCCTGCATGTCCGGCATTGCCCAACTGCGTTCCGGTTGCAGCCCGCCCTGGGCGCGGCGCATGAAGTCGTAGCGGTTGAGGGTGATGCTGCGCCCCGCTTCGCTGTCGCGGATGATGTACGGGCGCAGGAACACCATCAGATTGGTCTTGCTGATCGCCCGGCGTTCGTTGCGAAACAGCGCGCCGATTCCCGGCAAGGTGCCCAGCCACGGCACCGCTTCGTTGCTCTGGCTGTAACCGTCCTGCAGCAAGCCGCCGAGGACCATGATCTGGCCGTCGTCGAGCAGGATGCTGGTGTCGATCGCGCGTTTGTTGGTGACGATCCCCGCCGACGTCGCGCTGGCCGACGCGCGTTCGTCGATGCTGCTGACCTCCTGATAGATATCAAGCTTGACCGTGCCGCCCTCGGAAATCTGCGGCCGCACGTTGAGCTTCAAACCCACCTCTTCCCGGGTCACGGTCTGGAACGGGTTGTTGCTCGTACCCCCACCGCCAGTAACGTAGCTGCCGCTGACAAACGGAATGGTCTGGCCGACAAAAATACTCGCCGCTTCGTTATCGAGGGTCAGCAGGTTCGGCGTCGACAGCACGTTGGTGCCGCCCTTGCTCTTCAACGCCCGAGCCAAGACTTTCAGGTCGAGAATCTTGCCGATGCCGGGGATGTCGACAGTGCCGTTGACGTAGCCGAGGTTCAAACCCTGGGGCAGCACATCGAGACTGGTCTTGCCGTTGAGGTTGATCCCCGAACCGCCAAGATTCGCCCCGCCAATCACCCCTTTACCGCCAAGATTACCGGTCTGCCACTGCACGCCGAATTCGCTGGCATCGTCCTCGCCAACTTCAACAATCAGGCTTTCGATCACCACTTGCGCACGGCGCTGGTCGAGCAGATCGATGACCTCGCGCAGGTTGCGATACAACGGCTCCGGCGCAGAAATCAGCAAGGTGTTGGTGGTCGCGTCAGCCTGAATCGTTACCCCACCGGCGCTGAACGCAACGTTCTGCTCACTGGCCTGATTGCCGGCGCTGCCGGTCGAACTGCTGCCCTGGGCGTAACTGCCACCGGTACTGCCAGTGCTCGACGTGGTCGAAGTGTTACCACTGGTTTGCGTGCCGCTCTGCGCACTCGAACCGCCATTGTTGTTGCCGTTGCTGCCCATGGCACTGAGCACCGAGCGCGCACTGTCACTGGTGCCGCTGTCACTCTCGCCAGTCAACAGCCCGCGCAAGGCCTGCGCCAGTTTCGCCGCCTGCGCGTTACGTAAATAAACCACATGCAGGTTGCTCGGATTGCTCTGCGCATTGTCGAGTTTGTAGATCAGGTTCCGCGCCAGCTCGGTGCGCTCGGGGCTGCCGGCGCGGATGATGATGGTGTTGGAACGCGGGTCGCCGATCACCGCGATTTTCTGCGTCGGATCGTTGCCCGGCGCGTCGAGCAGGTCAGCGACCATCGGCGCGATGTCTGCGGCGATACCGTTCTGGATCTGCACTACGTCGGTGTCGATCGCGCTCGGGGTGTCGATGGTCTGGATCAACTGGGCGACGCGCGTGAGGTTCTCGGCGTAATCGGTGACGACGATGGTGTTATTGCCGGGGTAGGCATTGATCGGGTTGTTCGGCGAGACGATCGGGCGCAGCACCGGAATCAGGTTCACCGCGTTCTCGTATTGCAGGCGAAAGGTGCGGGTGAGCATGCCGTTCCCAGCCGGTTTGTCCGGGCTGTAGATCGGCCCGCCGAGCAGTTTCGCATCGGCTTCCGGCACCACCTGGGCGACGCCGCCGACATCGACCACGCTGAAACCCTGCATGCGCAACGCCGCCAGCAACATGTCGTAGGCCTGCCGCGCCGGCACCTGACCTTCCGAGACCAGCGTCAGACTGCCCTTGACCCGAGGGTCGACCAGAAACTGCTGGCCGGTGGAACGCGACAACGCGCGCACCACCGCTTGAATATCGGCATCAACAAAATTCAGCGTCACCGGCTGATCGCCCAGCGGATTGCTCGGCAATGTGCTGCCGCGCGGGGCGCCGCCACTGCGCGCGCGCTCGGTAATGTTGTGCATCTGCCGAGGTTGCGGCGCGGTTTGTGCCTGGGCGCGTTGCCGATCGAGCAGCGCATCACCGCTGCGCTGGGTGTTGGCCAGTGGGCGGCCGAGTTCGCTGTCCACCAGCAACGGCGGCTGGTTCGGCGGCGTGGTGGTGTTGCTGCACGCGCTCAACGCCATCAGCAGCATCGGCAACGCCATGCGCGCCGGTTTGGATCCTGACCCCTTCATGAAGCTTCCTTAGCGCCCAGCGCCTGATCCATGCGAACGGTGCCTGACAATGTGCCGGCAGTGACTTCGGTCGAAGCGTTGTCGGCGCGTTGCAGACGGGCCTCGACCACTTGCAGAGAAAGCTGTGCCGGAGTGCTCAACAGCCAGTCGAGCACTGCATCGGCCGGCGCCGCGTCGAACGTCAACTGCCACGCGCCGGCCTCTCCGGCCTGCAATTGGTAGTGCCCGGCCAGACCGCTGGCCTGCAGCGTTTGCTCAAGCGACTGCGCAAGACTTTGCCCCTCGGGGCGTACGCTGACTTCGCGCAACAGCACTTCCAGCGCTTCGGTCTGCGCTCGCAACTTTGGAGTTTCGGCTTGCCAGTAAGTGATTTTTTTCAGCGGCGGCTGGATCAGCGCGACCCACACCAACAGCGACAGCAGCACCACCGCCATGCCGCCGACCATGCGTTTCTCACGCAGGGCAAGCGCTTGCCAACGCGCCTGAAGCTGCGTGCTGAAACGCTGCCAACGGGCGCGGTACACCGCGAGCGACGCCTTATTCATCTTCTGCTCCGCTGTCGTCGGTGCTTTCATCGGGAGTGGTGACTTCGTCGCTCGGGCGCAGCAGCCAGCCTTCATCGTCAGCCGTCGCACTGATCCCGACCTGGGCCAATGCGGCTTGCCAATCCTTGTCCTTGTCATTGGCGCTGCGCCGGGCGTCGGCCAGCAGACTCAACTGCAAGCTGCCATCGACAAACGTCAGGCGCTCGACCGTGCCGGCCATGAACGGCATGCCACTGCCGGCCTGCAACACCAGCCGATTGAACGGCTGCGCCGGATCCTCCGCCGCGCCCTTCTGCCGCGCCGCCAGTTGCTGACGCGCCTGCTGCAGCGGATTGAGGATCACCGGCAACTCCGGGAAGGCCTGCTTCACCCGTTGCGCCATCTGCGCCTTGAGCTGCTGACCCTGACTGGCTTCGCGGGAGGCATACAGGTTCAAGCCGATGACCCACACCGCCACCGCCAAGGCGCACAGCCCCAACGCCCGGCCCCAACCGCGATGCTCGCTACGCTGCTGTTGCACCGCGCCCTGCAGGCCCCAACCCGGCAACGGCCCGGTCCAGCGCTGCGCCTCGGCCATCGGCAATTGCGCTTCCGGCGGTGGCGTCGAACCGATCCAGTGCAGCGGCGTGCCACAGCTCAACAGCCAATCGCCAATCTCGTCGTCGAACAGCGGCTGCACCCGCGCCACCTGCACGCTTTCGCGCAGCAACAAATGGCCGTCCTGCCGACAAGCCACCGTGCCCGGCAGCACCGGCAAGCGGTACGCCGCCGGGTATAAACCACGCAGATTCAGACCGGCCTGCTTCAGCAATTGCCCCAGATGCTGCAAACGCTGACGCGGCGCCCAGGCGATCTGCACCTGCCCCGCTTCATCCCGCGAACTGTGAGCGATGTGCATGTCATTGCAGTCGCCGAGCATCAAGGCCTGCGCCGCACATTGCACCGCCGCTGCGGTCTTGTTCGCCGGCAATGGCGGCAGGTCGATGCTCGCCAGCAGGCTGTCCGCCGGGTGCAGAAAAATGTTGAGCGCTGGCTGCTTCGCTAACTGCCCCAGTTGGCTAAAGGTCTGGCGCTGCTCACGAATGACCTGCCCCTGCCGGTCCAGCCAAGCACAGTCCATTTCACTGTCGAGACTCAACTGCGCCAGTGGTGGCAAACTCACACGCAACTGACTCATACGCCCACCCGCGACCAGATCACCTGCGGCAGACGATCCTCGCTGCGGTGCAGCAACGCATCGAGACTGACTCGGCGCTGATCACGCCGCGCCTCGCCACGCAGACGAAACCAGTCACTGGTGATGCCGACCTTGACGCTGCTCAGCTCCAAGTTCGGCATGCGCAAGCGGTTGACGAAATCGCCACGGTTGATGAACCAGCGCCCGGCGTCACGCTCATTGATCAGCGCCTGCGCCCGCTCCAGCGACAACCCCGGCACATACGCGGCCAGCACCGGCGCGGTGGCGGTATTGCCATTGAGCCAAGTGGTCGCCGGAATCACCGTCAAGTACGGCGCCAGTTTGCCGATGACCGCCTCATTCACGCCCTCGACGCTGCGCAAGTCATCGACACTGCGCAGCATCGGCAACTTCGGATTCTGTGGCTTGCGCGACGCATTCGGCGACGTGGCGCGGCCACTGTCAAAGGCGTTTTTGCTCGCGGTGTTCTCGGCAATCTGCGGGTTCAACAGATACGGATAAGAGCCGATCACCCGTTGACTGATGCGCTGACTCAACCCGGCACTGATACCGATCAACGCGCACAACCGCTGAAACGCCTGCACCTGCGCCTCATCGACACGCTCGTTGGCCACCAGATTGCGCAGGTTGAATTTGCCCTGCTCATCCTCCAGCCGCCCCTCGAAACCCTGCGCATTCAAGCGCTGCGCCCACGGTTGATCGAGCCGGGTCAACGGATCACGCTGCCGCGCATCCCAGAGCAATTGCCGGCTGATCTCCAGCCCACCGTGCAACACCCAGCGCCCCTGCACCCGCTGCTGATCCGCCTCCAGCGCGCGGGTCGAAACGCTCTGCCGGGTCAACATCCCCGCCGCAATCACCGCGACCACCGCCGCGATCAACAGCGCACTGATGATCGCCATCCCCTGCTGGTTCGATTGGCTGTTCATCACCGGCCTTACAGCTGCCAGGAACCGATATCGGCATTCACGCCGTCGCCGTCAGGCTGACCGTCGGCACCGAGGGAAAAGATATCGATCTCGCCATTGGCGCCGGGGTTGAGGTACTGATAAGGACGACCCCACGGGTCATTCGGCAAACGCTCCAGATACGAACGCCAGTTACTGTTCTTCGCATCCGCCGGCCGCTCCACCAGCACTTTCAAACCCTGAGTCATGCTCGGGTAAGTGCCGTGATCGAGACGATACAACTTCAGCGCCTGCATCAAACCACCAATATCCTGCTTGGCCGCCGTGGCCCGCGCCTGATCCGGCCGATCCAGCACCTTGGGCACCACCATCGCCGCCAGAATCCCGAGAATCACCACCACCACCATGATCTCGATCAGGGTAAAACCCTGCTGCCCACGGGGCATCCGGCTCGGTCGTCCGGGCTGTTTGAACTGCGCGATATCCATCTCGACATTCCCTTGGCTTGATTCGATTCGACGCGCAGTGTTGCAAGAAGATATGTCAGGGATGTTGAAAATCCTCGGGAGTTTTCGTCGTCAAGCCGTCAAGGACGGGGGTTAGGGTCGAGGGCTGAGTTTGGGTTTTGGGCCTGTTATGCCGACGCGTTCCCGAGAAAGCGGATTCACCCTGATTGAAGTGCTAGTGGCGCTGGCGATCATTGCTGTGGCGATGTCAGCGGCTGTGCGTGTGGCGGGGTTGATGACGCAGAGCAGCGGGATTTTGCGGGATCGTTCGGTTGCGATGATTGCGGCGCAGACACGCATGGCCGAGTTGCAACTGGAAGGTCGATTGCCGACCGGTGTGAAAGCCGTTGATTGTGATCAAGGACGGTTGTTGTTGCGATGTGAGCAAGTAATCGCAGCTGCCGAGAACGGCAGACTGCTCAAGGTCGGCATCCAGGTCTTCGACCGCAACCAGGACACCCCGCCCCTAGCCCGCCTGGAAACCCTACTAAATCGCCCCCTGTAGGAGCTGCCGAAGGCTGCGATCTTTTGATCTTGTTTTTAAACATCAAAATCAAAAGATCGTCCGATCGCGGCCCGAGCCTCCGGCAGCTCCTACACAAACATCTCAGGCAACAAAAACAACGCATGCCCCACACGACATCCGCAATCAGCCTGAAACCCTGTGGGAGCGAGCTTGCTCGCGAAGGCGCCAGAATGAACACCCGGTCAATCACCAAGTGTCCCCGACACCTACATCACCCCGGCAACTGCAAATTATCCAAAGCCCGATTCACCGCCAACTCCCCGAGCATGATCAACTGCGCAATCCCCGCCAGCGCATGACGCTGCGACACCGGCAACAAACTGGCAATGTTCTGCGCGAGGGTTTTGGCCGAAGCAAGCGTCTCACTGGCATCGACCAGCAGTTCTTCGGTTTTGTTATCCGCCGTCACGGCATACATCCCACGGTATTTACGTGGCGGCGGCGTGGAACCGGGCGGACAGAGGTAATGGTCGAGCGCGCGGTCGGCGGCTTCGTGGAGTTTTTTGGAATCGATGGATTCGTAGGGGGAAACCGAGGCGGTTTCGGGTGGGTTGGGCGTAGGTTTGATCATGGTGAAGCTCCTTGAGAAATGGAGCCGTCAGCCATCGCTGCTAAACGAAGAGGTGGCGGCTTTACGCGGGTTAGCAGACCAGGCTCAAGGATCCCGGCGCACCGAAGTGCCCCACGCAAAGCCACCATAACGTTATGGCGGAACCTGCGTGCCTTGAAAATTGGCGAGCTGCTAAACCCGGTCACTGAACATTCAGCGACCGAACCACAATAGAACCCGCCCCCAAGGCGCACAAGCCGGCGGATTCTGGCGTAGCTGTAGGCAAAGGCGCAAGGATGTGTAGCCTGGGAGAGTGACAGGAGATGTCTTTTTAAACGGTGGTGTTTATCGAAATCCCACCGCGTCACCTCCCCCCTTAAATAGATACGGCCCTATGGTCCCTTACCAAGGTGTCCCGATACGCCTGCCCCCCCTTGGAGATGGACGGACCGAGTTGTCAGGTTCGACACATGTTCATCCGTACCCACGTTTTGCTCGCCTACAGAGCTTCCAACTCACGGCGTTATCGTTTCACAAACAAGATCCTGAGGCGCACCATCCTTAAATGGAATAGTACATTTTTTTAGAAACTCGGGTGCCGGCTCAAGTGGCATTATCTCAAACAAGAAAGTCAGCTTATCTTCTTGAAACTCTCCCTTTTTCAATTCAACTTGAGTGTATCCGTCGAGAAAGCTTTTGCCGTCAACGGAGCACAGCTCTTTTTCTTTAACTATTTCCCCGTTACCCCCTGGCACGAGCGATTGCACCCGTATGCACGGAGAATCGAATGTCCTCAAATATCTCACGATATATTTGCCTACTTTCCCTGCATCTGCCTGGTAGATCCGCTTGTAGTCAAATTCAGCCGCCGTCGCGGATGAAAGGCAAGCCAAACCAAAAAGCGTGTAGGCTGCGAGACGCAAAGTACGCATTAATTACTCTCCAAGTAACGATTTCTTTCGGCGAACCTGTTTGGGGGCACGCCTACCCAATTGCTATGCTTCGACATTTCTACTTTTATTAACCACACGAAGACGGCACGGTAGTAATCAACTGTTCCCACAGGTTTCAGCGTTGTACACAATATCTGCAATCAGCATAAAACCCTGTGGGAACGAGCCTGCTCGCGAAGGCGCCAGAGTGAACATCCGGTCAATCACCAGGCGATCCCGACACCCGCATCACCCCGGCAACTGCAAATTATCCAAAGCCCGATTCACCGCCAACTCCCCGAGCATGATCAACTGCGCAATCCCCGCCAACGCATGACGCTGCGACACCGGCAACAAGCTGGCAATGTTCTGCGCGAGGGTTTTGGCCGAAGCGAGTGTTTCACTGGCATCGACCAGCAGCTCTTCGGTTTTGTTGTCCGCCGTCACGGCATACATCCCACGGGTTTTACGTGGCGGCGGCGTGGAACCGGGCGGACAGAGGTAATGGTCGAGCGCGCGGTCGGCGGCTTCGTGGAGTTTTTTTGAGTCGATGGATTCGTAGGGGGAAACCGAGGCGGTTTCGGGCGGGTTGGGTGTAGGTTTGATCATGGTGAAGCTCCTTGATTAATGGAGCCGCCACGGTTCGCTGCGAAACGAAGGGAGGTGGCAGCTGTACGCAGGTTCGCAGACCGGGAATCAAGGAACCCGGCATACCCGAAGGTATCCCGCGCACAGCCGCCATGAAGCACAATCGCCAGAAATGGCAACGATTGGGAGCGCTGTGCGCCTTGATTAATCCGGGCTGCGAAACCCGATCGCTGATTCGTCAGCGACCGAACCACAATAGAACCCGCCCCCAAGGCGCACAAGAAGGATGTGTAGTCTGGAAGAGTGTTTGGAGATGTCTTTTTAAACGCTGGGTTTAACAAAATCCCTTTCCATTGCACCACCCTAAATAGATCAGCCCCCTTATTTCATCAAATCACCCCTACTACTAACCTCATAATCACGCGCTGATACCTGCGAACAAACAAATACCAAAAATTCCGTCGATAGTTATTTCCAAAAAATATAAAGGACTGTCAGTTCTGACAGGTTTAAAAATTTATCTTCAACATTAAAATTTAAATACAGAACACCACAGAAACAACCAACTACCGACGGAGATGAACATGTTTAACCTCGATAAAAAACTCATTGCTTCACTAATACTGGCACTAGGAATGATTGGCACTACTTACAACGCTCAAGCCACCACTGTCACGTTCAAAATCCCTTCGCCTCCATAAAATGGTCCGGAAGCTTACAACCTCCCCAAGAAGGGAGAGATCAGGGGTCAACATTTTACGGTGCCCAACGGGTAACCAAAATAACCATCACAGCGACTGGGGGTGGCGGGGGCGGAGGGGGCGGTGGCGGTGCATACTCAAATATTATCAACAGTCGAGCTAGTGGTGGTGGAGGTGGTGGGGGCGGGAGTACCATCAAGTGTACTTTTGATCTAGTTAACGCGTCAGATGTTGGTTTTGTCGTCGGTAATGGGGGAAGAGGAGGAACCGGGGGGGAATTAAGTAATGATGGGCAGAGTGGCGAATACGGAATACCGGCAGACTTCCTATTCACTAGTAACACTAATAAAGACAACTTCAAATACACTCGAGTATCTGCAGGTGGAGGCTCACCTGGACAAGGCGGCTCACGAGGAACGATAACTGGAGCTGGGCCCGGCGGATCAGGCGGCGCTGGTGGTCACGGAAACGTCATGCCCGACGAACCCAACTGCACAATAATGAATGGAGAATCTGGCACAGCTGGAGGTTCAAGTGGTCCCCCTCAAAAAGCAGGAGCAGCTGGCAAGGCTGGATCGAACTCCTGCGGCGGCGGGGCCGGCGGTGCTGGTGGTGAAGGAGGTATCATAAATAATAGTACTTACGCAGGAACTAGCGGGAGTGCGGGAACGAAAGGCGGTTACGCTTGCGTCACCTTCGAGTACTAACCGACCCGAAGTCCACTTTTTAGGACGTGGCGATAAGAGCTCCCATCATACGAAATCTGACACTCCCCCTCCGATACGCCGATCACCTCGCAGATGTTGCTTGAGCTGCAAAAACAACTGCTTGATCGGCCGTATCTCAAAAGCAACCAGGTACACTCCTAGTAATCCAGAACGCACCAAAACAACCAGATAATTGCCTTCAGCCCCGGAAATCACGCGGAATACCAAGCGGCAGAAACAGCGCATGTGTCATCACCGTTGCTGCCCGCCCTACTCCGCATCACCCCGGCAACTGCAAATTATCCAACGCCCGATTCACCGCCAACTCCCCGAGCATGATCAACTGCGCAATCCCCGCCAGCGCATGACGCTGCGACACCGGCAACAGGCTGGCGATGTTCTGCGCGAGGGTTTTGGCCGAAGCGAGCGTTTCACTGGCATCGACCAGCAGCTCTTCGGTTTTGTTGTCCGCCGTCACCGCATACATCCCACGGGTTTTACGTGGCGGCGGCGTGGACCCGGGCGGACAGAGGTAATGGTCGAGCGCGCGGTCGGCGGCTTCGTGGAGTTTTTTGGAATCGATGGATTCGTAGGGAGAAACCGAGGCGGTTTCGGGTGGATTGGGTGTAGGTTTGATCATGAGTGAATCTCCATTTTTATACCTGGTGGAACCACCAAAACCCGTCGCTAAACAAGTAAGGGTGGCAGCTGTACGCGGGTTAGCGAACCGAGAGGTATAAGACCCGGCAGACCCGAAGGTCTCCCACGCACAGCCACCATATCGTCGTCGCAAACGTCTGCGACAAACTGGAGCGTCGTTGCACTTATACCTGGTCGGGTCGCTAAACCCGGTCGCTGGGTTACCAGCGACCCATAGACGATAAAGACCAAGTACAAAGCGCACAAGCCGGCGGATTCTGACGTAGCTGTAGGCAAAGGCGCAAGGATATGTAGCCTGAGAGAGTGTCTGGAGATGTCTTTTTAAACGTTGCCGTTTACCGAGATTCCCCTGTGCCAACGGTGGGGGTTGAGCACACGCAAAGGAGCGCTAAAGGAAACCTGATTTCACAGTTGCTCCGAAGCTGATCATGACCACCAGCAAACAAATCACGCTCCATTGCAGCGCGACTAACTTACGTTTAAGCGGGCCTGGGAAATTGGCTAGATCTTCGGAGCTTATCTCGCCCCTTTTCAGATAAAACCTGGGGAAGGTAACAATTCCCGAAATGCCACCCACGAGCAGAAGCTTTCCCCAAGGCCCGCCATGCCGAAGTGGAGCGCGAGTCATGATCGCCGGGCAGTTTTTCAGGTGCTCCAGCATTAAATCCATCTTTGTATAAGCGAGTTGTAAACACACGCCTATCCAAAGAATAATCCCCGCCAGATCAATCAGCGCGATGGACAGAAGTACCGTATCAATAACGCTCAAACTCATTTGCCCGGCTCATAGATCTTCCCACCGCCCCTTTCACCTGTTGTACCTCCGAGTTTGCAAACGGGGCTGAACAAACCTGATGTCCGGTTACTTGAGAACTCCTGATTTACCCAAAGCGACCAGCACAACCATCGCAGAAAGCAGCACTATTGCGCTCCATTGCATCCATACAAGTTTCTGCCTGAGTGAGACCGGAAAGCTCGCTACATCCTCAGTGCTGAGAGTGCCGCGTCTAATGTAGAAATTCGTAAACGTAACGAGACCAGAGGCGCCACCTACCAAAAGCAATCTGCCCCAAGCGCCTCCGTGCTTCAGCGCCGCTAACCTGGTGCCGGCAGAGCTGTTTTTGAGGTGCTCAAGGATCACGTCCATCTTGATGTGGGCAATGTAGAGGGCAATCCCGATCCAGATGATCATCGAGATAATCACTACACCACACAACCCTCCAACTATCAGTTCAGCGGTATTCATTTAGTCACCTCGTAAATCACTTCGCCGAACATTTCACCGCCGGCCCCTCCTACCGCCCCACCAGCGAATGAGCCTGCCGCTACAACTACCACGCCGCAAGCAAGGGTTCCCAATCCACCGGTAGGCACGCCAAGCCCCACGCAGATTGCACCGACCACAGGAGCAGTTAGCACTGCTCCTGTCATTGCGCCACCGGCCACCCCACCAATGAAGCTACCGCCCTCCGTGTATTTAATCTTTTCACAGGCGTCTTTGTTGCCTGCCGCACAGACTTCTTGAACCTTCATGTAAGACGCCCCGCCACCTACGGCTGTACCAATCCAGCCGCCGTACTTAACAACCTTGGCCGCTCTGGCGACACCTTCCGTATGAGTGGCGTAGCCAGGAATCTGCCCCGGAGCTCCCGCCAGACTCCAGTGATGCACCAGACTTTTGCTGGATATGCCGAGGGCTGATTTCAGGCTCGGATGATCAGGGAAGCCGATGCCCTTTCTGGTTAAACCGGTGAGCTGTCTATCGAGCTTGGCAAACAAACGTGCACGTTCTGCAAAGAACTCTGAACTACGCAAGTGACCGTCACGCTGAAAACTTTTCTGGTGCAACGCTTCGATTTCCTTCAGCGAGGTTTTCACGTCCTCCAGGTTCTTGGCGAAAATCGATTCACCCACACCGATTGATGTTGAACCTTGCGAAAGAATGGATTCAATCTCGCTCCGATAGCGAACCATGAAGCTGGCCTCTTCGTCGCTCATGGGTTTGAGTGCCGCATCCACCTTCTGAGCGGCTTCCATGAGCAACGCCTCCTCACGCGTGCACTGCGGATTGTTCGGATCACTCAACACGATAAGTTGACCGGGCTTGGCATAACCGCTGACGTGAGGGTTGAGGCGCGTGAACTTCTCAAGCGTCGCCCCATCCGGCTTATCGAACAGCGCAGCTTCTAGCGCAGAGCGTGGCATGACTTGCTGAACGATGTAGAAACCGGGTTCCGCTGGTGCCTTCGCAGCAGCCGGTTTCTCCGCCGGTTCCTCAGGGTATTCCGCCCAGTACTTGGCGTGCAGGTCGGTCGGTTCTACGCCGCGATAGACCTTATTTCTAGGTGGGTTAGGTAGCGCGGGCCTTGGTACGTTTCCATATTCACTCATGAATCATCCTTGTCATTTCGGGAATCCTGACTTGAGATTCTGACAGCCGAACGCTATCGGAAAGCCCAAGTGCTGGCTGTAGGACAAAGCCTAAAATGCTACGTCCTAGCTGCTGATTCCTTTCATTCGTGGGGTGCGCAGGATAACTGGTGAGGGGAAATGGTTGTATGGCAGCAGATGGCCATCTCGTAGCGTTACCAGATGAATTGCATGCATTGATCTATTTTTCACACCCGATGGCTGCTTTCGGCCAAAAGCGGACGCTAAGGACCGGCTACCCGATCCATTGCTCTGGTTAAGATGATGTGGATGCTGTGAAATTCTTATAAATGGGGTTATTTCAGCTATTACTGATTACACCGGCAATGACGTCGGTCGGGAGGTGGATGATGGGTAGCATTAGCGGTGGAGATGGTGGTGGAGACGTTGTATGGCCATGGTCAAAAGATACTCGGCCAGTGCCCTTTCCCCTACTGGGAACTTCGTTGCTTATAAATGAACTAAAAGGTCGAAAATGCCGGGTTATCGCTTTTGGCGATAAAGTGATTCAGGATTGCGATCCTGGCCGTGTCACAATTTTTTTGACCAAAGAAGCCAAAATTGAAAAAATTTATATGGAGCCAGACCTGCCGAATATTTAGCCGCTCCGAAACCTCATTATCCAGCGCGCCAAAAAAACTTGGTTGGCGCTGGGTAATGTTTGATGTCTGCCAAAGGCTACGACAGAGCACGCTCTGACAACGTGTAAAAATTAATGACCTTGATTGTCATTGACGTATGCTTCGCAATCTCCAAACGCGGCCGGCCCGAAAACGCGAGCATAAACTGAGGGAAGGATCGCGTCACAATTTGCGATTTGTAATTTGTCAGTTCCAATCCATGAAAAAACACAAAACCCGGGATCAGATGCAGAAGGTAAGGCTGATTTTATTTCCGGGATCTCAATCTCTTGAATCTTGACCCCGTGCTTACCATCTGCATCTAGGATTGTAATTACTCTTGATTCTTTTGGGAAAGCAACACGTTCTTTGTAGCAAAAAGGATGAAGAGCGGGAAGAACGATGTCTGGTATTAAAAAATAGAGACCAAACATTGGCGGGTATATAAAAAATGCCAACTGTTCGATGTCGACCTTTATATTTATCCCGGAAGTAACTCCCGATGCGACAATCTCAACTAAACCACCTGCGCGAAACGCCTCGTATTGGGCGCTACCAAGTTCTTTTTTAGACACGGCCACACTCCTTCTGCTCAACGGTTATTGATTTTATTTTTTACTTAAACACCTTGATCAAGATCAAGATTTCAGTGCAGCGCCACAATTTTTTGCGATTCTTAGGCACTCATCAAATCCTTTGCCGGCATATTTCCGAACTTATTTGTCAGCGTAACCTCAAATAAGTCATTAATACCTAGCTCTTTTTTTGTGAAAATTACTGAGACCACGCTCGGCATCATCTTGCAAGTATCTGGCGCTTTCCTAAATACAGTTATTTCAGTTGGTGACAGCCCTGTAAAACCTGTATTTACATTAATTACAAAGCTCTCCTTGTCAGTGCAGCCATTGGATGTAACGAGAAGTTCAATAGTGTCTTCGTTGATTATGAATCCTCGGAGTGGCTCCAGTATTTCTTGTGCCTGCTCATTGAAAGGCATGGACTATTCCTTTTGTTAATTTACGCACCCAGCCTGAGATTTAAGTCTAAGCTGCCCTAGTGTAGTACTCCGGCCATTGAAACTGCCTAGCTAATTTGCATGTAGGTGCCTACTATTATTTTTTAGCTCAGAAGTCTTGCAGCTTGCAATACCATCACTCACTCATCACTGTAGTATGTAATAAAAAAACGGCACCTTTTTTTAGGAATAAATGGAAATTAAAACTCGAATGCTTGCTTCAAAAACGGACGGATATATTTTCTGAAAGCATATCCACTCCCACTGACTGACTATTCCCCTATCTTGATTTTTGAGGTTCAGGCAATAAACCAAAATAACGGTTAACCAGTTTGCATGTTGTTCTCGCAAAGCACATATAGTTACTTATTAATGAATATTTTTGCCAGTGTCATCTGACAACGAGAAACTATTTAGAATTACTTTCACGTAAATGGCCGATTGCCGCCTATACCGACCGATATATTGAACGCCATTTATGGTCAATCGCCCCTCATATCTTGACCCAGTGTGGGAGCCTTTTTCGCGTATACGGCCCACCCAGGGGACTGGCTTACATTTACCTGACTTTGTCCCCTTTCGATAGCGGACATTTTCGTCTACCCGTATCAGCTTGGGAGCGAAAACAAGCACTCGCTTGCGTCTCGGTTCCCTGCTTTTGGAGGCCCTTGAACCGCCGTTCAAATGAACGGCAAAAATAACGTCTCCGATCCAACAAATCAGGGCCTCACGAGGCTCGGCAAAACCACCCCCTCCCCCAACCTCTCCACCCCCAACCTCACCCTCTCCCCCCCTTGCTCAATCACCACCCCATCCCCCTCCACCGCCACCAGCTTCACCCCAGGCCCCACCCTCTCCCCCTGCAAAAAACTCCTCGGCGGCCCATCGTTCAAACTCAGAATCGCCACCGCCCCGCGACTCCCCGCCATCACCCCGCTCACCTTGATGTCCATCGGCGCCGTCTGGTTGGAAAACCATTGCAACGCCGGGCTGTCACTGCGTGCCGCGAGCATTTGCGGTGGCGCCGGAGGGGTGTGGGATTCGGCGGAGGTCAGGAGTAGCGACGACCAGGTCGCGACACCGACCAGGGCGGCGAGCAGTGCGAGGGCCTGGACGGTTCGCGGGGGGGATATGCGGGTGGTGAGCATCATGGGCTGAATCTCCTTTTTGTCCCTGCTGACAGGCTACGCGGCAATTCTCACGGTTTTATTTCACACGTCTTACATGTTGGCCGTGCAGGATGGTTTTTTGGGACGGGGCTGGACGCAAGGGAGTGCGCAACCGATGAATGTGGGCAAGCAACGGGGCTTTACGCTGATTGAGCTGATGGTGGTGCTGGTGATCATCGGGATTGCCAGTGCGGCGATCAGTCTGAGTATCAAGCCGGATCCGCTGCAGTTGCTGCGCAAGGACGCCGAGCGTGTGGCGCAGTTGCTGCAGGTGGCGCAGGCGGAGGCCCGCGCCGATGGCCGGCCGATTGTTTGGGTGAGTGATGGCAAGGGCTTTCGCTTCAGTCGGCGCAGTGACAGTGGTCGGGGTTTTGAGCATTTCAAGGATGACCCGCAGTTGCGGCCGCGTACCTGGCAGAGTCCGAAGCTGGAGGTGCGGGTGGAGCCGAAGCAGAAGGTTGTGCTCAATGCCGAGTGGATCAATCCGCCGCTGCAATTGACCCTGTCTGATGGGCTGAATCGGCTGAGTGTGCTGCGTGATGCCAGTGGAAGGATCAGTGTGCAATGAACGATCAACGGGGCTTTACCCTGATCGAGGTGATGGTCGCGATTCTGCTGATGGCGGTGGTCAGTCTGATTGCCTGGCGCGGGCTGGACAGTGTGACACGGGCGGACAGTCATTTGCAGGCGAGCAGTGAGCAGAGTGACAGTTTGTTGCGGGCGTTGAATCAGTTGCAGCGAGATGTGGAGATGCGCGCGGGGATTGAATTGGCCGAGCCGAGGAAGGTTGGCGTGGATGATGAGCCGCCGAGTGCGCCGCCTGCGCTGACGGTGCGGAGCAGTGATAGCAAGGGGTTTCGGCTGGATATTATTCGTAGTGCGGCGGATCTGCCTGGGGCTTTGCAGCGGGTGCGTTGGTGGGTCAAGGGGGATACGTTGTATCGGGCGGTGGCTGAGGCGCGGGGTCGGTATCCGTTGCCGGCGCCGACTGGCGGGGTGGCGGTGTTGCAGGGGGTGAGTGATGTGCAGGTGCGGGTTTGGGAGGTGGATAAGGGTTGGCGGCAATTGAGTGGGAATCGGCGGGAGGATCCGTTGGGGTTGGAGGTTCGGTTGACGCGGGAGACGGCGCAGGGGGTGGAGCGGTATCGGCAGGTGATGGGGCCGCTGCAATAGCCAGCATCACTGCAAAAACCTGTGGGAGCGGGCTTGCTCGCGAATGCGGTGGGTCAGTTGATGATGATTTGGCTGAATGGACGCCTTCGCGAGCAAGCCCGCTCCCACAGTTGGATTGGGTTTGGTCAGTTGGGGAGTGGTTGGCTTGTGAGCTGTCATCGCTGGTAGGTCAGCTCCCGTGCACCTGGTAGATATTAGTCGGCTTTCGGGCCGTCATCGCGAGCAGGCTCACTCCTACAATTGGATCGTATGCGGTCTGGGAGAGATTGGTTGGCTGGAAGGCCGCCTTCGCGAGCAAGCTCGCTCCCACAGGGGGTGGTGGGGTTGGTGGGATTGGGTTAGCTGAGGACGACGACGCCGCCGGGGAGTTCGGTGCATTTGACGCCGTAGGCGTCGCGGATCAGCAGGGCGACGCCGGCGAGTTGGTCGAGGCTGAAGCGGGCCTGGACGCGGCGCTGGCCGAGGTCGCGGTTGAGCAGCAGCAACATGCCTGGGCGGTAGCGGTTGATCTCGTCGATCATCTGGCTGAGGGTCGCGCCGTTGAATACCAGCACTTGTTGGCGCCAGTTCATCACTGCGGCGGTGTCGACGCTTTGCACTGTGCCCACTTGCTGCGCGTCGTAGGTCAGTTGCTCACCCGGCTGCAGGCGCAGGCTGCGGCCATCGACATTGACGTCCACCAAACCATCGAGGCACGTCACGCACACTTGCTGATCGGTGTTGCGCAAATTGAACCGCGCTTGGCTCGCCCGCAACCACCCTCCCCCGGCCTGCATCGCCAATGGCAACCGCGCGGTCTGCACTTCAACCTCACCGCTGACCAGCTCAAAACCTTGCACACCATCATCGCCAGAGCGCTGGTTGATACGGGTCTGGGTGTTGAGCTCCAGGCTTACGCCATCGGCCGGTTCGAAACGCTTCTGCTGGCCGACTTCGGTGATGTAATCGGCGCCGAGCCCTTCGAAGCCGCCCGGAATTGTCCCGCGCACCAGCAAAAACGCCGCCGATGCAGCGATGGCACCACCGAGAAACGCCCGTCGACCGAAGCGCCGTGGCGACTGCAGCATTTCAGCGGCAGGCTGCAGGTTGTGCCACAACACCTTGGCCTGCTCGAAAGCCTGAGCATGTTCGGCGCTCTGCGCGCACCACTCGCGCAAGGCGCGGGCGTCGGCCACGGTGGCGCGGCCGGAGGTCAGCAGGACCAACCAGTCGTGGGCTTCACTGTGCAGATTGTCGGCCGCCGATGGCTCGGCAGGTGTCAGTCGAAAGATGTTCAAACGCGCAGATTCTCAACGAATTGATCGGGCACTAATCAGAAGACGGTTTTCCGGCCCCGCGACCGAACCGCTGAAACACTTTTCTTTCCAGTTTCGCCGCGCAGAAGCCCAATGCAGCTTTGATTTCCTTCTCGACCATGCGCGTGGAGATGCCGAAGCGCTGGGAAATTTCCAGGTGTGGAGCCTCCTCCAGCCGCGCGGCGATGAAGATTCTGCGACGCCGCGCTGGCAGTTCGTAGAGGGCGCTGAGCAGCGACTGGATTTCCTTCTGCCCACCGACCACCCGCGCCGGATCCAGCGCTTCGTCGCCGATCTGCAGCAGCTCTTCGACTTCCTCGCCGGTGAGCAGGCGCGCATCGGCCTGACGGCGGTCGGCGGCGATGTTCAGGGCCATGCGATAGAGGTAGGCATTGGGCCGCAGCAGGTTCGGCGGCGTTTCCATGCGGTCGACCCGCAGGTAGGTTTCGTGCAGCACGTCGTTGGCCAGGTCTTCCGAGCCGAGACGGCGTCGCAAGCGCACCCGAAAGTCCTCGTAGGACGTCAGGAACAGCTGGACCATCGAACCTTGTCCGGTGTCTTTCATCCCCCGGAAACTCCTTCCCATTTGGTGCATTCCATGCGTTTCCCTGACGACTCCGGTAACAACAGCAACGTGACCGGCTGACGCAACGCGCTGGGCGTCGGCCGGTCGATCCTGAGATTGCGAAAGCTCTCCACCAGCGCGGTATCGCGCCGTACATCACCGGTGGTGGTGACCAACCGGTTGTGCTGCACCACGCCGTCGCGCCCGACCCAGACCTGTAACACCGCGCGATAACTGCCCGGACGGGTCAGTGGCGAACGGCACAGGTTGCGCTCGATCGCCGCTTGCACCGCGGTGGCGTAACTGCGACTCACGGCGGCACTGGCCGGGGTGGTTTTGTCCAGGGCCGATGGCACGTCTTCGACCTGCGCCACTTGCAGGGTGAACGCGTCGTCGCGGGCATAACGCGCCATCAGTCCGCTGCCGCCGAGCAGACGGCGCAAGGCGTCGGCAGCGGTGTATTCGCCATCGACCGCCAACGAGCGCCGGCCACGACTCAACTGGCTGTCGACCAGCACCGCCACACCCGTGGCATGGCTGTACTGATCCAGCGCCCGGGCCAGGTCCTGCGCCGGGATGTGCAACGTCATGCGCAAATCGGCCGGCACCGGTTCGGCTGTCGCAGCGCCGCTGAACCAGCCAAGCAGCAGCCCCAGACTCACCCGGCGCACGAGAGTCGCTGAACGCTGAAGACCGTCCCTGGAACTGCCTCGCTGCACGGCTGACGTACCCCTGAAAACCGTCATCCTGATGGCTGTTTATGAATCTGGTGTGACGGGCGGTGCAAAAAAACCATCACGGGATTCGCGCGAGGCTTGCACTAGACTCCATACAGAGAACGGCCGCTTCGGGCCGGCCAGGAGGCTTGCATGAAATCACTGTGGAAAATCGCCCTCGGCGGGCTGCTGCTGAGCGCCTTCGCCAGCGCCCACGCCGAGCAGCCGCTGGGCTGCGTGGAGGTGACGGTGGGTGGCTACAAGGCGCCGAATTACGACTGTCTGAGTCAGCAGATGGGCAACAACCCGGAAGGTGCTGCCGCTGCGCAGAAGAATCAGGAAGCGCTGAATGTGCCGGTGAACAAGCGGCCACCGAATCAGGTCGGGCTGGCGACGCCGGCGGCGACCAGTACGCGGATGGGCAATACGTTCGGCACTTCAGTCAAACCACAACGCCCACCAAACTGAAGATCCTGTAGGAGCTGCGGCACGCTGCGATCTCTTGATCTTGCTTTTAAAAATCAAAGTCAAAAGATCGCAGCCTTCGGCAGCTCCTACATTCGGTCCCATGTAGGAGCTGCCAAAGGCTGCGATCTTTCCACCAAACTGAAGACCAAACTTTGTGGCGAGGGAGCTTGCTCCCGCTGGGGTGCGCAGCGCCCCCAAACCTGCCGAACCGGTTTTGACTGACAGACCGCATGCAAAGGTTTTGCGGCTGCTGCGCAGCCGAGCGGGAGCAAGCTCCCTCGCCACAGGGTTATGTGCACGTCAATCGCTCGGGGTCTGGCGAAAGCTTACCGCCAGACGATTCCAGCTGTTGATGGTGGTGACGGCCATGGTCAGATCCACCAGTTCCGCCTCACTGAATTGCGCTTTGGCCAACTGATAAACATCGTCCGGCACATGACTCTCGGCCAACAGCGTCACCGCCTCGGCCCAGGCCAACGCCGCCCGCTCACGCGGATTGAAAAAGCCGCTGTCGCGCCACACCGCGATCGCATACAAACGCCGCTCACTCTCCCCGGCCCGCCGCGCGTCCACCGAATGCATGTCGGTGCAGAACGCGCAGCCGTTGAGCTGCGAGGCGCGGATCCTGATCAGTTGCAACAGCGGCGCCTCGATGCTCAGGTCGCTGGTCAGCGCCTCCATGGCGATCATCGCTTTCATCGCCTTGGGCGATGCGTTGTAGTAGTCCAGACGCGGGGACATGGCAGGTCTCGGGAAGCGGAATGATGAGTTCACGGTAAGCGCTGAGCCCTCGGCATTACAGCCCCAATTCCACGGAATATCGCTACACCACTGCCCCCCGGCCAAACACACAACCTTGTAGGAGTGAGCCTGCTCGCGATAGCGGTCATTCAGTCACCGCCATGTTGGATGTGCCGACGTCATCGCGAGCAGGCTCACTCCTACAAGGGAGACGGTGACCAATTTCGGGTTTTTGTGCTGCGCAACTACTGCCCATCACGCAACAGCGGTAATCTGGCCGACACCTCAATCGCCCCCCGGAGCCGCGTCGGTATGGAACTTCACGTCGTGATCAATGGCCGCAAGGACCTCGCCGGCCAGCTATACAACCAGCTGCGCAGCGCCATCGAGTCCGGGCGGTTGGCTGCCGGCACGCAGTTGCCGCCCAGCCGTCTGCTGGCCGAGCAACTGGGGATCTCGCGCAAGACCATTTCCGACACCTACGCGCAGCTGACTTACGAAAATTTCCTCACCGGGGTGATCGGCAAAGGCACTTACGTCAACGCCCGCCCGGCGCAGATCCAGCGCAAGCAAAGCTACACCGAACTGGCCAGCGCCGAGGTGATCGAGCGCTGGCGCAACCTGCCGGTGTTCTTGCGCCACCCGTCGCTGGAAGGTTCGCTGCGCTATGACTTCATCGGCGGCGCCACCAGCAAGGGCCAGTTCCCGCATGACGACTGGCGCCGTTGCGTGTCGCACGCGATGCGCCAGATGGCCGGCTCCAAAGGTTTCTACAGCGTGCCCGAAGGTCTGCCGGCGCTGCGCAATGCGATTGCCCGGCACATCGCCTTTTCGCGCGGGATCAACTGCCAGGACGAAGACATCGTGGTGTGCAACGGCGCGCAACAGGCGCTGGACCTGATCACCCGCGTGCTGATCAGCCCCGGCAGTCGGGTGGCAATGGAAGATCCGGGCTACCCGCCGGCACGCCTGCTGTTCGGCACCCACGGCGCCGAGGTGGTCGGAGTACCGGTGGATGCCGAAGGGATTGTGGTCGAGCAGATTCCCGAGGGCACGCGGATGATTTATGTCACCCCGTCGCACCAGTTCCCGTTGGGCATGCCGATGAGCCAGGCGCGCCGCGAAGCCTTGCTGGCCCGGGCTTATGAGCTGGGCGCGATCATCATCGAGGACGACTATGACAGCGAGTTCCGCTACGAAGGGCGGCCGACAGACTCTCTGTTCAGCCTTGATCAGCGCGGCATCGTTGCCTACGTCGGCACCTTCTCCAAGACCTTGCTGCCGGAGTTGCGCCTGGGTTACGCGATCCTGCCGCCGGCGATTCTCGAAGCGGTGATCCGCGCCAAACAACTCACCGACCTGCACGCCTCGACCCTGCCGCAATGGGCGCTGGCCAAGTTCATCGCCGAAGGTTGCCTGCTCAAGCACATCCGCCGTTGCCATACGATTTACGCCCAGCGCCGTGAACGGATTCTGGCGCGCATGGCGACGGATCTGGCGCCGTGGCTGGAGGCGATTCCGCCCAGTGCCGGTTTCCACATGGCGGTGCTGTGCAAGGTGCCGATCGACCTGCCGCTGGTGATCGAACTGGCGAAAAAAGTCGAGGTCGGGCTGTATTCCATCGACATTTTCCATTATCAACAGCCGGTGAAGAGCGGCCTGTACTTCGGCTTCGGCGCCATTGAAACCCTCGATATCGACACCGCTCTGGATCGCCTGCGCGACATTCTGCAACAAGTGGCGTGAATGATTGGTCTGGGTGATAAACCGCCGATTGGTTATTGGTGATCAGCAGGTGCAGGCCTATTCTGCATGGGCGTTATCCCTCAATGAGCAGGATTCGTCCGGCCTGATTCAGGAGTGTGAGCAATGTCCAACGAAGTGATCAACACCGTCGAGGTGCGCGCTGCCGCCGGCCGTTCGGAAGAACTCGGCCGGCAGTTGCAGAAGATCGTCGACACCTTGCGCCAGACACCGGGCTGCGACGCCTACATGGTCGACCGCTGCCCCGAGGACAGCCAGCGCTGGACGGTGAGTGCACGCTGGCAGTCGGAAGCGGCAATGCAGGCGCACTTCAACCGGCCCGAGGCGCAGGGGTTTATCGACCTGATTGATAGCCGTCTGGCCAACAGTGTGGATTTCAATAGTTTCCCCATCGTCTGACCGGACGCCTTCGCGAGCAAGCCCGCTCCCACATTGGAATGCGATCAACTGTGGGAGCGGGCTTGCTCGCGAAGGCGTATTCAGCCGCACCGCCGAACGACTGATTGGTCACCCAATCTTCCCGAATATTGGCCGTTTGAATACCCCATCCCGCAGACTACTGTGGTCACCACCCCCTCCTCCCACAGGTGATCCACCATGAAAGCCCTGCACCTCTTCACCGCCATTCTCGCCCTGTCTGTATCTGCTGCCGCCCTGGCCCACGACCCGTCCGAGAAAGTCACCGTCCTGCAAGACCAGATGCTGAAGAACGCCCCCGGCAAGAAAGCCATGATGATCGAAGTCGACTACAAACCCGGGCAGTCCTCGATCGCCCACAAACACGACGGCACCGCCATGGCCTACGTGCTCGAAGGCGAAGTGATTTCCCAGGTCAAGGGCGAACAGCCGATCACTTACAAGAAAGGCCAGTTCTGGTACGAACCGGCCGGCTCCGAACATCTGGTGTCGAAAAACGCCAGCCAAAGCAAACCGGCGAAGTTGCTGGTGTTCATGGTGTTGGCCCCGGACGAGCAAGTATTGATCCCCCTGAAAAACTGATGGTTGTTTGCACAGCCATAAATAAAAAGGCGCAAAACACTGTTTTGCGCCTTTTTATTTCCCGAGGCAATTAACCGCTTTGCTTTAAAGCCAATAAAACTAATGCATCGCCACAACTCGAAAAATTGTCAGCTTATTTACAGGTTGGCGGCTTTAGTCTGAATCAACTGTCGTGCGCCCGTCACCCACAGCCGCGACAACGCTGACTTTCCGACTGAAGTTGCTTCACGGGAGACTCACCATGAAACTTGCGTTGGCCAGTACCTTATTGATTTCGGTTATCGCCCTCTCCGCCTGTTCAGTGCCCACCGCGCCGCGAGCGGTCTCCTCCCTCGACACGCTGCTTCCCCACCCGACCGGTCGCAGCAGCGCCGCCCAGGTGCAAAGTGGTCCCGGCGTGTCACTGGGCGTGGTCTACAGCCCGAGCACCCAGACCAACCGCGAATACCTGCGTGACTATCAGGCCAACGCCGGCACCGGTTTCGGCCAGAGCCTGCTGGTGCAGCCGATCCATGACGCCTACGTCAACACCTCGAAACCGGACATGGCCGTGGACTGGGTCAAGGCCTCGTTGCAACGGCAGTTCGGCTCAGTGACGGTGTACCCGGACATGCAGAGCCTGCGCGCGGCGCACCCCGATGTGGTGGCGATCGTCGACACCCACAGCCAGTTGATCACTTCGCGCAGCTCCGACATCAAGGCTGATGTCAGTGCGGATTTTTATGATGCGAAGTTGAATTACATCGGCACGGCGAAAGGTTCGGAGGCTAAAGAACTGACGCCGGTGTGGGCGGACTTCAAAGGTTCGGACGAGATCGTCGCTGATATTAATCAGCAGCAGGATGTGCAAGTTCGGGCGTTGCAGAAGTTTGATCAGTCGCTGAGTAATTTATTGACCAGGCCGACAGATAAAGTGTCGATGCTGGATAACAAACAAGCACATAAGTTGTATTGATCCAGAGGGCCTCTTCGCGAGCAAGCTCGCTCCCACAGGGGGAATGCATTTCAAATGTGGGAGCGAGCTTGCTCGCGAAGGGGCCAGACCAGGCAACACAAAACCCACAGATATAAAAAAGCCCCGGCATCTCACGACACCGGGGCTTCTTCATTCAACCACTACTCAGGCCAGCTCAAGCTCGGCATTCGCAGCAGCCGCAGGCACCACCGCCTGACCGCTCAACGCGAGGTCAAGCAGTTCACGGTTGGCCACCGCATACATGGCGTAGTCAGTGCCGCTCGCAGCACGGATTTCCACCAGCATGGCGCGCCAGCGCTCGATCATGCTTTCGTGCTGTGCCATCCACAGCGCCAGGCGTGCTTCCACGTCCTGAGTGCCGTCGCCCTGTTGCAGGACAGAGATGGTGATCGCACGTTGCTGCCAGTCCACATCATCACGGAACGCTTCACGGGCCAGAGCCTGCCAGTTGTTTTCAACCGGCAGCGCGCTGATCTGTTGCAGGTACCAGGTGATGTCCAGCGCACTGCCCACGGCGAAGTAGGCCTTGGCCACTTCAGCCGGATCCTGGCCAGTGACGTCGGACGCTTCGATGATCGGCAGCAGGGTGTACAGGTGCGAGGTACCCGCCACCATACGCGCCAGCAATTCCGGAACACCGGCCGCAACATAAGCCTGATAACGCGCCTGCCAGTTTTCACGGATTTCACCGCTCAGCAGTTCGTCCAGCTTCAGGCCCAGCTCCTTGAGGTGCGGACCAAAGTGCGCGACGTCACGGGCAGCGTTCTGCTCGTTGCGACGGGCACGCAGGAACCAGCGTGTAGCACGGCGGCCCAGACGCATCAGCTCGTCCATCAGCTCCAGTTGCACGTCAGCGCTGACCTGGTAGTCCAGCGCTTCGATCTGACGGAACCAGTGCGGGAGGTGGAAGATGTCACGCACGATCACGTAGGCGCCGGCCACGTTCGCCGGGCTCATGCCGGTCGACTCTTTGAGTCGCTGAACGAAGGTGATGCCCATGTGGTTGACCAGATCGTTGGCGATCTGGGTGCTGACGATCTCGCGCTTCAGACGGTGACGACGCATGGCTTCGGAGAACTTGCTGACCAGGGTCGGCGGGAACGCCGTTTCCATGTCGCGGGTCAGGTAGTCGTCGTCCGGTACCAGCGAGTTCAGCAGCTGTTCCTTGAGGTCGATCTTGCTGTACGAGATCAGCACGGACAGCTCGGGACGGGTCAGGCCATGGCCTGCCGCAACGCGCTCGTTGATCTGCTCTTCGGTCGGCAGGAACTCGATGGCACGGTCCAGCTTGCCACGGCCTTCCAGATCGCTCATCAGACGCTTGTACTCGGCAATGCGCTCGTAGGCACGACGCGCCGCCAGGGACAGGGCCTGGGTCTGCTTGTAGTTGTTGCCCAGCACCAGACCACCGACTTCGTCGGTCATGCTCGCCAGCAACTGGTTGCGTTGCTTGTCGGTCATGTCGCCGGCCTGAACCACTTCGTTCAGCAGGATCTTGATGTTCACTTCGTGGTCGGAGCAGTCCACGCCACCGGCGTTGTCGATGAAGTCGGTGTTGGAACCGCCGCCATTCAGACCGAACTCCACACGACCCAGTTGGGTCATGCCGAGGTTACCGCCCTCGCCCACCACTTTGCAGCGCAGCTCGTTGCCGTTCACGCGCAGTGCGTCGTTGGCCTTGTCGCCCACGTCGGCATGGCTTTCGGTGCTGGCCTTGACGTAAGTACCGATACCGCCGTTCCACAGCAGATCCACCGGCGCCTTGAGCAAGGCGTTCAGCAGTTCGGTCGGGGTCAGCTTGTCGGCCTTGATGTCGAAGCGTTCTTTCATCTGCGGCGAGATGGCGATGCTCTTCGCGCTACGCGAGAAGATGCCGCCGCCTTCGGACATGATGCTGGTGTCGTAGTCGGTCCAGGCCGAACGCGGCAGGTCGAACATGCGCTGACGCTCGACGAAGCTGGTCGCCGGGTTCGGGTTCGGATCGATGAAGATGTGCATGTGGTTGAACGCGGCAACCAGTTGCAGCTTGTCGGACATCAACAGGCCGTTACCGAATACGTCACCGGCCATGTCACCCACGCCGACCACGGTGATGCTGTCTTCCTGAACATTGATGCCGCGCTCGCGGAAGTGGCGCTGTACGCCGACCCACGCGCCCTTGGCGGTGATGCCCATTTTCTTGTGGTCGTAACCGGCGGAACCACCGGAGGCGAACGCGTCACCCAGCCAGAAGCCGTAGTCGATGGCGATGCCGTTGGCGATGTCGGAGAAGGTCGCAGTGCCCTTGTCCGCTGCCACTACCAGGTACGGGTCATCGTCGTCATGCCGCACGACGTTGGCCGGCGGCACCAGCGCGCCGTCTTTCAGGTTGTCGGTGATGTCCAGCAAACCGGAAATGAAGATGCGGTAGCAGGCGATGCCCTCGGCCGCGATCTCGTCACGGCTGCCGCCCAGTGGCAGGCGACGCGGCAGGAAGCCGCCCTTCGCGCCCACCGGCACGATGACCGAGTTCTTCACTTGCTGGGCTTTTACCAGGCCGAGGACTTCGGTGCGGAAGTCTTCTTCACGGTCGGACCAGCGCAGACCACCGCGAGCAACGTTGCCGAAGCGCAAGTGCACGCCTTCGACACGTGGCGAGTAAACGAAGATTTCGAACTTCGGTACCGGCTTCGGCAGCTCAGGAATCGCGTGCGGGTTGAACTTGAAGCTGAAGTACGACTTGTTCTGGCCGTTGGCATCAGTCTGATAGAAGTTGGTGCGCAGGGTGGCTTTGATCAGGTCCAGGTAGCGACGCAGGATGCGGTCTTCGTTGAGCACCTGAACGTCGTCCAGTGCGGTCAGAATCGCCTGTTCCAGACGCTGTTGCTTGTCTTCCAGATCGTCGCTGCCCAGCTTGCGCGCCAGGTAGAAACGGGTCTTGAACAACCGGGTCAGCTCGCGAGCGATGTCGGTGTGGTTGTTCAGGGTGCTGGCGATGTAACCCAGGTCGAAGCCCAGACGGATCTGCTTCAGGTAACGGGCGTAGGCGCGCAGCAGCGCCACGTCGCGCCATGGCAGACCGGCGGTCAGCACCAGACGGTTGAACGCATCGTTCTCGGCATCGCCACGGACGATGTGGACGAACGCGTCCTGCAGGGTGTCGTTGAGTTGCTGGATGTCCAGTTCCAGACCTTCAGCGGCAGTGAACGCGAAGTCATGAATCCAGAACTCGCGGCCGTTGGTGTGGCGCAGACGGTAAGGGAATTCACCCAGCACGCGCAGGCCGAGGTTTTCCAGAATCGGCAACACGTCGGACAGCGCCAGCGGGGTATCGGCGTGGTACAGCTTGCAATGCAGCTCGCGTTGGCCGGAGACCTGGCCCAACGGCTGATAGAAGCTCATCACCAGCGGATTTTTTTCGTTCAGGCTCAGCAGGTGCTGCATGTCGACCACGGCCGAATGCGCCGCGAAACGCTCGCGGTAACCCGCCGGGAAGCCTTTCGGGAAATCCGCCAGCACGTTGGTGCCGTGGGCTTCGCCGAAGCTTTCGACGGTCAGTGCCGCGTAGTCGTCCTGCCAGCTGCGGCAGGCCTGTACGACTTCTTTTTCCAGCAGCAGCGGATCGATGTCGATGCGGTTCTTCGGATCGACGCGCAGGATCAACTGCACGCGAGCCAGTACGGACTCGGAGAAGAAGGTCCAGAACTCGCAGTCGGTGGCCTTCAGGCGCTCCATCAGCACCTGCTGGATCTTCTGCCGCACTTCGGTGGAATAGATGTCGCGCGGCACGTAGGCCAGGCAGTAGCAGAAACGACCGTACGGGTCTTTGCGCAGGAACACGCGGATCTTGTTGCGTTCCTGGATCTGCACGATCGACATCACGGTGCTGAACAGTTCGTCGACCGGGGTCTGGAACAGGTCGTCACGCGGCAGTACTTCGAGCACCTGCGCCAGTTCCTTGCCCAGGTGAGCCTTGGACTGGAAGCCGGAACGGCGTTCGATTTCTTCGACCTTGCGGCGGATGAACGGGATGACCCGCACGCTCTCGCCATACACCGAAGAGGTGTACAGGCCCATGAAGCGGTGTTCCTTGATGACGTTGCCGTCGGCGTCGATTTCACGGATCGACACGTAATCCGGGTAGGCCGGACGATGTACACGGCTCGGGTGCGCAGCCTTGGCGAACGACAGCAGGGTCGGTTCGCGCAGGTAGTTCACCGCGTAGTCTTCGATGTGCCGGTCTTCGTTGGTCAGGCCGGTGCGCAGCAGTTTGGTCAGACCGAGGAAGGAGTTCTGGTCGTATTCGATATGGCCGCCATCGGCTTGATCGACAACGGTGAACTCTTCGTAGCCGAGGAAGGTGAAGTGGTTGCCCACCAGCCATTCCAGGAAGCTCTTGATTTCGGTCTTTTCGTCGGCATCGACGGCGAATGCGCTGTGATCGAGCTTGGTGAGGATCTCCTGCACCTTGGCCTTCATCGGCTCGAAATCAGCGACCGCGACGCGCACTTCACCGAGCACCTGCTCCAGCTCTTTGCTCAGTACATTCAGTTCGGCCGCGTTGGCGCAGCGGTCGATTTCCAGGTACATCAGCGACTCGTGCAGCACGCCTTCGCCGGTGCTGCCCTTGGGCAGGATTTCCAGCAGCTCGCCCTTGCTGCCACGGCGTACGCTGAGCACGGTGGTCTGCAGGGTGTGGATGCTGTAGCCGCGGCGGTTCAGCTCGGTGCGGACCGAGTCGACCAGGAACGGCAGGTCATGGTGCAGGACTTCGACCGCGGTGTGGGTCGACTGCCAGCCATGACGCTCGTAATCGGGGTTGTAGACGCGCACTTGCGGTTGCGCGTGATCGAAGCGCTCAAGCAGGCGCCACGCGGAAAGAGTACAGCCAGCGAGGTCGGAGAGGCGACGTTGGGTCAGCTCGTCCAGGGAAATGATGCCGAAGAATTGTTCAGCGAACAGCGCCACTTGTGGCAGTGCCTGTTCACTGATGTGCTGCGCCAGTGCCGCTTGCAGTTGGTGCTGGAAGTCGGCTTTGCTGGCTGCGGTGAAGAACGCCATCTGTGGTACTCCGCTTAAGCTTGTTATTGATGGAAAGCGTCGCGTGCAACACCCCTTGCGGGGCTTGTGTCGCCCTGCTCCTGATTCTCGGGCAGAGGAAACAGGGTGACAGGTGGGTGAAGCTGGACGAGACACTCAGGTCACATTCACCTTCCATTGAATGGGCATCTGCAAAAACGACTGTCGAGGCCGCCGACAATGCCTTTACGGGTGCTCATCCGTTGCGCAGCTTAATGGGTGCGACAATGTGTCTGCTTGCGGTGCTGCGACATATTCGGTCATTGGCACGTAAATCAAGGCGTGCGCATCGATAAACACTAGCAGTCGTGAGGAAAAATGACGGCCCGAGCGCCCGGTTTCACGGCACTTTCGTACCAGAAACAGCCTTCGGTGCGCTACATATCCGGAAACGAAAACGCCCAGGGACGTTTATTGACCCTGAGCGTGGCATTGGGTTCACCGCCAGCGGCTGACGCGGATCAGTCCGGCAACTCTTCGTAGGCTCTGAATTTGCTGATGGTGGTGCAGTCGTAGCACGTCGTCCGCAAGATCTGTTTGTTCATGCTGACGTCGATATTTGGAGAGTCGCACTCCCGGCAAAACATCTGCGAAAGATCGTACAAGCGCTCAGCCTGAGCCGCGGCCTGCTGCTGACGCACGCTCACGCACGCGCTGCACGTGCACGGCGCGCTCCGCCGGGGGCCGAGTGGCTGATATTGATGCTCGCAACTGACGCATTGATAGGGTTTGCGCGATGAAACCGGCGTACCCTTGGCATGTCGACGAACCCACATTGGCAGGCAACAGTAAGGGCACGTCAAATCCCGACTGACAATCGGCGGCAGCACCGTCAACAAACTGCGAACGGTCGCGGGAATCTGGAATTCGGCCTTCAGGTTGGCACTTTTCTCGCCACTCAGATAGCGCTTATAGATCTGCTCGATCTGCGCTTCGGTAAGATGCCGGATTTCGTCAGCGCACTCGAAATACTGATTCAATTGAAAACTCCTTGTTTTCAGTTTTTGTCTGCGCACTCCATTGCGTTCGAAAATAAAAATAGTTGTAAAAATGCCACGAAAACAAGCGATATCCTCTATTAGATCTGAACAATCATTCAGATTCCGCGCTCCTACAAAGGTGTCGGATCTTTCAGGCAAAAGAAGTAGAAAAGGCCCTCGGCATGTTCCCGCTTCAGTCGACTTCTCGATCATCCGCCCCAAGGCTTTGTTCAGTGGCCGCCAAGATGTAGCAGCAGAAATCTTCCCGGACTGGCAGAATCGCGCCCAATTGCGACCAACACCCCCTCCGAGGCAGGAATTCCCCCATGCAAATGACCACCGCCCTACTGATCGTCAACCCGTGCGACGACGAAGAAGACAACATGGCCATGCTCTGCTGCCATAGCGACAAGGGCGACATGTTTCTGATGAGCCGCTATCCGGACGAAGATGAGCTGGAGATCACCCTGGATGGTGAGCCTTCGACGCTGGATGGCGTGAAAGTCACCCTGAGCAAGACCCTGCTGAAGATCGAGATCGCAGCGGCGGATGCCGATGCGTTGAATGGGGATGATGTGCTGGAGATCACTTTCAATCCGGATATGGTGGATCTGCCTGAAGTTGAAGAAACCCTGAAGAATATTCTGGATGGCACCGGGACCTATATCAGCCAGATTTGATATCGGCTGGACTGGCCTGCTCGCGATAGGGCCGGTACGGGCAACCAATCACTCCCCTGCTACAAAATTCCAACAAATCCCCCAGTCATTTCCCGCACTTTGCGCAAAATGCCGTTAGTCGCCGCCCCCCTCGATGGATTAAAGTAACGCCCCCAGCCCCGGCGTTATCCGAACGCCTGCGGCCACCCTTTCCAGGAACAGTCACCGATGGAACATCGTGAAGCGCTGCTGGCGCTGCGAACCTTTCTTTCAACGCAGATTCTCGGCCAGGAAAAACTCATCGAGCGTTTGCTCATCGCCCTGCTCGCCGACGGCCACATGCTGGTCGAGGGCGCTCCGGGTCTGGCCAAGACCAAAGCGATCAAAGAACTCGCCGAGGGCATCGAAGCCCAGTTCCATCGCATCCAGTTCACCCCGGACCTGCTGCCGGCCGACATCACCGGCACCGAGATCTATCGCCCGGAAACCGGCAGTTTCGTGTTCCAGCAAGGGCCGATCTTCCACAACCTGGTTCTGGCGGACGAAATCAACCGGGCGCCGGCCAAGGTGCAATCGGCGCTGCTCGAGGCCATGGCCGAGCGTCAGGTCAGCGTCGGGCGCAGCACTTACGAGCTGTCGCCGCTGTTTCTGGTGATGGCGACGCAGAACCCGATCGAGCAGGAAGGTACCTACCCGTTGCCCGAAGCGCAGCTCGACCGCTTCCTGATGCACGTGAAGATCGGCTTCCCGGATGCCGCTGTCGAACGCCGGATCCTGCAACAGGCCCGTGGCGAAGCGCTGAATGGCGAAACCAAACCGGAACGCCGGGTCAGCCAGCAGGCGATTTTCGCCGCGCGCAAGGAAATCCTCGGTCTGTACATGGCCGACGCCGTGGAGGAATACCTGGTGCAACTGGTCATGGCCACGCGCACCCCGGCCAAGTTCGACCCGGAAATGGCCGAGTGGATCGCCTATGGCGCCAGCCCGCGCGGCTCAATCGCCCTCGACCGTTGCGCCCGGGCCCACGCCTGGCTGGCCGGTCGCGACTTCGTCAGCCCGGAAGACATTCAGGCCGTACTGTTCGACGTGTTGCGGCACCGCATCATTCTGTCGTTTGAAGCCGAAGCCGCCGGCATCGACCAGGATCGGGTGGTGCAGCGGATTCTCGACGTCGTAGCCGTCGCTTGACCCCCATGAACGCCCCCCTGCCGTCCGAACCGGGCATCCGCATCAGCCTCACCGACCTGATCGAGATGCGCCACCGTGTGCGCGAAGTGCAGCTGTTTTCCACGCCAAGCCAGCGCAGCCCGCTGATCGGCCTGCATCACTCGAAATTCCGCGGGCGCGGGGTCGACTTCGATCAGGTGCGGGTCTATCAGGCCGGCGACGACGTGCGCACCATCGACTGGCGCGTGACCGCGCGCACCCAGGAGCCGCACACCAAGCTGTTCCATGAAGAACGCGAGCGGCCGATTTTCATCATGGTCGAGCAAAGCACCCGGCTGTTTTTCGGTTCCGGGCTGATGTTCAAGTCGGTGCTTGCGGCGCAAGCGGCGGCGCTGATCGGCTGGGCCGCATTGGGCCATAACGACCGGGTCGGCGGGCTGGTGTTTGGCGACAACGAGCATTACGAAATCAAACCGCGCCGCAGCAAGCAGAGCCTGCTGCAATTGCTCAACCGCCTGGTGAAGGTCAATCAGTCGCTGCACAGCGAACGCGAGCCGGATCGCGACGCCCTCGGCGTGGCGCTGCGCCGGGCGCGTGAGGTGTTGCGTCCAGGCAGTCTGGTGATCGTGATCTGCGACGAGCGCGCGCTGTCCGACAGCGCCGAGCAGCAACTGAGCCTGCTGTCGCGTCATTGCGATCTGTTGTTGTTGCCGCTGTCCGATCCACTGGACCACGCCCTGCCCGCCGCCGGGCTGTTACGGTTCGCGGAAAGAGGTGCACAACTGGAACTCGATACCCTCAATTTCGAGCTGCGCCAGACCTATCGCGCCCAAGCCGAAGCACGCATCGCCCGTTGGGAATTGCTCGCGCAAAAACTGCGGGTGCTGTTGATGCCGCTGAGCACGCAAAGCGAGATGGTCGAGCAAATGCGCGAGTTCCTCAATCCGCAGCGCCCGGGGAGCAGTCGATGAACGGCCTCGAACAACTGCAACCGCTGATTTCGCCGCCGCCGATCGACTTCTGGCCACCGGCACCGGGCTGGTGGCTGCTGCTGTTATTGCTGCCGCTGCTGGGCTTCGCCGTGTGGCGTTTGCGCCGGTTCATTCCGACCAGGAAACGCCCGATCGTGCGCGCCGAACAGCCGCTCGATCCGGTGCGCATCGCCGCGCTGGCCGAACTGGCACAAATGCCCAAACCCTACGACGGCGCACCGGCCGGGGCCTGGCTGCAGCAGCTCAACGGTCTGCTCAAACGCCTGTGCCGCAACCACTACCCCTACAGCCAGAGCCACACGCTCAATGGCCGCAAATGGCTGGCGTTTCTCGACAACCGTTGCCCGGCTGCCGGCCTGACGCGCTGGATGGTGCTGGTCGAAGGCGCCTACAAACCCGAATGCAAACTCGACGACAAGGCTATCGCTGGCCTGACCCAAGCCGTCGACACCTGGATTCGCAAGCATGTTTGAGTTCGCCTGGCCGTGGATCTTCGTGCTGCTGCCACTGCCGTGGCTGATGCGTCTGGTGCTGCCGGTGGCCGACAGCGGCGAGCCGGCGCTGCGCGTGAGTTTCCTCTCCGACCTCGAAGGCCTGGCGCGGCGCCGGGCCCGCGCCAACCTGCCGGCGTGGCGCCAGCAAGCGCCGTTCCTGCTGCTGTGGCTGTTGCTGCTGAGCGCCGCCGCGCGTCCGCAATGGCTCGGCGACCCGTTGCCGATTGCCTCCAGCGGCCGCGATCTGCTGGTGGCGGTGGACGTGTCCGGCTCGATGGATTTCCCCGACATGCAGTGGCAGGACGAAGACGTCAGTCGCTTGTCGCTGGTTCAGCATTTGCTCGGGGACTTCCTTGAAAGCCGTGATGGCGACCGCGTCGGTCTGATCCTGTTCGGCAGTCAGGCCTATCTGCAGGCACCGCTGACGTTCGACCGGCATACCGTGCGCGTCTGGCTCGATGAAGCGCGCATCGGCATCGCCGGCAAGAACACCGCCATCGGCGATGCGATCGGTCTGGCGTTGAAGCGCCTGCGCATGCGTCCGGCGCAAAGCCGGGTATTGATTCTGGTCACCGACGGCGCCAACAACGGCGGCGAAATCGATCCGCTGACCGCAGCAAAACTGGCCGCCAGCGAAGGGGTGAAAATCTACCCGATCGGCATCGGCGCCGACCCCGAAGACAGTGGCAGCACCGGCCTGCTCGGGGTCAATCCGAGCCTGGACCTCGACGAGCCGGCCCTCAAGGCCATCGCCAACGCCACCGGCGGCCAATACTTCCGCGCCCGCGACGGCAAAGAGCTGCAAGCGATCCGCGACACCCTCGATCAACTCGAACCGGTGACCCAGCAACCGACCCAGGCGCGCCCGGCGCAAGCCTTGTATCAGTGGCCGCTGGCCTTTGCCCTGCTGCTGAGCCTGTTGCTGGTCGCCCGCGAATTGTGGCCGGACAACCCGCTGCAACGCCTGTTTACCAAGGAGCTGTATCTGCAAAGTCCGTTGCCTGACTGGCGCGAGCGTCTGAAGCGCCTGCGTCTGCGGAGGCGCCGATGATCGCGCTCTGGCCGCACTGGTTCCGCCCTTGGTGGCTGCTGCTCCTGCCGCTGCTCGGCTGGCTGATCTGGCAACTCTGGCACCGGCAGAAACGCGCCGGGCGCTGGCAGATGATTCTGCCGCCGGCGTTCCACGCGACGCTGCTCAGCGGAGGCAATGGGCGCACCAGCAAACTGCCGTGGGTCGCCCTCGGCGTGGCGTGGCTGCTGACCATCGTCGCCCTGCTCGGGCCGAGCTGGGAACGCGTCGAACAGACCAGCCAGAAGCCTGCCGATCCATTGGTGGTGGTGCTGGAGCTGACCCCGGAAATGCTCGCCACCGACTCGCCGCCAACGCGACTGGAACAGGCCCGGCGCAAGCTGTTTGACTTGTTGCAGGCGCGCAGCGATGCGCAGACCGCGATCGTCGTCTACGCCGGCAGCGCGCACACGCTGGTGCCGCTGTCGGATGACTTGGCGACCAGTCGCAATCTGCTCGACGCCCTCAAGCCATCGCTGATGCCGGAAAGCGGTCATCGCGCCGATCTCGGTGTGAGCAAGGCGCTGGCGTTGCTCAAGCAAGGCGCACTCGGTCAGGGGCGGATTCTACTGATCGGCTCCTCGCTCACAGATGAAGAACGCCAAGGCATTCGCCGCGCCCTCGGCGAGCAATCGGCGCAACTGCTGATGCTCGGCATCGGCACCGCTGAAGGCGCACCGATTGCCCAGGAAGACGGCAGTTTCCTCAAGGACGAACAGGGCGCGATCCGCGTGCCGCAACTCGACAGTCCGAGCCTTGGCGCATTCCTCGCCAGTGTCGGCGGCGAGTACCACAGTGCGCGGCTGGACGAGACCGATTTGCGCGCCCTCGGCCTGCTCGATGGCCCGCGCAGCTTGCGCGACGATGGCCAGACCGTGCGCCTCGACACTTGGGCCGATCAGGGATACTGGCTGTTGTTGCCGCTATTGCTGCTGGCCGCCTGCGCCGGACGGCGTGGCTGGTTGTTCTGCCTGCCATTGCTGTTGTGCCTGCCGCAGCCGAGCTACGCTTTCGACTTCGAAGACCTGTGGCTGCGCCCCGATCAACAGGGCCTGCACCTGCTCAAACAGAAGCGTCCGGCCGAGGCTGCCGAACACTTCGAAGATCACCAGTGGCAAGGGCTGGCGTTGTACGAGGCCGGCGATTACAGTGGCGCCGCTCAGCGTTTCGCCGAAGGCAGCGATGCCCGCGCCCACTACAATCGTGGCAACGCCCTGGCGAAAAGTGGTGAGCTGGAAGCGGCGATCGATGCCTATGAACAGGCGCTGGAACTGCAACCGGATTTGCGCCCGGCGCTGACCAACAAGGCCCTGGTGGAAAACCTGCTCAAACAGAAGAACACCCCGCTGCCGGTCGAGCCGCAGCCACAACCGGCGCAGCCGAACGTGCCCGGCGATGAACCACCGCCAGCGACCGCGCCGCCACCCGCGGTGAAAAGTGACGCCCCGAGCGAGGCTCAGCCCGGCGAGTCGGCCAGCGAACCGCCACCGACCACCCCGCCGCAACCGGGACCCGATGAAGTGCCGGGCAGCGATGAAGCGGAAGAAACCGACACCGTGCCTACGCTGCGCCCGAGCGAGGACAACCTCGAAGGCGAGCAACGTCAGGCACTGGAACAATGGCTGGGCAAGATCCCGGACGATCCGGGCGAACTGCTGCGACGCAAATTCTGGTACGAACAGCAACAACATCAGGATCAGGAAAAAACTCGATGACCCGTTTCACCGCTCTCTTGCTGCCCCTGCTGCTCTGCACGGCCACCGCCCAGGCGGCCGAGCTGACGGCCAGCGTGGATCGCAGTCGCCTGAACTCCGGCGAGACGGTCGAACTCACTCTTGAAACCAGTGATGTCACGCAGTTCGGCAAACCCGACCTGACCCCGCTGGAACCGCTGTTCGAGGTGCGCGGCACACGTCAGGTCAACCAGTTGAACACCCTCAATGGCGACAGCCGCGCCACCACCCGCTGGATCATCACCCTGCTGCCGAAAGAGAACGGCAGCGTGGTCATTCCGCCGCTGCAACTGGGCGAGGTGCAGAGCCAGCCGATTACCGTGCAAGTGGTCGAGAGCGACACCCGCGAAGAACAGAACAACCTGGATCCGGTGTTCATCGAGGCCAGCCTCGACCAGTCCAGCGTTTACGTGCAGGCCCAGGCGATCCTGACCCTGCGCATTTACCACTCGGTGTCGCTGTACGACGACAGCAGCCTCACCCCGCTGCAAATCGCCGACGCGCGCATCGAGCAACTGGGCGACACCCGCACTTACGAGAAAGACATCAACGGCGTGCGCCATGGCGTGATCGAGATGCGCTATGCGATCTACCCGCAGCACAGCGGCTTGCTGACCATCGCCCCGCAGACCTTCAGTGCCACGCTGGTCGACACTCAGCCCGCTCAGGACACGACCGCGCAGGGCTCGAAACCCGGCAAGCTGCTGCGCGTCAGTTCCTCAGAGATTCCGCTGACGGTCAAACCGAAACCACTGACCTACCCGGCCGATGCGCCGTGGCTGCCCGCGCGCAGCCTGAGCCTGAGCGAAAGCTGGAACCCCGAGCCGGATCACCTTCAGGTGGGCGATTCCCTGACCCGCAGCCTGACGCTGAAGGCCGAAGGCCTGGCCAGTTCGCAGCTACCGGCCCTGCCCGCCACAGAGGCCAACGGCCTGCGCCGTTACCCGGATCAACCGGTGCTGAGCAACCAGAGCGGCGAGCGCGGCCTGATCGGCAGCCGTGAAGAACGCGAAGCGCTGGTGCCCAGCCGCAGCGGCAGCATCGAACTGCCGACCGTCGACGTGATCTGGTGGAACACCTTCGAAGATCATCTGGAACACACCAGCCTGCCGGCGCGCACCCTGCAAGTGGCGAACAACCCGACCCTGCAGGTCGACACCCCGACCGGCAACCTGCAACCGGGCGCCGCCGATAACGATGTGTTGTGGTGGTGGAAACTCAGCACCCTGATCCTCGCCTGCACCACCCTGCTCGGCTTCGGCCTGTGGTGGCGTGCGCGCTGGCAACCGGCGGTGCATCGCGCCGCCCAAACCGGGCCGAGCCCGCGCACCTTGATGGACGACATCAAGCGGGCGTGCCAGGCGAATGATCCGCAAGCGACGCGGCAGGCACTGGATGCATGGGCGCGGCAGCAGCCGGAGACACTGGCGGATATGGCGGCGCGCTTCGTACCGCTTTCCGACGCCCTCGACGGCCTCAACGGCGCGCTGTACAGCGAGACCGGGCAGCATTGGCAGGGCGAGGATTTGTGGCGGGCGATCCGCACGATTCCGGCGGCGGAGCGGGTGCAGGATCCGGTGGGTGACAGTGGGTTGCCGCCGCTTTATCCGAAGTAAAAAGCAAAAGATCGCAGCCTGCGGCAGCTCCTACAGGGATCACGTGTAGGAGCTGCCGCAGGCTGCGATCTTTCAGGCGTTGAAGGTGTTATGACGTTTGTTGGCTTTCTGCCGCTTCAAGCAGTCGCGTCTCACGCATTCCCAGACCACGGGACAGCGCTGTGGCTTCGTAGAAGATTTTGCCGTTGAGCTGGTCGGCGACAGCATCGCTGTTACCGCCGGCCGGGCCACGCCCCCAGGTCACGACTTCGCCGCTGGAGGTCAGCGCGGCGAAGGCATGGGTGTTGCCATAAATGGCGCGGACGTTGATCAGTCGGGCCGCAATGGCCTCCGGGATTTCACCACCTCGATCAGCAGTCCCCCAGGCTACAACGGTGCCGTTGGCCCGCAGCGCGGCAAAAGCAACGCCTGTGCATACCACCTGGACGACGTCAATCAGTAATGCAACCGGTGTTGGAATTGCCTGTTTTCCCCATCCCACGACACGCCCACTGCTGAGCAATGCGACGAATGATCCTTTGTTACCCGTTACCGTGCGGATGTCTGTCAATAAGGTGATCGGCGCAGGAACGCTTGCGCCACTTGAAGGGTACCCCCAAGCAACAACACTGCCATTGCTGCGTCGTGCGGCAAAGGCTGCTTCGGCCCCGCTCAGTTCCACAATGTCCGTAAGCAGTTTGATCTTGCCAGGCACGGATCCCCCGTAACCGTAGTCTCCCCATGCCACTACCGCACCATTGGCACGCAGGGCTGCAAAGGAGTAGCTGGTAGCGACTACATCAACAACGTCAGTCAATGCCGCGATGGCCGCAGGCAAATTACCTCCCCAGGTTTGGTGCCCCCAAGCCACTACCGAACCATTGGCACGTAGCGCAGCAAAGGCGTAGAGGTTGCCAATCACTCTGACGACATCCCTCAGCGCAGATATCGGCTGTGGAAGTGTTGCCCCAAAATCAGTTCGTCCCCACGCCACCAAGCTCCCATCGCGACGCAGCGCACAGAACACATAACCGTTGCCACTTACGGCTACGATATCCCGCAAAAGACTGATGGGTTCCGATACATCTCCCCCCATTCCCCTCAGCCCCCAAGCCACTACCGCACCAGTGGCCTGTCGTGCCGCAAAGGCATAACCGCAAGCACTGAGCGAAACGGCATCAGAAATGGCGGGTAACGAATCCCCCAGATCCCCACCACGGGCAGGCTTACCCCATGCCACCAAGGCTCCACGTTCGGTGCGCGCCGAAAAGGCGGCGCTATTTTCTTCTTGGCTGGCTACAAAATTCCCGTTCCCGCACAGGTTCTGCGGATTGATCGTCACCTGATCATCACTGATCCGCACATGCAGCAGCCGGTCCGGACGGGTGTCACGGAACGTCGCACCACTAACCTCGCCCTCCTCGCCGTTATAACGCCACCAGGCCTTGACCGGCTGCCGGGTGGTTGCATCCAGCGCGGTCAACCACGCAGTCCCGCCGCCATACATCTGGTAATTACCCCGCGAGCGCGCGCCCATCACCTGCAACCGGCCCGTCCCCAGCGAAGCACGCACGTCATAAACCGCCACCCGCGAATACTGGCGACCACCGGCCTGACGCACCACGGTGCAGTCCAGCGAGATCTCCCGCCCGACGTTGGCCAACACCACCGACTGCGGCACGCTGATCAGTTTGTCGCGCCCCGCTTCTCCGCTCTCCACGCGAAACGGCACGATGGCGGTACCGCCGCCGGCAACGCCGATCCAGCGGATCTCGCCGCTGTCGCCCACCCTCAGGCCATACGCCGCAGCCAGACGCACGGTTGCACCTACCGCTGGCACCGCGCTCGCATCAATCTGGTCGCCGCGCGCGTCGTCAATTGAGGGCGGATCGAAATCCAGCAGGGCATTGCCGACCCGCAAGGTCAGTGGAAAGGAGTAACCCAGGGTCTTGCCGTCACGCACGATGAAATAGTCGATTACGATCCGGCGATTGAGGTTGTTGGTCACAAACTGTTTCGGCACCGTGAACGGCACTTCCTTACCCGCAGTTTGCGCTGTAAGACGCAGTGAGCCACTGGTGCTGCCGTTACCGCCCGTACCGCGCCAGCGATAATTCACCAGGTCTTCGGGCTGTGTCTGCAGATACGGCACAATCAATTTACAGCCCAGCGGCGCGACGGCTTCCGGATCGATCAACGACGTGCCAGGCACCGCCTCTTCCACGCGCGGCGCCACGAACAGCGGTTGCACTTCGCCCACCTGCATCTCGAACGGCAACGACTCGCGCACGTTGAGTGTCGCCTCATCATCATTGGCAACGGTATAGAAAACCGAGACCTGCAAGCCGTCGAAACGCTGGATCTCCGCGTTCGAGACATTGCGCAACACCGGCTCGTCATCCGGCACATCGCCAACCGGGCGCGGGTCTTCGTAATAGACGATGGCGCCGCCGGGACGCGTGGCCTCCCAGATCAGCGTCAACAGGTCACTGGCGGCGCGTCCCGCAAACCATGGAATGCGCACGGTGGCCCAGCGTTCGTCCGGGTTCAGCGTACCGGTAGGGGCTTCGTCCACCGTAGGAGACGGCAGTCTGAAGGCCTCCCCCGTCACCGAGATACCGACGGTTTTGGACGACCGATCGGCCACGCCCGTTCGCTTGAGTATGTAGGAGACACTGGCCCGGCCTTTGGCAATGGCGCGTACCTTGTCGTTCGGCACAGTGAACACCAGCGCAACACCAACTCGCGTCACCGGCAGCTCTACCGGGCCATGGTTGATCGGTGCGCCCTCGGCGTTGGTTCCTCGCCATGTCAACGCGACGACATCCTGCTCCTGGAAGGTGCCAGCGGGGGTATTGACCAGAACCTTCACGTCGTCATCGTTCAATTCGTCGAGGTCGATTTCGTAAGTTTGCGGATCGGCCTCCACCACGATAGGCGCATCGAGCCGATTTCCTTTCAGATCCACCACGACTCGGGTTGGCGCCGACCACAGGGAACGTGGATCGGGATAGTTGCCACACTCGTCGATCACCTGGTACATCACCATCACCCCGGCGCTGTCGCCCGCCTCCTCGATCAGTGCTTGATCGATGGTCACGACCAGCGGGTTGTCGTTGGGGTCGTCAATATGTTTTTGCTCGACAAGGACGTTTTTCTCTACGCTGCCCCACGCCACCTTTACACGGTCGTTGATACGCATGAAGGGGTACGGCAGGATCGTGATCGGCACACCCGCCGCGGCCTCCTCGGGGCCGACGCCATTGTCGATGATGCTTTGGGGAATGTGGTAGCGCAGGTTCTGGTTGCCGGGCGTGGAAAAGTCGTCATCGAAACCGCCCGGGCGATCCAGTTTGACCAGAACCCTCTGAAGCGGCGACTCCTCCGGTGCCTGGTTCGCGCGGGTCACACTGTAGAACACGGGATAGGCATCCCCCCTGCGGATATGCCCCTCGTCGATGACCCCTTTGACGATTTGGTTTTCATCCTCGAGTTCGATGGTTTTACTCCAGACCGGCACCGTCCCGTCGGCCCAATAAACCTTGAATTCGTCGCCCTCCTCCATGTGCAGCCAGGGGCTCACCCGAAAATGCACGCCCCCTTCCACACCGGCCACCCCCAAACCACCGTCGTAGCCCTCCACGGGGGTCGCGAATTTACTGATGGTCATGGGCCTGAGTGCGTCGATATCAGGATCAGAAGACGTAGAGGCTGATGGTGATTGCGTTTTCATACAAGCAACTCCTCAAGTGACAGAAAGCCCCGGCCTGACGCCTTGGCGACTGCGGTATCCCATCACCCGAAGCTGCCGGCCAGCTACTGTCAGATCTGACAGTAGCGACAGACGGCATCCGCCACGACCTCCTGATTTCTCAAGCCTTTGGGGAGGTCCGCCCGTTTGCCAGTAAACTCCACCCTCTTTAGCCGCCTATCACTTCCCCGCCGTGTGAAACGGGGAAAGACTACGTTTTCGCAGTACTTTCTAAATGTGGTCTGTCCCCATTTACGCACTAGCCTGCCGGCGCGCACCCTGCAAGTGGCGAACAACCCGAGCCTGCAGGTCGACACCCCGGCGGGCACTCTTCAATTGAACGCCGTCGATAACGATGTTTTGTGGTGGTGGAAACTCAGCACACTGATCCTCGCCTGCACCACCCTGCTCGGCTTCGGCCTGTGGTGGCGTGCGCGCTGGCAACCGGCGGTGCATCGCGCCGCCCAAACCGGGCCGAGCCCGCGCACCTTGATGGACGACATCAAACGGGCGTGCCAGGCGAATGATCCGCAAGCGACGCGGCAGGCGCTGGACGCATGGGCGCGGCAGCAGCCGGAAACTTTGGCAGACATGGCGGCGCGGTTTGTGCCATTGTCGGATGCCCTCGACGGGCTCAATGGCGCGCTGTACAGCGAAACGGGGCAGCATTGGCAGGGCGAGGATTTGTGGCGGGCGATTCGTACTATACCGGCGGCGGAGCGGGTGCAGGATCCGGTGGGTGACAGCGGGTTGCCGCCGCTTTATCCGAAGTAAAAGATCCAAAGATCGCAGCCTTCGGCAGGTCCTGCAGAGTGGGCACGTATCCCCTGTAGGAGCTGCCGTAGGCTGCGATCTTTTGATTTTGATTGAGGTAGGGAGGTAGGCGGCACGCAGGTTGACACGGCGCTTGACGGCGTTTACCTGTACTCAACCTCATCCCCCTTATTACGCTCAGCGGAGCGACCGTTTAGTCGCTCAAGCATCGACTTCCCTCTTCAATTTTTCTTTGAAACTGAGCACTTCCGAAAGAGGTACGACCCATTCGGAAATCTTGTCGCCATCTTCGTTAACCACCTCGCGCTCACCGACGTAAGTATTGACATCGTCCCCATTAAACCCGAGAACAACGTCGTCTAGAAAAACCACACTATTCTGAATGTGAACAGACTCTCCAACAAAATACAAAACCCAAACCATCAGGAAATTTGCCAACTCTGGATCAAGCATTGAAGTAACCAATACAGAGTGCTGTCTCCTTTCGAGACCACGGCAAAGCGATGAGTACCAGCTACTCAAGTATTCCTGCCTGCCCCAAAAGGAGATCGGAGCAAAGAAGCTTTCCTCTTGGTCACCCAGTCGGATCAAGCCACGTAGAGCTTGGACTCCAAAGTGCTCGGAAGGCTCTTTCTCCAGCAAGATTTCAAAGCTCATTATTTAATCCTTCACCCAGTTCAAATCTTTATCGTATGTACCGACACGTCTACCTTTTTTATCAAACACTTTCCATCCACCCGTTACGTTATGCCCATCCACGTCTGGCGTTATGTATTTTTTTCCATCAAAAAATACCGGTTGCCCATGAGAGTCGAATGGAGCTTTCTGGGGAGGAATGCGTCGATCGAATCCTAAACGCGCAGCAGCCTCCTTGAATTCGGCTCCTCTTTTCAGATCTGAAGAGCCACCACTGGTATGTCTTTCACCAGACCGGTCGCGAACAGCCAAAACTCTACTGCCAGCTTTGATACCCAGCGATTGCAGCTCACCGAGAACCGCATCGACCAAAAAGCGTGCCGCTACAACGTTTCCGTCACCATTGAAAGGATGTTGGATTTTATCTTCCTGATGGGCTGCCTTGCCTTCCGTATTTAGCTCAATCACTTCACTTTCAGGCACACCAAGGAAAAGCGCCGCCAGCTTGACAGCGGCCTCATCTTTGTACTGTTCAATCTTTCCATCCGTAGCGGCGTTAATGGCAGCATTGAGCGTAATGGTCAGCATGAATTTCAGTGGCCCCATTACAGCTTGCGCTGCAACGGCAATCGCTTGAACCTGCTCAAGAGGTAATTTATCAGCGAGCAGCAGTACATCCTGCAACTGACCGAGGGCTTGCCTGCCCATTTTGATTCCTGTCCCCTCTACAAAAGAAGGGTCAAGATAAATGACGTCTTTTTTGCCGCCACTGCCGTCATCTTCAAGGCTGAACGAACAGTCCCCTCTGGTGACACACGACTGCACTTCCTTGTCATAGTTCTCCGCCAAGTTGGCGAAGTTGCTCAAGCCCTGGAAGATTCCAGCATCCAGCGATTTCAAATCGGAAGGATCGAAGCCTCGTCGAACAAGATTTTTCGCGACATCCAGTGCCTTCTCGTCACCCAGACTCTCACGGGCCAATGAAGGCACGTCATCAATGTCAAGTCGTATAAGTGCGATTTCTGCCTGTACGTTTTTTGCGGCATGCACGGCAAAAAGCGCTTGGTTGAGCAGCGTCTTATGAATGTTGGTAACGTTATCGCCCCAACGCTCGAGTGTCTCTAACGGATGGCTAACGGCATCAAGGGAAGTATTGCTTACATACAACGTCGTGCGATGTTCCTCATCCTTGGTGACCTCATAGGCCTTGTTCACATCACGATTAAGACCCGCCGTGGAATCCTGACCGGTGACCTTGTCGTTACGCACGACAATCTGACCTTCACCCACGGTGGCATTCAGCGTCTGCTGACGATCCTTGTCGTACTTGTAGCCCTCCACGGCCCAGCTGTTTTTGCTTTCGCCTTCCATGCCCTTGTTCGGCTTGTCGGCTTGGGCGCCACCGCCCCCGCCATAACTGCCGCTGACATTGAGGTAATACCCGTGCTCGTTATCCTTGCCCGTGATGTTGCGGTAGCCGAGGGTGTCAGTGTCGAGTTTCAGGTTGCCGTTGTCGGCACTGATCACCGAGCCATCGAGTTGCGTATGTTTTTCGGTACGGATGTCGACTTTGCTTTTGCCACTGATAACAGTCTGATTGTCGACCCAGTTGGTCTTGCCGTTGGTCTCGCCATAACCCAGCGAGCCGCTGACTGTTGCACCGAAGCTCACCGCGACCGTCAGGCTGGCGTCGAACTCCTTGCCTTCGACCTTGCCGGTGTTCGGCACAGAGGTCACGGTCAGGTTACGACCGACATCACCGATGACTTCGTCGCCACGCAAAGTCGCGCCAGCGATATTGGTATCGCGACCGCTTTCGAAGCCCAGTTTGTTGCCGGCATACAGATAGGCTTCTTGCTGCTTGACGCCCTCACGGTTGAGATCGCCGATACCCACATTCGCCGAACCATAAATCCCGAAGCCATCCTGGCCGGCGATGATGCCGCCCTCCGCACCCCAGCTACGCCGATCGTGCGAACTCTCGTAAGCGTTTTGCGCCGAGAGAATATTCAGATCGTTACCGGCCTTGAGGGAGATATCACGATCAGCGGTGGCGCGGGTGCCGATCAGGGTCAGATCGTTTTCCGCGTCAAGGTTGATGCTGCCACCGGCATTCAACTGGGTTGCCGTCGAAGTGCCCTGAGTCGATTTGCCTACGGTGCCGGCATTGCTGACACCTACGCCGAGTTTGAAGCCGCCGGTGGTGCCCCCTTTGACGCCACCCTTGCTTTGGGTCGAATGCTCGTCACTGCTTTCCGAGCCATGCGCAACGTCAAAGGTGATGTCTTTGCCTTTGACGTTGATGTCACGGCCGGCATTGAACTGGCTACCGCTGACGTTGACGTTGTTGCCAGCGTCCAGCGAGATGTCATTACCTGCAGAAAGTGTCGACGGACGTTGAGTAACCGACGTTTGAGTCTGGCTGGAACTTACGCTCGAGCCGCCGATATGTCCGTCAAATTTCGGTCCACTGAAGAACTGATCCAGCGTATCAACCGACTTCAGTACGCTTGAGCCCTTGCTGACCCCATCTTCACCTTTGCCAGTGCCTTTGAGACCCTCCATGGTGTTGCCGATGTTGTAGGCGGTGGTCACGGTGATGCCGTTACGTTTGATGCTGTCACGGATGGTGACTTCGCTGGCCTCTTCCTTGGCATCGATGTTGATGTCGCGATCGGCCTTGAGCTTGATGTTGTTCTCGGCGGTCAGATCGGAACCTTGCTGGTTGATGTCGCGACCGGCGTTTACATTGATGTTCATCCCCGCATCGATGGAGCTGCCCGCTGCGGTGTAGCCCTTGCTGTTGACGCCATGTTGAAGGGTTTCGCTGCCAACGAACGTGGTGAAGGCATTGCTGTCGATGGTCTGCATGATCCCGACGCTTTTGTCCGTCTCCCAAGTATTGCTGCGCTGCTGATCGATCGAGGCGACTACGTTGACATCGCGGCCGGCATCGAGCGAAACGCTGTTATCGGCACTGATTCCACTGCCAATGACGTTGATGTCGCGAGATGCATTGAGAATCGCATCGTGCCCGGCATTGACCTGGCTGCCAATGCTGTTGGAACTGACGACTTCACGTCCGCCATTGTGCGAGGCACCGACGGTAATATCGGCTCCCAGCCCCGGAGTACCGGCAAAGACACCAATGGTGTCCTTGAGCGACATACCCAGTTTTTTCTTGTATTCCTCGGCTCGGCTGTACGCTTGGTCATCCGCAGACGACAGGGTGATATCACCCTCCTTGTCCACGAGACCGGCATGCAGTTCAGCATCATTGTCAGCATTGACTTCACTGGCGTTCAGACGAACATCGCGTCCTGCCAGGACCACGGCATCATGCCCGGCGTTCAACTGGCTACCGACTTGAGTAACAGCAGTCTGTAAATGGCTGCTGCCACTTTTCGACAAGCCGAATGTACCGGTCTTGGTTTTCTTGGTGTAAGAGCCGGATTCTTCTGTAGCGGAAAGCACAGCCACATCGTTGGTCGCACCGACGACGAGATCTTTGCCGGCGTTCAATTGACTACCGATGATGGTGACATTGCGCCCGCCATCCAGACTCACGGCGCCGTCTTCGTCCTTGGACGAGTTGACGGTCAAGTCACGTCCAGCCTCGATCACGGAAGCGACGTTCTCGCTCTCATAACTTTCTGTCGTGGTGGTTTTGCTGCGCCCGAAAGAGCCCTTTTTCTTCTTGTAGTAATAAGAAGAACTTTCATCTTTGGCCGAGGCAACGGTGATGTCCTGAACCGCATCGAGGCTGACATCTTCCGTAGCCTTGATCCGACTGGCGATGATGCCCAGATCGTTACCCGCGTTCAGCGCGATATCGCGACCGGCGTTCAATATCGACGACTGTTGCGTGATGCTGTGGGTTTCGTTCGCGCGCTTCTTGCTGCGCGAGACGTAGTCACTCTCGTCGGCGGCCGAAGTAATGACAATGTCATGGCCTGAATCGACGCTGAGATCGCGCTTGGCATCCAGCCGACTGGCGACCACTGCCACGTCACGATCAGCGCTGATCGCCAGGTCCCGCCCGGACGTCACTTCAGCGCCGTGCTGGGTAATGGTCTGATTGAGGTAACTGCCGCCCCGTGCATCGGTGCTGCGGTTTTGCACCGAAGTGATGTTCACATCGCGATCTGCATCGAGCGTCATGTCCCGGCCGCTTTGCAGAACCCCGCCGATGTTGTTGATGTCTTTGCCGGACTTGACCGTAAGATCATTGGCCGCTTCGATTCGCGCAGCGTTATCCAGATAGTCACGGTGGTACACACTGCCACCGCGGCTGACATCGACACTGGTCACATCACGCTGGTTGATCACGCTGCCGTTGGTGGCTGTGAGGCTGACGTCCTTGCCGGAAATGATGCCGCCGGATTTGTTGATGATGTCGTTGCCGGCCTTGAGGGTCAGGCGTTCGCCGGCTTCGATCAGGCCGGTGTTGGTGAGGTTGTTACCGGCTTCGGCCGACAGGTTGTTGGAGGCTCGCAGCGTACCGGCGTTATCGAGGTTGCCGCCGGCGATAAGAGTGACGTCGCTGCCCTGAATCAACGCCCCGTTAGGCGCCAAGCGGTTGTTGGCCTGCGCCAGATACAGCACCGGCACCAGCACTTTCTCACCGTTGACTTCGTGCTCTTCGAGCCAGACGATGTCGTGAGTCAATGCCGCCACTTGCTGCGCGGTCAAGGTAACGCCCATCGACAGGTTGAGTTGGTCCTTGCTGGCGATGGCGTTGTTCATCAGGTACTTGAACATCCCTTCGTCAGAGGTCTGGCCGTCGATGAAGCGCTGGCCGGTGCGGGCCACCACGGCCTGCTGCACCATGCGTTGTTCAAACAGTCCGTCGCCCAGGCGCTTGGCGCTGTTGTCCGGGTCGTAACCGAGTTTGCCCAGCAGATAGTCCGAACTCATGAACTGCTTGAGGTCGGTCAGCGCCGGGTTGGTTTCGATCAGATATTTGTGCGGGTTGGAGCGCACGCTGGTGTCGGGTAGGGCCTGCACGCGTGGAACGTCGAAGGAAACGTTGCCACGAGCGGGCATCAGCACACCTACCGGCCCGTCACCGGCAGCGGCATTGACGTTGATGACAGCCGTCTTGTCATTGAGATTCAGCGAAGGACGGCTGGCCAATGCCAGCTCACGGTTCTTCACCGAGACTGGATCGTTTTTATCGAACTGGAGGTCTGTTGCATGCCTGACCGGCATGCCGCCCGCATGTGTCGAGGGTGCGGCCGTGATGGAGCCAATCGTCCAGTCCTTGCCGGCTACGATCGCTTGCTCGCTGCCGTCCTTGCGGCTGAGGCGGAATAGACCGTTGTCGCCGGTCGGCAGGGTGAAGCCCGGCAAGGCCAGTGGGTTGACCTGTTGTTGGGCGAGGTCTGGAGGAAGCTGGGCGTTGATGCGGATGACCGTCGGGGTGACTTGACCCGCCAGTTGCGTGGAGCCTAGGCGAGACGCTCCGCCGGCAGCGGCGTTACCGTTGCGAACGACGCCGTTGTCCAGTTTGTTTGTCGCGTTGATATAGACCGTGCCGCCAGCCTGAACGACTGCGTTGGCATTGGCCGTCGGGCTGCTTTCGGTAATCTTCGTGTCGAAGGGGACCGCGTTTTTGATAATGTCCGGGGCTTCAGCACGCACGCCCGAGTCATAGCTTGGCGCAGCGTAACTGTATTTCCCGTCGTGTTCGATAGCGATCGAGCCGAACAGAAGGTATCTGATCGCCTCACCACCACTTTGACGCCCTCCTATTCGGGTGAGCGATTCGACGTTATTCATGTCCCAGGTGTGAATATTGGGAACCATCCTGATCTTCCCGTTCACAACACCTGTTTGCCCCGAATCATAATCCGGATCGTTCGCGGCGTTGTAATTCAGGACGTCCTGCCAGAAGCTCCAGCTCCTGCTGGCCTTGGGTGCATCAATCCAACGCGTGACGGTGTAATCCCCGACAGTGGCCCCTTGGTTGGTGAAGTTCTGGACGTTGAATGTCAGATCGTGGCCAGCGCTGACGACCGACGCGTCATTGATGAATTCGCGACCGTTCCCTGTCAGGTTGCGCCCGGCGGTCAATGTGCCCGATGCCGAATCCTTGACGATGGTGGAATGGTATTTTTCTTCCCAGACCAGGTGGCTGGGCAGGCGACTCTCGAAATTGATGCCACTGAACGAGGTACACGTCGTGCATCGGACACCAATTGTTCCCGAGACGAGTCCGCCACCTGCGGCGACCTCGAACACATCCTTGCGATTCTCGATGTGATCCGCCGCCAGACTCAGATCACCCACGCTTTCAATGGTCGCTGAAACGTTGTTGATCGACGAACTCCAGCCGTTGCTGTCATCTCGGGCAATGCTGATGTTGCCGATGCCATAGATGTCGGCGTAGCGGTTGGTCAGCGTGCCGACGCGCAAGGCCATGTCGCCGCCGCTGAAAATCAGCCCGTTCTGGTTAAGCAGTGAATCGGTGTTGACGCGCAGATAGCCGGCGCTGCCCAGCGTCCCGTTGTTGGTCAGCGATGCGGCATTGACGGTCAGGCTGTCTGCCGACGTCAGTCGGCCCAGGTTGGTCAGGTTGCCGCGACTGGTGATCGTGGCGGTCGTCGCACCGGTGATGCTGGCCGCGCTGCTCAGTTCGATTCCGGACGCGGTGAGGCCAAGATTGCCTACACTGCTGAGCCGACCGTTGCCGCCATAAGTGCCGCTCAACTGGATATCGAAATTGCCACTACTGGCAATCAATCCGTCATTGTTCCAATTGCCGCCACGTCCAATCAACTGATTGGAAGCAAGCAACTGGCCGCTCGCAGTCTGCACAAAATTGCCGACATTGACCGTCAACCGCCCAGCCTGAATCACGCTGCTGTTGGTCCAGCTGTCCGCGTTCAGCGTCAGGCCGCCGAGGGTCACCAGCGAGCCGCCGGCGTTCATGACGTTGGCGGTCGAGATGCCGAATTCGCCGACGCCGACATGGGTGATCGAGCCGCCGGCATTGAGCAGGCTCGGCGTGGCGAGATTGAAGTCGTTGTTGGCGGTTTCCACCAGACCGTTGCGGTTATCGAACTGGCTGCCGATCTGGAAATCGGTTTTTCCGCCAGCGCCCAGCGCGCGCAGTTTGCCGCCCTGGTTGTCGAGGTTGGCGGCGCGAATCGTCAGTGTGCCGGCACTTTCAATCAGGCCGTTGCGGTTAGTCAGACTGCCGTCGACACCCAGCTCGATGCTGCTGCCGCTGATCTGGCCGTTATTGTTGCTCATCAGGCCGGCGATGGTTTTCACCACGCCTTTGGCATAGATTCCGCCGCCGCTGTTGTCGAGGGTGTTGCCGCCGGCATTGAGCAGGATGTTGCCGGTGTTGGCGGCGATCCGTCCGCCGTCGCTGTAAATGCCGCCGAGTGCTTGCAGGTCGAGGCGACTGCCTTCGATCTTGCCGCCCTGGCCGTTGCGCAACACGCCGTTCAGGCGGGTTTGCAGTAGACCGTTGAGGCTTGAGAGCACACCGCCACGGCTGTCGAGGCTGGCGGCGGTGAGGTTGAGATTGCCGTTCTGGGCAATGATTTTGCCGCCCTGGTTGTCGATCGCACCGTTACCGGTGTTCACGGTCAGCGCGGTCATGCTTTGCACCGCGCCCTTGGCGTTGTTCAGCGCGGCGGCAGTGAGGGTCACGCCGGCGTCGCGGCTCGACAGCAGGCCGTCGGCGTCGTTGCGCAACGTGCCGCCAACGGTGAGGTCCAGTTGGTTGTTGGCCGAGACGGTGCCGCGTTGGCTGTTGTTCAGATCGCCGCTGGTGAGCAGGCTCAGCAGGGTCTGACTGATCAACTGGCCGCCCTGGTTATCGATGCTGGTGGCGCGTTTGATCAACAGCGCTCCCGTGCTGCCGAGTGCGCCGTTGACGTTGGTCAGGGCGCCGAGCAAATCGAGGGTGACACTGTCGTCACCGACCAGACTGCCGCTGGTGTTGTTCAGTGGCCCGCCGGTGAAGGTCAGGGCTTTTTTCGCCATGACGTTGCCGGAGGTGTTGTTCAGGCTGGCTGCGCGGATATCAAGGGCGTCGCCACTTTTGATCAGACCACCCGAAGCGTTGCTGATCGCGCCGCCGGTCATGGTCAGGGTTTGTTTGCCGTCACTGCTGACCGTGCCGGCGCTGTTGTCCAGACTGGCGGCCGTGATGGTCACTTCGCCGAGGCCACCGATCCCACCCTTGCTGTGGTTGAGCAGCGCGCCGCTGAGGTCGATGTTGACGTTGCCGAGCTGGCTGGAGATCGCGCCTTCCAGGCTGTTGTCGAGGGTGCCGCCGGTGAGGCTCACCTTTTTCCAGCCGGAGAGCAGACCGTTCTGGTTGTTCAGGTCGGCCGCTTTTACGGTCAGTTGATCGTTGCTGATCAGGTTGCCGCCACGGTTATCGAGGCGGTTGCCGGTGAGGCTGAAGCTGTTGACGCTGGAGAATTCGCCCTGCTGGTTATTCAGGTCATGCAGGGTGGCGATGCTCAGCACGCCTTTGCTGTTGATCACGCCGTTCTGGTTATTCAGGTCGCGCAGATGGGCAATGCTCAACCCGCCTTTGCTGCTGATCACACCGTCCTGGTTGTTCAGATCCTGCGCGGTGGTGCCCAGATCCATCGTCAGGCCTGAGACGCCGACCAGCGTGCCGCCCTGATTGTTCAGGCCGGTGCTGTTGAGGGTCAGTTGTTGCGCGGCCTTGATGCTGCCCTTGTTCTGGTTGGTCAGCAGGCCAGCGACCTTGACCTCGATATCGCTGTCGCTGAGCAAAACACCTTCGCCGCTGTTATCCAGACTCGCCGCGCGAACCTGCAGCGCCGCCGCCGCGATCTTGCCTTTGATCGAGGTCAGCGCGTTGTCGATCTGCAGGGTGAGTTTCTGATTGCTCAGCAGTTGGCCGCCGCTGTTATCCAATGACTTGGCGATCAGTTCAAAAGCCTGCTCGCTGGAAATCTCGCCGCCACGGTTGTTCACGTCAGCCAGATTCTTCAACGACAACTGACCCGGCGCACTGATGACGCCGCCCTGGTTGTTCAACGCGCCGCCGTTCAGATCGACACTGACATCAGCATTGCTGCTGAACAGCTTGCCGCCCTGCTGATCAAGACCTTTAACAGTGGCGATCACGGTGTTGCCCGCGCCAAGGCTGCCGGCGGTGTTGGTCACCTGGCCGGCCGTGATGTGCAATTGATCGGCAGAGTAAATGCTGGCCTGGCTGTTGTTGAGGTCGCCGGTGCTGATGTTCAGTTTGGTCTTGCTGCTGATCGCACCGTTTTGCTGGTTGTCGAGTGTGCTGCTGTTGAGCGTGAGATCGCTGTTGGTCAGCAGTTTGCCGCCCTGGTTGCTGACGGCGCCGCGCGTGTCGATGGTCAGCGCGTTGGCGCTGGAGACCGTGCCGCCATTGTTATTGAGACTTTGCGCGGTGATCGCCAAAGCGCCTTCGTTGACGAGGCTGCCCTGTGCGTTGTTCAGATCCGCAGAGAGGTTGATTGCGATATCTTTCTGGCTGGTCAGACGTCCGCTGTTTTCCAGGGTCTTGCCCGTCAGGGTCAAGCCGCTGTCACCGGACAGCAGCCCCTTGTTGCGGTTGATGACGTCATTAACCGTCAGCGCCAGATTGCCGCCGGCGAGCATGTAACCGCTGTCGCTGTTGTCGAGCCAGGCGCCGATCAGGCTCACATCAGCCTTGCTCGACAGTTCGCCGCTGCGGTTGTCGATACGGTCGACGCTGAGCTTCAGCGCTTTTGTTGAACCGATCAGGCCTTCCTGACGGTTATCCAGACTGGCGGCCGTGATCGTCATGCCCTCGTCGGCGATGACCACACCGTTCTGGTTATCGAACATGCCAGTCACGCTGAAATCAACATCGCCGCGCACACGAATGTCGCCGCTGTTGTTGTTCAGACTGTCGCTGCGACTGTCGAGGCTGGCAGAGGCAATCACACCTTTAACGTTGCTCAGCGCGCGCTCGACGACCAGGGTGAGCTTTTCATTGCTCAGCAACTTGCCGCCGTCGTTATTCAGGCTTTGCGCGTTAACACTCCAGGCCTTGGCGGCCGAGATTTCACCGGCACTGTTGTCGACGTCCTTGAGGTTTTTCAGCAGCAACTGGCCCGGCGTATGAATATTGCCGCGCTGGTTGTTGAGCAGGCCGTTGTTCATGTCCAGGGTCAGGTCGCTGTTGCTGAACAGCTCGCCGCCGTCCTGTTCCAGCAAGGTCAGCGAAGCCTGAAGTTTCTGCTGGCTACCGATGCTGCCCCCGGAGTTGTCCAGGTGCCCGGCGGTCAACAACAGCGAGCCATCGGTGGCGATGCTGCCGCTCTGACGGTTTTTCAACTCGCCGGTGGTCAGCGTCGAATCGGCCTTGGCGCTGATGATGCCACTGGCGCTGTTATCCAGGCTGCCACTTTTGAAGGTCAGACCCTTCTGCGAGACGATCAGGCCGCCCTGGCTCAGTACCGCGCCGGTAGCGGTCAGCGCCATTGCTTCAAGGCTCGACAGTTTGCCCAGGCGATTGTCGAGGCTGCCGGCGGTGAGGATCATTTGCCCTTCACTGCTGATCAGGCCTTGCTGGTTATCCATCGCGCCGTCGAAGGTCAGCCCCAGACTGTTCTGACTGACGATCCGCCCAGCGACGTTATTCAACCCGGTGCCGCTCAGGGTGCTCGCGCCCTTGCTGAATATCAGGCCGTTGCTGGCGTTGATGATCTGCGCGACTTTCGCCTCCAGCGTGGTGTCGGACAACACTTTGCCGCCCTCGCTGTTGTCCAGGCGCGACCCGTTGATGTGCAGGTCCTGCTGGCTGGAGAGCGAGCCGCCGCGGTTGTCGATCTGGTCGACGTTGACCGTCAGGGTCTTGAGCGATCCGACGAGACCGTCCTGATGGTTCTGCAGTGCCTTGCCAGTCAGCAACAGATTGCCTTCGGCGACCAATTCACCGCCTTGCTGGTTCAGGCTTTCGATGTTGGCGTCGACATCGCCCTTGCCGGAAATCCGTCCGCCATCGTTGGTGACATTGTTGGCCTTGAGGCTCAGCAAGCCGGTCGAGGTGAGCAGACCGCCATTGCGGTTGTCCAGCGTGTTGCCTTCGAACGTCAGTGTGGCCTTGCTTTCAACGCGGCCCTTGTCGCCGTTATCCAGTTCACTGATCAGCAGTTTCGCCGCCTGATCAGCGCGAATCGTGCCGCCGCGGTTGTCCGTATTGGCGCTGGTAACCGTCAGGGTGTTGAGGCTGGAAATCTTGCCGGCGCGGTTATCCAGGCGCGTGGCCTGCACGTCCATCGCTGCGTTGGCCTGGATCAGGCCTTTATTCTGGTTGTCCAGGCGATCGCTGATGCGCGTGGTCAGCGTGCCTTCACTGGTCAACTGGCCTTGCTGGCTATTGTCGAATTGCTGTGCGCGCAGGGTCAGCGCTTGTCTGGCGCCGATCCGGCCGCCGTTGCTGTTGTTGATCGCGCCGAGGGCGGTGATGTCGAGCAACTGCCCGGCGCTCATCACGCCGGCGACGTTATCCAGCGAAGTAACCGTCAGCACTGCATCGGTCTGGCCGCTGAGTTCGCCATTGCGGTTAATCAATTGACCGATGTTGCCAGTCAGTCTGGTCTGGCTGTTGATCACGCCTTTGTTGTTCAGCACTTGAGCGGCGTTCAGGTTCATCGTGCCGCCGCTCAGTACGCGTCCGCTATTGCGGTTGTCCAGGGTGCCCGCCGTGATCGCCGTGGTTTGTCCGCTGAGGGTGCCGCCCTGGTTGCTCAGGGTTTGCGCAGTGCTGACTGTCAGATTGCGGCTGGCGATCAGGCTTTTGCCGCTGTTGTCGAGGCTTTGCGCACTCAGGCTCAGATCACCGTTGGCGTTGCGGCTGCCGTCGGCATTGACCCCGGCCTCGATGACGCCGGCGTTGGTCAGCTGACCGCCGGCACTGAGGTTGATACTGTCGCCGGCAGCCAAGGTCTGGCGGTTGGTCAGATTGCCCTGGGTCTGCACGTTCAGCGCAGTGCGCGCGTACACCGGGCCTTGTGCATCGAGACTGGCCGCCTTGACGTTGACCGCGCCGGTCGCCGAGGTATCGGCCAGGCTCAATTGACCATTGGCATCAAGCTGAATATCGCCACCGCTGGCGATCAGTTTGCCGTCGAGCTTCACGCCGACCCCGGCCTCGGTGCCAACCAGTTTGATCGCCCCGGCGTACATCCCGCCGAGTGCCGAGGAGTCAATCGCCAGTTGCGGTTTGGTGCTACCATCATCGGCGCGGGCCGTGGCGCTGAGATGTTCAGCGTTGACGTCGTTACGCCCGGCGACGATGGTCAGGTTTTTCGCCTGGATCTCGGCGTTGATCTTCGCGGTGCGGGTGATGATTTCGAAGCGGTCGATATTGGTTGCGTTAAGCCCGGCGCCTTCGATGGCGACCGAGCCTTGATCGACCTGAAAGCGATCGAGGCGACCGTTGTCCAGCACCGGTTTGCCGGTGGTCAACGTGACCCGTGGCGCATTGATGAAACCGCAGCCGTTGCAGGTGATGCCGTAGGGGTTGGCCACGATCACTCGCGCCGACTGCCCCGCCACTTCGGTGTAACCGCGCAACTGGCTCGGGTTGCCGCTGATGACTTCGTTGAGAATCGCCTGCGCCGAACCGCTGTTTTTCAGGTTCGGGTTGCCGATGATGTGCCCGGCCAACTGGGTGTTCGAAGTTTGCGTCGAGCCGTTGTTGAGGATGACGCCCTGCGCGCCGACGTTGTAATCGTGGAACTGGTTGTGCGACAGCCCGCTGCCGTTAGGCGTGGCGATATTGATGATCGGCACGCCATTGCCGGCCCGATCCAGCGTGGTGTTCGGGTTGGCCACCACAATGCCGTCGGCCTGCGCCCACATCGGTTGCCAGAACATGACGTTGGCCAGCAAAAACGCCAGACCACGCTTGGGCATACCGCAGAATTGATCACGGCTTTTTACGGCGGCAGATGGCAAGCGAGCGAGAAAGGCGAACTGACGAACGTCCATGTGAAAATCTCAATGCAACAAGCAGGATGGGCGATTTGAAGGCAGGCGCGATGGTCCCGACGGGCGCGCGAATGGCGCCCGGCAGAGCAAAATCGGGTAGGGAGAAAGTTGCGCAAGGCGATCAAGCGTTGCCCGGTCGATCACGGCAAAAGCCATGAAAGCCTGTTCGTTCCCTCGTAGCGGCACACTGATATCAAAATAGTGGCGAGATATTAGATGGCCACTATTTTGGCGTCAATTATTCGATGCGATAAATTGAGTTGCCGATAAACGATCATGGCCAAATTGCGCGTCAATCCCAACGTCGTCCTGAGCCACGACCAGCCCTCCTGACGCAATAATCTGTAAACTCTCCCTCTTTTTGCCGCCTTCTCATACACGCGGCCATCACCTGTTTATGTAGCGGAGTCCACCTTGCGTCTGTTTCACACCTCCGACTGGCACCTTGGGCAAAACCTGCACGGCCAGGAGCGCGATTTCGAGCATGCGTGCTTTCTCGAATGGCTGCTGCGCCAACTGCAACTGGCGCAGCCGGATGTGCTGCTGATTGCCGGTGACATCTTTGACACGGTCAATCCGCCGGTCAAAGCTCAGGAACGCCTCTATGACTTCATCGTCAGCGCCCACGAGCAGCAGCCGTTGCTGACCATCGTGATGATTGCCGGCAACCACGATTCCGGCTCGCGCATCGAACTGCCCGCGCCGTTGATGCGCCGCTTGCGCACCCATGCGCTGGGGCGGGTGTTGTGGCTGGATGACGGCCAGCTCGACGCCGAACGGCTGTTGCTGCCGCTGCCGAATGCCCAAGGCGAGATCGCCGCGTGGTGCCTGACGCTGCCGTTCCTGCGTCCAGCCGAAGTGACCGGTGCGCATCTGGGCGACAACTATCTGCGCGGTATCGGTCAGGTGCATGAATGGCTGATCGAAGCGGCGAATGCCAAGCGCCAGCCGGGTCAGGCGCTGGTCGCCATCAGTCACGCGCACATGGCTGGCGGTTCGGTCTCGGAAGACTCCGAGCGCAGCCTGATCATCGGTAACGCCGAAGCGCTGCCCGCCAGCCTGTTCGGGCCGAGCATCAGCTACGTCGCCCTCGGCCATTTGCACAAGCCGCAGAAGGTCAACGGTGAAGAACGCATTCGCTACAGCGGCTCGCCGATTCCGCTGTCGTTTTCGGAAATCGGTTATCAGCACCAGATTCTCGACATCACCCTCAATGGCGAAACCCTGGTCAGCGTCGAGCCGAAACTGATCCCGCGCTCGGTCAACCTGCAACGCATCGGCCCGGCGCCGCTGGCGGAGATCCTGCTGCAACTGGCCGATCTGCCGAACATCGATCTGCTCGCCGAAACCCAGCGCCAGCCATGGCTGGAAGTGCGCGTAACCCTCGATGAGCCGCAGCCGGATCTGCGCCATCAGGTGGAAAACGCCCTGCAAGGCAAAGCCGTGCGTCTGGTGCGGATCGCCGCCGAGTACGCCGGCAACCGTGGCTCCGAGGGTAGCGACGACGGCAGCGCGCTGGTCGAACTGGATCAACTCACCCCGCAGGAACTGTTCAGTCGCGCCTGGCTCGACAACTATGGCAACGAGGTCGATGAGCAGACGCTGAAGGACTTCGCCGAACTGCTGCAGGACGTACAACTGGAGGGCGAGCAGCCATGAAGATTCTCGCCATTCGCTTGAAGAACCTCGCCTCGCTGGCCGGGCCGTTCGAAATCGACTTCACCGCCGAACCACTGGCCAGTGCTGGCCTGTTCGCGATCACCGGGCCGACCGGCGCCGGTAAAAGTACCTTGCTCGATGCCCTGTGCCTGGCGCTGTTCGGCGCCGTGCCGCGGCTGAACAACACTGGCCGTGACGCCAAGGTTCCGGATGCGGACGGCGAAATCGCCACTGGCGACCCGCGCACCTTGCTGCGTCGTGGTACCGGTGAATGTTACGCGGAGGTGGATTTCGTCGGCGTCGATGGCCGCCGTTACCGTGCACGCTGGGAAGCCAACCGTGCCCGCGAGAAGGCCGGCGGCAAGTTGCAGGCCAGCCGGCAGAGCCTGCGCGACATCGATCAGGATCAACTGCTCGCCAGCCAGAAAGGCGAATACAAGACCCAACTCGAAGCCGCGCTGGGCCTGAACTTCGAACAGTTCACCCGCGCCGTGCTGCTGGCCCAGAGTGAGTTCAGCGCGTTCCTCAAGGCCGACGACAACGACCGCAGCGAACTGCTGGAAAAACTCACCGACACCGCGCTCTACACCCGCCTCGGCCGCCGCGCGTTCGACAAGACCAAAGAGGCCCGCGAAGCGCACAAGCTGCTGCAGGATCAGGCCACTGGCGTCACTCCACTGGCCCCCGAAGCCCGCGCCGAACTGGATGAGCGTTTCAACGCTGCCCAGCAACAGCTGAAGTTGCAGCAAGCGCAGCTCAAGCAACTGGAACAACAGCACAGCTGGCTCAAGGATTTGCGCCAGTTGCAGGACGCGCAGCAAGCGGCTGCCGAACAACTGTCCAGTGCGCAGCAACAGTGGGAAAGCCTGGCCGGCGAGCGCCTGAGGCTGACGCGCCTGGAACAACTCGCCCCGCAACGGCACCAATTCGCGCGCAAGACTGAACTCGATGCGCAGCTGACGCCGCTGGCCGCACAAATTGCCGCGCACACCGAGCAACACGGCAAACTCAATGAGCGTCAGACGCAACTGGAGCAGGCACTCGATGCCGCAAAAATCGCCCTGACCGAAGCGCAGCAACAGCACAGCGAAAGCGCCCCGCTGCTGCGTCAGGCATTCGAGGAGCAAAGCACCCTCGCCCGTCTCGCCAAGGACACCGCACTCAGCGCCGAGGCCCGCCAGTCCGCCGAGCAAGCCTGCACCGAAGGCCAGAGCGCGATTCAGGCCTTGCAGGCGAAACAGGCCGAAGTCGCTGAACGCCTGCAGAAAATCGCCGCCGAGCTGGAGCAGAGTGCGGATCTGGCGCCGCTCAGCGACGCATGGAATGCCTATCGCGATCGCCTGCAACAGCTGATGCTGATCGGCAATCGCCTGAACCAGGGCCAGGCCGAACTGGCGACCCTCGAACAGAACGCCGCGCACAGCGCCGACGCGTTGGCTACGCAGAAACAGCAACTGGAAGTGCTGTTCAAAGAGGCCGGCGCCGAGCCGGATGCCGTCGCCGAGCAGATCGGCATCCTCGGCACTCTGTTGCAAGACAACCGCAAACAGCTGCGCGCCATCGAAGACCTGACACGGCTCTGGGCCAGTCAGCAGGAGCTGGAAAAACGCGGCGCCGAGCTGCAACAGCGCCTGCTCGATGCACAGCAGGAACGCGAGCGCCTGACCCAGGACGGAGTGAAAACCAAGGCCGAGCTGACCGTCGCCGAACAAACCCTTAACGTCACCCGAGAACTGCTCGAGCGCCAGCGTCTGGCCCGCAGCGCCAGTGTCGAAGAACTGCGCGCGCAGTTGCAGGACGATCAGCCGTGCCCGGTCTGTGGCAGCAACGAGCATCCGTATCATCAGCCGGAAGCGCTGCTGCAAAGCCTCGGCCGGCACGATGAATCCGAGCAGGCCAACGCGCAGCAAGCGGTGGATCAGCTCAAGGAAAAACTCACCGAGCTGCGCGCCGACGTCGGGGGCGTGATCGCCCGGCAGAAAGAGCTGTTGCAACAGCAGGAGCAATTGACCGCCCAGCTCCAGGCACTGGCGCCGAGTCTGCAGGCGCATCCGCTGGCGCCTCAGTTGCTGAACCAGGACGCCGACAAGCGTGACGCCTGGCTGACCCGGCAGAACGATCAACTGAATCAGAGCATCACTCAGGACGAACAACGCCAGAGCGCCCTGCTCACCCTGCAACAGGACGCGGCGCGCCTGACCCAGCAACTGCGTAATGCCGAAACCGCGCATCAGCAAGCGGCGCAACACTTGAGCAACCAACAACGCGAACTGAGCAGCGACCGTCAGCGTCTCGACGAGGAACTGACCGCGTTCGCCAGCTTGTTGCCGGCCGACACCCTCGAGGCCTTGCGCATCGAGCCGGCGGCAACCTTCATGCAGCTGGATCGGCAGATTGCCGAACGTCTGGCGCAGGTTGATCAGCAGAAGGAAGAGTTGGCCGAACAGCAACAACGCCAGCAGACGCTGGACAAGGAACAGGATCGCCAGCTCAGCCGCGTCCAGCAGCTGCAAAGCGCCGAGCAGCAATTCAGCGCACTGGCCGAGCAGCAGCAGGCCAGTCAGGCGAAACTGGCGCAACTGTTGGGCGACCACAGCAGCGCCGAGCACTGGCAGCAGCAACTGGAACAGGCTGTGGATCAGGCGCGCAACGCCGAAACCAGCACCGCTGCGGAACTGCAGAGCGTACGTACGCAGTTGGTGCAGATCAGTGCCGAACTCAAGGCTCAGCAGGAACGCTTACAGGCGCTGCAAAGCGAAGACAGCGAACTGACGCAGAAGATTGCCGACTGGCGCGCACGCCATCCTGAACTGGATGACGGCGGTCTCGAAGACCTGCTGCGCGTCGATGACACGCAGCTCAGCGAACTGCGCCAACGCTTGCAGCACAACGAAAAAGCCATCGAACAGGCCAAGGTGCTGCTGCAGGAACGGGATCAGCGCTTGGCCGATCATCAGGCGCAGCACAACGGCAATCTCGATGCCGAGCAACTCGCCAGCGCCCTCGCCGAGCTGCAGAACCAGTTCAACCTCAGCGAGCAACAGTGCGCCGAACTGCGCGCCGAGCAAGCTGAAGATCAGCGCCGGCAAAACGCCAACCAAGCGCTGGCGCAGCAGATCGCCGTCGCCTATGCCGAATACCAGCGCTGGGCGCGCCTGAATGCGTTGATCGGCTCGGCCACCGGCGACACGTTCCGCAAGATCGCCCAGGCCTACAACCTCGACCTGCTGGTGCATCACGCCAACGTGCAGTTGCGCCAACTGGTCAAACGCTATCGTTTGAAACGCGGTGGCAGCATGCTCGGCCTGCTGGTGATGGATACCGAGATGGGCGACGAATTGCGCTCGGTGCATTCGCTGTCCGGCGGCGAGACTTTCCTGGTGTCGCTGGCCCTTGCACTGGGGCTGGCATCGATGGCCTCGAGCACGCTGAAAATCGAATCGTTGTTTATCGACGAAGGCTTCGGCAGCCTCGACCCGGAATCGCTGCAACTGGCGATGGACGCCCTCGACGGTTTGCAGGCGCAGGGGCGCAAGGTCGCAGTGATTTCCCACGTGCAGGAAATGCACGAACGGATTCCGGTGCAGATTCAGGTGCAACGCCAGGGCAACGGCTTGAGTACGCTGGAGGTGAAATGAACACGCTGTATTCATTCCGCCGCTGCCCGTACGCAATGCGCGCGCGGATGGCCCTGCGATATTCCGAGGTGCCGGTGGAGATCGTCGAAGTCAGCCTCAAGGCCAAACCGGCCGCGATGCTGGCGATCTCGCCCAAGGGCACGGTGCCGGTGCTGGATGCCAATGGGCAGGTGATTGATGAGAGCCTGGAGATCATGCGCTGGGCGTTGGCACAGCATGATCCGGATGACTGGCTGCTCGGCGGTGATTCACGGATTGCCGAGTTGATCGAGGCTAACGATCAGGGGTTCAAGGTGCATTTGAACCGCTATAAATACGCCGAGCGTTATCCCGAGCAGCCGATGGAAGTTTATCGGGCTGAGGGGGCGTTGTTTCTGCAGAGGCTGGATGAGTTGCTTGAAGGTCGGGATTACTTGCTGAGCGATCACTTGAGTCTGGCGGACGTGGCGTTGCTGCCGTTCGTTCGGCAGTTTGCGCATGTGGATCGCGAGTGGTTTGCGCAGACGCCTTATGTGCGGTTGCAAGCGTGGTTGCAGCGCTTGCTCGACTCCGACCTCTTCACCTCGATCATGAAGAAATAACCACCCTCTTCCTGCTTGCCGAAAACCTGTGGCGAGGGGATTCATCCCCGATGGGCGGCGAAGCTGCCCTGAAATCAGACACCTCGGTGTATGAGAATAATCCGGTTTGCCGGGTTTGGGGCCGCTTCGCGCCCCATCGGGGATGAATCCCCTCGCCACAATGGTTCGATCAGTCTAAGCAAGAGCGTTGCACATGCCGAGTGCCATGCAATCCACTTCAAACGGTCCGAGAAAGTCGACCTCAGCCTTGATCGGCGGATTGCCGGCCATCAACCCCAGTGAACTGGCCCGTTCGATGTTGTGCGCAATGCTGTGGTTGGCCTCTATGGCCCGCGCCAGCGCACCCACCGAACCCTGACCGAAGCCGAGTAATGCCGCGCCATTGGTCATCAGTGCCAGGCTGGCAATGACCCAGAGTCTGTAGCCTTTCATGCGCCGCCCACTCCTGCGAGTTCAGCGCGATCAACCAGCACGTCTGCGCGGTGTTCGAACTGGATGCCGGGGTGTGCGACTTCGATCGGTGCGTCGAAGCTGTGTTGGGTTTGCGCGGCGATGCTGACAAACAGCACCAGGGCCAGGTAAAGACCGATGGCCAGGTAGGCGCCGCGCTTGGCTGAGGTGATGATTGAACTGGCCATGATGTGCTCCGTGGGCATGTTTCAGTGCCGTCAGGATCAATCAAAAAAGCCGCGGTAACCACTCAGGGTTTGCCATAGTAAACATCAGCTTGGTTGATTATTTAGCCTTTCTATTTACGTGCTTGAAGGGGTCTATCAAGCCGCCCAACGCATAAACGTGTAGGAGCTGCCGAAGGCTGCGATCTTTTGACGTTGAAGATCAAAAGATCGCAGCCTTCGGCAGCTCCTACAGGGAGTTGTTCGAAGCGGGCATTTCAGTGTTGGGCTTTGTGATCCAGTGCGGCGTAGAAGTTGGCGCTCTGTTGCAGGTATTTCTGGGTGTAGCTCTGGGTGTGGGATTTTTTGCCGGCGATTTCGGCGTTGGCACTGGCTGGCAATGCAACGGTGGCAGAGATGGCGGAAGCGGCGATGACAGAGAAAAGATTGAAGTTCATGGCGGTAACCCTCGTGTTCGGTTGGCTTGCTTTGCCCGATTGGGCCGTGAAGCAAACTTAACGCTCGAGGGTTGATCGCTTGAAATGCTTTGTAGCATTACCGGATATCAGCGCGATTAATACAACGAGACAGGCCCCGAATACCGGGGCCTGTGGCTTATTGTCGCACTAGAAACTTCAGATCGCTGGGGGCGTCCATCGGCAGTTTTTGCACGGTTTTGCCGAGCAGACCGGTCTTGGCATCGCGCTCGACGACAACAATTTCGTTGCTCTTCTGGTTGGCGATCAGCAGGAATTTGCCACTCGGATCGAGGCTGAACTCACGCGGGTGATCTCCTTCCACCGAACGTTTTTGCAGTTCCTTGAGCTGGCCGGTCGCCGGATCGATGCCGAACACCAGCAACTGATTGGCGGTGCCACGGTTGCTGACGTAGAGGAACTTGCCATCGGCCGACGCATGCAGCGCGGCGGCGGCTTTGTCCGAGGTCGGCTGACCGGCGGCCAGATCGACCATTTGCGTCTGCGTCAGCACGCCGTTGTGGTAGTCGAACACCGCGACCTGTGCGCTCATTTCCATGGTCAGCCAGGCATGCTTGCCGTCAGCACTGAACAGCAAATGACGCGGGCCACTGCCGGCCGGCAGGCTCACCGAAGCGGTTTTTGCCGGGGTCAACGGCAGGTCTGGATTGGCTTTCGGGTCGAATTTGTAAATGAAGACCTTGTCCGCTCCGAGGTCATTGGAGAACACGTAGCGGCCATCCGGCGAGGACACCGTCGAGTGCACGTGGTTCGAGGCCTGACGCTCGGGATTGACCCGGCTCGCCGGGTGCGCGCTCATCTGCACCACCGGTTTGAGTTTGCCATCGGCGCCGACCGGCAACACCGCGAGGGTGCCACCCGGATTTTCGACCACCGAATAGTTGCTGACGAACAGATGGCTGGCATCGCCGCTGAGGCTCGAATGGGTCGGCTCGTTGCCCAGGCTCTGCACTTGATTGATCAGGGTCAGGGCGTGGGTCTTCTGATCGATCGAGTAGCTGCTGACGCGGCCGACCGGATCTTTCTGGCCGGGGCCGTTTTCGTTGACCACGAACAGCTGCTTCTGGTCTTTGGACAGGGTCAGCCACGACGGGTTTTCGCTCTCCACCACTTGCAGCGGCTTGGCGGCAATCTGGCCGGTAGCACTATCGAAACTCATTCGATAGATGCCTTGGCTGGTGCCCGCGGTGTAGGAGCCGACCAGCAATTGATAGGTCTCGGCACTGGCACTGGACAGGCCCATGGCACCGACGCTGCCGGCCATCAGCAGCGGCCAGAATTTACGCATGTTCATTGATTGTCTTCCTCGTCGTCGCTGCTGCTGACTACATCACCGAGGCAGACCAGACGGTGCTCGCCGGTGGTTTTGGTATCGCTGGCGTAGCCAATGATGAGCCAGCTCTGCAGGTCTTCATCAAACGTCGCCGCCGTAACCTGCGCCGGGGTGAACTCCCAATGCAGGGATTTTTTGCCATCCATGCATTCGATGTGCAGGTTGTCGTCATCGTCGAGGGCGAATTCGAAGGCGTGCAGGCCGTCGATCTCGACCATGCCGCAGTGTTCGAGGGCGTTGAGAAGGGTTTGGGCAGTCATGGCAAACAGTCTTTCTAGGGGGGAAAGGGCCAATGATAGCTCATTGTCGTGCCCGGCCCTTGTAGGAGTGAGCCTGCTCGCGATGGCGGTGTGTCATCCAACCAAGATGTCGAATGTGAAACCGCTATCGCGAGCAGGCTCACTCCTACAGGGGATTTGCGGTGTGGGTTAGAGGGCGTCGCGTGACGGCTTGCCGTCGACCAGGCGCTGAATGCGCAACGGATTGCCATTCTTCAGCGGTTCCGGCAGCAAGCTGTCGGGGTAGTTCTGGAAGCACACCGGGCGCAGGAACCGGTCGATCGCCAGCGTCCCCACCGAGGTTCCGCGCGCATCCGACGTCGCCGGATACGGTCCGCCATGCACCATCGAATCGCACACCTCGACCCCGGTCGGATAACCATTGAGCAGGATCCGCCCGACTTTCTGTTCGAGCAGCGGCGTCAGTTCCGGGAAGCCTTCGAAGTCGGCCTGTTCGCCGATCATCGTCGCTGTCAGTTGCCCGTGCAGGCCCTGCAACGCCGCGTTCAACTCGGCCTTGTCCGCTACTTCGACGATCACCGTGATCGGGCCGAACACTTCTTCCTGCAGCACTTCATCACCGTTGATCAACAGGCTGACATCGGCCTTGAACAGTTGTGGCTGCGCCTGATTGCCCTGCTGCGGATTATCCGCCAGATGCTCGATGCCGGAATGCGCCAGCAACTTTTGCAGACCTTTGCCGTAACTGCCGAGGGTGCCGGCGTTGAGCATGGTTTGCGCCGGTTGGTCGCCAATCAGCCCGGCGACTTGCTGGACGAAGGCGCTGAACTGCGGCGAACGGATACCGATGACCAGTCCCGGATTGGTGCAGAACTGGCCGCAGCCCTGCACCACCGAAGCGGTCAGGTCGCGGGCAATGGTTTCCGAGCGCTCAGCCAAGGCTTGAGGCAGAACGATCACCGGGTTGATGCTCGACATCTCGGCAAACACCGGGATCGGTTGCGGCCGCGCCGCTGCCATGTCGCACAGTGCCCGACCGCCCTTGAGCGAACCGGTGAAGCCGACCGCCTGAATCGCCGGATGCTTGACCAGCCACTCGCCGACGCCACCGCCGTAGATCATGTTGAACACACCGGCCGGCATCGCGGTTTTTTCGGCGGCGCGAATCAGTGCATCGGCGACAAGTTCAGCGGTAGCCATATGACCCGAGTGTGCCTTGAACACCACCGGGCAACCGGCGGCCAGCGCGGCAGCGGTATCGCCGCCCGCAGTGGAAAACGCCAACGGAAAGTTGCTCGCACCGAACACTGCCACCGGGCCGAGGCCGATGCGGTACTGGCGCAGATCAGGGCGTGGCAACGGCTGCCGATCCGGCAACGGCAGGTCGATCCGCGCGCCGTAGAAATCACCGCGCCGCAGGACTTTGGCGAACAGGCGCATCTGCCCGCTGGTGCGCCCGCGCTCGCCCTGAATCCGCCCCGCAGGCAGCGCAGTTTCACGGCAGACCAGCGCGACGAAAGCATCACCCAACGCATCCAGTTCATCGGCAATCGCGTCGAGAAACTGTGCGCGGCGCTCGGCGCTGAGGCTGCGATAGGCTGGGTAAGCTGCTGCGGCGGCTTTGGCGGCGGCATCGACTTCGGCTTCAGTCGCTTGAATGAAAGCGTACGGCAGCTGTTCGCCGGTGGTCGCGTCGACGCTTTGCAGTTTGACGTTGCCTGCTGCGCTGCGCTGTCCGCCGATGTAGTTGTGGCCGAGAATCTGAGTCATGGGAGCTCCTTAAAGGGTACCGATGCTGTCCGGTTGAAAAGCCGCTGCTGCCGGGGCGATACCGTTGACCAGCGGGGCGCCGAATTCGGCCTGGCTGATTTCAAACTGGTCGCCCGGTTGGGTGCGAATGCCATCGGCGAACGACAGGGTCGCGGTGCCGAAGAAGTGAATGTGCACGTCGCCCGGACGCAGGAACTGGCGATATTTGAAGTGGTGGTATTCAAGGTTGGCGAGGCTGTGGCACATGTTGGCCTCGCCGCTGAGGAATTCGTTTTGCCACAGCACTTCGCCGTCACGCAGGATGCGACTGCTGCCGGCCAGATGTTGAGGCAATTCACCGGTGCGAAGTTCCGGACCGTAACTGCAACTGCGCAGTTTCGAGTGGGCGAGGTACAGGTAGTTCTTGCGCTCCATGACGTGGTCGGAGAACTCGTTGCCCACCGCGAAACCGAGGCGATACGGTTTGCCGTCGTGACCAATGACGTAGAGCCCGGCCATTTCCGGTTCCTCGCCGGCGTCTTCGGCGAACGGCGGCAACGGGAAGGCTTCGCCCGGACGCACGACGATGCTGCCGTCGCCCTTGTAGAACCACTCCGGCTGCACGCCCGCCTGCCCCGCCGCCGGTTTACCGCCCTCCACGCCCCATTTGAAGATGCGCATGGTGTCGGTCATTTGCGCTTCGTCGCCGGCCTGCTGGTGCATCTTGTCCCGCGCCGAGGCGCTGCCCAGGTGCGTGAGGCCGGTGCCGCTGACCAGCAAGTGCGCGGGATCGGGATGGTCCAGCGGCGGCAAGATGCGCAAGTCTTTGAGCAATTGCGCATAGTCATGACTGATGCCCAGGCCATGGGTTTGTACTTGCTGCTCCAGGGTGCTGCCGGCCTCAATCGCGGCCAGCGCGAGATCGCGTACGCTGCGGGCGTCCTGCACTTCGCGGATCAGCCCGTTGTCGACCACGCCGACGCGGCGCTCGCCGTTAATCAATTCGAATTGAACCAGATGCATATGTCCTCTCCTGTAAACCAGTCTTGAATTCGGCGCCGATCCATTGTGGGAGCGGGCTTGCTCGCGAAAGCGGTGTGTCATTCAACGATAATGGTGGCTGACCCACCGCATTCGCGAGCAAGCCCGCTCCCACATGGGATGCTGTGTTGTCCTGCAAATTCAGGTGCGGGTGGCACCGCGTGCACTGGCGGCGAACTGCTCGACCGGCAGCACATGTTTACGCTCAAGCACCCGGTAAACGATTGCTGTAAGAATCAAACCAAACACCATCACCCCACTGAGGAAATACAGCCCCGAAGCCAGGTTCCCGGTGTATTCCTTCAACGCGCCGATCACGAACGGCCCGATGTAGCCGCCGAGGTTGCCCACCGAGTTGACCAAGGCGATCCCCGCCGCCGCGCTCGCCCCAGCGAAGAACCGTCCCGGCAAGGTCCAGAACACCGCCGTGCAGGAAAACAGCGCAAACGCCACCAGGCACAGCGCCGCCAGTTGCGCCACCGGCAGGGTCAGCCACGCGCTGAAGAACAAGCCAAGCGCACCCAATACATAGAGCACCGCCAGGTGGCCGTAGCGATCGTTCATGCGGTCGGAGCTGCGCGGCACGATCAGCAGGCCGACGATGCCGAAGATGTACGGTACCGACGAGACGAAACCGGTCACCAGATCGCTGCCGCCGAACTGTTTGATCAATGTCGGCAGCCACAGGCCGAGGCCATAAATGCTCAGGGTCACCGGCAGATAGAACAGCGCCAGCAGCAACACGCGTTTGTCCTTGAGTGCATGCAGCGGATTGCCGTGACGGGTCTGGCCGTATTCCTGCAAATCCTTTTTCAGCTCGCCGGTCAGCCAGTCTTTCTCGGCCTGATCCATCCATTGCACTTGCTGCGGGCCGTCCGGCAGCCAGCGCAGTACCGGCCAGGTGAGGAGGATCGCCGGCGTGCCGATGACGATGAACAGCCACTGCCAGCCGTGCAGACCGAGAATGCCGTCCATGCCGAGCAAGCCGCCGGACACCGGGCCGGTGATCATCATCGCGATCGGCTGGGAGAGGATGAACAGGCCGAGGATTTTGCCGCGATGGCGCACCGGGAACCATTGGGTGATGTAGTACAGAACGCCGGGGAAGAACCCCGCTTCCGCCGCGCCGAGCAGAAAGCGCATGACGTAGAAACTGTGCGGGCCCTGGACGAACGCCATGCCGATGGTGATCGCGCCCCAGGTGATCATGATGCGCGCGAACCAGCGCCGCGCGCCGAAGCGTTCGAGCATCAGGTTGCTGGGGATTTCGAGAAGAAAGTAGCCAATGAAAAACAGCCCGGCACCGAGGCCATAGGCCGCATCACCGATGCCGATGTCGGCGCCCATGTGCAGCTTGGCGAAGCCGACGGCGGAGCGATCCACATAGGCGATCAGGTACAGCAGGATCAGGAAGGGAATCAGTTTCAGCGTGATGCGGCGGATCAGCCGCAGTTCCTGGCTCATGGGGTCGGTCTCCGATTGTTGTTTTTATAGAACCTCGGGGGACGCCTCTCGCGGAACACCGCCAGGGCCAATCCCTCCGTCGAAAACGACTATATAGTAATACTAATTACCCAACAACACTTCCAAACCGTCGATTTTGCGCTTATGTTTAGCCGTGACTCGCAAACAATAGTCTTACAATAAGAGAATCGATCATGTCTGAGAAGAAACCCACCCTGCGCTCGGCCCAATGGTTTGGCACTGCCGACAAGAACGGCTTCATGTACCGCAGCTGGATGAAGAATCAGGGCATCGCCGACCACCAGTTTCATGGCAAGCCGATCATCGGCATCTGCAACACCTGGTCGGAACTGACCCCGTGCAACGCGCATTTCCGCCAGATCGCGGAGCACGTCAAACGCGGAGTGATCGAGGCCGGTGGCTTTCCGGTGGAATTCCCGGTGTTCTCCAACGGCGAGTCGAACCTGCGCCCCACCGCCATGCTCACCCGCAACCTGGCGAGCATGGACGTTGAAGAGGCGATTCGCGGCAATCCGATTGACGGCGTGGTGCTGCTGACTGGCTGCGACAAGACCACCCCGGCGCTGCTGATGGGCGCGGCCAGTTGCGACGTGCCGGCGATCGTCGTCACCGGCGGGCCGATGCTCAACGGCAAGCACAAGGGCAAGGACATCGGCTCGGGCACGGTGGTCTGGCAGCTCAGCGAGCAGGTCAAGGCCGGCACCATCACCATCGACGATTTCCTTGCAGCCGAGGGCGGCATGTCGCGCTCGGCGGGTACCTGCAACACCATGGGCACCGCGTCGACCATGGCTTGCATGGCCGAAGCACTGGGCACGTCGTTGCCGCACAACGCGGCGATTCCGGCGGTGGATGCGCGACGTTACGTGTTGGCGCACATGTCCGGCATGCGCGCGGTGGAGATGGTTCGCGAAGACTTGCGCCTGTCGAAGATCCTGACCAAGGAAGCCTTTGAAAACGCTATTCGGGTCAACGCGGCTATTGGCGGTTCGACCAACGCGGTGATTCACCTGAAAGCCATCGCCGGGCGCATCGGTGTCGAGCTGGATCTGGACGACTGGACCCGTATCGGGCGCGGCATGCCGACCATCGTCGACCTGCAACCGTCCGGGCGCTTTCTGATGGAAGAGTTTTACTACGCCGGTGGTTTGCCGGCGGTGCTGCGCCGTCTCGGCGAGGCCAATCTGATCCCCAATCCGAACGCGCTGACCGTTAATGGTAAATCGCTAGGCGAGAACACCAAGGACGCGCCGATTTATGGCGAGGACGAAGTGATCCGTACCCTTGACAATCCGATCCGCGCTGACGGCGGTATCTGCGTGCTGCGCGGCAACCTGGCGCCGCTCGGTGCGGTGCTCAAGCCGTCCGCCGCTACGCCTGAGCTGATGCAGCATCGTGGCCGTGCGGTGGTGTTTGAAAACTTCGACATGTACAAGGCGCGGATCAATGATCCGGAACTGGATGTCGATAAAGATTCGATCCTGGTGATGAAGAACTGCGGGCCGAAGGGTTATCCGGGCATGGCCGAGGTCGGCAATATGGGCCTGCCAGCCAAGCTGCTGGCTCAAGGCGTGACCGATATGGTGCGCATCTCCGACGCGCGGATGAGCGGCACCGCGTACGGCACGGTGGTTTTGCACGTCGCCCCGGAAGCGGCGGCCGGCGGGCCGTTGGCGGTGGTGCAGGAAGGCGACTGGATCGAGCTGGATTGCGCCAGCGGGCGTTTGCATCTGGACATTCCGGATGCCGAACTGGCAGCGCGCATGGCGGATCTGCAGCCACCGCAGCAATTGTTGGTGGGTGGCTATCGTCAGCTGTACATCGATCATGTGCTGCAGGCGGATCAGGGCTGTGACTTTGACTTTCTGGTGGGTTGCCGAGGTGCGGAAGTGCCCCGCCATTCTCACTGACACCGCAGATCTACTGTAGGAGTGAGCCTGCTCGCGATAGCGGTCCGCCAGTTGGTACACATGCTGACTGACACACCGCCATCGCGAGCAGGCTCACTCCTACATTTGCTATGCATCAGCCTCAAGATCGCCGCACGCCTGCTATGATGCGCGGCATCTCCATCGCTCAGGATCGCGCCGTTCCCCATGGATTACCGCAAACCTTCCGATCGCAAAAGCATGCACTCGCGCATTGTCCAGGAACTGGGCATGCAGATCGTCTCCGGACGCTTTTTGCCCGACGACAAACTGCCCGCCGAAGCGCTGTTGTGCGAGGAATACGCGGTCAGCCGCCCGGTGTTGCGCGAAGCCACGCGAGTGCTGGTGGCCAAGGGGCTGGTGTATTCCAAACCGCGTGTCGGCACGGTGGTCAAGGCGCGCCGCGAGTGGCACATGCTCGACCCGGACGTGCTGCACTGGCTGATGCAAAGCAGCCCGCAGAATGAATTCTTCAATGTGCTGACCAGCGTGCGCAGCATCATCGAACCGGCCGCCGCCGCCCTCGCCGCCCAGCACGCGACCGAGGCCGACATCGCGGCCATCGGCGAAGCCTATCAACGCATGGAAGCCGCACCGACCCCGGAAGCATTGCTGCAGCCGGATCTGGACTTCCACAGCCGCATCGCTGACGCGACCCACAATGATCTGCTGGCGAACCTGTGCAACATGCTTTCGGTGGCGATCGCCGAGGCGTTGAAGCACTCCAACCAGCGCCCGAATCTGCATGAACTGGCGCTGCCGAGGCACAAGGCGATTCTTACGGCGATCGAGAACCGTGATGCGCTGGGTGCAAGGCATGCGACGCTGGTGCAGCTGGATGATGCGCGCAGTGCGCTGAGTGTTGTGCTCGGTACCGAGCTCTCCTGACACACCACAATTCCCCTTGTAGGAGTGAGCCTGCTCGCGATAGCGGTGTGTCATTCCGTGATTCTCTACCTGATATACCGCTATCGCGAGCAGGCTCACTCCTACAAGGGATTGTGTGAAATTCGCAGGATAAAAAAAGCCGCAACCCTGAGGTTGCGGCTTTGTCGTTTCAGGCATCCGGATCAGTGAGCAAACAGCGAGTTGCCCTTCTGCCCCGCCAGTTTCTCCGGCTTGATCAGGAACTTCGCCAGCGCTGGCAACAGCCACAGCGCACCGAACATGTTCCATAGCAGCATGAAGGTCAGCATCAGGCCCATGTCGGCCTGGAACTTGATCGCCGAGAAGATCCAGGTGCACACGCCGATGGCCAGGCACAGACCGGTGAACAGCACCGCTTTACCGGTGGATTTCAGGGTCTGGTAATAAGCTTCCTGCAACGGCAACCCGGCGCGCAGGAAACTTTCCAGACGGCTGTAGATGTAGATCCCGTAGTCCACGCCGATCCCCACGCCCAGCGCCACCACCGGCAGGGTCGCGACTTTGACGCCGATGCCCATGAACGCCATCAGCGCGTTGCCCAGCACCGAGGTCAGCACCAGCGGCAAGACGATGCACAGGGTCGCCGCCCACGAGCGGAAGGTGATCATGCACATCACCGCGACGCAGATGTACACCAGGATCAGGATCGTCAGCTCGGCCTGTTTGATGACTTCGTTGGTGGCCGCCTCGATCCCGGCGTTACCGGCGGCGAGGATGAATTCCAGACCGTCCTTGTTGTTGGCCGTGGCGAACTCCTGCACCGCGTGCACCGCGCGGTCGAGGGTTTCGGCCTTGTGGTCATTGAGGAAGATCAGCACCGGGGCCAGCGAACAGCTGTTGTTGTACAGGCCGTCGGCGCGGGCGATCGAGTTGTTCAGCACGTCCGGGTTGCGCGACAGGGTTTCCCATTTCAGGTTGCCCTCGTTCATGCCCTTGATCATCTGCTTGGACACGGTCACCAGCGAGATCGCCGACTGCACGCCCTCGGTGTTCTGCATCTTCCACATCAGCTCGTCGATCGGCGCCATGGCCTCAAAGCGCGAGCAGCCTTCGGCTTTGGTCTTGACCATCACCACCAGCACATCGGAGCTGGTCGAGTAATTGCTGATGATGAAGTTGTTGTCCTTGTTGTAGCGCGAGTCCGGACGCAGCTCCGGCGCACCCTGATCGAGGTCGCCGATTTTCAGGTTCTGGCTGTACCAGAGGCCGCCGCCGAAGGCGATCAGCGCCAGCAGCACCGAGATGCGTGCGACTTTCGGGCTGGCGAAGTTCGACAACAGGCGCCAGAACGGGTGTTCGCGATTCGCGTCTTTCTTGCTCTTGGCAATCGCACGCTTGCTGATGCCGACATAGGAAATCGCCACCGGCAACAGGATCAGGTTGGTGAACACGATCACCGCCACGCCGATGGACGCGCCGATCGCCAGTTCGCGGATCACCCCGATGTCGATGATCAGCAGGGTGATGAAGCCCACGGCGTCGGCGAGAATCGCGATCATCCCCGGCAGAAACAGTTGCCGGAAGGTGCGCCGCGCAGCGGTCAGGGCGTTGTCCGCCTCACTCGATTGCAGGGCGATACCGTTGATCTTCTGCACGCCGTGGGAAATGCCGATGGCGAAGATCAGGAACGGCACCAGCATCGAATACGGATCCAGCCCGAAGCCGAAGAAGTGCATCAGCCCCAGTTGCCAGACCACCGCCACCAGCGTGGTGCTCAACACCGCAATGGTGCTGCGCAGGCAGTTGGTGAACCACAACAGCAGGATCAGGGTGATGACGAAAGCGATGCCGAAGAACATCACCACCATCACCAGCCCGTCGATCAGGTCACCGACCTTCTTGGCGAAACCGACGATGTGGATCTTGACGTTGGGGTTCTGCGCTTCGAACTTGTTGCGGATCTTGTCTTCAAGCTCATGGGAGAACTGGCGGTAGTCCAGTGCCAGCAACTTCCCCTGATCCTGCGGATCCGGGTAGGACTCCAGCAACGGAATGTCGACGATGCTCGACTTGAAGTCGTTGGCCACCAGGCGTCCGACCTGCCCTGACTTGAGCACGTTGTTGCGCAGCAGATCGAGACTGTCCTGAGAGCCGTTGTAGCTCTGCGGGATCACTTCCCCGCCGGCGAAGCCCTCTTCGGTCACTTCGGTCCAGCGTACGCTCGGGCTCCACAGCGACTTGAGGCCGGAGCGGTCGACGCCGGAGATGTAGAACACCTCGTCGTTGATCTGCCGCAGGGTCTCCATGTACTCCCTGGAAAAAATGTCGCCGTCCTTGGCTTCCACCGAAATGCGCACGGTGTTGCCCAGGTTCGCCAGATCGTTGCGGTGCTCCATCATCTTCTCGATGAACGGATGCTTGAGCGGGATCATTTTTTCGAAACTGGTGGACGGCCGGATCAGCGTGGCCTGCCAGAACAGAAAGACGCTGACCACTAGACAGATCAGGATCACTGCCGGGCGGTTGTTGAAAATCAGACGTTCGAGGAACGTCGCCTTGTCCTGCTGAGGAGTGATCAAGGAAGTCATAGCCCCGCCTTCTTATTATTGATTTCGGCGCCGTTTGGCTGCGTGGTGTGCACGCCACCCTGCCCGGTCAGAATCAGATTGCCGTCGCCGGCTGCCGTCACCGAGGACAGCGAAATGCGATCCGGGCGGTTGAAGACGCTGAAGGTTTCGCCGTTGTCGCTGCTGCTGATCACCGAACCGCCGTTGCCGACGATCACGATCGAGCCGTCGGCGAGCAGCGTGGCGCCGGACAGGCCGAATTCCAGCGCGCCGCGTGCGGCTTTCAGTTCAACCTGTTCCCAGGTGCTGCCGAAATCGGTGGAACGGTAGAGGTTGCCGCGCAAGCCGTAGGCCAGCAGTGTCTGCGGTTGCGCCGTACCGATCACGCCGAACAGCGAGCCTTCGTACGGGCCTTCGAGTTTTTCCCAGGTCTGGCCCCAGTCGGCGGAGCGGAACATGCTGCCCGACTCGCCGACGATGAACAGTCCGGCGTCCTTCACCGCCGTGATGGCGTTGAGGTGGAACTGGTCTTCGTTGTCGAGGCGGTCGCTGACGTCTTCCCAGTTTTTGCCGCCATCGGTGGTTTCCAGCAACGCGCCGTACGCGCCCACGGCAAGGCCGCTGTTGACGTCCTTGAACCAGACGTCGAGCAGCGGCGATTCACGCTTGAGGTCTTCGAATTGCTTGGTCCAGGTCAGACCGCCGTCTGCGCTGGCGAGAATTTGTGCGTCGTGGCCGACCGCCCAGCCGTGCTGGTCATCGACGAAGTACACCGCCGTCAGCAGTTGCCGGGACGGCACTTTGGCCTGGGTCCAGGTCTTGCCCTGGTCGTCGGAATAGAGAATGTGTCCGCGATCCCCGACCGACACCAGGCGGTTGCCAGCGTGGACGACATCGAGCATCAGGCTTTTCGCGGCTTTGGCGGATTCGGTTGCATAGACCACGTCGGCTGGCGCCTCGGCGGCCATCACAGGTGCCGATAACGTGGCAAAGCCCAGCAAAGTGAGTGCTGTGGCCAGCAACGCGGTGTTGCGTAACGCCGGCGGGCGGCAACGACTCATAGACCTTCCCCTATTTATTATTGTTAGGCCATTCGGCCTTAGGGCGCCGCAAGGGTGCTCGTGGTGACTGATGGGTCACAAGCATAGCCGTGAAACCCGCAGTCCAGAGCGCCTTGGGAAGCTGGCTCATCCTATCGGGCTTTGGAAACGTCTGACAATCGGCGCCACGTTATCTTTTGTTAACCGGATGACCTCCTGTCAGCGGTGATTTCCATTGTGGGAGGGGGCTTGCTCCCGAAGGCGATGTGTCAGGCACCAAAGATGTCGACTGATCCACCGCTTTCGGGAGCAAGCCCCCTCCCACAGGGTGTAATGGTGTTTGTGAGATTGGGGCTGGCAGTGAGTACGGCGCCATTCGCCGGATGGATGCAGCAAATCTTGCGTGGGGGACTTGCACGATAGGTATTATGGTATACCATCAGACGCACAGACACTCTCAATCCCCCTACGGAGCAGCTCATGAGTTTCGAAATTCGCAAGATCGTCAGCTATGTCGAAGAAACCTTCATCGAAGGCGGCAAGGTCACTGACAAGCCAGTGACCATGGTCGGGCTGGCCGTGGTGATGAAGAACCCGTGGGTCGGCAACGGCTTCGTCGAGGATCTGAAACCGCAAATTCGCGCCAACTGCTCCGACCTCGGCGCAATGATGGTCGAGCGTCTGGTGGGCATCATCGGCGGCGCCGAGAAGATCGAGGCGTACGGCAAAGCGGCAGTGGTCGGTGCCGACGGCGAGATCGAGCACGCCTCGGCGGTGATCCACACCCTGCGCTTCGGCAACCACTACCGCGAAGCGGTCAAGGCCAAGAGCTACCTGAGCTTCACCAACAAGCGCGGCGGCCCGGGCACTTCGATTCAGATCCCGATGATGCACAAGGATGACGAAGGCCTGCGTTCGCACTACATCACCCTGGAAATGCAGATCGAAGACGCGCCGCGTGCCGACGAAATCGTCGTGGTACTCGGTTGCGCCGACGGTGGCCGCCTGCACCCGCGCATCGGCAACCGCTACATCGATCTGGAAGAACTGGCCGCCGAAAAAGCCCAGTAATCACAATAAAAGGCACTGCAGGAGCGCTCCATGATTCGGCTCACCGCTGAACTCACCCCGGCTGGCACCAGTTACCTGGCGACCGGCCAAGGCCAGCCCGTGGTCTTGATCCACGGCGTGGGCCTGAACAAAGAAATGTGGGGCGGCCAGATCGTTGGCCTGTCTGCCCAATACCAGGTGATCGCCTACGACATGCTCGGCCACGGCGCCAGCCCGCGCCCGGCCAGCGGCACCGGCCTGCTCGGTTATGCCGATCAGTTGCTGGAGCTGCTCGATCACCTGAATCTGCCTCAGGCAGCGGTGATCGGTTTCTCCATGGGCGGTCTGGTCGCGAGGGCGTTTGCCCTGCACTACCCCGAGCGCCTGCAAAGCCTGGTGGTCCTGAACAGCGTGTTCAACCGCAGCGAAGAGCAGCGCGCCGGGGTTATCGCCCGTACCGCGCAGGCCGCTGAACACGGCCCGGATGCCAACGCCGAAGCGGCGCTGTCGCGCTGGTTCAGCCGCGAATATCAGGCGGCTAACCCGGCACAGATCGCGGCCATTCGTCAGACCCTGGCCGGCAATGACCCGCAGGGCTATCTGACCACCTACGAATTGTTCGCCACCCAGGACATGTACCGCGCCGACGACCTTGGCAGCATTCAGGCGCCGACGCTGATCGCCACTGGCGAACTCGACCCCGGTTCGACCCCGGAAATGGCCGAGCAACTGGCCCGGCGCATCCCCGGGGCGAGGGTTGCGGTGCTGCCCGAGCAACGGCATATGATGCCGGTAGAGTCGCCGCGCCTGGTCAACCAGACGCTGCTGGAATTTCTCGACTACGCACACTCCCGACAAAACCATATAAAGGGGATCGTTGCATGACACTCGCACGCTTCCAGATGTGCATCGGCGGAGAATGGGTCGACGCCCTCTCCGGCAAGACCTTCGAAAGCCTCAACCCGGCTTGCGCACAGGCCTGGGCCGAACTGCCTGACGCCGATGAAGCCGACGTCGAACGCGCGGTGCAAGCGGCGCAGACGGCTTTCGACAGCCCGGCCTGGCGCGGCCTGACCGCCACCGCACGCGGCAAACTGCTGCGCCGTCTCGGTGACCTGATCGCGGAAAACAAGGAACAACTGGCGCAGCTGGAAAGCCGCGACAACGGCAAGCTGATCCGCGAAACCCGGGGTCAGGTCGGCTATCTGCCGGAGTTCTTCCACTACACCGCAGGTCTGGCCGACAAGCTCGAAGGCGGCACCCTGCCGCTGGATAAGCCCGATCTGTTCGCCTACACCGTGCACGAAGCGATGGGTGTGGTCGCCGCGATCATTCCGTGGAACAGCCCGCTGTACCTGACCGCGATCAAACTGGCGCCGGCCCTCGCCGCCGGCAACACCATCGTGATCAAACCGTCCGAGCACGCCTCGGCGACCATCCTTGAGCTGGCACGCCTGGCCCTCGAAGCCGGGATCCCGCCGGGTGTGGTCAACGTCGTCACCGGTTACGGCCCGAGCACCGGCGCAGCCCTCACCCGCCATCCGCTGATCCGCAAGATCGCCTTCACCGGCGGCGCGGCCACGGCCCGGCATGTGGTGCGCAGCAGCGCCGAGAACTTCGCCAAGCTGTCGCTGGAACTCGGCGGCAAGTCGCCGAACATCATCTTCGCCGACGCCGATCTGGACAGCGCGATCAACGGCGCCATCGCCGGGATCTACGCCGCTTCGGGTCAAAGCTGCGTGTCTGGCTCGCGGCTGCTGGTGCAGGACGAAATCTACGACGAGTTCGTCAATCGCCTGGTCGAACGCGCCCAGCGCATTCGCATCGGCAACCCGCAGGAAGACCACAGCGAAATGGGCCCGATGGCCACCGCGCAGCAACTGGCAGTAGTCGAAGGGTTGGTGGCGGATGCCATCGCTGAAGGCGCGCGTTTGCGCACCGGCGGCAAGCGTCCGGCTAATCTCGGTGACGGCTGGTTCTACGAGCCGACGCTGTTCGAGTGCGACCGCAACTCGATGAAGATCATGCAGGAAGAAGTCTTTGGCCCGGTGGCATCGGTGATTCGCTTCAAAGATGAAGCCGAGGCGCTGGCGATTGCCAACGACTCGCAGTTCGGCCTCGCCGCCGGCATCTGGACTCGCGACCTGGGCCGCGCCCATCGTCTGGCGCGGGATGTGCGCTCGGGAATCATCTGGGTCAACACCTACCGCGCAGTGTCGGCCATGGCGCCGATCGGCGGCTTCAAGAACAGTGGCTATGGACGCGAAAGCGGCATCGATTCGGTGCTGGCCTACACCGAACTGAAAACGGTGTGGATCAATCTCTCTCAGGCTCCGATGCCTGATCCATTTGTGATGCGCTAGGAGTCCTGCGACATGATCGAACCCGGCATTTACAAAGACGTCATGAGCTCATTCCCATCCGGCGTCACGGTGGTCACCACCCTAGACCCGGACGGCGCCATCGTCGGCATCACCGCCAGCGCCTTCAGTGCGCTGTCGATTGATCCGGCACTGGTGCTGTTCTGTCCCAACTACGCCTCCGACACCTACCCGGTGCTGCGCGACAGCAAGAAATTCGCGATCCATTTGCTGTCCGCCGACCAGACCGCCGAGGCCTACGCCTTTGCCGGTAAAGGCAAGGACAAGGCCAGGCACATCGAGTGGCATTTGAGCGAACTCGGTAACCCGATCCTCGCCAAGGCCACGGCGATCATCGAGTGCGAGTTGTGGCGTGAATACGACGGTGGTGATCACGCGATCATTGTCGGCGCGGTGAAGCACCTGATCCTGCCCGAGCAACCGGTAACACCGATGATTTATCACAAGGGCAAGCTTGGCCCGTTGCCAACCCTGGCCTGATGGATTCACACAATCCCTGTAGGAGTGAGCCTGCTCGCGATAGCGGACTGACATTCAACATTGATGTCGACTGATCCACCGCTATCGCGAGCAGGCTCACTCCTACAAGGGATTTATGGTGATGGGAGGAATGATGAGCAACGAAAAGTACGAAAAAGGCCTGAAGATCCGCACTCAGGTGCTCGGCGAAGCCTATGTGCAGCGCTCGATCGAGAACGCCGACGACTTCACCCGCCCGCTGCAGGAAATGGTCACCGAGTACTGCTGGGGCCATGTCTGGGGGCGCGAGGGTTTGTCGCTCAAGGAGCGCAGCATGATCAACCTGGCGATGATCTCGGCGCTCAACCGCCCGCACGAACTCAAGCTGCATGTGCGCGGCGCCTTGCGTAACGGCCTGAGTCGTGAGCAAATACGCGAAATTCTGCTTCAGGTCGGTATTTATTGCGGCGTCCCGGCAGCCGTGGACAGTTTCCGGCTCGCCCGTGAAGCCTTCGCCGAAGCCGACGCCGAGGCCTCCAGTTAACCCCTCGGCTGTTTAGATGCCCGTCTGGCATGGACAGCCAAATTCAAGAGCGGACCCCATGAAACGCCAGCCACTCGACGACAGCTTCAAGGTCAATCGCAACCCCGTTACCCTGCGCGAAATCGTGCTGGACAAACTGCGTAGCGCGATCATGAATTTCCAGCTCATGCCCGGCGATCGTCTGGTGGAGCGCGATCTGTGCGATCGCCTCGGTGTCAGCCGCACATCGGTGCGCGAAGCCTTGCGTCACCTGGAGTCCGAAGGTCTGGTCGAGTTCGCCGATGCCAAAGGCCCACGGGTGGCGATCATCACCCTCGCCGATGCAGTCGACATCTATGAGCTGCGCTGCGTGCTCGAAGGCCTGATCGTCCAGCTGTTCACCCTGCGCGCCAAGGCCAAGGACATCAAGGCCCTGGAAAAAGCCCTCGACGAGAACCGCAAGGCGCTCAAGGACGGCGAACTGCAACAGGTGATCGACTCGGTACAGGGCTTCTACGACGTGCTGCTCGAGGGTTCGGGCAACCATGTTGCGGCCACCCAGCTGCGCCAGTTGCAGGCACGTATCAGCTACCTGCGGGCGACTTCGGTGTCCCAGGAAAACCGTCGCGGCGCGAGTAACCACGAAATGGAGAAAATGGTCGAAGCGATCAAGAGCGGCGATCCGCTGGCGGCGCATCAGGCCTGTGTCGATCACGTGCGCGCCGCTGCGGCCGTGGCCCTCGACTACCTCAAGCGCAAACAGGAAGAGACCGGCGCCACGCCGAACATCACCCTGCCGATCGCGCTGAAAGAACCGCGCATAGGTCACTGACATGTTCAGCCCGAGCTTTTGCCCGAAATGCGGTGGCCCTGACCTCGGTCAGCAGGTACCGCCGGGCGATACGCACGAGCGCCTGATGTGCCGCGGCTGCGGCTACATCCACTACGTCAATCCGAAGATCATCGCCGGCTGCATCATCGAGCAGGACGGCAAATACCTCTTGTGCCAACGGGCGATCCCACCGCGTCCGGGCACCTGGACGCTGCCGGCCGGCTTCATGGAAAGCGGCGAAACCACCGAGCAGGCGGCGCTGCGTGAAGTCTGGGAAGAAAGTGGCGTACGTGCGGAAATCGTCTCGCCGTATTCGATTTTCAGCGTGCCGAAGATCAGCGAGGTGTACATCATCTTCCGCGCGATCGCGCTGGAGATCACCGGGCAGTTCGGCCCTGAGACCATGGACTACAAGTTCTTCGCCCCTGAAGACATTCCGTGGGAGCAGATCTATTACCCGGCGATCCGGCAGATTCTCGAGCGTTACATCGAGGAGCGTCAGGCCGGGGTGTATGGGATCTACATGGGCAATGATGACAGCGGCAAGATTCACTTCATCCGCTGAGGATCACCTTCGCCCCTGTGGGAGCGGGCTTGCTCGCGAATGCGGTGTGTCAGTCGATAGAAATGTTGAATGATTGACCGCCTTCGCGAGCAAGCCCGCTCCCACAGGGGATTTGTGGTGTTGCTTAAAGTGGGGCGATGCCTTCGACGATGATAATTTCTGCCCGCGCCCATTCCTCGCGATAACTTTTCGCTTCCTGATACGCCGCCGAGTGGTAGCACGCCACGGCCTTCTCATAGCTCTCGAACTCGATCACCACGCTACGCTGAGGAGTAGCCCTGCCCTCCAGCGCTTCGCTGCGCCCGCCCCGGGCCAGAAACTTCGCGCCGAACTCGGCGAACGCTGCCGGCGCGCGTTGGGTGTATTGGCTGTAGTGCTCGGCATCGTCGACATCCACGTGGGCAATCCAGTACGCCTTCATAGTGACCTCTTTGTTGATTTTGTATTATGGTATACCAATATTATTTGCAACCAACCCTGAGAGTCCAGCATGGCCTTCAACAGCATCGAAGAAATCCTCGAAGATTATCGTCTCGGCAAAATGGTCCTGCTGGTCGATGACGAAGATCGGGAAAACGAAGGCGACCTGCTGCTGGCCGCCGACTGCTGCACGCCCGAGGCGATCAGCTTCATGGCCCGTGAGGCGCGCGGGTTGATCTGCCTGACGTTGACCGACGAACACTGCCAACGCCTGGGCCTTGAGCAGATGGTGCCGAGCAATGGCAGCGTGTTCAGCACCGCGTTTACGGTTTCCATCGAAGCGGCGGTCGGCGTCACTACGGGCATTTCTGCTGCCGACCGCGCTTGCACCGTTGCCGCCGCCGTGGCGCCGAACGCTCGCGCAGAAGACCTGGTGCAACCTGGGCACATTTTCCCGCTGCGCGCCAAGGAAGGTGGCGTGCTGACCCGCGCCGGTCACACCGAGGCTGGTTGTGATCTGGCGCGTCTGGCCGGGTTCACGCCCGCCTCGGTGATCGTCGAAGTGATGAACGACGACGGCACCATGGCTCGCCGCCCGGATCTGGAAGTGTTCGCGCGCAAGCACGGGATCAAGATCGGCACCATCGCCGACCTGATCCACTATCGCCTCAGCACCGAGCACACCATCGAACGCATCGGCGAACGTGAGCTGCCGACGGTGCACGGCATGTTCCGTCTGATCACCTTTGAAGACCGCATCGAGGGTGGCGTGCACATGGCGATGGTCATGGGCGATCTGCGCCGCGAAGAGCCGACGCTGGTGCGCGTGCATGTGATTGATCCGCTGCGAGATCTGGTCGGCGCCGAGTACAGCGGACCGAGCAACTGGACGCTGTGGGCGGCGCTGCAGCGGGTCGCGGCTGAAGGTCATGGCGTGGTCGTAGTGTTGGCCAACCATGAATCGTCGCAGGCGCTGCTGGAGCGCGTGCCGCAATTGACCCAGCCGCCACGGCAGTTCAGTCGCTCGCAATCGCGGATCTATTCGGAGGTGGGTACCGGGGCGCAGATTCTGCAGAACCTGGGGGTGGGCAAGCTGCGGCATCTTGGGCCGCCATTGAAATACGCGGGATTGACCGGGTATGACCTGGAGGTGGTCGAGAGCATCCCCTTCAGCGAATAACCCCGGGTAAAACCACGTTCCACTGTGGGAGGGGGCTTGCTCCCGAAGGCGGCGTATCAGTCGACATCAATGTTGAACGACCCAACGCATTCGCGAGCAAGCCCGCTCCCACAATGGGGTTTGCGTTTCAGACCGATTTCCTCGAACTACAAAAAAGCAGCTCCGCCAGATAACCGGTAAGGCAAAGTGCTTGCACAAAGTTTGGAATACCATAATATGATATTCCATAGACCGGGCGACCTGAAAAACCGTCCGGCTACTGCTCCCGACAGGCGGGCAACAACGCAAGCCCGCTCAAAAACACAACAATGAGGGCGTAAAAATGGTGTTGAACAAAGCTGCAACCGCAATCCTTTTTGCGGGACTGCTGAGCGTGACCGGCCAGGCTGCAATGGCCGCCGAAAGCGTGAACTTCGTCAGCTGGGGCGGTAGCACCCAGGATGCGCAGAAACAGGCCTGGGCCGATCCGTTCAGCAAGGCCAGCGGCATCACCGTGGTGCAGGACGGCCCGACCGACTACGGCAAACTCAAGGCCATGGTCGAAAGCGGCAACGTGCAATGGGACGTGGTCGATGTCGAAGCCGACTTCGCCCTGCGCGCCGCCGCTGAAGGCCTGCTCGAACCCCTCGATTTCAACGTCATCCAGCGCGACAAGATCGACCCGCGTTTCGTCAGCGATTACGGGGTCGGCTCGTTCTTCTTCTCCTTCGTCCTGGGCTACAACGAGGGCAAACTCGGCGCCAACAAGCCGCAGGACTGGAGCGCCCTGTTCGACACCAAGACCTACCCTGGCAAACGCGCCCTGTACAAATGGCCAAGCCCCGGCGTGCTCGAACTGGCGCTGCTGGCCGACGGCGTAGCGGCTGACAAGCTCTACCCGCTGGATCTGGATCGCGCCTTCAAAAAACTCGACACCATCAAGAAAGACATCGTCTGGTGGAGCGGCGGCGCGCAGTCGCAGCAACTGCTGGCCTCCGGTGAAGCGAGCATGGGCCAGTTCTGGAACGGCCGGATTCACGCCCTGCAAGAAGACGGCGCCCCCGTCGGTGTGAGCTGGAAACAGAACCTGGTCATGGCCGACATTCTGGTGATTCCAAAGGGCTCGAAAAACAAGGACGCGGCGATGAAGTTCCTGGCCAACGCCAGCAGTGCCAAAGGCCAGGCCGACTTCTCCAACCTGACCGCCTACGCCCCGGTCAACGTCGACAGCGTGGCGCGCCTGGACTCGGTGCTGGCCCCGAACCTGCCGACGGCCTACGCCAAGGATCAGATCACTCTTGATTTCGCGTACTGGGCCAAGAACGGCCCGGCCATCGCGACACGGTGGAACGAATGGCTGGTCAAATGAAAATGGCGGCTGCTGCGCCCCGTCCTGCAACGGTTACCGGGAGCGCCGCGAGCGCTGCCGGCTCGACCCACACCTTCAGACAACGCTGGAAAGGTGCCGGCAACCTGGTCCCGGCACTGCTGTTCCTCGGCCTGTTCTTTCTAGCGCCGTTGATTGGCCTGCTGTTGCGCGGCGTGCTGGAACCGACCCCGGGCCTTGGCAACTATGAACAACTGTTCGCCAACTCGGCGTATGCGCGGGTACTGCTCAACACCTTCTCGGTGGCCGGGCTGGTGACGATTTTCAGCCTCTTGCTGGGCTTTCCGCTGGCCTGGGCGATCACGCTGGTGCCGCGCGGCTGGGGCCGCTGGATCCTCAACATCGTGCTGCTGTCGATGTGGACCAGCCTGCTCGCCCGCACCTATTCGTGGCTGGTATTGCTGCAGGCCTCGGGGGTGATCAACAAGGCGCTGATGGCGCTGGGCATCATCGATCAGCCGCTGGAAATGGTGCACAACCTGACCGGCGTGGTGATCGGCATGAGCTACATCATGATCCCGTTCATCGTCCTGCCGTTGCAGGCGACCATGCAGGCCATCGACCCGATGATCCTGCAGGCCGGCTCGATCTGCGGCGCCAGCCCGTGGACCAACTTCTTCCGGGTGTTCCTGCCGCTGTGCCGGCCAGGTCTGGCGTCCGGCGGCTTGATGGTGTTCGTGATGTCGCTCGGTTACTACGTCACCCCGGCACTGCTCGGCGGGGCGCAGAACATGATGCTGCCGGAGTTCATCATTCAGCAGGTGCAATCGTTCCTCAACTGGGGCCTGGCCAGTGCCGGAGCCGCGTTGCTGATCGCGATCACCCTGGTGCTGTTCTACTTCTACCTGAAGCTTCAGCCGGAATCCCCGGTTGGCGCCAGTAACGCGAGGTAAGTCGAGATGCTCCTGACTCCCAATGCCATGAGCCGGCGGATGCGTTTCGGCCTCTACGCCACCACCGGTCTGATCGGCCTGTTCCTGCTGTTGCCGATCGTGTTCATCGTGCTGCTGTCGTTCGGCTCGTCGCAGTGGCTGGTATTCCCGCCGCCGGGATGGACGCTGAAATGGTACGGCCAGTTCTTCTCCAACGCCGACTGGATGAACGCTGCGGCGGCCAGCCTCAAGGTCGCCGTGTTGACCACAATCTGCGCCGTGGCCCTCGGTCTACCAACCGCATTTGCTCTGGTGCGCGGGCGTTTTCCCGGACGGGAAATGCTCTACGGCCTGTTCACCCTGCCGATGATCGTGCCGCTGGTGATCATCGCCGTGGCGGTGTACGCGCTGTTTCTCAAGCTCGGTTACACCGGGACCATGTTTGCGTTCGTGGTCAGCCATGTGATCGTCGCGCTGCCGTTCACCATCATCTCGATCATCAACTCGCTGAAGCTGTTCGATCAGTCGATTGAAGACGCGGCGGTGATCTGCGGCGCCTCACGCCTGCAAGCGGTGTTCAAGGTGACGTTCCCGGCGATCCGTCCGGGCATGGTCGCCGGCGCCCTCTTCGCCTTTCTGGTTTCGTGGGACGAAGTGGTGCTCAGCGTGATGATGGCCAGCCCGACCCTGCAAACCCTTCCCGTGAAAATGTGGACCACCCTGCGCCAGGACCTGACCCCGGTGATCGCCGTCGCTTCGACGCTGCTGATCGGCCTGTCGGTATTGGTCATGGTGATCGCCGCCGCGCTGCGCCGGCGCAACGAAATCAGCGCCTGAGCGCCCAGGAGTACGACATGAGTGCCGTGATCAAAGACGCATCCCAGCAGAACGACAAACCCCTGGTCAGCCTGCGCAATCTGAACAAGCACTACGGCGACTTTGCCGCCGTCGACAACATCTCGCTGGACATCAAGGACGGCGAGTTCCTGACCTTCCTCGGCTCCAGCGGCTCGGGCAAAAGCACCACGCTGTCGATGCTCGCCGGGTTCGAAACCCCAAGTAGCGGCGAGATCCTGGTCAACGGTCAGTCGTTGGTCAACGTGCCACCGCACAAGCGCGACATTGGCATGGTGTTCCAGCGTTATTCGCTGTTCCCGCATCTGTCGGTGCGCGACAACATCGCCTTCCCGCTGGCGATCCGCAAACTCGCCGCCGCCGAACGCGACAAGCGTGTCGATGCGATGCTGAAACTGGTACAGCTCGAACAATTCGCCCATCGCCGCCCTTCGCAACTCTCTGGCGGGCAACAGCAACGCGTAGCCATCGCCCGGGCGCTGGTCTACGAGCCACGCATTCTGTTGATGGACGAACCGCTCGGTGCGCTGGACAAAAAACTGCGTGAAGACCTGCAGGATGAACTGCGCCAGCTGCATCGGCGCCTGGGCATCACCATCGTCTACGTGACCCACGATCAGGAAGAAGCCATGCGCCTGTCGCAGCGCATCGCGATTTTCAGTCACGGCAAGATTGTTGGTTTGGGCAGCGGTTATGACCTGTATCAGAATCCGCCGAACGCGTTTGTCGCGTCGTTCCTCGGCAATTCGAACTTCCTCAAGCTCAAGGCGCAGGGCAATGCGGCGGCTTCGTTTGAAGGACAGTCATTGTCGATTCGCCTGACCGCCGGGTTGCACACCGATCAGGACGTGTTGTTGATGGTGCGTCCGGAAAAAGCTGTGGCACTGAGCGTGCAGCAGGCGAGCGCTGAGCCGCTGGCAGCGGGTTGGAATGAGGTGTCGGCGCAGGTGGTGGAAGTGTTGTTTCTCGGCGAAAGCCAGACCTGCAGCGTGGTGACTTCGGGCGGTACTTCGATGACGGTGAAAGCGCTGTCGGCGGCGGGCATGCCGCTCAAGGCTGGCGACCCGGTGCGGGTGCGCTGGGCTACTGCCGATGCTTGCGTCTACACCGAATGGACTGAGAGCGACCTCAACAAAGCGGCCGGTTCTCACTGAGGTTCCGTGTAGGAGCTGCCGCAGGCTGCGATCTTTTGATTGTGCTTTTCAAGATCAAAAGATCGCAGCCTGCGGCAGCTCCTACATGAGATTGCATTTCAACTGTGGGAGCGGGCTTGCTCGCGAAGGCGGCGTGTCAGTCACTGTTTATGTTGAATGACACACCGCATTCGCGAGCAAGCCCGCTCCCACAGGGGTCTGGTGGTGTTCAGGCGATCGGAGTGAAACCTTCAATTTCGTCCGGCCACGCGGTGAGGATTTCGAAACCGGTGTCGGTCACCGCGACCATATGCTCCCACTGCGCCGACAGCGAGCCATCCTTGGTCAGCACGGTCCAGCCATCCGGCATGTTCTTCACATGACGCTTGCCGGCATTGAGCATCGGCTCGACAGTGAAGATCATCCCCGCCTTGAGCTTCATGCCCTGATTGGGAAACCCGTAATGCAGGATCTGCGGTTCATCGTGATAAACCTTGCCGATGCCATGCCCGCAATACTCGCGCACCACGCTGAAACCTTCTTTCTCCGCCAGGCTCTGGATCGCATGGCCGATGTCACCCAGCGTCGCGCCCGGACGCACCATGCGAATGCCCGCACACATGGCGTCGTAGGTAGTCTTGATCAGGTGCTGCGCCTCAGGCGTCGCCTCGCCGACCACGTACATGCGGCTGGTGTCGCCGAACCAGCCGTCCTTGATCACCGCGATGTCGAGGTTGACGATGTCGCCGTCTTTCAGCGGTGTGCCCGAAGGAATGCCGTGGCACACCACGTCGTTGACCGAAGCGCACACGGTTTTCGGAAAACCGTGATAACCGACGTTGGCCGGAATCGCTTTCTGCACGTTGACGATGTAGTCGTTGCACAACCGATCCAGCTCATCGGTCGTCACCCCGGCCTTCACATGCGGCACCAGCATCGCCAGCACTTCAGCGGCGAGTTTGCCCGCCGCGCGCGACTTCGCGATTTCCGCAGGGTTATTGATCTTGATCTGATTTCTCATGCGCTGACGGCTTCCTGAGTCAGTTGATGCAGATCCAGCCCGCCGTTCTGTTCGGCGCGGATCAGCAAGCGGCAAATGGCGCTGTGGTCGAGGTTGGGGTGCAGTTCGGCGAGCATGCCGATGCGCATCCAGTGCTCGGCCTGCGCGTTGATCGAGCGGCTGAGCGCGTTGCTGGAGATACGCAGGTTCTCGTGCATGTCTTCTGAAATCTTTACGATGCCCATATATGAATCCGATACGATGTGTATATGTATCGTATATTAGCCAAGCCTAACGCTGAATTGCAAATTGACTCCGCAAATCTACAAACACCATCGTGTAGGAGCTGCCGCAGGCTGCGATCTTTTGATCTTCAAAAACAAAGTCAAAAGATCGCAGCCTGCGGCAGCTCCTACAGAACGCAAGGCATCAAATCGCAGGCAAAAAAAAGCTGCCAAATTCGGCAGCAAAAACTTTAAGAACACGCGATGTATTGGCCGCAGGATAGTCGCCGGATAATGACAGTGTCATGACAGCCGCAAATTCATTCAACCGCCCCTGCCCCGTCATCAGGATGTCATCAAGATCACCGCAGGATCCTCGCAAACCGTCTTGAGCCTTCGACGGATGTTTTGCAGGGATTCCCATGAAAGAAGACGCCTCGCTGTTTGCCGCCATCGACCTGGGTTCGAATGCCTTTCGCCTGATGATCGGCCAGTCGGTGCGCAGTCGAAAAGGCTTCATGATTCAGGAAGTCAAAACCCTGCGAGAGCCGGTGCGGCTGGCCGAGGGCTTCGACGGCGGTGCACTGGATGAAATGGCGCTGGATCGGGGCTGGCAGGCATTGGCGCGGTTCGGCAAGAAGCTGCGCGGATTCGAGGCCGGCAAAGTGCGGGCAGTGGCGACCAGCGCGGTGCGCGAGGCCGACAATGCGCAGTTGTTTCTGCACAGTGCCGAACGCCATCTGGGTTTTCGCATCGACGTCATTTCCGGCCATGAAGAGGCGCAACTGGTGTATGCCGGCGTCGCTCATACCCTGCCGGATGCGCAAGACATGCGTCTGGTGGTGGACATTGGCGGTGGTTCCACCGAACTGATTCTCGGCCAGGGCTCGCAACCGCTGCTCACCGAAAGCATCGCCATCGGCAGCGGCACCCTGGGCGCACGCTATTTCCCCGACGGACGCATCGCGCCCGGTGCACTACAGGAAGCCGAGCGCGTGGCGATCCTGCAATTCGAAAAAGTCGCCCGCCGCTATCGCGCGCAGGGCTGGCAGCAGACCATTGGCTCGTCGGGCACGGCGCGGATGCTGGCGAAAGTGCTCAAGGCCAATCGCTTGAACGACTTCGGTCAGGATGGCATCACCTATGGCGGACTGTTGCGGCTGTCGCTCCTGCTGCTGAAGGTGAAGAACGTTCAACAGTTGAAGCTGGCAGGCTTGCAGCCGCATCGCCAGAGCATTTTGCCCGGTGGACTGGTGCTGATGCTGGCGGCGTTCAAGGTATTCGGGATTTCGCAGATGGTGCCGTCGGAACCGGGGCTGCGCCTCGGTGTACTGCATGGATTGATGAGCCGGCACTGACAGATCACTTAACCCGCTCCCACAAGGACGGCGGTCTTTGCGCAACTCGGGATTTCGCAGATGGCGCCGTCGGAACCGGGGCTGCGCCTCGGTGTGCTGCACGGCTTGATGAGCCGGCACTGACACCCTACACACTCCAGTGTGGGAGCGGGCTTGCTCGCGAAGGCGGAGTGTCAGTCGAAAATTATTTAGCTGACACTCCGCTTTCGCGAGCAAGCCCGCTCCCACAGGGACGGCGTTCTTTGCACAACTCGGGATTTCGCAGATGGCGCCGTCGGAACCGGGTTTGCGCCTCGGTGTGCTGCATGGTTTGATGAGCCGTCACTGACGCCCTACACACTCCAGTGTGGGAGCGGGCTTGCTCGCGAAGGCGGAGTGTCAGTCGAAAATTATTTAGCTGACACTCCGCTTTCGCGAGCAAGCCCGCTCCCACAAGGACGGCGTTAGCGCTTTACGCCAGTTCTTTGCGCAGTTGCCGGGCAGCGTTGACCATGTGCACCAGCGCCGCCTCAGTCTCCGGCCAGCCACGGGTTTTCAAGCCGCAATCCGGGTTGACCCACAACCGCTCTGGCGGAATCCGCTGCGCTGCCTTGCGCAGCAAATTGGCCATCTCCGAAGCATCCGGCACCCGCGGCGAGTGGATGTCGTAGACGCCCGGGCCGATCTCGTTCGGGTAAGCGAACGCTTCGAAGGCCTCCAGTAACTCCATGTCCGAACGCGAGGTTTCGATGGTGATCACGTCGGCGTCCATGGCGGCGATGGACTCGATCACATCGTTGAATTCGCTGTAGCACATGTGCGTATGGATCTGCGTTTCGTCGCGTACACCGGAGGCACACAGGCGGAACGCTTCGGTGGCCCAATCCAGATAGTGCTGCCACTGCGCACGGCGCAGCGGCAGACCTTCGCGGAATGCAGCTTCGTCGATCTGCACAATCCTGATCCCGGCGGCTTCCAGATCCACCACTTCGTCACGGATCGCCAGCGCCAACTGCCGTGCCTGCACTTCACGGGACACATCTTCGCGAGGGAACGACCACATCAGCATGGTCACCGGGCCGGTCAGCATGCCCTTCATGACCTTGTCGGTCAGGCCTTGCGCGTAGCGGATCCAGTCCACGGTCATGGCTTGCGGACGACTCAGATCACCGAAGATCACCGCCGGTTTCACACAACGCGAACCGTAGCTCTGCACCCAGCCGAAACGGGTGAACACGTAGCCATCGAGTTGCTCGGCGAAGTACTCGACCATGTCGTTGCGTTCGGCTTCACCGTGCACCAGCACGTCGAGGCCCAGTTGCTCCTGGATCTCCACCGCATGGCGGATCTCGCTGTACATGGCTTCGGTGTATTCGGCTTCGCTGAGCTTGCCCTGTTTGAATGACTGACGCGCCAAACGGATCGCCGCGGTCTGCGGGAACGAGCCGATAGTGGTGGTCGGGAACAGCGGCAGATCGAGGCCGGCGCGCTGCTTGGCGATGCGCTGGGTAAACGGCGATTGGCGCTGGCTGTCCTGCGCGGTAATGGCCGCCACACGGGCCTGCACTGCCGGTTTGTGAATACGCGGCGAGGCGGCGCGGCTGGTCTGTACCGAGCGGCTTTGGGTCAACGCGCGGAGCACTTTCGGCGCTTCCGGCTCGTTGACCGCCTGCGCCAGCACCGCGACTTCCTCGCACTTCTGCACGGCAAACGCCAACCAGCTTTTCAGCTCGGCATCGAGCTGGTCTTCGCGGTTCAGATCCACCGGGCTGTGCAGCAGCGAGCACGATGGCGCGACCCACAGCCGATCCCCCAGACGTTCATGCGCATGCTGCAACGTCGCCAGCGCATCTTCCAAATCGCAGCGCCAGACGTTGCGGCCGTTGACCACACCCAGCGACAGCACTTTGTAGGCCGGCAGGCGATCAAGGATGGTCGGGTACTGTTCCGCTGCGCGCACCAGATCGATGTGCAAACCGTCGACCGGCAGATTAGCGGCCAGACCGAGGTTCTCTTCCAGACCACCGAAGTAAGTGGCGAGCAGTTTTTTCAGCGGATCACGCTGGATCTGGTTGTACGCACGCTCGAAAGCATTCTTCCACTCCTGCGGCAAGTCGAGCACCAGAATCGGCTCGTCGATCTGTACCCACTCCACACCGAGTGCGGCCAGCCGCGCGAAGATCTGCCCGTACAGCGGCAGCAGGCGATCAAGCAGTTCCAGCTTGTCGAACTCGGCACCTTTGGCCTTGCCCAGCCACAGATAAGTCAGGGGGCCGATGATCACCGGTTTGACGTTATGCCCCAGTGCACGGGCTTCTTCGACTTCTTCGAACAACTGTTCCCAACCGAGCTGGAACTGTTGATCAACGCTGAATTCCGGGACCAGATAGTGGTAGTTGGTGTCAAACCACTTGGTCATTTCCTGGGCGTGCGCACCGCCACAGCAGCTGTCGCTGACGCCACGGGCCATGCTGAACAGGGTCTGCAGGCTGGCTTTACCGTCGTGCGGACGGAAACGCTCGGGAATCACCCCGAACATCAGCGAATGGGTCAGCACCTGGTCGTACCAGGCGAAATCGCCCACTGGCAGCAGCTCGATGCCGGCGTTCTTCTGCAGGTCCCAGTGGGCCTTGCGTAATTCACGACCCACTTCACGCAGGCCAGCCTCGTTCAGTTCTCCTTTCCAGAACGCCTCTTGCGCTTTTTTCAATTCGCGGTCGCGACCGATGCGCGGAAATCCGAGGGAATGGGCCAGTGCCATGACAAACAACTCCAATGTCTTGTTGATGGCGGCCATTGTCGGGATCGAATGCTAGTGAGACAAACTCATTTTAATCTTGATGATCACAAGTTTCCCTCATGATCGGATATCAGCTGCATGCCCGCTGAAAACATCTTTGCCCTGCAGGATATTCATCCGCAGATCAAGCTTTGAGAGGCGCTTGCGACGCCCTTTCAATACTCAATGGCGCCTTGATGTAAACCCTCTGAAACCGGGTCCTTGCAGGCTGCGATTCTGTTCTATGGTTAGATCGAAATGGCTGTATCTGCGGCGGGTTAAAGGTTGCGACAGATCAGGTCTGCGCCTATGTTGCACGCGAGCTTTTCCCCGCGAATGGAACGCGATCAACACCACTACAAGAGGTGAAGAAATGTCAAAGGATTCACGCCCTGCCGTACTTGGGCTGATCGGCAATACGCCGCTGGTACAAGTTACCCGCTTCGATACCGGCCTCTGCACACTGTTTCTCAAACTGGAATCACAAAACCCCGGCGGTTCGATCAAGGACCGCGTCGGTCTGGCGATGATCGATGCCGCTGAACGCGACGGACGCCTGCAACCGGGTGGCACCATTGTCGAGGCCACCGCCGGCAACACCGGTCTGGGTCTGGCGCTGGTCGGCCGGGCCAAAGGCTACCGCGTGGTGCTGGTAGTCCCGGACAAGATGTCCACCGAGAAAGTCCTGCACTTGAAAGCCATGGGCGCCGAAGTGCACATCACCCGCTCGGATGTCGGCAAAGGCCACCCCGAGTATTACCAGGACGTGGCCGCACGACTGGCGAAAGACATTCCCGGCGCGTTCTTCGCCGACCAGTTCAACAACCCCGCCAACCCGCTGGCACACGAGTGCAGCACCGCGCCGGAGATCTGGGCGCAGACCGAGCATGATCTGGACGCGATCGTGGTCGGCGTCGGTTCCGCCGGCACCCTGACCGGGCTGAGCCGCTTCTTCAAACGCGTACAGCCGGATCTGCAAATGGTCCTCGCCGACCCGGTGGGTTCGGTGATGGCTCAGTACAGCCGCGACGGCACCATGCCGACGCCCGGTTCGTGGGCGGTGGAAGGCATCGGCGAAGACTTCATTCCGTCGATCACCGACCTCAGCAGCGTGCGCCACGCGTACTCGATCAGCGACGAAGAAAGCTTCGACCACGCCCGCCAGTTGCTGCGCGCCGAAGGCATTCTCGGTGGCTCGTCGACCGGCACCTTGCTCGCCGCCGCGCTGCGTTATTGCCGCGAACAGACCGAGCCCAAGCGCGTGGTCAGCTTCGTCTGCGACACCGGCACGCGCTATCTGTCGAAGGTCTACAACGACCAGTGGATGACCGATCAGGGCCTGTTGCAGCGCAAACGCTATGGCGACCTGCGCGATCTGATCGCCCGGCGTTTCGAGGACGGCCGGGTGATCAGCGTCGGCCCCGACGACACCCTGCTGACGGCGTTCCAGCGCATGCGTCTGGCGGATGTCTCGCAATTGCCGGTGCTGGTGGAAGGCAAACAACTGGTCGGCGTGATCGACGAATCGGACATCCTGCTGGCGGTGCACGAAGACGCCGCACGCTTCAGTCAATCGGTCTCCAGCGTGATGACCGACAAACTGCAAACCCTCGCCCCCGGTGCCAACCTCGCCGAGCTGGAAACAGTGCTCAGTCGCGGCCTCGTCGCGATCATCGCCGACGCCTCGGGCTTCCACGGCCTGATTACCCGCACCGACATGCTCAACCAATTACGGAGATCCCTCGCATGAGTCAGCACGACGATAAATCCCAAGGCTTCGCGACCCGGGTGATCCACGCCGGGCAAGAACCTGACCCGACCACTGGCGCGCTGATGCCGCCGATCTACGCCAACTCGACTTACCTGCAAGACAGCCCCGGCGTGCACAAGGGCTTCGACTACGGGCGCTCGCACAACCCGACGCGTTTTGCCCTGGAGCGTTGCGTGGCGGATCTGGAAGGAGGCACCCGGGCGTTTGCTTTCGCTTCCGGGCTGGCGACGATTTCCACCGTGCTCGAACTGATCGATGCCGGTTCGCACGTGATCTCCGGCAATGACTTGTACGGCGGCACGTTCCGCCTGTTCGACAAGGTCCGTCAGCGCAGTGCCGGGCATCGCTTCAGCTACGTCGATCTGACTGATCTGGCGGCGTTCGAAGCGGCGCTGCAGGACGACACGCGCCTGGTGATTGTCGAATCACCGACCAACCCGCTGCTGAGCCTGTCGGATCTGGCCGCGATTGCGCGCATCTGTCGTGCACGCGGGATCATCAGCGTCGCCGACAACACCTTCGCCAGCCCGTATATCCAGCGCCCGCTGGAGCTGGGTTTCGACATCGTGCTGCACTCGACCACCAAGTACCTGAACGGTCACTCCGACGTGATCGGTGGTATCGCGGTGGTTGGGCAGAATGCCGAACTCGCGGACAAACTCGGCTTCCTGCAAAACGCGGTCGGCGCGATTTCCGGCCCGTTCGATGCATTCCTGACGTTGCGCGGGGTGAAGACTCTGGCGCTGCGCATGGAACGTCATTGCAGCAACGCGCTGGAACTGGCCAAGTGGCTGGAGCAGCAACCGCAGGTCAAACGCGTCTACTACCCGGGCCTGCCGTCGCACCCGCAGCATGAGTTGGCCAAACGGCAGATGCATGGTTTCGGTGGGATGATCTCGGTGGATCTGAACAGTGATCTGGAGGGCGCACGGCGCTTTCTGGAGAACGTGAACATCTTTGCCCTGGCCGAGAGCCTGGGCGGCGTTGAAAGCCTGATCGAGCATCCGGCGATCATGACCCACGCGACCATTCCACCTGAAACCCGCGCGAAACTGGGCATCGGCGATGGCCTGGTGCGCCTGTCGGTGGGGGTCGAAGACCTCGAAGACCTGCGCGCCGATCTGGCGTACGCGCTGACGAAAATCTGACCCTGCAACAACGACAAAGCCCGCAGCAATGCGGGCTTTGGTGTTCGAGTAGGCGGCCAGTGCTGGTCTCTGGCTTACAAGGTTTATCGGGCCTCTCACAGTACAAAAGCAACCATGGAAAAAGAGCGGTGCTTTGCTGCCTCACACGGCATAAGGGCTGGATCTCAGCGCGGAGATCTTTCTAACCGTGTACCCTTCGGAACGCGCCCCACGTCCCCTTGCTATCCGCTTGCGCATCAGTCTGCGTGTTCGCCTACACCTTTGAGGCTAGCAAAAGCCGTCGAGTCGCGGGCAGTGTTTTTAGACTGATTTCCTTTCTGCGCCCACCTGCAAGGAAGCGAAAAGACTATCGCCTGCGCAGTTCACTAGCACATTTGTGCTAATCGACCGCCCTGCCACGCGGCGCTATATTCCCTCGCAACCCCCGATGCTCCCCAACATTGCCGCTGTGCAGTGCGCGGGATCGTCGTGCCTGGAAATCAGAACAACACCAAGGAAGAAACACCATGAAACTGCATTCCAATCTGTGCAAAGTGACGATCGTCAGCGCATTGTTGCTTGGCGCCAGCGGCTGCCAGACCGCCAAACCTACCGAAGCCAGCATGAAAGAGCGCGCGCAGACGGTCATCGGTAAACCGGTGTCGAAAATCGACAACATCCGCAGCGACAGCACCCTCACCTACTACACCGCGTACACCCCGGCCGGCGAGTACAACTGCGAGTTGCCCAGCGGCGCGATTATCGCCGTGGCGAGCATGGGCATCATGACCCCGCCGCTGTCGTGCCTGCCCAAAGGCGCCTCGCCGATTCCGTTCCAGTAATCCCTCTTCCCCGGTAAAGGACTACGTTCCATCATGAAAACCCTGCTCGCAACTCTCACCCTCACCGCCCTCGCCCTGACGGGCTGCGCCACGCCCAAACAATGGGAAGCCACCGGTGGCAGCAAGAACGACGGTGTCGTCCAGGTCTCCTATGAATTGGGCCAGTTTGAAAGCGGCCAGACCAACGCCGCGCAAGGCCTGACTGTCGCGATGGAGCGCTGCAAGACCTGGGGCTACAAGAACGCCGAGGTGACCGGTTCCGAGAAAAACATCTGCCGCACCATGGGCCAGTTCAACTGCCTGCAAACCACCATCACTCAAGACTACCTCTGCAAGCGCTGAGTCAAACCTGCTCGGCCGGCTCGGTTTGCCGGTCGCGCAGGGCCCGCAAGGTCGCGCGCAGCTCGGCCGGGCGTACCGGTTTGGACAGGATGGCAATTTGGCGGTCGTGCAAGGCCGCCTGTATTTTCTCGATGTCATGCCCGGTAATGATCATCGCCGGCACCGCAAAACCACGCTGGCGCCGCACCTCGTCAATGCACTCGATGCCCGTGGCATGCGTACCCAGATCGTAATCGGCGACGATGATGTCGCAATCGGTGACCAGCCCCTGCCCGCTCAACTCGCCCTGCACCACGCAGCCCCAGCGCTCGAGCAGCGCCGACGTTGCCAGCAAGACGTTGCGATCATCCTCCACCAGACACACCTTCAGCCCGGTCAGCAGGCCGGCCTGCCGCACATCGTCACGCATGGCCGGCATCTGCGGCGCCACGGCCACCGGCAAGCCATACAGGGTGACCGCCGTGCCACGTCCGAGCTGCGAGCGCAACGCCACATCGACGCCGATCAACTGCCCCAGACGCTTGACGATCGACAACCCGAGGCCGACGCCTTCCACGTCCTTGTCACGCACTTGGCGCACCCGATAAAACTCCTCGAAGACCTTCGGCAGATGCTCCTCGGCAATACCGTTGCCGCGGTCATAAATCACGATGGCCAGCCCGGTGCCGCGTTTGCGCACGCCGATCAGCACCGGGCGTTGCGCGCCGTACTTGAAGCAATTGGAAAGCACGTTCTGCACCATGGTTGCGAGCAACGCCGGATCGCTCTGTACCCAGTGCTCACAGGGGCGCAGACGCAACTCCACGCCGGCCCAGCGCGCCGCCTCGGCGTTCTGGCGGATCAGGTCGGCCAGCCACTCGCCGAGATTGAACACCTGCAACCTCGGCAGAATACGCCCGTTGTCGAGGGTGTAGAGGTCAAGAATCGAACGGAACAACTGCGAGACGTTGAGCAGCGAACGGTCGATGTTGTCGACCAGTTGCCGCTCCTGCTCGCCCAGCCGCGATTCACGCAGGCACGCGGTGAACAGCCCGATGGAGTGAATCGGCTGGCGCAGATCATGGCTGGCCTGGGCGAGAAACCGCGACTTTTCCAGATTGGCCGCGACCGCCTCTTCGGAGGCCTTGCGCGTGCGCTCCAGCAGCAAGTGTGCGTAGAACGGGATCACCGTGCTGGTGAGCATCAACATCAGCACCATGTACGGTTGCGCCTGCCACACCGGCGTCAACCGATAGACCGCCAGCAACGCCAGCAGCGCCAACCCCGTGGCAATCGCCAGATAGCGCGAGCCATAGCGCATGCCGTTGCCCAGGTTGACCCAGATGATCACCGCGTACAGCGGCAACGCCGCTTCACCGCCCAGCACCAGGCCGAAACAGGTACCGGTGTAATCGTGGACCATCGCGAAAATCCGCCGCGCCGGGTAATGCCCCGGCCAGCTTGCAATGGCCTGGCGCAAGACAATCGACGCCAGCAGAAACAGCGAGATGTAGATCACCACCGGCAGATAGGTATCGAAGCGCTGCCCCGGCAATACGCCCAGCACGCAGATGTAAACCATGGCAATGCCGGCGATGATGATCCGCAGATTGGCCTGATCCAGCTCGGTGTTTTTCTCGAACTTCATGGGCAACGTCCTTGTGCGACAGTCGTCAGATTCAGCAACGGTCGGCAGGCAATCTGCGTTTGCGGTGCTAAGGTGCATGCCGTAAACCACGCTGATCCAGGGAGGGTCACGTCATGACATGCCGCATCATCATAGCCGACGATCACCCGTTGTTTCGCGAGGCCATGTTGCGCACCGTGCAGCGCCTGCTGCCCGAGGCGACTATCGAGGAGGCCGGAGACCTCGACGCCGTGCTGGCCTTGCTGCCCGACGGCAGCGAGCCGGACACGTTGATTCTCGACCTGCGCTTCCCCGGCCTGACCTGCATCAGCCAACTCGCCGAACTGCGCCGAAAACTGCCGCGCACCACGCTGATTGTGGTGTCGATGGTCGACGACGAGATGTTGATCGGTGAGGTGATGGCAGCCGGCGTCGACGGTTTCATCGGCAAGAACATCGCCCCGGATGAGATCGGCGAGGCGATTCTGGCGATCCGCGAAGGCGAAGTGCTGGTCAGGTTCGCCCCTTCCGGGCTGCTGCCGCTGGAGACCGGCACCGCCCTCACCCCGCGTCAGCAGGATGTGCTGCGGCTGATCGCCCAAGGCAAGACCAACAAAGAGATTGCCCGGGAACTGGATATCTCGCCGTTCACCGTGCGCATCCATGTGTCGTCGTTGCTGCGCACGCTCAACGTGCCGTCGCGGGCGGCCGCTGCGGTGAAATATTCGGGGGGTGGGTAGCCCTCACGCACATGCACGCCTCCCCCCCAAAAAAACACGGCCCTGCCGTAAATCCGACCTTTTCACGCTGAGCCCTTCATTCGATCATGTCTCGCCTATCCGATTACACCGACGAAGCAATCCTCGAGATCATCCATGCCGCCGGCTACAAACGGCTCAGCGGCACACACAAAAATGGCCAATCCGTTCATGAGGTTCTTCACTCGTGCGGGATGGTGAACTTGAAGAACTCCAAAACGTTAGTCAGCGATAAACGCGGCTGCGTTTTCATTCCCTGCCATGAGCGCGGCAAGTTGAGCCTCTTGTATCTGAAGTCCATCGCCCGGGAACAGGGACTCGATGACGTGACTCACGCCCTTGAAGGGAGCGTGCCACTGAGTCATCTGAAAATCTCTGCCGGTGACACATTGCATTGGCGCAAGGGCAATCTGACGATGACCCAGAGCTGGAGCGTCGTTCGTTCGCGTGCATTGTCTTCAAAGAAAGGGACATTCTTCCAACCGGACGAGACCCGAAGAAAGATGCCGTCCCCGGTGCTCACGCGTTCAACGCTTGAGGAGATCTGCGCGCCCAAAGGCCTTGTTCCTCCGCACCAGACTCCTGCTCGGCGAATGCAAAAGGTCGATTACGTTCATAGCGTCTGCGGCAAAAAAGTTACGCTCAGGTTCAGCGAACTCGACAGTTGGGATGCCACCCGCTGCCCACACTGCAATCCGTTCAAACGCGCCGCGCTTCTGGCCTTCAACACATTCCTTGCGGATGTGGAAATGACTTTCGACGGCACTCTGCAACTGCTCGAAGGAAAATCCCAGGTCAATCGCAGCCAGTCCCTATCGATCACTTGCACCGTTTGTCATCAACACAATGCGCGCAAAAGTTACGACCTGATCCGGTACCGCGGTTTCACCTTTTGCGACAATCCGCACTGTCGCAACACGTATTTGCCTGAAGACCGGATTGGCGAAAACGACCAGTACTACATTGATCTGTTGCGCGACAGAGGCATCAGGAACTTCGCCGATGGACAAAAGCTGTTTCCCAGGGCGATGCGCTATCTGCGCTACCCCTCGAACACCTCCGGCAATGACGCAGACAAACTGACACGCAAGTACGAGATCGTGCAGCAAGCGTTGGACCTGCCCTCGAATGCCCGTCCCACCGAGTACACCGAGCAGCAATTGCGCGGGTTTTTCCAGACCGAAATCGATCACGGCGCGACGACCATCGGCCACATCCGGGCGAAGTTGCCCAACAGCGTCAACAACTTCATCACTCGCCGCAGAAATGCCGGAGACTTTATCCACCATCGCGTCCTCGCCGACATGGACATTCGCTTCAAGCGCAGCTACGAAATTGCCACGCTGCAAGACGCGCTTGAATGCGTACGCGATACCAAGTGCCTGAGTTGGGGGGAGTTCGTTTCGCGCTATCCAGGTGCGAGTGAAAGCATTATCGCGCAAGGCTTCAAAGAGGGAGTCATGGCCTCTTATGGCTGGATCCCGCTGGTCAACTATTCGCGCCTGACAGATCAGGCAATTCTGGACAAGGCCAACGAACTTTGTCAGGACGAAAAGCTCGACAGCCTGAGTCAACTGGAGCGCAGTTACAGCAGTCTGATCCTTAATATTCGCGAGCGCGGCCTGATGGGCGATCTCTGCGCAAAAATGGGCTTTCAGCTGCCTGCCGTATGGCAAGGCAAAAGCCTCGACGATATTGCGCAGCATATTCGTGACTCTGGGTTTACATCATCTTCGGACTGGCACGCGTCTTCATCCGGGTCCTACAAGTACGCCGCGAGCCAGAATTGGGTCAGAGAAATCTCGAAGCTGTTCAACTGGGGTCAATTCAAAGGGCTGAACGGCTTTCGCTATGACTCTCTGCCAGAAACGATCGTGGCCAACATGCTGCACTTGGCGGACTACGACTTTGTCGATCATCCGCCGATCACCCGTTTCCCCGGCTATGGCGGAGGTCGGGCGATGGCCGATTTCCTCATCGACGCGGCGCCGCTCTGGATCGAGGTTTGGGCCTATCGCACCGAAGATGTGGTGAGGTATGCAAAATTCGAAGATTACCCGGCAAAACGCAAATACAAGGAACAGGGCTATCAGGCCCATGCAATGCCGCTATGCAGTCTGGAAGGTGGCTTGTTTTACCGGCCTCACACCCTCGACGGTATCGCTTACCGCCGCGGAATGAGCAGTTTTGTCCGGCATGCCTGCCAGCGCCTGACAGAGCACGGGTTTCCCATCACCTACACCCAGGATCTGCTGACCGAACTCAGGCAATCGGTGCAGGGCCAGAGTGACTCTCCGGTCATCGGGATGTGATATCAAACAGGTGTTCTGTCTGCCGGGGGCCGCACAAGGGGTGAAAGAAAATGAACCCTGTGGCCATCAGCTCACCTAACTGAAAGACCATCAGGAGGTAGCCCATGCAAATTGAACCCGTCTGGATCGTACTCGCCGTCGTTCTTGTGATCGTTGAATTGTGGGCGATCAACCGCGTGCGCAAGAGCGCAGGCAAAGGCAGCAACAAAGGCGTGTGGATTATCGCCATCGTGTTTGTGCCGTTGTTTGGCCTGATTGCCTGGGCACTGGCCGGGCCGAAACACGTGACTCAGGATTGACACATCCTCTGTAGGAGCTGCCGCAGGCTGCGATCTTTTGATCTTGAAAGTCAAAAGATCGCAGCCTGCGGCAGCTCCTACAAAGAATGCAGTGTTTTATGGATCTACCTGCGCCATCAACTCCGGCACCGATTCCGGCCGTTTCGCGTAACGCTGCGCCAACACCGCGCAGACCATCAGTTGAATCTGATGGAACAGCATCAGCGGCAGAATCAACACGCCAATCGTGCTGCCGGCAAACAGTACCTGCGCCATCGGCACGCCGGTGGCCAGGCTCTTCTTCGAGCCGCAGAACAGAATGGTGATGCGGTCTTCCTGGCTGAAGCCAAACGCCTTGCCCAGCAGGGTCGACGCCAACAGCACCAGCGTCAGCAGGATGCAGCAGACCACCACCAGCCCCAGCAGATCGACCAGCGGAATCTGGTGCCAGATACCTTCGTTGACCGCCTCGCTGAATGCGCCGTACACCACCAGCAGAATTGAACCCTGATCGACAAACTTCAGCCAGTTCTTGTTGCGCCCCACCCATGCGCCGATCCAGCGCCGAGCGATCTGCCCGGCAATGAACGGCAGCAGCAATTGCACGCTGATCTTCAGAATTGCATCGAGGGTCGAACCGCCGTCACCGTGCACATCCAACAACAGCGTCACCAGCAACGGCGTAAGGAAGATCCCGAACAGGCTCGACGCCGCCGCACTGCAGATCGCCGCCGGAATATTGCCTCGGGCCAGCGAAGTGAAGGCAATCGCCGACTGCACGGTGGCCGGCAACGCGCAGAGATACAGCATGCCCATGTACAGCTTGTCGCCGATCAGCGGTGAGAGCAGCGGTTTCAGCGCCAGGCCGAGGAGCGGGAACAGCACAAACGTCAGGCCGAACACCAACAGATGCAAGCGCCAGTGGCCGGCCCCGGCGATGATCGATTCACGCGACAGCTTGGCGCCGTGGAGGAAGAACAGCAGCGCGATGGCGATGTTGGTCAGCCAGCCGAACCCGACCGCGACCTGACCGCTGGCCGGCAGAAAACTGGCCAGCAGCACGACGCCGATCAGGGTCAGGGTGAAGTTGTCGGGCAGGAATCTTGGGCGGGTCATGGTTTGCTCATCCGGGGGTTGCCAGTACGTGATTGCGACTCTAACGTGAGCAGAAATTACCGACTAACGCCGAAGAGCCAACAGATGCCGCCTAAAGGACATGAGAAAAGCTTCCGGCGCAGCATTCCCGGGCTGCCCAGCCTGCCACGTCCGCTGTACGGGCGCACCGAATCGCTGCCCAATCGCGCACTGACCCGGCGTCACAGTCACCCGTGGGTGCAGTTGTCGTATGCGATTCAGGGCGTGCTCGAAGTGCAGACCAGCGCCGGGCGTTTCGTCGCGCCACCGGAGCGTGCGGTGTGGATTCCGGCGGGCGTGCCGCACCGTGTGTTCAGCTCGCCGCACACCGAAATGCGCAGTTTGTATATCGATTGCAGCGTGGCCGGCTGGGCGCTTGAGCGCTGTCATGTGCTGGGTGTCAGCGACCTGTTGCGCGAGCTGATTCGCGCGTTCAGTCTGGTTCCGGTGGAATACGACGAGACCGGCGCGCACGGCCGCCTGGCCCAGGTGATCCTCGATCAACTGGCCGAGGCACCGCAGATCGACCTGATGCTGCCGCTGCCGCAGGACAGCCGTCTGCGGCAGATCTATCAGAGCCTGGAACAACATCCGGAACAGCAAACCACCCTGAACCATTGGAGCGAAAAATTCGGTGTCACCGAGAAAACCCTCAGCCGGCTGTTTTTACGCGACACCGGCCTGACCTTCCGTGCCTGGCGCCAGCGCTTGCGTTTGCTAGGTGCGCTGACTCCGCTGGAACGCGGCGAACGCGTCACCGACGTGGCTCTGGCCTGCGGTTATGACTCGACCTCGGCCTTCATCGCGGCCTTTCGGCAGCAGTTTGGCGAGACACCGGGGGAATTTTTTCGCTGAGTTTTGTCGATATTTATCGAATTAGCACATGCCATTCGGCAAAGTTCAGGGTAGAGTTTCGTCCATACGCAATTTTCTACACGTTTCGACCATAACCATAATGACCCACCCCTTTAGCGAACCTGTCGGCGGTAACAGCATGATCGAAGTCACTGAAGTCTCCATTGCTCAATTACGCGCGGCGCTCGAAGCCGGCCAGACCACCGCGGTTGAACTGGTGCAGGCCTATCTGGCCCGGATCGACGCCTACGACGGCCCGAACACCGCCACCGCACTGAATGCCGTGGTGGTGCGCAATCCCGAAGCACTGGCCGAAGCCCGGGCGTCCGACGCGCGCCGGGCCAAGGGCGAAATCCTCGGCCCGCTGGATGGTATCCCTTACACCGCCAAGGACAGCTATCTGGTCAAGGGTCTGACCGCTGCTTCCGGCAGCCCGGCCTTCGCCGATCTGGTGGCGCATCGCGACGCCTTCACAATCGAACGCCTGCGCGGCGCCGGGGCGATCTGCCTGGGCAAGACCAACATGCCGCCGATGGCCAATGGCGGCATGCAGCGTGGCGTCTATGGTCGTGCGGAGAGCCCGTATAACGCTGCTTATCTGACTGCACCGTTTGCTTCCGGCTCGTCCAACGGTGCCGGCACCGCGACCGCGGCGAGCTTCTCGGCGTTCGGTCTGGCGGAAGAAACCTGGTCGAGCGGTCGCGGCCCGGCGTCGAACAACGGTTTGTGCGCCTATACGCCGTCGCGCGGCGTGATCTCGGTGCGCGGCAACTGGCCGCTGACGCCGACCATGGACGTGGTGGTGCCGTACGCCCGCACCATGGCCGATCTGCTTGAAGTGCTCGACGTGGTGGTCGCGGAAGACCCTGACACCCGTGGCGATCTGTGGCGCCTGCAGCCGTGGGTACCGATCCCGAGCGTTGCTTCGGTACGCCCGGCCTCCTACGCCGAACTGGCGGTGAAGTCCGATGCACTGGCCGGTAAACGTCTCGGTGTACCGAAGATGTACATCAACGCCGACCCTGAAGCCGGCACCAGCGAAGCACCGGGCATCGGCGGCCCGACCGGGCAGCGCATCAACACCCGCCCTTCGGTGATCGACCTGTGGAAACAGGCCCGCGCCGCGCTGGAAGCGGCCGGTGCCGAAGTCATCGAAGTAGATTTCCCGCTGGTCTCCAACTGCGAAGGCGACCGCCCCGGCGCACCAACCGTGTTCAATCGCGGCATCGTCTCCAAGGAATTTCTGCACCACGAACTGTGGGATCTGTCGGCCTGGGCCTTCGATGATTTCCTGCGCGCCAACGGCGATCCGAAGCTCAATCGCCTGGCCGATGTCGACGGGCCGAAGATCTTCCCGCACGATCCGGGCACCCTGCCCAACCGTGAAGGCGATCTGGCCGCCGGCATGGACGAATACGTGCGCATGGCCGAGCGCGGGATCACTCCGTGGGATCAGATCCCGACGCTGCCGGACGGTCTGCGCGGTCTGGAAAAGACCCGCAAGCTTGATCTGGAAGACTGGATGGATGCGCTGAAACTCGACGCGGTGCTGTTCCCGACCAACGCCGACGTCGGCCCGGCGGATGCCGATATCAATCCGGTATCGGCGGACATCGCCTGGAGCAATGGCGTCTGGGTCGCCAACGGCAATCTGGCGATCCGGCATCTCGGTGTGCCGACTGTCACCGTACCGATGGGGATCATGGCCGACATCGGCATGCCGGTTGGTCTGACTTTCGCCGGTCGTGCTTACGATGACTCGAATCTGTTGCGTCTGGCCTCGGCGTTCGAGGCGACCGGTTCGAAGCGTCAGGTGCCGCCGCGTACTCCGCCGTTGGCTGCCCGCAAGTAACAAGGTGGGTTGGATTGAGGCTCGAAAGGGTCTCAATCCGCTTTCGGCGGCCTTGCCCTGTCACTCATCTCTGCATCAATACAACCCTGCCAACACACTCTCCCATAACTGGCAACTGACAGTTCTGACAGTAGCGGTTGAACAGGACGGCGAGTTACGTTCTCGCTCGATAGACTTTCCATTTGGAAAATCCCTGAAACCGTTCAGCACTGAAGGAACGCAAACATGAGCAATGCCATTCTGCTTAAACAACATGGCGTCGATGAAGACTTGAAGCCATTACTCATAGAAGTAGAAGAACAACCCGTTGGCAAATACTACAAGGCCGAATTCAATCCTGATTTTCCGCCCATTCCGAGTTTCAGGCCGGAGCTGTTTATTTATGCATCCTTGGTTCCCGGATCAGTCAGCATCATCGGCCGATATCACAAAGCAGACGTTTTTTACCAGATTACTATCATCATTGATCAGAAGCTCGAAAGTGGCACATATCCAATTAAGAAAGGTGACGAAAGCCCTGTGCGCGCAAGCGTCATTGCTTCTGGAGGGATCATTTCGAGTGACAACGGCGAAATCAAACTTAAGCGAGACGATAAAAACAAATCAATATACGCAGACTTTGATTTTCAAATAGAGCCCGATGGAAAGCCGCACAAAGTACAAGGCAGATTAGAACTGCTGGCATCGGGTCCTCTTGACAAACCTGCACAATAAGAAAGTCAGTCGCAATGACATATTAATGCCAAACGGGTAAGTGCCTGCCCGCAGTGTTTGGCAACTCTGCCTTCCGAATTAGCTCGCACTGAAATTTCTATCGCATTCACGCATCAATGCCGCTTGCCATTGCAAAGATGCCTGCCGCAAAAAACGCCAGACACTTCGTTTTTATCGAACTTTGCCTCAGGAATATACGATTTTTCCTTGGCATTCACTCCTCGCTAGCATGTCCCGGTCTGCCTCCAACGACATAAAAGACAGGGAGATTGCCATGCCCACTGACAATATCAATATCGGCGAACCGTGGATGTGGGGCGCGTTTATCGTCTTCGTCCTCGCCATGCTTGCACTGGACCTGTTCGTCTTCGGCGGACGCAAGGCACACCGCGTTTCAGTGCGGGAAGCATCCTGTTGGGTGATCGCCTGGTGCGCACTGGCCTTGACCTTCGCCGGGTTGCTCTGGTGGTACTTGAACGGCGAGTTCGGCGCCGAAATTGCCCAACGCAAGACGCTGGAATTCCTCACCGGTTATCTGATCGAGCAGTCACTGTCGATCGACAACATGTTCGTCTTCGTGATGATCTTCAGCTACTTCGCCGTGCCACCGGAATTGCAGCGCCGGGTGCTGCTGTACGGCGTACTCGGGGCGATCGTGATGCGCGCGGCGATGATCTTCGCCGGGGTGTGGCTGGTGTCGCAGTTCGAGTGGCTGTTGTATGCCTTCGGGGTGTTCCTGATCATTACCGGGATCAAGATGCTGATGTTCGCCGAGCAACAACCGGACCTCGAAAAAAACCCGCTGCTGCGCTGGGTGCGCGGGCACATGCGGATCACGCAGGGCTTTCATGGCGAGCGCTTTTTTGTGCTGCAGAACGGCGTGCGCTGGGCCACGCCGATGTTCCTCGTGCTGGTGCTGATCGAGGCCAGCGACCTGATGTTCGCGGTCGACAGCATCCCGGCGATCTTCGCCGTCACCACCGACCCGTTCATTGTCTTCACCTCGAACATCTTCGCGATCATGGGCCTGCGCGCGCTGTATTTCCTGCTGGCGGACATGGCCGACCGCTTTCATTTGCTCAAGTATGGACTGGCGATTGTGTTGGTGTTCATCGGCGGCAAGATGACGCTGATGCCATGGTTTCACATGCCGGTGGAGTGGTCGCTGGCGGTGGTGGGCGGGGTGATTCTGGGGTCGGTGGTGTTGAGTCTGATCGTCACTCGCAAGGAAGACCTCCAACGCACCGAATGACACAACATCTGCCGGCGTGACATTAATGAAAATGTCAGCTGATCGGACGCCTTCGCGAGCAAGCCCGCTCCCACAGTGGATTGACGGTGAATGAAAGATCTACGATTAGCCAAGATCCAGGGTGGGAGTGGGCTTGCTCACGAAGACGGCGGCACATCCAGCATCAATGTTGGCTGACACGACGCATCGCGAGCAGGCTCACTCCTACAGGGACCGCGTTGTTACTTGTCGGACTTGATGCTGGTCCACACCCGCGTGCGTACGCGTTCGAGTTTTTGCGGTAGTGGCTGGACGACATAGAGGGTTTTCAAAGCCTCAGGCGTTGGCGTCAGGTTCGGGTTGCCGGTGATGTCCTTGTTCACCAGCGGCATCGAATCCTTGTTCACGTTCGGGTAGCCGAGGAAATCACTGATCGGCGCAATGACTTTTGGATCGAGCAAGGTGTTGAGGAACTCATGCGCCTCTTCGACATTCTTCGCGCTTTTCGGAATGGCGAAAGTATCAAACCAGATCGGCGCGCCTTCCTTCGGCAAACGCCAATCGACCACCACACCGTTACCCGCCTCTTTCGCACGGTTGCCGAACTGATAGAAGCTGCCGGAGTAACCGATGGCCACGCAGATGTCGCCGTTGGCGATGTCGGTCATGTACTTGGCGGAGTTGAAGTAAGTCACGAAAGGACGAATCTTCAGCATCAGGTCCTTGGCCTTTTCATAGTCGGCCGGGTTCTGGCTGTTCGGGTCGAGGCCGAGATAATGCAGGGCCAGCGGCAAAATTTCCGACGGTGAATCGAGCATCGCCACGCCGCAGGATTTGAGCTTCTCCATGTTCTCCGGCTTGAACACCAGATCCCAGCTGTCGACCGGTGCGTTGTCGCCGAGCGCGGCTTTGACCTTGGCCGGGTTGAAGCCGATCAGCACCGTGCCGTACATGTAAGGCACGCCGTACTGGTTGCCGGGGTCGTTGGCGTCGAGCAGTTTGAGCAGTGCCGGATCCTGATGGCTCCAGTTCGGCAGTTTCGACTTGTCGAGTTTCTGGAACACCCCGGCCTTGATCTGGGTGTCGATGAACTGGTTCGACGGCACCACCAGGTCGTAGCCGGAGTTGCCGGTGAGCAACTTGGCCTCCAGCGATTCGTTGGTGTCGAAGGTGTCCCAGGTCACTTTGATGCCGGTTTTCGCGGCGAAATCCTTGGGCACCGACGGCAGAACGTAATCCGCCCAGTTGTAGACCCGCAGCTCGCGCTGCTCGGCGTGTACCGCGCTGGCCAGCAGCGTCAGCCCACACACGGTGGCACCCAGAATGCGTTTCATCGTGACCATGGTTGTTTCCCCGGATTGCGACGTGAGATCGATGGTTTTTATGTTCTGTACACGGCAGCGGCTGCAAAGGTAGCCAAGGGCAAGGAAGGTTCAGCGTTTCGTTATGGCTTTGATTCTTGCCGACCGCGGGGCCGCGGCACAGTGGTTGACGGGCCAAAAGGGGATCGAAATGGCCAATTTGAATGTCCGCTGGAATGCGGAGTCTGGGAGGAGATCACTTGTAGTGAGGGGATTTATCCCCGATGGGTCGCGAAGCGGCCCCCTTTATATCTCAAAGGGTGCCGCACTCGCTGACTTCACGACTGCTTCGCAGCCGATCGGGGATAAATCCCCACGCCACGTTGCTTCTGCGTCTGCCCGCGTGTGGCGAGGCAGTAATACAACGGCACCGTCACCACCAGGCCGAACAGCCACGACAGATCCGCACCGTCCACCAGATTGGCGTACGGCCCGACGTACAGCGACGTATTGGCGAACGGCAGTTGCACAATGATCCCGATGAAATAGGCAATGATCGCGTGCGGATTGAAGCGCCCGTAAATGCCGCCGTCCGCGCGAAAAATCGAGCTGATGTCATAGCTGCCACGCTTGATCAGGTAGAAGTCGATCAGGTTGATCGACGCCCACGGCACCAGCACCAGCAGCAACGCCAGAATCAGCCCGATGAACTGCGAAATGAAATCCGCCGAGGCCCCCAGCGCTACCACGCAGCAACCCGCCAGCACCACACTCGACAACACCACACGCACCTTGATGCTCGGCGTCCACTGATCGGCAAAGGTCTGGATCGAGGTGATGATCGACAGCACCGCGCCATACAGATTCAGCGCGTTATGGCTGATGATGTTGAGCAGGAACAACACCATCAGAATCGGCCCCAGCCACCCGGTGGACTGCCTGACCGCCGCCATCGCCTCGGTGCCTTCCGGCGTTGCCAGTACCGCCACGGCGCCGAAGCTGAACGACAGAATCGTCCCCAGCGTCGCCCCCAGATAAGTGGCCCAGAACGGTTTGGCGATACCGATATCCGCCGGCAGGTAACGCGAATAGTCGGACACGTACGGCGAGAAGCTGATCTGCCAGATAATCCCCAGCGACACCGTCGCCAGCCAGCCCGACAGGTTGAAGCTGCCGCGCGTCAGGAAGTCTGCCGGCAAGTCGTGGGCGAAGATGTAGATGAAACCGGCGAGCAGCGCGCTGCCCATCACCCAGGTGCCGATGCGGTTCAGCGTGTGGATGAAGTTGTAGCCGATCACGCCAATCGCCGTGGCCGCCAGTGCGCCGATCAAAATGCTCAGCGGTACCGGCACTGACGGTGCGATGCCGACAATCGATTTACCGGCAAGCACGATGTTGGAAATGAAGAAACCGATGTAGATCAGCGCCGCAAAAAACACGATCAGCAGTGCGCCGTAACGCCCGAACTGGCCACGACTCTGGACCATTTGCGGAATGCCCATGCGCGGGCCTTGCGCCGACGCCAGAGCGATCACCACCCCGCCGATCAGGTGCCCCAGCGCAATCGCCAGCAGCCCCCAAAGCAAATCGAGATGGAACACCTGAACCACCATGGCGCCGGTGACGATGGGCAGTGGCGCGATGTTGGTGCTGAACCATAAGGTGAAAAGGTCGCGGGCCTTCCCGTGGCGTTCCGCGAGTGGGACGTAGTCGACCGTGTGATTCTCGATCAACGGATCTTGCCGGGACATCTGGGACATATGCATGAACTCGAGTTTGTCTGTTCTTATCTTTGTATGAAGCCAAACCGGGGGGACTCTGCGGTCGCCCCTCAGATGCAGACCATATTATGGTATTCCAAACATTTCACAAGACTGATCCGTAGTTTACGGCGCTAGCTGATCCGCCATCCTCACTGATACCGCGACCTGCAGGCCAGCCGAAAGCCCAATAAACGCTGAGTTTCCGACGAAAGCACCACGTTTATCGGTTCAGCCTAAAAGCCCTTGCAAAGAAAAAATACTGGTATACCATCAGACCAACAAATACATAAAAATCGCGTCACAACACCCGAGGACCGTCCAATGATCGATGCTGCCATTTACAAACAAGTCATGGGCTCGTTTCCGTCCGGCGTCACTGTCATCACCACGCTGGACGATGACGGCCAGATCGTCGGCCTCACCGCCAGCGCCTTCAGTTCACTGTCGATGGACCCGGCGCTGGTGCTGTTCTGCCCCAACTACAGCTCCGACTCCTACCCTGTGCTGATCAAGAACAAACGCTTCGCGATCCACGTCCTGTCCGGCGGCCAGCAAAGCGAAGCCTACGCCTTCGCCCGTAAAGGCAAGGATAAGGCGCAAGGCATCGAGTGGACGTTGAGCGAGCTGGGCAACCCAATCCTGGCCAACGCGACGGCTATCATCGAGTGTGAGTTGTGGCGCGAATACGAAGGTGGTGACCACGCGATCATGGTCGGCGCGGTGAAGAATCTGATCGTCCCGGAGCAGCACACCGGGCCGCTGGTGTATTGCCACGGCAAGATGGGCGCCCTGCCCGTTCTGGCCTGAGCAAAACTTCAACCCCACACAAATCCACTGTGGGAGGGGGCTTGCTCCCGAAGGCGATGTGTCAGCCACCAGAGATGTCGATTGACCCACCGCTTTCGGGAGCAAGCCCCTCCCACACAGTTTTGTAGCCTCAATAACAAAAGATCCGAGGAAGCGTCATGAAATTTTCCCTGTTCATCCACATGGAACGCTGGGACGAAAGCGTCAGCCACCGCCAACTGTTCGAAGACCTGACCGAACTGACCCTGATGGCCGAGGCCGGCGGTTTCAGCACCGTGTGGATCGGCGAACACCACGCGATGGAATACACCATCTCGCCCAGCCCGATGCCGCTGCTGGCCTACCTCGCCGCCAAAACCACCACCATTCACCTGGGCGCCGGCACCATCATCGCGCCGTTCTGGCACCCACTGCGGGTCGCTGGTGAATGCGCGCTGCTCGACGTCATCAGCAACGGACGCATGGAAGTCGGCCTGGCCCGTGGCGCCTATCAGGTCGAATTCGATCGCATGGCCGGCGGCATGCCCGCCTCCAGCGGCGGTCAGGCCCTGCGCGAAATGGTCCCCGTAGTCCGCGCTTTGTGGCAAGGCGACTACGCCCACGACGGCGACATCTGGAAATTCCCGACCTCCACCAGCGTGCCGAAGCCGATTCAGAAACCGAATCCGCCAATGTGGATCGCCGCCCGCGACCCGGATTCGCACAACTTCGCCGTGGCCAACGGCTGCAACGTCATGGTCACGCCGCTTATGAAAGGCGACGAAGAAGTCGTCGACCTGAAGAACAAGTTCCAGGCCGCACTGGACAACAACCCCGACGTCCCGCGCCCGCAATTGATGGTGCTGCGCCACACCCACGTGCACTCGGCGGACGATCCGGACGGCTGGAAAGTCGGCGCCAAGGCGATCTCACGGTTCTATCGCACCTTCGATGCGTGGTTTGGCAACAAGGAGGTGCCAGTCAACGGCTTCCTCGCTCCGAGCCCGGAAGAGAAGTTTGCCGGGCGTCCGGAGTTTGAGCTGGAGAGCCTGCACAACACGGCGATGATTGGTACGCCGGAAGAGATTATTCCGCGGATCAAGTACTACCAGGAGCTGGGGGTGGATGAGTTCAGTTTCTGGTGTGACAACAGTCTGCCGCATGCGGAGAAGAAGAAATCGTTGGAGTTGTTTATCAGGGATGTGGTGCCGGCGTTTCGCTGAGCCACTACCATTTCTCTGGACTGACAAAAAGCCCCGAGCAATTCGGGGCTTTTTATTTTAAATGAGGAAAATGCATGTTCCTGCCTGCGAACTCAACCACTTTTGAAGCAGCATCACACTCGCGCCAATAAATGGCGTGCACGCTCGGACATTTCAGCGTTATCAACCTTGGCCAGCAATTGCAATTTTTCTCTAGCCTTATCGGTACCAATCTCGTGTAAAGCATAAATGCATTTCACACCTAGAGCATGCTCGGAAGCGATATACGGATAACGGGTGAGCGCCGTCTTGAATAAATAGTCAACCGCCCCAGGGTATCTGAAAACCTTCAATTCCCTCGCAATATTCTCGTGACTGATGTGCCAATCTTCAACGAGTAAGCGGCATAACACATCCGCACAGTCCTGAGTGTAGCCGAACACCGCACCGAATATCAGCAAGCATTCCAAACTATCAGCGTCTTTAATTTCAAGGGCAGTTTCCAGTTCAGCACGCAGGTAATCTTCGGGGATATCCCCACCCTTAAATAGAGACTCAAGAAAACAGTCTTTTGAGATCCGATACGATACCAGATCAATCATCAAGCCCTGCTGTTGTTGATTCATAGCCCGCCTCCGAAAAACCGTTGTCATCGCCAAATTCATTCATATCCAGGGAAAATCAGGCGTAATTTCACAAACAACCCCAGCCGACACAAGAATATTTCTAGCCTGTAAAACCTCCTGCGCCTGACCGCTGAATACCAGAGTATCGCCTTGCTGGAGTGTAATCCTGGACAGTAAATAATTTTGACCTGTCACCTCGGAGACAGCACTCACCTGAGCCTGATTCCGATAGTCGCCGCGACAGCGAAGTTCATACCTGCACCTATCCAGCTGGATACCGGGCATATTCGTTGTCACCACCGACCAGTCACACTGATCACAGCGGGCTCCCTGTGTACTACCTTCTTTGAAGACAATCAAATTGCCTCCACACTGCTCGCACTTCACTCCATAGGATTCATTCATTAGCGGCAACTACAATCAATAATATCCAGACTTGCTTCTTCGTGTGGACCTGCAGTAACTATGCACCGTGCATCGGCTTGAAGTCTTCAATTATTTTGTTTTTTTGCTTCAATACAGAGGCTACAAAATCGGCGTCAATCTCTAGAAGAAATACGATAGCATCGTAAATCTTCCATCGGTGCAAATCAAAGTGATCGATTATCGAGAGAAGATGGTCTTTTATGAAAGGTAGATATTCTTGATTCCCTGTTCTCCTCGCAAAATCAAGTGCACCAATGATTTCAAATGGCTGACTACTCGCCAATACAATTATTTTCGAAACAAGTGGAAATACTTCAGCTCTCGCGAGCTCCGCGTGGCCCCGATCAGCCATATTGGCATAATATTGAGTCAGTGCAAAAAGTACATGGCAATAAGTATCGTCATAACCGTGTAATCGATGGCTATACGTCCCCTCAATACTTTCAGGTTTTTCCAAGCACTTCTCGAGAGCCATCAAACCGCTTGGGCATCCCCAATTGGTCAAAAGCTTCGCAGCAAGAAACCGTTCATTATCGTCCTGAGTGCGGCACAGCAACTCCTCCACTGCGTCAACTCGCTCCTGAGGAATATCCTCTGGATCCAAGTCTCCGGCTTCTACAGCATAATCAGCGTGTTCCGGGATATCGTTTAAAAGCCTGTATGTTTTTGAGTCCATAAGATCTCCATTATGACCTTATCTGGTTGTTCCAGATGCGAGCCTTGACTGGATCGTCATTCTGCGAATCAACTTCATCACAGAAAAAAACATAAATCCGCTCCATTCTCGCCCCCTCCTAAACGTGGTCTGTCCCCATTTACCCATCATCAGCCTTTCATGCGCTCCAAGAACTCGGCCATTGCCTTTGGATCACGCTCCACAAGCTCTTCAATCAAATCTTCCGCTGCCCAATGCAGAATCATGTCCCCTCCCTCCCCATCCTTGCAGAGGATGAGATCATTTGACAGAGAAGAGTCAACGACATTGACCTCTCTATCACTGAGCGACATCAGGCCACCGTAGCCATCATAAGGAATAACCCAGTAAAAGCGCTCGCTCTCTATCCAGTAAATACCGAACACCTGCACAGGCTCTTCTCGCCCAATTTCTCGAACAATCATATCCACATCACTCAATAGTTCTTCCGGGCTGCAGCGCAGGCGGCAGCTGTTTCTGCGTTGTGATTTTTCATATCAGGTTAACGGGGACAGACCACATTTTCGAAGCGCTTTCTAAACGTGGTCTGTCCCCATTTACTGCCTAGAAGTATCTGCCCACCGCACATAAAAGTGGCAGAACATGTATTCGAAGTATTTTTATAAACGTGATCCGCACTATTAATTGTTGGAGGCTACAACCATAGCTACAACTGCCAGAATGTCAGACAAACGCCATATTCATCGAGAAGATCGTCAGCAATTTCAAACTGAAACACCTTGTCTGGAAAGCAATCTGATAATGCGCGTCTCCAATATCCAGTGAGCTGCTCGGCAAACATGTGACAAAGACGATAGTCTTCTTCCGACAGACCGACCTTAAACACGTGGCGGTCCGGCGCTTCTTCCCATTTTGAAAAGAACTGATTTATTGAAAAATTATTTCTGTATCGCTCAACGTCTCTACGCAATTCACTTTTTTCCAACACGCCAGCTTCTATTTCAACCAGCCCCTTCAAAGAAAACTTTTGCGTGTCGAACTGCTCAGCGTTAGGCAACCAAAAAACATGCCCTTCAAACTCAATAAAATCAGGAGAAAGCAAACCTAGAACAGAAATGGTTTGTTACAACGAAACAAGATTTCCTACATACGAAAAAAACTCCTCGGAACCGATGTTCGAAGCAAATAAATTCAATGATTCTTTAGCGATATTACCCTTAAAAATTTTCATCACTTCAACCTTAAGCTATGCAGAACCGCCTGAGAGGTTAACGGGGACAGACCACATTTCCCGAGTACTTTCTAAACGTGGTCTGTCCCCATTTACCCAAAAAGCTCTGCATGACGGGGCGTCATCATCAGGCGCAAAGCCTCGGAGCGTGCTCGCGGATCGGTAAGGCTTAAACCTTCTCCTTCTTTCGCCTTTTGATCTCCTCCATTTTTGCGAAAATCCAGATACCGCTTCCACCAAAAAAACCGTAGATAAGCGAAAATCTCAAAGAAACCAACAGGTCCTCACCACTAAAACCCCAAACTCCAAGTTTACAATAGATAATAACCGCGCCTATCAAACTTCCAAGCAATCCGACGAGGTAAAAAAACATCACCGCCTTCAGAACCAGCACTGGGTATAAACGAAACCTGACCTTTATTGGAGTCATTTCTTATTCCAGAAAGCGTTGACCTTGTCGATTACAACCTTCGGTAAAAATAAATCTGTGACAGGTTAACGGGGACAGATGAAGGTTAACGGGGACATTTTCGGAGTGCTTTCTAAACGTGGTCTATCCCCATTTACCTTCCCATTTCACCTTTACAAGGTCTGCCCCATTTAGCTCTCTTTTATTTAAACTAATAGCGAATCCACTTCCCTGTAGAAATTAATTCAGGGCTATCTGGATCAACCAAATAAAGCCACTCTGGGTCATGCCCTACGCATCCTACCAAAACACCTAACGCATTTGGGTTTGTGGGCGTTGACGTATAGTGCACAGCACCAATATAGCTTCCCACACCATGAGCGCTTTTTAATTGGAAGCGTAAGGAACCATCAGAGTTGTAAATCGCCGCATTATTTGGACAGTTAAAAAACCAAGGAAATACAGACATGCCAAATTTTGATGGTACCTCATTGAAGACGACCAAAAACCCTGTTCTATCAGCAAGAATGTAAGGCATCTCACTGACGGGAATGCGTAGTTCCACGCCGTTCTCAAAGGCCAAATATCGTTCAAAACGTACGACGGCGTGCTTTTGCGCAGGGAGAAAACGGGGACAGACCACGTTTTCACTAGATGGTCGACTTTTTCGGCCGTCCCGGGCTCCCTCTCTGCACGCGGCGACCGATCATTGTCTCGACCTCAACAGCAAATTTTGAACCGCCAAAAACATTATTTCCATTGGTCGCCTCACGAATCTGGTCAACCAATTCTGACTCTAAGTCATTTTTGAACAGTTCGCGGTAAGCATCTGCCGGGTGCCCACCCCGCCCTCCAAGCGCCAAATACTGCTCATGAGGGGTAACAATGTGTGAGCGTTCTGATTGTGCATTAACACGGTAACTTGACCAGCGATATTCTGCCGGATGAATTACCATTTTCGCTCTAACGGGATTCATTTCGATGTATCGATAACAGCACAACAAATATCGTTCGCTCTCAACAAGGCAGGAACGATACCGGCCTTCCCACAAACTTCCGCTGCGACCATATGTACGATTTATATATTGGACGTATCTCTCGCCAACACCTTTCATCAGCAGGCTTGAGCTGTTGGCATTACGAGGACTGACTAACAAATGAACGTGATTAGTCATTAGGCACCACGCATGAATATCACAATTACTTTTAGAGGCCTGCTCGACTAGAAGCTCCAAGTAAAAAAGGTAGTCTTCCTCGTTAAAAAAACAAACAGATCTATTATTTCCTCGTTGAATCAAGTGCAGAGGTACGCCTGGTATCAAAACTCGGGATCTGCGCGGCATCAATGAATCCTTTCAATTGGTCGAACTGAAAGCTTAGCGCGCTGCAAGACTCAAATGACGAAAAAATTTTACGTATTGTTTCAGTCAATTATATTAAACGCGACCTGTCCCCACTTACCCTAAATAATCAAGCCAATCATCGGATTTTATGCCTTGATTCCTCCTAAGAAATTCATCATACCGAGGCTTGTTCTTCTCAAGACTGTCATCCTCAAGATCTATACAAATAAAGCTTCCCCCTCGCTCCTCAACAAATATGGAGGTTGCCTTAACTTTTATCGGCAAGACATTCTCTAAAACACCGGCAATCCTCGCCCGATGAAAAATAGAACTTTTTCCGCCACCCAAAGGAAAAATCTTATCCATTATGGAAAACATAATTTCCGGTCTGGATATTTCAACCCTATCACCTTCTTCGTAATTTTCAGAATACTTCTCCAGCACGAGAAAGAGCCTAAAGCCAATAATCACCAGCCACCCTTCCAACTCAACAACGTCACCAATCTTCAGGACTATTTCCTATAACAAAGGGTTAACGGGGACAGACCACATTTTCGGAGTGCTTTCTAAACGTGGTCTGTCCCCATTTACCTTTTCAGAAAACATCAATATGGGTTATGCAATCGAGGCTAGGCAAAATATCTAAACATCAAGTTATGGATATATGCCGAGCCGCTCAAGCTCAGAAAAAAAATACTCCATACCTTCCCGCACGCTATCTGTATCTTTCCTTATTACAACATTGTTACCTGTCGACATATTTAAAACAAAAGTATAAACATTACTCTCTCTTTCACCATCCACCTTAAAGATGAAAAAGCCCTTATTTTTCATCGCCACCAACTCTAGTATTTGAATAAACTCCTCTAGCCCGACGCTATTCATACTTGGCGAACCGAAACGGGCTGCATACTTTTCAGAAAGCTCATAGAAAGACATTAATCCAGCCCTCTTAATGCTTTTGAAATATCTTGGACATTAGTCAGCTCCCCTGTCGCAACTTTATCTACCACATTCCAAATAATTTGTTTTGGCGGGCCATCCACGCCGTTTCTTATAATCAACTGCTCAACCACCTCAACGGCAGTTCGCTTGTTCCCATTATCAAACAGATGCCCGCCAGCAATATCCCTGATCATTGAGCCAACCTTATTATAAAAACCATCATAATTGGCAGCATTTGCAATAGCCGTATCAACTTCTCTAAATGAAACCGAACCGCCAAACTGTGAATTTATAGCAGTGATGTCGTCTGCACTTAAGCCGACCTTGAAACCACCAAGGCCTGTTCCACTTGGAAGGTTTGACCCTGAACTTAAGCCACTGGTAGCTAGATCATCCACCTTTCCGACAGTGCCACCAGTTACTTTTACACCACCTGCGCCATCAATAATTGCTTCTGCACCCCCCACTGCTTTGGAGGCCGTAAGGACTGGGAGAATCGCACCCGCGATGGCACCACCATCTCCTAACGCATCAAGAAAAAGTTTACCCCATTGCCCTTGCAGCAGGTATTGCGACTTTTGAGTTTCTCCGGCTGTTTCTCGCAAGCACGAGATAGTGCCACAGCTCAGGTTCGCCATTTTTACGCTGACTAAAGTGAAAGCCTTACAGAAATCCGACTGACAATTCAGCAGCAATTTCTCTCCCAGGGTCTTGCTGGCCTGGTCAAATTGAGCCTGCTCAGCCTCATTGAAACCATTCTGGCTATCGGCTATAGGCTTCCACTTGTTCAGCTCATTTTCCTGACATTGCACATCCTTCCCGCACGCCTCTACCAATTGCTTGGAAATGGCCTCTTTCTGCGCATGGGTCAAGTAGTTATTAGCCGTAGCCTGCTGTGCCACCCATCCTGCAACTTGTTGATCTTTATCGCTTCCTCCCGCTGCGGCAGCTACCGTCATGCCCAGCAGTTGAGAGGTCATGGCCAGTACTTGATCGTGCGCAGCACCCGGGAATATTTTCTCCCCGGCTAAGTCAATGAGTGCCTTGTTCGCGCCGGCAGCCAATGCGGAGGTTGCAAAGTCTCCACCGGCAGCTTCACCGATCAATCCACCGACAATCGCATGCACGGCGACTTTGGTTGGTAAACCACTGCCAAGAAGGCTATCACCGACTTTTTCGTAAATGGCACCGCTCAAGGCATCTGCCGCCAGGCCGATTACCGCCTGACTCAAGTTGTCTTTGAACTTCCCACCGTTGACAACAGTTTTCAGTGCCGAATTAACCGCCAATCGAACACCAATAGCCTGACCCGCAATGCCACCACTAACCCCAGCCGCTACATAATTTTTCAGACTGTCGGTTGAAGTGACATCCTTGATAACTGCTCCCAGATTCCCTCCATTATTGATCGTACTGATCACTGCGCCACTGGCAGCAGACGTCAACACAGCAGTTGCAGCAATATTCGCCCAACCGGCGGCAGTCGCCGTGCCTGCAAGCGAAGTTCCTGCAGCCGCCATGGCGGTTCCCGACCCTGCCGTCGCTCCAGCCGCCGTACCTACAGCGGCACTTGCTGCACCCGCAGTCAATGCGGTCACGATGATGATGATCGCCAACATCGCACCCTGACCAAGTCCAGAGTGGCTGTACTTGAAGCTCTCATGAGCCTCCTGCACCTTGCGCCAATCGACATCTCCGCGTTGCTCGGCGTCCTTCAACCAAGCTAACTGCGGATTAGCCTGCACCATTGTCTCAATGGTCTGACTCACCGTTTTCTGGTCGATTTGCCTGATATCAATCTTCAGGCCATCGACCGCTCTGATCACCAGATTCCCCTCCGCGGTCAATTCACTTTGTCGCAAGGTTTCGTCGGTGTGCCCCTTACCCTTCATGGAGTTCCAGGACAGACTACTACTGCTTTTTTCGTGACTTTCCTGCTTGAGGTCCTTTACCCCTTCAAAGGTCACGGAACCACCGCTTTGCACCATCAGGTTGTTACCGCTATCAAGCTTCGCCACTTGATAGCGCTGATCACCACCGCTGACCAAAATCAGGTCTCCACCTGTGGTGATTTCAGTGCCGACATGAGTGACGCTAGTGACTTCGTCGCGCTTGGTTTTTTTGCTGCCGAAGCTGCCCTTTTTCTTCATGTCATACAACGAGTAATCCGTGTCTTGCGCGGCTAGGATATCGATACGGTCCCCGGCCACCAGATAAGCCTCATCCCCTGAGGTGATACGGCTGGAGATCACCGCAAGATTCTGGCCCGCAGCCAACGCCACATCACCGCCTGCGGTAATACCGGACATGACCTGGCTAACGTGATCTTCCTGACGGGTAACTTTCTTATTCTTGGATAAAGAATGTTCTTCATCAGCAGCCGAACTAACAGTCAGGTTTTCCGTAGCTGACATCGCAAGGTCACGCTTGGCGTCGATCTGACTGGCGATGACTGTAAGATCACGACTCGCATCAGCCTTGAAGTCACGCCCAGCATCGATGTCAGCGCCCAGTTGGGTGATGTCGCTGCTGTTGTGCCGATCGTCGTGGAACACGCTGTTGGTGACTTGCACCGACGACACGTTAATGTCGCGCCCGGCATTCAGGACCATGTCCTGGCCGCTTTTCATCACGCCACCGGTGATGTTGATGTCGTTGGCCGCTTTGACGGTCAGATCATTGGCCGCTTCGATCCGCGCCGCGTTGTCGGCGTAGTCATGATGCTGGGTGCCGAAGCGGGTGCTGTTGTCGGACGAGGTGATGGTGCGTTCGTTGATCACATCCCCGGTGCGAGTCGTCAGGTTCACATCGCGCCCGGTGATGATCCCGCCGGACTTGTTGACGATATTGTTGGTCGCCAACAGATCAAGTCGATTGCCCGCCTCAATCACGCCACTGTTGACCAGATCCTTGCCCGCCGTCGCCGACAGGTTATTCGTCGCCTTCAACGTCCCGACGTTGTCCAGGTTCTCACCGGCAATCAGCGTCACATCATTACCGGCAATCAACGCACCGGTCGGGCCGAGGCGACCATTGGCCTGCGCCAGATAAACCACCGGCACCAGCACTTTTTCGCCGTTCACTTCGTGCTCTTCGAGCCAGACGATGTCGTGCGTCAGCGCGGCAACTTGCTGCGAGGTGAGGCCGACGCCTACCGACAGGTTGAGGGCGTCCTTGCTGGCGATGGCGTTGTTCATCAGGTACTTGAACATGCCTTCGTTGGAGGTCTGGCCGTCGATGAACGCCTGGCCGGTGCGGGCGGTGACGGCTTGCTGGATCAGGCGTTGCTCGTAGAGGCCGTCGCCCAGACGTTTGGCGCTCTGGTCGGGGTCGTAGCCGAGTTTTTCCAGCAGGTAGTCGGAGCTCATGAACGACTTGAGGTCGGTCAGCACCGGGTTGGTTTCGATCAGGTATTTGTGCGCGTTGGACGGCGCCTTGGTGTCCGGCAGACCGGTGACGCGGGTCACCGGACGAGTGTCGATTGACTCCCTGGCGTCGTTGCCGCGGTCTTTCATGCCCGGATCGGCGGGTTTCACCGGCACGTTGACGTCGACCGTGCTGGCGACGGCCTGCACGATGCTCGGGGTGCGGTGGAACGTATCTACTGCGCGTGTGCTGTCGGAGACTGCAGGAGGGGCGTCAACGAAAAGGTTGCGCGGGCCACCACTGCTTCCGGCTACTACGTGTGCCTCGGTAGTGACGGTTTGCCCACCTACGGTCCAGGTTGGCGCCGGGCCGGTCGCGGCGACTGGCACAGTATCAGCGGCGCCCTGGCCGCTCAGGCGGAACAGACCGTTTTCCCCGGTTGGCAGGGAAAAGCCTGGCAGGGACAGCGGGTTGACCTGCTGCTGGGCGAGGTCCGGCGGCAGTTGGCTGTTAAGGTGCACCAGCAACGGTTTACCTGTACCACCGCCTTGTGTGTTTTGGCGACGGTCGACTCCTGCACTGAAGCCGTAGTCTTGATGGATAACGCTGTTGGTCAGGTTCTGGGACGCGGTGATATTCACCTTGCCCCCCGCCTGCACCACAGCGCTCTGCACAGCCCCGCCATCACGGGAAATTTCGATGTCACTTTCCGGCGTCAAATTGGCAAGAGCGGCTGGAATCGAAAGCAAATTGTTCGGGTCGTATTCTGATTTCTGACCCGTGGCCGGATGCTGATAGGCACCGTACTTCATGAGTTTCTGGCCGGTTTCCGCATCGACCAGAATATCGCGTACCTCTTCGCTCCCCTTGCGGAAAAACGTTTCCTTCGCATGCTTGCCAGTACGGAACTGCCCGGCATCATCCATGTAGTGGAACGTCAGCGGTCCATTATCATTGCGCTGGTTGTACTCCCAGACATCCCCACGCATGAAGCGTGAATACGTGCCGTCAGTAATGCCCGGCATCTTGTAGATCCGCGTGCGCTCGATAGTGCCGGCGGAAGCACCGACGTTGCTGAAGTTGGCAGCATTGACGGTGATGTCACGAGCAGCCACCACTTCACTGCGACTGTTGAGGAAGTCTCCACCGTTGAAAGTAAAGTTCCCACCGGACGTCAATTTCGCGCCGGGAGACTGATCGGACACGCCCCCTTCGTAAATTTCTTTCAGGCCAAAGTCGACGTAATAGGTATCACCGCTGCAGTCATTGCACTTGGTTGCAATGAACCCGGAGACCAACTTTCGCGATACTTCAAACTTTTCTCCACGGTTGTTCAGTGTCGCGGCGTTGATCGACATATTGCCAACGCTTTCCATAGTCCCGGAAATGTTTTCCAGAATATTGGCCCGCTCTACACCTCCGTAACCCTTGATAGTCAGGTCGCCCAAACTGTAGAAGTCACCGTAGCTATTAGTGAGGCTAGTGACCTCAAGGTTGGTGTTCTCACCACTGAAAATCAGGCCACGATCATTCACCAGGTTCGGCGTCTTGATCGTTACCGACTGAGCGCCGCCCAAGGTGCCTGTATTGTTGAGGCTGCCGGCTTCAACGGTAAGATCTGCGTTGGATGTCAGACGTCCGGCGTTGTTGAGCAAGCCGCCAATCTTGATCTGCATATCGCCACCACTGGCGATACTGGAAACAGAATCGAGCGTCAATTGTGCTGCTGTGAGATTAATTCCGCCGACGCTCGACAGGCGTCCATTGCCGCTATAACTACCGCCCAGTTGCATATCGATGACGCCATCACTGGCGATCAAACCATTATTTATCCAATTACCACCGCGCGCCTGCAGCGACTCAGATGCGAGCAACTGTCCACTGACAGTCTGGCTAAACTGCCGAACATTGACGTTCAACCGCCCGGCCTGAATCACGCTGGAGTTGTTCCAGGTATCAGCATTGAGTTCCAGCAGCCCACCGGTGGTGATGCTGCCCCCCGCACCGATCACATTGGCCGTGGAGATCTCGAACTTGCCACGGCCGACGTGGTTGAGTTGCCCGCCGTCATTGAGGAAGCTGCCGACGTTGACGGTCATGTCGGTGTTGGCGGTTTCCAGCACGCCGTTACGATTGTCGAGTTGGCCACCGATCTGCAAATCAGTCTTGCCCCAGTTGCCCAGCGAACGCAGACGACCATTCTGGTTGTTGACGCTGGCCGCCCTGACGGCGAGTTGCGTGTTGCTTTCAATGACGCCCGCAACGTTGCTCAGTGCGCCGCTGAGGCCGAAGTCGATGCGCTCACCGGCAATCTGCCCGGCACCGTTGTCCAGATTGGTGCCGCTGACGCTCACCAGACCTTTGGCATAAAGCACACCGTTGCGGTTATCGAATCCGGCCGTGGTGATGTTCGCATCTGTCGCTTGCGCGGAGATGCGTCCACCGTTGTTGTCCAGCCCCGCCAATGCCGTCAGCTTCAGACCCTGCGCCTGAATGATGCCGCCCTGGCGGTTGTTGTTGAGGTCGTAGCCATTGCGCAGTACACCTACCGTGCGCGCTTCGAGCGCGCCCTTGATGCTGGACAGAGTCCCGCCACGGTTATCGATATTGGCGGCGTTGATGCTCACATCACCGTTTTGCGCGATGACCTTGCCGCTCTGGTTGTCGAGGTCGCCGCTGATATCCAGGGTCAGGCCGTTTTCACTTTGCAGCGCGCCTTTGCCGTTACTCAGGCTGGCCGCCTTCAGTTGCAGGGCGGCGCTCTGGCTGTAGATCAAGCCGTCAGCATTGTTGCGTACTGCGCCGCTGGCGGTGATCTGTAGCAGATCATTGGCGGCGATGGTGCCCTTGTTGCTGTTGTCCAGCGAGCCGGTCGACAGCTCCAGGTTTTTCTGGCTGGCGAGTTGGCCGTTTTGGTTGCTCAGATCAGTCACGCCCTTGATCAGCACGGGGCCTGCGCCAGCCAGTCGGCCACCGTTGTTGTTGAGGTCGCCGCTGAGGTTGAGGGTGATCGCGTCGTTGCTGGCGATCTGGCCGCCACTGTTGTCCAGTCGCGAAACCGTGGCGATGATCGCCTGCTGCGCATTGATCGCGCCGCCGACATTGGTCAGCGCCATGCTCAGCAGATCCAGCGCACCGTCACTGGAGATCAAGCCGTCCTGATTGTTATTGAGCGCGCCGCTTAGCGTGAGGGTCTGCCCTGCTCCGCTGCTCAGAATGCCTTTGTTGCTGTTATCGAGGCTGCCGGCCTTGACGGTCAGGCTGCCCTCGGCAACCAGCGCACCGGCACCACTGTTTAGCAAAGCGTCTTTGAGATCGACCGCGACATCGCCGAGCTTGCTGGAGAGTGTGCCGCTGTCGCGGTTGTCGAGGCTGTCGCCGCTGACGCTCAGCTCTTGCCAGCCGGACAGCAAGCCTTTCTGGTTGGTGATCGAGGTGCCACGCAGCAAGAGTTTTTCGCCGCTGATCAACTTGCCGGCGTTGTTATTCACGGCACGAGCGATGACGTCGAAACCCAGGCTGCTGGAGATCTCACCGCGCTGGTTGTTCAGGTCGCGTAGACGTTTGAGGGTCAGCGGGCCTTTGGCGGTGAGCAGACCGTTCTGGTTGTCGAGGTCGCCATTGGCCAGGTCCAGCGTAACGGCTTGGTCGCCCAACAGGCGGCCGCCGTTCTGGGTCAACGACGTCAGGGTCAGATCGATGTCACCCGCGGCGGAGATTTCCCCGCCATTGCTGGAGTCGAGACTGGTCGCGGTCAGCTTCAGATTGCCCTTGCTGTTGATCAAACCACTGTCACGGTTGTTCAGCGCCATCGCATTGAGCGTGACCGCGCTGACACCCAGTAACGTGCCGCTCTGGTTGTTCAGATCGGCGCTGCTGATGTTCAGCGCCTGCGCGGCACTGATCAGGCCGCCGGCATCGTTGCGCAGCAGGCCATCGACCGTGAGTTCAAGATCGCCACGGCTGACCAGGCTGCCACCGCTGTTGTTCAGGCTGCCTGCCCGCACATCGATCGACGCCGCGCCGATCAGGCCCTTGACGTTGTCCAGCGCGTTGGCGATGCGCAGGGTCAGCCCCTGATTGCTCAGGAGTTTGCCGTTACTGTTGTCCAGGCTCTGCGCGGTCAGGGTGAACGATTCAGTGCTGGAGATCGTGCCTCCCTGGTTGTTGACGCCGTTGAGTTGCTTGAGCAGCAGAGTACCGGGCGCGCTGATCACGCCGTTGATGTTGTTCAATTGGCCGTGGTTCAGGTCCAGGCTCAGGCGCGTGTTGCTGAGCAGCTTGCCGCCCTGTTGATCGAAGCCTGTCACCGACGCGGTGAGTACGCCCTGGCTGCCGATACTGCCGGCATCACTGTTGGTGACCTGGCCGGCGACGAGATCGAGCGTGTCGGCGCTGCTCAGCGAACCGCTGCTGTTATCGAAATCACCGGTCGTGACCGTGACCGCGCCTTTGCCGCTGACGGTGCCCTTCTGCCGGTTATCCAGACCGGTACTTTTCAGCACAAGGAGGCCATCGGTGACGATCCGTCCGCCCTGGTTATCGACCTTGCCAGTGCTGTCGAGAGTGAGGTCTGCAGCGCTGGACAGGCTGCCACCGGTATTGCTCAGTTGCGCAGTATTGACGGTCAGCGCGCCTTCGCTGCTGACTTTACCGAGGTGGTTGGTGAAGTCGCCGCTGAGGTTCAGCAGCATGTCCTGCTGGCTGAGCAATTCACCGCCGCTGTTGTCCAGCGTACGACCTTGCAGCTTCAGCAGCGTGCCCGTATCGATCAGGCCCTTGTTGCGGTTGAGCAACTGATCGACCGTGAGCGTCAGTGCCTGGCTGGTGAAGATCTTGCCGCCATCGCTGTTATCGAGTTTTTTACCGGTCAGCAGCAGATCGCTGTTGGTGGTGATTTCGCCGCCACGGTTGTCCAGCTCATCGACCGTCAGGGTCATGGCCTTGGTCGAACCGAGCAAGCCACCCTGGCGGTTGTCGAAGGTTTCGGCAGTCAGTTTGAGCCCACCGGTGGCGATCAGTTTACCGTTCTGGTTGTTCAGGGTTTTTACCTGAATGGAAGCATCGGACTTGCCGGCAATGCTGCCCTGCTGGTTGACCAGCGTATCGGCGGTCAGCGTCAGTTCACCGTCGGCGATGAGTGTGCCGGACTGGTTGTTCAAGGTCTTGTCGGTGGTCAGCACCAGAGGGCCACGACTGCTGATCAAGCCATCCTGGTTGTCGAGGCTCACGGAATGGCTGTCGAGTGCCGCCGCAGAAATTACGCCTTTGAGGTTGTTCAAGGCTTGAGCAATGCGCAGCGTCAGCCCTTGCTGGCTGATCAGCTTGCCGTTGCTGTTGTCCAGGTCATTGGCGGCGAGGGTGAATGCTTGCTGGCTGGAGATCTCGCCGCTCTGGTTGTTCACGCCATTGAGGTTTTTCAGCAGCAGGGTGCCGGGCGCGTTGATCAGACCGTTCTGGTTGTTCAATTGCCCATGGTTCAAATCAAGGCTCAGGTCGGATTTGCTGAACAGTTCGCCACCCTGCTGATCCAGCCCGGTGACCGATACGTTCAACGCTTGCTGGCTGGCAATCCGGCCAGTAGCGTTGTTGACCTGAGCGGCCTTGAGCGTCAGAGAGGCTTCACTGGTGAGTTTGCCGCCCAGGCTGTTATCCACGTCGCCGGTATCGACATGGCTGGCGCCTTTGGCGCTGATCAAACCTTTCTGGCTGTTATCGAGGCTGGCACTGGTCAGGGTCAAGGAGCTGTCGGTGCTGATCGAACCCGCCCGATTGAGCACCGCGCCACGACTGGTGACCGACAATACGCCGGCTGTGCTCAGGCTACCGGCGCTGTTGTCGATCCGGCCGACATTAGCCGTCAGCGTGCCCTCGCTGCTGATAGTGCCCTGCGCGTTGATCAAGGCATCGTCGAGGGTAATCACCAGACCGTTGAGACTGTTGAAGCGACCGCCGCTGTTATCCAGGCTGCTGCCGGTCAGCGTGGTTGCGCCCTTGGCGCTGATCAGGCCTTGATTCAGGTTGATCAGTTTCGCCACGGCGAGGCCCAGCTCGGTGCCGGCCAGCAGCTTGCCGCCGTCGCTGTTGTCCAGGCGCTGGCCTTTGATGCTGAGCAGCAGACTGCTGGAGATTTCGCCGTTGCGGTTGTCGATGTCGTCGACAGTCAGTGTCAGCGCTTTTGTGGTGCCGACCAGACCGCCATTGCGGTTGTCGAGCGTCTTGCCGGTCAGGCTCAGATTGCCCTGAGCGACCAGCGCACCACCCTGCTGTTGCAGCAACCCGATGGCCGCAGTCAGATCACCTTGGCTGGAGATCCGACCTGCGACGTTTTGCACTTCGCCCGCGTTGAGGCTGACCGGACCGACCGCACTGATGAGTCCGCCGCTGTTGTCCAGACGTGTACCGGCGTAAGCGATACCGGACTTGCCGGTGATCTGGCCCTTGTCGCGGTTATCCAGGCGATCGACGTTGAGCGTCAGTTGCTGATCAGCCTGGATCACGCCTGTGCGGTTGTCTGCCGTATCGCTGCGCAGTGCCAGCGTAGTTTTGCCGATGACTTTGCCGTCGCGGTTGTCGAGGCTGCCGGTTTGCGCATCGATGGCGCCCTTGGCGGTGATCTCGCCTTTGTTGCGGTTGTCGAGTGCGCCGCGCAGACGCACGGTCAGGCTGTCGTCGCTGACGAGCACACCGCCATCGCGGTTATCCAGGCTGGCCGCCTGCAGACTCACCAACTGGCCCGAGCCGAGCACGCCATCACGGTTGTCCAGCGCGCCGCTGAGGTCGATATTCAGCCCCAGGTCGCCGAGGATCTGACCGCTGCGGTTGTTCACCGTTGCCGCGTTGAGCCGGGTGACGCCGCTGCTGGAAAACTCGCCGTTGCTGTTGTCCAGCTGACCGAAACTACCGGTCAGATTGCCCGAGCTATGGATCACCCCTTGAGTGTTGAATAGCTGATTGGCGGTGACGTTCAGCGTCGCATTGCCGAGCACGCGTCCCGCATTGCGGTTGTCCAGTGTGCCGGTGCTGATCGTGGTGCTTTGACCGCTCAACGTACCGCCCTGGTTGCTCAGGGTTTGCGCGGTGCTGACGGTGAGACTGCGGCTGGCCACCAGACTCTTGCCAGTGTTGTCGAGACTCTGCGCACTCAGGTTCAGATCACCGTTGCCGTTGCGCCCGCCATCGGCGTTGACCCCGGCTTCGATAACGCCGCCGTTGGTCAATTGCCCACCGGCACTCAGGGTAATACTGTCGCGGGCCGCGAGGGTCTGGCGGTTGGTCAGATTGCCTTGGGTTTGCACGTTCAATGCTGTGCCGGCATACACCGGCCCGCGCGCATCGAGACTGGCCGCCTTGACGTTGACCGCACCGGTCGCCGAGGTATCGGCCAGACTCAACTGCCCGTTGGCATCGAGCTGAATATCGCCACCGCTGGCGATCAGTTTACCGTCGAGCCTCACCCCGACCCCGGCCTCGGTGCCGACCAGTTTGATCGCCCCGGCATACATCCCGCCGAGTGCCGAGGAGTCAATCGCCAGTTGCGGTTTGGTGCTGCCGTCATCGGCACGGGCCGTGGCGTTCAAGGTCTGTGCGTTGACGTCGTTGCGTCCGGCAACAATCGTCAGGTTCTGCGCCTGCAGTTGCGCGTTGATCTTTGCGCTGCGGGTGATGATTTCGAAACGGTCGACGTTGTTGGCGTTGAGGCCGGCGCCTTCGATCGCTACAGAACCCTGATCAACCTGAAAACGATCCAGCCGGCCCGCGCCATCCAGCACCGGTTTGCCGGTGGTCAGCGTCACGCGCGGTGCATTGATGAAGCCGCAACCATTACAAGTGATGCCATACGGGTTGGCCACGATCACTCGCGCCGACTGCCCCGCCACCTCGGTGTAACCGCGCAACTGGCTCGGGTTGCCGCTGATGACTTCGTTGAGAATCGCTTGCGCCGAGCCGCTGTTTTTCAGGTTCGGGTTGCCGATGATGTGCCCGGCCAACTGGGTGTTCGAGGTTTGCGCCGAGCCGTTGTTGAGGATGACACCCTGCGCGCCGACGTTGTAATCGTGGAACTGGTTATGCGACAGCCCGCTGCCGTTGGGCGTGGCGATGTTAATGATCGGCACGCCATTGCCGGCCCGGTCCAGCGCGGTGTTGGGGTTGGCCACGACAATGCCGTCGGCCTGCGCCCACATCGGCTGCCAGAACATGACGTTCGCCAGCAGGAACGCCAACCCGCGCTTGGGCATACCCAGGAACGACTCACGGTTTTTTACGGCCGCAGAAGGCTGGCCCGCAAGGAAGGCGAACTGACGAACATCCATGTCGATGGTCTCGAAGAATTTGAATTAGATGAAAAAGTCGAGGCGGAAATAGATCGGCGCTTCACGCTCGGTCAGCACATCCGGGCGTTCGAGGGAATGCGCAAAAGTCACGCTGGCGGCGACGTGCTCACCGCGGGCAAACAGCTCCAGCGAGTTACTCGACATGCGCCCATGCTGCTCACCGTTGTAACGATCGCCACGAATCACGCCCTGGTCGTAACCGAGGCTGGTGCCGTATTCAGCGAACACCGGACGCAGCCATTCGGCCGTGATCGGTCGGCTCCAGCGCAGATCGTTGCGCCAGTAGCCGCCGCTGTCGCCGGATAACGACTGATCCTTGTAGCCACGGATCGACGCTGACCCGCCAAGGCTGGTGCGCTGCGGACTGAACAGCACGTCTTCGCTGCGCTGGCCAGTCATCAGGCTGCTGAAGGTGAAGGATTCGCCCCACACTTTGAACGGTTGCAGGTAGCTCAGGGTCGCGGTGTATTTGCGGTAGCGTGCGTCGGGCTCGCCGGGGCCCGGATCGTGGCTGCCCTGCGCGTCGAACGCGCCGATGCCTTCCTGCATGCCGGCGTCGAAGTTGACGAAGGCGCTGCCGATGCGGCGACCGTGGTTGAAGCCGAACTGCGCTTCGCTGATGCGGTTGCTGCTCAGCTTGAGCTTGCTGTCTTCGATGTAGTTGTTGGTGCGCAGGTAGGACAGGCCGGCGCTGAGCGAGGTCTTGCTCACCGAGTCGCGATGGATCACCCGTTCGGCGCGCAGCTGATGGTTTTCGCTGTCGCCGGTCTGCTTGAAGTTGTAGCCGTTGGCGGCGATCTGCGAGCGGTAGTCGCTCTGGCTGTAGGTGTAGCTGAAATTCCACCAGCCCCACGGCAGGTTGTAATTGAGCATGGCGTTGCTGGAGGTGTGCTGGTGATCGGTCATTGCATCGTGACCGCCGCGCAGGCTCAACTGATCGGCCAGGCCCAGCGGGCTGTCCCAATCGAAAGTGGTGCCCCACTGCTGTTCACCGGTGCTGCGTTGGCCGTCGTTGCTGCGCGACAGTCCGGCCCGCCATGGCTTCTGCGGATTATTGGTGACCAGCACTTCACTGCCGCCGACGTTCTTGCCCGGCGCCAGCTCCATCTTGGCCTGATTGGACGGCAGGCGATTGAGCTGATCGACCATTTGCTCGATCTCGCGCAGGTTGACCAGTTCGCCGGACTTGCCGGGAAATGCCATCGCCAGTTCACGCTGCGAAAGTTTGCTGTTCTCGGCGCCCTTCATGCCTTCGAGTTTGCCTTCGACCACCAGCACTTTCAGGTGCCCGCCTGACAGATCCTGCTGCGGCAGGTAGGCACGGCTGGTGACCAGACCTTTCTCGATGTAATGGTCGGTGATGACCTTGAGCAACTCGTTGAGTTGCGGCACTCCGAGGCATTGGTCGATGTAGGGCTTGAGCAGGCGGGTCTTGTCGCTGTCGGACAGACTGTCGGCGCCCTTGAGCTCGATGTCCTTGATCGGGAAACAGCGGGTATCGGTGGGCGCTGCCGGTTGCGCAGGCTTGGCATCTTTGCCGGGCAAGTCCTTGAGTTCTTCAAGACGCCGCTGCTGCTCTTCGAGCAGGCGATTCTGGCGCTCGCGGATCAGGTCGGTTTCACCGGGGGTGGGTGCAGCGAAGGCAATCTGAAGCGGAGACAGGCACAGCAAAGCTACGCACAACCTCGCCGCGAGGGCGGGTGGGTACATGTTCGATCCCTCGATACGGAATGACATCAAAATAGTGGCGCGATATTAGATGGCCATCATTTTGACGTCAAACAATCGTTTCAACCTTTTGTCGGGTTTGTAACGGGGATTGAACAATCGACGCGGCTGCGGTTTTCCGGGGGGGGGAATCCTTGGTTCAGTGCTCAACACCCAACTTCGTCGTCACGTCCTGAGGTGCCAGTAAGCGGCCATCCGCTGAACGCAATTCCAGCTTCCTGATCGGCTGACGCTGCTGCGCATCGACCATCACCGAACCCGGCTCACCCGGCGCATACATGTGCTCGCCGCCCCACTGCGACAGCGCCACGATCACCGTCTGCAAGGCCTTGCCGCGTTCGGTCAGCACGTATTCCTTGTAGGCACCGCCATCGGCGGCCGGCACGGTTTGCAGGATCCCCTGCTCCACCAGGGCCTTGAGCCGGGCGCTGAGCATGTTCTTGGCGATGTCCAGATTCTTCTGATAATCACTGAAGCGGCGGATGCCCTCCAGCGCATCGCGGATGATCAGCAGCGACCACCAGTCGCCGATCAGGTCCAGCGTACGGGCGACCGGGCAAGCGTTGCCATGCAGGCTTTTGCGCTTCACAGGGTATTTCTCCATCAAAACCGGGGTGTGGTTGCATCTTACAACTGTGACGCTGGAAAAGAACCACACCCCCGCCTTGGCAATTGAGCACTTGCGTACAAGTGACAGCAGCGATTTGCGCCGATAGTGATGGGCGGCCATTGCGGCATCCGGCCTTCCTGAACGATCGCCCACAGCAAGGAGTTTTCATGAGCACATTCACTACCGATGACGGCACACAGATCTATTTCAAGGATTGGGGCAGCGGCAAACCCGTGCTGTTCAGCCATGGCTGGCCGCTGGATGCCGACATGTGGGAATACCAGATGGAATACCTGAGCAGTCGCGGCTATCGCACGATTGCTTTCGATCGCCGTGGTTTCGGGCGTTCCGATCAACCATGGACCGGCTACGACTACGACACCTTTGCCGATGACATCGCGCAACTGATCAACCACCTCGACCTGCGCGACGTCACTCTGGTCGGCTTCTCCATGGGTGGCGGCGACGTCAGTCGCTACATCGCCCGTCACGGCAGCGAGCGGGTTGCCGGGCTGGTGCTGCTCGGTGCAGTGACGCCGCTGTTCGGCAAGAAGGCCGACTACCCGCAGGGCGTCGACACCTCGGTGTTCGACGGGATCAAGGCCGGTCTGCTCAAGGATCGTGCGCAGTTCATCGCGGACTTTGCCGCTCCGTTCTACGGCACCAATCAGGGCCAGAAAGTCTCCGACGGCGTGCTCACGCAAACCCTGAACGTCGCCCTGCTCGCCTCGCTGAAAGGCACCGTGGATTGCGTCACTGCCTTCTCCGAAACCGACTTCCGCCCAGACATGGCCAAGATCGACGTGCCGACCCTGGTGATCCACGGCGACGGCGATCAGATCGTGCCATTCGAAACCACCGGCAAGCAGGCGGCGGCACTGATCAAAGGCGCCGAGTTGAAGGTCTACGCCGGAGCACCGCACGGTTTTGCCGTGACCCACGCCCAGGCGCTGAACGAAGACCTGTTGGGTTTCCTGAACCGCTGATGATCGTCGGCGCGACAAACTTCTGCGACTATTTGTCCGCCTGACTCAATCCGCCATCAACGCTGCCAGTGCCAACGCGTTACCCAGCGCGGCACCACTGGCAGTGTTGTCAAAGATGCACCAGACTGCGGCCCCCTCTGCTGCCGCGACTTTCATTTGCTCTGCCAGCGCGTGCAGATAACGCTCATCGTAGGCGCTGTGGTAGATGCGTGGCGAACCGTGTAGCCGCCAATAGCGCAAACCCGCCCAGCCCTGCGCCGCACCATCGGTAGTGATCCGCGACGGATCGACCACGACCTGAGCAATCCGATACGCCTGCAACATCGGCGCCGCCGTCAACCACGATTCATGCCTTGGCTCAAGCACCACGGCACCGGCAAAGCGTTGGCGCAACGCCACGAAAAACGCTTCGACAATTTCAGGTGTGAATGTCAGCGACGGTGGCAGTTGCACCAGCAGACAGCCCAACCGGTCAGTCAGCCCCTCGCATTGTCCGAGGAACTCGTCCAGCGCTTGATCGCAGTTCTGCAGACGCAATTCATGCGTGATCTGCTTTGGCACCTTGACCGAAAAACCAAAACCCGGCGGCACCGAGTCCGCCCAGCGCGCATAGGTCTGACGCCGATGCGGGCGATAGAACGAGCTGTTGATTTCCACGCAGTCGAACCGCGCCGCATAACGCTGCAGATGCGTGCCCTCAGCCGGAAACTGCGGCCAATACTCACGCCCCAGACTCCAGCCTGCGCAACCGATGAACATCAGAAAAACACCTTCGTCGCTTCACGCATGAAAATCTCCACAGTCTTCGTTCACAGATTTCGGGGATGGCGAAATACCTGTGGGAGCTGGCCTGCCAGCGAAGGCGTCGGCACATCCACAATCGCTGCGCCTGACACAGCGCCTTCGCGAGCAAGCCCGCTCCCACAGTTTCGGCGACGCTCACAGACCTGGAGCACGACAAAGGACCTGTGGGAGCTGGCTTGCCAGCGAAGGCGTCGGCACATCCACAATCCACTGCGCCTGACACAGCGCTTTCGCGAGCAAGCCCACTCCCACAGTTTCGGCGACGCTCACAGACCTGGAGCACGATAAAGGACCTGTGGGAGCTGGCTTGCCAGCGAAGGCGTCAGCACATCCACAATCCACTGCGCCTGAAACAGCGCCTTCGCGAGCAAGCTCGCTCCCACAGTTTCGGCGATGCTCACAGACCTGGAGCACGACAAAGGACCTGTGGGAGCTGGCTTGCCAGCGAAGGCGTCGGCACATCTACAATCGCTGCGCCTGACACAACGCTTTCGCGAGCAAGCTCGCTCCCACAGGGTTCTGCGGCGCTCACAGATTTGGAGCACGACAAAGAACCTGTGGGAGCTGGCTTGCCAGCGAAGGCGTCGGCACATCCACAATCGCTGTGCCTGACACAGCGCTTTCGCGAGCAAGCCCATTCCCACAGTTTCGGCGGCGTTCACAGATTGGGGGGCACGACGAAGCTCCTTCAGGGGTTATTTTTTGCCGGGCAGGACGCTGGCCAGCACCTGCTTGGCGGCTTGCACGATCACGCCCGCTTCGTCGGGGTCGCCCTTGAGCAAGGTCGTGGCAAATTTCTTTGCCTGTTCGAGTTTGATGTGTGGCGGCAACGGCGGCACGTTGGGGTCGGTCTTGAACTCGATCAGCACCGGTACGTCCGAGGCCAGCGCCTGTTCCCAGGCGGCGGCGACGTCTTCTTCGCGGTCGACGAAAATCCCTTTCAGGCCGATGGAAATGGCGAACAGGTGATACGGCACATCGGGAATGCTCTGCGAGGCTTCGAACTTCGGATCGCCCTCCATCACCCGCTGTTCCCAGGTGACCTGATTCAGATCCTCGTTGTTGAACACCGCGCAGATCCACTTCGGGCTGTCCCACTGGCGCCAGTATTTGGCGACGGTGATCAGCTCGGCCATGTTGTTCATCTGCATCGCGCCGTCACCCACCAGCGCAATCACCGCGCGCTCCGGATGGGCGAACTTGGCGGCGATCGCATATGGCACGGCAGCGCCCATCGAGGCCAGGCCACCGGACAGGGAACACTGCATACCCCGGCGAATCTTCAGGTCACGGGCGTACCAGTTGGCGCAGGAACCCGAGTCGCTGGTGATGATCGCCTGCTCCGGCAGGCGCGGTGACAGCTCATACACCACCCGCTGCGGATTGATCGGATCGGCTTTGGACATCGCGCGTCTTTCCAGGGTCTTTTCCCAAGTGCTGCGCCAGCCTTCGATTTTCTTGCGCCACTTGTGCGAAGTTTTCGGTTCGAGCAACGGCAGCAGTGCAGCGAGGGTTTCGGCGGAGTCGCCGACCAGATTGACCTCCATCGGATACCGCAGGCTCAGCATGTCGGGCTGCAGGTCGATCTGCACGCCACGCGCCTGACCTTCCTTGGGCAGGAACTCGGCATAGGGGAAACCCGAGCCGATCATCAGCAAGGTGTCGCACTCGTGCATCATCTTGTAGCTCGGTTCGGTGCCCAGCAGGCCGATGCTGCCGGTGACCCACGGCAAATCGTCCGGCAACGCAGCCTTGCCGAGTAACGCCTTGGCGACGCCAGCACCGAGCTTTTCCGCAACTGCAATCACTTCATCCGTTGCCTGCAGTGCGCCGGCGCCCACCAGAATCGCGACTTTTTCACCGCTGTTCAGCACATCAGCGGCGCGCTGCAGATCGGCCTCGTAGGGCAGCACTTTCGGCTTGGTGTAACCGACGCCGGAATGCGCGGTGCCATGCGCCCGCGCCGGTGGCTCATACTCAAGATCCTGCAAATCATTGGGCAGGATGATCGCCGTCACCCGCCGCTCGCCAACCGCCGTACGCACGGCGCGGTCGAGCAAATGCCGAACCTGCGACGGCGCCGACGCCTGCTGCACAAACGCTCCGGCCACATCCTTGAACATCGAGACCAGATCCAGCTCCTGCTGGTAATGACTGCCGAGCGCCGTCCGCGCCTGCTGGCCGACAATCGCCAGCACCGGTTGGTGATCCATGCGGGCGTCGTATAACCCAGTGATCAGGTGCGAAGCCCCCGGTCCCGAAGTGGCAATGCACACGCCCAACTCGCCCGTGAACTTGGCGTGGGCCGACGCCATGAACGCGGCCATTTCTTCGTGCCGGGCCTGAACGAATTCGATCTTGCCATTGGCTCGGGCGAGCGCACCGAACACGCCGTTGATGCCGTCTCCCGGATAACCAAAAATCCGCGTGACGCCCCATTGGCTGAGCCGCTCAACCAGAAAATCTCCCACTGTCGTCGTCATCTCGTTCCTCGCCTGTCACCGATGCATGAAGCCTGCCCGGCGAGATATCCGCCGGGCAGGCACAAGGGTCTGGACAGTCGGGTCGCCCGCGAAGTTTCGATTGTTTTTACCTGACGGCATCGCCGAACCGCCCCTGTAGGAGCTGCCGCAGGCTGCGATCTTTTGCTGTTGTTTTGAAGACCAAGAGATCGGGGGCTCATCAACGGTGCGGATGCACCGTCATCGCCACCAGTTTAATCACGATCGGCCGCACCACGAGTATGCAAAGGAAAGCCACCGGCATCGCCAGTTTGTAGGCGTGCAGCGCATTACTCAGGTAGTCGTTATCAATCCCGGAAAGGGCGGCGGTGATCACCAGCGACATCAGGAACGCCATGATCGTCGCCATGTACAACGCAAACACGTAGGGCGTCGCCCGTGACGACAACTTTCGACGCGGTGGATACAAGGCTTCGGTAGTGGTTCTTTGATTCATATGGCTTTTCCATCCATTGACAGGGAGCCGGCACCTTAGCAAAGCCCCCTGCCCTCAACTAGACGGCCCGCCATAGGTACTTTATAAAGCACAGCTTACGAATCAAACCACGCGGCGGGACACGGATGAATCTGTTGGCAGCGATTGCCAGTTTTATCAAAGTGGTCGAGGCCGGCTCGATTGTCGGCGCCGCCAAGACCCTGGGCGTCAGTGCGGCAGCGGTCAGCCAAACCCTCAATCGCCTGGAAACGCACCTCGGCGTGCGCCTGCTGCAGCGCACCACCCGCAGGATGGCCCTCACTGAAAATGGCGCGCTGTATTACGAGAAAGTCAAACGCATCGCGGCGGATCTAGAGTCGGCGCAAAGCGCGATCATCGGCGACGAAGGCGAACTGCAAGGCCGCTTGAGCATCGCCTCCACCAGCGCATTCGGCCGCCACGTATTGGCGCCGTTACTCGCCAGTTTTGCCGCACTGCATCCGCGCCTGCTGGTTGAGCTGTCGACCACCAACGGCAAAATCAATCACATCCAGAACGGCATTGATCTGAGCCTGCGGATCAAACCACAACTGGAAGACGGCATCGTTGCGCGCCGGATCGTTTCCCTGCCCTTCGTCTTCTGCGCCGCCCCCGCCTACCTTGCGCGCGCCGGCGTGCCGCAATCACCGCAGGACTTGCAACACCACGCCTGCCTGGCGTTCCGCTACCCGTTGGATGGACGCTTTCTGCGCTGGGGTTTCGTCCGTGATGGCCAGCATTACGACGCCCCGATCAACGCCACCGCCATCAGCGACGACATCGATGCCTTGGCGCAAATGGCAGTCAACGGCGCAGGGGTCACGCGCCTGGCCGAATTCGTCGCTGCGCCCTACCTTGAAAGCGGGCAATTGGTGCCGTTGTTCGACGATCTCCAAGGTGAAGCTCACGCTTATGTCGAACCGATGGACATCTATGCGTGCGTGCAGGAACGTGCGGCGATAACGCCGAAGGTCAGAGCCTTCATGGATTATTTGACGGAGCACTTGAATAGGCGCTGGCCCGTGCAAGCTGGTTGATCCACAGCAGCTCTTGCACTTTCAAGGCTGCAGATCCCCCCCGAGCCATTGGCTGCACGCACTCATCTGCTGGGCAATCCACTCACGAAAAAGCATGGCATTGGCGCTCTGTTCGAAGGGTCGCGGTGACAGCAGGCAATAACTCGAACCGTCGCGAACGAAGCCGAACGGCGCGATCAACTGGCCGGAATTGAGTTCGTCCTGCACCATCAGAAACGACGCCATACCGACGCCCAGCCCGGCCAACGCGGCCTGAATGCACAGGTAGAAATGCTCATAATCGACCCGACTGACACCCGGCGCGTTCATCCCGGCCAGTCGCATCCAGTTATCCCACGCCTGCGGGCGGGTCTTGCTGTGCAGCAGGCAGGCGCCGCGCAAATGGTCGCCGTCAGGACGACTGGACGGCACGCAAACCGGACCGATCCACTCCTCGCAAATAGTCACGCCGTGCACGGTCTCGTCCCAATGGAAATCGTCGCGGCGGATCGCCAGATCCACGCCTGAGCGAGCGAAGTCGATCGGCCCTCCGGCCGTCAGCAATTGCACCTGCAACTGCGGATGTGCGCTGTGGAAGTCGGGCAAACGCGGGATCAGCCACTTCATGGCGATGGTCGGCTCGCAGGACACCACCAGCACGTCATCGTGGACTTCACGTTGCAGGCGATAAACCGTGCTCTGCAACTGCTCGAACATCGGCGCGGTGACATTGAATAGCATGCGGCCCGCGTGATTGAGAAAAATCGCGCGGTTGCGCCGCTCGAACAATTCGACCCCGATCGCCTCCTCCAGCAAACGCACCTGGCGGCTGACCGCGCCGTGGGTGACGTGCAGCAACTCAGCGGCCTTGACGAAACTCTGGGTCTGGGCGGCGGTGTTGAAGAAGCGAAAGGCAGCCAGCGGAGGCAGGTTCATATAGACGATGATTTCTCACAGATTTTCGCGACTATAAATCGTTTTTTTTGCCAATGACACTTCTCCATCATGGCGCTAGTCACAGCCTGCTGCATCCTTCAAAGCTTATGGAGGAAGTGACTGCTGACTCTGTATCTGTGAATTCAAGTAGCGCAAATAACGCGATGGAGCGTATGGATGAATGAATTGTTTCTGGTAATCGCCATCACTGTTCTGGCGGTGATCAGCCCCGGCCCGGACTTTGCCATGGTCACTCGCAACAGCTATGCACACGGGCGGCGCAGTGGTTTGCTGGCTGCGCTGGGCATCGCCTGTGGCGTGCAGGTTCATGTGTTCTACACGGTGTTCGGGGTGGCGCTGATCATCACTCAGTCACCGATGCTGTTCTGGATGATGAAGCTGCTGGGCGCCGGCTACCTGATCTATCTGGGCATCAAATCCTTTACCAATAAATCTGTGCTGACATTTGCCGATGCGAGCGCTTCTGCACCCCGTGCCTGGAAGGTGTTCTGCTCGGGTTTTCTGACCAATGCACTGAATCCGAAGACCATGTTGTTCGTGGTGGCGGCGTACAGCCAGGTGGTCGAGCCAGGCAGTTCGCTGACGATGAACTTCGCCTATGGCCTGTTCATGTCGGTTATTCATTGGGCGTGGTTCAGCCTGGTCGCGCTGTTTTTCTCCACTGAACGGCTACGCCGGCGCCTGCTGGAAAAACAGCGGATCGTCGACAAGGTCATCGGGATCGCACTGATGGCTCTGGCGGCGTGTTTGATCATTCCGGGGGTTGCGCAGTCTTGAGCTAGAGCGTTTATGCTGTCGTGTCTGATACCCGTAAGATCATTCTCGACAAGTTCACCATGAGGCCCATTTCATGAGTAAAGCGCCCTACGTTCCACCCGCCGTCTGGAAACACGAAGCCCCGTCCGGCGGCCAGTTCGCCAGCATCAACCGCCCGATTGCCGGGCCGACGCATGAAAAGACCCTGCCCGTGGGCAAACACCCGCTGCAGCTGTATTCACTGGCGACACCCAATGGCGTCAAGGTGACCATCCTTCTGGAAGAATTGCTCGCGCTGGGCCACTCCGAGGCCGAGTACGACGCGTGGCTGATCCGCATCAACGAGGGCGATCAGTTCTCCAGCGGTTTTGTCGAGATCAATCCGAACTCGAAGATTCCGGCACTGCTCGACCGCAGCGCACAGCCGCCGATTCGGGTATTCGAATCCGGTTCGATCCTGCTGTATCTGGCGGAAAAGTTCGGCGCCTTCCTGCCGAAAGATCCCGCCGGCCGCACGGAAACCCTGAACTGGCTGTTCTGGCAGATGGGCGCCGCGCCTTATCTGGGCGGCGGCTTCGGGCACTTCTACGCGTATGCGCCGGAGAAGCTCGAATACCCGATCAACCGTTTCACCATGGAAGCCAAGCGTCAGCTCGACGTGCTCGACCGACGCCTCAAGGAAAGCCGCTACCTGGCCGGCGACAGCTATACCATTGCCGACATCGCGGTCTGGCCGTGGTACGGCCAACTGGTGCGCAACAACGTGTATTCGGCCGCCGAATTTCTAGCGGCTCACGAATACACCCACGTGCAGCGCTGGGCCGAAGACATCGCCCAACGCCCTGCGGTGATTCGAGGCCAGCGCGTCAATCGCACCTGGGGTGACGAGGCGAGCCAGGTCGCGGAACGGCATCAGGCCAGCGATCTGGACTGACGCCACATTCCCACAAAGACTTGTGCTGGACAGGGGCTTCCCGGTTCACAGCAACCTCTGTGGGAGCGAGCTTGCTCGCGAAGGCGCCAAGTCAGTCAACACTGACATAACAGACCTACCGCTTTCGCGAGCAAGCTCGCTCCCACAGGGAATTCGGGTTGGACATGAGGATTTGTGAGCCCCAGAAATTACAGTGGGATTTGTGCTGGACAGGGGCTTTCGCAATCACCACCAATCTTTGTGGGAGCGGGCTTGCTCGCGAATGCGCCAGGCCTGCGACGTCAGCGTTGACTGACCCGGCGCTTTCGCGAGCAAGCCCGCTCCCACAGCAACACGAGTGCGCGACGCGCAAATGCCCTGCTTCGCCAAGACCCACCGGATAAACCCGTCTCCACACCACCACTGTCGCCAAAGGATCTGCAATGCCCCCTGGAAAACGTGAACTGGCGCGGATCGAGCGGCGCTTGATTGCCACGCTCACCGACGCGTGTGAAACCGCAAAAGCTGAAATCAACGGCTTCACCTGGCTCACCCACACCGCTGACCTGAACGCGTTGGCGGCGACCCTGAACGTCATCTGGGTGTTCGACACCGAGGCCGACAAAAACCTCGCCCTGACTGACGCCAAGGCACGCCTCTTCGAACTGACGGCCAGTGCGCTGAGAGAGGCCGATATCGACCTGTCCCCTTCAGAGCGCAACGTGCGTTTCGACTCCGAGGAGGAATGCCAACGCACGCACGGTGGCAACTGGCGTGAGCGTCTGAAACGGTACTCCTGACCTTTGCGTTGCCGCTGAGACTGCGCTTCAGGCCATCTGCTCATAGGCGCTGGTATGCAGCGCAACCGGCTGTTGAGCGAAACGACGAGCGAGCGCCCCCTCAGACCGCCTCTTCGTCAACCGGCAACGAAGCCAGCATCTCCGCGCGGCACACCTCAAGAATCTCGTCGGCCATCGCGGAATCATCCGGACAGGCGCGCGACAGCACAATCGCGCCGACAGCCCGCGACAGCAGGTCGATCATTTTCTTTCTGCCCTCGCCCGCCACAGCGTCCGGCCCGGTCGGGTATTTGTCTCCCAGGGTCTGCAGGGTGCGCTCGATCCCTTCGGCAAACGTCGTTTTCACATCATCCGATTGACGCGCCGCGTCGCCACACAGCGCGGCCATGGTGCAACCGCTGCCACGTCCGTCGCGATGTTCTCTTGTCAAATAGACATCGATGAAGCCAGGCACGTCGAGCGCTTCGGCACCTGCCAGCGACTTGGCGAGACTGCAGGACGCGGCTTCAGCCATCAGGTCGGCCTTGGAGCCGAAATGTTTGTAAAAACCACCATGGGTGAAACCGGCAGCCGCCATGAGATCCGCCACACCGACGCCGTCAAAGCCACGCTCACGGAACAGCTCGGAAGCGGTCTCGACGATGTGTTCTCGATTGGCCTGCGCCTGGGCCTTGGTCACTCGCACGTGCAGTACCTCGTATTCATTGGGAATGCTTGCGCCAATCATACATAGATGCTGGTCATAATCAAAACCGTTGACAGCTTAGATTTCGATCATCATCCTAATTGCAGACACAGCGACTTCTCCAACGGGCACGGAAGAAATACCAGATGAGCAACCAGACTCTGTTCACCCCTTACACACTTGGCGACCTGACGTTGTCGAACCGCGTCGTCCTCGCACCGCTGACTCGCAACCGTGCAGGCGCAGGCTTTGTAGCCAGCGAGTTCGCAGCCACCTATTACAGCCAACGGGCCAGCGCAGGCTTGCTGATCAGTGCAGCCACGCAGATTTCCCGACAAGGTCAGGGCTATCAGGACACCCCGGGAATCTACACGCCGGCGCAGATTGACGGCTGGCGCCAGGTGACCGATGCAGTCCATGCCAAGGGCGGAAAAATCTTCCTGCAACTGTGGCATGTCGGCCGCGTGTCGCACGTTGATCTGCAAGAAAACGGCGCCGCCCCCGTGGCCCCTTCTGCGCTGCGCGCCGCCACCAAAGTCTTCGTCAACAATCGCTTTGAAGATGTCTCGGCGCCGCGCGCGCTGGAGACCAGCGAACTGCCGGGGATCGTTTCCGATTTTCGCCAGGCTGCGGCAAACGCGATTACCGCCGGGTTCGATGGCGTGGAAATTCACGGTGCGAACGGCTATTTGCTCGATCAATTCCTCAGGGACAGCGCCAATCTGCGTACCGATGCGTATGGCGGCTCGATTGAAAACCGGGCGCGTCTGTTGCTTGAAGTGACGGCGGCCGTCGTTGATGAGATCGGCGCGAATCGCACCGGTGTGCGCCTGTCTCCGGTGTCGCCGGCCAACGGCGTCTCGAGCAGCGATCCGCAGGCGCAATTCGATTACGTCGCCGAGCAACTCGATGCCCTCGGCGTGGTTTATCTGCACGTGGTCGAAGGCGCGACCGGTGGCCCGCGCGACGTGGCGCCCTTCGATTTCGGCGCACTGCGCCAGCGCTTCAAAAACACCTACATCGCCAACAACGGCTATGACCTGGAGCTGGCGACTTCGCAGCTCGCCGAAGACCACGCCGACCTGATCGCCTTCGGTCGCCCGTTCATTGGCAATCCGGATCTGGTGGAGCGCCTCAAGCAGGGCGCGCCGTTGTCCGCGTTCAATCCCGCCACCCTCTATGGCGGCGGTGCGGCAGGCTACATCGACTACCCGACGCTGGCTGAATCGAGCGTCAGCGCCAGCTGAGCGCGTTCCGTTTCTCACACCCTGAAAGAGAGATCCCCCATGAGCACTCGCCCTACTGTTCTGATCACTGGCGCCTCCACCGGCATTGGCGCGGTCTACGCCGAGCGCTTCGCGCAACGCGGCCATGATCTGGTTCTGGTTGCCCGCGACCAGGCACGCCTGGACACACTTGCAGCCCGCTTGCGCAGCGAACACGACGTCACCGTCGATGTGATCCCGGCGGACCTGACCCAACTCGCTGATCTGAGCACCGTTGAAAACCGCCTGCGCGACGACGCCCGTATCGGCATCCTCGTCAACAACGCCGGCGCTGCCCTCTCCGGTAACTTCATCGACCAAAGCACCGACAGCGTTGCGCAACTGGTTGCCCTCAACACTACCGCGCTGGTGCGCCTGGCCAGCGCCATCGCTCCACGTCTGGTCAAGGCTGGTGACGGCGCGATCATCAACGTCGGTTCGGTGGTGGGCCTGGCGCCGGAGTTCGGCATGACCGTCTACGGTGCGACCAAGGCCTTCGTCCTGTTCCTGTCCCAGGGACTGAGCCTGGAACTGTCACCTCAGGGCGTCTACGTGCAAGCCGTACTCCCCGCCGCCACCCGTACGGAGATCTGGGATCGCTCCGGCATCGACATCAACACCTTGAGCGACATCATGGAAGTGGGCGATCTGGTGGATGCCGCTCTGGTCGGTTTCGATCGCCGCGAACCGGTAACCATCCCGCCGCTGCACGAAGCGCAACGCTGGGATGATCTGCAAGGCGCACGTCAGGGCCTGATCGGGCAAATCCGTCAGTCTGCGGTTGCCCAGCGCTACCTGAACCCACAGTGATTGTCTGGTAGCGAGCACGCGCGGCGGATTCGATGCAGGCGCAAGTCACTGCATCGAATCCGGCCCGCGATCCGGAGCAGAAATGAATCAAACCCTGGCAAATAACCACAATGGCGCGTCGACGTCGTTCAGCAACGCGGCGAACCAGTCGATCACGGTCAACGGCGTTCGCTTCGCTTACCGCGACATCGGTCCCGCGATCGGCGTGCCGCTGGTGCTGTTCAACCATTGGGGCGCCGTGCTGGACAACTTCGATCCCGCGATCATTGATGGCCTGGCACAAACCCGACGCGTCATTACCACTGACTATCGCGGTATTGGCGGCTCTGGTGGAACCGCGCCACTGACTGTCGGTGAAATGGCAGACGATGCCATTCAACTGATTCGCGCGCTGGGCTTGGAAACCGTTGATGTACTGGGATTCTCGCTGGGCGGCTTCGTTGCTCAGGACATTGCCCTGAAGGCGCCTGATCGGGTGCGTCGCTTGATTCTGACCGGTACCGGTCCGGCCGGCGGCAGCGGTATCGACAAGGTCGGCTCCGTGACGTGGCCATTGATCCTCAAAGGCTTGCTGACCTTGCGCGATCCCAAGGTCTACCTGTTCTTCACCTCGACAGCCAATGGCCGTCGATCTGCGTCGCAGTATCTGCGACGCCTGAAAGCACGCAAAAACAATCGCGACAAAAGCCCGACACCGAGCGCTTTTCTGCGCCAGTTGAAAGCGATCACCGCGTGGGGCCAACAACCGCCGCAAGACCTCGGACGCTTGCGCATACCCACGCTTATCGTTAACGGCGACAGCGACAGCGACATCATGGTGCCCAGCGTCAACTCGATGGCGCTGGCCAAGCGTATTCCCAACGCACAACTGGTGATTTATGAGGATGCCGGCCACGGCGGGATTTTCCAGCACTGCGTTGATTTTGTCGCCAAGGCCCAGGCATTCCTCGACGCCTGACGACACGGCGTAGCAACACCGCAACGCGCCAGCCACCCTCCTTACAACCGCCAAGAGCAGCACTACGATGAAAGCATTTCTGATTGATCGCTATGGAAAGAACAGCGGGCGCACTGGCGAAGCGCCTGCACCTGTGGTGGGTGCCCGTGATGTCTTGATCGAGGTACACGCCAGCAGCGTCAATGTGCTGGATTCGAAGATCAGCAGTGGCGAGTTCAAGCTGATTCTGCCCTATGCATTACCGCTGATACTGGGCAATGATCTGGCGGGTGTGGTGGTGGAGGTTGGCTCACAGGTGACGCAGTTCAAACCGGGAGACGAGGTCTACGCTCGCCCGCCGGAAACGCGGATCGGAACGTTTGCCGAATTGATCGCCGTGGACGAAAACGCGGTCGCCCGAAAACCCGCCAATACCAGCATGGCGCAAGCCGCATCCCTGCCCTTGGTCGCGTTGACGGCGTGGCAAGTACTGGTCGAAACCGCACAACTGAAAAAGGGTCAGAAAGTACTGATTCACGCAGGCTCCGGTGGTGTTGGCAGCATTGCTATCCAGCTGGCCAGACACCTCGGCGCCTTCGTCGCCACGACCACCAGCACCGCGAACGTCGAATGGGTCAAGGCACTGGGGGCCGATCTGGTCATCGACTACAAACAGCAAGACTTCGAAAGCGTCCTGCACGACTACGACGTGGTGTTGAACAGCCTCGGCGCGGACGTATTGCAAAAATCACTCAAGGTCCTGAAGCCCGGCGGCCAGCTCATTTCCATCTCGGGCCCGCCCACAGCACTGTTCGCCCAAGAACAAGGCTTGTCCTGGCCACTGCAACAGGTCATGCGCCTGTTGAGCTTCGGTATCCGGCGCAAGGCGCGCAAGCAGGCGGTCAGCTACACGTTCGTCTTCATGCGGGCCAATGGTGCACAACTGCAAAAAATCGCCACGCTGGTCGAGGAGGCAATCATCAGACCGGTGACTGACCGCAGCTTCTCGTTTGCCTCGACGGCAGAGGCGTTGAAGTACGTCGAGCAGGGGCGCGCCAAGGGCAAGGTCGTCGTTACGCTCAAATGACAACGTGTCCCCGGCGGCCGGCTGAACTGATCAACCGGCCGCGTTCGACTCGACCAGATGAACTTCAGTCGCACTGCGACCGGCGCACCAGGCGAGCACCGACGCAATCACCAACACCGCCGCGCTCAGCTCGAAGGTGGCTTTATAACCGCTCAGATCAAATGCCAGGCCACCGACGATGGCCCCTGCGGCGATGGCCAGTTGCACGATAGCCACGAGCAAGCCTCCGCCGGCCTCGGCATCCTCCGGAAGCGTCTGCGCCAGCCATGTCCACCAGCCCACGGGAGCCGCTGTGGCGACCAGTCCCCAGAGTCCGAGCAGCACCGCAGTCAGCAGCGGCGATGCGCCGAAGTTCACCAGCGCCAGCGCAACGACCGCCATTATCAGCGGGATAACCGTCAGCGTGCGGTACAGGCCAGTGCCGAGGAATCTTTCGATCACAAAGGTCCCGATAAAACCGGCAAGCCCCAGCCCCAGCAGCATCAAGGACAGGGTTGCAACGCTGACCCCGGTGACCCCCTCCAGAAAGGGCCGCAGGTAGGTAAACAGCATGAACTGCCCCATGAAAAAGACGCTGACAGCGACCATCCCCAAGGCGACCGGCCATTGCTTCATCAGCCGCAAGGCGTTGCCGCTACCGGCCTGACGCTCAAGCTTGAAGGACGGCAGACTGATCAGCAGCCACACGGCCGCCAGCACGGCGACCGGAACCACGCAGAAGAACGCGCCGCGCCAGCCTATCAACGCGCCGAGGAAACTCCCCGCCGGAGCGGCGATTACCGTCGCCAGCGCGTTGCCGCCGTTAACGATCGCCAGTGCCCGGGACACTTGGTCAGGCTGCACCAGACGCATCGCGGTTGCCGCCGACAACGACCAGAAACCGCCAATGGCGATGCCGATCAAGGCCCGCCCGAACATGAACGACGGATAGCCCGGCGCGAACGCGACCACCGTCCCCGAGACGATCATCAGCAAGGTCAGACCCAGCAACAGCTTCTTGCGCTCGACACGAGCAGCGACCGCTGCAATCAGCAGGCTGGTCACCAGGGCGAATGCTCCGGACACGGAAATCCCCTGCCCGGCCTGCCCCTCGGTGATGTGCAGTTCGGCGGCAATCGGCGTCAGCAGGCTGACCGGCATGAATTCTGAAGCGACCAGGGCGAAGGCGGCCAGCGACATGGCCAGCACCGCGCTCCAGCCGCGTTGTTCTGTAGAAAGAGAAGTCATTGAAACTACCTGTATTGCGAGAGGCGTCCGGGCGATTGCCCGGACGCACTGTTTTTCACAGTGCCAGGATCGCATCGTCGAATCGCGTCAATCCCGTAATGGTTTGACACATTCTCCCGGTCGATTTGCCTCTGCCCTAGTGCATTCCTCTTGAATGCTTGCCTGATCCTCTGAGGTTGCAGGGTGGTGTATAGGAAACGCCCGTGCAGCGGATTAGAGTTCACTCAACAGGAGTTGCCCGACATGATCCCTACCCCGCTGCGCCACGAATCACCTTTGGCGTTGAACATTGACTCGCGCGTGAGCGTCGCGGGCGACTTCGCCACGTCGATACCCGGCCTGTCGCTGTTTCGTCGCGATCAGCCGGCGCCACCGACCGTGTGCATGATCGAGCCGAGCCTGATTCTGGTGGGCCGTGGGGAAAAGCGCTTGTGGGTCGGCGGTGAGGGTTACAGCTACGACCCTTCGCGGTTTCTGGTCACCTCGCTGGATCTGCCCGCCAATTCCGAAGTGATGCTTGCCAGCCCCGAGCAACCCTGCGTCGGGCTGGTGCTGAAACTGGATGTCGGCATGCTTGCCGAGATCCTCAGCAAAGGTGGCTTGCCTGCGAAACGGCAGCCGTCGACGAATACCGGCGCTGGTATTGGCAACATGTCTTCCGCTCTGGAAGGTGCGCTTGAGCGCCTGCTGGCATTGCTTGACGAGCCTGAAGCGATCCCGGTGTTGGCGCCGCTGGTGCTGCGGGAAATCCACTATCGGCTGCTCCATACCGATCAAGGCGCGCGGCTGCGGCAGATCACGGCCGTCGATGGCCAGGGTTATCGCATCGCCAAAGCCATCGACTGGCTCAAGGTCAACTACACCGAGGCGCTGCGCATCGATGAACTGGCGGCGCGGGTGCAGATGAGCGCACCGACCTTTCACCATCACTTCCGCCAGCTCACCGGCATGAGCCCGCTGCAGTACCAGAAATGGCTGCGACTGAACGAGGCCCGTCGGCTGATGTTGATGGAGCGTCTGGACGTTTCGCGAGCGGCGTTTGCGGTCGGTTATGAAAGTCCCTCGCAGTTCAGTCGCGAATACGCACGCCTGTACGGCACCGCACCCAGTCGTGACATCGCGTTGCTGCGTGGCGAACCCTTCGCCGCAGAAACGCTGGGCAACGCGGCCAGTTGAGCAAAGAACACGCTTTACCGGTGAGGCGCCACGCAGCGTTTCACCGCTTATAAAAATGCACGTCAACCGATGATCGAGCGGGTGAACCATGGAACTACGAATCAACCAGAAAACCTATCAGGTCGATGCCGACGCCGATACGCCCCTGCTGTGGGTGATCCGCGATGATCTGGGCATGACCGGCACCAAGTACGGCTGTGGACTGGCGCAATGTGGCGCCTGTTCCGTGCTGGTGGACGGCAACGTGGTGCGCTCGTGCGTCACGCCAGTGGCCGGTGTGGTCGGCCGCGAGGTCACCACGATTGAGGCGATCGAGGCCGATGACATGGGCAAACGGGTGGTCTCGACCTGGGTTGATCTGCAGGTCGCCCAGTGCGGGTACTGCCAGTCCGGGCAGGTGATGGCGGCCACGGCGCTGCTCAAGCAAAACCCCAAGCCAAGTGACGCGCAGATTGAGGCGGCGATGGTCAACCTGTGCCGCTGCGGCACGTACAACGCCATTCATGCCGCCGTGCATGAGCTGGCCGGCAAGGGAGATGCCTGATGAACGTACGTATCGATCCTGCTCAGGAAGCATCAGCACTGGCTCTGCATGAACCGATCAACGTGTCGCGCAGACGTTTTCTGACCGGCACTGCCGTCGGCGCACTGGTGCTCGGTTTCGGCCTGCCACTGGGCACGACTCGGGTGCAAGCGGCAGTGGCGGCCGCGACTGCCGAGCGTGGCACGCAGGTGCCGGCGTTTCTGGAAATTCGCCCGGACAACCGCGTGCGCCTGCTTTGCCCGTTCATGGAAGGCGGACAAGGTACGTTCACCGCGATGGCGCAGATCGTCGGTGAAGAACTGGATGCCGACCCGTCGACATTCCTGGTCGAAGCCGCGCCGCCCGGCGAAGCCTATGTGGTGATGGAAAACGGTATGCGCATCACCGGCGGCAGCATGTCGGTGCGCATGAGTTACCCGGTGATGCGCCGCCTCGGCGCCCTCGCCCGCGCCATGCTGCTGCAGGCCGGTGCGCAGAAACTTGGGGTGCCGGTCAGCGAACTGACTACCGAACCCGGCAAAGTCGTGCACACCAGGTCGGGGCGATCCGTGGCCTACGGCGAACTGGCCGAGCACGCCATGGATCTGCCGGTTCCCGATCCGGCCTCGGTGCAGTTGCGTGATCCGAGCCAGTTCCGCTGGATCGGCAAACCGGTGAAGCGCGTCGATGCCTACGACAAATCCACGGGCAAGGCGCTCTACAGCATCGATCTGAAGGTCGACGACATGCTGCACGCCGCCGTTCAACATGCCCCGCGTCTGGGGATGACCGTGGGCAACCTGCGCAACGAAGAGCAGGTCAAAGCGATGAAAGGCGTGCATTCCGTGCATCGCCTGCCGGGGGCCGTGGCGGTGGTCGCCGAGCGCTGGTGGCACGCCAAACGTGCAGTGGAAGCGATTCAGGTCGACTGGCAGGAACCCACGGCCGACAGCAAAGTACGCTCGATGCCTGCGGACTTTTCCAGCGACGCCTGGCTCAAGCGCCTGGCTGACGACAAAGGCCCGGCCAGGGATGATGAAAATGAGGGCGACGTGGCTGCAGTTCTGGCCAGCGCCAAGACGCGGATTGACGCCACTTACCACAACCAGTACCTGAACCACGGCCAGTTGGAGCCGCCATCGGCGCTGGCCCGATTCAATCCCGACGGTTCGCTGGAAGTCTGGCTGCCCAATCAGGCGCCGGACATGTTCCGTGCCGACATCGCCAAACGTACCGGGCTGGATCCGTCGCGCATCACCTTGCATTCGCCATTGCTGGGCGGCTTCTTCGGTCGGCATTTCCTTTACGACGCCGCCAGTCCCTACCCGCAGGCGATCGAGTTATCGAAAGCGGTTGGCCGCCCGGTCAAACTGATCTGGAGCCGCGAGGAAGAGTTCCTGCGTGACGTGCTGCGTCCGGTGGCAGCGGTGAATTTCCGTGCCGCGCTGGACAACGACGGCTGGCCGCTGGCGATCGAAGCGATCAGCGCCACCGAAGGCCCGACCGAGGCGCTGGCCGGCAAACAGGGTGAAAAACTCGACCCGACGGCGCTTGAAGGCTTGTCGGGCAAGTCCTATGCGATCCCCAACAAGCGCATCGCGCAGATCTACGCCAAAGGCCCGGCGATGCTGGGTTACTGGCGTTCGGTGGGCAATTCGCTCAACGACTTCTTCTATGAGTCGTTCCTTGACGAACTGGCCGACAAGGGCGGCAAGGACCCGTTCGAATTGCGCCTGCATCTGCTGCGCGACAACCAGCGACTGACCACGTTGCTGCAAGCCGTGGGCGAGCTGTCGGGTGGCTGGAAGCGTGGGCCGTTTACCGCGGCGGACGGCAGCAAACGTGCCCGAGGCGTGGCGATGGCGTCGCCGTTCGGCACCCAGACGGCGGTGATCGCCGAGGTTTCCATCGAGAACGGTCAGGTCAAGGTGCACGACATCTGGCAGGCAATCGACCCCGGCAGCATCGTCAACCCGGCGATTGTCGAAGCGCAGGTCAATGGCGCGGTGGCGCTGGGCCTCTCGCAGACCCTGGTGGAGGAAGCCGTGTGGATTGATGGCAAACCGCGCGCGCGCAACTACGACTTGTATCCGATCCTGCCGCCTGCGCGGATGGCCCGGGTCCACGTGCGTGTTGTCGAGAGCGGGGAAAAAATGGGCGGCATCGGCGAACCACCGTTGCCCGCTGTCGCGCCCGCCGTCGCCAATGCGGTGGCAACGCTGACCGGCCAACGGGTGCGCAGCCTGCCCATGAGCCGCCACACCTTCAGTTGATCAGCGCCGGAGCGTCCATGAATAACAGCCGATTCGCAAGAACCGCAGGCTGGCTGGCAGTGCCGTGCCTGGTCGCGGCAGGCCTGCTGGCCTGGTATGTCACCCGCGAGCCTGTCTCGCACCTTGAAAACGACCAAACCGCCGTGGCCGATATCGACCCGGCGCTGGTGGCTCGTGGCGAATACGTCGCCCGACTCAGCGATTGCGTGGCATGCCACAGCGTGCCGGGCGGTGCGCCGTTCGCTGGCGGCCTGGAAATGGCCACACCACTGGGCGCGATCCACGCGACCAACATCACCCCGGAGCCGGAGACCGGCATCGGTCGCTACAGCCTGGCGGACTTCGACCGTGCGGTACGCCACGGTGTAGCGCCCGACAGCCGTCGTCTGTACCCGGCGATGCCCTACCCGTCCTACGCCAAGCTCAGTGACGACGATGTGCGAGCGCTGTACGCGTTCTTCATGAAAGGCGTGGCACCGGTCAAGCAGGCGAATATCCCGAGTGCGATTCCTTTCCCGTTGAACCTGCGCTGGCCGATTGCGTTGTGGAACGGTGTGTTTGCCGACACCGAGCCTTACGTGACCAAACCGTCGCAGGATGCCGTGTGGAATCGCGGCGCTTATCTCGTTCAAGGCGCCGGGCACTGCGGCAGTTGCCACACGCCGCGCGGTCTGGCGTTCAACGAGAAAGCCCTGGATGAATCCGCTACGCCGTACCTCGCCGGCGCCTTGCTCGATGGCTGGTACGCGCCAAGTCTGCGTGATGACCACAACACCGGCCTGGGCCGCTGGAGCGAGCAGGAGATCGTGCAGTTCCTCAAGACCGGGCGCAACAAACACGCGGTGGTTTACGGTTCGATGACCGAGGCGTTCAACAACTCCACGCAGTTCATGAGCGATGACGATCTGACCGCGATCGCCCGCTATCTCAAGTCATTGCCGGGGGATCCTCAGCGCGACGGCCAGCCTTGGCAGTACCAGGCGGTTTCGGCGACGGAACGTCTGGACGCGCCCGGTGCTCATACCTACGTCACGCGCTGTGCTTCGTGCCACGGTTTGGACGGCAAGGGCCAATCCGAATGGATGCCGCCGCTGGCCGGCGCCACTTCGGCACTGGCCAAGGAAAGTGCCTCGGCGATCAACATCACCCTCAACGGTTCGCAACGGGTGGTGGCCGCCGGAGTACCGGACGCCTATCGCATGCCAGCCTTCCGCGAGCAGTTGTCGGATCAGGAGATCGCCGAAGTGCTGACCTTCATGCGCAGCACCTGGGGCAATCAGGGCGGTGCTATTGAAGCGCAGGCCGTCAACAAGCTGCGTGAACGTACGGATCCGGCCAGCAGCAGCCCGATCATCCTGCAAATGCGTTAGAGGAACGTTTGATGGAAAGCATCGACTTGCTGGTCCTGCGCACCGCGCGGGACTGGCTCGCCGCCGGCGAGCAAGTGTTGCTCGCCACGGTGGCGCGCACATGGGGCTCTTCGCCGCGCCCGACAGGCTCGATGATGGCCTTGCGTAACGACGGGCGCGTGATCGGCAGCGTGTCCGGCGGCTGCATCGAGGACGACCTGATCGATCGCTACACCACCGCGCATGGCGGCACCGGCCTCAAGGACAGTGCGCCCGAGGTGGTGCGCTACGGCGTCAGCGCCGACGAGGCGCATCGTTTCGGCTTGCCCTGTGGCGGCACGCTTGAGCTGATTCTTGAGTTCAATCCCTCATGGCAGGTGCTGGACGAACTGCTGGTGCAACTGGATGCCGGGCAACTGGTGCGCCGCTGCCTGGCACTGGATAGCGGTCGCGTCACACTGCAAGCCACGGCGACTCCTGAGCAATTCAGTTTTGACGGCCAACAGATGCTCAATACCCTCGGGCCGGGGTATCGGCTGCTGATGATCGGTGCCGGCGCGCTGGCCGAGTATCTGGCGACCATGGCGCGGTTCAACGGCTTCAAGGTCGCGGTGTGCGACCCACGTGCCGAATACATCGACACCTGGGCGGTGAACGGTGTGGAGCGCATCATCGGCATGCCGGATGACGTGGTGCGCGACTTCGCGGTCGATCTGCGCACCTGCATCGTCGCCTTGAGCCATGATCCGCGACTCGACGATCTGGCACTGCTCGAAGCCCTGCACAGCCCCGCGTTTTACATCGGCGCCATCGGTTCGCGGCGCAACAGTCAGCTGCGCCGCGAACGTCTGATCGAGCATTTTGGTGAGACCCAGGCGTCACTCGAGCGCCTGCACGGGCCAATCGGCATCTACATTGGCAGCAAGACACCGGCGGAGATCGCCGTCAGCGTGATGGCCGAGATCCTGGCCGCGAAGAATGGCGCCAGCCTGCCGAAGGCGTTTTCGATTGCCAGAGCCAAGGCGCAGGAAGCCTGACTGGCTGGCGGACATGTTAAGCGCCTGCGTGATGACGCTGAATCAACCTTCAGCGTGAGACGGCTGCACGGGTGAACTGCTGTTCCGTCACCACGCTGCCCCACTTATCGCGTCAAAACCCTGCTGATCGCAAAACTCCACTGCCGCGCTCAGCAGTTGCCGTCCGACGCCACTGCCGCGGCAGCCGTCGTCGAGGATGAACCAGCGCAAATGCGCCTGATTGTTGCCCAGATCCTGGCCGTTGATCGCGATGGCAGGCGTTCGATTGCCGACGTCGCCACAGCAGCAAATGTGAGGCAAAAAAAGCCCCGCAACCGAATGAGGTGCGGGGCAAAGTATTGGTTGGTTGCGGCCAACCAAAGGAGCTCGGTCAGAACGGTTTGCGCAGCCGGGTCAGATGCAGTCCTGGGCGGCGCGTTCAAAACTGGAAGGCAGGAAGTTCGAAGCCAGCAAGTGGCGCTCGTAGATGAACACCTTGCCGCCGTTGCCGGCCTTGTAGGCTTCCAGCACGTTGTCGGCCGACACCTTGCTCGGCACCACGATCCGGTAGCTGCGCTGGGTCTGCGAGACGGTCGGGTTCAGCGCACTGCCCTGCAGCTTCGGCACCACGCAATCGGCGTATTGCGCCGGAGTCTTGTTGGTCTGCAAGGTCAGCGTCGGGTCGTTCGGTGCGGAGGCGCAACCGGCGAGCAGCAAGGAGGCAACGGCCAGGGTCGGGGCAAACAAAGCACGCATCGGGGTAATCCTGAAAATAAAGGTTCGGTTCAACCGGCAGCGGTTCAGCGTCACGGCGCCGCCGCTGCCCTTTTGGTTTTGAGTGTTCAACTGGACGCCACCAGCGCCTTGAGCGAGGCATCGAACTGCTTCAAGGCATTGAGTTGCAGGTCACGTTGTTGCTCGATCTGCGCGGCAATCTCGTGCGCCGCCTTGTCATGTACCCAGACCGCCGGGATCTGTTTCTCCACCGAGCCTTCAGCCTTGCCGATGTACTGCAGGTCGGCATCGTAGAAACGCGCGATGAAATGCGCCTCGTACAGGCTGTTCTGCTGGGTCAGCAGGCGGTTGAAGGTATCCAGTTTCACCACGATGTCCGGATGCGCCAGAATCAGCGCATCGAGGTTGTCGTAAACGGTCACCGACATGAACTGGCGTTGCAGCGAGCTGAGCAACCAGTCGATCGCCAGTTCCGGGTCGGAGCTGCTGACAAACGCCGCGCGGATTCGCGAATCCAGTGCATCCTTGGCACCGTGCAGCGCCATGTCGTGGTAACGCGTCAGGTATTGCAGGTTTTCCCGGGTGTTTTCGCTGTACAACACACCCACGGTCTGTGAATGCTGCAAAGTCGCGCTGCTGCCGGCGATGGGCTGAAGACGACACGCACAGGCGTCGCCGGCGTAAGACGGTGCCGTGGCTACCATGCCGCTCATCAGCAGAGCGGTCAGCACCAGTCGGGTCAGGGTCTTCATCGCGCAATTTCCTTGAGCTGCGTTTTCAATGAAGGCAATTTTCCGCCTATTGAATGCAAAGCTGAACTTGCGTTTCGTGATGGTCACTATTACTTCTAGCGATAGTTGCGCACGATAAAGACAGGTACACACTCATCCCCAATGACTAAAACAACAGTGAGGAAGCCGATTTGAGAACCTTCGACCTGATCCGCGACGTGGTTTTGCCCGACTTTCGCGAGCGGGTGGCGGAATATCTGGAGCAATACGAAAAGGTGTTGCTGGACAAGGCCATCACCGATGCGCGGCTCAAGCGCGATACCGCCAACCAGCTGCGCGGCTATCTGCGTGGGTTGAACACCACGCGGGTGCTGGGCATGGCTTATTGGGAAGAACTGGATCGGCGGGTCGTCGACACCTGGCTCACGCCTCACGAATGAGCGTGGACGCCGGTCGGTGACGATCGTATGCGGTGCCTGCCAAAACGGCCCCGAACGCTTACAATCGGCGGCCTTACCGACCTTCTGACAGGCTCCCCCGGAAATGCCGCTCGACCCACCAACGATGCTGACCATCTCGATCGCTCTCGCAGCCGCTGCCGCGCTGTACCTGGCGGTCGAGTGGCGCAGCATTCGTGAGCCTTCGCTGCTGTTCTGGAGCGCCGGTTTCGCCACGATCACCGTCGGCTCCACCCTGGCCCTGCTGCGCAGCAACGGCTTTTTGCTGATCGGCATCTGGTTCGCCAACGGCTTGCTGGTGACCGCGCACTTCCTGTTTCTGCTGGGGGTGGCGCGCTTCACCCAGATCCGCCTGTCACGCGCCTGGTACCTGATCTTCCTCTGCTGGCTGGTGATGCTGTTGCTGCCGGACGGGGCGCTGTGGTCGAAAGTCATGCTCGCCGCCAACTCGTTGCTGGTCGCCGCCTCGACGCTCAAGGCCAGTTTGCTGCTGCGCCCGCATGGCAAATCGCTGAGCGTCGGTGCGGTGCAATTGCGCTATGTGCTGCTCGGTCACGGCATCTTCTATGTGGCCAAGGCCCTGACCGTGGTGATCCCCGGCACGCTGATCGACCTGGCTGCATTCCGTGGCGTAATCATCCAGATCTCGCTGGTCGAGGGTGCGATGGCGATCATGCTGATCGCGCTGTCGATGACCGGCACCGAACGCTACCGGCGCGAGGAGCAGATCGCCCGACTGGCCGCCCGTGACCCGCTGACCGCCCTCTACAACCGCCGCGCCCTCGACATGCGCGCGCCGGGCCTGCTGCGGGGCGTGTCTGCGGCGCATCCCGGCGCCCTGCTATTGATCGATATCGACAACTTCAAATCGGTCAACGATCAGTACGGCCACAGCGCCGGAGACCGTTTGCTGGTGGCCTTGAGCGAAATGATCCGCGCCGAGACCACCGATGAGGCGCTGGCCGCCCGTTTGGGCGGCGACGAGTTCGTGATTTTGCTGAGCAACGCGCCGAGTGATCACATCGTCAGACTGGGCGATGCCCTGCGCGATCAATTTCAGCGCAGCGCCGCGCAAGCCTTCCCGACACCAGAGCCGGTGACACTGAGCATCGGCGCCACGCTGTTCAACCAGCCACCGGCCAGCCTCGCGGCATTGATCGAACAAGGCGACGCCGCGCTGTATGAATCCAAGCGCGGCGGCCGCAACCGCCTGCGCCTGACCGGGCTCACCACTTCAGGATGACCAGACCCATGACCCGTTCCGAGACACCTCTGCAAGACCTCGCTGCCCCCGAAGGCGTTTGCTACGGCTGCGGCGGCCGCAACCCCCATGGCTTGCACGTCAAAAGCTACTGGCACGAGGACGGCGTGCACGTCATGGCCGAACACCTGCCGGACGACAAATACTGCGGCTGGCCGGACCTGGTGTACGGCGGCCTGCTGGCGATGCTGGTCGACTGCCACTCCAACTGGACCGCGATGGCTTACCACTACCGCGCCGAACAACGTGAACTAGGCAGCCTGCCGCGCATCGACTGCGTCACCGGCAACCTCGGCCTCAAGTTCATCAAACCCACGCCGATGGGCGTCACCCTGACCTTGCGCGCCAGGGTCGAGGGCGAAGTCGGGCGCAAGACGCGGGTGATTTGCGAGGTGTATGCCGGGGAGGTGCTGACGGCGGTGGGCGATTCGGTGTTCGTGCGGGTCGATACCGGGCAACTGGCGGACGCGGCACACGGGCGCTGACTCCACACGCTCCCCTGTAGGAGCTGCCGCAGGCTGCGATCTTTTGACGTTGACCTTCAAAAGCAGAATCAAAAGATCGCAGCCTTCGGCAGCTTCTACAGGGGACGCTTGGTGGATATGAATCCTCGCGGCGGCGCGCAAGGAGCCGGCCTATTAAAGCCGATGTTTAGTTTTTTTGGCTTGAGAAGTAATTATTAAACAATCTGAAAAACTGTAATTTCTATCAGGTGCCAAGTCTCCGGTAAGCAGTGATGCTTTTAATTCACTTTGTATTACAGGAGAAAGCCCCATGGTTTCCAAATTAGATATTATTGACGCACTCTCACCAGACTCCGTACTGCAAACAGACGATCTGGTTAAAGCACTAGAGGAGGAGTTCGGAACCACGAAAACGGTACCGAATGCCGCAGCCCCATCGGACTCGTCTTCCGACATTTCGAATCAGTCACGTTTCACAGTAATTCTTGAACCTGTTGAGGCAAGCCAAAAGGTGGCGGTCATAAAAATGGTTCGAGAATACACCGGTCTGGGTCTGAAAGAGGCAAAAGAACTCGTGGATAGCGCTCCAAAACCAGTGGAAAAAGAACTCTCGAAAACTGATGCAGAGGCCCTGAAAAAAAAACTGGAGGCAGTAGGCGCGACAGCTTCGCTCAAGCAGGTTTAGGAAATTCGTAGAACTTGCAGAAGAGCAGTTGAACCGTACGAAACCCTGACCTGACATACCGCCCGAGGCAGCACGCCACTCAAACCCTCCAGAGCGCGCCACCCCCTTGGGCGTTATGCTGTTTGAATCCCCACGCTCCCCTGTAGGAGCTGCCGAAGGCTGCGATCTTTTGACGTTGACCTTCAAAAGCAGAATCAAAAGATCGCAGCCTTCGGCAGCTCCTACAGGTATGACGTTTGAGCAAACCCGGCTAGGCGTGCCGACCCGGAAATCGACGAGGCTATGGCAGAACGCACTTCCAGGAGCTTCCAACCCGTGTCCGACCTGCCGACCCACCGCGCCTATACCCGGCGCTTCAACAGCGTGCTCGCCTACATCGATGCCCATCTCGAAGGTGACCTGTCGGTGAATACGTTGAGTCAGTTGGCGAACTTTTCGGTGTTTCACTTCCATCGGCAATTCAGCGCGTTCGTTGGCGTGCCGGTCTCGCGCTACGTGCAACTGATGCGCTTGCGCCGGGCTGCACATCGGCTGGCCGCGCAGCCGCAACACTCGATACTGGACGCCGCGTCTGACGCCGGTTTCGAGAGTCCGGAAGCGTTCAGCCGCGCCTTTCGGCGCGACTTCGGCATGACGCCAAGTGCCTTCAGGAAGCAACCGAACTGGCAGACCTGGAATGCGGTATGACTCTCCATGTTCCCCCTGTAGGAGCTGCCGCAGGCTGCGATCTTTTGACGTTGACATTCAAAAGCAGAATCAAAAGATCGCAGCCTGCGGCAGCTCCTACAGGTATGACGTTTGAGCAAACCCGGCTAGGCGCACCTGCCCCGAAATCGTCGAGGCTATAGCAGACCGCACTTCCAGGAGTCTTTACCCAGAGTCCGAACTGCCAGAGGATTTTCGCTTCGCCATCTGTGGCGATATTGATGAGCCGGTGGCGCCCAATACGTTCGGCGTGCAGGAACTCGTCATTCCCGGCGGGCGTTGTGTGGTGGTGCGGCATGTGGGTTCACCGGATCACATCGGCGAAACCATCTACCCGATCTACCGCGACTGGCTGCCCGACAGTGGCGAGGAGTTGCGCGATCATCCGCCGTTTTTCCATTACCTGAGCGTCTATCCCGAAACCCCACAGGATCAGTGGCAGACGGATATCTACGTGCCTTTGCAATCGTAAGATTTACTTACATGTTTTTCCGCTTGTGGTGCACATTGCCAACCCCTTATAAGAGCGGCTCTCACTCGCGAATTGAAGGATGCACCCATGAGCAATGCCTGGAACGAAGGGTATTTTACCGACGAGGGTTACACCTATTCGTACAGCCGGGAAATCAACCCGGTGTTCCAGCGTTTTTGTTTGTTATTGCGCGGTTTTGCCACCCTGGAAGGCAGCGGCGGCTACCACTGCGAACTGGGCTTTGGTCAGGGGGTGTCGATCAACATCCACGCCGCCGCCAACCCGGGCAACTACGTCGGCACCGATTTCACGCCGTCCCAGGCCGCACATGCCATTGCGCTGGCGAACGACTGGAACAGCCAGGCCCGTCTATATGACGACAGCTTCGAGCAACTGCTGGCCCGCGATGATCTGCCGGCCTTCGACAGCATCAGCCTGCATGGCATCTGGTCCTGGGTCAGCCGCGACAATCAGCAACTGATCGTCGAGTTCGCCCGTCGCCACCTCAAGCCCGGCGGCATGTTGTACGTCAGCTACAACTGCTTCCCGGGCTGGTCGCCTTCGGCGCCACTGCGCAATCTGTTCAGCCTGCACAACCGCTTTGCCAGCCAGGCCTCGACCAGCCCGGCCAAACGCATCGATGCCGCGGTGCAATTTTCCGAAACGCTGCTGGCGGCCAATCCGAAGTACGCCAGAGCGGCGCCGGCCCTCGGTGCGCAGTTGCAGAGCATCAAGGGTCAGAACCGTCAGTACGTGGCCCATGAGTATTTCAATCGCAACTGGGACTGCATGTATTTCATCGACGTGGTCGATGCCATGACCGCGGCCAAACTCGACTACGCCACCACCGCCGTACCGCTGGACACCGTGGCCGCGCTGAACCTGAGTGCAGAAGGCATGGACTTTCTGGAAGGTATCGAGCACCCGATCATGCGCGAACAGGCGCGCGACTACTTTATCAATCAGAATTTCCGCCGGGATCTGTACGTACGCGGCGCCAATCGGCTGTCTGCCGCCGAGCAACGCGATGGCCTGCTGAGAAGCCGTTTTGTCCTGTTGCAAGCCATCGACAGCATTCCCGGCACGGTCTCAGGCCCTGCGGGCGAGGCGTCCTTACAGGCGGACATTTACCGCCCGGTGCTCGCAGCGCTCGCCGCCAATGCCTACGAAGCGAAAACCTTGCAGCAGTTGTCGATGGCCGTCGGCGGCGTGTCTTATGACGACCTGGTGCAGGCTGTTACCGTGCTGATCGGTATGGGCGTCGCCGCCCCGTGCCAGAGTGAATCCGCCGAGAGGCAGGTGCAGGAACGTTGCGACACCCTCAACCTGCAACTGTGCAAGCGCGCCCTGTTCAACAGCAACATTCAGGTGCTGGCCAGCCCGGTCACCGGCGGTGGCGTGCCAATCAGCCGCGTGCAGCAGCTGTTCCTGATTTCGATCAAGCAAGGCATGACCGATCCGCAAGACTGGGCGCAGTTGGCGTGGGCCGTCATCGGTGAGCAGGGCGAAGTGCTGCACAAGGGTGACCAGCCGCTGCTCACGGCCGAAGAAAACCTTGCCGAGATGACCGAACAGGCCCGGGCATTTGCCCAGACACCGCTGGACATTCTCATAGCGCTGAAGATTGCTTGATCCTGATATACGCCGGGCGACTGGCCGCGATAGAAGCGGCCAGTCGTCTGCGTGCATGGCCCTGACTGCCGCTTCCTGAGCCTTTCTGCCCCCGCCTGCCACGCAGCACCCCGTTAAAAAAGCAAAATTGCCATGTGTTTCCGTCGTTCCTTCTTGCGTCGCACTGTTCATTGCCCGTCCCTGTCTGTCTGGAGTTTCTCGATGCCGTCGCCCAAATCCCTGCCCTCTGCCCTGCTGGGCCTGGCCCTCGCCTGCCCGGTCATGGCCGAGGAACCCAAAGGCATGGAGTTGGGACAAGTACTGATTTCGGCTGAAGAACAAAGCGGCGCCGATGCCTCCGTCGCCGAGGCCGAAGCACGTCTGGCGCAGGTGCCCGGCGGCAGCAACGTGGTCGACATGCGCCAGCCGTTGCAGGGCCGGGTGGCGAGCAACCAGGATGTACTGGCGTATCAGCCCGGGGTCTACGCGCAGTCGGCGGGTAATGAAGGGGTGAAAATCTCGATTCGTGGTTCAGGGATCAACCGCGCACCGGGCGCGCACGCTTCGGGGTTGTACACGATGCTCGACGGCCTGCCGCTGACCGGCCCCGGCGGTACGCCCTACGAATTGCTCGAACCGCTGTGGCTCGACCATGTGGAGGTGCTGCGCGGTGCCAACGGTTTTGATCGCGGCGCACTGGCGCTGGGCGGCGCTGTCGATTACGTCAGCCACACCGGCTACGACGCGCCGAAATTGCAGGTGCGCTATGCCACCGGCAGCCACGGTTATCAGCAGCGTCAGGTGAGTTCCGGGCAGGTGCTGGGCGACTTCGATTACTACGTGTCGCTGACCGACGCGAACGCCGACGGCTATCAGGATCACACCGCCAGCGAGAGCAAAGGCGTGATCGCCAACTTCGGTTATCGCTTCAACCCGAACCTGGAAACCCGCTTCTACTTCCGCTATCGCGAGACCGACAACGACCTCGCCGGCCGCGTGACCAAACACTCGATCGAGCACACTCCACGGGCGGCCAACCCGGCCTATGTGGCGCGCGATGACAGCCGCAAACAACCGGGCAGCACCTTCATCGGCAACAAGACCACCTACTACATCGACGACGATTCGAGCATTCAGACCGGGCTGGTCTATCACGACTACCCGATGGACCTGCGCGAAGGCCCGAACCGTCTGAAAGTGGCCTACACCGACGTCAGCGGCACCTTCGATTACAAGCGCCGCGACACCCTGTTCGGCATGGAAAGCCGCAGCACTGTGGGCCTGCGCACCACCAAACACCTGCCCAACGACGGCGCCAGCGAATTCGTGCGTATCCCGTCCGGCAACACCGCCGCGTATGCGCCGGGCACCCGCATGCGCAACTTCACCTATCAGGGTTCGGACACCGTCCTGCATGTGGGCAACGATCTGGAAATCGCCGACGACCTGTGGCTGACCACCGGCCTCGCCGCCATCTACACTCGCCGCGAAAGCGCCGTCACCTACCCGCAAAGCGGCGGCAAGACCAGCCTGAACGACTGGGATTACGCGCCACGACTGGGTCTGCGCTATCAGGTCACGCCGGACCTGCAACTGTTCGGCAACCTCAGCCGTTCGGTCGAAGCACCGCACCCGTGGTCGCTGATCTACAGCTCGAACATCCGCTTCCCGGCCGGCAACGGCGCGGCGACCGGCACCCAGAGCGACCCGATCAAACTGCAGAACCAGACCGCGACCACCCTCGAACTCGGCGGTCGCGGCGACAGCGCGCTCGGCCAGTGGAGCCTGGCGTGGTACTACGCGCAGGTGCGCCACGAGTTGCTGTCGGTACTGCCGGACGCCAACGCCGTCACTCCGTACGAACTCAATGCCAGCCCTACCGTGCATCAAGGTGTGGAAGCCAGTCTGCAGAGCTCGCTGTGGTCAGCCGAAGACGGACGTAAATTGAGCCTGCGTCAGGCCTACACCTTCAGCGACTTCCACTACCGCGACGACCAGCGTTTCGGCGACAACCGCCTGCCCGGCCTGCCGATGCACTACTACCAGGGCGAACTGCGCCACGACTGGCCGCAGGGCTTCTTCGCGGCGATCAACACACAACTGGTGTCCAAAGTCGCGGTGGATTACGCCAACAGCTACTACGCCGATCCCTACGCACTGTTCGGCGCCACCGTCGGCTACAACGCGCCGAAAAACGACTGGCAGACCTGGCTCGACCTGCGCAACCTGACCAACAAGCACTACGCCGCGACGGTCACACCGGGGTATGACGACAAGGGCCTGGATGCGGCGCGGTCTACGCCGGGCGAAGGGCTGGGGGTTTATGTCGGGGTGTCGTGGAGTTTGCTCTGACGGTTTGCATACTCGGCAACCCGCCGGGTTACTACTCCAACGTAGGCAAATGATTACGCAAAATATTCTCCAGCCCCGGCCGCGTATGTTTCTCCCAAGGGCAAACATCCTGCGCATCGCCTGTGTGCAGATACTCGCCGGCATCAAATGCCTGATAGATGTCAAAGGCTGGCTGGGGCATTTCTTCATGCATCGACACATCAACGATGGGGTTGATAAGTGCATTCATCACTTCATCGCCAAACTCAAAATCACGCGTGTTTGACAGGAAATCTCTGGCTACGGCGATCGCGACTTGATTAAGCAGATCGCGACGCTCGATCTGCAGCCGCTCACAAAAGGGTTGCAGATCGATGTTCAAGCCTTCTTCAATCGCTTCCAGCATGACCAGATAAAGATCGGCTTCCCTCATCGGCCTACTCATCACTCATTTTCCTGCTCTGTTCTTGATGCTCGCCCGGTTCACTCATAAAACTTGCCGGCCAGCAAAATGCTCGCACAGCGCTGCCATACGTTGGCCGAAGAGACATCTGCTGCCACCTGCCTGGAACTGTCGATCGCCCAGGCACCTGCGGCCTCAAAAAACGCATCCACAGATCCATTTTCCCAACCCAAGGCGCCCCGACCATAGGGTGACAGCGGTTCGTTCATTGTCCGCTCACGGGCGAAATCGGCACCCAGTGCCTGAATAAACGTAATGAACGATTGCTCGTCGTTCACGCGTTCCAGCAACTCATCAAGATCATCAGGCGCAGACATCGTGGCAAATTCCTGTTGGTGAATGGGTTTGCCCGGGATGCTGCTATGCATCGACCAGAGGGTCAACCCGTCCGTCAAAACGGCCCCTGCGTCATCACCCGCGTCTCGATGATGCTGCGCAGCGCAACGACCCGCTTCTGATACAGATCGGTCAAACAATCGAGCTTCGCGCCACAGGCCTTGCGGCTTTTGAGGAACTCCTGCTGCTCACCGATCAGCGCATCGCGCCCGCCCATCGGCAGCAGGCGTTTATCGAGGCTGAACAGCTCGCCCATGGTGACGTCCAGATCGTTCAGCGTGCGGTTGGCGCAGACGGCTTTTTCGTCTGCGGCTTTGGCCTTGGCGCAGTCGAAACTGGCGGCGTGTGCCGAATTGGCAGCGATCAGCAGCGCACAGCCGAGGGCGGCTGCGCTCACCCGTGAAATTTCTCGAACTCCCATCATGGCGTCGTATCCAACGTTGTAGGTCAATGGAGGTATGAGAAATGAAAAGCACTGACGATATCAAGCCTGCAACACCTCATAACGCGCCACCGCTCGACTCCTCGGGCAAACCGGTGGATGTGGTGCGCCGCGATCTGCAGGACAGCGACGACGACACCCGCGCCGTGGATGAGGTGATTACACCGACGTCCATTCGCGAAAAGGAACAGGACGCCGAGGAACTCAAGCGCAAGACCGATGAAATCGAACGCAAGGTCGCCGACGGCAACTGACGCGACGCTCCCCGTCCTGAATGTAGAGTTTTCTCCTCTCTGTCCCGGGTCTTCCTGCCCGGGACAACTCTCCCCCCTAGCCTGAAACCCTCGGTTTTATTGGGCTTTTCCTGTCTGCTTCAGCAATTTGTATTCACAGCCCAGCTTAATAATATTTTACCGATACACCCCTCCTGCCTAGTCTGACCGCAAGCAAAACAGACAAGCCTGAAGCGATCCGAATCCACTTGCCTTGCCAGGAAGGATGTAGAAATGACCACTGAAATAATAAAAACAGACACGCTTGTCGTGGGCGCCGGACAGGCGGGTGTGGCGATGAGTGAGCACTTGAGCAAACTCGGTGTGCCGCATCTGGTGCTGGAGCGCAGCCGCATTGCCGAACGCTGGCGCACCGGGCGCTGGGACTCGTTGGTAGCCAACGGTCCGGCGTGGCACGACCGCTTTCCGGGGCTGGAATTCGATGATGTCGATCCAGACGGTTTCGCCCCCAAGGAGCGCGTCGCGGACTATTTCGAAGCCTATGCGAAGAAATTCAACGCGCCGATCCGCACCGGGGTCGAGGTCAAAAGCGTGGTGCGCAATGTCGGGCGTCCGGGCTTCACCGTCGAGACCTCCGAAGGGGTGATCGAGGCCAGCCGCGTGGTCGCGGCAACCGGCCCGTTCCAGCGCCCGGTGATCCCGCCGATCGCGCCGCAAGACCCGCGTCTGTTGCAGATCCACTCCGCCGACTATCGCAACCCGCAGCAACTGCCCGCAGGCGCGGTGCTGGTGGTGGGTGCCGGTTCGTCGGGCGTGCAGATCGCCGATGAACTGCAGCGTTCCGGCAAACAGGTGTATCTCTCGGTCGGCGCTCACGACCGTCCACCGCGTGCCTATCGCAACCGTGATTTCTGCTGGTGGCTGGGAGTGCTCGGCGAGTGGGATCAGGCAGCGATGAAACCCGGCCGCGAGCACGTGACCATTGCGGTCAGCGGCGCACATGGCGGGCGCACCATTGACTTCCGTGGCCTGGCGCATCGCGGCATGACCCTGGTCGGCGTGACCGAGTCGTTCAATAACGGCGTGGTGACCTTCAAGCAGGATCTGCGCGACAACCTCAAGCGTGGCGACGAAAACTATCTGGCGCTGCTGGATGCCGCCGATGCCTACATCGAACGCAATGGCCTGGATCTGCCCGAAGAACCCGAGGCACGCGAAACCTATCCGGATCCCGAGTGCGTGAAACATCCGCTGCTCGATCTCGATCTGGCCAAGGCCGGGGTCACCTCGATCATCTGGGCCACCGGGTTCGCCGTGGACTATTCCTGGCTGCAGGTCGCAGCGTTTGACGACAAGGGCAAACCGCAGCACCAGCGCGGCGTGTCCAGCGAGCCGGGGGTGTATTTCCTCGGACTGCCGTGGCAGTCGCGCCGTGGTTCGTCGTTCATCTGGGGCGTGTGGCATGACGCCAAACACGTGGCCGACCACATCGCCACCCAGCGTAAATACCTCGATTACAAGGATGCCGAGCAGCGTGAAGCCGCCCTGCATTCGACCGCCAGCACCAAGGCCGCCCGTACCGTCGACGCTTGATTTCCCTCTTTCGCGGCGGTGCCCGGTGCGCCGCTGAACACCTAGTCTGGAGCTGTACATGAGCAAGCCAACCCACACCCGCATCCGTATGTTCAACACCAAGGACACCTACCCTAACCAGACCCTGGACAACGACCTGTGCCAGGCCGTGCGCGCCGGCAACACCGTGTATGTGCGTGGTCAGGTCGGTACCGATTTCGACGGTAACCTGGTGGGCCTCGGTGATCCGCGTGCACAGGCCGAACAGGCGATGCGCAACGTCAAACAGTTGCTGGAAGAAGCCGGCAGCGACATGAGCCACATCGTCAAGACCACCACCTATCTGATCGACCCGCGCTACCGCGAGCCGGTGTATCAGGAAGTCGGCAAGTGGCTCAAAGGCGTGTTCCCGATTTCCACCGGGCTGGTGGTGTCGGCATTGGGGCAGCCGCAGTGGCTGATGGAGATTGATGTGGTGGCGGTGATTCCCGATTAACCCTGAAAACCGAGTCGCGACATTCGCGAGCAAGCTCGCTCCCACAGGGAAATACATGCCAACTGTGGGAGCGAGCTTGCTCGCGAAGAGGCCCGCAAGGACAACAAATTCCTCGAAAGGAGTTAGACCATGACCTTTTCAATCGCAGCCCGTTGCCCCGAAACCGGCCAGTTCGGTGTCGCCATCAGTTCCTCCAGCATCGCCGTCGGCGCACGCTGCCCGTGGCTGCTGCCAGGGGTTGGCGCGGTGTCGAGCCAGAACATCACCCTGCCGTCCCTCGGCCCGGAAGTCCTCGCGCTGATGGAGCAAGGCCACGCGCCCGACGCGGCGCTGGACCAGGTGCTGACCCGCAACGGCTACAGCCAGTACCGGCAGATCACCGCGATCAACCACCTTGGCCAGACCGCGCACTTCAGCGGCGCACAAACCCTCGGCGTGCACAACGCAGTCTGCGGCGAGCAATGCGTGGCGGCTGGCAACATGCTCGCCGGGCGTGCGGTAATCGAGGCGATGGTCAGTGCCTTTGAGGACGGCGAAGGCCAGTTGGCCGACCGCTTGCTCAAGGCCTTGCACGCTGCACAAGCCCTCGGTGGCGAAGCCGGCCCGGTGCATTCTGCCGCTGTGGTGGTGGTCGGCGAACAGACCTGGCCGATCGTCAATTTGCGGGTCGACTGGGCGGACGCAGACCCGATCGGCCAGTTACAAAAACTCTGGGACGCCTATCAGCCGCAGTTGCAGGACTACATCGACCGCGCGCTCGACCCGGCCAAGGCACCGGGCTATGGCGTTGCCGGTGATGATCGATGAACAGCGTCGCGTTGCTCAGGACGCTGGTGGGCTTCGACACCACCAGCCGCGAATCCAACCTGCAATTGATCGAGTTCGTGCGCGACTACCTCGCTGGCTTCGATGTGCCGTGCGAGCTGATCTACAACACCGAGCGCAGCAAGGCCAATCTGTTCGCGACGATTGGCCCGGCCGAGCAACCGGGCATCGTGCTCTCGGGGCACACCGATGTGGTGCCGGTCGATGGTCAACCATGGACAGTAGCGCCGTTCGAACTCAGCGAACACGACGGCAAGCTGTTCGGGCGCGGCACCGCCGACATGAAGGGCTATATCGCCTGCGTGCTGGCCTTGGTGCCGGCGCTGGTCGCTGCAGACCTGCGCATGCCGGTGCACATCGCCCTGTCCTACGACGAAGAAGTCGGTTGCCTGGGGGTGCGCTCGCTGCTCGCCGAGCTGCAACAGCGCCCGGTCAAACCGCTGCTGTGCATCATCGGTGAACCCACCGAACTGAAACCGGTGCTCGGCCATAAAGGCAAACTGGCGATGCGCTGCGACGTGCACGGGCATCCGTGCCATTCGGCCTACGCACCGCTGGGGGTCAACGCCATCGAATACGCCGCCGAGTTGATCGGTGAGCTGGGGCGCATCGGCCAGCAACTGAAGGCCCCCGAGCATCACGACGCACGTTTCGATCCGCCCTACAGCACAGTACAGACCGGGGTGATCAGCGGCGGCAAAGCGCTGAACATCGTACCCGCCGATTGCCGCTTCGACTTCGAAATCCGTGCCCTGCCCTCGCAGGATCCGACCCTGGTCGCACAGCAGCTGCAAACCTACGCCGAGCAGCAAGTCCTGCCGCGCATGCGGGCAGTGAGTGAGCACAGCGCGATTCGTTTCAGTGAGCTGTCGGCCTATCCGGGCCTGGCCACCGATGCGCAGAGTCAGGCCGCGGAGCTGATCGCGGCGTTTTGCGGTTCACGGGAATTCGGCACCGTGGCGTTCGGCACCGAGGGTGGGCTGTTCGATGCGGCGGGTATTCCCACCGTGGTCTGTGGCCCCGGCAGCATGGATCAGGGGCACAAACCTGACGAGTTTGTCAGTCGTGCGCAACTCGATGCCTGCGATGCGATGCTGCAACGGATGCTGGCCTCGATTCGCGCCTGATCCTTTCGGCCTGACTGCCTGCCTTCAAGCGTGCAGTCGGGCCAATTCCTCACGGCAATGATCAACGAACAACTGCACCGGTTTGGTCAGTTGCACCCGACGCAGCCAGGCTGCCGACAAGCCCGAGCCAGTCACGGTTTCCGCCAGCGGCACGCACACCACTTTCTGCCCGTCGTAGGTGTATTCGCCGAACGGCCGGGTCACCAGAATCGAAAAGCCAAAACCGCGCCCGACCATGCCGCGCACCATCTCGATCGACGGTGAGCTGAAGACGATGTGCGGGGTCAGTCCGCGCTCCTCGAAAATGCTCACGAAGTAGGTGCGGCTGGGCACCACGTCGAGCAGGATCATCGGTTCCAGCACCAGATCGTGCAGCGAGACTTTCGCCTGTTGCGCAAAACGGTGGTCGGCCGGTAGCAACGCGTAAGGCTGCTGCGGCGGCATCAGCGGCGTGGTGTCGATGGTGGTGTCGAGGTCATGTTCGAAGAGCATCGCCACATCGATGCTGCCGGCGGTCAGCGCCTGCACCAGTTCCTGTTGTTCGCCATCGCGAATGCGGATTTCCACCCCTGGCCAGCGCTGCTTGAACCCGGCGATCAGGCGCGGCAGGTACAGCGGTGCCACCGTTTCGAAACAGCCGATATCGATCTGCCCGGAGACCACGTCATTGTCGGCCAGCGCGTTCTGCTCGAACTCATGCGCCACCCGCAGCAATTCCAGCGCCTTGCGATAGAAACGCGAACCACTGGGCGTCAGCGACACGCCTTGGGCGTGATGGCGGATGAACAGCTGCACGCCGAAGCTCTCTTCCAGATGCTTGATCGCGGTGGAGACCGACGGCTGGGCGATATAGAGCTTGCGCGAGGCTTCGGCGACGCTGCCGCAATCGGCGGTGGTGACGAAGTATTTGAGCTGGCGCAGGTTGTAGGCGGCCATATGAACCTCTGCAAGTGAGACGACGCTTTTGTGGTGAGGAGATTTATCTGTGGTCAGGGCATTTGTCTGTAGTCAGGGGTTCTGTGGTGAGGGGATTTATCCCCGATGGGGCGCGAAGCGGCCCCTGTTTCTAAAGTCAAAAGAGGGGCCGCTTCGCAGCCCATCGGGGATAAATCCCCTCACCACAGACAGCGTATATCCAGAAAAGAGAGAAGGTTGAACATACCGGACAGGCCCCCAGCCCGCGGCATATATTTTTTAAGGTCTGAAGCAACAAACTTACTAATTTATCTATCCCGAGCCTTTGCACATGATCGCTTCAACAAGAAATGCGCCGTCCGTGTCGGCGCTTACCGAAGTACGTCCACGTACTCATCCTTGCCTTGGAGTTCGTCATGTCCACCTCTGCAACAACATCCGCGCCGCTCATTGAAAAACACACGATAGGATACGTGCCCCCCGAAGATCGCCACGGAAAGGTCAGGGATCTGTTCACGCTGTGGTTCGGCGGCAACATCGCGCCGCTGCCCATCGTCACCGGCGCGCTGGGCGTGCAGTTATTCCACTTGAATCTGGTGTGGGGCATCGTCGCGATTCTGGTCGGGCATCTGGTCGGCGGCGTGCTGATGGCGCTGCACTCGGCGCAAGGCCCGCAGATGGGCATTCCGCAGATGATCCAGAGCCGCGCGCAGTTCGGCTCCCTCGGCGCGTTGCTGGTGGTGCTGATTGCCGGGGTGATGTACATCGGCTTCTTCGCCTCCAACATTGTGCTGGCCGGCAAGTCGCTGCACGGCGTGGTCGACAGCGTGCCGGTGCCGGTCGGCATCGTCATCGGTGCCCTCGGCTCGGGGATCATCGGCATCATCGGCTACCGCTTCATCCACGTGCTCAACCGCATCGGCACCTGGGTGCTGGGGATCGGCATCGTCGTCGGGTTCGGCTACATCTTCACCCATATTCAAACCGACGACTTCCTCACCCGCGGCAGCTTCAACCTCTCCGGCTGGCTCGCCACCGTGTCGCTCGCCGCGCTGTGGCAGATCGCGTTTGCGCCTTACGTGTCCGACTATTCGCGTTACTTGCCGGCCGACGTCAAAGTCTCCTCGACGTTCTGGGCCACGTATCTGGGATCGGCGCTGGGTTCGAGTCTGGCGTTCATCTTCGGTGCCGTCGCCGTGCTTGCGACACCCGTGGGCATGGACACCATGGATGCGGTCAAACTCGCCACCGGCTCGATCGGCCCGCTGATGCTGGTGCTGTTCCTGCTCAGCGTGATCAGCCACAACGCCCTCAACCTGTACGGCGCGGTGCTGTCGCTGATCACCCTGGTGCAGACCTTCGCCTACCGCTGGATCCCGACCGCCAAAAGCCGTGCGGTGATCTCGATCATCGTGCTGCTGGCCTGCTGCTTCGCCGCCGTCGGCGCGTCGAAGGACTTCATCGGTCACTTCGTCGACATGGTGCTGGTGCTGCTGGTGGTTTTGGTGCCATGGACCGCGATCAACCTGATCGACTTCTACGCCATCCACAAGGGCAAGTACGACATCCAGTCGATCTTCCAGGTCGACGGCGGTATCTACGGGCGCTACAACCCGCAGGCACTGCTGGCCTACGCGATCGGCATTGCGGTGCAGATCCCGTTCATGAACACCCCGCTGTACGTCGGCCCGGTGTCGGCGCACATCAACGGCGCGGACCTGTCGTGGCTGGTTGGGCTGCTGGTGACTTCGCCGCTGTACTTCTGGCTGGCCAATCGTGACAGCGCCTATCGGCGGCGGATGATGGGCGAGAAACTGGTGGGCAGTCTCTGAGATTGATTCGATGTAAAAAGTAGGCCCGCCATACGCGGGCCTTCTGCGTTGTGGTGTGGTATTTCTTGATGCCCCGACAGGCACCCACGAGACAGGGAAAACTCATGCTGCGAATTCTGGGCAAGGCGTCATCGATCAACGTGCGCAAAGTGCTGTGGACCTGCGCTGAACTGCAGATCCCGTTCGAGCGTGAGGATTGGGGCTCGGGCTTCAAATCCACCGACACACCTGAGTTTCTCGCCCTCAATCCCTGCGCCATGGTGCCGGTGATTCAGGACGGCGATTTCACCCTGTGGGAATCGAACACCATCATTCGTTATCTGGCGGGCAACTATGGCGGCGCAGACCTTTACCCCACCGAGGCGCGAACCCGCGCGCGGGTCGATCAGTGGATCGACTGGCAGGCGTCGGAGCTGAACCGCTCCTGGTCGTATGCGCTCATGTCGCTGGTACGCAAGTCAGCGGATTACCAGGACCGCGCCGCGTTGGCCAGCGGCGTCGAACAGTGGTCAAAGACCATGAGCATCCTCGATCAGCAGTTGCAGAAGACTGGCGCCTACGTCAGCGGCGAGCAGTTTTCCCTCGCCGATATCCCCATCGGGCTGTCGGTCAACCGCTGGTTCGAAACGCCGCTCGCGCATCCGGACTATCCCGCCGTCAGGGCGTATTACGAGCGTCTGAGTCAACGCGAAGGCTTCCGTCTCTACGGCAGAAACGGTACGCCGTGAAGCATGACCGTTGCTGCGTTGCGGCATGAGTGAAGTCGTCGACGCAGCTACTCTTCTGCACGCACCACCCCGCGCTCTTCCAGCAAACGCACGAACATGCTCAAGCTGCGCGACACCGTACCCCGGCGCCACACCAGCCAGGTGGTCAGGTAGCGAAAATCCGCCGTCAGCGGCCAGACACTGACCGTGGCGCTGCCGGGCATGCTCTGCAACATTTTGCGCGGCATCAGCGCCAGTCCAGCCCCGGCGCTGACGCAGGCGAGCATGCCGTGGTAGGACTCCATCTCGAAAATCTTGCCCGGCACGGCGGCGTCGGTGCTGAACCATTTTTCGAAGTGATGACGATAGGAGCAGTTGGAGCGAAACGCGTAGATGTTCTCGCCGTTCACATCCGCCGCGCGCTGCACAGGGGCGTGATTGAGTGGCGCGATGATGACCATTTCTTCCTCGAACGCCGGCACGCCTTCCAGCGCCGGGTGCAGCACCGGGCCATCGACGAATGCCGCCGCCAAGCGCCCGGCGAGTACGCCGTCGATCATTGTCCCGGACGGGCCGGTGGACAGATCCAGATCGACCTTGGGATGCAACTGGTTGTACGCCGCGAGCAGTTCAGGAATCCGCACCGCTGCGGTGCTTTCCAGCGAGCCAAGAGGAAACGCGCCCTGCGGCTCTTCACCGGCGACGGTGGCCCGCGCCTCCTGCACCAGATCGAGAATGCGCCGCGCGTATTCGAGAAAACTCCAGCCGGCGGGCGACAGGCGCAGACGGCTTTTCTCGCGAATGAACAGGTCGACGCCCAAGTCCTGCTCCAGCTGTTTGATCCGCGTGGTCAGGTTCGATGGCACGCGATGAATCTGCGCCGCCGCAGCGCTGATGCTGCCGTGCTCGGCAACGGCCTTGAAGATTTCCAGCTGCACCAGATCCACAGTCATTCTCCAATCGTGAAAGAAACGATCTTTATTATTCAGTTTCCAGAAAACAAACGCCACCCTACTCTAGGCCCATCCACTGAACTCGCAGGAGCCAGCCATGAGCCAGATTTCCAGCCAGACCCACGCCATCTCGATCAACCCCGCCAACGGCGAGCAGATCGCTCACTACGCCTTTGAATCCGCCGAAGCCCTCGACGCCGCGCTGACCCGCGCTGCGTTCGGTTTCTCGAAATGGAAACGCAAGCCGCTGCAGGATCGCTCCCGCGCCCTCACCGCCCTCGCCGGCGCCCTGCGCGAAACCGCCGAAGCCATGGCCAGCATGATCACCCTGGAAATGGGTAAGCCGATTACCCAGGCCCGTGGCGAAATCGAGAAATGCGCCAAGCTCTGCGAGTGGTATGCCGAACACGGCCCGGCGATGCTCGACGCCGAACCGACTCAGGTCGAAGGCGGCAAGGCCCGCATCGAGTACCGGCCGCTCGGCCCGATCCTCGCGGTGATGCCGTGGAACTTCCCGATCTGGCAAGTGCTGCGCGGTGCCGTTCCGGCGCTGATCGCCGGCAACACTTACGTGCTCAAACATGCGCCAAACGTGATGGGCAGCGCCTACCTGCTGCGCGACGCCTTTAAACGCGCCGGTTTTGCCGATGGCGTGTTTGAAGTGATCAACGTCACCCCGGAAGGCGTTTCCAGCGCCATTGCCGACCCGCGCATCGCCGCCGTGACTCTGACCGGCAGCGTGCGCGCCGGTATGGCCATCGGTGCTCAGGCCGGCGCCGCGCTGAAGAAGTGCGTGCTGGAGTTGGGCGGTTCCGACCCGTTCATCGTGCTCAATGATGCTGATCTCGACGAAGCCGTGCAGGCCGCCGTGATTGGCCGCTACCAGAACTCCGGCCAGGTCTGCGCCGCCGCCAAGCGTCTGATCATTGAAGAAGGTGTGGTCGAGGAGTTCACCCGCAAATTCGTCGAAGCCACGCGCAAGCTGAAAGTCGGCGATCCGCTGTCCGCCGACACCTACATCGGCCCGATGGCGCGTTTCGATCTGCGTGATGAACTTGATCAGCAAGTGCGCGACACCCTCGAAGAAGGTGCGACCCTGCTGCTCGGCGGTGGCAAGACCCAAGGCCCGGGCAACTACTACGAGCCGACCGTGCTGGCCGATGTCACCGACCGCATGACCTCGTTCAAACAGGAACTGTTCGGCCCGGTGGCGTCGATCATCACCGCCCGCGATTGCGCCCACGCCGTGGCCCTGGCCAACGACAGCGACTTCGGCCTGACCGCGACGATCTACACCGCCAACGTCGCACTGGCCCAGCAACTGACCAGCGAACTGGACACCGGTGGCGTGTTCATCAACGGCTACTCCGCCAGCGACCCGCGCGTGACTTTCGGTGGCGTGAAGAAAAGCGGTTTCGGTCGCGAACTGTCGCACTTCGGCGTGCGCGAGTTCTGCAATGCACAGACCGTGTGGCTGGATCGTAAATAACCCGAGACAACATCGTCCCTGTAGGAGCTGCGGCACGCTGCGATCTTTCGATTTTGATTTTTGAAGATCAAGATCAAAAGATCGCAGCCTCGTTTCACTCGACAGCTCCTACAGGGTGTTAAGTCGCGCATTGATTACGCGCGAGCGCAGTTGCCTTTAGGGCTTACAGATATTTCAGCCAGGCGATGTCACGGCGCCGCGATTTCAGCGCGGAAAACCAGCGCACCGCCGGATACAGCGTCACCGCCAACAGCAGCGACACCAGCCAGATCGTCGGCACCGAGTCGAAGCCGAAATAGCTGCCCTGATTCAGTCCGAACAGCGCCACGGCAATCACATATAGCACCTTCAGCACGTACAGGTGCAGCAGATAGAAGAACATCGGCGCTGAACCGAAGACCGTCAGCCAGCGAATCCAGCGCCGGGTCTGCAGCCGTTCGAACGCCAGCAACAAGAGCAATCCAATACTCACCGTCAGGGTGATGAACAGCAGCGACGGCGGGTACTTGGTGATGTTGAAAAACGCCATCAGCGTTTGCACGGTCGTGTCTTCAACCGCCCAGGGCTTTTCGCCGTATCCGTTGAGCAGCCGCAGCCCGACGAAACCCAGCAGTCCGGCAACACCGCCCAGCAACAGACTCTGCTGACGGCTACCGGCATCGGCCACACGGGCGAACCACGGGCCCAGCGCATAACCCAGACCGATCACGCCGATCCACGGCAACAGCGGATACGAAGTGCGCAAACGCAGACTGTCACCGACGTCGATCCAGCCCCGGTCATGCAGGATCGCCCATGGCACATGCAGTGCCGACTCCGGTGCGAAATGCAGGCCATCCAGCAGGTTATGCCCGGCAATGATCGCGAGGCTCAGCGTCAGCAGCAGCCAGCGCGGCAACCAGACCAGCAGCGACAAGGCGATCATGCTCAGGCCAATCGCCCAGATCACCTGCAGATAGATCACGCTCGGCGGCAACTGAAACGTCCACGCGAAGTTGACCAAGGTGAATTCCAGCACCACCAGAAACAGTCCACGCTTGAACAGGAAGGCACTGACATCGGCCTTGCCTGCGTACTTCTCGCCAAACAGCCACGCGGACAATCCGGTCAGCAACACGAATACCGGTGCGCACAAGTGCGCCAGGGTGCGACTGAAAAACAACGCTGGCTCAGTGCTGGCGATGTCCATCGGGTCGGACACCTGACGGTGCAGCAGAAACGTCTCGCGCACGTGATCCAGCAACATGAACAGGATCACCAGACCTCGTAGCGCATCAATGGACAGCAAACGGCCGGTCGGCGGCGGGTTGGAACGGGCACACGTAATCGTCATGGACATTTCGCCATCGAGTGGATGAATCGGGGATCGCGAACACAGGACCCGCCAAAAATTGGCGTTACTCTATAACATAAAAGGTCGTTTCCCAAGCCAAACGACATTTGCCCAATCACGTCAGGCTTCTATAGTGATCAGGCGCCCCCTGCCCTTTGCGCCTGCTGTCGAGCGTTGGCCATGACCTCAACCGAACACCTGATCATCTGCGAGCACTGCGATTGCGTGTACGAAAAAGTCGTGCTCGGCAAACACCAGAAAACCCTCTGCGTGCGGTGCGGCGGCGTGCTGCAGCGCTATAACGGCCTGACCGTCGAGCAGCGGCTGGCCCTGACGTTTACCGCCGCCATGCTGTGGCTGTTCGCCAATTTCTACCCGGTGATGAGCATCAGCATGAAGGGCCTGAAAAACAGCGCGACGCTGTGGGATTCGGTGCTGGCGCTGAGTCAGGGGCCGATCACCTTCATGGCGATGGTCGCGGCGATTTCGATCATCATCGCCCCGGCGTTTCAACTGGTGCTGCTGATCTGGGTGCTGGGTTTCGCCCTGTCATCGCGCCGGGCACCGGGCTTCAAGCTGTGCATGCGCTGGCTGGAAACCCTGCGCCCGTGGAGCATGCTCGAAGTGTGTCTGCTGGGGGCGATGGTCGCGGTGTTCAAACTCGCCGGGCTGCTCGATGTGTTGCCGGGCATCGGCCTGTTCGCCCTGGCGGTGCTGAGCCTGATGATGATCCGCATTGCCGGCCGCGACATTCGTGATCTGTGGGACATTCTATGAAGCGACCCGCGACCGCCAGCGAACTGAATCTGTGCCTGTGCCACAGCTGTGGGCTGGCTTGTGACATGACCGACGAGCCGCACGAGTGCCCGCGCTGCGATGCACCGCTGCATCGGCGCAAGACCAATTCCCTGACGCGCACTTGGGCCTATCTGTTCGCCGCGCTGGCGTTCTACGTACCGGCCAATCTGCTGCCGGTGATGAACACGGTGATGCTCGGCAACGGCGCCGACAGCACGATCATGAGCGGCGTGCTGGAGTTCTGGGAGGGCGGCGCGTGGGACATCGCGCTGATCATTTTCATCGCCAGCATCGCGGTGCCGGGGATCAAGTTCGTCGCCCTGTCGCTGCTGCTCATCACCGTGCAGCGGGGCAGCGACTGGGCGCGCCGCGAGCGTTCCAGGCTGTTCCGTTTCGTCGAGCTGATCGGCTACTGGTCGATGCTCGACGTGCTGGTGGTCGCACTGGTCGCGGCGCTGGTGAAATTCCAGGCGCTAGGCGATATCGAGCCACGCCCGGGCATCCTGTTTTTCGGCATGGTGGTGGTGTTCACCATGCTCTCGGCGATGAGTTTCGACCCACGGCTAATCTGGGACAACGCCCCGGACGACGAACCGCTCAGCGACGCACCATCTCAAGCAGCACCTGCAACGGATGGCGCAGCGCCCGATCCGACTGGCGCTTGACCTGACTGCGGCACGAATACCCGGTGGCCAGTGCTTCGCCCTGCTCCGCCGGTGCCTCGACCTGCCGCGCCCACGATTGCTCGTAGATCACCGCCGAAGTTTCGCGGTTGCGCGCTTCATGGCCGTAGGTGCCGGACATGCCACAGCAACCGGTGGCCTGCGTCGCCAGTTTCAGCCCGACTCGCTCGAACACTTGCTCCCACTGGCGGGTGGCGGCCGGCGCGTTGGTTTTCTCGGTGCAGTGTGCCAGCAGACGGAATGACCGGGCCGCGTCGGCAGTGGCCTGCTCCGGCATCACCTTGAGCAACCATTCCTGCACCAGCGCGACTTCCGGGCATTGGTCCATGCCGGGCACTTTCAGGTATTCCTGGCGATAGACCAGCGTCATCGCCGGATCCAGCCCCAGCAGCGGCACGCCGAGGTCGGCCAGCTCGCGCAATTGCCGGGCATTGCGCAACGCCGCGCGGTTGAACGCTGACAGGAAGCCCTGCACATGCAACGGCTTGCCGTTGGCACTGAACGGTGCCAAATACACCTGATAGCCGAGCCGCGAAATCAGCTCCAGCAGATCCGCCAGCAGCGGCGCCTCGAAGTAACGGGTAAAGGCGTCCTGCACCAACACCACACTGCGCTCGCGCTGGGTCGGGGTCAGCGCCGACAGATTGGTGACCGTCGCCGGCTGCACGTTCCAGCGGCGCAGCGCAGCGTGGAAATCAAAGCGGCTGAGCAACGGCACATCGACCATGCCACCGAGACGTTCCAACTGTTTGCGCACAAATGTTGCGCCCATCAAACCGTTGTACAGCGCCGGAATCCGCGCCATGTACGGAATGCTGTACTCCAGCGAAGCAATCAGATAATCCCGCGCCGGGCGCAGATAACGACTGTGATACAGCTCCAGAAACCGCGAACGAAACTCCGGCACGTTGACCTTGACCGGGCACTGCCCCGCGCAGGATTTGCACGCCAGGCAACCGGCCATGGCGTCATACACCTCATGGGAAAAGTCTGCGCTCTGCCCACGGCTGTTGCGCCAGCGCGTCAACAGGTTGCGGAAAAACGCCGGACGCCGGATCGCATCGGACAGCACATCCACCCCCGCCTCGCCTTGCAAGCGCAACCATTCGCGGATCAGCGACGCGCGGCCCTTGGGCGATTGCGCACGCTCGCGGGTGGCTTTCCACGACGGGCACATGGCGTCGTCGGGATCGAAGTTGTAGCAGGCGCCGTTGCCGTTGCAATGCAGGGCCGCGCCGTAGCTTTGCCAGACTTTTTCGTCGATCTGCCGGTCGAGTTCGCCGCGCAGGGTCACTTCGTCGATCTTCAACAGCTGCGCATCGGTATTGGCCGGGGTGGCGATCTTGCCCGGGTTGAACTGGTTGAACGGGTCGAACGCGGCTTTGAGTGCCTGCAACGCCGGGTACAACTCACCGAAAAATGCCGGCGCGTATTCCGAGCGCAGCCCCTTGCCGTGTTCGCCCCACAACAGGCCGCCGTAGCGCTGGGTCAGCGCGGCGACACCGTCAGACACCGGACGCACCAGCGCCGCTTGCTGCGGATCCTTCATGTCGAGAATCGGCCGTACGTGCAACACGCCGGCATCGACGTGGCCGAACATGCCGTACTGCAAACCGTGGCTGTCGAGCAGTTCACGCAGTTCGGCGATGTACTCGGCCAGGTGCTGCGGCGGCACTGCGGTGTCTTCGATAAACGGCTGCGGCCGCGCTTCGCCGGCAACGTTGCCGAGCAGGCCGACTGCGCGCTTGCGCATGCCATAGACCTTGTTCACTGCCGCTTGGCCGACCGCCAGCGTATGGCCGAGGCGTTCGACGGTGGTGTCGCTGCTCAAGTGTTCGAGGAAGGCTTCGACCCGGCGTTGCAGATCTTCAGGATCGTCACCGCAGAATTCCACCAGGTTAATCCCCAGTGTTGGCCGCTCGGCGCTTTCCGGGAAGTACTCGGCGACGCCGTGCCAGACGATGTCCTGCATCGCCAGCAGCAACACCTTGGAGTCCACGGTTTCAATCGACAGCGGCTTGAGCGCCATCAACGCCCGGGCATCGCGCAACGCATCCATGAAACCGGCGTAGCGAATGTTCACCAGCATCGTGTGCTTGGGGATCGGCAGTACGTTGAGCTTCGCCTCAACCACAAACCCCAGCGAGCCTTCAGCGCCGCACAGCACGCTATTGAGGTTGAAGCGATTGTCCGCCTCGCGCAGGTGCGCCAGGTCGTAGCCGGTCAGGCAGCGATTGAGATCAGGGAAACGCTGCTTGATCAGCTCACCCTGCTCATCAATGATCTGCCGCGCACAACGATAGACTTCACCCACCCGATCTTCACGGGCACACAACGCTGTCAGGTCGTCTTCCGCCAACGCGGCACCGTGCAGGCGTTCGCCGCCGCGCAGGATCATGTCGAGTTCCAGCACGTGGTCGCGAGTCTTGCCATAGGTGCAACTGCCCTGGCCGCTGGCGTCGGTGTTGATCATGCCGCCGACGGTGGCGCGGTTGGAGGTCGACAGTTCCGGGGCGAAAAACAGTCCGGCGGATTTCAGTGCGGCATTGAGCTGATCCTTGACCACCCCGGCCTGCACCCGCACCCAGCGCTGCTCGGCGTTGATTTCCAGAATACGGTTCATGTGCCGCGACAGGTCAACGACGATGCCATCGGTCAGCGACTGGCCGTTGGTGCCGGTGCCGCCGCCACGGGGAGTGATCACCACTTTCTGATAAGCCGGCTCGGCGATCAGCCGTGCGACCCGCGCCACATCCTCCGCATCCATTGGAAATACCGCTGCTTGCGGCAGACGCTGATAGATCGAGTTATCGGTGGCGAGCACTACGCGACTGGCGTAATCGGCACTGATCTCGCCACGAAAACCACTGGCTTTCAGGGCTTTGAGGAACTGTTGGTAATCGGCGGTCAATGCAGTGGCGGGCGACAGCTGGGCAATCATCGGTCGGGAAATCTCGGTCAAAATCGGGCGTGTGGCGGTGAACAGTTGTGCGCAAGGAATGATTGCGTCACGCTCCCGCCATCTCATGGTGCTTATGTTCATTACTTGGCGCCGTCGGGACAAACGTAAAATCGACCCGCAATCCATGACTAAAACGAATGAATCCGCGAACGCTTACCCCTTCCATGTCGTTGCTGCTGGCTTTCGAGGCCGCCGCACGCCATGAAAGCTACACCCGCGCCGCCCACGAACTGTCGCTGACGCAGAGCGCGGTCAGCCGTCAGGTGCAGATTCTGGAAAAGATGCTCGGCATGCGCCTGTTCAGCCGCGAAGGCCGGCAAGTGGTGCTCACCGATGTCGGGCGCATGTATCAGCGCGAACTGGCCGAAGCCCTCGGACAGATTCGCAGCGCGACGTTGCAGGCCATGGCGTTCGGCTCGGGCATCCACAGTCTGCGCCTGGCGACGCTGCCGACCTTTGGCTCGAAATGGCTGCTGCCGCGACTCAAGGACTTCTACACCGCGCACCCCGGCATGACCGTGCACTTGCATTCGCGCATCGAAGCGATCGACTTCGACACCAGCGAAATCGATGCGGCGATCTGTGTCGGTGCGGGGGACTGGCCGGGCCTGAGCGCCCTGCCCCTGCACACTGAAGAACTGGTGGTGATTGCCAGTGCGCAATTGTCGTTGGCCGAGCGCGATGAAGCGGAACAGCACATCGCCGGGCAGTTACTGCTCAACGTCAGCAGCAATGCCCAGGCCTGGACGGAATGGTTCACGCATCATGGTCTGCCACACCGCAGCATGCGCATCGGGCCGAGCTTTGAAATGACCTCGCACCTGATTCAGGCGGTGCGAGCGAACATTGGCGTGGGTCTGGTGCCACGGATTCTGGTGGAGGATGAACTGCTTAACGGCGAGCTGCTGCAACTGGGGAAGCCGATCACCAGCCGGCGCAGCTATTACCTGGTGTATCCGCCGCGTAATGAGGCGTTACCGTCACTGAAAGCGTTCAGGGACTGGTTGGTGGATACGCTCTGACCGGTGACCCCACAAATGCCAGACATAACGAAACGCCGCTTGATGAGCGGCGTTCAGTCAATCCCGGTACTGGCGCTTTAGCGGTGGCGGCGCACTTGGCCCTTTGACAAGGGGCTTGGCCAGCAGCTTGCCGTCCGGGCCATAAAAGAGGCGCCTGACGCCAGGCGGCATGGGAGTAGGCTCTTTTGCGCTCATGATGAAACCTCTTCGACAGAACTGAATTCGCCCCACTGAACTTTCGAGGAATCTATCACCAATAGTTCGGCGCCAAAAGGCAACGCCACGCCATCCTCCCCCAGCCAGCCTGGATTCAGCATGATGAACTGTCCTTCCAGAGGGCCTGAAGGCCACTCGACGGGCCAGCCGAACAATCGCCTTTCATCCGTCAAATGCAGCGTTACCAGGCGATTGTGCCGGGCAAAGGTGCTGTACCACTCGCTGGGGTATGAGTTTTTATTCGTTACATTTTTACTTCGTAACCATTTGTGCAGTTTGTCATTCGAGGCCAGAGCACACGACAACAAGCCGAGCCCCATGGAAACCATGAACGCCCACACAGCCTGGGCTTTGCCATCCCACTTTCCGACAGAAAAGCCTTTCGAGCCTACCCATAGACCAATAGCCCCGATCCCCAAAACCACCCCATGAATCACAAACGTGAAAATCAACGCCTGCACAATCTGCCCAAACGTATCAGGCCGCTTGAATGAAGTGAGCGTGTAAAAAATCCAGGTCGAGACAAATCCGGGAATCAGATACTGCAACAACGGAATAACTTCTTTGACCAGATCATCCATGATCCGTGGCTCCTTGAAAGGCATGCCCCTCCGGTTACCGGGCGGCACTCAAAAGCCTAGCGCACAGTGGAAAACGCCTCGTGCCGATCTGTCACAGCGCATTTCGCAAAGCAAAAAAAAGCAGAAACCGTTGATCCGGTTTCTGCTTTTTTTACGGCTGACTTTTGCTGCTGAGACTGGGTTTTACAGGCAGTCACGCACCGATTTGCGCAACGACCCGGACTTGGCCCATGGCGGCCCCTGATACAGGGAAACCCGGCTGCCGTCCTTGTATTTGATGATGTCGAGGATCTCGTCGGCGGTGACGAGGCTCGGCGCCTTGATCCGGTAGCCATTGGAAATGGACGTCTGCGTGGTCTTCGGAACGTCCTGCTGCCACAACGGCAACAAGCACGCGGCATAGTCTTTAGGCGCTTTGGTGGTGGTTTTGCTGAGATTTGGCTCGCCCGGCACCAGCGACGCTGGCAATGAGCAACCCGCCAGCAATGCCAACGCCAAACTCCCGATCCATATCCGCATGGTGTTTCCCTGATCTGAAAAAACGCGAATGTAACGTGTAACCGGGCGTACATCCAGCGCGGCACGTCACCCACAAGGCAGATTGGACAAATATTTACAGGCATGCAGCTCGGTGGCAGACGAGCTGCACATCACCGAAGAAAAATGCGACTACTCTGTTCTACCGAGAATGTTCCGGAGGTGATCATGCGGCTCAATGAATACGAACACGAACTTCAGCGCGACCTGCAAGCCGTTGCATCGGATCTGAGATGGTCGGCGGTCGACCTCAAGCGCATCGCCGAACAGCTGCGCAAGAGCGGCAATGAAGCGGATGCCCAGGCGGTACTCAGGTCCTGCGAGGTGCTGCAAAGTGATGAAGAACGCCTGCAGCTGTATGCCAAGGAAGTGAAGACGCGCTCCATCAGCCGGACAAAGGTCCACTGATACCACCCCCTGCCCTCAACAAAGCCCCGGTAATCACCGGGGCTCTTTCGTTACAATTGCTTCAACTTGCAGTGTGACTTCGCGCTCGCACCGAGCGTTTTCTGTAACCCGGCAACGCAGCGGCATAGGCCAGCGCTTCCTCTCTGCTACCAAACGACGCAAGCCGGTCGCCTTGAGTACAAACCCGCCATGGGCCGCTGTTCACGCTGAGTACGTCGTAGCCGTTCATGTGCATTTTGTTCAAGACCGGAATGCTCATGGGCACCTCCTTTTTGCTGACAATGGATTCAGCTCTGCCTTTTTAACTTACACCCGGATGCCGCAGTTGTGCCGACCGGGTGTCGCCATCGCGAGGCGCCAAGGCTCTGGCACTTTCAGCCACGCCAAACACTCAAAACCCCAAGGGAACCTTTGAATCCGGGCCCGGCTCGAATATTGCAGTTTTATTTCATTTATGTGACAGGCAGTAAACAGGTAACAGATGAAAGTACGCGCCACCGTTATTTGCGAGCAGGATCGACACGTTCTCCTGGTGCGCAAACCCCGCTGCCGCTGGACATTGCCCGGCGGCAAGGTCGAGCCTGGGGAAACCAAAGCCGGGGCGGCGACGCGCGAGCTGCAGGAAGAAACGGCACTGGATGCCGAGCAGATGCTGTATCTGATGGAACTGCACAGCGGCAGCACCCAGCATCATGTCTATGAGGCCTCGGTGCTCGACCTTGAGCAGTTGCGTCCACAAAACGAGATCATCGAATGCATCTGGCACCCGCTGGACGCGGTGCAGAATCTGCCCACCAGCGACGCGACGTTGCGCATCGTGCAGGCGTTTCAGCGGCGCTTGTGAGGGATCAGCCGGCGAATGCCCGGCGCCCGGCGCTCATTTCCGTGCGCAATTCACCGATGAAGTTGGAAATATCGCGGATCGTCACCAGATGTTCCGGCGACACACCATTGAGCAACAACTCGACTCGCCCGGACTGCGGCTCGTACACCTTGATCCGCAGCAGCCCCTGCTCCACTTGTGTGCATTCGCATTCAAGCGACGGAAAGCCGGATTCGACAATCCGGCAGATGTCGGCAATGGCTAGCATGGGCGCACGCCTCGCAGGCGATGAGTCGGTCGACCGATTCAGCATAGATGAGCGATCAATAATCTGCCGCCCCGGCAAGTGCCAACCCGATCACATTTCCAGCGCGGCCTCAGTGGTCGTCATGATCCCAAATCCAGTTCCACATCCCCGGCAACTGCACCGGCTCCGAACTCTGCTGAACCGTGCGCGCCAGCGCCGCTTTCTGCAGCGCCGCGGGATCATCGTAGAAGGGTTTGTCGGCCAGTCTCACGCCCGTGGCGGTGGCGCTGTCGAGCAGGATCTGCAGGTACTCGCGGGTATGCCGTGCGGTGTAGCGGTTGAGATCATGAAAGGTCACCACCACCGGAATCACCCCGTCCACAGTCGGAAATTCGCCGAGGGCAATGCGCTCGCGGACTTCCGATAGCTGGCGCAGCATATTCGCCCGACGTCGGGGACTGGCATTGAAGCCCCAGATCTTGCCGTCGTTCGCGCTCAAGTCAGTCAACAACACGTGCAAGCCATGCTGCTGATAGGCGGCGAAGGTGCGCTTGTCGTAATTCCAGAATGGCGGGCGCAGCAGGATCGGCGCAGCTCCGGTGATCGCGGCGATGTCCGCCGTGCCATTGCTCAACGACTGCTCCAGTGCTTGCGGATCCAGCGAGCGATGGTTGGTGTGCCAATGGGTGGCGGTGTGGAATCCGAGGATGTGCCCTTCGGCATGCTCGCGACGCATGATGCCGCGACCAATGTCACTGTTGCCCGCACGCGGCGCACGGGTCTGGACGAAGAACACCGCTTTGATGTTCGCTTGCACCGGGTTGACCTTGAGGCTGTCGAGCACTGTCGCCGACGGATTCCAGAAACTCGACGCGCTGGGGCCGTCATCGAAGGTCAGCAGAAAACGCACCGGCGCCTGGGCCTTGAGTCGGGTTTCGGTTTGCGCGGTCATCTCGATCGGCGCGGCAATGCAGCCGGCCAGCCCTAACGCGATGGCCGCTGCACAGAGAAGGTTGAACGCGTATTTCATGTTTTGCCTTGCGCCTGACCGTTGCGGCCCTGTTGTCGTCCGGCAAAACTCCCTCGCCCTGATCCATCCCTGCGCCCGGCTTCGCGAGCCAGGTCTGGATAGGGTACACAGGCTTTGGTTCCGGCGCTCGCTCAGTCAGCCAGTGCCTGTTGAAACGAGGTATCGATGACCCCGGCGGTGGCCAGCGGCGCCGGCAGTGCCTTGACCTTGAACAGGAAGTCCGCGGTGCCTTGCAGGTCGGCCGCCGCCTGCTGATCCACCGGCCCGACAGTCATGTGCGCCTGGCGCAACCAGTGCCGTGAAACCTGCTGATCGAGATTGGCTTTCTTCGCCCAAAGATCCGCGTATTCGTCGGTGTGGCTGTCGACCCAGGCCCGCGCCCGCTTCAACCGTCCGAGAAAATCGGCGATCGCTGCACGCTTGCTGTCGATCGACGGCGCCGACGCGGCAATCGCGCTGAGGCCCGGCATCAGGTTTTTCGCGGTGAGAATCGGCCGCGCCCCGGAGAACACGATTTGCTGGGAAATGTACGGTTCCCATACCGGGAAGGCGTCGATGCTGCCCTGTGGCAATGCCGCCGCCGCATCAATCGGCATCAGTTTGACGAAATCGACGTAGTTTTCCGGCAGACCGCCCTGCTCCAGGGCGCGCAAGGTCAACTGCTGGCTCCAGGCGCCGGGCCAGTAGGCGACTTTCTTGCCCTTCAGATCAGCGATGGTTTTCACCGGCGAATCCTTCGGCACCAGCAAGGCGATGGTGTCCGGGTTCTGCCGCGACACCCCGATCAGTTTGACTGGCGCCTGTTTGGCGGCGAGAAACAGAAAACCCGAATCGCCGAGAAAGCCCAGATCCAGCGAGCCGGTCTGCAACGCCTCAGCCAATGGCGCGGCGGCCTGGAAATGCTTCCAGTCGACGCTGTAAGGCGCGTCTTTCAACACGCCGGACGCTTCGATCGAGGCGCGGATGTTGTAGTAGTTCTGATCACCGATGTGCAGGACCAACGGCTCCGTAGCGTAGGCAAACGGAGCGGCGAACAATGCGGTCATCAGTGTGTTGCGGAGCAAACGGGAAAGCTTCATGGAAGGTCCTGCGACGGGATTTTGCATAGACCATAACGCTGTTGATAAACCGATTTTAAATTCGATTAATGCATAAGCTCAGCGCTCGGAATGCTCACTGTCCGCTGCGCAACAGTGCCTTGTCACAATGTTTCCCGAGCAACAGCTGAAAGGCGCTAAAACCGTCGAACCCCCCGTAAACATGGGGCCAAACGTACATGGCACAGAGCCTGCAATATTCCATTCATGCAGGATGCCGTCGATAAAAATATATTTTTTGACATAACAACCAGAGCCTATGCCGGAGCGCCCCATGACATCGTTCTTACCGTTTACCCGCCTCAAAACGCTACTGGTCGCCAGCGCCATGGCGTTGAGCCTGCAACCTCTAGCCCACGCCGCCGAAGCGCCACCTGCGGAAGTCCATCTGGATTACGCCTACTACTCACCCGTGAGTCTGGTGCTCAAACATTTCGGTTTTCTAGAAAAGGCCCTGCCACAAACCAAAGTCAGTTGGGTGCTGAGTCAGGGCAGTAACCGTTCGCTGGAATACCTGAACAGTGGCGGCGTCGATTTCGCTTCCAGCGCCAGCCTCGCTGCCGTGCTGAGCCGGGCCAACGGCAGCCCGATCAAATCGGTTTACGTCTACAGTCGTGCCGAATGGACCGCGCTGGTAGTGCGCAAGGATTCGCCGTACCAGAGCGTCGCCGACCTCAAGGGCAAGAAAATCGCCGCCACCAAAGGCACCGATCCGTACCTGTTCACCCTGCGCAGCCTGCAACAGGCCGGGTTGAAGAAAGACGACGTGGAACTGGTGCACCTGCAACATCCGGACGGTCGCACCGCACTGGAAAAAGGCGATGTCGATGCCTGGGCCGGACTCGATCCGCACATGGCCGCCAGTCAGGTGCAGGCCGGTTCGCGTCTGCTGTATCGCAACCCGGCATTCAACAGCTACGGCGTGGTCAGCGTCACCGAGCAGTACGCCAAGGAGCATCCGCAAACCATCGACACCGTGATCAAAGCCTACGAGCAGGCGCGGGACTGGGCGCTGAAAAATCCCGATGAGTTCGCCGCGTTGCTGGCCAAGGAATCCGGTCTGCCGCTGGACGTGGCCAAACTGCAGTTGTCGCGCACCGACCTGAGCAGTCCGCAACTGACCGCCAACGATGTGCAGGCTTCGAAGGCGGCGGCACCGATTCTGGTCTCCGAGGAACTGGTGCGGCGTGGAGTGAATGTCGATCAAGTCATCGATCAGTTGCTCGACAGCGGAGTGCAGCAAGCCGTCGCCCGCCAGTAATCGACCAGACTCACAGCCCATCCGCGCCCGACGCGGATTCGCTGTGAGCGGAGCCCACTTATGACCACTCGCAGTAACGAACTGCCCGCGCCGCCTCGCAGCTTGTCGAGGCCGCGTCCTTCATCTCTCAACCCGACATGGCGCCGGCGCCTGAAAGGTCTGGCCCTGCCGCTGCTGATCGTGGTCGTCCTGGAATTCATCGTGCGTCTCGGCTGGCTGCCGTCCTATCAAATGCCGGCGCCCAGCGAGATCGCCCTGACCCTCACCGACCTCGCCGAAGGCGCACTTTGGAAACACATCGGCGCCAGCCTGCTGCGGGTGTTGCTCGGTTTTGCGATTGGCGCCAGCCTCGCGCTGGTATTCGCCGCCTGGGTCGGTTTGAGCCGCGAGGCCGAGGCGTATCTGGAACCGACGTTCGCCGCGCTGCGTTCGATTCCGAGTCTGGCCTGGGTGCCGCTGTTGCTGCTGTGGCTGGGCATCGATGAAACCTCGAAGATCGTGCTGATCGCCATCGGTGCGTTCTTTCCGGTGTACGTCAATGTGGTCGCGGCGATTCGCAACATCGATCGCAAACTGGTCGAGGTCGGGCGCATCTATGGCTTCAGCCGCCTGCAACTGGTGCGGCGCATTCTGCTGCCCGCCGCCCTGCCCGGCTTGTTCACCGGGCTGCGCAGCGGCATGAGCCTGGCGTGGATGTTTCTGGTGGCCGCGGAGCTGATCGCCGCGACCAAGGGCCTGGGTTATCTGCTCAGCGACGGCCGCGAAACCTCACGGCCGGACATCGTGCTGGCGGCGATCATCGTGCTCGCCGTGCTCGGCAAACTCAGCGACGGCCTGCTCGCGGTGCTGGAACGCCGTTGGCTGGTCTGGCGCGACACGTTCACCGGTCAGGAGGCGCAGGATTGATTGGCCAGAGCCAACTAAGCTAAAAGCGTCCAACCGGAGATTCGGCGCATGTGCGGAAGACTCTCGCAATACCGCGGCATTCACAACTTTGTCGCGGTGCTGAGCATTCCCGATGCGCTGATCAATCACGTCGGCGACGCCGCGCTGGAACGCTACAACGCGGCGCCGACCACGTCACTCGCGGTGCTCCATCAACATGATCAACGCTTGTATGCCGACAACCTGCGCTGGGGCTGGCGCCCGCACTGGGCCAAGGATCGCGCGGCGCCGATCAACGCGCGCGTGGAGAAAGTCGCCCATGGCCCGTTCTTCCGGGCGATCTGGCGTCATCGGCTGATCGTGCCGGTCGACAACTGGTTCGAATGGGTCGACGGCCCGGACAAAACCCGACAGCCGTGGCTGATCCGTCGTGCCGATCACGGGCCGGTTTTCTGTGCGGCCATCGGACAGTTTCCGACACCCGGCAGTGATGGTCGGGACGACGATGGATTCGTGATCATCACCGCCGACAGCGTCGGGGGCATGCTCGATATTCATGATCGCCGACCGGTGGTCTTTCGTGCGGACCTGGCTGCCGAATGGCTTGATCCGGCAACACCTGTGGAGCGTGCCGAACAGATGCTGCTGTTCGAAGGTGAAGCCAGTGAGGCATTTGCCTGGCACAAAGTTGGCAAAGCCGTCGGCAATTCACGCAATCAGGGTGCCGGGTTGATTGACGAAGTGGCTTAAAGATCCGTGATCTCACGCGTTTACCCTGTAGGAGCTGCCGAAGGCTGCGATCTTTTGATTTTTTAAAAGCAAGATCAAAAGATCGCAGCCTTCGGCAGCTCCTACAGGTGATTACAGGTGACACTCGATCTTTACAGCTGGTGTTTCATCGTTGAAACACCCGGAAAAAAACAGTCGTTTGAGCGAACTAACCGCCTGTCTGACATTTCAACCGTCATACATACATTTAGATGCACTACGGATAGCATGCGCGCCGCATTTCCATTTGGCATACCAGTTGACCAAAGAGTCAGCAAAACCAGGAATCCCCTACAACTTTTACCAAGCCTTGCAGAGAACTAAGTTGCGCGACGATTTTGCAATCAAACAGGCCAACGGCCTGGAGTGTATTTATCTGTCCATGACAGAACGCTTTCAACTCGACTGTTTTATCGGCCACTACATCAAGACCCGAAACCTGCGTTCGGTGCCGGACATCGAACGCGTCTTGCGCACGACCCTCCAGAGCTATCCCGGGCACCCACCGGTGATGGTCAACGAGCTCAATGCGTGGCTCGACAAGACCCTGGGCTATCGGGCTTCACACCCGGACTTCCCGCACCTGGAAGACCTCTGAAAAAAAGAAGCCCCGTTGCTGCGGGGCTTCTTGCAGATGGCTCTCAGAGTTTCACGTCAGGCCCGGTGAGCTCCCTGCCATCGTCGTGCTTCCACGTCTGTTCCTTGCGTTTCTCACGCTCGATTTCTTCTTCGCTGGGCTCGTCTACTTCTTCATCTTCATCCGCACGCTGTTGCTCGGTAGTCATGTGCACCTCGCTTTGTCGCAACTAGTCATCCAACAAGCGTAGAACAGTTTTTTCCCGCCAACTTACAGCCACCAGCGCAACAAAAAGAAAAACGCCATGCTCAGGAGCATGCTGAGCAAGGTATTGCGGGTGTACAGCACCAATCCGATCGCCACCAGCGAACTGAACAAATACGGATTATCCCACTGCAAATTCAGCTGTTTGTCCGGCATGAACACGATCGGCCCGCAGATCGCCGTGAGCATTCCCGGTACGGCAAACCCGAGAAACTGCCGTGCATTGCTGCTCAAGCGCAGCGGCAGGCGCGGTTCGAGAAACACGTAACGGTTGAGGAACACCAGAATCCCCATGCCGAAAATCACTGCCCAGACCATCATGCGCGCCCCCGATATAGCTTGTTGCAGACAAACCCTGCGGTCATCCCGGCCAGCCCCGACAGCACCAGTGCCGAGCCCCACTGCCAATAACTGAACAGCACCGAGCAGAACAGCGACACCGCCACGCAAACCAAGGTCGGCACGTTACGCACCACCGGGGTGATCAACGCGATGAAGGTGGCGGCAATCGAGAAGTCCAGCCCGAGGTGCTCGAGTCCCGGAATGCTGCTGCCCAAGACAATGCCGGCCAGGGTGAACAGGTTCCAGGCGATATAGAACGTCAGGCCGACGCCCAAGGCGTACCAGCGATTGAACTGCTGACGATCATGCTGGCTGGTCAGGGCGAACAGTTCATCGGTGAGCAAAAAGCCCAGGCCGATACGCCAGCGTCCGGGCAGCGGCGAAATCACTGAACGCATGCTCATCCCGTACAACAAATGCTGCGAGGTCAGCAGCAGCGTGGTCAGCAGGATCGAGAAAATCCCGGCACCGCCCTTGAGCATGCCGATCGCCACCAGTTGCGCGGCCCCTGCGAACACGATGCTCGACAGGCCCTGCCCCTGCAACGGCGTGAGATTGGCCTCGATCGCCATGGAGCCGGCCAGCAGCCCCCACGGCGCCGTCGCCAGTGATAAGGGCATGATCGCCGCAGCGCCGCGAAGAAACGCATGGCGCGGCATAAGTGAGTCAGACATAACGCTCTTCAACCGAGGAAACGGTCGCAGACTCTGCCAGCAAATTCCCCTTCGCGGCTTGAACAATCTTGCGCACTTGCACTAAATCGCCGCGCCCGGGGTCCGCTGTCGGCGTACCATGGAGGCCTTCACAACCGCGTCAGGGAGACGACATGCTGTACCGAATCGCAGCCGACGGGCTGGTGCTGTTTCATCTGTGCTTCATTCTGTTCGTGCTGTTCGGCGGGCTGCCGGTGCTCAAATGGCCACGCGTGATGTGGCTGCATCTGCCAGCCGCCGCATGGGGCGTGGCAGTCGAGGTGTTGCACCTGACCTGTCCGCTGACCTACTGGGAAAACCTGATGCGCCACGCCGCCGGGCAGACCGAATACGCCGGCGGCTTCATCGAGCACTACATCTGGCCGATCATCTACCCCGCCGGGCTGACGCCGCAGATCCAGTTGGCGCTGGGCAGCGTGGTGCTGGCGATCAACCTGCTGGTTTATGCACGCCTGATCCGTGCGTGGAAACTGCGCCGCGCCGGCCGTATTCCGTTTTAACGCGCGGCAGGTTTCAAGGTTTGCAGCCAGGCCGGATCCAGGCGTTTCTGGTCGATCTCCAGACCCAACGCCTGCATCCGCGCCTTGTGCGCTTCGACTTCCCGGTGCAATTGCGCGTGATCGCTGGAGTTGCCGTCCAGTTCGTGCATCTGGGTCAGCCCCAGATGATAGAAGCGCAAGACCTTCATCGCCGTCGGATCGTTCTGTTCCACCGCAGCGGTCACCTGATGCATCACGTTGGTCACGCTCATCAGGCTGCGTTTGAGCCGCCAGCTATAGACCGCCGGCGCCATCCACGCCTGCTGCCAGAACTGCCCGCGCAACAGCGCCGCCGTCAGCAGAAACGCGACGAACACCCCACCGACATTGAACCGCAGATTATCGCCGCCGGGCTCGCCGAACAGCGCCACCGCCGCCGTCGACAGTGCCATTGCCAGCACCAGGAACAGCACGGCAATGATCAGCGTGCTGCGGCGCGTCTGCTGGCGAAACGTTGCTGGGTCCATCGGCTGGATCTCGAACATCAGGCATGACTTCCTTGAGCGATAAAAAGGGCAACGGAAAAAACTCGCTGCGCATTATCGCCTCTCTCTGCGATTTAGCTATGCTGGGGGCCCTTTTCATCTTTTCAGCGTCCAACGGGGACATGGCGGTACAGCGCAGATCGTGCCATCTTCATTCATGGATACACACTATTCGGATGCCATTTTCCTTCACTGGAATGACATCGTTTTAAGGATCATTGCATGACCCAACGACACGTAATCAACGCCTCGGTCAGCCCGAAAGGCAGCCTGGAAACCCTTTCTCAACGTGAAGTTCAGCAACTGAGCGAAGCCGGATCCGGCAGCACCTACACCCTCTTCCGCCAGTGCGCCCTGGCCATCCTCAACACCGGCGCGCATGTCGACAATGCCAAGACCATCCTCGAAGCCTACAAGGACTTCGAAATCCGTATTCACCAGCAGGATCGCGGTGTGCGCCTTGAGCTGCTGAACGCCCCGGCCGACGCGTTCGTCGACGGCGAAATGATCGCCAGCACCCGCGAGATGCTGTTCAGCGCCCTGCGTGACATCGTCTACACCGAAAACGAACTCGACAGCCAACGCATCGACCTCAGCACTTCGCAAGGCATCAGCGACTACGTGTTCCACCTGCTGCGCAACGCGCGCACCCTGCGTCCGGGTGTGGAGCCGAAAATCGTCGTGTGCTGGGGCGGTCACTCGATCAACACCGAAGAATACAAATACACCAAGAAAGTCGGCCACGAACTGGGCCTGCGCAGCCTCGACATCTGCACCGGTTGCGGCCCCGGCGTGATGAAAGGCCCGATGAAGGGCGCGACCATCGCCCACGCCAAGCAGCGCATTCACGGCGGGCGCTACCTCGGCCTGACCGAGCCGGGCATCATCGCCGCCGAAGCGCCGAACCCGATCGTCAATGAGCTGGTGATCCTGCCGGACATCGAAAAACGTCTGGAAGCGTTCGTGCGTGTCGGCCACGGCATCATCATCTTCCCGGGCGGCGCCGGTACCGCCGAAGAATTCCTCTATCTGCTGGGCATCCTGATGCACCCGGACAACGCCGGCCTGCCGTTCCCGGTGATCCTGACCGGGCCGAAACATGCCGCGCCGTATCTGGAGCAACTCGACGCGTTCGTCACCGCCACCCTCGGCGATGCGGCGAAGCAGCACTACGAGATCATCATCGACGACCCGGCCGAAGTCGCGCGGCAGATGACCGCCGGCCTCAAAGCGGTGAAGCAGTTCCGCCGCGAGCGCAACGACGCGTTCCACTTCAACTGGCTGCTGAAGATCGACGAAAGCTTCCAGCGCCCGTTCGATCCAACCCACGAAAACATGGCCAACCTCAAGTTGCACCGCGACCAGCCGCCCCACGAACTGGCGGCCAACCTGCGCCGCGCGTTCTCCGGGATCGTCGCCGGCAACGTCAAGGACAAGGGTATTCGCCTGATTGAAGAACACGGGCCGTACCAGATCCGTGGTGACGCGGCGATCATGCAACCGCTCGATGCGCTGCTCAAAGCCTTCGTCGCCCAGCACCGGATGAAACTGCCGGGCGGCGCGGCGTATGTGCCGTGCTATCGCGTGGTGGCGTAACTCTTCCGGCCCCCTAATGTGGGAGCGGGCTTGCTCGCGAAAGCGGTGTGTCAGGCAACGTTGATGTTGACTGACACGGCCTCTTCGCGAGCAAGCCCGCTCCCACAGGATCTGGTGTGTGGCGCGCAGGGTATTTCCAAGCAGAGTCCCCTGCGGGAGCGAACCTGCTCGCGAAAGACCAGCATCAACCTTATCCCACCAATCGCGCCGCCAACGCCTTGGCCTGCAACGCCACATCCGTTACCGCCGTGCTCTCCCACCACATCCCGCGCAACGGTGGCCCCATCGCGAACAGTCGGCCGCCGGCCTGCCCTTCAGCGTCCAGCACCGCACCCTCCACCGTCGCTGCAATACCCAACGCCAACGGCCCCGGCCGCACCAGCCCACGCGCCAGCAACTGCTGCGGCAGCGGTCGCGCGACGCGGCGCCAGTCGTACTCGATGCCACTGGAATTGATCAGCGCCGCACCCTGCACCACACAACTTTCTGCCTCGCCGCGACGCCGAATTCGAATGCTCACACCCTCGCCCGCCAACGGCTCAAGCCCCTGGAACGACGCCGCCTGAATCCGCAACCGCCCCTCGTGGTACAAGCGCTCAACGAACGCCGCACTCAACGGCGGCGACCGGTGATGATGACTCTCCCACCACGGCCGCACATGGCGTACGAATTGTCGACGCTGCAGGTCAGTCGCCTGACTCCACAGGCGTCCGATATGGACCCGCACCGTGTCCAGCGGCGCCTGCCAATCGATGCCCTGAGCGATCGCCTCGCGACAATGCCTGCGCAGCTCGCGCAACAACTGTCGAGGTGTGCGAATGCTCTGATCTTCGGCAAGAAAATCCACCCACGCCGGCGGTTGCCGCCGCACATGGGGCAACAGTCCGTGACGGGAAAACACTTCGATCGGCCCGCGATGCCCGGCCTGCTCCAGTGAAACCACGGCATCGACCATGGTCAGACCGGAGCCGATGATCAGCACGGTCGATTGCGGATCGAGCTGACGCATGGCCGCGACATCCCACGGATCAAGCGCAGCAGTATTCAGACCGCTGGATTCTTTCTGCGGCGTGCGCGCGGCGGGGAACATGCCCGTGGCGAGCACGGCATAGGCGCCGCGCAACCGTCGACCGTCGTTCAAACTCACTTGCACCGAATCGGCCTCGCTTTGCAGATCGACGGCTTCGGCACAGATGTGCTCGACGGTCGAACCGTGCCGCGCACCAACGACTCGCGCCTCGGCCAGGCGCTGCTGCACATACGCGCCAAACAGCCCGCGCGGCGGGAACAGCTCACTGATCGGCACATTCTGCTCGGCAGACTCCGGCCAGCCACCGGCAGCGATGTGCGCGCTCAGCCATTGAGTCAGGTCATCGGGATTATCTGGGTCGACACTCATGCGCGCTGCATTGCCGTTGAGTGTGTGGCCCAGTTCGACGGCGCTGTAGGCTTCGCCACGACCGAGTTCGGCGCGCGGTTCGATGATCAGGATCCGGCGCTGGCCGGGCAGTCGCAGCAATTGCACGGCCAGCATCGTGCCACTGAGGCCACCGCCGATGATCAGGATGTCTGCGCGCTGATGCATTCAAATCACCACATTGCGCACAAAACGCACCGCTACCGGCCCGTCATTGCGATAGCCATGCGGCTGGTTGCTGGCAAACATGAAAAACTCGCCGGTCGCAATGGTATTGGTCACATCCCCCACCGTTAGCGTCAGGCAACCTTCGAACACGTAGATCTGTTCGCTCCAGCCATCGGCGTCGGGTTGCGACGGATAGACCTCGCCCGGCTGCAGGCACCATTCCCACTGTTCGACTTCACGGGTGGCGGTGGCCTTGGACAGCAGCACCGCTTTGCTTCCGGGAATGGAGCCTGCCCATGCTACTTCGTTGATGCGGCTCGGGTCGCGCGCGTCGGGGGCCTGGATCAGGTCGCTGAAGGCCACATCGAGCGCTTCGGCGACGCGGTCGAGGGTGGTCAGGCTGACATTCTTTTCCCCGGCCTCGATCGCCACCAGCATGCGCCGACTGACGCCGGACTTTTCGGCCAGCGCGGTCTGGCTCATGTCAGCGGCGTGGCGCAGGCGCCGGACGTTGTGGCTGACGTGTTGCAGGACGGACGCCCGTTGGCTGGAATCTTTGTGCACTATATTGCTCACTCGGTGGGGTTGGGCAGTATACTGCGCAACGTTGGACGCATTGTGCGTCCTGCCTTTTATAGTGCGCAAGGACATGACGTCAGTGAACAGCTCCCCCACGCCTCTTCGCTTCTCCCGTTTCAGCAAGGCCGAGTGCGTGCTGGTGCTGATCACCATGGTCTGGGGCGGTACGTTCCTGCTGGTGCAACACGCAATGACCGTCAGCGGCCCGATGTTCTTTGTCGGCCTGCGCTTTGCCGCTGCGGCCGCCATTGTCGCGCTGTTCTCCTGGCGCCACTTGCGTGAACTGACCCTGTTCGAGCTCAAGGCCGGATCCTTCATCGGGGTGGCGATCATGCTCGGTTACGGCTTGCAGACGGTTGGTCTGCAAACGATCCCGAGCAGTCAGTCGGCATTCATCACCGCGCTGTACGTGCCCTTCGTGCCGTTGCTGCAATGGCTGGTGCTGGGCCGTCGGCCGGGGTTGATGCCGAGCATTGGCATCATGCTGGCGTTTACCGGTTTGATGTTGTTGTCCGGGCCGTCCGGGGCTGCGCTGAATTTCAGCCCCGGCGAAATCGCCACGCTGATCAGCGCCATCGCGATAGCCGCCGAGATCATTTTGATCAGCACCTATGCCGGTCAAGTCGATGTACGCCGGGTGACCGTGGTGCAACTGGCGGCGACCTCGGTGCTGTCGTTTCTGCTGGTGGTGCCGACCGGTGAAGCGCTTCCGGATTTTTCCTGGACCTTGCTGGTGACCGCACTGGGTCTCGGCGCGGCGAGTGCGGCAATTCAGGTGGCGATGAACTGGGCGCAGAAAAGCGTTTCGCCGACCCGGGCGACCTTGATCTACGCCGGTGAACCGGTGTGGGCCGGGATCGTCGGGCGGATTGCCGGGGAGCGTCTGCCGGCGATTGCCTTGGTGGGGGCAGGGTTGATTGTGGCGGCGGTGATTGTCAGTGAGTTGAAGACCAAGGGTAAGGTTGTCGAAGAAGACGCTGAGCTGGAGCGGGAAACCCAAGGTTAATCCGCAATATTTTTAGTGCCTGAACCGTAGCTATCGCGAGCAGGCTCACTCCTACAATTGAAATGCGTTTCCCCTGTAGGAGTGAGCCTGCTCGCGATGAGGCCATTCCAAGCAATATCCATCTACCTGAAACAATGCCAAACCAAATTTTTCAGACTACTTTGTAGGATTCTGAGACATCCTCGGGTTTGGTAATCAGGGAGCTGGCACGTATGATGCTTCACAAACTTCCGCAGATTAGAAGCCTATGTCCCTGATAGTTCTACTGCTTCTGCCATTCATTGGCAGCTGTCTGGCAGCGGTGCTGCCACACAACGCGCGTAATACCGAATCCCTGTTGGCAGGTCTGGTCGCTCTGATCGGCACCGTGCAGGTCGCGCTGTTGTACCCGCAAATCGCCCACGGCGGGGTGATCCGCGAAGAATTCATGTGGCTGCCCAGCCTCGGTTTGAACTTCGTCCTGCGCATGGACGGCTTTGCCTGGCTGTTCTCGCTGCTGGTGTTGGGCATCGGCGCGCTGGTCTCTTTATATGCGCGTTATTACATGTCGCCGGACGATCCGGTACCGCGCTTCTTCGCCTTCTTCCTGGCGTTCATGGGCGCCATGCTCGGGCTGGTGATCTCCGGCAACCTGATCCAGATCGTGTTCTTCTGGGAGCTGACCAGCCTCTTCTCGTTCCTGTTGATCGGCTACTGGCACCACCGCTCCGATGCCCGACGTGGCGCCTATATGGCGCTGATGGTCACCGGTGCCGGGGGACTATGCCTGCTGGCGGGGGTCATGATCCTCGGCCATGTCGTCGGCAGCTATGACCTGGACAAGGTCCTGGCCGCCGGCGATCAGATTCGCGCACATGCCCTCTACCCTATCCTGCTTCCCCTCATCCTTATCGGCGCCCTCAGCAAAAGCGCGCAGTTTCCCTTCCATTTCTGGCTGCCGCACGCCATGGCGGCGCCCACCCCGGTTTCGGCTTATTTGCACTCGGCGACCATGGTCAAGGCCGGGGTGTTCCTGCTTGCGCGCCTGTGGCCGTCGCTGTCCGGCAGTGAAGAATGGTTCTACATCGTCAGCGGCGCGGGGGCATGTACGCTTCTGCTCGGCGCGTATTGCGCGATGTTCCAGAACGATCTCAAGGGCCTGCTGGCCTACTCAACCATCAGCCATCTGGGCCTGATCACCCTGCTGCTGGGCCTGAACAGTCCGCTGGCAGCTGTTGCCGCGGTGTTCCACATTCTCAACCACGCGACCTTCAAGGCCTCGCTGTTCATGGCCGCGGGCATTATCGACCACGAAAGCGGAACCCGTGACATCCGCAAACTCAGTGGCCTGATCAAACTGATTCCGTTCACCGCGACATTGGCCATGGTCGCCAGTGCGTCGATGGCTGGCGTGCCGTTGCTCAACGGCTTCCTGTCGAAAGAAATGTTCTTCGCCGAAACCGTGTTCATCAACGCCACCGCGTGGGTCGAAGCAGCGTTGCCGATTGTCGCGACCATCGCCGGTACCTTCAGCGTCGCGTACTCGCTGCGCTTTACCGTCGACGTGTTCTTCGGCCCGACCGCTACCGACCTGCCGCACACCCCGCACGAACCGCCGCGCTGGATGCGTGCGCCGGTCGAGCTGCTGGTGTTCACCTGTCTGGTCGTCGGGATCTTCCCGGCCCAAGTGGTCGGCCCGCTGCTCGCAGCCGCCGCGCTGCCGGTGGTGGGCGGGACCTTGCCGGAATACAGCCTGGCGATCTGGCACGGGTTGAACGCGCCGATGATCATGAGTCTGATCGCCATGTCCGGCGGCATCGTGGTCTATCTGCTGCTGCGCAATCAGCTCAAGCGTGGTCGCTTCAAATATCCGCCGCTGGTGGGCCGCTTCAACGGCAAGCGCCTGTTCGAGCGCAGCCTGGTGCTGATGATGCGCATGGCCCGTCGGGTCGAACGCCGCCTCGGCACCCGCCGCCTGCAAATGCAACTGTTCCTGATGGTTTTGGCGGCAGTGCTCGCCGGCCTGATCCCGATGCTGCACAGCAGCCTGAGCTGGGGCGACCGGCCGAAGATTCCGGGTTCCATCGTGTTCGTCACCCTGTGGCTGCTGGCGATTGCCTGCGCCCTCGGCGCGGCATGGCAGGCCAAGTATCACCGTCTCGCAGCCCTGACCATGGTCAGCGTCTGCGGGCTGATGACCTGTGTGACCTTCGTCTGGTTCTCGGCGCCGGATCTGGCCCTGACGCAATTGGCGGTGGAAGTGGTGACCACGGTGCTGATCCTGCTCGGCCTGCGCTGGCTGCCACGGCGGATCGAAGAAGTCTCGCCACTGCCATCGAGCCTGCGCAAGGCCCGCGTGCGGCGCTTGCGCGACTTGCTCCTGTCGATTGCCGTCGGTGCCGGCATGGCGCTGTTGTCCTACGCGATGCTGACACGGCAGACGCCCAACGACATTTCCTCGTTCTACCTCAGCCGCGCCATGCCCGAGGGCGGTGGCAGCAACGTGGTCAACGTGATGCTGGTGGACTTCCGCGGCTTCGACACCCTCGGTGAAATCACCGTGCTGGTGGCCGTGGCGCTGACCGTGTTCGCCCTGCTGCGCCGCTTCCGCCCGCCGAAAGAAAGCCTGCAGTTGCCGGCCCAGCAACGTCTGCTCGCGCCGGACGTGGTCACCGATCTGGTCAACCCGCGCAGCGCCAGCGACACCGCGCTCGGCTTCATGATGGTGCCGGCGGTGCTGGTGCGCCTGTTGCTGCCGATTGCGCTGGTGGTGTCGTGCTACCTGTTCATGCGCGGCCACAACCAGCCGGGCGGTGGTTTCGTCGCCGGACTGGTGATGTCGGTGGCATTCATCCTGCAATACATGGTCGCCGGGACGCAGTGGGTCGAGGCGCAAATGAGCCTGCGACCGCTGCGCTGGATGGGCACCGGGCTGCTGTTCGCCACCGCCACCGGTCTCGGCGCGATGGCGGTTGGTTATCCGTTCCTGACCACCCACACCTGGCATTTCGCCTTGCCGCTGTTGGGTGAGATCCATATCGCCAGCGCGCTGTTCTTCGATATCGGAGTGTACGCCGTGGTGGTCGGCTCGACGCTGCTGATCCTCACCGCCCTCGCCCACCAATCGGTGCGGGGTCACAAGACCGCGTCGCTGCCCAAGTCCGTCGCCAGCAAAGGAGCCGTCTGATGGAAGAAGTCATCGCAATCGCCATCGGCGTACTCGCCGCCTCCGGGGTCTGGCTGGTGTTGCGGCCACGGACGTTTCAGGTGGTCATGGGCCTGTGCCTGCTGTCCTACGCGGTCAACCTGTTCATCTTCAGCATGGGCAGCCTGTTCATCGGTAAAGAACCGGTGATCAAGGATGGCGTGACCCAGGACTTGCTGCACTACACCGATCCACTGCCGCAGGCACTGGTGCTGACGGCGATCGTCATCAGCTTCGCCATGACCGCGCTGTTCCTGGTGGTGCTGCTGGCGTCGCGGGGCCTGACCGGTACTGACCACGTCGACGGCCGGGAGCCCAAGGAATGATGGCGATGACTCACCTGATCGCCGCACCGATCCTGCTGCCGCTGCTGACCGCCGCGATCATGTTGATGCTCGGCGAGAAGCACCGGCCGTTGAAGGCGAAAATCAACCTGTTCTCCAGCCTCGTCGGCCTGTTCATTTCGGTGATGCTGCTGCAATGGACGCAAACCACTGGTGTACCCGGTTCCATCGGCGTGTACCTGCCGGGCAACTGGCAGGCGCCGTTCGGCATCGTGCTGGTGGTCGATCGCCTGTCGGCCTTGATGCTGGTGCTGACCGGGATCATCGGCGTCAGCGCCCTGCTGTTTGCCATGGCGCGCTGGGACGGCGCGGGATCGAGCTTCCACGCGTTGTTCCAGATTCAGCTGATGGGCCTGTATGGCGCCTTCCTCACCGCCGACCTGTTCAACCTGTTCGTGTTCTTCGAAGTGCTGCTCGCGGCCTCTTATGGTCTGTTGCTGCACGGTTCGGGTCGGGCGCGGGTATCGTCGGGGCTGCATTACATCTCGATCAACCTGCTGGCCTCGTCGCTGTTCCTGATTGGCGCGGCGCTGATCTATGGCGTCACCGGCACTCTGAACATGGCCGATCTGGCGCTGAAGATTCCGCTGGTGCCGGAAGCCGACCGGGGCTTGCTGCACGCCGGCGCGGGGATTCTCGCCGTGGCATTCCTGGCCAAGGCCGGCATGTGGCCGCTGAATTTCTGGCTGGTGCCGGCCTATTCCTCGGCCAGCGCACCGGTGGCGGCGATGTTCGCGATCATGACCAAGGTCGGTGTCTACACCCTGCTGCGTCTGTGGACGCTGCTGTTTTCCGGGCAGGCCGGGGGCTCGGCCTTCTTCGGTGGCGACTGGCTGATCTACGGCGGCATGGCGACCATCGCCTGCGCGGCACTGGCGATTCTGGCCGCGCAACGCCTGGAGCGCATGGCCAGCCTGAGCATTCTGGTGTCGGCCGGGATTCTGCTGTCGGCGGTGGGTTTCGCCCAGCCAAACCTGATCGGCGCGGCGCTGTTCTATCTGGTCAGCTCGACCCTGGCACTGAGTGCGCTGTTCCTGCTGGCGGAGTTGATCGAGCGTTCGCGCTCGGCCAACGAAATCCCGCTGGAGGATGAAAGCGAGTTGCTGCCGCGTCCGCAGGAATCGCTGCAACCGCCCAAAGGCATCAACCTCGATGACGAGCAGAAAGCCGTGGTCGGCCAGGTCATTCCGTGGACCATGGCGTTTCTCGGCCTGAGCTTCATCGCCTGCGCGCTGCTGATCATCGGCATGCCGCCGCTGTCCGGATTCATCGGCAAGCTCAACCTGATCGGTGCGCTGCTTAATCCGTTGGGGCTGGGTACTGAAGCGCCGATCTCGAACGCTGCATGGGCGTTGCTGGCGCTGCTGATCCTGTCCGGGCTGGCCTCGTTGATGGCATTCGCGCGCATGGGCATCCAGCGTTTCTGGACGCCAGAGGAGCGCCCTTCGCCGCTGCTGCGCAAGCTCGAATGCGCACCGATCTTCCTGTTGCTGGGGCTGAGCATCGCGCTGACCTTCAAGGCCGAACCGCTGCTGCGTTACACCGAGGCTACCGCCGACGCGCTGAACAACCCGCAGCAATACGTGATGGCGGTGCTCGGCACCCGCGCCGTGCCCAGCCCTGAAGCCAAAGCGGCGATGCTGGAGGTGCAGCCATGAAGCGCGTGTTTCCGGCTCCATTGCTGTCACTGGCGTTGTGGGTTTTGTGGCTGACGCTGAACCTCTCCGTCAGCCCGGGTAACCTGCTGCTCGGCGCAATCCTCGGCTTCGCCGCACCATTGATGATGCGCAAGCTGCGTCCGAAACAGGTGCGCATTCGCCGCCCGCTGACCATCCTGCGCCTGTTGGTGATGGTCGGTCGTGACGTGATTCTCTCCAACCTGATCGTCGCCTGGGGCGTGCTCAACGCCGGTCGCCGCCCGCCGCGCTCGCGCTTCGTCAAAGTCCCGCTGGACCTGCGCGACGCCAACGGTCTGGCAGCGCTGGCGATGATCTGCACCGTGGTGCCGGGCACCGTGTGGTCGGAGCTGGCGCTGGATCGCAGCATCCTGCTGCTGCACGTCTGGGATCTGGATGACGAGGCGCACTTCATCCACCACTTCAAGACTGCCTACGAGCAGCCGTTGATGGAGATTTTCGAATGAGCCCGCTGCTGTCGAACGCGATTCTACTGACGCTGTTCCTGTTCTCGCTGGCGATGGTTCTGACCCTGATTCGCCTGTTCAAGGGGCCGTCGGCACAGGATCGGGTACTCGCGCTGGATTACCTGTACATCGTCGCCATGCTGATGATGCTGACGCTGGGCATTCGTTATTCCAGTGACACTTACTTCGAGGCAGCGCTGCTGATCGCGCTGTTCGGCTTCGTCGGCTCGTTTGCCCTGGCGAAATTCCTGCTGCGTGGCGAGGTGATCGAATGACTGCTGAATTGTCGCTGTGGGTGGAGATTCCGGTGGCGATCCTGCTGGTGCTCAGCGGGGTGTTTGCGCTGATTGGCGCGACCGGATTGCTGCGCATGAAGGATTACTTCCAGCGCATGCACCCACCGGCGCTGGCCTCGACGCTGGGCGCGTGGTGCGTGGCGCTGGCTTCGATCATCTGTTTTTCGGCACTCAAGTCCGGGCCGGTGATGCATGCCTGGCTGATTCCGATTCTGCTGGCGATCACCGTGCCGGTGACCACGTTGCTGCTCGCGCGGGCAGCGCTGTTCCGCAAGCGCATGGCGGGGGATGATGTGCCGGCTGAGGTGAGTAGTCGCAGGACCGAGAGTGGTAGTTAGTTTCTACATCTAGGGTGTCTGAACTGGCCTCTTCGCGAGCAAGCCCGCTCCCACATTTGGAATGCATTTCCCCTGTGGGAGCGGGCTTGCTCGCGAAGAGGCCGGTACTGCCAACACATGAACCGGGTCAGACCCAGGCCACCGCCAACAACCCCGCCCCCAACACCAGACACAGCGGCGAATACACCCAGGTATCCAGCCGCGCAAACCGCGACCCCTTCACTTCCTTGAAAAACCCCACCAGATTCGAATCGCCGATCGCCCGGGCGAACATCAACAACGCAATCGCGGTGATCACCCATTGCAACGCCTTGTGATGCACCGCCGGCATGCCCCAGCCGACGCGCATGCACACCAGCGCGGCGATCACCAATAATGCCGCCGCCACCAGCAAGGTGATCCAGCCTGACGGTTTGAACGCCGGTCGCACCGTCGCCACCAGTCCTCGCACCGGCACTTGCGGTACCGCCGCCACCGCCGCCCATTGCCCACCCAGCGCCCAATACACGTGTACCAGGGCGATTGCCGCAAATATCGTCACCAGCCATTGAGCCAACACAAAGGTCATGGTCAAGAATCCTTTCGAGGGATTTGAACAAAACATCCTAGTTGGCATTTTTTGAAGTGCACGACCGATCAGCGGTACGGTAAAGTGCCGCCCCATGAAATTCACCCGTTCCGATCGCTCACTGCTGGCCTGGATGCTTTATTGCTGCGTCCTGTTCAACGTGTTCGCCTGCAGCATCGGTCACGGGCAAATGGTCGGGATGCAACTCAACGGCATCGGCGGCCAGTTCTGTACGGTCGACCCGGCCACTCAAGCGCCGCTGACCAGCAATCCCAGCGAAGAACAATTGCCGACCCTGTCCAAGGCGTTCGGCTGCCCGCTGTGCTCGGTCGGCGGCGGCATGGGCCCGGCGTTCAACTCCAGCCTGACCCTCGCGGTTCTGCCCGAGCAACACAGCCCGCCGCTGGCGCCCATCGTCAGTGCCGACCTCCCTGCCCGCTTCACCTGGCCTTCGGCCAATCCTCGCGCCCCACCGCTCGCCTGAGTGTCCTTGCCTTTTTGATTTTTCAGCTCACTGCGCCAACGCGCGGCGTTCGCCTGTGCGCTGATTCCTAGACAAGCATTCAGGATTCAACGATGAAACATATTCCTTTGCTGGCGAGCCTGTGCGGCTGCCTGTCCCTTAACGCCTGGGCGCAATCCACCGTGGATCTGGCGCCGATCACCATCGACGGCGAATCCACCAGCGAACCGGGCCTGAGCCTCGACCAATCCAGCGGTATGGCTTCGCGCCTCGGCTTGAGCGTGCGCGACACGCCGGCCTCGGTGGCCGTCGCCAACCGCAACGACATCGAACGTCACGGCGCACAGAACTTCCAGGATGCCGCCAACACCCTGCCCGGGGTCAATGCCAGCGCACCGCCGGGCTTTGGCGGATTCGTCTCCTATCGCGGTTTCACCAGTAGCCAGATTACCCAGATGTTCAACGGCGTCACCGTCTCCGGCGGCCTCGCCCGGCCAGTGGATTCATGGATCTATGATCGAGTCGAACTGGTGGGCGGCCCGTCGTCGCTGATCAACGGCGCCGGCTCTGTCGGCGGCTCGCTGAACTACGTGACCAAACTGGCGACCCGCGAAGAACAAGCCGCTGAAGGTCGCATCAGCTACGGCAGCTACGACACCACCGAAACCGCGTTCGGCCTCAACCATGCGCTGACCGACCCGAGCGCCGACGCGCAGCACTACGCGCGGCTCGACGTCAGTCACAACACCAGCAACGGCTACATCGACCGTCAGGAACGCGATGCCTGGAGCGTGGCGTTTTCGTTGCTCAGCGACCTCACGCCGGATCTGTCGCACACCCTGGCCCTGGAATATCAGGACGAACACGAAGACAGCCCTTACTGGGGCACGCCGGTGCTCAACCCCAAGGCCGGCGAGTTGAAGATCGACAAACACAACCGCTTCAACAACTACAACGTCGAGGACGGGCGCTACGAACAGCGCACGATCTGGGTGCGCTCAATCATCGATTACCGGATCAACGACAGCACCACTCTGCGCAACACGCTGTATCACCTCGACAGCCAGCGCGATTACCGTAACCTCGAAACCTATCAGTACAACGCCGACAACACGGCAGTAAACCGCTCCACCGCCTATCAAGTGCGGCATCAGGGCGAACAAAACGGCAACCAGTTCGAACTGCGCCACGACAACAGCCTGTTCGGCCTCGACACCACCTGGTCCGGCGGTTTCGAGTACAAGGTCAACCAGACCACCAACTCGCCGCTGAATATCAAAGGCGCGAGCACGGTCGATCCGAACCACTACCGGCCCGGGCACTTCTACGACATTCCCGGCACCAACCCGGCGCTGATCAGCGACAAGACCAACGAGGTCACCACCAAGGCGCTGTTCGTGGAAAATCGCCTCGCACTAACCGACAAACTGGCGCTACTCACCGGCCTACGTTACGACGGTATCGACCTCGACGTGACCAACCATCGCACCGTGACGGCCGCCAATCCCAAGCACCTCAAACGCAGCTGGGAGCCGGTCACCGGGCGCGTCGGTCTGACCTACCAGTTCATCCCGTCGGCCAACGTCTACGTGCAATACAGCACCGCCGCCGAACAACCGAACGGCACGCAGGACTTCGATGTTTCAACCGGCAAGCAATGGGAAATCGGCAGCAAGTTCGACTACCTGGAAGGCCGTGGCTCGGCGACGGTTGCCGCCTACACCATCGAGCGCAAAGACTTTGCTGTGACTGACCCGCTGGACCCGACCACCAGCATTCCGGTAGGTCAGCAAGCCTCGAAAGGCATCGAGATCGCCAGCTCCCTGCGGATCACCGACAAGCTGTTGGCCGAAGGCAACTTCGCCTGGGTCGATGCGCAATACGATGACTTCACCGAAAAGAACACCGCTGGTGTGGTGGTGTCTCGCAAGGGCAATACACCGACCAACGTTCCGGACCGGGTCGGCAATCTATGGCTGACGTATGATTTTTCGCCGCAATGGCAAGGTGGGGTCGATGCGCGGTATGTGGCGTCAGTGTTTGCGGACACGGCCAACACCATGACCGTGCCGTCGTACACGCTGTTCGGCAGCTTCCTCAGCTACAAGGTCGACTCGCACACCACCGTTACCGGGCGAGTGCGTAACCTGACCAACGAGGTGTATGCCGAATTTGCGCATGTATCACCGGCTTACTATCTGGGTACGCCGCGTACCTTTGAATTGGCGGTGCAGACGAAGTTCTGAGTCGACACTTATCCTGTGGCGAGGGAGCTTGTCGAATCGTCGCACCGTCCCGCTCGGCTGCGAAGCAGTCGCCGATTTGGGGCTGCTTCGCAACCAAGCGGGAGCAAGCTCCCTCGCCACAGAAGCCCATCTCATTTCAGATCAGCCGCCACCTTATCCGCCACATCCTTCGGCACCCACGCCTGCCACACCTCCGGATGCGCCTTCATGAACGCCTCAGCCGCCTGGCGTGGTGCGGTGTGTTTCTCACTCATCTCGGCCAACGCCTTGTTCAGCGGCTCGATCGGGAAATCCACCTTGCTGAAGAATTCGGCAATCTGCGGATACTGCTCCTGGAACGGTGTAGACACGCCAATCGACAGTTTCGACGCCAGCGAACGGGTCGGTTTCGGATTGGGGTTATCGGCATCGGTCAGGGTCTTCCACGCCTCGGCATCGAACGGTGGCTCTTCCAGCTGCACCAGTTTGAATTTGCCCAGCAGCGGCGTCGGCGACCAGTAATAGAACAGCACCGGCTTGCCCCGACGGATCGAAGAGCTGATCTCGGCATCCAGCGCCGCACCCGATCCACTGCGGAAGTTGGTGTAATCGTCCTGCAGGCCGTAAGCGGTCAGTTTCTGCTTGTTCACCACTTCCGAGGTCCAGCCAATCGGGCTGTTGAGAAAACGGCCCTTGCTCGGGTTTTCCGGGTCCTTGAACACGTCCTTGTATTTCTTCAGATCACTGACACTGCGCAAGTCCGGCGCCAGCGGTTTGATGCCCTTGGCCGGGTCACCCTTGATCACGTATTCCGGTACCCACCAGCCTTCAGTGGCACCCTTGACCGTATCGCCGAGACTGACGACCTTGCCCTCCGCTTCAGCCTTGACCCACACCGGACTGCGCCCGGCCCACTCTTCGCCAATGACCTGAATGTCATTGTTGGCCAGCGCGGTCTCAAGCGTGATGGTGGTGCCCGGCAGCGTATCGGTCGGCAGGCCATAGCCCTTCTCGACGATGATCCGCAGAACATCGGTGATCAGGCTGCCGCTTTCCCAGTTCAGGTCGGCAAAATGAATCGGTGCCTGTGCCGCCGCTGCCGGCTGCGCGGCCGTCAGCACACCGAACGAAACCACGCTGGCGGCCAATAGCCGTCGAATTCCTTTCATGCTTTGCACCTCGTGCTGTTCACAGCAATAGCAGGATGGCCTGGCAGAAGACCGCAAGCCTCTGAATACTCAGTCAACTGACTGTAGCCGAGGTTCCTGCTTTTTCCGGGGGCCAACCCCGGCGAGGTTATGTTTCAGACTTTTCCTGCAAGCTTTGCAGCTCGCGTCTGACCATGCTGGCGTATTCCGCAGGCCGCAAGGTGTAGATCTGCGCTGCCACCCAGTTCAGCCACGCGCCCTGCAATTCGGCTTTGGCGTTGAACAGGCGCAATGCCTCCTCACGCGCACGGTCGAGGTTCTGCGAATGGAAGTCGGCGCGACTCACACCACCGATCACTCGCTGGCCTTGAACGTGATCAGTTCGCCCTTGCGCCACTTCGCCGCTTTACCGGTAACGGCTTTCAGGGTCTTGGTCAGGCCTTCCTGCAGTTGCTGATGTGCGGCAAACACCGTCACCACGCTGTGGCCTTCCTTAAACAGGATCGCGTGACCGTCCGCTGTATCGACAAACGCGTAATCGCCGAGGCCGTATACCGTCAGTTTGATTTCGCGAAAGCGGATATCCATCTTGCCGCCTTCACGGCTGGGCAGAACGGCCGCGCTGAAATGATCGCCGACCTTGAGCTTGAGCCCCGGTTTGTCATCGACCACCAACGCACTTTCGGTGTCGATCTCGGCCACGTAAATGCCTTCGGCGTTCTGTTCGGTGATGTAAACAAAACGCGACTGGAACAGCTTGACCAGCTTTGCACGCAAATCACCCAACACGAACAAAGCATGCATATCGAGGTTACTGACTGCCAAAGAAACATCCCCACATCTGAAAAAGTACCCGGCGCCAAAACGCGCACGGCAAAAAAACGGCCAGGCCGATGCTCTTACCGAATGACTTCAGTACACCTGAAACAAGCGGAGCGCCCATACATCACAAGTTCGCAAGACTACTGGAAAGTCAGGCGAGAAACTTGCCTCGACGTTCGCCAGGCCTTGAAGGAAAAATCTTCATTGAAGCGCAACGAAGACGGACTACAAACTTTAGGGAAAAAACTGACGAAAAAAAGCCCTTTTCCGACATATCGCCGGTAAAAAATTGCTTTAGATAGGCACCTGTCGCCAGCAGACACTGGCGATTCTAGAGCAGCGATGCTCCTTCCGACTACCCGAACCGGCCCTTAAACGTCGGTCAACTCATGAAAAGGACTTCATATGTGCACTCTGACCCACTTTGCCCAGCCTTCCAACCCAGGTGTCGACACGCCGTTCGTACTGCAAGGCACCCATCTGGCTGAACTTGCGGAGCACGGAGCAGGCAATCACAGACCGCGATTTCAGGTAGTTCCGGCGGGTAACGCGTTCTTTCATATCAAGGAATCTTCCACCGGTCGTGTAAGAGGTTTCCGCGAAGACCACAACGAAGCGTGCGCCCTCGCCCGCTTGCTTGAATCACGGATCGAACTCTTGTCCAACGGCTGCCTCAGATAAAGAGCGAGCGACAGCGCCATTCCGGCACACGCAAGAAGGAGTACACGATGGAACTGCCTGCATATGATCTGAAAACCCTGTTCGACCAACTGGGCCTGCCGTCGGAAAACGGGGCAATCGACGATTTCATCGAAGCGCATCCGCTGGACGCCAAAACCAAGTTGATCGATGCCGACTTCTGGACGCCACAACAGGCGCAACTTCTGAAGGAGTGGCTGCGCGCCGACGGCGAAGAAGCGGTGATGGTCGATGAATTGAACGTACGCCTGCACGACGGACGTTAATAAATGTCAGTGCAGGCTGTCGCCAGGCTCGGCCATCAGTTGCGCGAGCCAGGCAGCCTTGCACTCCTCCGCCTCATCGCGACTGGCGAACGCGGTGCCACGCCGCTCACCGTTGAGCAACACCACCCAGCACACGCTCCGGCCCATTGCGCGCAATCCGGCGGGCACACCACTGCCAATCATCACCGCGACATCGACTCTGCACATACTGACCTCTCGATTTCATTAGCTACCTAACTAATAGCCATGTTAATGACTTCGTCGCGGAGGAAACAGCAACCCACGTGCACAGATTCATTGCGCGAGCGGTAACAATCGATCAGCGCGGATTCTCTGGTTTATAACCCAGGCGCAAACCGCCCCAATGCCGGCCCTTGACCATGATCGGCACCGACAAGTCGTGCATCAGCTCGCCGGTGTCGCGGGTGTAGGTCTGCAGCAACACCGCCTGTTGATGGCTGCCGCAGCGAATCCCGGTGCGGTCGGCGAACTTGCGTTTGGTGCGGTTACCCACCGCGTCCACCTGCTGGTCACCGGTCAACGGCTGACTGAACGCCAGGTTGTGCGTCGGCACATAACCCTGCTGCGTGCAGGTGATGGCGAAGACCAACCCCTCATGGCGCGGCAGCAGGGGCTCCTGAATCGCCGGCAATACCTGATCGGTGTAGCGGTCGAAACGGGTCTGAAACTTCGCCGGTTGCGTTCCGGGAATCGGTTGATATTGACGGTCGAACAAATCTTCAAGGCTGATCCGCCCCTGCTCGACATCCGCCTCGAACCGCGCCGCAATCTGACTCGCGCCCTCACGCGCCAGGTCATAGACGCGCTGGTGATAGTCATCCAGACCGACTTCGGCCAGACGCTCGCTGATGGTTTCCGCCTGCCCTTCCATCTGCACAGCGGCCTCGGCCAGACGGCGGGTCTGCTGATCGCTGATCGCCAGATCACTGCGCATCTGCTCGATGGCCTTGAACAGGCTGTCGAGTTGCTCGCGATTGGTTTCCGCACCACGGGCGATTTCGCCGACCTGAGTTTCTACGCCCGCCGCCAGCCGCGCGATGTTTTCCAGATGCTGGCCAGTGTTTTCAACTTGTTCGACACCGATCTGCAGATCGCTGGACAGCTCGCGGATCTGCTCCACCACTTGCGCCGTGCGCTGCTGAATATCGGCAACCATCTCGCCGACCTCGCCGGTCGCCGAGGCCGTGCGGGCTGCCAGACCACGCACCTCATCCGCCACCACCGCAAAACCACGGCCATGCTCGCCAGCCCGCGCCGCCTCAATCGCGGCGTTGAGGGCCAGCAGATTGGTCTGGCTGGCGATGGACTGAATCACCAGCGTCACCCGTTGAATGTCGTCGCTGCGTAGGCTCAGAGCTTCGATCAGCTCACGGCTGGCGTTGGCGCGTTGACTGAGTTGATGCATGCGTGCAATCGAATCCACCAGCTCGGTGCGCCCCGCCGCGCTGCTGTGATGCGCCTCGCTGGCGGCGTCCAGCGCTTCACGACTGAGCTGCGAAGTGGCGTGCTCGGTGGCGATCATCACTTCGGCGTTGCTGACAATCTGCGCCGCCGCGTCGAGTTGCGATTCGAGTTTGCTCGCCAGTTGCTTGACGGAAAACGCCACACCGGCAGCTGACAGTGCGTTATGACTGGTGGTGTAGGAAAGATCGCGGGTGAGTTCGGAAATCGCGCTGCCGGCATCGACAGGCGCAGCATCAGGGGTGGCCCGCGAGCGCAGGCGCGGCAGCCAGACAATCAGCACCGCCAGCGGCATGCCGATGTACAGCGACCATCCACCCAGCGTCATGCCGGCGAGCAACAGCATCAGGGCGATGCTTTGCAGGGTCGGAGCGATCCAGCGGTTTTTCGGCAACAGCACTGGTGCGGGCAAAGCCCCAACCAGAGATCCATCTCTCGTCATATTCAACACCCCACGCTTGTTCTCATTGTTGTGACTGCATTAAACGCCACTAGAACGCCACTAGAACGCCATTATCCATGGTCCGTTAGTCGTGGAGTCTGCAGCAGGTCAATGGAACGACGCGCAAAATATCGCAGACGAGCAAAAGCAAAGATCGCAGCCCGTCAGCTCGTGTAGGAGCTGCCGAAGGCTGCGATCTTTTGCAGGCGCCCCCGATTCAGGGGGCAGCCATGGAATCAGGCCTGACGCTGGTGCTTGTCGATCTGCTCGTGACGCTCTTGAGCTTCGATGCAGTACTTGGTGGTCGGGCTGATCAGCAGGCGTTTCAGGCCGATGGCCTCGCCGCTGTCGTCGCACCAGCCAAAACTGTCTTCCTTGATGCGCTCAAGGGCTTGTTCCAGTTGCGGCAGCATGCGCTGGTCGCGATCGATCGCGTTCACCAGCCAGGTGCGCTCTTCTTCAACCGAAGCCGCGTCCGCCGGGTCGGCCGGAGTGTCCAGGCTTTCGATGGCGATACGGTTTTGCTCAATGCGCTCGTGGGTTTCGACTTTCATGTTCTGCAACAGCTCAGTGAAGAAAGCGTGTTGCTCGGCATTCATGTAGTCATCTGCCGGCATGGCCAGCAACTTGTCCTTTGTCATTGATATCTCTATAAAAAAACGTGCATTAAGGCGAAATAGGGAGCGTTCCGGCGAACCGTGTCCGGTCGACGAAAAGGCATCGTTTATTGCAAACGCCACCCGGCACTCAATTTACGAAGGGGCGGCAGTCTAAGGCCCGTTTGAGGCCTCAGCAACTGTAAATACCGGGAATTTGTCCGACAACAGCCGTAAACAGCTCTGACACAGGCTTCATGGCGGTCATCGGAGTGCGTTTATAGCAAGAAATTCAGTCGAGCGGCTGTATATAGAAGACAAACGGCTAACCGCTGGTGCCTCATCGCGAATTTTTCTTCTCCCGGTGCATCGTTTCAGCCAAGCAGAACCCCAAAAGCCCTCCTAACATCAGGCACATCCCAGCACTTTGTGTGATTTGATCAGCCTGAAGGAAGACTTATGCCCCGCCCCGATCTGCCGGCCAACGACGAGCGCCCCCTCGCCAGCCCCCCGATCAATGCCGAGCGTCTGCTGCAACTGATCACCGACGAATACGACACCCTGCCGCGCCAACTCAAGCGCATCGCCAGCTACATGAGCCAGCAAAGCGACCGGATCATGGTCGACCGCATCAGCGACATCGCCCGGGAATGCGAGGTGCATCCGTCCGCCATCGTGCGTTTCTCGCAGCGCTTCGGCTTCAGTGGCTTCAGCGAAATGCAGGCGCTGTTCCGCGCCGCCTACACCCACAAAGCCTCGCCGGTGCACAACTATCAGCAACGCATGCGCAGCATGATCGCCAACCAGTCGCAACAAGCCAGCGACGGCGACCTCGCCCGCGAATGCATCGACGCCACCCGCTCCGGCATCGAACGCCTGGGCCGTGAACTCGACGACGTTGCCTTCGAAAAAGCCGTCGACCTGATCGTCAACGCCGACAACATCTATGTCGTCGGCGTACGCCGCTCCTTCGCCGTCGCCGACTACCTCGTTTACAACTTGCAACACACTCACAAGCGGATTCACCTGGTTTCCGGGCTGGGCGGCAGTTATCGCGAACAGATGCGCAGCGTGCGTAGCGGTGATTTGGTCATCGCGATCAGCTTCACCCCCTACGCTAAGGAAACCCAACACTGCCTGCGCTACGCCCGCCAGCAACAGGCCAACACCCTGATCCTCACCGACAGCCACCTCTCGCCTTTGGCCAAAAACGCCAACAGCCTGCTGCTGGTGAATGAGGGCAGCGCACTGGCGTTTCGTTCGCTGAGTGCGACCTTGTGTTTGTGTCAGGCGTTATTTGTGGCGGTGGCGTATCGGCTGGAATTGAATGTGGACGAGATTCACGAACAAGCCGGTTTTGACGACTGACATTTACCTCAGGCTCGGCTAGGTTATGCCTTCCCCACCGGTTCGACTTGAAGGAACGCGTCATGAAACTGATCGGCATGCTGGACTCCCCTTACGTGCGCCGCGTGGCGATCTCCGCCAAACGCCTCGGCATCGACCTCGAACATGAGTCAGTCTCGGTGTTCCGCCACTTCGAGCAATTCCAGCAGATCAACCCGGTGGTCAAGGCGCCCACGCTGATCCTCGATGACGGCGTTGTTCTGATGGACTCCACCCTCATCCTCGACTACCTCGAAGCCGCCAGCGACAAAAGCCTGCTGCCGAGCGACCTCAAACAACGCGCCCACGCTCTGCGCCTGATCGGCCTCAGCCTCGCCGCCTGCGAATAAGCCGTGCAGCTCTATTACGAACGCAACCTGCGCCCGGCCGACATTCAATACCAACCGTGGGTCGAACGCGTCGAAGGCCAACTCGCCGCCGCCTTCACCGCCCTCGAACAGGAACTGGAAAAAACCGGCCTGCCCACCGACGGCACCCTCACCCAGGCCGGCATCAGCCTCGCCGTCGCCTGGAGCTTCACCGACCTCGTCGTCCCCGACCAGATCGACACCCGCCGCTACCCGCACATCGCCCAATACACCGCGTACGCCGAAACCCTCGAAGCGTTCGTCAGCACCCCGATGACCTGACCATGAGCACCACCGACACCGCCGCCCCGGCGTTAAAGGAAATCTTCAACGCCGAACGCCTGCAACACATCGCCAGCGAAATGAGCGCCGTGTACCCGGCGTTCAAGGCCAAGGCGTTTCTCAAGCACGCCAACCAAGGGCTGGCGGAATTGTCGGTGATGCAACGCATGGCCCGCGTCAGCGAAAGCCTGCACGCCGTGCTGCCACTGGACTACGAAGATTCCCTCGAAGTCCTGCGCCAACTCGCCCCCCGCCTCAACAGCGGATTCGTCAGCATGTGCCTGCCGCACTACGTCGCCAGCTACGGCAGCCACGCCTTCGATACCTCCATGCAAGCGCTGAAATACTTCACCACCTTCGGCTCCTCCGAATTCGCCATCCGCCACTTCCTGCGCAGCGACCTCGAACGCTCGCTGGAACTCATGCACGACTGGACCCAAGACCAAAACCACCACGTCCGCCGCCTCGCCAGCGAAGGCACCCGCCCCCGCCTGCCCTGGTCATTCCGCCTGGAAGCCGTGCAAGCCAACCCGCAACTGACCGCCGGAATCCTTGATCGGTTGAAAGCCGACGAAAGCCTGTACGTGCGCAAATCCGTGGCGAACCATCTGAATGACGTGACCAAAGAGCATCCTGAATGGGTGCTGGACACGATTGAAGGCTGGTCGCTGGAGAACAAACACACGGCGTGGATTGCCAAGCATGCGTTGCGCAGTTTGATCAAACAGGGCGATCTGCGCGCGCTGACGGTGATTGGCGCGGGGGCCAAGGCTGAGGTTGAGTTGCTGGATGTGCGGGTTGAGCCAGCGGTGGTGAGGTTGGGTGAGGCGATTACGTTGTCGTTTACGGTGAAGTCGACGGTGGCGCATGAACAGCGGTTGGTGATTGATTATGCGATTGACTATGTGAAGGCGAATGGCGGGGTGTCGGGGAAGGTTTTCAAGTTGAAGACGGTGGAGTTGGCGGGATTTGGGGAAGTGGTTGTGGGGAGGCGGCAGGTGATTAGGGATTTTACGACGCGGAAGCATTTTGTGGGGCGGCATGGGGTTAGGGTTTTGGTTAATGGGGAGGTTTTGGGGGGTGGTGCGTTTGAGATTGTTGCTGATTGATACCGGTAATAGATTCCGTTGATCTGGCGGGACTCGGACTGATAGGGAATTACGGATGGGGCTGCTTTCGGCCAAGAGCCGCCCTTGGAAAATGGCATGAAAGCCAGTAGGAGCCATTCCAGGCCTGGTAAAAATCAGTTGTAAATTTGCTGTTGTCATCACATCAGATTCCGGCACCGAACAGGTCGCTCACCAATATAGAAGACGCTATATCGCAATATTTTCTAAGCGCAAGCAAGCAGGAATTCTTATATTGGCTAAAGTGATACAAACTCAGATCTGCAAAAAAAATGCGGATTCATACTGAATCCAAAATACAATTTTTTACACCGCATATTTTCGACGGAGATGAAAATGGGCAAATTATTTTTTGAAACCAGAGGGAAAGGGCAAGCACTTTCGGCTGAGGCGATGCTTGGGCAATTACATGAGGCGTTTGTCGAGGCAGGAAAATCAGACAACACTCCTGTAGACATAAAGATTGTTATTACAGGAAGCAAGGAAATAACACTAAATTTCAACATTAAGGAAGTAGACGAATTGATATCAATCTTGGAGCTAGGAAAAGATTAAAATGCTATGTTCACATCATGACGTTGAGAGATGTATTAATGTAGAGTCAGCAATTGTAAAAGCAAAATCATTCCTTGAAAAAAAAGGATTTTCAATTAACTCAATAAGTCTTGGCGACGGCATTGCGACAACTCACCTAGAAATATTGAGCAAGGATGGTTATCGCACGAATGGGTGTGGAAAAGGAATCTTCAGGCAATCCATGGCTTCGGCCATTTTTGAAGCTCTGGAGCATGCATACACCCAATCCTACAATGAAGAGGACGACCGCAGTCCTAAAATTGTAGATCTAAACGGAACAGATAAATATCTATCCGAGGGGGCGCCATACTTAGAAAAAATTGTTAGAAACGATGAGTTGTATTTCTCCAGACTCCCATTTGTGAACATTTCAAATCTTGAGAAAATAGATTACCCCGCATTCCTCATCCATCCTCGTTATAAAGCAACTCATGCTGAGGAGCTGGCTTCTATCAATAATTACAGTTTGATGAGGTACAGCTCAAACTCCGGATCTGCTGCGGGCGTGAACATCAACGAGGCGACGCTGCATGGAATTCTAGAGTTGATAGAGCGAGACGCTATTGGCGTAGCGTTGCTTAAGTCAATCTTCAAATCTCCCCCTGAGCCGGTTAAATTAGTTCGACTATGGACTCTGCCGGAAAGCATTCAACGGATACTACATACTATTAGCAGACAAGAAAACGTCAAAATTGAGATCTTCGATATAGCCACTGATGACAGCGTGCCATCTTTTATGTCCTTCATCGAAGCAGTCTCCACCGGAGAAAGATTTTTCGGATCTGGAACATCCACTAGCTCAGAATATGCGATTGAAAGATCCATACTGGAGTCTTTGCAGTATCTTCATATTTCCAGGCATATCGGCAGGCCCGCGCCGAGACGCCGAAAACCTTCGATTGTTACTGGAATAAAATATATTTCTGCTTATTTGGAGGGCGGAGTTTTTCAATATAGAGGAGGAACAAAATTAATTGATTTTACGGCGGTCAGCGACGACTCCACCACCCTAGATTCGAAAATCAAAAATATTATCAGTCGATTCAAAACAAAAGGAGCAGATTTTTACAGGAGAGTGATAGTTGACGACGAGGTGGCTGTTGTTCAGATTGTAGCGCCAAAGTTAGAACGGTTTCATTTAGTTGCACGAGGGGTCATAGTGCTTCCGGGGCATCGAGGTTATCAAATCCTAGCGAAAAATTAATGTTGTTACTCATTCTCTCCATGTCGATCATGCCTATTCCACGCGCTGCTGCCTTCCCTTTCAAGACTCTCTGGATGATCTATCCTTGCCCCGTGACCGACCGATTTGGGTCGATGTCAGCCCTTCGTGGCAGGTAGCACCCGGCGAGCAGCGTGCACTTAGACCTTCTCTGGATTTACTTGGTTGTGTAGATAACGCCGCGCCCGCGAGTATGCTGGTCAATTTACCCATCGATTCAGGGAATGAGCCGCAATGTCGCTTTCAAACGAATACGAGACATACGATACCGATGCTTTTTTGTTGAGCATGGCTTTGGCCCAGGGGAGACGAACGCTCGCCATTTGCCTACCTAATCCACCAGTAGGCTGCACAATCGTGCAACGGCTTGCAGCCGTATCGAGTGGTTTCATTCGCCTCCTAGGAACGTACCACACCGAGACAATGGTCCTTCCGAAACTCGAACTGGGGCGGAGTGAATTGACAGCTTGTGTCATGCTGGAACCCTCCTAGGTCGTGGGAAACCTCCATTTGTGTGCCCACTCTTTTGTGAAGTCAGGTTTCCAGGAAGTGTTTGTAGAGATGGTCGACCTCAATTCAGGTTTTACTGGCTTACCGATTCGCTCCTTGGACTGCGATGCAGAACCTGCTAAAACATTTTTCTTGCAAAGGATGCCGTATGTACGACCAGTCATTTAATTTTATTTCAATCTCTAAAGTTCTTAGGAAAAATGATTTCTACCTTAAGCCGTGGCTGAGAAATCCATTATCAAAGGACGCTGAAATTGAAGCAGCGGTGGAGCGCTCAGACAGTGGGTTCGAATCTTATTCATTTCTAGATAGCTCGAGTGTTCGCGGAAAAAACGTTTATAGAGTCCTCGCATTCAGTCATGAGCTATTGTTACGAAAAATAGATAAAAATTTGAGGAAAGCGAAACCCATATTCACTCCTTCTCGAGATACAATAATTGCTAATCTCCGGGTTTTAATAGCGGAAAGCGCACAGTTTAAAATTTATCGACTAGATATAAAGAGTTTTTATGAGTCATTCACACCTTCTCTGGTTCTGAGCACTATCTACAATATCAAAGGGCTAAGTCCGCATACAAAGAACCACATAAAGGAAATTATTGAGCACTTCGCATCTGCCGGTGGGGTGGGAATTCCGAGAGGTATGGCGCTAAGTGCTACATTGTCGGAGATTGTAATGAGTTCCTTTGATTCCATTATAAAGTCAATGCAGGGGGTTTATTTTTACAGTCGATATGTCGATGACATTATCATTATAACTAGCGGCCAAGAACACTCAAAACAGTTCATTTCGAAAGTGAGCAAGCTTTTACCGTATGGGCTCCAGTTAAATCGGAAAAAGCAAGAGCTTTGTTCTGCTCCTGATTCTTCTGGGTACAAAAAAAGTCAGCAGCCTGAAATGCCACTACTATTCTCGTTTGAGTACTTGGGATATAGCTTCTCTGTTTACGAACCACCAGAAAAAAATGGCACTCGAGAAGTGATATTGGATATAGCTGACTCTAAAGTAAAAAAAATAAAAACGAGATTGACAAAAGCCTATCTCGATTACTGCAAGAATAGGGATTTTGGGCTTCTTGAAATACGCATGAAATTTCTCACTTCAAACTTTAGCGTTTTAGATATTAATAGGGGCGGTTATAGGCTTGCCGGAATCTATCACAACTATCATAGGATAGATAAAGATAGATCTGTAGCACTGGATGCTCTGGATGAGTACTTACGTCTGGCCACCATGAGTGGTTTTGGCAAAGTGTTCGATCGATTTTTTTGTAGCACTACTGTTGCGCAGCGGCGCAGGCTACTGACTTTCAGTTTTAAACGCGGCTTCCTGGAGCGTAGTTATTTTCACTTTAATCGTTCACAGCTCAAAGCTATCAGGGAGTGCTGGGAATATGCCTGACGATAAAAAAGCCGAGCGAATCGTAAAGAGCGATTTTTGCAGAGTTCTAGTAACCGAAACAGCTCCTTATGAAACCCCGCTTATATTTTCAAATGATGGATTTTACAATATTGCAAAAAACCTCACGGCCAATACAGGTTTCGCCCATGTAATTGCAAACTTGTTTATAGCAAGCAAAAATGGAAAGTGGAGCACTGTTCCTTACCAGTATAAAATAAGAAAAAGTACCACAGATTTTAGATGTCTTTCGATTCTGCATCCTCTATCACAGTGGCAAATTAAGTTATTTTACGAGCGTTATGAGCACCTTATCTGCCACTACTGCACTCTAGGCCACTACTCAATCCGCACTCCATTCAAAACTGCCAGCATCTTTTACTATAAGAGTTCTTGGGAAAATATCGGGCAATATAAGCGAGGTACGGTTGATGATGCGTCTTCAGAGACAAGACTTAAACACAGCTCATCCTTTTACTCGTATAAAGGTTACACAAGGCTTTACAAGATGTTTAATTCCAAAGCCTTTCTTGATCTTGAAAAAGACTTTACCATTCTAAAGACGCTGGATGTTTCTAAGTGCTTCGATAGTATTTATACCCATTCGATTGCTTGGGCAACTAAGGATAAAGGTTTTGTAAAAGATGGTAGATATTCCGCTTCGATTTTTGGGAATAATTTCGACGATGTTATTCGTATGGCGAATCACAACGAAACAAATGGCATTGTAATCGGTCCTGAAGTTAGTCGAATTTTTTCGGAGATTATATTTCAGGACGTGGATTGCAAAGTTGAAGCCAAGCTAGCCTCAGAGAAATTCAATTGGGTTTTGGGTGTTGACTACTCAATAAAGCGCTATGTTGATGATGTATTTATATTTGCAAGATCAACAGAGATGGCGAACAAGATTTATGAGATTTATGCCGACAGCCTATTGAGTTATAAGCTTCACGTGAACTCCTCTAAAAGCCAAATATATCAACGCCCGTTTTTTACGCCAAAATCAAAGGTTATAAGAGAGGTAAATCTTTACGTAAACGAATTTATCGAGAGATTTTTAGAGGAGGTCGATGAAGGAACGTCACTAAAGCCAAAAAAGATATTCAAAATAGATCGACTTGTCCGCAGCTTCATTGATGCTATCAAGTCAACTTGCTCTGCTGAACGTATGGAATACGACGAAGTATCCTCGTACATAATATCTGCCTTGTTCGAAAGAACAAAGTTGCTAATTAATGTCCCCAAGGGTTTCAGTCGGGAAACAGGAGTTAATGATTATAAAGACGCTTGTATCGTGTTTTTAGAGGTGATGCACTTCTTTTATTCAGTTGCTCCATCCGTTAGCTCATCATATAAATTTTGCGCATCGTTGATTCTGATTTGTCGTTTCGCTGACCAACATCTAGGGCATTATGGGCACACAATTAAGCAGCGTGCATTTGATCTATCTCTATCCTTGCTGGATAGCGATACTTTCCACAAACGAGCAGATGTAGATAATTTCATATCACTTGAGGTTTTAAATGTAATTCTTTCTTTAAGCGATTTTGGGGCCGCTTACCTACTTCCCCCACATGTCGTAGACAAGGTTTTTGGTGGGGATAGCTCATATTTTAATATTGTTTCATGTCTTTTTTACATCAAAGATCATAGTCTTTACTCCACAATAAAAGAGAAGACGCTAAAAAATCTAGATATCAAGCTTCAAGATATGTCAAAAATTCTTTCCAATACAGAGCAAGCATGCCTATTTTTAGATAGCCTAACTTGCCCTTATATCGACAGAAAAAGAAAAGTCAAATATATAAATAGACTATGCACAACGCTGCAAATTAGAAAGCCCAATCAACAAGACCTAAGTGATTTTATTTCTGGTTATGCTTCCGAGTATTGGTTCATTAACTGGAGAGAAGTCGATCTCTTGAATGCTCTAGAGCGCAAAGAACTGAGGCAGGTGTACTAGTTGGAGTTAGCAAGGACTTTTCTCTAATTTTCGTCTGTGCTAGCCTACAGATTGAAAGGTTAGTCAATATACCTCCACGTAGCCCCTCAAAGGCGCGTTCCATACCTACGTAGCGAATTTTTCATCACCTCATGGGTAGATGAGGCGCTAGCCGCGTAGGAGCGGTGCAAGCCGTACACACTAAGGTTGAGACTACCTTTCTCCCTTTTCTTGGTGCCTGTTAATTACTATCTCGTCCAAGGCATTGTTTTGTATCGAATATTCCCTTGATGTCATTGATAAAGATGACTAGCTGCTTTTGGCCGAAAGCGGTCCTTTGTAGGCTGCATTGACTCGACAAAAGAACAGGCAGAAGAGGTGCCTTCTTGCTGCCTCCTACCAACTTCCGTACGGAATGCCGTACTTGTCGATGTAGCGCTTGGCCTTCTCACTCACCGGATAGGCATAGCGCCCGCCATGCTTCCCCTGCTCCGGGCCTAGCGGTTCAAGTTCGCCCTGGGCATGAGCGACTCGGATCGGTCGGTGGCATGAATCTCTGACCCATGCTTGAAGTACTCCACCCGGGGCCAACCCCACGTAAAGCGAAGCCATGTATCGAGCGGTCCTTTCAGGAGTTTCCGGGCAACGCTGGTGCGTTGAATCCACCATCAATTGCCTCGCTGACTCTGGAATTTCAATGAAACCCTTGTAGGTTTTCTGCTCTGATATGGATTGCCAACGAACGAAGATGAGCTTTGGAAGATCGGCACCGGTTACCGGAATACCGGAACCACTGACCGTCCCCCAACCACGGGCTGACTCCGTGCCATCTTCTGGTTCACCTCCGGCGGCGGTGCTTCCGCCTGCCTTGAAAAAAGTCCTGTTATTGATGTCCAGGACTGAGCTGTCTTCTACCCAGACCTTCATGTAATCAGGTTCAGTGAAAGCCAGCCCCCACCAATCGGATCTCGGATCGTTCTCGGCTGAAAGTGGGTCCGTAGTCTGGCATCCAGCTACCAGTAGAACGCTCAAAATTAATATAAATTGCTTCATTCGTGGACGGGTTACCAACTCCCGTACGGTATGCCGAATTTCTCGATATACCGCTTGGACTTTTCGCTGACGGGATACGCATAGCGCCCTTGGTTCTTACCTTGACTAGGGCCTAGTGGCTCAACCTCTGCTTGTGCTCCGGCGACTTTGACAGGATGGTGGCATGAGTCTCGAACCCAGACTTGCACGACACCACCGGGCGCCAGGCCCAAGTAGAGAGACGCGTTATAGCGCCCCTTTTGTTCAGGTGTTTTAGCGCAGCGCTGATTGACGGACTCAAGCATGAGTTGTCTGGCTTCCTCTGGGATATCTACCCAGGCCTTGTACGTTTGCGGTTCAACAATGGACTGCCAACGGACATAGATCCTTTTGGGAAGATCAGCACCTACAACAGCTTTTCCGTTGCTTCCCACGCCGTGCCAACCTTGAGCAGATGCTGTTCCATCCTCTGGCTGCCCGCCTGAGGCCGATCCACCTCCGGTACGCAGGAATGCTTTGCCTTTAATGTCTTCGACCGAAGTGTCCTCAACCCAGACTTTCATGTAGTTGGGCTCGGTAAAGCCTAGTTCCCACCAAGGAGATTTGGGATCGTTTTTGGCTGATAGCGGATCACTTGAATCACAGCCGCTAATCAACAGGGCAAAAAGTATCGTTGAAAATCTTTTCATCGGACGACGGTTACCAACTCCCGTACGGAATGCCGTATTTATCGATATACCGCTTAGCCTTTTCACTCACAGGATAAGCATACTGCCCACCATTCTTGCCCAACTCTGGCCCCAGCGGCTCCAACTCAGCCTGAGCTCGGGCGACTTTAACGGGGCGCCGACAAAGGTCTCTTACCCACACCTGCACCACTCCACCCGGTGCGAGTCCCAAATAGACCGAGGCCATGAAACGTGCCGTTTTCTCGGGGGTCTCCGGGCAACGCTGGTGGGTAGACGTCACCATCACCTGTCTGGCCTTCTCAGGAATATCTACCCAAGCCCGGTAGGTTTTTTGTTCCGGTATCGATTGCCAGCGGACGAAGATGCGCTTGGGTAACCCTACCCCGATAACCGGTTTGCCTGTACCTCCGACACCAATCCAACCGCGTGCAGACTCCTTGTCATCATTCGGTTCTGCGCCGCTGGCGTTCCCTCCCCCGGCACGTAGAACGACTTTACCGTTGATGTCCTCCACGGAGCTGTCTTCAACCCAAACGTTCATGAAGTTGGGTTTGATAAATGCCAGCTCCCACCAGGGATACTTGGGATCGTTTTCACCAGAGTTGGTGCTTGTGACATGACAACCAGTGACGATCAAGCCGCCCAACAGGGTTACGAGCATTCTCATTGCCCAAGCACCCAACTATTCAATTGCCACCACTACCAACTCCCGTACGGAATGCCGTACTTCTCGATATACAGCTTCGCCTTTTCACTCACAGGATAGGCATAACGACCACCGTTTTTCCCTTGTTGTGCACCCAGCGGCTCAATCTCACCCTGGCCTCTAGCGACCTTGATGGGATTCCGGCATGAGTCTTTTACCCAAGCCTGTAGAACGCCATCTGGAGCAAGTCCTATGTAAAGAGACGCCATGAAACGAGCAGTTTTATCCGGTGTTTCCGGGCAACGTTGATGTGTGGATGTCACCATCAACCGCCGGGCTTCTTCAGGAATATCAATGAATCCGCGATAGGTTTTCTGCTCTGTGATTGACTGCCAGCGAACGGAAATGCGTTTTGGAAGGTCGGCCCCCGTGACAGGCATTCCCGAGCCAGTCACTGCTCCCCAGCCTCGAGCCGATTCGGTCGAGATGTCGGGTTCTCCTGAAGCGGCAGTGCGTTTGCCTGCTTTGAAAAATATTCTGTCATTGACGTCTTGAACGGAGCTGTCCTCCACCCAGACTTTCATGTAATTCGGTTCAACAAACACTAATTCCCACGACGAATACTTAGGGTCGTTTTCACCAGTTTCGGCACCTCCTGATTGGCATCCCGCCAACATTAGAGCCCCCAGCAGAGCAATCATCGCTTTCATTACCAAAAATTCCAGTCAGGTACATGAGGGTGTTGTACGCGGACCCCGTCATCCGTCGGGGCATTGATATATACCGCGTCTATGCCACTTCCATCTCTTCTTCCAAGAGGATGATTCCAGTTGGCAGAGGTATGAATGTACCTCAGCTTGAGAAGCTCCTCTTCCTCTGGAGTGGTTGTGTAATCGCCGGCAACGAATCGATTGCATAGCGATTGAAGTTCCTCCGGTACGGAATACTCACCATCGTCGGGCATGTCGATGAAGCGAACACCCTTTTCTTTTGCCAGTTGGTACATGACTCTCAGGTAAACCCTGGAAAGCTTGCCGCTAACTGGCCGCTTGAGCTGGAGGGCAGCAAACACGCGCTTCTGCTTGGGGGAGAGCCTGTCCTGATGATCACGCGGGAGTTCAAAAGAGGCGGGGGTGACAATTTCCAATAAATGCGCAGGCCATCCCTTGGCGACCCATTCACTTTTTGCACGTGCAGCATCATGGTAGATCGACGTACTTGTGACATCGGTAAAAGTAGATACCGTCAAGGACTGCATCGGGCTCACCAGCACACATTCCTCAACTTCGTCGAGATAGCTGCCACCGATATCAGAATGGACGCCAGGAAAACTGTACTCTGGGTGGGCGGGCTTCACCCGACTGAGCGCAAAGTTTGCGCGGCATTCATCACGAGCGACCAAGTGGACAACGTCCTTGAAGTACTTGCGATCCATATACAGCTTCACACCGGGAGCGATGGGACTTTTCACGCGCCCGAAATTCGTGAATCCGGCGATTGAAGGTACGGTGTCGAAGAGCCCGATGAACCCCATGTTGATACCGCTTCCGTACTGACTATCAAAGGTTCGACTGAAATCTCTGGCGTTACTGTTTAGTAAATTCCCTAACGGCCCTTGCTTCCCCCTGACAACCTCATTCGAAAAATGCCGTGCTGCAGCAGCTCCGCGACTAAAGCCAAACGTATCAAAAGTCAGAGAAGCAATTTCGCAGTTTGGGTTCTCCTTCAATGCTTCTTCAATAATGCTGTTGATTTGTTTGAAAGATGCCTGCACGCGGCCGGCCACACCTGTGTCGCCGCGCCCCATTCCGGAACCCACCACACTGTCTTTTTTATCGTTCTGTGTACCGATACCGTCGATGTATAGAGCACGCGAAACACGTCTCAAAGAACCTTCACCCTTGGCTTCTTTGATCTCTTCATACAGTGAAAATAATTTATTTACGTTGGTTGGCCCGGCGCCATAGCTGCTGTCCGGATCCCCCATATAGGGCTGACAGCTAGCAGGAATATCCTGCGGCGCAATGGGATGCTGCGCACCGCACAGCAACCCTGCTGCCGTGTTGTTCGCATTGTTACCAGTACCATCAAAGAAAACCCCAATCCTCAACGCAATGCCGATTTTCTCAGGCTCGCGCGCAGGCTCTTTCCCATGCTTCTCATACTCAGCCCAACGCTGGGCATGAATATCGACGGGTTTGGCTTCTTCGTAGCGGTAGTTTTTCGGGGGGTTGGGAACGTAGCCACTCAATCCTTGATTCCTTGTTCTGATCCTTGAAGAACGGGCCGAAGGGTGCCAGCCGAGGCTTGGGCGCGCAAGGCGTGGCCCTGTGCCAGCGCGGTTGAGACCGTGTGGTGCGACGAGGGTTCGGGCTCGTCGCACCGGGGTGGTTAGTGGGCGATTTCGACGTTGTCGAGGGCCTGGTTTACGGCGAGTTCGCCGAGCATGACGACCTGGGCGATGCCCAGTGCGGTTTTGCGGTGGGAGGTGTCGAGCATGGCGGCGAAGTTGTTGAGCATTTCGCTGGCGGAGCCGAGGGTTTCGCTGGCGTTGGCGAGCAGGGATTCGGTGTCGCACTTCGGGTTGGCGAGGTACATGGGTTCGGGTTTGTGCGGGCTGGCCATGATTTGGGTGGCCGGGGACAGGTAATGGTCGAGGGCGCGTTCGGCGGCTGCGTGGAGTTTTTTCGAATCGAGGGATTCGTAGGGCGATGCGAGGTCGGTTTCTGGCGGGTTGGGTGTTGGTTTGATCATGGTGAAACTCCTAGTTATTGAAGAGGAGCCTTCACCTTCGCTACCAAACGAAGGGTGGCGGCCACACGCGGGTTGGTAGACCGGTAACTAGGACCCGGCACACCCGAAGGTGTCCTGCGCATGGCCACCATTGAGCAACGACCTGATGAGGTCTGCGAACGGTGCGCGATGCGACTAGTTATGGCGGGCTACCAAACCCGATCACTGTTTTTCAGCGACCGACAGACGATAGAACCCGCGCCCTAGACGCACAAGCCGGCGGATTCTGGCGTACTCGTAGGCGATGGCGCAAGGCGTTGTAGGGCTTCGGTGGTAACGGCAGGCTTCATATAAACATCGCGATTATTTCCTGTTTATCCGCCGGTTGAACGGGCTACCGATCCAGCACCCAACCCGCAATGATCGGAATGCACTGTTCCGTCCAAAAAAGTCATTTACGCACCTACCTCGCCATCGCCCGGCTCGCTAGAGTGCAGCGCTCTTTTCAACTGGCTGACGTACTGATGAATCTGTGGTTTCGACTGCTCTGCATGCTTTTTCGCCGACCGTGGCGCAAACCGGTCAATGCGCTGGAATCCACCGTGATCCGCATGCGCGTGTGGCCGCTGGATCTCGATTTGAATCGGCACGTCACCAATGGTCGCTACTTCACCATGGCTGACGTCGGGCGCATGGATTTTGTGTTGCGCAGTGGCGCGTTTCGGGTGGCGCTGCGCGCTAAAGCGTTGCCGATCGTTGGCGACACCTGGGGCAAATTTCGGCGTGAACTGAAGCTGTTTGAAGCGTTTGAAATTCACAGCCGGATGCTTGGCTGGGACGACAAATGGAGCTTCATGGAGCATCGCTTCGTGAGCAAGGGCCGGGTGATCGGTGTTGTGGTCATGCGCGGGCTGTTTCGGTCGGCGAAAGGCACGATAGCGCCGGGTGAGTTCGTCAGGGAGTTGGGGTTGCCTGAACAGTCGCCCGAGATGCCGGAGTGGTTGACGTCGTGGTCGGCGAGTTGTGATCTGATGAGCCGTCAGCTTAGGGGTGAGGAGGTTTGAGTGATTGGGTGGTTGGTTGATGGCTTTTATGGATAGAGTGCGGTGTCGCTTGTGCGGGCGCCATCGCGAGCAGGCTCACTCCTACAGGGGACGCGTTTCGAATGACGTGCCTTGTTCAAATGTCGTCCCGCTGGATGCGGAATATCAGACTTGGTGCTTTGCCCGGTACGTCGTCTAACTCATCGATACGGCGCATGCCGATTTTCTCAAGAACGCGGATCGAGGCCACATGATCCGGCCTGACCAAGCCGAACACTTCAGGCAACCCGAGATGGTCGAAGGCGTGGGTTAGCGCGGTTTGTGCGGCCTCTGTTGCATAGCCGTGGCCCCATGCCTCGACAGCGAAACGATAGCCGAGATTGGTCACCGTTTTCCTCAGGTAGTCATGAGCGGCGACGCCGGCGAATCCGAGAATTTGCTCAGGCGCTTGTGCGCTGCTGATTGCCCACCATCCGTAGCCGTGGGTTTCCCAGTGTTGCAGCCAGCGATCGAGCAGTGCTTCGGCTTGAGCGATGTCGGTCATAGGGCCGGCGGGGTTGAACAGGTTGGTTTGTGGGTCGCTGAAAATAGCGAATACGGTGGGCAGGTCTGCCGGCTGTGGGGGTCGGTAGGTCAAGCGTGAGGTTGCTTCTGACATCATCAAACCCTTTGAAAAGTCCCAAAAGGGGCAAAAGCCCCTCATCGCAGATTACCGCTCCGAATCAATGTTGAACCAGGGCCGAAGATGCCCGACAAGTTTGTCTTCGGCAAAGAAACGCTCAGCGACCGCGTTATCCGGAAAGTCATCGCACCAGGAAAACCCGATGTTGTCATTTATCAATGTCAGGGGATCAGCTTCCTCGGGAAAAACATGTTCGATGCCAAACCGCAACTGGCAGGAGGTTGTTCGAGGCGTGGCCTTATTGTTTCGGGTTAACGGTGGGTGCGCGCGGCCAGGTGTACCAGGTAAACGGTGTTCCCTCAGCCGACGCTTTAAATCAGTCGCCTTACCGACATACAAACACGGGTACGGTGCGTCTTCCGGCCACCAGTCGTGGTAACGCACATCGACATCAGAGCCTCCCGGGCCCTTCAAAATAATATGCCGATTGGCGCTCATGAGCTGCTTTCGGCACCCCATCCACCAAAATGCATACACTCCTGCACTCGACGGTACGTTGACAGGGTGACTTCTGGAAACCAGATGCTCGATCCGGTGTACCGCTTGCGCGTTGAGCATCTGGTTGGTAAGCGACTGCCAGGCGGCCGCCACCTTAACTGCTCGCGGCTCTTCTTTCAGTGTGTCCATTCTTGTTCGCTTTGTTGTTGATTCATTTACGAGGCCCGGATTAGCACAGGCCTCAACAATTGATGCGTCGCCTGGAGTGCTAGCTCCCACAGGTTCGCGGTCAGGCTCGGGAGGGCGTTTGGCCGGGCGGACGCCATCGCGGGCAAGCCCGGCTCCCACAGGGATTGGGGGGATGGCTATTGTCGGTGGCGGGTCATATTGATCAGCGCCACACGCCTGCCGCCCGGTGCCGGGCGTTCTTCGATAGAGAACGGCACGAAGCCGAGTTTCGGGTAGAGCAGCAACCCTGCGGTGTTTTCGTTGAAGCAGGACAGCTGCACTTCCCTGGCCTGATACTTTTCGAAGCCGACCGCAGTCATGGTTTCGACGATGTAGCGAGCGACGCCCTGGCCACGGGCGTAAGGCGCGACGATGACGTTGCCGATGCAGCAGACGCCGTCGTGCTCGGCACGGTAGAAGTTGGCGAAGCCGACGAACTCGCCGTTGGCCAGAAATGCCGTGGAATCGAAGCGCTGGCTGATCGCGGTGTGCATTTGTTCTTCCGTCAGCGGGTACTGCGCTTTCGGGAACATGAAGTACAACTCTTGAACACCCTGGGGAAAGCTGCACAGGGTTTTGACGTCGTCGGCCGTCACTGGCCGGTGGGAGAAATTCATCGCTGCCCTGCCCTCACTTTTTAACCGTCAGATGATGCGCAACCAAGGCGTTGGCATGACCGTGGCCCATGCCGTGTTCCTCCTTGAGCCACGCCACCAGTTCCATGTGTTTCTTGTCGGTGATGCCGGCGAGCAGGTTCAGCCAGTGATCGATGGGCTGGCCGTATTTCTTTTCGATGGAGGGGAAGTACGACGCCGGGCCTTTTACCTTGTTGTCTTCGCTCATGCTGCCAGCTCCCTTGGGTCACGACGGAGGGTCGGCGGACGCTCCTTGTCGGCAGGTCATAGAGTGGACGCGGGACGCTGTTCCGGCAAGTGGCCCATATAGGCATGTTCGTGCTACGCCGCAGCACTTATTTTCTTGATAGCGCTCTGAGCCGTTCCCTCTCGGTCAGCCCGTCTGTTCTGACGCTGGCGATGGTCGCGTGATTCTTCTGCTCCGGCGGCAAGATCGGATCACCGGGGAATCGGTAATCGCTAAAGCCTTGCAAGACCATTTGGTCGATAGCGCTGTTGCCACAGCTTTGCTGCAGCGAGATCACTGGCACTAACGAACCGGGGGTGTACGTCAGCTCCAGCAGAACGGGTTTGCGCTCGGGGGTCGAAAGTTTTTCTTGCGCCAGACTTTCCTCGATCTCTCGCATCTTCTCTCTGACGCCGAACTGCACCTGACGGACGTAAATCTTGTTGTACTGCTGTTGTTGCTCGGTCGTCATTGCCACGCCTTTGGCGCGCAGGCGTTGGAGGTTGTCCCAGGCGTTGGCTTTGAAGTAGAGGTTCAGTGCACCTTGAAGATCCTGCGGGCCACCTCTGCCGTTTTCCAGGAAATCGGCCACTTTGAGTTCCATTTCGGTATTGCCGGGTTCGGCGATGGAACGCTGATAAAAATCCCTGGCTGCCACCATATCCACCGGCCCGCCGACCCCCGCTGCGGCCATATCGCCCAATCGGCTATAGACATTCGGCGCTCTTCGGGCCACTGACTCATAGATATCCTTGGCCTTGTCGATGTCCTGCGGCACACCACGGCCCTGTTCGTACATCTCGCCGAGAATCACTTTGCAGTTGGCGTTCTGAGTACTGAGATAGCGAATTTCAGCGACTTGCTGCTCGCTCATCGACGCTTTTTTGAAGTAGTTGGCACAACGGAAAGTGGGGAATTCCTGATCCGCAACCTGAAGACGGTTAAGCGATTTACAGCCTGCGACGAGCGCGGTAAGCGCCAGTAGAGCAACAACCTTGTTCATGAACGGCATCCGTTGAAATCGTGCAGATTTCATCGGCAGGCAGGTGCAAAACCTGAAGCCCGAGCACTCAAACACACCACAAAAACCTGTGGGAGCGAGCCTGCTCGCGAAGGGGCCGTGTCAGCCGACTTCATCAGTGGCTGACACTCCGCCTTCGCGAGCAGGCTCGCTCCCACAGGGTTTGTGGTTGAAGCAGATCAGCGTTATTCCGTGCGGCCCGGCAACATCCGCACCAGCGTGTTATCCCGCACCCAGTAGTGGTGAAACAACCCCGCTGCCGCGTGCAAGCCGATCAGCCAGTAGCCGGTGCTGCCCAGCGTTTCATGCCAGTACTTGAGCTGTTTGGCGAAGTCCGGGTCGATCGCCACCGGCGCCGGGACGTGGAAGCCGAAGTACGGGAACGGTTTGTCGGCGGCGGCGAGCATCAGCCAGGCGAGGATCGGCGTGGCGATCATCAGCACGTACAACGCCAGGTGCATCAGGTGCGAGATGCCGGTCTGCCAGGCTGGCGGCTTGGGGGTGATTGGCGGGCGTGGGCTCAGGCGGCCGAACAGGCGCACCCAGACCAGCACGAAAATGCTCGCGCCGAACAGGCCATGGAAGCCCATCAGCAGGCCGCGCGCTTCGCTGCCCTTGGGCATGAAGCCTTTGATTTCGACACAGGCATAGACGCCGACGAACAGCGCGAGCATCAGCCAGTGCAGCGTAATTGACAGTTTTCCATAACGGGTGACGGCGGTGTCGCGGGTCATAAGAAGCGCCTCGTGATTGTCGTGAGCGACGGTCGATTCGTTCGACAGTCTCGATCCGGTAGCAGCGCGAACCGACGGTGCCACCCTGCCCTTGCAGTCTTAAGACAATCTGAAGATTGCCCGTTTGATTAACCTTTTTTCACCTTCAGACTTCGTTAAGAAATGCCTCCGATACTGCGCTCAAACCATTGAGGGAGGCGTTCTGCCCATGCCCGAATTCGACTGGAACATCCCCCTTCCCCTGCGCTTCGGTCAAGCCGAAACGCAGCCGATGACCTTGACCGGTGCCCTGCCCGACGACGCGCAGCGCGAGACCTTCGAAGCCTTCATCCAGCAGCGTTTTCGCAAAGCCCATGGCGCCGATATTCGACACTTTATGCCCGAGCTGTTCGGCATGCACAACGGCGACGGTGAGCTGTGCGCGGTGGCCGGGGTGCGCCGAGCGCATCTTGAGCCGCTGTTTCTGGAGCGCTATCTGGATGACCCGATCGAACCGTTGATCAGCGCTGCGGCGGATCGTCCGGTGGATCGCACCGGCATCGTCGAAGTCGGCAATCTTGCCGCCAGCGACACCGGCAGCGCCCGCATGAGCATCATCGCCATCACTTACCTGCTGGCCATGGGCGGCCTGGAATGGGTGACGTTCACCGGCAACATCGGACTGGTCAACAGCTTCCACCGGCTCGGTCTGAAGCCAGTGACATTATGCGCCGCCGACCCGGAGCGCCTGGGTGACGAGCGTCAACACTGGGGCAGTTATTACGAAAGCAAGCCTTGGGTGCACGTCGGCAACATCCGCGCAGGCTTCATCCATTTGCGCAATATCGGCCTGTTCAATCGATTGGGACTGCCGACCTCGATTGAAGGAGCCTGCCATGTCGCTTGAACTGCAACGCTTCCAGGAAACCCTGCGCAACCATGCCCGGCGCAATGACAACAGCACCGCGCTGTGGGGCGATACGCTGAAACTCGATTACGCCACTGTTTACGCCGAGGTGCTGTATCGCCAGGAGCGCCTGCGCGATGAACAGGCGCAGGTGATCGCTCTGGCACTGGATAACGGCGTCGACGCGATGCTATGGGATCTGGCCGTGTTGTTCGAGGGCTTGACCTGCGTGACGCTGCCGCCGTTTTTCAGCCCCGCGCAACGGGCGCATTGTCTGGAACAGAGCCAGGCCGAACGGGTGATTGCCGAACCGGAGCTGGACGCCGAACTGCTCGCCGCCGGTTACGAGAAGCGCGGCGAGTTCTGGTGCCGCACGTTCGACGGCCCGAATCGCCTGCCAGCCGGCACCGCCAAACTAACCTTCACCTCCGGCACCACCGGCACACCGAAAGGTGTGTGCCTGAGCGCCGAGAGTCTGCTGCGTGTGGCGCGGGAGCTGGATCAAGCGAGTAAATCCACCGATCCGCAGCATCATCTGGCGTTGTTGCCGCTGGCGATTCTGCTGGAAAACCTCGGCTGCTACGCCGCGCTGTACGCCGGTGCGACGCTGAGTCTGCCGAGCCAGAAAACCCTGGGCATCCAGGGCGCCAGCGGCGTCGATGTACCACACCTGTTGGGCTATCTGGCTAGTCGTGCGCCGGAGAGTCTGATTCTGGTGCCGCAGCTGTTGCTGATGCTGGTCAGCGCCGCCGAACAGAAAGCCTTCGATCCACAAAGACTGCGTTTCGCCGCCGTCGGTGGTGCGCGGGTCTCGGAGGATTTGCTACACCGCGCGCAGCGTGTCGGTCTGCCGGTTTTCGAAGGTTATGGCTTGTCCGAATGCGCCTCGGTGGTGTGCCTCAATCGCCCCGGCGCACGGCGTCCGGGTAGCGTCGGCCAGCCGCTGCCGCACGTTGAAGTGCGCTTGGCCGAAGACGGCGAAGTACTGATCAAGGGCTCGGCGCTGCTCGGTTATCTGGGGGACGCGCCATACGCTGATGAGTGGTGGCCGAGCGGCGATCTGGGCGAGTTCGACCCCGAAGGTTTCCTGTACCTCAAGGGCCGCAAGAAGCACCAGTTCGTCACCAGTTTCGGGCGCAACGTAAACCCGGAATGGGTCGAATCCGAACTGACCCAGCGCCGCCATATTGCCCAGGCCTTCGTCTACGGCGAGGCCCTGCCGCACAACCACGTCTTGCTCTGGCCGCACCGCGCCGATTGCAGCGATGCGGAGCTGGCGGCAGCGGTCGCCGAGGCCAACAAAGCCTTGCCCGATTACGCCCAGGTGCACCGCTGGACGCGCCTGCCGCAACCCTTCACCGCCGCCAATGGCCTGCTGACCGCCAATGGTCGGCCACGCCGCGAGGCGATTGTCGCGCTGTACCACGCCCAATTGACTGAATCCGCTGTTTCCGAGGAGTCCGCATCATGAGTTTTTTCGACACCCTGCAAGAAGCCACGCAGCAGGAACGTCACGAGCTGTTCAACCTGCCGATCATCCTCGATGCCCTGCAAGGCAAGGTCAGCCTGCAAAGCTATCGGGCATTTCTCGCGCAAGCGTATTACCACGTGCGCCACACCGTGCCGTTGATGATGGCCTGCGGCGCGCGCCTGCCGACACGGCTGGAGTGGCTGCGCAAAGCCGTCTGCGAATACATCGAAGACGAATACGGCCATGAACAGTGGGTGCTCAATGATATTGCCGCGTGTGGCGGTGATCGCGATGCGGTGCGCGATGGTCAACCGTCGCTGCCGATCGAATTGATGGTCAGCTTCCTTTACGACCTGATCGCCCGAGGCAATCCGGTGGGCCTGTTCGGCATGGTCAACGTGCTCGAAGGCACCAGCATCGCCCTGGCCACTCATGCGGCGGGCAGCATTCGCGAGCGTCTGGCGCTGCCGGAAACCGCGTTCAGCTACCTGAGCTCCCACGGTTCGCTGGACATCGAGCACATGCAAACCTATCGCCGCTTGATGAATCAGCTGGAAGATCCAGAGGATCAGGCAGCGGTGATCCACGCCTCGAAGGTCGTCTATCGCTTGTACACCGACATGTTCCGTGGCCTGCCGCGTGACGCGGAGGCTCACCATGCAGCTGCGTGATGCGCGGGTGGTGTTGACCGGTGCCAGCGGCGGCATCGGCATGGCCATCACCGAGGCCTTGTGCGCCGCCGGCGCCCAGGTGTTGGCGGTGGCGCGGCATGAGCAGGCGCTGACGCCGTTGCTTGAGCGCTACCCGAATTCTCTGTGCTGGGTCGCCGCCGACCTGACCTTCCTCAGCGACCGGCGCAAGGTGCTGGCCGCTGCCGAAGCCATCGGCGGCATCAACCTGCTGATCAACGCGGCCGGGGTCAATCACTTCGCCATGCTTGAACAGCTGGATGACAGCGACATCAACGCGATGCTCGCGGTGAACATCAGCGCGCCGATGTGCCTGACCAAACTGCTGCTGCCCCTGCTCAAGCGGGCTGACAGTGCGATGGTGGTCAACGTCGGTTCGACCTACGGCTCGATCGGCTACCCCGGTTACGCCAGTTATTGCGCGACCAAGTTCGCCTTGCGCGGATTCTCCGAAGCGCTGCGCCGCGAGCTGGCCGACACTCGGGTCAACGTGCTGTACGTCGCGCCCCGGGCCACACGCACCTCGATGAACAGCGCCGCGGCGCAAGCCTTGAACGATGCGCTCAAGGCCAACGTCGATGACCCGCAAACTGTCGCCTCGGCGGTGATCCACGCGATCGCCGGCGACCGCCGCGACCTGTATCTGGGCTGGCCGGAGCGCTTCTTCGTACGCCTTAACAATCTGCTGCCACATCTGGTGGATCGAGGCCTGCGCAAGCAGTTGCCGCTGATTCGCCGCCTCAGTGAAAAACCTGACAACGAGCCGCCAAAATCATGAAAAGACTTTCCGTATGCCTGTTGCTCGCCGCCCTCAGCCAAAGCGTCTGGGCGCTGGAACCTGCCGATCAGCAACGCCTCAATGGCATCCAGCAGAGCTGGGCGCACATCCAATATGAAGTGGCAGAAAAACAGCGCGCCGCCGCGTTCGAGCAGCTGTCGTCCGAAACCACTGCCTTTACCACCCAGCGCCCGGTGGTGGCCGAAGCATGGATCTGGAAAGGCATCGTCACCAGCAGTTGGGCCGGCGCTCAGGGCGGACTCGGTGCCTTGGGCAAGGCCAAGGACGCCAAGGCCGATCTGGAAAAAGCCCTGACGCTCGACCCCAAAGCCCTGCAAGGCTCGGCCTACACCAGCCTCGCCGCGCTGTATGATCGCGTCCCGGGCTGGCCGATCGGTTTCGGCGACAGCGACAAGGCCGGGCAACTGCTCAAGCAAGCGCTGCAACTGAATCCGGAGGGCATCGACAGTCTGTACTTCTGGGGCGATCACCTCTACCGTCAGAAGCGCTACGCTGAAGCCAGGGTCGCGCTGCTCAAGGCCCAGCAGGCCGCGCCGCGTCCGGGCCGGGAAACCGCTGACGCCGGGCGCCGCAAAGAGATCGCCGCCCTGCTGGTGGACGTGAACAAGAAACTCGACTGACAGGAGTCCGCGTGCGTTTATTACTGATTGAGGATGACGTAGCCCTCGGTGAAGGCATTCATCAGGCATTGGGTCGCGAGGGCTACACCGTCGATTGGTTGAAGGATGGCAGCAGCGCGTTGCATGCGCTGCTCAGTGAAACCTTTGACGTTGCCGTACTCGATCTGGGCCTGCCGCGCATGGACGGCCTCGAAGTGCTGCGTCGTCTGCGCGACAGCGGTTCGAACCTGCCGGTGCTGATTCTCACCGCCCGCGATGCCACCGAAGACCGCATCGCCGGGCTGGATGCCGGTGCCGACGACTATCTGGTCAAACCGTTCGATCTCGCCGAACTCAAGGCACGCCTGCGCGCCTTGTTGCGTCGCAGTGCCGGCCGCGCCCAGGCGCTGATCGAACACGCCGGGATCAGCCTCAACCCCGGCACCCAGCAGGTCAGCTATCAGGGTCAACCCGTGGCGCTGACGCCCAAGGAATATCAGTTGCTGCATGAATTGCTTTCGCCGCCGGGCCGGGTAATGACCCGCGATCAACTGATCCAGTTGCTTTATGGCTGGAACGAAGAAGCCGAGAGCAACACCCTGGAAGTCCACATCCATCACCTGCGCAAAAAATTCTCCACCGACCTGATCCGCACCATTCGCGGTGTGGGTTATCTGGTGGAGGAGCGTCGATGACCTCGATTCGTCGCCGCACGCTGACGCTGATCATTGGGCTGTTGCTCGCTGGTCTTGCGGTGCTCAGCGTGTTCAACGTGCATGACAGCAACCACGAAATCGCTGAAGTCTACGACGCGCAACTGGCGCAAAACGCTCGACTGCTGCAAGGCGTGATGCGCATGCCGATGGCAAGCAAGGATCACTCGCAGTTGTACCAGGCGTTCAATCAGGCCCTCAGCGAAGCCAAGCCACGCGTCGACGGCCATCCTTACGAAAGCAAGATTGCCTTCCAGGTGTGGAACCCGAAAAACGAGGTGCTGGTGCACACCGCCAGTGCCCCGTCGTTCACCGCGCCGCCAACGAAGCCGGGCTTCAGCGATGTGGTCGACTTGAACAACCGTCACTGGCGCGCCTTCATGCTCGAAGACCCGCAGAACGGTCTGCGCATCTGGGTTGGCGAGCGCGACGACGTGCGCGCCGATCTGGTCGATCGCATCGTGCGTCACACGCTGTGGCCGAACGTGCTCGGCAGCCTGATACTCGCGGCGATGGTCTGGCTGGCCATCGGTTGGGGACTCCGGCCGCTGGCGAACATGGCAGAAACCCTGCGCGCCCGGCACAGCGGCTCGCTGGAGCCGTTGCAACTGACGCCGCTGCCCAGCGAACTGGAGCCGATGCAGGCGGCGCTCAACCGCATGCTCACGCAGATTCAGGAGGTACTCGGGCGCGAACGACGCTTTATCGCCGACGCCGCCCACGAGATGCGTACGCCGCTGGCGGTACTGCGGGTGCATGCACAAAACCTGCTGGAGGCCGGTACTGAACAGGAGCGCCGCGAGTCTTTGCAGTTTCTGATTTCCGGCGTCGATCGCACCAGCCGCCTGGTCAACCAGTTGCTGACCATGGCCCGCCTCGAACCCAAATCCAACCCGCCGCCGTTGCAGCGCATCGACCTCAGCGAAACCGTGCGCAACAGCCTCGTGCAACTGACGCCATGGCTGCTGAGCAAACGCCTGGAACTGACCTTCGATGACAGCGATAAAGCGCTGCACGTCATGGCCACCACCGCCGCCATCGACATCGCCCTGAGCAATCTGATCACCAACGCCGCCAACTTCTCCCCGGAGCACGGCGTGATCACCGTCAAGCTGAGTCAGGCCGACGGCTGGTGCCTGCTGAGCGTCGAGGATCAGGGCCCGGGGATTGACGAGGCGGATCGGGCGCGCCTGTTCGAACGCTTTTACAGCCGCGGCAACACGCAAGGTGCGGGCCTGGGGCTGACCATCGTCAACACCATCGCGTTGCGTCTGGGCGGACGGATTACCCTGGTCAACCGGCCGGAGGGTGGCTTGCGCGCCACCTTGTCGATGCCGCTCAGCTCAGGTGTGCAGCAACGCAGCGGCGGATGACACCACCAGCAGCACCGCCAGAATCCGGTTCAGCCACTGCAACTGCGCCGGATTACTCAGCCAGCGCGCAGCACCGCGACCGAGCAATGCCCACAGCGCCAGACACGGCAACGACACCAGAAAGAACGCCAGGCACAACGCGTTCAAGCCCTGCCCTTGCGCGGTAAATACGCTGATCACGGCGATCGCCATCATCCACGACTTGGGATTGACCCACTGCAACAGCGCGGCGCCAAGCAGGCCCAGCTCAGGTTTTTCCTCGCCGCAAGCGGGATCGATGGCAGTGGCCGGCGCGGTGAAAATCTGCCACGCCAGCCACAGCATCCAGCCCATCCCCAGCGCACTGATCACCGGGCGCACGCCGGGCAGCATCAGCGTACTGGCGCCAGCGCCGGCCACCCAGACCAACGAAGCGGCGCCCGCCCCCGCACCGAGAATGATCGGCAGGCACGGCCGCCAACCGCGTCGGGCGCTGGTGCTGAGCACGATGAGGTTGGTCGGCCCCGGAGTGATCGAGGCAACAAAGGCAAAGAGGATGAACGCAAGCATGGCACGGCCCTGTAGAAAGTCAGGGCCTACTCTGGCGGTTGCGAAGTGTGGCGGTCTTGAACGTTTGTTCAGCGTCGAAACGTACCAATGGCGCGTTGCTGATAGGCGCCCGGGGTGATGCCGTAAGCGCGCACGAACCAGCGCCCCAGATGGCTTTGGTCGGCGAAGCCGAGGCGGCTGGCGACTTCCACTGGCTGCATGCCGGCGGCGAGCATTTGCCGGCCACGGCTGAGGCGCAGCTGGATCAGCCACGCGTGCGGCGCGAGTCCATAAGCAGCCTTGAACGCGCGGGTCAGGCGAAAGCGGTCGGTGCCGCAGACGTCGGCCAGGGTTTGCAGGCTGATGTCTTGCTCGTGGTAGGCCACCAGGTAATCGCGTGCCTGCCGGGCGATCAATGGCGCACGGTTGGCAGCGGTCGGTTGCGGTCGCCGGTACAGGTGAATCGCCAGTCGCTCCAGCAACGCATCCAGTGCCACATCGCGCACCATGCGCACGTCCTGTTTATGCAGCGCATTGAAGGCAAACAAAGTGGCCCGGGCCAGTTCGGGATCATCATTGAGCACACTGCCGATTCCCGGCAAGCCGCTGCCGTAACTGCCCAGATGCAAACCGTCCAGCGCTTGCTCCAGCCATGCCGGTTGCAGATAGAGCATGCGATAGGTGAAACCGTCCGGGCTCGGCGCATCGCCGTCATGGATGTCGCCGGGCTCAAGCATGAAGACCTTGCCCGGCGTGCTGTCATGCCGCGCGCGACGGCTGTTGAAGCGCTGCACGCCTTGCTCGGTGAAGCCGATCAGGTAGGTTTCGTGCCAGTGCGGATCGTAGGCGTGCGCGTGCCCGGCGAAATGCGCGTGCAGGGTTTCGATGCCGGTTTCCCGGTCGCGGGCAAGGTCGATCCAGTTGCTCATGGCGTGCGTACAGTGGTGGGCTGGAGCCAGTAATCCACAATTGGCGCATTGAGGCTAGAACGTTTGTGCATTTCAGATCGAGCGCTGATTGACCCGCGCCCTCAACTGCTCGGCGCTTTCCTTGCGCTCGGAATAGCGATCCACCAGAAAATCCTGACGCTCGCGCAGCAGCACGGTGAACTTCACCAGCTCTTCCATCACATCGACCACGCGATCATAGAACGGCGAAGGTTTCATCCGCCCCGCCTCGTCAAATTCCGTGAACGCCTTGGGCACCGAAGACTGATTGGGGATAGTGAACATGCGCATCCAGCGCCCCAGCACGCGCAGTTGATTGACCACGTTGAACGACTGCGAACCGCCGCAGACCTGCATCACCGCGAGGGTTTTGCCCTGGGTCGGACGCACCGCGCCGAGCTCCAGCGGAATCCAGTCGATCTGCGCCTTGAACACCGCCGACATCGCGCCGTGACGTTCCGGCGAACACCAGACCTGACCTTCCGACCACAGCACCAGCTCGCGCAGTTCCTGGACTTTGGGATGGTCGACCGGGGCGTCATCCGGCAACGGCAAACCGGACGGATTGAAGATGCGCGTCTCGGCACCGAAGTGCTCCAGCAAGCGTGCGGCCTCCTCCACCAGCAGACGGCTGAAGGAGCGTTCGCGGGTCGAGCCGTAGAGCAGCAGGATGCGTGGTTTGTGTTCGTGCGAAGGTGATGTGTTTCGGCCTTCGAACAGCGTGTGATCAAGATTGGGCAAGTGCTCTGACATATGTCCTCCGGCTCAGAGGGAGCCGATGCGATCCAGTTCGCGCTGAAGCTCAACGCGGCTGAGTGATTTGAAAGGAAGACCGAGGAAGGTTGCGCAGCGGCGCTCGATGATCGCCAGCGTGGCACGGAACGCGGCATCCACTGCGGCCTCGTCGCCGCTCACATCAGAGGGATCTTCCAGCCCCCAATGACATTTGATCGCCGGGCCGAAGTACACCGGGCAGGTTTCGCCCGCTGCCTTGTCGCAGACAGTGATGACGATGTCCGGCGGGTTGCTTTCGAAAGCGTCGTTGCCTTTGCTGTACAAACCGTCGATCGCGATACCGGCCTGTTGCAGCGTCGTCAGGCTGCGCGGCAACACCTGGCCCTTGGGGAAACTGCCGGCGCTCACCGCCTCGAAACCCTCGCGCGCCAGATGATTGAACATGGCTTCGGAAAGAATGCTGCGGCAACTGTTGGCCGTGCACATGAACAGGACACGCATGGATAGCTCCGGGGGTATTTGAAATTCAGCAGCACGCGGTTTCGCGGGCAGGACGGCCGTCCATGTTGTGCAGGCGACAGGCATTGTCCTTGAGCCAATCGGCGTTGGCTGTCGCGGTGACCTTGAGGATCTGGTGAACCCAATCCGGCAGATCCGGGTTGAGCCGGTAATAGACCCACTGGCCCTGACGGCGATCGAGCAACAACCCATTGCTGCGCAGTTGCGCGAGGTGGCGGCTGATTTTCGGCTGGCTGTCGTCGAGGGCGCACATCAGCTCGCAAACACACAGCTCACCCTGCTCGGCAATCAGCAAAGTGGCGCGGACACGTGTTTCGTCGGCCAGGCTTTTGAACAGTTCGGTGGGGGTAAGCATGGGGGGCGGGCTCGAACATACGGAAAACCGAATATACGGATATCCATATATTATTCAACCCCAGATGCGATCCCTTGTAGGAGTGAGCCTGCTCGCGATAGCGGTATGCCTGTGAAGCAGAAGTCGCCTGATACACCGCTATCGCGAGCAGGCTCACTCCTACAAGGGATTTTTGTCGGCAGGACTATCCGCGTAACAGGTCTTGCTCCGCCTCGCAAAGGCCGACGACATAATCCCAGACCACCCGCAGCCGTACCGACTTGTGCAGCTCGCGCCGGGTGCTGATCCAGTAACTGCGCTCGCTGCTGTCATCCGGCAATAACGCCACCAGATCCGGATCCGACGCGGCCATGTAGCAAGGCAGCACGGCAATGCCCAATCCCGAGCGCGCCGCTTCCTGCTGGGCGATGACGCTGGTGCTATGGAACACCACGCGCGGGCTGCGGCAGAAGCTGTTGAGGAACATCAGTTCCTGACTGAACAGCAAATCATCGACATAACCGATCCACGCATGCCGCGCGAGGTCTTCGCGGCTGCGCAACGGCGGCGCGTTGTCGAGATAGCGTTGGCTGGCATAGAGCGCCAACCGATAGTCGGTGAGCTTGCGCGTGACCAGCATGTCGGCCGCCGGGCGCTCCAGATGAATGCTGATTTCCGCCTCGCGGTTGAGGATGCTGACGAAGCGCGGCACGGCGACCAGTTCCACTTCCAGCCCCGGATAGCGTTCGAACAGGCCGATCATCCGACTGGCGAGAAACTTGATGCCCAGCCCTTCGGTGACGCCGACGCGGATCTTGCCCAGCGGTGCGGTGGACTGGGTGATTTCTTCCTGGGCCAGCAGCGCGACGTTCTCCATCGCTTCGGCGTGCTTGAGCAGCGCCTCCCCCGCCGGGGTCATTTCATAGCCTTGGGCGTGCTGGACGAACAGCGCGGTGCCGAGGCTTTTTTCGATGGCCTCGATGTGCCGGGCGACCGTGGCGTGAGTAGTGTTCAAGCGCCGGGCAGCGGTGAGCAGGCGGCCGCTGCGTTGCAACTCCAGAAAGAACCGCAGGTCATTCCAGTCGAACATGGGGTGTCCTTGTCAGCTATGGTCAATCCGGGCTGTTTGAAAACGCACAGCGGCTGCGCAAAAACTAACATTCTTTTAACGAAAGCTAACAACTAGAGTGTCCGACAATAAAAACAAAAAGCGAGGTCAGGGAATGCAGACTTCCCTTGAAGAATACGACTACATCGTGGTCGGTGCGGGCCCTGCCGGGTGCCTGCTGGCCAATCGACTGTCGGCTGATAAACAGCAGCGGGTGTTGCTGCTCGAAGCCGGTGGACGCGACAACTACGCATGGATTCACATCCCCGTGGGTTACCTGTTCTGCATCGGCAACCCGCGCACCGACTGGTGCTTCAAGACCGAAGCGCAGCCCGGCCTGCAAGGCCGCAGCCTGAGCTACCCACGCGGCAAAGTGCTCGGTGGCTGCTCCTCGATCAACGGCATGATCTACATGCGCGGTCAGGCCGGCGACTATGACGGCTGGGCGGCCGAGGGCAATCCGGGCTGGGCCTGGAACGACGTGCTGCCGCTGTTCAAACAAAGCGAAAACCATTTTGCCGGCGCCGCTGAATTTCACGGTGCCCAGGGTGAATGGCGGGTCGAGCAACAGCGGCTGTCATGGCCGATTCTCGACGCGTTTCGCAGTGCCGCCGAACAGAGCGGCATCGCCAGCATCGACGACTTCAATGAGGGCGACAACGAGGGTTGCGGCTACTTCCAGGTCAACCAGAAGGCCGGGGTGCGCTGGAACGCGGCCAAGGCCTTTCTCAAACCGATTCGCGAGCGGACCAATCTGACGGTGCTGACCGGGGTTGAAGTGGATCGCGTGCTGCTGGAAAACGGCCGTGCTTCAAAAGTCAGCGCGCGTCACGAAGGCCAAGTGAAAAGCTTCAAGGCGCGCAAGGAAATCATCCTCTGCGCCGGTGCCGTCGGCTCGCCGAGCATTCTGCAACGCTCCGGGATCGGCCCGCGTCCGTTGCTGGAACGTCTTGGCATCGGCGTGATTCATGAGCTGCCGGGGGTCGGCGGCAATCTGCAGGATCACCTGCAACTGCGCCTGATCTACAAACTGCAGAACGCCCGCACCCTGAATCAGATCGCCGGCAGCGTGTGGGGCAAGATGGGCATGGGCCTGCGCTATCTGTATGACCGCAGCGGGCCGTTGTCGATGGCGCCGAGTCAGCTCGGAGCGTTTGCCCGATCCGGGCCGGAGCAGACCTCGGCGAACCTTGAATACCACGTGCAACCGCTGTCGCTGGAGCGCTTTGGCGAGCCGTTGCACAGCTTTCCGGCGTTCACCGCGTCGGTGTGTGATCTGCGTCCGCAGAGCCGTGGCCGCATCGACATCCGTTCGGCAGACCCGCAAGAAGCGCCGCTGATTCAACCGAATTACCTCAGCCATCCCGAAGATTTACGCGTCGCCGCCGACGCCATTCGCCTGACCCGCCGTATCGTCAGCGCCCCGGCCCTACAAGCGTTCAAACCGGTGGAGTATCTGCCCGGCGACAGCCTGCAAAGCGAAGAACAACTGCACGAAGCCGCGGCGCGGATCGGCACGACGATTTTCCACCCGGTCGGCACCTGCCGCATGGGCAATGACGCTGACGCGGTGGTCGATGCGCAACTGCGCGTGCATGGCGTAACCGGCCTGCGCATCGCCGACGCCTCGATCATGCCGCGCATCACCTCGGGCAACACCTGTTCGCCTACGCTGATGATTGCCGAGAAGGCGGCGCAGCTGATCCTCAACCCACCGATCAGGACCTGCACAGCAACCCCTGAACTGGCCCAAACCCTGTAGGAGCTGCCGCAGGCTGCGATCTTTTGCCTTTGGCTTTTACAAGATCAAAAGATCGCAGCCTTCGGCAGCTCCTACAGGGCATCGTGTAATTCGTTCAAGGCAGCGCGCAACACCAGTGGAACAACAAAAACAATCACTGTGAGGGATACCGATATGTCAGAACACGTTCAGCCGCTGGACGCCGTGCGCAGCGCGGAGACCAGCCCGGATACACGCAAAGTCATCTTCGCCTCGTCCCTGGGGACGGTGTTCGAGTGGTATGACTTCTTCCTCTACGGCGCACTCGCGGCGGTGATCAGTAAGCAGTTTTTCGCCGGGGTCAACGACACCACGGCGTTCATCTTCGCGCTGATGGCCTTCGCCGCCGGGTTTATCGTGCGGCCGTTCGGGGCGCTGGTGTTCGGTCGGTTGGGGGACATGATCGGACGCAAATACACCTTCCTCGCCACTATCATCCTGATGGGCGTCGCCACGTTCTGTGTCGGCCTGTTACCGACCTACGCCAGCATCGGCATCGCCGCGCCGATCATTCTGGTGGTGCTGCGCATGCTTCAGGGCCTGGCGCTGGGCGGCGAATACGGCGGCGCCGCGACCTATGTGGCGGAACACGCGCCAATCGGCAAACGCGGTTTCCACACCAGCTGGATTCAGTCCACCGCCACCCTCGGTTTGCTGCTGTCGTTGCTGGTGGTGCTCGGTTGCCGCTACTTCACTGGCGATCAGTTTGAAGTCTGGGGCTGGCGCATTCCGTTCCTGCTGTCGATCGTGCTGCTGGGCATTTCCACCTGGATCCGCCTGAGCCTGCACGAGTCGCCGGCGTACCTGAAAATGAAAGAGGAAGGCAAAACCTCGAAAGCGCCGATCCGCGAATCCTTCGGCAAATGGGAGAACCTCAAGGTCGTGCTGATCGCGCTGTTCAGCATCAACGCCGGGCAAGCGGTGACCTTCTACGCCGCGCAATTTTACGTGCTGTTCTTCCTCACCCAGTTCCTGAAAATGGACCCGGCGGTGGCCAACAGCCTGCTGATCATCAGCGTGGTGATCGGCGCGCCGTTTTTCATCATTTTCGGCTGGCTGTCGGACAAGGTCGGACGCAAACCGGTGCTGATGCTCGGGCTGCTGCTGGCGACCGCGCTGTACTTCCCGATCTTCAAATCCCTGGCGCATTACGCCAACCCGGCAATCGATCAGGCCAGCCGCCAGGCGCCGATCACCGTATTGGCCGATCCGGCGACCTGCACCTTCCAGTTCGACCCGGTGGGCAAGGCCAAATTCGACAGCCCGTGCGACAAGGTCAAGACCTTCCTGGTCAAGCAAGGCCTGCCCTACTCCAGTGTTGCCGCCCCGGCCGGCAGCGGCGTGCAGGTGAGCATCGGCGACGTGAAAATCGACGGCTATGACGAATCGGCCCTGCGCGGCGCGGTGACCCTCGCCGGCTACCCGCAACAGGCCGACCTGCAGCAGATCAACAAGCCGATGATCGTGGCGCTGATCGTCGCACTGATCATCATCTCGGCCATGTGCTACGGCCCGCTGGCGGCGCTGATGGTCGAACTGTTCCCGACGCGCATCCGCTACACCTCGATGTCCCTGCCGTATCACATCGGCAACGGCTGGTTCGGCGGTTTCCTGCCAACGGTGTCGTTCGCGCTGGTGGTGTACACCGGGGATATTTTTTATGGGCTGTGGTACCCGGTGCTGATTACCGGGGTCAGCCTGGTGGTGGGGATGATCTGTCTGCGAGAGACGAAGAATATCGATCTGGACAAGAACTGAACCTGAACCTGCACACATGACACTTTGGTGAAAAAAACCTGTGGCGAGGGGATTTATCCCCGATGGGGTGCGTAGCGCCCCCCGTGAAAAAGGGGACTACTACGTAGTCCATCGGGGATGAATCCCCTCGCCACAATTGAATCTCCTCAGCCAAGAATCAGGCATCCGCCTTGATCACCTCAAACTTCACCTGATCCGGATAAAACGCCACGTAGTCACGAATCGGCGCGACCGAGACTTTCGGATTTTCGTAAGTCCACACCGCATTCGCCGCCTCATGCCCCGGTATTTGCAGGCTGAAGTAATTCGCATCGCCCTTGTACGGGCAATAACTGGTGTGGTCGGTGCGGGCGAAGTATTTCTCGTCGATGTCCTCGCGGGGCACGTAGTACACCGGCGGGTAGTTGGCCTCATGGAGCACCAGCACATGCGAGGACGCCGCGACCTGGATGCCGTGGAATTTCACCAGCAGGCAACCGGGGAGTTCTTCGAGGGTGATGACGGGGTTGAGGCCGGTGGTGCTCATGGGGGTTTCTCCAGGGACAAATGAACTGTGGCGAGGGAGCTTGTCGAATCGTCGCACCGTCCCGCTGGGCTGCGTAGCAGCCCTAAATCCAGGAATCGCGTGTGTCAGGTATAACGCGATTTCCGAGTTTGCGACGGCTTCGCCGCCGAGCGGGACGGTGCGACGATTCGACAAGCTCCCTCGCCACAGGACGATAGTTGCCCTGAATCGGTGTCAGTCAGGATCAGCTCAAACCACGATATCAGTCGCCAGCGCCTGCCCCACCACACCGACGGCAAAGTCCACCTCACCCTGCCCCGTCAGATCAATCAGCAGCCCGGTCTGACCACTCTGCGCGTAATACGTCAGGATTGCATCGCCCGCATGGCCGGTGAAACTGCTGACGAAGTTCAGCGTGGCCGCACCCGTGGCGAAACCGGCGATGCCCGAGAGGTCGATCTTGTCCAGGCCGCTTTTGAAATCCATGATCCAGTCCGGCTGGTTGTCGGTCGAATCGCTGGCTGCGCCGAACACGAAGGTGTCTGCGCCCTCGCCGCCCCACAGCACATCCGCGCCGCCACCGCCGTAGAGGATGTCGTTGCCGGCACCGCCGAACAGATGGTTAACCGCCGAGTTGCCGATCAGCAGGTCATTGCCCGAACCGCCAACCGCATTCTCCACGGTCACGCCATAGGCAATCGATACGTTGCCGACCAGCCCGCCGACGTCAGAGAACGAACCCTCATTGAGGTTGATCTTCTGGTTCTGGGTGAAACCGGAGAAGTTCAGCGTATCGTTACCGCCACCGTCCCACACTGAGAACACCACTTTCGACGCCGCCGATGTAGCGCTGTAGAAATCGCGGCCGGCGTTGGAGCCGAAACCGTAGGTGGTGTCATCGGCGCGGGTTGCATAGTTGGCACCGTAGAGTTTCTGCACCGCGACGATATCGTCGAGCAACGGTGCCGAGGCGTAAGCGCCGCTGCCGTCCTTGCTGAAGTTCTGGTCGGTGTTGGCTTCGCTCCAGTAGCTCATCAGGCTGTAACCACGGGTGTCTTCGGCGTACTTGGCGTCGTTGTAGGTCGGACTGCCGTTGCCGGCGTTGTAGGCGCCCGGGTGAGACAGGCCGAGGGTGTGGCCGATTTCGTGAGTCAGGGTCTGACGCCCGTAGTTGTTGGTGTCCGGAGTCTTGTTGACCTGATATTGATTGTTGATCAGGTACCACGACTGACCGTCATAGCTGCCGCCGCTCGGCAGGTAGGCGAACGCCGCGCCGCCGGTGCTGACGTCGTAGTTGCCGAAGGTCATGTGGCCGTCGCCGCCATTGCCCTCGGTGAAGGTCACCTTGGCCACGTCGGCCCAGGATTGCATGGCCAGCACGGCTTGAGCCTTTTGCTGAGCGCTGAACTGGCTGAAGTTGCCGAGGTTGGGGTTGTAGTTCGCCGGTTTCTCGGTGAGGAAGGTGTAGGTCAGGGAGATTTTGCCGTCACCGTTCTTGTCGTGCCACGACAGGTTTTTGCGCAGGATTTCGTCGGCTGCCTGATCGGCGGTGAACGACGGTTTGCCGTTCACCAGGCCGACGCCGCGGTCGTACAGATGGCTGAAGGCGTTCACTTCATCAAAGGCGCTGCTGGTTTTCGTTTTGGCTTGAGCCATGGTGGGACTTCCTTGTTTCAGAGTTGGCAGTACGCGTCGAGCACGGCAATCCACGGCGAGATCGTCCGCTCACTCGCGTTTCTAAGAAGCCCGGTGAACCTGACACGGGCGTCAACTGCCCTGCCAATCGATTTCTCGATAGCCGCTCGCGACGTCCCGGTAATACCGGTCATTCCCGGCAACGTTTTGATCTGTATATCCATACAGATAAAAGTTGCTCCGGGCGCCAACTGCGGCCATTCTGTGCACCTCCAGGAACTGAACGACGACGGTGGTTATGCGGCTGTACCTCTGTGAAAAACCTTCCCAGGCCAAAGACATCGCGGCCGTGCTGGGCGCCAGGCGTCGGGGCGACGGCTGCTGGCTGGGAACGGACGTCACAGTGACCTGGTGCATCGGCCATCTGCTGGAAACCGCGCCGCCGGATGCCTACGATGCGCGCTACAAGCGCTGGGTGCTGGCGGATCTGCCGATCATTCCCGACAAGTGGAAAATGACCGTCAAGCCGCGCACCGCCAGCCAGTACAAGGCGGTCAAGCGCCTGCTGGGCGAGGCCAGCGAACTGATCATCGCCACCGACGCCGACCGTGAGGGCGAAATGATCGCCCGGGAACTGGTCGAGCACTGCCGCTATCGCGGGCCGATCCGTCGCTTGTGGCTGTCGGCGCTGGACGAAGCGTCGATTCGCAAAGCTCTGGCCGCGCTGAAGCCGGGGGCGGAAACCTTCAGCCTGTATCACTCGGCCCTGGGGCGCTCGCGGGCTGACTGGCTGATCGGCATGAACATGAGTCGCCTGTTTACGCTATTGGGCCGGCAGTCCGGTTATCAGGGCGTCCTGCCGGTTGGCCGAGTGCAGACGCCGACACTGCGGCTGGTGGTGGATCGCGACCGCAGCATCGCCGATTTCGTGCCGGTGCCGTACTGGGCGATCGATGTGCAACTGCTGCACGACGGCACGCCGTTCACCGCGCAATGGCGTGCACCCTCCGACGTTTGCGACGATCAGGATCGCTGCCTGAATCAGGCGCTGGCCCAGCACGCAGCCGCCGCTCTGAACAGCGCTGCCAGTGCACGGGTGGTGAAGCTGCGCACCGAACGCATGCGCGAAGTGGCGCCGCTGCCATTCGATCTGGGCACCCTGCAGGAGGTCTGCTCGAAGAAACTCGGTCTCGGCGCCCAGGAAACCCTCGACATCGCCCAGGCCCTCTACGAAACCTACAAGGTCATCACCTACCCGCGCAGCGATTGCGGTTTCCTGCCGCTGAGCCAGCACAGCGAAGCCCCGGGAATACTCGCGGCACTGCGTCAGGCCGACCCCAGCCTCGACGCGCTGAACGGTCACCTCGACCCGCAGCGCCGCTCACGGGCGTGGAACGACGCCAAGGTCGGCGCCCACCACGGCATCATCCCCACGGCGGCAGCAAAAAATCTCGAGCGTCTGAGCGGCAAGCACCGGGCGGTCTACACCCTGATTCGCGCGCGTTATCTGGCGCAGTTTCTGCCCAACCACGAATACGATCGCACCCAGGCCGATTTCGATTGCGCCGGCGAAGCGTTGCGCGCGGTCGGCAAACAGATCATCGAACCGGGCTGGAAACGCGCCTTGCCCGAAGCTCTGGCCCCGGCCAAGGGCCGCGAAGCGCCAGCTCCGCAAACCTTGCCGGCACTGAGTCAGGGTATCGATTGCGCCGTGGCCGGCGTGAACCTCAAGGATCTGTGGACCCAGCCGCCGAAGCCCTACACCGAGGGCGATCTGATCAAGGCGATGAAGAACGTCGCCAAACTGGTGGAAGATCCGCTGCTCAAACAGAAGCTCAAGGACACCACCGGCATCGGCACCGAAGCGACGCGCGCCTCGATCATTCAGGGCCTGCTGGATCGTGGTTATCTGGTGAAGAACGGCAAGGCGCTGGCCGCGACTCCGGCGGCCTTCAGCCTGATCGACGCCGTACCCCGGGCGATTGCCGACCCCGGCACCACCGCCATCTGGGAACAGGCGCTGGACATGGTGCAGAGCGGCGAGATGAGCCTGGAGGAGTTCGTCACCAAACAGGCAGCCTGGATGAGCAAGCAGGTCACCCGCTGTTCTGCGCTGAGCCTGACCATCAGCGGCCCCCCACCTGCCGGCAAGGCTGCTGCGCCGTGGAAGAAGAAACGCAAATCGACCCGAAGCAAAACTTCTGGCACCACACAACGCAAAACAAAATAGGCTTTTGTGGCGAGGGAGCTTGCTCCCGCTCGGCTGCGCAGCAGTCGCAAAACCTGCAACTATGGTCTATCTGAAACATCGCGATTGCAGGTTTTAGGGCCGCTTCGCGCCCCAGCGGGAGCAAGCTCCCTCGCCACAGGGTTCTTAAGTCTCCCTTTTGGAGTTCATTGACCATGCCCACCATCGAACTGCACCCCGCCCACCGCGACGAACTGCAAACCATCGAAAACCTCATGCAGTTCTACATGTACGACTTCAGCCAATGGCTACCACTGAAACTCGGCGAACATGGCTTCTTCAGCATTCAGCAGAAAGACGATTACTGGCACAATCCCGCTACCCAACCGTTCCTGATCCGCGTCGACGGTGAACTGGCCGGCTTCGTGACCGTGGATGACGACACCCACACTGAAGGCGCGCAACACAACATCGGCTACTTCTTCCTCACTCGGCGCTTTCGTGGCCAAGGCGTCGCGCAGTTTGTCGTCTCTGCCCTCTTGAGCCGTCTGCCCGGTCAATGGCAGATTTTCCACATCGACGCCAACCTGCCTGCGCAGCGCTTCTGGGCCAGGTTGATCCCCGAATTGGCTGGCGGCGCCTTCACCCGCCAGCAGCGCGCCGTGGACGGTTATCCCTGCACCATCTATGTCCTGCACGCCCCCACATCCGTTGCCTGAACTGAACTTTTCTCATTCCAAAACAGCTTTGTCCGACAATATGTAGTGAACAAAAATAATCACTACAAAACCGTTGACGGCACCGTTTTGCTTTTGCATGATGAAGACGTTCCCCGATCGGGAACATCGGTAACACGCTTGAGCAAACTCGTCTGACCGCCGAGTTGTTTTTTCCGGATACACGCTGCCCACAAGGCAGATTGAAGAAGCTGACCTGGCCTGAACGTCCAGTACAAGGACGAGAAGCGCTGGCGAAAATTCTCAAGACGCTTGTGGTCGACACTGAAAATGTCGTCAAGGAGCCTCCCGGTTTTCGCTGCTTCTCCTCGTTGTGACGCTATTGCGTAGCAGTTATTCAACACGACTACATGCAACAGACGCATGACCCCGTACTTCACACGGGCGACCGCTGACGTCCTGGTTTCGGTGCCAGGGATCAACTAACCGATGGGCTACCTGTATTAGCGAATCAACTTTGAAAGATCACCAGACTGGTCAAGGGGCAAACATCATGAATCTGAACAATCAACCTACTATCGAAGAACTGGCTCGTATGTTCGCTGCGCAAAAAGACAGCCACGACAGCCACATTCTCTGGATCAGCAAGTCGGGTCAGGTGCATATCGACTGCCTGTCGCCCCACGCTGGTGAAGAAGAATTCGACCGCAGCAATCAGAACCTGCTGGCCCGCCTGAAGATGTACCGCCGCGGCCACGGTTATGTCGGCAAGAAAGCTGCGGCCGATAAAGACTTCATCGGCAATGTGCTGCAGACGCTGAAACAGGCGTGGGATTCGATGCAGAACAAGAATGAAGTTCGGGTGATTGACCGGTTCTGCTGATTTACAACTTCAACAAATAAAAGGGCCTGCTTCCAACAGAAGCAGGCCCTTTTTATTTATCAGACATACAACAACCTCTGTAGGAGTGAGCCTGCTCGCGATAGCGGTAGATCAGACACTTCAGTATTGAATGGACTACCGTTATCGCGAGCAGGCTCACTCCTACAGGGGACTGTGTCGTTGGTTAGATTTTGATTGCAAAACCAACGCCACAAATGCCACCGCCGCCGCACTGTGGTAATTATTCTGCCGCCGCAACAACGCCGCCCCACGCTGCGGGGCTTCGTTCTCGACCCGCAGTCGGCGCAACGCCCGGTCTTCGCTGGCAATCGCCTCGGGCAACATCGTCGCCATCGGCGAATGGCGCACCACTTCCAGCAGCGTACTCACCGAGTTCACCTCGATCCGCACCTGCGGCGTGATCCCCTGCTGACGGAAATACTCATCGATCGATAACCGCGTGATGAAGTCCGGCGCCAGCAAGGCGAAATCCAGTTGCGCAAGGTCACTCGACGTCAGCACCGCGCTGCTGTCGTACAGCGGATGCTCGCGCCCGACCATGATCCCCAGGGTTTCGGTAAACGCCGGGATGCACTCGATGTCCGGGTGGCGCACCGGAGTAAAGGCAATCGCGATATCCAGCGAATCGTCCGCCAGCCCCGCCTCGATGTCGTCCATCGACAGCTCGAAAATCTGCAGATGGATACCCGGGTAGCGCGCCGCGAAATCACGCACCAACGGCCCGACCAGATAGGCCATGAAGGTCGGCGTCATGGCCAGCCGCAGGCTGCCACGGGACAGATCCTTCACGTCGTGCAACGCCCGCTTGCCCGCCTCCAGTTCAACCAGCACGCGCCGTGCGCATTCGATGTAGGCCTCGCCGGCATCGGTGGGTTTAACAGTGCGCGAGGTGCGGTCGAACAGGTTCACCCCAAGGGATTCTTCCAGTTGGCGGATCTGTTGCGACAGGGTCGGCTGTGACACGTGCAACGCCTCCGCCGCCCGGGTGAAGCCGCCGTGATCGGCCACGGCCAGCAGATATCGCAAATGTCGCAGCAGCATGGGGATCACCATCTATAGGCAGGACTTATGCGAAGCATTGTATATCGGTCTTGGACGCTATGGATCAATCGGCAGAAGATGACTTCCACACAGCAAGCCAACCTTGAAAGGAGTGACACCATGCAACAGTCCCACGCCTACAACGATGCCAGTCTGGCCCTGACCACGCGCATTCTCGACATCAAGGCCCGCAAGAATCTGTCATGGCAGGATCTTGCCGATGGCACCGGCCTGAGCCTGGCCTACGTCACCGCTGCCCTCCTCGGCCAGCACCCACTGCCACAAAACGCCGCGCAAGTGGTTGGCGACAAACTCGAACTGGACGCCGACGCCGTTGCCGCCCTGCAGATCATCCCGCTGCGCGGCAGTCTCAGCGGCGTGCCGACCGACCCGACCATCTACCGCTTCCACGAGATGATCCAGATCTACGGCACCACCCTCAAAGCCCTGGTTCACGAGCAGTTCGGCGACGGCATCATCAGCGCCATCAACTTCAAGCTCGACATCAAGAAAGTCGAAGACCCGGAAGGCGGCTCCCGCGCCGTGGTCACCCTCGACGGCAAGTTCCTGCCGCTGCGTCCGTTCTGATCCACCCCGGCCCGCACCCCGCGTGCGGGCCCATCCAAACCTGAATTGCCAAGTCGTCACCACATCTGCCTGGAGGCTGCCCCATGCACAAAATTCTGTTGACCCTGGCCCTGCTCGCCGGCCTTGCCGCCCAGGCCCAGGCCGATGAAGAGGCCATTGCCTACCGCTACGGCATGACTCTGGATATTGCTGAAGTCGTGAGCATCACCCCGGTCGCCGACGTCTGCGGCGTTGTACCGGTCGAGATGACCTACCTCGACAGCCACGGCGCAAAACACATTCTTCAATACAGCGAATTCGGCACCGGCTGTTCGAACTGAGAGGACAACACCATGAAAAACCTGATCGAAGGCTTCCTGAAGTTCCAGAACGAGGCGTTTCCGCAACGCACCGAGCTGTTCAAGCACTTGGCGACCACTCAAACCCCGGGCACCTTGTTCATCACCTGTTCCGACAGCCGCGTCGTCCCGGAACTGCTGACCCAGCAAGAACCCGGTGAGCTGTTCGTGATCCGCAACGCAGGCAATATCGTGCCGTCCTACAGCCCGCATCCGGGCGGGGTGTCGGCGACGGTGGAATACGCGGTGGCGGTACTGGGTGTGACTGACATCGTGATCTGCGGCCACTCGGATTGCGGCGCGATGACCGCGATTGCCCAGTGCAAATGCATGGATCACCTGCCCGCCGTCAGCGGCTGGCTGCAACATGCCGAGTCGGCAAAAGTGGTTAACGAAGCGCGGCCGCATGCCAATGACGCGGCGAAGCTGAGTTCGATGGTGCGGGAAAATGTGATCGCGCAATTGGCGAATATTCAGACCCACCCGAGCGTGCGCCTGGCCCAGGAGAAAGGTCTGCTGAACCTGCATGGCTGGGTGTATGACATCGAGACCGGCTCGATCGATGCGCTGGCGGTGGATCGGCGCACGTTTGTGCCGTTGGCTGAGCAGCCGGCGACGTGCGCCATTCAGGCAAACGCCAGTGCAGCCGCCTGAAGGAGAACAGTGCAACCCTGTGGCGAGGGAGCTTGCTCCCGCTGGGGCGCGCAGCGGCCCTCGCTTATTTGGGTCTGCTGCGCAGACCAGCGGGAGCAAGCTCCCTCGCCACAGGTTTAGTGTTCAGATCAGCGCTTTACGCTGAGGTCGATCTGGGTCATGCGACTACGAACCGTGAACACGCCATCCCCCGAAAGAATCGCACTGCGCGCAAACAAGCGCCCGCTTTCCCAGTTCGAAAGCCCCAGTTCCGGCTTGTTCAGCGCGTACTGACCATCGACCCAACGGGTAATCCCGTTACCCACAAACGGCGCGTTCACCGCGTTGTAAAAACGCTCTTGCGCAGCAGCATCCTCGCTGATCAGCGACACCGTGAACTGCGGGCTGTAGCGGTTGAACAGCGCGATCGCCTGATCCAGACCATCGACGATCATCAGGCTGACTTCCGGGGTTTCTTCCCATTCCCACTCGCGGCCCAGCTCGGATTCCGCCAGCGTTTCGGCCAGGGCTTCGGTCTGATAACCCTCGGCGCGATAGACCTCGACCGTCGCGTTCTGCCACTCGGCCGGCAGGTAACGTTCGCTGCCTGCGACGATGTGCAATTTGCAGCCCTGACCGCGTACGGTACCGGCCTGCTGCAGCGCATCGAGGAACAGCGGGATCAGCTCGGCGGCACGCTCGCGTTGAATCAGGCAGACGTTCAGCGTGTTGCAGACTTTGCGATCCAGCGAGTTGCGCACCACGGCGGCGAAGCGCGTGGCGTCGGCGTCACGATCCGCAATCAGCCACGCGCCGCCAGTGCCATGCAGGCTGACCGCCGTGCCCGCCTGCTGGGCGATGCTGCCCAACTGGCTGACCGCACGCCCCGAACCCCGGGCCACCGCCAGCGACAAACGCCGGTCGGCGAACATTGCCCACCCGGCGGCGTGATTGACGCTTTCCACCAGCGACACCGCACCCGCCGGCAGACCGGCCTCGGCCAGCGCCGGGTTAAGGGCGTGAGTGACGATTGCTTGCGCGGTGCCCAACGCGTCGCTGCCGATACGCAGCACTGCGGTGTTACCGGTGCGCAGTACGCCGGCGGCATCGGCGAACACGTTCGGCCGTCCTTCAAACACGAACGCCACAATGCCCAGCGGCGATACCACTTGCTCGACCTTCCAGCCATCGTGTTCGACGCTGCTGATGACCTTGCCACGCGTGGCTGGCGCATCCCGCCAGGCGCGCAGACCGGCGATCATGTCGCGGCGCATGCGTTCGTCGGCGAGCAGTCGAGTGGTCGAGCGACCACGGGCCTTGGCGCGTTCGATGTCGGCCAGGTTCGCGGCTTCGATCAGAGTCCAGCATTCCGCGGTTTCGAGACGTTGCGCGAACAGATCGAAGAAGCGGCTGATGGCCTCGTCGCTCACCGCAGACAATGCGCTGAACGCGGTTTCTGCCCGTTCGATCGCCACCGCAGCCGCTTGTTGATCGGCCACCGGAATCAGCAACAGCTCGCCACTCACCTGCTCGACCAGCAGGTGGTCACCGGGCTGAAACCGCGCCGCCAGTTCGGGGCTGACCACGGTCACGCGGTTACCAGCGAAAGGGATCGGCGTGCCAGCGACTAGACGTTCGAGCGCAAGAGACATGAAGCGGATTCACCATATGAGGGGCGGCCGGAAAATGTATAGGAACAGCGCTCTCCCAGGCAACACAAAACCCTTGTAGGAGTGAGCCTGCTCGCGATAGCGGAGTGTCAGACGCAGTCATATTGAATGACACACCGCTATCGCGAGCAGGCTCACTCCTACAGTTACTGCGGTGCTTTTTAGAACACCGACCAGCCAATCCGCGAACTGAGCATCTCCAGCGCCGCCATCCCCGCCAGCGAGTTGCCGGCAGCGTTGAGTTCCGGCGACCACACGCACACCGTGAACTGCCCCGGCACCACCGCGACAATCCCGCCGCCAACCCCGCTCTTGCCCGGCAGACCGACACGATAGGCGAAGTTGCCGGCCTCGTCGTACAGACCGCTGGTGGCCATGATCGAGTTGACCTGCTGGGTCTGGCGCCGGGTCAGGATCTGTTCGCCGCTGTGTTTGCAGAAACCATCGTTAGCAAGAAAGCAGAACGCGCGGGCCAGATCGATGCAGTTCATGCGCAACGCGCAGTGGCTGAAGTAGCTGCGCAGCACCGCTTCGACGTCGTTGTGGAAGTTGCCGAACGATTGCATCAGGTACGCCATAGCCGCGTTGCGGGCGCGATGCTGGTATTCGGACTCGGCGACCTTGCCGTCGACGATCACCTGTGGATTGCCCGACAGGCGCCGCACGAAGTCGCGCATCGAAAGGGCCGGCGCGGCGAAACGCGACTGGTTGATGTCGCAGATCACCAGCGCCCCGGCATTGATGAACGGATTGCGCGGACGCCCGCGTTCGAACTCCAGTTGCACCAGCGAGTTGAACGGCTGGCCGGACGGCTCGTGACCCAGGCGCTCCCAGATCGCCTCGCCGGAATGCTCGATGGCCTGCACCAGGCTGAACACCTTGGAAATACTCTGCACCGAGAACGGCGTCTCGGCGTCGCCGGCGCAATACATTTCGCCGTCGTTGCCATACACCGCGATGCCCAACTGATTGGCCGGCACAGTGCCGAGGGCGGGAATGTAATCAGCCACTTTGCCCTGCCCGATCAGGGGCCGGACAGCATCAAGAATCTCGTTCAACAGCGCTTGCATGCCGGGTTCCGAAGTCTCGCCCCATGGGATTGCGGGGACACTGGGGCTAGACGCCGCGCAACTGCCACGAATCACACTGGCTATCACAGGGGACTGTGGTAGATGAAAGACTCAGGGCTGGCCACGATCAAGGGTGGGAGTGAGCTTGCTCACGAAGGGGTCGGCACAGTCAGCATTGATGTTGGCTGACCTGACGCTTTCGCGAGCAAGCTCGCTCCCACAGGGGGGACTGTGGTGGATGAAGGATTGGGGGCCTGCCGCGATCAGGGGTGGGAGTGGGCTTGCTCACGAAGGGGTCGGCACAGTCAGCATTGATGTTGGCTGACCTGACGCTTTCGCGAGCAAGCCCGCTCCCACTGGGGGCTGTGGTGGATGAAGGATTCAGGGCTGGCCACGATCAAGGGTGGGAGTGGGCTTGCTCACGAAGGGGTCGGCACAGTCAGCATTGATGTTGGCTGACCTGACGCTTTCGCGAGCAAGCTCGCTCCCACTGGGGCTGTGGTGGATGAAGGATTCAGGGCTGGCCACGATCAAGGGTGGGAGTGGGCTTGCTCACGAAGGGGTCGGCACAGTCAGCATTGATGTTGGCTGACCTGACGCTTTCGCGAGCAAGCCCGCTCCCACTGGGGGGACTGTGGTGCATGAAGGATTGGGGGCCTGCCGCGATCAGGGGTGGGAGTGGGCTTGCTCACGAAGGGGCCGGTACAGTCAGCATTGATGTTGGCTGACCTGACGCTTTCGCGAGCAAGCCCGCTCCCACAGGGGGGGGCTGTGGTGGATGAAGGATTGGGGGCCTGCCGCGATCAGGGGTGGGAGTGGGCTTGCTCACGAAGGGGGCGGCACAGTCAGCATTGATGTTGGCTGACCTGACGCTTTCGCGAGCAGGCTCACTCCTACAGGGTTGTATGTATGACTGGGATTCAGTGTGCCCCGTCGAGGCCGGCGAGCAGCGCGCTGTCGCGGCTGTAGATATCCGGCGCATAGCGCACCTGCCCATCCTTGCCGACCTGCGCTGTCCAGTAGGTCATCAGGATCGGCACCGGTGCCGACAGGCGGAATTCGTGGGTGCTGCCGGTGGCGAGCAAGGTGTCGGTGCGGGTGCGTTCCGCCGGGGTCAGCAACAGGTCGCGCAGTTGCATCGGGTGTTCGACCCGCACACAACCGGAGCTGAAGGCGCGCGGGCCTTTGTCGAACAGGGCCTTGCTCGGCGTATCGTGCAGGTACACGGCGAACGGGTTGGGGAAGCGGATCACCAGTTGCCCCAGCGGGTTACGCGGCCCCGCTTCCTGGCGCAGCATGATGTTGCCGGGGTTGTCCCAGTCGATGTCCGCCGCGGCCAATGGCTGGCCATGGGCGTCGAGCACTTGCAGGTTCTGCCGGCTGAGGAAGGTCTGATCCTTGCGGATCGCCGGCAGCTTGTCTTCTTTCCAGATGGTCGGCGGCACGGTCCAGGTCGGGTTCAGGGTCAGACGCGTAACCCGGGATTTCAGCAGCGGAGTCTGCCGCTCGGCGCGACCAACCTGAGTGCGGGTCTGCCAGACCGGCACACCGCCCTGGTACAGGGTCAGTTCGGCGGCGGCGACGTTGACCAGCAAACCGTCGGGTTCCATGTCCTGGGCCAGCCAGCGGAAGCGCTCAAGGTTGACCCGCAACTGCTCGCGGCGGGTCAGCGGGCTGATGTTGAGCTCGGCAATCGTCCCCGGCCCGACCACCCCGTCGGCCTGCAACGAATGGTTGGTCTGAAAGCTTTTCACCGCGTCCACCAGCACCCCCTCATAGGCATTGCCGGGCGTGCCGATGGCGTCAGTCAGATAGCCTTCGTTGTACAGGCGCTGGGCCAGTTCCGGCACGCGCTTGTCTTCCATCGCCGGGCGCAGCAACGGGCCGTTGCCCACCGATTGCCAGTGCGGCAAGGCTTGCAGCCGCTGGCTGGCGTAGAGGTGGCGCAGGCTTTGGTATTGCGCCAGACGCGGCCGCGCCAGATCGAACGCGGTTTTGATGTCGTGCAGCCCAGGCACAGCGATCGCCAGCAATTCCGCCTGACGATCACGCGGGGTGACATCGGAATGCCACAGCGGCTCGAAATGCGACTGCAACAGGCGCCCGTAATGCAAGTCCTGCAGGGCTTGCAGGTAGTAGCGACTGATATCGATATCGGCGCACAGTTCGCCGTCCTGCGGCGGATTGACCGCTACCGGGTAGCGCTTGGGATTGAGGCCATCGTCGGCCAACAGCTGCAATTGCCCTTGCAATGCTGGCAATCGCCCGGACTCACTGGCCCACACTGGCAGCCAGTCCTGCTGCTGATAAAACGCTTGCAGTTGCGCCAGCGCCGGGCCACTCAAGTGCCCAGCAATCGCCGGACACGCCTGAGGCAAACCGATCAATACCGCCTGCAGCGGACTTTGCGGCTCGACCGGCATTTGCGCCGGAGGCGTCGGCAGGGTCTGCAACGGCGGCAATGGTTCATCGGCGCAAGCGACAAACGGCGCAGCGAGCAAACAAATGCTCAAGTAGCATGCGTACTTTTTGAACAACTGCTTTACTCCAATCCATGGCCGTCTGAATGACGGTCAACCTTACAACAGGTGCGCTGAACAGTCAGGCCCGAATCTGGGGTCTGAGGGTATGACTGGAAGTCAGGAGCCAAAGTGCCAAATAAGTAGCAAGTGAGGACACTTTATAAATGTTGACGTTTTTGCGCCGACTTCTGCTGACCACCGCGACCCTCGTCGTCGTGAGCAGCCCAGCTTTCGCCGCCGGCAAACCATCGCCGGTGCTCTTCACCAGCCTCGCGCACGCCGCGCCGGAACTCAATCCCCAGGCGCTGAAAGGTGCCCTGAGCGCCATGCAATGTGCGGTCAACAATGGCGCCAAACCGTCCCGGCACCTGGCGATCATCGATTATTCGCAACCCTCCACCGCCCGCCGGCTGTGGATCTTCGACTTGAGCAGACAGAAACTGGTGCTGCGCGACCTGGTCGCCCACGGCTCCAATTCCGGGGAAAATTTCGCCACGCAGTTCTCCAATCGCGAAGGCAGTTACCAGTCCAGCCTCGGTCTGTTCCGCACCCAGGAAAGTTACAAGGGCACTCACGGATATTCGCTGCGCATGGACGGTCTGGAGCCGGGCTTCAATGACCTGGCCCGCGACCGGGCGATCGTGATCCACGCCGCCGATTACGTGAATCCGTTGTGGAGCAAGCGTCAGGGCCGCATCGGGCGCAGCCAGGGTTGCCCGGCGGTGCGCCCGCAAGTGGCCAAGCAGGTGATCGACAAGCTAAAGGACGGCCAGTTCATGTTCTCCTGGTACCCGGACCAGCGCTGGCTGAAATCCTCGCCGTACCTCAACTGTCAGCCACAGCAAGTGGCGAGCATCTTGAATACTCACGCCAGCTAGGATCCTGTAGGAGCTGCGGCACGCTGCGATCTTTTGATGTTGCCTTTAAAAGATCGCAGCGTGCCGCAGCTCCTACAGGGATTTGTTTCCGTCAGCAGCGCTTTGGCTGGGCTGGCCGCTTCCACGGGTGATCCGGGTTCGGCTGATGATCAGGGCAACGACCATCAACGCCGCGGCCACCCCGAACGTGCTGTGCAAGCCGCTGCCGATGACCTCGGCCGGGGCTTGCGTCGGGTCGCCCGTCGCGAAGGCGAACACCGCGCCCATGACCGCCGCGCCTGTGATCAAGCCCAGATTGCGCGACAGCCCGAGCAGGGCCGACACCACACCGCGCTGATCCTGGCTGACCGTGGCCATCAACCCGCTATTGTTGGCCGCCTGAAACAACGCGTAACTGCAGGCAACCACAGCCATCGGCAGCAGATACGCCACCAGACCGAAACTCATCGGCAGCAGCGCCAACAAACTGCATCCACCAGCCATCCCGAGCAACGCCCCCGGCACCACCCGCCGCGCACCGAAGCGATCCACCAGACGCCCGGCCGGCACCCCGCCGCACGCGGCCAGCAGCGGCCCGACCGACAACGCCAGGCCAACCACGCTGCTGCCCAGTCCCAGGCCCCGACTCAGGTAAAACGGCCCGACCACCAGTGTGGTCATCATCACCGTCGTCACCAGCAACGTCAGCGCCAGGCTGCTGCTCAGACGCGCGTCGGCAAACAATGACAGGCGAATCAGCGGCGCCGTGGCTTTCATCTCGACCGCGACAAACACGCCTGCGCCGCACAGGCTGACCAGCAGCAATATCGGTGTGTAGCCATCGAGCGTCATCGCCAGCGCATAAGCGGCCAGCGTCAACACCAGCACCACGGTGCCGAGGTAATCAAACGCGACTGCCGATTTCGCCGGGCGATCGGCCGGCAGATAACGATAAACCAGCCACGCATTGAGCAGGCCCAATGGCACGTTGAGGACAAAGATCGACGGCCAGCCGACATGCGCAATCAGCAGACCACCCAGCGATGGCCCGAGGCTGGTGCCGGTGGCCGACATCGTCGCCAGCAAGCCCATCGCACTGCCCGCCCGCGCCTTGGGCACCGCATCGGCCACCAGCGCCACCGTCAAGGCAAACATGATCGCCGCGCCAAGACCTTGCACGGCCCGCGCGCCGATCAACCAGCCAAGCCCCGGAGCCAGTGCGCAACACAACGAAGCGCTGGTAAAAATGCCGATCCCGATCAGCAGCAATCGCCGCCGCCCGAACACATCACCCAGGCGCCCGACACTGACAATCAACGTGGTGACCGCCAGCAGGTACGCCAGCACGATCCACTGCACCTGTTGAAACGTCGCCTCGAATGCCGCGGCCAGCGTCGGCAACCCGGCGTTGGCGATGCTGGTGTCCAGCGACGGCATCAACATCGACAGCGCCAGACTGGTCAGCGCCCAGCGGGCTTGAGGGGGCAAGGGGGATCCGGGCATCGGGCGCTCCTGGTGCAAAGGTCAGACGGCATAGCCTGAGTCTCGACACGGCAAGGCGCAAGACGCATGCTTTGCACTTGATACCTGCATGGAACGCCATGTCATGAGCACACCGGATCTGAACCTGCTGATAACCCTCGACGTGTTGTTGCGCGAAGGCAGCGTCGCCCGCGCCGCACAAATTCTGCGCCTGAGCCCGTCGGCCATGAGCCGTGCCCTGGCCCGGCTGCGCGAAACCACTGGCGATCCGTTGCTGGTGCGCGCCGGCCGGGGCCTGGTGCCGACCCCGCGTGCGCTGGAGTTGCGCGAGCGGGTGAGTGGTCTGGTGCAGGCAGCCGAGGCCGCCTTGCGTCCCGCCGAGATCCTCGACCCCGGTCAGTTGCAGCGCACCTTCACCCTGCGCAACACCGACGGCTTTGTTGAAACCTTCGCCGCCGCACTGCTCGCGCGCATCGCAGAAGAAGCGCCCGGCGTGCGCCTGCGTTTTGTGCAGAAAGCCGACAAGGACAGCACCCTGCTACGCGAAGGCCGGGTAGATCTGGAGACCGGTGTGGTCGATGACAGCACCGACCCGACGCTGCACAGCCGCATCCTGTTTCAGGATCACTGGATCGGTGTGGTTCGTGAGGGCCATCCGTTGAGCTCGGGCAAGATCAGCAGCAAACGCTTTGCCGGAGGCCAGCACATTCTCATCTCACGCCGTGGGCGCAGCAGCGGCCCGGTCGATGAAGCGCTGCTCGCCGCAGGGCTGACGCGGGATATCGTCACGTCATTCGGCGGCTTTTCCGCAGCGCTGACACTGGTCCGCGAATCTGACCTGATCGCCACGGTTCCGGAGCGTCACACCAGCAAGCTGCGCATGGGCCTGCACAGCTTCGCCCTGCCCTTCAGGATGCCGCCGATCAGCGTATCGATGCTCTGGCACCCGCGCATGGACGCCGACCCGGCACACCGCTGGTTGCGCAATTGTGTACGGGAAGTCTGCGTCTAACGCGCATCGCCACCGGCCGGTTTGTAGAACCGGAATTTGCCGACCGCAGCGGTCTTTCGGTATTCCCTGGCCCAGCTCGGATGCACGTTGCGATCATGAAAATACAGCGCGCCATCGGTGCGATCCGGCAACTGGCGGTTGAGCGCCTTGCCGGCGATGTCCTTGGCCAGAGTGTATTCGGCGTCTTCCTTGACCTGATCGGCCTTGCCGTCGCACCACCAGGAAAACTGGCAGCTCTTGGTTTCCGACCCTTGCTTGACCACTGCGCACACGGTGTCGGGGAAGCCGTCATGGCCGAGGCGGTTCATCACCACGTTGGCCACCGCCTCCATTTCCAGCGTATCGCGGCCCTTGGCTTCCCAATAGATACTGCGCGCCAGACAGGTGATCGGATCGTCCAGCGGCGCGGTGCCGGCGGGGTCAACCGCCTGCACTTCGGTGGGGGTGATCGCTTCGGATTTGGGTGCCGGTGCCGCGCTGACTTTGTCGGCGGCCTTCTCTTCCAGCACTTGAGCTTTCTCTTCGGCCTTGGCCTTGATCGGCGCCTGTTCGGTGGCGCTCACAACGCCGGCCATAAGGGTTAATGCGAAACAGCCAGCCAACCATTTCAATCCCATGTCTGTTCTTCCGGCAGCGCCCGTTCCGGGCAAGGTGTTTCGTGGGGGAGACGCCCGGTTCCCGGGGCCTTCGGAGAGTGTAGACGGCAAATTTCGGCGCATTGTTCCGCAGAAAAATCCGCACGATGAAGAAAAAGACATTGCACTGACCGGGGGCCTTTCGCGCATCATGAGCGCACTCAGCTCAAGGGAGATTTCCATGCGCTTCATGCCATCCGTTTTGCGTTTCGCCGCGCTGGCCGTGGGGCTGGCCGTGGCCGCCTCGGCCATGGCTGCCGACGAGTCGCAACTGATCGAGTCGATCAATGCCTACCGCAGCCAACCGCAGCGTTGCGGCAGCCAGGCGTCCAGTGAACTGCCACCGCTGTCGGCCGACCCACGGCTGAGACTGCCGGCTGCCGGTGCGGTCGATCTGCAACAGGCCATGGCCAGCGCCAGTTACCCGATGGTCAACGTGCAGGCGATCACCCTCAACGGCCCACGGGATGCGGCGTCGGCGATGCAGGCGATTCAGGAGAGCTTCTGTCAGGTGGTGCTGGATCCGCAGTTCGTCGATGTCGGTGTCAGCCGCGCCGATCGTGACTGGCGAATTGTGCTGGCGCGACCGTTGCTCTCGGCGAAGCTTGGCGATGCGCAGAGCGAAGGCCAGAAGTTGCTCGAACAACTCAACGCGGCCCGCGCCCAGCCACGTCAATGCGGCGGCCAGCCCTTCGCCGCCGCCGGACCTCTGACCTGGAACGCCACATTGGGCAGCATTTCCCAGGATCACAGCCGCGACATGGCCAACAACAACTACTTAGACCACAAGGACCGCGACGGCCGCACACCCGGTGACCGCGCCGAACTGGCCGGCTACAGCGGACAACTGGTCGGCGAAAACATCGCCGCCGGCCAAGACACCGTGGGCAAGGTCGTCGACGGCTGGCTCGCCAGCCCCGGCCACTGCGCCAACCTGATGAACCCGCAATACAAAGAACTCGGCGCCGCCTACGCGACCGATCCAAAGAGCAGCGCCGGGATTTACTGGACCGCGATGTTTGGGGCGCAGTAATTCCCCTTCAGAAACCACCGCAGATCCAATGTGGGAATTGCTGCTGGATGAAGGATTCGGGCTGTCCGCAATCAAGGGTGGGAGTGGGCTTGCTTACGAAGGGGCCGGCACATTCAATATCGATGGCGACTGAGCGGACGCCTTCGCGAGCAAGCCCGCTCCCACTGGGGATAGGTGCTGGGTGAAGGATTCGGGGCTGGCCGCGATCAAAGGGTGGGAGTGGGCTTGCTCACGAAGAGGTCGGCACATTCAACATCTATGTCGACTGAGCGGACGCCTTCGCGAGCAAGCCCGCTCCCACTGGGGATAGGTGCTGGGTGACGGATTCGGGGCTGGCCGCGATCAAGGGTGGGAGTGGGCTTGCTCACGAAGAGGTCGGCACATTCAACGTCGATGTCGACTGGCCTGACGCCTTCGCGAGCAAGCCCGCTCCCACTGGGGATTGCTTGTGGATGAAGAATTCAGGGCTGACCGCGATCAAGGGTGGGAGTGGGCTTGCTCACGAAGGGGCCGGCACATTCAATATCGATGGCGACTGAGCGGACGCCTTCGCGAGCAAGCCCGCTCCCACAGGAATCGCATTTATTCTGATGTAACGCGGTGAATGCGAATCCTGAGTTCAAACCCAGACCGCGTCCCATAGTGGGTAGTCACCGAGTTTTTCCACCAGTCCGGCCCGCAGTGGATTAGCCACTACATAGCGGGCCAGTTTCACCAGATCCTCCTCTCGACGTAACGCATGGTCATGAAAACCTTGCTGCCAAAGGCCTCCGGATCTACCGCTCGCTGTGTTGACTGAACGAGTACTCAGGGATTTGACCTGGCACATCAATTGGCCAAGTGTTCCTTTTTGCAATTGGATCAGCCAATGAAAATGATCGGGCATAACCACCCATGCCAATGTGTCGGCAAACCCCTCTTCCTGCGCCTGCCTGAACTGATGCACAACCAATCGACCGAGCCTGTAATCCTTGAACACTGGTTCTCGCCCCAAGGTATTGGCGGTTAGCAGGTAGATCTGATTTTCTTCGCAATGACGGCCGGTTCGCAGGCGATGTGATGAATAACGTTTGGGCATTCCTTTGCCTTGTCCATGGTTAAATTCAGAAAAAGGCTAGATCAGCCATCACAGTGCGCCGAACATGTTTGTTGGCAGGATGTGTCTGTGCACCAGATCGAGGGTGGGATTGGTGGTGGATGAAGGATTTGCGGCTGGCCGCAATCCAGGGTGGGAGTGGGCTTGCTCACGAAGAGGCCGGCACATTCAGCATCAATGTCGACTGAGCTGACGCTTTCGCGAGCAAGCCCGCTCCCACAGGGGATTGCTGCTGGATGAAGAATTTGCGGCTAGTCGAAATCCAGGGTGGGATTGGTGGTGGATGAAGGATTGGGGGCTGGCCGCGATCGAGGGTGGGAGTGGGCTTGCTCACGAAGAGGCCGGCACATTCAGCATCGATGTCGACTGAGCGGACGCCTTCGCGAGCAAGCCCGCTCCCACAGGGGATTGATGCTGGATGAAGGATTTGCGGCTAGCCGAAATCCAGGGTGGGATTGGTGGTGGATGAAGGATTTGCGGCTGGCCGAAATCCAGGGTGGGAGTGGGCTTGCTCACGAAGAGGCCGGCACATTCAGCATCGATGTCGACTGAGCTGACGCTTTCGCGAGCAAGCCCGCTCCCACAGGGGATTGATGCTGGATGAAGAATTTGCGGCTAGCCGAAATCCAGGGTGGGATTGGTGGTGGATGAAGGATTGGGGGCTGGCCGCGATCAAGGGTGGGAGTGGGCTTGCTCACGAAGGGGCCGGCACATTCAGCATCAATGTCGACTGAGCGGACGCTTTCGCGAGCAAGCCCGCTCCCACAGGGAACATCAGTGATGTTCAGAATTGCGGGCACAAAAAAACCGGAGTCATGGCTCCGGTTTTTCTGTTGTCAGTGGGTCCTCATCCCCGCTGCATACATCGCCAGTTTCAGCACACTCGCCACCACGGCGAGTGACACGACACTGCCGAACCAGATCAGCAGCAACCAGCCCAGGCGCTTGTACCAGCGGCTGGTTTTGACCTCGCGCGAATCAATGGTAGCCATCGCCAATCCTCACTTTGCCGCGGAATACGTAGTAGCTCCAGAAGGTATACATCAGGATCACCGGCAGGATGAACAGTGCGCCGATCAGGGCGAACAACTGGCTCGAGGGCGGTGATGCCGCTGCCCACAGGCTCACCGAGGGCGGGATGATGTTCGGCCAGATGCTCAGCGCCAGGCCGATGTAACCGAGCAGCATCAGCACCAGAGTGAACACAAATGGCCAGTGGGTATGACGCTGACGCAAGGTGCGCAGCAGCCCGAACAACGCCAGCAGCGCCAACACCATCAACCCGGCGAATACCATCAGGTGTCCGCTGGTCGACCAGCGAGTGGCCAGCTCCGGGTGCAACTTCAGTGTCCACGCACCAATCACCACCACCATCGCCGTCAGCAACCAGGCCAGCGGACGGGTGAACAGACGCATCCGCGACTCAAGCATGCCTTCGGTCTTGACCAGCAACCAGGTGCTGCCCAGCAGCGCATAAGCCACCACCAGACCGATGCCGCACACCAGCGGGAACGGCGCCAGCCAGTCCAGGCCGCCACCGGCAAACTGCCGATCCACCACGGGAATGCCCGACACGTACGCGCCGATCACCACACCCTGGGAGAACGTCGCCAGCAGCGAACCGCCGATAAACGCCTTGTCCCACCAGTGGCGCTTTTGCGCTGACGACTTGAAGCGAAACTCGAACGCCACGCCACGGAAAATCAGCCCGCAGAGCATCAGGATCAGCGGCAGGTACAGCGCCTCCAGAATCACCCCGTAGGCCAGTGGAAACGCGCCATACAACGCCGCACCACCGAGCACCAGCCAGGTTTCATTGCCGTCCCAGACCGGGGCGACGGTGTTCATCATCACGTCGCGCTCCTGCTCATCCGGGATCAGCGGGAACAGGATCCCCAGGCCCAGATCGAAGCCGTCCATGATCACGTACATCATCACCCCAAAGACGATGATCACACCCCAGATCAACGAGAGATCGATACCTTGAATCCCCATGACTCAATGCTCCTTCATCGGCGCGGTAGCCGCCGAAATAGGCCGGCGCGGGGTCTGCAACTGATCGCCCTCCGGCGGATGTTCGTGATGGGGCTGCGGGCCCTTGCGCACCAGTTTCATCATGTAGCCGATGCCCACGGTGAACACCGAGCAGTAGATCACCACGAACAGCAACAGCGAGGTGCTCATCTGCGCCACCGAGTGGTGCGACGCGGCGTCATGGGTGCGCATCAGGCCGTAGACCACCCACGGCTGACGCCCGACTTCGGTGGTGATCCAGCCGGCCAGCAACGCGATCAACCCGCTCGGCCCCATCAGCAACACCAGACGCTGGAAGCCGCGATGCTGATAGAGCTTGCCGCCACGGCGCAGGGCCAGACCGAGTACACCGACGAGGATCATCAACATGCCCAGCCCGGCCATCACGCGAAAGCTCCAGAAGATGATGGTCGAGTTCGGCCGATCCTCTTTCGGGAAGCTCTTGAGCGCCGGGATCTGCTTGTCGAGGCTGTGGGTCAGGATCAGGCTGCCGAGGTACGGGATTTCCAGCGCGTACTTGGTCTTCTCCGCCTGCATATCGGGGATGCCAAACAGCACCAGCGGCGTCGGGCCGTTGTCGGCGTTTTCCCAGTGGCCTTCGATGGCGGCGATTTTTGCCGGTTGATGCTCCAGGGTGTTCAAACCATGGGCGTCACCGACCACTGCCTGGATTGGTGCCACGATCAGCGCCATCCACAACGCCATGGAAAACATCCTGCGCACCGGCGCGGTATTGTTGCCGCGCAGCAAATGCCATGCCGCCGACGAGCCCACGAAGAAGGCTGTGGCGACGAACGCGGCGATCGCCATGTGCGCCAGACGGAACGGAAACGACGGGTTGAACACAATCGCCAGCCAGTCCAGCGGCATCACCCGACCGTCGACGATTTCGAAGCCCTGTGGGGTCTGCATCCAGCTGTTGGACGCGAGAATCCAGAACGTTGAAATCAGCGTGCCGATGGCAACCATCACCGTGGCAAAGAAGTGCAAGCCACGGCCGACGCGGTTCCAGCCGAACAGCATGACCCCGAGGAAACCCGCCTCAAGGAAGAACGCCGTCAGCACCTCATAGGTCAGCAACGGCCCGGTGATGCTCCCGGCAAAGTCGGAAAACCCGCTCCAGTTGGTGCCGAACTGGTACGCCATGACCAGCCCCGAGACCACGCCCATGCCGAAGTTGACGGCGAAGATCTTCGACCAGAAGTGGTAGAGATCGCGGTAGGTGTCGTCACGGGTTTTCAGCCACAGGCCTTCGAGTACCGCGAGGAAACTCGCCAGGCCGATGGTGATCGCCGGGAAGATAATGTGGAACGAAACCGTGAACGCGAATTGAATTCGCGCCAGGTCCAGTGCCTCCATGTTAAGCATGATGATGTCCTCATCCAGGCTGAAAAGCGGCAGCACGTTGCCGGGCCACCGCCAGGCGCGAACGCCTGCAGCCAGTGAAATTGCCAGTGTTTTTATAAGTTGCGGGTCAGGCCAGCGATGACGGGATCAGGTTGCTGACCTTGGCCGCTTCGAGGCGGATCGCGACGAATTTCGAGGTCGGCGTGTAGGTCCGGTCGCCGTAGCTTTCCAGCGGAACCAGCGGATTGGTTTCCGGGTAGTACGCCGCAGCCTGACCGGGCGGAATGTCGTAGGCGATCAGGGTGAAACCGCTGACCCGCCGTTCACGGTCGTCATCCCACAGCGCCACCAGATCGACCTTCTGCCCCGGTTCAAAACCGAGGCGCTGGATGTCCTGCTCGTTGGCGAAGATCACGTCGCGCATGCCGTAGACCCCGCGATAACGGTCGTCGAGGCCGTACAGCGTGGTGTTGTACTGATCGTGGGAACGCATGGTCTGCAGGATCAGATCCGGTTTGACCGGCAGGTTGCGCACGCCTTCGCTGATCAGGTGTTCCGGCAGCACGCACGGGGTGAACTGGGCTTTGCCCGACTCAGTGTTCCAGACCCGATCCGAGGCGTCGTTGCCAAGGTGGAAGCCACCCGGGGTCAGCAGTTTTTCGTTGAAGTTCTCGAAACCCGGAATCACGTCGCCGATCAGGTTGCGGATGCGCCCGTAGTCGCCCACGACCCACTCCCAGTCGATTGGATGCTTGCCCAACGTGGCCGCAGCAATCCCGGCAATGATCGCCGGCTCGCTTTTCAAGTGCGCCGACTTCGGCTTCAGTTGACCGAACGACAAGTGCACCATGCTGAAGGTGTCTTCCACGGTCACGCCTTGCGGGCCTTCGGCCTGGATGTCGATGTCGGTGCGACCGAGGCACGGCAGGATCAACGCGTCGCGTCCGGTGACCAGATGGCTGCGGTTGAGCTTGGTCGAGATGTGCACGGTCAGGTCGAGTTTGCGCATCGCTTCGTGGGTTCGCGGGGTGTCCGGCGTGGCTTGGGCGAAATTGCCACCCAGACCGATAAACACCTTGGCCTCGCCCCGCTCCATCGCACCGATCGCCATCACCGTGTTGTGGCCGTGCATGCGCGGCACTTTGAAGTTGAAGCGTTTTTCCAGGGCGTCCATCAGCTCCTTCGGCGCCAGTTCATTGATGCCCATGGTGCGGTCGCCCTGCACGTTGCTGTGACCGCGCACCGGCGACAGGCCGGCGCCGGGACGGCCAACGTTGCCGCGCAGCAGTTGCAGATTGATGACTTCCTGCAGGGTCGGCACCGAGTGCACGTGTTGGGTCAGGCCCATGGCCCAGCACATGATCACGCTTTTGGCGCGGCCATACATGCGCGCGGCCAGCTCGATGTCGTGCAGCGGCACGCCGGACTGTTCGAGGATGTGCTCCCAACTCGTGGCGTCGACCTCCGCCAGATAGCTGTCCAGACCCGAAGTGTGCTCGGCAATGAACGCGTGATCGAACACCGGTTCACCACCGCTGGCCTGGGCTTCACGCTCCCACTGCAGAAGGAATTTGACCATGCCGCGAATCATCGCCATGTCGCCACCCAGCGCCGGGCGGAAGTACGCGGTGTTGGTCGCTTCCCAGCCGTTGCTGAGCATCTCGATCGGGTTCTGCGGGTTCTGGAAACGTTCCAGGCCACGCTCTTTCAGCGGGTTGATGCACACCACTTGCGCGCCGCGTTTCACCGCTTCACGCAGTGGTTCGAGCATGCGTGGGTGGTTGGTACCGGGGTTCTGGCCGATGACGAAAATCGCGTCGGCGTGGTGCAGATCCTCGTAGACCACGGTGCCCTTGCCCACGCCCAGCGTCTCGCCCATGCTCACCGCACTGGCTTCGTGGCACATGTTCGAGCAGTCGGGAAAGTTGTTGGTGCCGAAGGCGCGGACGAACAACTGATAGAGAAACGCCGCTTCGTTGCTGGCCCGGCCCGAGGTATAGAACTCGGCCTCGTGCGGCGATTTCAGACCCTTGAGGTGTTCGGCGATCAGCGCGAACGCGTCTTCCCAGGTGGTTTCCACATAGCGGTCGACCCGCGCGTCGTAACGCATCGGGTGGGTCAGACGACCCTGATATTCCAGCCAGTAGTCGCTCTGCTCGGCCAGGCTCGATACCGTGTACTTGTTGAAGAACGCCGGGTCGACCAAACGCCCGGTAGCCTCCCAGTTCACCGCTTTGGCGCCGTTCTCGCAGAATTTGAGCATGCTCGCACCGGGCGCTTCACCCCACGCACAGCCCGGGCAGTCGAAGCCGCCGTTCTGGTTGGTCTTGAGCATGGCGCGGATGTTTTTCAGGGCGTTTTCACTGCCCAGCCAGCTTTTGGTCAGGCTGATCACAGCCCCCCATCCGGCAGCGGCACCCTTGTAAGGTTTGTAACGGTCGACTTGTGACATGGGACATCTCCATGACGATGCACACAGGCATGAACCTGATCTTGGTTAAACAGCGACGGCCGACTTTGCACAGCAATAAAGCGGTCGTTTCAGTTGCCGGAGCAAGGATATGAACCGTTACAAAACATTGTCTAATCGCTATTTATGACCACACTATCGAAAGCCTCTATCACGAGAAAAAACCCTTTATTTACGGGGCGTTGCGAAACTAAAGCGGCAACTTTCGAGCAAAAATAATTGATCATCGACGCGCTCAATCAAGCGTTCATAAACAGTGATTGGACGCGGTCTGAAGTTGCCCATAATCTGCGCTAACCAGTTCCGTCAATGCGGACTTCCCACTTCTGCGAGGCTGTCATGTCAGAGCGTGTCTTGATCGATGGTTACAACCGCCGCGTCGACTATCTGCGCATGTCGGTCACCGACCGCTGCGACTTCCGCTGCGTGTATTGCATGGCCGAGGACATGCAGTTTCTGCCGCGCCAACAGGTGCTGACGCTGGAAGAGATCTATCAACTGGCGCAGAGCTTCGTGGCGCTGGGCACGCGCAAGATTCGCCTGACCGGCGGTGAGCCGCTGATCCGCCCGGGCGTGGTCAAGCTGTGCGAGCAGATCGCCGCCCTGCCCGGCCTGCGTGAGCTGTGCATGACCACCAACGGTTCGCAACTGGGCAAACTCGCCGCGCCGCTGTTCGACGCCGGGGTCAAGCGCCTGAACATCAGCCTCGACAGCCTCGACCCGGATCGTTTCAAGCAAATGACCCGTACCGGTGATCTGGCACAAGTGATCAACGGCATCGATGCCGCGCGCAAGGCCGGTTTCACCCGAACCAAACTCAACGTGGTGGTGATGCAGGGGCGCAACGATCAGGAGATCAACGATCTGGTGAGCTTCGCCATCGACCGCCAGCTCGACGTTTCCTTCATCGAGGAAATGCCGCTGGGGATCATCAGCGAACACAGCCGTGCCGAGTCGTTTTTCTCCAGCGCCCAGGTGCGCGAAAAGATCGCCGAGCGCTACACCCTGATCGATTCCGCCGAATCGACCCAGGGCCCGTCGCGCTACTGGCGGCTGGCCGAGGCGCCGGATATTCGCCTGGGCTTTATCTCGCCGCACAGCCACAATTTCTGTGGCACTTGCAACCGTGTGCGACTGACCGTCGAAGGGCGCCTGCTACTGTGTCTGGGTAACGAGCATTCGATGGATCTCAAAGCCGTGCTGCGCGCTCATCCGGGGCAACCAGAGCGGCTGGAGAAGGCCATTATCGAGGCGATGAAACTCAAGCCGTATCGGCACAATTTCGAAGTGAACGACGACGTGCAGGTCGTGCGCTTCATGAACATGACCGGCGGTTGAGCCGCCCTCACCCTGCGTAACCGGGATCGCCCAGCATGATCATCAGACCCAAGGTCAACCAATTCGCCATCCTCTTCACCCTCAAGGGTTCGATTGCCAAACGTATCGCCCTGCGCACCTTGATGGTCACCCTGCTGGCCTCGGCCATCGTGCTGATTGAAATGCTTCATCCGAGCAACTTCACCAAGGTCAACGCCACGCCGTTCACCCTGCTCGGGCTGTCGCTGTCGATCTTCATGAATTTTCGCAACAACGCCTGCTACGACCGCTGGTATGAGGCGCGCAAGGCTTGGGGCGATGTGCTGGTACACATTCGTTCGGTGATTCGCGAAACCCATGTCATCCGTGAATCGGCGCAGCGCAAGCCGTTGCTGCTCAACCTCTGCGGGTTCGCCCATGCGCTGAATGCGCGGTTGCGCCGGGAAAGCGAAGCAGCGGCCAGCAGCAAGTGGATCACCCCGCAACACGATGCGCAGGTGCCGGACTACAGCGGACGGATTCTGCAGCAGGTCGGCCAGCAGTGTTCCGACCTGCACCAGAATGGCGAACTGAGCGAGTGGCGCTACATGCTGCTGGCCAATCACCTGACCAGCCTGACCCAGGCGCAAGCGGTGTGCGAGCGGATCAAAAACACCCCGCTGCCCTTCCCCTACACCTTGCTGCTGCACCGCACGATCTACCTGTTCTGCATTCTGCTGCCGTTCGCCATGGCCGAACCGCTGGGCTGGCTGACGCCGTTGTTCACGGCGATTGTCAGCTACACGTTTTTTGGCCTGGATGCGATTGCCGATGAGCTTGAAGACCCGTTCGGCCGCGATGAAAACGATTTGGCGACCGACTCGCTGGTGCGCACCATCGAGCGTGACATTCTCAGCGAACTGGGCGTGACCGACCTGCCACCGATGTTGTTGCCGGTGGACTATGTGCTGAGCTGAACCCGCTCTCCTCGCCACACAAATACCCTCTGTAGGAGTGAGCCTGCTCGCGATAGCGGTTTTCCAGTCAATGAAGATGTTGACTGTGCCGCCGTCATCGCGAGCAGGCTCACTCCTACAGGTTTGAAGTACACCTGCAGAATGGATGAACATCACGGGTTTGATTTGTCAGAAGAGTTCGCTGAAGGGAATAAAGCGCAGCTCATCCCCGATGTTGTGAGTGCTGTTTTCCGGCACTTCCACCAGCCCATCGGCCCAGGTCGCACCGAGCAAAACACCGGAACTCTGGTTCGGATACAACACCGCACTGCCCGCCTCCAGCCGCACCCGCAGATACTCTCGACGGCTGCCAGCCTTGTTCCAGGCGAACCCGGCATTCACCGTGAAGCTCAACGGCATGACCTCTTCCACGCCTTGAATGCGCAGCAGATACGGCCGCGCCAGCAGGCCGAAAGTCACCAGCGCCGAGGTCGGATTGCCCGGCAGGCCAATCACCGGCACGCTGCCGAAATGCCCCACGGTCAGCGGTTTGCCAGGCTTGATCGCCAACTTCCACAGCAGCGGTTTGCCGTTGTCGCGCAGCACCTGACCGAGGCAATCGGCATCGCCGGCAGACACCCCACCGGTGGTGAGAATCAAGTCAGCCGCCACTTGCAATTGCTCAAGTTTGAGCCGCGTCTGCGCCGGACGATCCGGGAGGATCCCGGCGTCGATCACCTCGCAGCCCAGTTCCTTCAGCCAGTGGCCGAGCAGCACACGATTGCTGTTGTAGATGCTGCCGGGACGCAGCGGCAGGCCCGGCTCGACCAGTTCGTCACCGGTCGACAGCAGCGCCACGCGCGGGCGTCGCACCACATGCAACTTTGCCAGCCCCTGCCCGGCGGCGACCGCCAGTTCGAACGGCCCGAGGCGTTTGCCGGCACGCAGCAGGATGTCGCCGACGCGGTTTTCCTGACCCTGCGCACGAATGTTCTGCCCTGCTTTCAGCGGCTGTAAAAAGCGTACGCGGCCGTCCTCCAGCACTTCGACGTTCTCCTGCATCTCGACGCAGGTGGCGCCGGGCGGCAGCGGTGCGCCGGTAAAAATCCGCGCACAGGTACCGGGCAGCAGCGCGTCCGGCGCCTGGCCGGCGTAGACCTTTTGCGACACCTTCAACGGCTGACGATGCAGATCGGCCAGGTTCAAGGCATAACCGTCCATGGCGCTATTCGGCCACGGCGGCAAGTCGAGCGAGGCGACCAGATCACTGGCCAGCACCCGCCCGCGCGCCTCGTCCAGCGGCAGAGTTTCGCTGTCGGCCAGACGTTGCTCATCGGCCATGCCGAGCAACTGGTCGAGGGCGTCCTCGACCGGTATCAACCCTGCCTTGCTCATCCGCGCGGCCCACAGGCGGCGACTGATTTGAGGTGCGGTACGAAGTTGCATGGGCGATGGCGATTATCCAGTTGCTCGGCGAGGATGCCTTCCCACGCGGTGCGGCAGGCACCGGTGGAGCCCGGCAGGCAGCACACCAGCGTGCCGTTGGACAGCCCGGCCAGCGCGCGGCTTTGCACGGTGGAGGTGCCGATATCGAGAATCGAAATGGCGCGGAACAACTCGCCAAACCCGTCGATCTGCTTGTCGAGCAGACAGGCCACCGCTTCCGGCGTGCTGTCGCGCCCGGTGAAACCAGTGCCGCCGGTGATCAGCACCACCTGAATGCTGTCGTCGGCAATCCACTGCGCGACCTGGGCGCGGATCTTGTACAGGTCATCCTTGAGCAGGTTGCGCTCGCTCAGGGTATGACCGGCCTCCAGCAAGCGGCTGACCAGCAATTGGCCAGACGTGTCGCTCGCGTAATCGCGAGTATCGCTGACGGTCAGTACGGCAATGTTCAGGGGAACAAACAGGGCATCCGCTTTCGCACTCATGAGAATCTCCGGCAGTAGTCAATCAGATTGCCGAGCAGCCTAAGTGCCACTTATGAGTACTGTCTAATCACTCTGGCCAACCACATTATCGAGCTGCTCTATCGGTGACGTTGACCTCGGCCAACGCCTTTGAAACCATGGGCGATAGAGCTGATCGATAGGCTTTTCAATTCTTCCGATTGGACGCAGATACAGGCAGGTGAGATCGTCGCACCTCGCGTTTTTCGTGCGCTGCGCGCATCTGCGTCAATACTCAATCCAATTTCCCAACGAGCAGGTGCCTGCGTGGACATCAAACAACTCAAGTTCCTGATCGCACTGGACGAAACCCGACATTTCGGCCAGGCCGCCGCCCGGTGCCACATCACCCAGCCGACCCTGTCGATGCGTCTGCGCAATCTGGAAGATGAGCTGGATCTGGTGCTGGTCAATCGCGGTCAGCGCTTTGAGGGTTTCACCCAGGCCGGCGAACGGGTACTGGCCTGGGCGCGCACCCTGCTGGCCGCGCATGACGGTCTGTTCGCCGAAGCGGCGGCGTGCCGCGGGCAACTGGTCGGTAGCTTGCGCCTGGGGCTGGTGCCGCTGAGCAATTTCAACCCGGTCAATTACATTCAGAGTTTGTCCGGGACTTATCCGGAGCTGAAATTCAGCCTGTCGTCGGGGAGTTCCGACGAGATCATCGCTGGCCTGGGCAACAATCAACTGGACCTTGGCGTGTGTTATCTGGACCACGTCAACCCGAACTATTTCGACTTTTTCGAGATCGGCGAAACCCGCGTCGGCCTGCTTTACGACAACCGCCACTTCCATTTCGAAGGCTCGGAAATGAGCTGGGAAGACGCCGCCGAGCTGCCGCTGGGGATGATCACCACCGGCATGCATTACCGCAAATCCATCGACCTGAGCTTCCGCAGTCGCGGGCTCAATCCGCAGCCGATCCTGGAAAGCGATTCGACGTATCAATTGCTGCAGGCGATTCACCAGGGTTTCTGCTGCTCGATCATGCCACTGGACAGCGGGCTGGAAGAGCCGATCGAACACCTGTCGTTCATGCAATTGCCGGATGCCAGCGTGCTGGCGCCGCTGGGGCTGGTGATGCGCAAGACCGAGCCGCGTTCGGCGATTGCCGAAAAGTGTTTTGCCGAGGCGCGCAAGTTGTTCGGGGTTGAGTTGCCGGTTGCTTGAGTGATCTCTCCAGACATTGATGCTGGCTGTCAGACCGTCTTCGCGAGCAAGCCCGCTCCCACAGGTTGAATGCATTTCAAAGGTGGGAGCGGGCTTGCTCGCGAAGAGGCCCGCCCGACCAACACAAAACCCCGAGGTGAATCGGTCATCGACCAGCCCGATCACCAGATCAGAACAAGCGATTGGACGCACTTTTAACACCCCCGTAGCCTGAACCCACTTCAGCGCTTCGGGACTTTTCAAGATGCTCTGCCACGTCGAATCCAACACCGAACCCAACGCCCCCGCACCGCAACCATCACAGGTCGCGTTTCGCGAATACCTGCCGCACGCCCCGCTCTCGCATGTCGCCCTGGCCGCGGAAATTGCCTTGGCGATCACCTTCAATGGCCTGAGCCAGGCGGTGATGATGGTCTCGCCCGGCAACCTTGAAGATTTCATCCGGGGCTTCAGCCTGAGCAACGCGATCATCGACAGCGTCGACGAGATCTACGACATCCGCCTGAGCCATTTCGATCAGGCCTGTCAGGCTGACGTGCAGATTTCCAGCCGTGCGTTCTGGGCACTGAAAGATCATCGTCGGCAGATGGCCGGCACCAGCGGCTGCGGCATCTGTGGCGTCGAGGCGCTGGAGCAGGCGTTGCCGCAACTGGACATTCTGCAACCCTGCGCGCTGCCGCCGGCCGCGCATTTCGACGGCATCCGCCAACGCATCGAACAGGCCCAGCAACTGGCCCGCAGCAGCGGCGCCCTGCACGCGGCGCTGTACTTCGATGCCAGCGGTGAGGCGCTGTTGTGCCGCGAAGACATTGGCCGGCACAACGCCCTCGACAAGCTGATCGGCGCGATGCAAATCGCTGACGTCGATGCGCGCCAGGGCTTCGTGGTGGTCACCAGCCGTTGCAGCCTGGAGCTGATCCACAAAGCCGTGCGCGCCCGACTTGGCACCCTCGTCAGCCTGTCTGCTCCCACCGCGTTGACCGTGCGCTGGGCACTCAAGCATCGACTCAATCTGATCCATGTGCCGCACCGTAACGCCCCCCGAATCTACAGCCCGATCCAGGAGCTTATGCCATGAGCAACATCCTCACCCACCTTGATGATCAGGGCCGCGCCAACATGGTCGACGTCAGCGACAAAGCCGCGACTCGCCGCGAAGCCACGGCGCAAGCCTGGGTGCACATGCGCCCGGAAACGCTGCAGATGATCCAGGCCAACGGTCACCCCAAGGGCGACGTCTTCGCCGTGGCGCGCATCGCCGGAATCCAGGCGGCCAAGCGCACCCACGAACTGATCCCACTGTGCCATGCGCTGCTGCTCAGCTCGATTCACGTCGAACTCAAGGCCTGCGAACCGGACCGCGTGCAGATCACCAGCACCTGTCGCCTCACCGGCCAGACCGGCGTTGAACTCGAGGCCCTGACCGCCGCCAGCGTCGCCGCACTGACCATTTACGACATGTGCAAAGCGGTGGACCGGGCCATGGTCATCGGCGACATCCGCCTGCTCAGCAAACAGGGCGGCCGCTCCGGACACTTTCACTGGGAGGACGCGCAATGATCCTGATCAACTACTTCGCCAGCTACCGTGATCGCCTGAATCTGGGCGGGGAAAAAATCCCCCTGAGCGACGACCTGACCTGCATCGAGGACGTACGGCAGATGCTCATGGCTCGCGGTGAGGAATGGCGCGAAGTGCTCGGCGCCGGCAACCTGATGTGCGCGTTGAATCAGGAGCTGTGCCAACCGAGCGCGGCCATCGAAGACTTCGACGAGATCGCGTTTTTCCCTCCGGTCACCGGGGGCTGAGCATGACGGTTCGAGTCCAGTACAAAAGCTTCGACGTCGGCCAGTTGACCGCCGACCTGCATGCGCGCAATCCGCGAGTCGGCGCGGTGGTGAATTTCATCGGCTATGTGCGCGATCTGAACATCGGGCAGAGCGTGAACGAGCTGTTCCTCGAACATTATCCGGGCATGACCGAAAAGGCCCTCGAACAGATCGCCGACGAGGCGCGCGAGCGCTGGCCGCTGCTGGGGGTGGAGATTGTGCATCGGGTCGGCGCACTGGCGGTCAGCGAGCCGATCGTGTTTGTTGGCGTCAGCAGCAAACACCGGCACATGGCGTTCGAAGCCTGTGCGTTCATCATGGATGTGCTCAAGACTCGTGCACCGTTCTGGAAGCGTGAGAGCACGGCGCAGGGTTCGCATTGGGTCGAGGCGCGGGAGAGTGACCAGAATGCGGCACTGCGCTGGAGTCTGGCGCATGCCTGAAGATCAAGAGCCCCTCACCCTAGCCCTCTCCCCGAGGGAGAGGGGACTGATTGGGGGATATTGAAGAAATTCACCGAATTGAAAGATTGGTTCTGAATCCATAATCGACTCGATCTTTCAGGTCGATGGATAACGCCAGACACCTCGGTCGGCCCCCTCTCCCTCTGGGAGAGGGCTGGGGTGAGGGTTGAAAGTCTGATTAGATAGCCACTCCGCCAGGATTAAACTCCGGAGTCTCGTTTGAGCACAGCGCCCAACAACCTGCCCCGCCCCGCTCCCGTCACGCTGCGCCAGGCCTGGCGCTTCTGGTTCAAGCTTGGCTGCATCGGTTTCGGCGGCCCGGCCGGGCAGATCGCGATCATGCATCAGGAACTGGTCGAGCGCCGGCGCTGGATCTCCGAGCGGCGCTTTCTGCACGCGCTTAACTACTGCATGTTGCTGCCCGGCCCCGAGGCGCAGCAACTGGCGACCTACATTGGCTGGCTGCTGCATCGCACCTGGGGCGGGGTGATCGCCGGGGCGCTGTTCGTGCTGCCGTCGCTGTTCATCCTGATTGCGCTGTCGTGGCTGTACATCGCGTTCGGCGATGTGCCGGTGGTCGCCGGGATCTTCTACGGAATCAAACCGGCGGTGACCGCGATCGTCTTGCACGCGGCGCATCGCATCGGCTCGCGGGCGCTGAAAAACAGTTGGCTGTGGGCGATCGCCGGGGCGTCATTTGTGGCGATATTTGCCTTCAATCTGCCGTTCCCGCTGATCGTCCTCGGCGCGGCATTGCTCGGCTATTTCGGCGGACGCCTGGCGCCGCAGCGCTTCGACAATGGCGGGCAGCGCGGCAGTGCCAAATCCTTCGGCCCGGCGCTGATCGACGACGACACGCCGACACCCGACCATGCGCGATTCAGCTTGCCGAAGCTCTGGCGTTTGCTGTTGGTTGGCGCGGCGCTGTGGTGTTTGCCGATGGGCCTGCTGACCGCGTTGTTCGGCTGGGACGGTACGTTCACGCAAATGGGTTGGTTCTTCACCAAGGCCGCATTGCTGACCTTCGGCGGCGCTTACGCAGTGTTGCCATACGTCTATCAGGGCGCGGTCGGGCACTATGGCTGGCTGACGCCGACGCAGATGATCGACGGCCTCGCCCTCGGCGAAACCACGCCCGGGCCGCTGATCATGGTGGTGGCGTTTGTCGGTTTCATCGGCGGTTACGTGCAACCGGCGTTCGGTGCGGAACATGCATTCGCCGCCGGTGCACTGGCGGCGACGCTGGTGACCTGGTTCACCTTCCTGCCCTCGTTCCTGTTCATCCTCGCCGGCGGGCCGCTGGTGGAATCAACGCACAACGAACTGAAGTTCACCGCACCGTTGACTGCGATCACCGCAGCGGTGGTCGGGGTGATTCTGAACCTGGCGTGTTTCTTCGCTTATCACGTGTTCTGGCCCAACGGTTTTGCCGGGCACGCGGATCTGTTTTCGATCGGGCTGGCACTGCTGGCCGCACTGGCGCTGTTCATTTTCAAGCGTGGAGTGATCGAAGTGTTGATCGTTTGCGCCCTTGCCGGGCTGGGCTTGCACCTGCTGCGCTGAGCGGCGACCAAAGATGCAGGGGCGCAATCAGCGGTTTACACGCCCGCGGATTGCCCCTTACTATCCGGGCACACCGGTCGGCGGGCCTGCCCCGCCACCGACGTTTTCCGCCAACGGAAACACGCGTTATGAGCACGTCACCACAACAACCAGAAAGGTTGAACGTCTCCGCTGTGTGCGCCCTCTGTCACAGGGGCCGCGCATGAATCGCATCGTCAATCTCCCCATGGCCCTGCGCCGTTCCAAGCTGCGTCACTCCGCACGCCCGCCGGATATCGCCTGCTGACTCTCTCAGTCAACAAAAACTTTGGATGCATGACCTGTAGTGAGGGGATTTATCCCCGATGGACTGCGCAGCAGTCCTCACAGGTTCCGTGTCACGTCTGACTGATCTCCATTTGATATCCCTGCCGGGACGCCTTCAATGCGCCCGGTCCGAATCTGCGCGCCTGTGCGGCGCCATCGTGAGTGATTGACCATGAAATTCGCAGCCATCGAAGACGCACGCCTGTTCCTTGAACAGAACCCCGATATCGACATGATCGAGCTGTTCATCCTCGACGCCAACGGCGTGCCGCGTGGCAAGCTGTTGCACCGCGAGGAACTGCTCGCTGTATACGAAAGCGGTCGCCCGCTGCCCAGCACCATTCTCGGCCTGACCGTGCAGGGCGAAGACGTGGAAAACTCGGGTCTGGTGTGGGACGTCGGCGACATCGACTGCCGCGCCTACCCGCTCGAAGGCAGTCTGGTGCGCCTGCCGTGGCGGCAGATTCCGACCGCGGCGGTGCAGGTCAGCATGCACCCGACCGAGGGCCTGCCGGCGAGCATCGCCGACCCTCGTCATCTGTTGATCAAGGTGATCAACGGCCTCAAGGCCGAGGGTTATCACCCGGTGATGGCGTGCGAGCTGGAGTTTTACCTGCTCGACGCCAAACGCGATCACAACGGCCGTCCGCAACCGGCGCTGGACGCCGACGGGGGCCGACCGCGACACACCCAGGTCTACGGTTTGCGTGAACTGGAGCAGATCGAACCGTTCCTCGCCGACCTCTACGGCGCCTGCAAACTGCACGGCATTCCGGCGCGCACGGCGATCTCGGAATATGCGCCAGGTCAGGTGGAAATCACCCTTGAACACGGCGACGCACTGGTCGCGATGGATCAGGCGGTGCGCTACAAACGTCTGGTCAAAGCGGTGGCGCACAAGCACGGCATGCAGGCGACGTTCATGGCCAAGCCATTCGATGATCTGGCCGGCACCGGCATGCACATGCACGTCAGCCTTGCTGATGGCGAGGGGCGCAATCTGTTCGCCGCCGAGGATCCGGCCGGCACTCCGCTGCTGCGCACCGCGATTGGCGGCATGCTCGCCTCGCTGCTCGATACGCTGCTGCTGTTCTGCCCCAATGCCAACTCCTACCGCCGCTTTCAGGCCAACAGCTATGCGCCATTGGCGCCGACCTGGGGCGTCGACAACCGCACCGTCAGCCTGCGCGTACCGGGCGGTCCGGCCAATACCCGGCACATCGAACACCGCATCTGCGGCGCCGACGCCAACCCGTATCTGGCGGCGGCAGCGATCCTTGCCGGGATCCATCGCGGGATTCGCGAGGATCTGGATCCGGGCGCACCGATCGAGGGCAACGGCTATGCGCAGGCTAAGGAATTACTGCCGACAGACTGGCTGACGTCGCTGCAAGCACTGGAGAGTTCCGCGTGGGCACGGGATGCCCTGGGTCAGGAGTTTCTCGGGGTGTATCTGGCGGTGAAGCGTGCCGAGTACCGGCAGTTCATGGCCGAGGTGGGTGAGCAGGATTGGCGTTGGTATCTGACCGAAGCCTGAAGCCTGAAGCCTCACACCATCCCCCTGTGGGAGCGGGCTTGCTCGCGAAGGCGTCGGCACAGTCAATATTTCAGTGACTGACACACCGCATTCGCGAGCAAGCCCGCTCCCACAGGGGATTGCACTCTGACTCCCGAATTTTATGTGGACACCGACATGACCCAACGCTGCAATTCCTACTACACCGCCACCCTCAACCAGGACACCGACTACCCGACCCTGCAGGGCCGGCACCAGGTTGATGTGGTGATCATCGGCGGCGGTTTCACTGGCGTTGCCACCGCCGTCGAACTCGCCGAAAAAGGCCTGAAAGTCGCCATCGTCGAGAGCCACAAGATCGGCTGGGGCGCCACCGGACGCAATGGCGGACAAGTCACCGGCAGCCTCTCCGGCGACGGCGCAATGCGTAAACAGATGCGCCCGAAACTCGGTGATGAAGTCGATGATTTTATCTGGCACCTGCGCTGGCGCGGGCATGAAATCATACGGCAGCGCGTGGCGAAATACGGCATCCAGTGCGACCTCAAACACGGCCATCTGCACGCCGCTTACAAGCCGAGCCACATGGACGGTTTGCGCAACGATTACGAGGAAGCCGTGCGTCGCGGCCTGAGTGATGAGGTCAGCCTGCTCGACCGCAGTCAGGTGCGCGACCTGCTGCAAAGCGACCTCTACCACGGCGCGATCAAGAACACCCGCAACATGCACCTGCACCCGCTCAACCTGTGCATCGGCGAAGCGCGGGCGGCGCAAAGCCTCGGCGCCTTGATCTTCGAAAACAGTGAAGTGCTGGAGATCATTCACGGCAAGAGCCCGGGTGTGCGCACCGCACACGGCCAGATCGATGCCAATCAGGTGATGCTCGCCGGTGACGTTTATCACAAACTCGAACCGGGCCAGCTCAAAGGCAAGATTTTCCCGGCCATGGGCGGCATCGTCACCACCGCGCCGCTGGGTGATCTGGCGCGGCAGATCAACCCCGAAGACCTCGCGGTGTACGACTGCCGTTTCGTTCTCGACTACTACCGCCTCACGGCTGACGGTCGCCTGCTATTCGGTGGCGGCGCCAACTACAGCGGCAAGGATTCACGGGACATCGCCGCCGAACTGCGCCCATGCATCGAACAGACCTTCCCGGCCCTCAAAGGGGTGCAGATCGACTACCAGTGGAGCTGCGCGATGGGCATCGTGATCAACCGCATCCCGCAACTGGGCAAGCTCTCGGACAACGTCTGGTATTGCCAGGGCTACTCGGGCCACGGCATCGCGACGACGCACATCATGGGTGAAATCATGAGCCGCGCGATCACCGGGCAAATGGAACAGTTCGACACCTTTGCGCAGTGCCAACACATCCGGGTACCGATGGGGGATTGGCTGGGCAATCCGTTGTTGGCGGCGGGGATGTGGTATTACCAGATGCTTGAAAAGTTGCGTTGACCGGACTGGCCCCATCGCGAGCAGGCTCACTCCTACAAGGGAAATGCGTTCCAACTGTAGGAGTGAGCCTGCTCGCGATGAGGCCATCAGCCTCAGCACAAAATCTCAGTCGGGCAACTGCTCCCTACATTGAAATGCATTCCAAATGTGGGAGCGGGCTTGCTCGCGAAGAGGCCAGCAGCCTCACTACAAATCTCAGTCCGGCAACTGCTCCCACATTGAAATGCATTCCAAATGTGGGAGCGGGCTTGCTCGCGAAGAGGCCAGCAGCCTCACTACAAATCTCAGTCCGGCAACTGCTCCACCACAATCCCCAATCGCCGATAATCCTCGACACTCCCCGACGCCAGGTGCCGCTCGGTAATCAGCGTATGCAGGCGCGTGCACGACGCCACCACAAACGGCTCCACCGCGCCGAGCTTGTCAGCCGTGGTCACCGCAATCACCCGCGCCGCGCTGTCGAGCAGCGTCTGTTTCACCGGCACTTCATCGAAGTGCAGCGAGGTGATGCCCACCTCCGGGTGAATCGCACAGACCCCGGTGAACGCCAGATCGGCCTTGATCCCGGCCAGCATGCGCACCGCCTCGTGCCCGCTAGCCGACATCGTGCGCGGGTTCAGTTGCCCACCGGCCAGAATCACTTTCACGCCCTTGTATTCGGACAAGGCAATCGCTGTCATCGGCGCGGCGGTCACCGCAGTGATCTGGATATCCGCGCGCAACGAGCGCGCCACCTGCAGCGCGGTCGAGCCGGAATCGAACAACACAATCTGCCCGTCCTCGACCTTTTGCGCCGCCAACTGCGCCAGACGCACCTTCACCTCATCAGTCTCATCCAGACGGGTGAAGTAATCCTTGCCGCTGTCCTTGGGCTTTGGCAGCGCCCCGCCATGCACGCGCTGCACCAGCCCGGCGTTGTCCAGCTCGGCGAGGTCGCGGCGAATGGTGTCTTCGGACACGGCGAAGTGCTGGCTCAACTCGGAGGCCATGACCTTGCCGTCGCGTTCGAGGATCAGGAGGATTTTCTGCCGGCGCAGGGACGGGAGTTCGGTGACCGAATGATCATGCATGTTTTTGCCTGTTTGTACGTGTTTTTGCGAGACTATCCAAAAACATGCGGCAGGACAACCTTCGAACTCAATCCTTGAACTCGCCCAACTTCTCAAATAAAAAACAGGCAAGAAGCATAACGATTAAACCGGCTCACCCCAGCATTCAAAATTTATGTAGCTTGCATATGCTGGGTCCAGCTCACTACCGTCGGGCCTGCCTCCCTTTGTTACAACCTTTAAATAACGACCTTTAACAACTCCCTGCTCTGGGGAATATTTATCCAAAATCATTTTCCCTGTGTGAATCCTTCCCCCACTTATCATTTGCCCACCTCCTTCGATTAACAACCCCGAAAATCCCTCACCCCCCACCTCATAGGTCGTACCAGTTTTGAGATCACCGCTATAAAAATCGTTCCGAAACACCCAGCCTTCAGCGTTCTGCTCGGGGCCGAACCCCCAAAAATAACCCATATCGCCCTTAGTAAATTTACCTTCAAAGTTGATTATCTTAATGACTTGATCAAAATCACTTTTCGTTAACTGAATTTCAAAGCGTGCTTTCCAATCCACACTGGAACTTCGCGCAGGCGATTCACCCAGAACTTTCAAAATATCCAAACTCATAAAAAATTCCTTTCGACTATGAATTATTTAAATGCCACAAAACTCTAAAACAAAAAAAATCAAAAGACACCTGTCACAAATGACAGCCCAGAGAACAATTTGGCAATAAAAAAACTGCATTTAATTCAATTATGAATGCGGGTAGACATTTCGCACTTAGAAAAAATTGGGATCTGTTGAGCTATCAATTCGCTCGATCATTGGAATCAACATGCCGAATTTTTTCTTTGCATTCAGCCTGTTCAGAATGGCCTCACTTTAAAAAGGCTCAGGATAAACAGCTGATGAATCTCAATTTTGCGTTTGCGTGCATGATCGTGGTGTCTTTTGCGATTGCGCTGGGTCACGCCTGATACGTCACACCGACGCCGCCAGATGCTCACGCAACCATTTGTGCGCCGGGTCGCGATGCGCGCGCTCGCCCCAGAACATCGCCATTTCGTAGCCCGGTACCTGCAGCGGTGCCTCGACCACCTGCAACGCCGGGTTGCCGCGCACCAAGCGTGACGGCAGCATCGCCACCAGATCGGTACTCGCCAGCACCGACATCACCATCAGGAAATGCGGCACCGACAGCACCACTTTGCGCGCCAGACCAACCTCGGCCAGCGCCTTGTCGGTCACCCCGAAAAAGCCCCCGCCCTCGCGCGACACCATCACGTGTTCCAGCGCGCAGAACTGTTCGCGCGTCGGTCTACGCTTCAAACCCGGATGCCCGACACGCCCGGCCAACACGTAATGTTCGGTGAACAGCACCCGTTGATGCAGATCCAGCGGCGCCTCTTCGGTGATGTGCAGCGCCAGGTCAAACACGCCCTGCTCCGCTTGCCTGGCCAACTGCGCCGGCATCAGATCGAGCACCGCGAGCCGCGTGCCCGGCGCCTGAAGGCGCAAACCACTAAGGGCTGGCAGCACCACCGTCGATTCGCCGTAATCCGTCGCCGCGACTTTCCAGACATGCCTGGCCTGCGCCGGATCGAAGGCACTGGCCGGGGCCACCGCGCGTTCCAGTGCTTCCAGCGCCTCGCGCAACGGCTCGCGCAGTTCATCGGCTCGCGCAGTCGGGCGCATGCCCCGTGGCCCGGGCAGCAACAGCGGATCGCCGAAGATCTCACGCAGCTTGGCCAAGTGCACGCTCACCGACGGCTGCGACAGGCTCAACCGCTCTGCGGCGCGGGTTACGTTGTGTTCTGCCAACAACACGTCTAGGGTCAACAGCAAGTTGATATCCAGACGTCTTAAATTATTCATGGCTATACCTGACATATCAGACATTCATTTCCAATATACCGATCAAGGATTGATCCTGCCTGCATTCAACCAAGGAGTTGCCACATGAATGTGCTACTGGTCTACGCCCACCCCGAACCCACTTCGCTCAACGGCTCGCTCAGGGACTTCACCGTCCAGCGTCTGCAAGCCGCCGGCCACACCGTGCAGGTCTCCGACCTGTATGCGATGAACTGGAAAACCACGATCGACGCCGATGACGCGCCCGGTCGCGATGAAAGCCGGCCATTCCACGCCTCGATCGATTCAAAACTGGCTTACCAACAGGGTCGGCAGTCGGCCGACATCGCCCGCGAGCAGGAAAAACTATTGTGGGCCGACGCGCTGATCCTGCAGTTCCCGCTGTGGTGGTTCACCATGCCGGCCATCCTCAAGGGCTGGGTCGAGCGCGTGTATGCCTACGGATTTGCCTACGGTGTCGGCGAGCACTCCGATGCGCGCTGGGGCGAGCGCTACGGCGAAGGCAAGATGACAGGCAAACGCGCGATGCTGCTGGTCACCACCGGAGGCTGGGATTCGCACTACAGCCCGCGCGGGATCAACGGGCCGATTGATGATTTGCTGTTTCCGATTCAGCACGGCGTGCTGTTCTACCCCGGTTTCGACGTGGTGCCGCCCTTCCTGGTGTACCGCGCCAGCCGCATGGATCAGGCGCGGTTTGCCGAGACCTGCGAGGCACTGGGCACGCGCCTGGATGAGTTGTGGAGTACGCGGCCGCTTGCTTATCGGCAGCAGAATGCCGGGGATTACGAGATACCGGCGTTGACGCTCAAGGATGATATCGCCCCGGGTGAGGAAGGCTTCGCCGCGCATTTGCGTTGATGCCTGGAAAAGATCGCAGCCTTCGGCAGCTCCTACACAGGAATTAAGTTTTCCCTGTAGGAGCTGCCGAAGGCTGCGATCTTTTGGTTTTAGACAGACACCACCCGTGCCGTGCGCACGAACAGCGCATGCGCCTTGTCCCAGAAATTGCCGCCGAGCACAAAGAAACTGCCGATGAACATCAGGTCGCCAAGCAGTTGCAGCTGCCAAAGATTGGGGCGCAATCCCGGCCAGAAATTATCGAAATACGGTTCCAGAAACGCCGTCACCAGCGGCAGCCAGAACATCACCACGCCGATCCGGTGCCGCATCGGCCCGACCTGATCGACCGGGGTCGGAATGATCCCCGACACGTAACTGCCGATCTTGCGCTTGAGTTCGGCAAACCCGGCCTTGCCCATCACCGCGATCACCAACAGCAACAGCACCTTGTTGCTGATAAACAGCACCCCGGTCAGCGCCGCGACTTTCGAGCCGGGTACATCGAGGCTGGCCGCCAGTGGCACCATCAGCCACGAGCCGAGCATCACGCAAATGATTGCCACGCCGGCCTTGAAGCGCCAGGTGGCAGGGGTGCTCGGTACAACCGAATCCTGTGAGGTGTCCATGGTTTCGTACCTTTTGATCGAGGGCGCGAGTGGTTGAGGAGCGCTTGAAAAGCGTAGCAGCAGAATCGCCCGATCAACCTGCCATCTGCCGTCTATGCTCCAGTGATATTTGCGACCCGGGACACGCGCAATGCCTGCAACCACCGCCCTGCTGACGCGGCCCGGCCACCTGTTGTTGCTCGGCGCTTTGAGTTTGAGCGGTTGCGTACGTCTGGGGCCGGACTTCCAGCCGCCGGGCGAGGCCTGGAGCAAGCAGTGGAACAGCGCCGCGCTGGAGCAGGCCAGTGAACGCGCCGACCAACCGGACCTGCGCCAGTGGTGGCAAGTGTTCGCCGACCCGGTGCTCGACCGCCTGATCGCCGAAGCCGATGCGCACAACAGCAGCCTGAAAATCGCCGGGCTGCGGGTGCTCGAGGCCCGCGCACAACTGGGCATCGCCGAAAGCGCCCGCTATCCGCAACTGCAGCAGCTGGGCGTCGACAGCCTTTACGTCGACCGACATCAGTCCGGCGGCAACAATCCGCAGAACCGCCAATTCTGGCAACACAGCGCAGCGTTCGATGTCGGCTGGGAGCTGGATTTCTGGGGCCGTTTCAGCCGCGCCATCGAATCGTCCGATGCCAGTTACTTCGCCGCCCAGGCCAATTACGAAGACGCTCTGGTGTTGCTGCGCGCGCAGGTCGCCGACACCTATTTTCTGTTGCGCACCACCGAAGCGCGGCTGCGGGTCGCCCGGGAAAACGCCGCCCAGCAGAAACGCAATTTCGAGATCACCGAAAAACTGTTCAACAGCGGCCAGACCGCCGAACTCGATCTGCAACAGGCGAAAACCCAGTACCTGGGCACGCTGAGCAGCATTCCGGTGTTCGAAGATCAGGTGCTGCGCACGCGCAACGCGCTGGCGGTGCTGGTCGGTCAGCCGCCCGGTGGCGCGGCGCTGCTGGCTGAGCAAGTGGGGCTGATTCCGCTGGTTGATCGCGCGGTGTTGCAAGACGTCCCGGCCAATCTGTTGCTGCGCCGCCCCGATGTGCGGGCGGCGGAATTGAACGTGGCTGCACAATCGGCGCTGGTCGGGGTCGCCGAAACCGATCTGTACCCGTCGCTGACCTTGCTCGGCAGCATCGTCTGGTCCACTGACACTCTCAGCGCCACCCCGCGCAGCCTCGACCTGATCGGCGGCCCGAGCTTGCGCTGGAACCTCTTCGATTACGGGCGGATCCGCAACAACATCCGCGTGCAGGACGCGCGTCTGCAGCAACTGATCGAAGCCTACCGCGACAAGGTGCGCCAGGCTGCGCGCGAGGCCGACGATGCCGCCAGCGGGCTGAGCAAAGCGTTGCAGCGCGAACGTATTTTGCGTGAGGCCGAAGGCGCGGCGCGGCGTTCGCTGGTGCTGGCCAACACGCAATACCGTGAAGGCTATTCGGACTTTCAACGGGTGCTCGATGCCCAGCGTGCGCTGCTGGAGTTGCAAGACAACTATCTGGTCAGCCGCAGCGACGCGGTGAGCAACCTGATCGCCCTGTACAAGGCCCTCGGTGGCGGCTGGCAAAGCAATGCACCCCAAGTCGATGAGCCCACCCAACACCAGATGCAGCAGCGCACCCACTGGGGCGACTTGCTCACCGCACCGCCCGCCCCACCGGCGTATCCCCTTCCACCGCAGGTAAGCCCTCATGACTGACGCCACGCCTCCCGCGCCCGCCCCGGTTCAACCTGACCCGGCGAAAAAAGGCATCCGCTGGGTGCTGCTGTTGATCGTGCTGAGCCTGGCGTGGTACCTACTGGCCGACCGCTACACGCCCTACACCCAGCAGGCGCGGGTCGGCGCATTCGTGATTCCGGTGGCGGCGGAAGTCGCGGGGCGGGTGATCAAGGTCAACGTGCGCAACAATCAGGACGTGAAGGCTGGCGACATCCTCTTCGAACTCGATCCACAGCCGCTGCAGATTGCCGTCGACCGCGCCCGGGCCGATCTGGAAAACACCCGTCGCACTGTTGGCGCCAGCACCGCAGGCATCGCTTCGGCCCAGGCGTCGCTGCGTGCAGCCCAAGCCGATGAACTCAAGGCGCGCCAGGACAATCGCCGGCTTGAAGGCTTGTACAAAGAAGATCCGGGCACGGTGTCCGTACGACTTCTTGAAGTGTCCCGGGCCAACCATACAGCGGCGGTCAGCAAGGTCGCCGCCGCTCGGGCCGAAGTGCTGCGTGCCCAGGAACAGGAAGGCGGCAACACCGACACCAACGCCAAACTGCTCAGCGCCGCCGCCACGCTGGCCAAGGCTGAACTCGATCTGGCCAACACCCGCATCGGCGCGCGTTCGGCGGGACTGATCACCGACCTGCGCACCGACGTCGGCCAGTTCGCGGCTGCCGGCAGTCCGGTGATGACACTGATCACGATCCAGGACGTGTGGGTCAGTGCCGACCTCACCGAGAACAACCTCGGCCGCGTGCAACCCGGCACCCCGGTGGCGATCGTCCTCGACGCGCTGCCCGGCGAAGTCCTCGACGGTCGCGTGCGCAGCGTCGGCTATGGCGTGAGCGTCGGCCAGACGCCTGCGCCCGGCACCTTGCCAAGCATTCAGAACAGCCGCGACTGGCTGCGCCCGGCGCAACGTTTTCCGGTGATCATCGAGTTCAGCGACGAGGCGAAAAAGCGTCTGATCGACAGTCGCGCGATCCGCGCCGGTGGGCAGGCGGAAGTCATGGCCTTCCCCACCGAGGGCAATCTGCTCAACCCACTCGGGCGGGTGTTTGTCTGGTTAATGAGCTGGCTGTCGTATGCCTACTGAGCGCAGCGTGCCGGCGCAACGGGCCTTGCGTCTGGCGTTCGGCACGGCGCTGTGCACCGCTGCCAGTTACGGTTTCGCCTTGCCACTATCGTTTCTGTCGCCGGTGCTCGCGGTGTTGCTGCTCGCCAGCATGCCCCGGCCATTGCCAGTCAAAATGGCGCTGATACTGACTTTGGTCGCCGCGTTTACCACCAGTCTCGGACTGTTGCTGGTGCCGTTGCTGCGGTATTACCCGGTGTGCGGCGTGCTGCTGATCGGTGTTGGGCTGTTTCTGGTGTTCACCTACGGTTTGCGCGGCGGCAACGTGCTGATCATGACGTTCCTGGTGATCGGCATGACCATGATCTCTGCCGCCGGCTTCGCCTCATTCGAGCTGGCGATGGCGGTGATCGGCGCACTGGTCAAAGGCCTGTTACTGGCCGTCGTCATCGTCGGCCTGAGCCACATCCTGTTCCCGGAACCGGCCAACAGTCCCGCGCCACCACCCGCCCCCGCCCTGCCCGCCGAAGACGTGCCCCGCGTAGCGTTGCGCGCAACGCTGATCGTGCTGCCGACCTTCCTGCTGGTGCTGATCGACCCCGCCAGCTACCTGCCGATCATCCTCAAAGCCGTCAGCCTCGGCCAGCAAAGCACCACCACCCGCACCCACCATGCCGGGCGCGAACTGCTCGGCTCGACCTTGCTCGGCGGACTGCTGGCGGTGCTGTTCTGGTGTGCGTTGAGCCTGTTCGTACACCTGTGGATGTTCTTTCTGTGGATGCTGCTGTTCGGGCTGTTGGTGGCGCGCAAACTCTATCGGATGCACCCGACGCAACTCACCCCGGGGTTCTGGCTCAACACCCTGATCACCATGATTATCCTGCTCGGCCAATCGGTGGAAGACAGCGCAGCGGGCAAGGATGTCTACAGCGCATTTGCGGTGCGTATGGGGTTGTTCATTCTGGTGACGCTTTATAGCGGGGTGATGATGCACTTGCTCGTCGCGCACCGGGAACACCGTCAGGGTGTGACCTGATAACCCCGCCCTTGCAGGCATCCGGTGTAGGCGCTGGAACTGGCTGAAGCATCGGTCCGCCGCTGCTCACGCCGATCCTGCCGCTGCCGCGCACCGCCAACCACCGCACCCGCCGCAGCGGTCTGCTTGGCGCGGTCCTGGCGGTAATCCTGCTTGCGGTCATCATCCACCGCTTCGTATAACTCGTCGTGCTGACGGCCGCGCACTTCAGCAGCGCTGGCACCGGCCGCCGCACCCACTGCTGCGCCCTTCAACCGACCGCCGGCCTGTGGTGTCGACGTGGTTGAGGTGGACGCTATGGAGTGGCAGTCGTTGATGTCGATCTGGGTTTGCTGGGAAGTCTGGCCCTTGAGCGGGATGACGGATTCAGCGCTGGTCTGTGTGGCGCACAGGCACGCTGCGATGAACAGTGAGTGGCGGAACATGATGACCTCCGACGCGGCGGGGTTGCCTGTGGGGCGGGGTAATCTGGGAGTGTAGTTCACGTCCAACCCAGCAATGCTGAGCGAGTGATGGCCAAGGGATATCAAATTGAGTATAAACATTCGGTTCTGTCATTCATTCGGAATGCAGCGATGGAAAGGATGAGCAAGGATGTACGTATATAAGATGGTTCAAGTCCCGCCAAACATTGAAGTTCGTGCCAAAGAGCACCGTGGGAATGAAGCCGCTGCCTACCTTCAGAACGTAGTGAACTCCCACGCAGAAGACGGCTGGGAGTTTTACCGAATCGACACCATTGGGGTTTCTGTCAAACCGGGGTGCTTCGATGCGCTGCTCGGAAAGAAAAACGTACTGACCGAGTATTACGTCATTTCTCTACGCAAGCCTGCATGATGGTCCCCGTCGCCATATTGGCAATCCGTTGCTATCAGAAAATGGCGCCTGAAAGGCTGAGATCGGCATGTAGATTCGAACCTAGCTGTTCGAATTATTCGATTTTGGCCTTTCAGAAATATGGCTTTATCAAAGGGGTCGACCTAACCGCTCGGCGAATTTGCAGATGCCGCTATCCAAACGGTGGTACTGATTATCCATAAAATCAGCACCACCTGGATCACGCCCCTTCCCGCACCCGCCGAACCTGCACCAACAACGCCGGTGCAAAATGCAGCACCACCATCCGTGCCAGATGGTGAATCAGGATAAACACCACATTCAGCCCGCCGGCGAACGCCACAATAGCGATGGTTTCGATAGCCCCCGGCATGTACGCGAGCCACAACGACAGCGCATCGCTGCCCAGTAATCGCGCCGCCGCCAACGCGAAAACCGCCGCTATCAGAATCATCAAACCCACCGAAACCAGCGCCGTGCGCCCGTGACGCCCCAGCTCCGCGAGGCCAAGCCCTTGGAATCGCGAACCGATCCGCACACCCAGAATCAGCGCCGCCAGGCTCAAACTCCAGTCCGGCATGTGAAAGCCGTGCAGCCATCCTGATTTCACGAACACGGCAGTGATGATGATTGCCGTCAGCATGAACGGTGCCGGCACGCCAACGGCGAGCAGTAAACGCCCGACCAGCACACTCAAACCGATCACCGACAGCACGGTCAGCGCCATGCCCGTGGACAACGGATCGACGTCGGCCACGGCAACCGGTGCCGTTCCGGGAATAAGCAAACTCACCAGCACCGTGATCAGCAGCAGCCGCATCAAGTGCACGATGATCACCTTGCTTGAAGCCTGATGCGATTCCAGCAGATCGAACACCGCCGCCAACGCGCCCGGATAGACTGCCAGCAACGCATCCGTGCGATTCCACCCTGCCCCGCGCGACAGCCACCAAGCGGCCAGTGCGACTTGCATCGTCAGGCACAGCAGCAAGATGCCGAGGCTCGGCAACATCGTCGAGACGGTTGCGCTGTCCCACGCTTCAAACATCAACCCGGTGGCAATGCCCAGTGTGACCTGGATGTAGCCCAGACCATAAGGGGTTGCGGGGGCAAAACCGCTGCGCGTGGTGACCAATGCGGTGACGAGGATCGCCCCCAGCAAGAGGCCATGAGGAACACCGCTGACCTGCAGCGCAACGCCAACAGCGGCCGCGATCAACAAACACAGAATCGATTTCATATTCTTCGCCTTCCTGGCTATTCAACTGACCCGACATCAATCCCATGTAGGAGCTGCCGCAGGCTGCGATCTTTTGATCTTGCCTTTAAAGAATCAAAGTCAAAAGATCGCAGCCTTCGGCAGCTCCTACAGGGGGGTATTCGTTCTTACGAGCGCAACCGCCCGATCGCCCGCCGATACTTCTCGATCCGCTCCAGATCCTCCCAACTTGGCGAGGCAATCCGCGACAGGTCGCTGTTCTCTTCCAGATCCGCCAGCTTGACCACCCGTCCGATCGGGTTCTGCGCCGCGCGGTCGACGAAATCCTCGTAGGACTCGCCCGGCACTTTGGTCACGGATTCAATAGCGCTCAAAACTTCTTCGCTGAAACCTTCCTTACGCAAATCATCGAGGCTGATGGCGCAATCCTCGACCACATCGTGCAGCACGGCGACGATGCGTTCTTCCAGCGTGCTCATGCGCAACATGACTTTCAGCGGATGCAGAATGTACGGCGCACCGCCCTTGTCGACCTGCCCGGCATGGGCGGTGGCAGCGATGGCGATAGCGCGTTCGAGTGTCTGAGTCATGGAAGTCTCCGTGGGTTAAACGCCATAGCGGCCGCCAACGTGGATGTTGCGTTTGAGCCAGTTGCGCATCGCTTCAAGCCGTCCGGTTGGCTTCGCAGGCCCGGAATGACGTTGAAGAATCAGCGAGACCACGGTGAACTGATCGGCATTTGGATGGGCATCGATCAACTCGGCAACCCACGCACAATCAGCTTTTCTCAGGTGCTCACGCCACTCGCCCGGCCAAGCGTCCAGCTCATTCAGCGCCAACCATCGCGCACCGCCGTGTTCCATGTGCCCGCCGGACATCGACTGCTCGAAACAGAAAGGCGAGTCTGGCTTTGCAGGATCGATGTGAAACAGATAGATGTCGTGGAATGGATGCTGCGAGGGGGTCGCGTTATTGCGGCTGCCAATTTCGATCATGGGCAATGTTCCAATCCTTGGGCGCTGAATGTTTCCGATTGTTTCGCAGTGTACGCGATAGGAGCAAATCAAAAACCCGATGGAACCTCCCTCCTCCACGCCGTCTCGAAACTATAAAGCGCCAACATCATCGATCAGACCCGGCGCCGTTGAAGAGGAAACCCCGATGAACACTCGCTTCCTGCTTCTGATCGCCACCTTCGCCGTCATCCCCACCTGCGTCATGGCCGAAGGCTGCGACGTTCAGACCCAATCCTCCAGCGCTTCGGTGCCAGCGGTGGAAACCCACAGCTGCTACGAATACGAAGGCATGCCCGTCAACTCCATCGACTGGTCGTGCAGCAACGAAAGCAAAGACATGCTCAGCAGCACTAAAACCAAGGTCGAACACTGCGCCGATCACTATCAGGCCACGTGTATCGCCACGATCACCCAAGAATCCCTGGCCAACCCGCACTCCACCAGCAAAGACAAAAACGCCAAGGCGCTGAACATCCCCGACAAAGCCCAAGTGACCACGTATTACTACGACGTGGAGCATCTGCCGCAGGCGCGGATTGATTGCGAGAACGGTGGCGGGCATTGGAAGGCGAAATAGCGGCGTTTAAGCGCGCATGAAAAAGGGACACCGATGGGTGTCCCTTTTTGCTCTAAATGGTGGGGAATCAATGCTTCATGGCTTCACACTGATTGCGCAAGTCCGAATTCCGGATGCTCGAACAAGTGCTGCCCTTCTTCGCCTCACAAAATGCACGCTGATCGCTGTCATGGATGCTGGAGCAAGTACTGCCTTTTTCAGCCTCACACGTTGCGCGCAAATCCGAATCACGAATGCTCGAACAGGTGCTGCCCTTTTTCGCCTCGCAGTAAGCGCGCTGGTCGCTGTCGCGAATGCTCGAACAAGTACTGCCCTTCTCCGCTTCGCAGGACGCACGCAAATCACTGTCCCGGATTGAGGAGCAAGTACTGCCTTCCTGCGTGGCCTGGCAATAATTGCGCTGATCGCTGTCACTGATGCTGGAACAACTGGCAAACGTGTAACCGCTGAACATCAACAACATCGCAAAAATCAGTTTCATCTCACACTTCCTTGGCTTGCCAGGAAACAGCCTGGCACTGGTTTATCCGTTTCAAATGAGCGTCGCGACACGCCATCAAATTGACATCGTTTTTGAAGAAAGTTCCGGGGCGGGGATGGGTACTGGATTTTGGGATCTGAAAACCGCGTAGGAAATGACTGCGCGTGGTGAGGGAGCTTGTTCTTACGGGGCTGCGAAGCGGTTCCATACCCTGCGAGTCATTTTCCCCTGACACTCCGCAACCCTTGATTCACGACGGTTGCGCCGCTGACCGGGAGCGAAGGCGCTGGCAACACCTGGTGATTTCACGTCCTACAGGCTGATTGCGACGATGGAGATCGATGCCTAGAGTGGGTCTGTCGCTGAACGAATTTGGCGATAGGGTTTCGCAGCCCTTAAGATTGACACCCTGTTCCGTCTGGCACGGCCAACTCCCGGCTGCGCAAACTTTATGGCGGTTGTGCGTGGGAGACCTTCGGGTCTGCCGGGTCTTGGTGTTAATCCTCCGGTCTGCGAACCCACGCATAGCTGCCACCCATTTTGTTTCGCAGCAGGACGGTGGCAATTCTTCTCAAAAAAGGATTAACACCATGACGACACAGGAACTTATACGCCACTGTGCAAACATGTCCCACCCGGCCACCGACCACCCTGTCCTGCTCATCGACGCCGACACCCCACTGCGCGACTTACATGCCTGTCTCAGTGAACGCCTGAATGCCGTCCTCAAATTTCTCGATCTCATGGCTTGCATTCACTTACCTGACCACGCAGAACATGACATCAACACAGTCACCACCATCGCCAGAATCATGGTGCAAGACGTGAGTGACCTTTTTCGAGTTATAGAGCAACGAGGGTTGGATGCTCTGAGCTAAAAACTCTGCAGGTGACAGATTCAAACAAATAAGCCTGTCACCTTTTTTAACTTTTTTGTTTAAAATCGAAATCTAAGGGGTGTTTTTCCGAACAAGTTTAACTTTAGGCTTTGGTAGATTTGTTGTCACAACCAAACATCTATCAGACCTGCGCGCCATAGACACGACCTTCGCATCAGAATCTCCCCGCGTGCAAGGAAAAACTTGGTCAATCAAATAATCAGTCAAGGAAAAAGGCGGACGCTTCCAGAACGGAGGAGCCGTGTCTGGGCAGTAAACATTAGGAACACTACAATCATAGGGACAGTCCATCACCAAATAACTTTTGGTGATAACGGCCATTTTTTCACATTGCGCTTCTAGATCTTTTCTTTCTTGAGAGTTCAAGGTCTCTACATTGTTTTTAGCCTGCAACATTATTGCCTTCTCAAAAATCTTGCCGTCAACCCCCTCCCACTCAAAAACCATACCCACATCAATACCAGTTTTGCTCTCCGCGGATCCACGACCTCGATCATTCGACGGAGAACAACTCAACTTTATATATCTGCCTTCCTTATTTAAAACTTTCTCACCATGAAGCTTCCCAAACAATGCCGACGTGTAGTGCGGCTCTTGGGAGAAAGAATCTCTATCAATCTTGGAGGAAGCACTTTCCAACAACTTTCGCAATTCAAACTTAAGAACTTCATCCATAAAAACCTACCACTCCAAATATTAGAACAAATTCTCAAAAATTCGCCGGCGTATTCGCACTAATAATCTCAGCCTCATCCGCCCCGATATTCCGGAACTTATGCGGCAGCGTCGTCGGAAAATAATACCCATCCCCCGCATTCAACACACTCACCTGCCCATCCACGGTCAACTCCACCGTACCACGCGTCACCAACCCACACTCCTCGCCTTCCGAGTGAACAATCGGCTCTTCCCCCGAACTAGCGCCCGGTGCGTACTGCTCACGCAGCAAACGCATCTGGCGGCTTGGAACCGAGGCGCCGATCAGCAGCAGGCGCAGGCCGTGGCGGCCGAGGTCGGGTTGTTCGTTGGCGCGGAAGACGTATTGGTGTTCACGCGGGGGCTGGTCGAAGGTGAAGAAGTCGGCCAGGGACATCGGGATGCCTTCGAGCAGCTTTTTCAGCGAGCTGACGGAAGGACTGACGCGATTCTGTTCGATCAGGGAGATGGTGGCATTGGTCACGCCGCTACGCCGGGCCAGCTCGCGCTGGGAGAGTTTGTAGCTTTCGCGTACTAGTTTGAGTCGAGAACCCGTATCCATGACAGCCTTATGTGAGTAGTACTTAAGGGTAATGGGGGTGGGTGGCGGGTGCCGCGCAAGGCGCGGATCACGTTGCTCCCGTGTCCCGGAACCGTGAAAGGCGGCTATTAAATCACGTTTGCCAGTGTTGCTCAGCAGGTTCGATGGACGGTGCGGTAAAAGTCCTTCTGGCCTTGGTAATACGGCAACTGTGGGAGCGGGCTTGCTCGCGAAAGCGGTGTGTCAGGCGACATGTGTGTTGGCTGACAGGGCCCATTCGCGAGCAAGCCCGCTCCCACAGTTGGATCTCTTTTGTGTCAGGTAACTTGGTAGCGGTTGTCAGGCCGGCTCCCACGTTTGGACATCGGCGGTGTTGCTACAGCATTAAAAAACCGGCGGGGTCCTGGGGGCCGCCGCCGGGGAGGTAACTTAGATGCCGAAACGGTCGCGCAGCGAGTAGTAGACGGCGCCGAGGGCGGTCAAGGGGGCGGAGAAGGTGCGGCCGCCGATCATTGGCATGTGCGGCAGCGAGGCGAAGGCGTCGAAGCGTTCGGCGTCGCCACGGATCATTTCCGAGATCAGTTTGCCGGCCAGGTGCGAGCAGGTGACGCCGTGGCCGCTGTAGCCCTGCATGTAGTAGGCGTTTTTCTCGATGCGGCCGAACTGCGGCATGCGTGACATGGTCAGCAGGAAGTTGCCGGTCCAGCGGTAGTCGATTTTCACATCCTTGAGCTGCGGGAAGGTCTTGAGAATCTTCGGCCGGATCAGTTGTTCGATGTCATCCGGTTCCCGCGCGCCGTAGACCACGCCGCCACCGTACAGCAGGCGGTTATCGGCCGTCAGGCGGTAGTAATCCAGCAGGTAGTTGCAGTCTTCGACGCAATAGTTGTTGGTGATCAGGCTGCGTGCCTGCTTCTCGGTCAGCGGTTCGGTGACGACAATCTGCGAGCCGCACGGCATGCTCTTCGCGGTCACGCGGTTGTCCAGACCTTGCGGCAGGTAGGCGTTGCCGGCGATCAGCAGGTACTTGGCGCGCACCTGGCCTTTGGCGGTACGCACCACGTTAGGCTCGCCGTATTTGATTTCCACGGCAGCCGATTGCTCGTAGATCTTGCCGCCCAGACGCACGATGGCTGCGGCTTCACCGAGGGCCAGGTTCAGCGGGTGAACGTGACCGCCCTGCAGGTCCAGCAGGCCGCCAACGTAGGCGTCGGAGCCAATTTCGCGACGAATGTCAGCGGCGTCGAGCATCTTCAGGTTCTGGTTGCCGTAGCGTTCCCAACTGCGCTTCTGCTCGGCCAGGCCGTTGAGCTGTTTCTTGTTCATCGCTGCGAAAATGCCGCCCGGGCGGTAGTCGCATTGGATGTCGTAGTCCTTGATCCGCGAACGGATGATGTCGGCGCCTTCGAAGATCATGCTGCCGAGGATTTGCGCCGTCTTGTCGCCGTAGCGTTCTTCGATCACATCGACGTCACGACTGTAGGAGTTGACCAGTTGCCCGCCATTGCGGCCACTGGCGCCGTAGCCGACTTTCGCCGCTTCCAGCACCGTGACTTTATAGCCGGCCTCGGTGAGGAACAGCGCCGAGGACAGGCCGGTGTAGCCGGCGCCGATGATGCAGACATCGCACTCGACCGACTCTTCAAGGGTCGGGAAGTCGATGACTTCGTTGCGCGTGGCGGCGTAGTAGCTGTTGACGTGTTGTTGCTTCATTTTATTGTTCTCCGAGGGTCGCTCATCAGAAGCGACCACCGCTGTAGAAAATCAGAGCTTGATCCAGGTCGCTTTCAGCTCGGTGTACTTGTCGAACGCGTGCAGCGATTTGTCGCGACCGTTGCCCGACTGTTTGAAACCACCGAACGGCGCGGTCATGTCGCCGCCGTCGTACTGGTTGACCCAGACGCTGCCGGCACGCAGCCCACGGGCGAAGGTATGCGCCTTGCTCAGGTTGCTGGTCCAGACACCGGCGGCGAGACCGAAGATGCTGTCGTTGGCGATCTGCAGCGCTTCTTCAACGGTGTCGAAGGTGATCAGCGACAGCACCGGCCCAAAGATTTCTTCGCGGGCGATGGTCATCGCATTGGTCACGCCATCGAAGATCGCCGGTTGCACGTAGAGGCCACCGGTTTCTTCGAGGGTGCGCTGACCGCCGGCAATCAGCTCGGCGCCCTGCTCGCGGCCGATGCTGATGTAGCGCAGCACGTTGTCGAGTTGGCGCTGATCGACCACGGCGCCGACAGTGGTGGCCGGGTCAAGCGCGTGCCCCGGTTTCCACGCTTGCAGCGCTTCCACCAGCAGCGGGATGAATTGCTCGCGGATCGAACGCTCGACCAGCAAACGCGAACCGGCGGTGCACACTTCGCCCTGATTAAAGGCAATCGCGCCGGCCGCAGCCTGGGCTGCCGCGCGCAAGTCCGGAGCGTCGGCAAACACCACGTTCGGGCTCTTGCCACCGGCTTCGAGCCAGACGCGTTTCATGTTGCTCTGGCCGGCATAAATCATCAGTTGTTTGGCAATCGCCGTGGAGCCGGTGAAGGCCAGCACGTCGACGTCCATGTGCAACGCCAGCGCCTTGCCGACGGTGTGGCCGAAGCCTGGCAGGACGTTGAACACGCCTTTCGGAATGCCCGCGTCCAGCGCCAGTTGAGCGATGCGGATCGCGGTCAGTGGCGACTTTTCCGAAGGCTTGAGAATGAACGAGTTACCCGCCGCCAGGGCAGGGGCGAATTTCCAGCTGGCCATGATCAGCGGGAAGTTCCACGGCACGATGGCCGCGACCACGCCCGATGGTTCACGGGTGATGAGGCCGAGTTGGTCGTGTGGGGTGGCGGCGACTTCGTCGTAGATCTTGTCGATGGCTTCGGCACTCCAGCGGATCGCGTTGGCGGTCGCCGGAATGTCGATGCTCATGGAGTCGCTGATCGGTTTGCCCATGTCGAGGGTTTCCAGCAGCGCCAGTTCTTCCTGGTGTTGCAGGATCAGATCAGCGAAGCGGATCAAAATGCGTTTGCGCTCGGCCGGGGCCTTGTGCGCCCACACACCGGAGTTGAACGACTGACGGGCGACTTCGACGGCGAGGTTGGCATCGGCTTCATCGGTGCTGGCCACGGAGGCGAGAAAACGGCCGTCGACGGGGCTCAGGCATTCGAAGGTGGCGCCGCTGATCGCGGGGCGGTATTCACCGTTGATGAACGCGCGGGATTCGATGGTCAGGGACTGGAAGCGTTGTTCCCAGTCGTTGCGGGTGCTGGTCATGGTTGTGGCTCGACAAGGGGGAATTGGGGGTGTCGTATCTGGCTTGAGATAGCTGCCCTCACCCTAGCCCTCTCCCAGAGGTAGAGGGGACCGACCGAGTTGTCTCGGGAGTTGCGCCGACCTGAATGACCGAGTCGATTATGGATTCGGTAAAGCAGGTTCAGGTCGCAGGATTTCCCAAGCATCCCCGGTCAGTCCCCTCTCCCTCCGGGAGAGGGTTAGGGTGAGGGGCTCTTGGCTTTTGAGGGCCGAAACCATCACACCGTATGCAGATACCAGTTGTACTCAAGGTCGGAGATCGAGTTCTCGAACTCGGCCAGTTCGCTTTCCTTGCACGCGACGAACACGTCGATGTACATCGGGTCGATGTACCTGGCCATGACTTCGCTGTCGTCCAGCTCGCGCAGTGCATCACGCAGGTTGTTCGGCAGGCTCTGTTCGTTCTGTTCGTAGCTGTTGCCTTCAACTGGCGCGCCTGGCTCGATCTGGTTGGTCAGGCCGTGGTGAATGCCGGCCAGCACCGAAGCCATCAGCAGGTACGGGTTAGCGTCGGCACCGGCCACGCGGTGCTCGATGCGCACGGCGTCGGCCGAACCGGTCGGCACACGTACCGCAACGGTGCGGTTGTCGATGCCCCAGCTCGGCGAGTTCGGCACGTAGAACTGCGCGCCGAAGCGGCGGTACGAGTTGACGTTCGGGCAGAGGAACGCCATTTGCGCAGGCAGGGTCTCCAGCACACCGCCGATCGCGTGTCGCAGCGCGGCGTTCTGCTCGGGATCCTCGCTGGCGAAGATGTTGTTGCCTTCTTTGTCCAGGATCGAAATGTGTACGTGCAGACCGTTGCCCGCCTGGCCCGGATACGGCTTGGCCATGAAGGTGGTGTCCATCTCGTGGTCGTAGGCGATGTTCTTCACCAGACGCTTGAGCAGCACCGCATAGTCGCAGGCCTTGATCGGGTCGGAGACGTGATGCAGGTTGACTTCGAACTGCGCCGGGGCGCTTTCCTTGACGATGGCGTCAGCCGGGATGCCCTGCTCTTTCGCGCCTTCGAGGATGTCTTGCAGGCAGTCGACGTATTCGTCGAGATCGTCGATCAGGTAAACCTGAGTCGACACCGGGCGCTTGCCGGAGACCGGCGAACGTGGCGACTGCGGACGGCCGTTAACGTTGTCCTGGTCGATCAGGTAGAACTCCAGTTCGAACGCGGCGCAGATGGTCAGGCCCAGTTCATCGAACTTGCGCACCACGTTGGCCAGCACTTCACGCGGGTCAGCGAAGAACGGCTCGCCCTCGATCTCGTGCATGGTCATCAGCAGTTGTGCGGTTGGGCGCTTCTGCCACGGCTCGATGCTCAGGGTGCCCGGAATCGGGTAGCAGATGCGGTCGGCGTCGCCGATGTCCAGACCCAGGCCGGTGCTTTCCACCGTGGAACCATTGATGTCGAGAGCGAAGAGCGAGGCCGGCAGGTTGATGCCTTTCTCGTAAACCTTGTGAAGACTGGTGCGCTCGATGCGCTTGCCGCGCACCACACCGTTCATATCCGCAATCAGAAGGTCGACGTACAAAACCTCAGGATGTTTCTTAAGGAATGCGTTTGCTTCGTTGAGTTGAACGGCACGCAGAGGGACCGACATGATGCACCTATTTAGCTGTTAATTATTATGTTCACCGCTGTTTCGCCGAGCCAGTCAATCTGAAAGGAAAAGTGAAGTCAATAGCGAACACCTGGCCGCTCAGCGTTTATTTTTCGGGCTTTTTTTAACACTCTCGTGCCAATGCAGGCGCCGCAAGGCCTGGAATCGTGAAGACTGGATGAGCGGCGTTTAGAATTTTTTACATGGCAGTTGTTAATTAAAATCAACGAGGCTAAGCTCCGGAAAAGCTCGTTCAAGTGTCAAACTTCGAGGTGAATAAAAATGGCATTCAAGCCATTGATCGGCGTTACTGCGTGCGTCAAACAGATTGGCCTGCACCCCTATCACATCAGCGGCGACAAGTACGTACGTGCTGTCAGCGTTGGCGCTCAGGGTCTTCCAGTGGTCATTCCTTCCCTTGGCAAACTGACTGAAATCGAAGACCTGCTCGGTCAACTCGACGGTCTGTTGCTGACCGGCTCCCCCTCGAATGTGGAGCCCTTCCACTATCAAGGCCCGGCCAGCGAACCCGGCACGGATCACGATCCGGCGCGGGACGCCACTACCCTTCCTTTATTGCGTGCAGCCATTGCGGCGGGCGTTCCGGTGCTCGGCATTTGCCGTGGCTTCCAGGAAATGAACGTGGCCTTCGGTGGCAGCCTGCACCAGAAAGTGCATGAGCTGCCGGGCATGCTCGATCACCGTGAAGCCGACAGCCCGGACGTGGCCGTGCAATACGCACCGGCGCATGCCGTGAGCGTGCTCGCTGGCGGTGTGTTCGAAGCGCTGGCGTTGCCGGGTGAGTTCCAGGTCAACTCGATTCACAGCCAGGGCATCGACCGCCTAGCGCCCGGCCTGCGTGCCGAAGCGGTGGCGCCGGATGGCCTGATCGAGGCGATCTCGGTCGAGCACAGCCCGACCTTCGCCCTCGGCGTGCAATGGCACCCGGAATGGCAGGTGCTGGACAACCCGAACTACCTGAAGATTTTCCAGGCGTTCGGCGAGGCCTGCCGGCAACGGGCGGCGCGACGCAACCAGCGCTGACACCACCCAGGATTTCAAAACTGTTTACTGCCCCCACGGGGTCGGCGGCGGCGCGTGTGCGCATCCGTCATCCGTGAAAACAACAAACCGTAATAACAACAAGTACGACCCAGGCAGCCAGGACGGCGGCGCGACCAAGCCGGATGGCAGGAGCAAGACCGTCAGATCAATGCAAAACCCTGTGGGAGCGAGCTTGCTCGCGAAAGCGGTGTGTCAGATAACAACGATGTCGGCTGACACCACGTCTTCGCGAGCAAGCTCGCTCCCACAGGGGGATGTGATCCAACCGGGAATGCACCTGCAGGCTTGCAATCCACTTAAGCCAGGCCACATTGGCCCGGCGACTGAAACCTGTTGGGAGTTTCACATGGCAAACGCCTCCAGCACTTACCGGAAGGCACTTGAAGGCCACCAGCAACCGAAAAAGGTTCTGGTGAAAGTCGATCGTGTCACCAAGAAGTTCGACGAAACCACGGCAGTGGACGATGTGTCCCTGGAGATCCATCAGGGCGAAATCTTTGCCCTGCTCGGCGGCTCCGGTTCGGGCAAATCGACCCTGCTGCGCATGCTCGCCGGTTTCGAGCGGCCGACTGAAGGGCGGATTCTGCTCGACGGTGTGGACATCACTGACATGCCGCCGTACGAGCGGCCGATCAACATGATGTTCCAGTCCTACGCGCTGTTCCCGCACATGACCGTGGCGCAGAACATTGCCTTCGGCCTCAAGCAGGACCGTTTGCCGGCCAGCGAAATCGACGCCCGCGTCGAAGAGATGCTGCGTCTGGTGCACATGACCCAATATGCCAAACGCAAACCTCATCAGTTGTCCGGCGGTCAGCGCCAGCGCGTCGCCCTCGCCCGCTCCCTGGCGAAACGTCCAAAGCTGTTGCTGCTCGACGAGCCGATGGGCGCGCTGGATAAAAAACTGCGTTCGCAGATGCAACTGGAACTGGTCGAGATCATCGAGCGCGTCGGCGTGACCTGCGTGATGGTGACCCACGACCAGGAAGAAGCCATGACCATGGCTGAACGCATCGCGATCATGCACCTGGGCTGGATCGCCCAGATCGGCAGCCCGGTGGACATTTATGAAGCACCGGTCAGCCGCATGGTCTGCGAGTTCATCGGTAACGTGAACGCCTTCGACGGCACCGTGGTGGAAGACCTTGAAGGTCACGCGATCATCCACAGCCCGGACTTGCAGCAGAAGATCTACGTCGGTCACGGCGTCAGCACCTCGGTGCAGGACAAGTCGATCACCTACGCAATCCGTCCGGAAAAAATGCTCGTCAGCACCACCCAACCGGAGTTCCGCTACAACTGGTCCGAAGGCAAGGTGCACGACATCGCCTACCTCGGCGGCCACTCGGTGTTCTACGTCGAGCTGCCCGGCGGCAAGATCGTCCAGTCGTTCATGGCCAACGCCGAACGCCGTGGCGCGCGTCCGACCTGGGACGACAAAGTCTACGTGTGGTGGGAAGACGATAGCGGCGTGGTACTGCGCTCATGAGAACCTTCAATCAGCAATTCCTGCGCCTGGTGCCCAGCGGGCGAAAACTGGTGATCGGCATCCCGTTCATCTGGCTGTTCCTGTTCTTCATGCTGCCGTTCTTCCTGGTGATGAAGATCAGCTTCTCGGAAGCCGCGCTGTCGATCCCGCCGTACTCGGAGATCTACACCTACGCCGAACAGAAATTCCAGCTGCTGCTCAACATCGGCAACTACACCCTGCTCGGCGAAGACGAGCTGTACCTGTCGGCCTACCTCGGTTCGCTGAAGGTCGCGGCGCTGAGCACAATGATGTGCCTGGTGATCGGTTTTCCGATGGCCTACGCAATCACCAAGACCGGCAAGGAAACGCAAAACGTCCTGCTGCTGTTGATCATGATGCCGACCTGGACCGCGATCCTGATCCGCGTGTATGCGTGGATGGGCATCCTCAGCAACAACGGTCTGCTCAACGCGTTTCTGATGTGGACCGGGCTGACCGATCACCCGATCGAGATCCTCAACACCAACACCGCGGTGTATATCGGCGTGGTGTATGCGTACCTGCCATTCATGGTGTTGCCGCTGTACGCCAACCTGGTGAAGCACGACGGCAGCCTGCTGGAAGCCGCGCAGGATCTGGGGTCGAGCAACTTCAACAACTTCTGGAAAATCACCGTGCCGCTGGCCAAGAACGGCATCATCGCCGGCTGCATGCTGGTGTTCATTCCGGTGGTCGGCGAGTTCGTGATTCCGGAACTGCTGGGTGGCCCGGAGACGCTGATGATCGGTCGCGTGCTGTGGCAAGAGTTCTTCAATAACCGCGACTGGCCGGTGGCGTCCGCGCTGGCGGTGGTGATGCTGTTAATCCTGATTGTGCCGATTCTGCTGTTCAACCGCAGCCAGGCCAAAGAGATGGAGGCACGGGGATGAAACGCTTCGGTTTTTCCAAGTTCATGTTGATCTTCGGCCTGATGTTCATTTATCTGCCGATGCTGATTCTGGTGATCTACTCGTTCAACGCCTCGAAACTGGTGACGGTGTGGGGCGGCTGGTCGGTGAAATGGTACGTCGGCCTGCTCGACAACACGCAACTGATGGGCTCGGTGGTGCGCTCGCTGGAAATCGCCTGCTACACCGCGATTGCTGCGGTAGCGCTCGGCACCCTCGCCGCTTTCGTGCTGACTCGGGTCACGCGCTTCAAGGGTCGCACGCTGTTTGGTGGTCTGGTCACCGCGCCGCTGGTGATGCCGGAAGTGATCACCGGCCTGTCGCTGTTGCTGCTGTTCGTGGCGATGGCGCAGTTGATCGGCTGGCCGCAGGAGCGTGGCATCGTCACCATCTGGATCGCCCACACCACGTTTTGTGCCGCCTATGTGGCGGTGGTAGTCTCCGCCCGCCTGCGTGAACTGGATCTGTCGATCGAAGAAGCCGCGATGGATCTGGGGGCCAAGCCGTTCAAGGTGTTTTTCCTGATCACCATTCCAATGATCGCGCCGTCGCTGGCAGCGGGCGGGATGATGTCGTTCGCCCTGTCGCTGGACGATCTGGTGCTGGCAAGCTTCGTCTCCGGCCCAGGCTCGACCACGCTGCCGATGGAAGTGTTCTCGGCGGTGCGTCTGGGCGTGAAGCCGGAGATCAACGCCGTGGCCAGTCTGATTCTGCTGGCGGTGTCGTTGGTGACGTTCCTCGTCTGGTACTTCAGCCGCAAGGCAGAAGCCAACCGCAAGAAAGCGATTCAGGAAGCGATGGATCAAACGGCGAATGAGGCGTGGCAGCAGCCGCAACGCGCCGTCACCGCCTAAGCAACACCGATGAACAACTGTGATGAACAACTGTGGCGAGGGAGCTTGCTCCCGCTTGAGTGCGCAGCGCTCACAAGATTTTTGGGGCTGCTTCGCAGCCCAGCGGGAGCAAGCTCCCTCGCCACAGGTTTTACGTACACCCGGGTTATGTTTTTGAATAAAAAAAATGGAGTTTCACCGATGAAAATGTTTGGCAGGACTCTGCTGACACTGTCCTTAATGGGCGCAATTGCCACGGGCGTCCAGGCCAACGACAAGGTGCTGCGTGTTTACAACTGGTCCGATTACATCGCGCCGGACACCGTCAAGAAGTTCGAAGACGAGACCGGCATCCAGGTGACCTACGACGTGTTCGACAGTAACGAGACCCTCGAGGCGCGTTTGCTGGCGGGTAAATCCGGTTACGACATCGTAGTGCCGTCCAACAGTTTCTTGGCCAAGCAGATCAAGGCCGGGGTCTATCAGCCACTCGACAAATCGAAACTGTCGAACTGGAAGAATCTCAACCCGGTGCTGCTGAAAAACGCCTCCGCCAGTGATCCGGACAACGCCCACGCGTTCCCGTACATGTGGGGCTCGATCGGCATCGGCTACAACCCGGACAAGGTCAAGGAAGTGCTCGGTGCCAAGGCACCGACCAACTCCTGGGACTTGCTGTTCAAGCCGGAAAACGCTGAAAAGCTGAAAGCCTGCGGCATCAGCTTCCTCGACTCGCCGACCGAAATGATCCCGGCCGCCCTGCACTACCTGGGCTACCCGGTGAACGACAAGGACAAGGCGCACATCCTCGAAGCCGAAGCGCTGTTCATGAAGATCCGCCCGTACGTGGCGTACTTCCACTCCTCGAAGTACATCTCCGACCTGGCCAACGGCAACATCTGCGTGGCGGTCGGTTACTCCGGTGATGTGCTGCAGGCCAAGGCCCGTGCGGTGGAAGCCGGCAACAAGGTGCAGATCGACTACAGCATTCCGAAGGAAGGCGCCGGCAGTTTCTACGACATGGTCGCCATCCCGCGCGATGCGGCGAACGTAGAGAACGCCTACCTGTTCATGAACTTCCTGATGCGCCCGGACATCATCGCTGAGATCACCAACAGCAACGGCTACAGCAACGCCAACTCGGCGGCGACGCCACTGGTGGACGAAGCGATCCGCAACGACCCGGGTTCGTATCCGTCGCAGGCAGTGATGGCGACGTTGTATGCGGTGCCGGATCAGCCGATTGCCACGCAGCGGATCATGACCCGCGGCTGGACCCGGGTGAAACTCGGTAAATAGGCCAAGCGCAGATCCAAATGTGGGAGCGAGCTTGCTCGCGAAAGCGGTGGATCAAGCCATACAGATGTTGAATGAGCCGACGCCTTCGCGAGCAAGCTCGCTCCCACAGGGTCGGTGTTCACTCGCAGAATCATTGGTTTCCCGTTCACGCAGCGCCTTACCACCGCTGCACCCTGCAATGAACGGCCTCACCTGGCTCCCTCGGCTCAGGTGAATTTCAGGCGCCCTCGGGCGCCTTTTTTTCTGCGCTCAATTCAGTGGCCAATCCTGCAGAATCCGGTAGCGACCCTTGTGCGATTCGAACAAGGCAAAACGCTCGGCGCGCAGGAAAAACTCCGGCGGCGTGGCGGCTTCCGGCTCCGCTGCACGGTAATCCCGGGCCAGGGTCAGATGCGGGCGAAACTCGCGTGGCGATTCTTCGAAGCCGAACGGCAGCATCGCCTGTTCCAGCGCATACACCAGACTCAACAGGGCCGGCGGCGCCTGCTCCGGCGCCAGGGACAAAATCCCCGCCCGATGCCAGACCTGCAGACGATTCAGCACGATCTTCAATGGATCACCCGGCGTGCGCACCTTGCCGGCGACCTCGCAGACTTCATGGATCTGCGCCAGCGGCACGGCACCGAGGAACAGCAGCGTCAGGTGAAAGTTATCCGCCGGCACCGGTTTACCGGCGCGCAACCCCAGCTCGCCACGCCACTGAGCGATGGCCTTGCGTTGCACCGGTGGGCAGTCGAGGGCGAAAAACAGTCGCTTGAACGGTTCATCCCTGCGCGCATCATCGGTCATGGCCCTGCTCCTTCACTCATCGATCGGCCGATTCTACACAGCCTTCTCTGACGACTGGCGACACCCGGCTATAGTTCAAGGATTGCCATCGAATCGGAGGTCGCCATGCGCGAGATCCTCAGCAAAGAACCGTGGTGGGCCCGGCCACCCAGCCCCGGGCAGGATGAAACCGAGCTGGAATGGGGCTGGCTGGTGCATTACAGCGAAGGTGAACCGCGTTTCGAATTCGTTCGCGAGCGGCCCACGGAAGAAGAAATCCGCCACCGCAAAAGCTGTCGGATCACCCCGTCTGCAGAGTGACCACAATCCATTGTGGGAGCGGGCTTGCTCGCGAAAGCGGTGGGTCAGCAATGAAGCTATTGGCTGCACCGGCCTCTTCGCGAGCAAGCCCGCTCCCACAGGGTTTCGCAGGATGACGACAATCGTGGGCACACCACAACTCCAGGGTGGGAGCGGGCTTGCTCGCGAAAGCAATGGGTCAGCCATGAAGCTATTGGCTGTGCCGGCCTGTTCGCGGGCAAGCCCGCTCCCACAGGGGTTCGCAGGATGACGACAATCGCGGGCACGCCACAACTCCAGGGTGGGAGCGGGCTTGCTCGCGAAAGCGGTGGGTCAGCCATGAAGCTATTGGCTGCACCGGCCTCTTCGCGAGCAAGCCCGCTCCCACAGGGTTTCGCAGGATGACGACAATCGTGGGCACACCACAACTCCAGGGTGGGAGCGGGCTTGCTCGCGAAAGCAATGGGTCAGCCATGAAGCTATTGGCTGTGCCGGCCTGTTCGCGGGCAAGCCCGCTCCCACAGGGGTTCGCAGGATGACGACAATCGCGGGCACGCCACAACTCCAGGGTGGGAGCGGGCTTGCTCGCGAAAGCGGTGGGTCAGCCATGAAGCTATTGGCTGTGCCGTCCTCTTCGCGAGCAAGCCCGCTCCCACAGGGGTTCGCAGGATGACGACAATCGTGGGCACACCACAACTCCAGGGTGGGAGCGGGCTTGCTCGCGAAAGCGGTGGGTCAGCCATGAAGATGTTGGCTGTGCCGCCTCTTCGCGAGCAAGCCCGCTCCCACAATGGATTTGCGCTGGTCTTCAGGCTTCAAGAATGTTCGTGAAGCCACCAAAGATCATGCGCTGCCCATCAAATCCCATCGGGTTGACGTCCGGTTGCATGCGCGGGTCTTCCATCATCTTTGCCATGCCGGCATCGCGGGTGGCCTTGTCGGGCCAGATCAGCCAGCCGGACGACACCGTTTCGCCGCCTTTGAGTTTTACCGCCATCGGAAATGAGGTGACTTTGCCGTCCGGCACGTCATCGCCCCAGCATTGAACCACCTCCTTCGCTCCGTATTCCTTGAACAGTTTCGCGGCGATCTCACAGTGTTTTTTGTACTGGTCGCGATTGGCATTCGGCACGGGTGCTACAAAAATATCGATGTAAGCCATGATCACTCTCCTTGCACGTTGGGTTCGATCTGTCGGGTAGTCGATTGTTGCGGCTGCCATTCGACACGATTCACACCCAGCCCGACCGACGGTTGCTGGCCCCCACCAAGGCTGCCTTCGACCTGTCCGGCGATATGCAGTGTTCCGGCCATGACCCCGGTGGTCGGGTTCTGCAGCAATTTCGCCCAGGCCTTGTCGAAGGTGCTGCCCAGGCTGCTGCGAATCAGCGCTTCGCTGTCCGGCCGGTCGTTGGCCTGGATAATGGCGCGGATGCCCATCACCCCCACGGAAATCATCGCCCCGGCCAATTTGCCCGCCGCAGCGGCCACTGCACTGGCGGCACCGCGCGGGGCCATTTCCGCCTCTAATCGTTGGCTCGCGCGTTTGGCCACGGGCGCCATGCCGGCGTCGGTCGAGCCGATGCCTTTGGCCCCACCGTCGGTGTGAATCCTGTCGATCAACGCGGCGTAGGCCGGCAATGTGTTCAGCGGTTCGGTGCTGATGACCTTGTACAACGAGGCATCCCGCGCCGGCGGCGGGCCTAGGGCAATCGCCGGGACTTTCTGCAGACGCCCGTTGAGCTGGGCAACCGGCACGCCATAACGCTGGGCGATGAGCGGCATCTGCTGGGCCATCAGTTGCGCGTAGAACGCCGTGGCCTGGCCGAGGATCGCATCCGGATCGATCTCCACCGCGACCGGCGCCAGCACCCTTTCCTGATATTGCTCAAGCAGATAGCGCGCCAGCCGCTTGGCCGAAGCGTCCTGTTCGCCGCCGGCACTGATCGTGTACCAACTGACCTTCATCGACAGCCATTCCTGGGTCCAGTAGCTGCTGAACCACGGAATGAAATTTTCTTCAGTTTGCTGATAGACGCGAGTGCGCCAATGTTCCATCGAGCCACGGGCAAATACTTTGACTTGCTCGGTCGATTGCTGCGAGGCACTGACGATGTCGCGGTCGATCTGCTGCCAGGTCGCCGGTGATACCACCACAGCCGGCGGCGCCACCGGGGCACGGGCCGAGGTGGCGCAGCCAGCCAGCAGACACAGTGCGGCGAGGCTCAGCGCACGCAGGTTCACGGTGGCGGAGTCCTTGAATGGAGGGAGACAGATTTGAGTATAGGTGCGGGGCTCAGGCCGTTTGTCGGTTGTGGCCGGACGGGCGCTCCCACTTTGAAATGCGTTCAACCTGTGGGAGCGGGCTTGCTCGCGAAAGCGCTGTGTCAGGCAACAACGAAGTCGACTGAAACGACGCATTCGCGAGCAAGCCCGCTCCCACAGAGGGAGGCATCAACCATCAACGCCGTCGATATTCACCATCGCCACGATTGCCTTCCGCCCGCCGCGCGGCGAAGGCACGATTCACCCATCCGAGACGCAACGAGGAGTACCCATCATGATTCGCACCATCACCCTCTCCGTGAGTTTCCCGGTGTTTGGCAGCAACTACTACGAGCAGCAGGTTGTCTCGCGCAAGACCCAAGCGCTGCTGTTCAACGAAGATTTCGACGATGTGCTGATGCCCGCCGCGAGCAATCATTTCAGCAATGAAGTGGTCGGCATCAACGATCAGTTCCGCTTTCTGAGCGACATACTCGCCACCCATTTGCTGGATCTCGAGGCCACCGCGCCTGCGCATTCCAGCGTCCGGGCGAGCGCTCATTTTTAATCGCCGAGGGCGTTCCCGTTGCGGGAACGCCCTCTTGGCATTCACTCAGTCATCATCACGATCACGGTAGTAACGGCGTCCGTCGCGGCGCCCGTCATCACGGTCATCCCAGCGCCGGTCATGGTCGTAATAACGCCCGTGATCGCGGTCGTAATGCCGCCCGTGGCGGTGGTCATCATCAAAGTCCGCCACACAGCCTGCCAGCAATACGGCGGCGGTCACGGTCAGCAGCATCGTTGTAGCGCGCTTCATTCAACACTTCCCTAAAACCAAGGTCTTGACGACGGAACGGCTGTCGCTGCCCGCGCCTTCAGGACGCAGTGCGCGCAGCCGCTGATACGACCGGTCAAAAAGACTTTGATTCACTGACCGGGCACGACCGTTGATCGGCCCGCCGCCTGCATCCGGGCAGCGGCGAAATGCCACCTATACTGCTGCTTACCGACTCCCACGCAATGGATCTGCGCCTCGATAACAACAAGCAGAGGTGGATCATGGTCTGGCAGCAAATTTACGACCCGTTCGGCAACACGCTGATCTCCACGCTCATGGCCGCGGTGCCGGTGGTGGTGATGCTCGCGGCGCTGGCGTTCTTTCACGTCAAGGCGCATCTGGCCGCACTGTTGGCGTTGGCTTCGGCCCTGCTCATCTCGATCTTCGCCTTCGGCATGCCGGCGAGCATGGCCGGTTCAGCGGCGCTGTTCGGTGCGGCCAATGGTTTGCTGCCGATCGGCTGGATCGTGCTCAACATCATCTTTCTGCATCGCCTGACCACCGAGAACGGCTCGTTCAAAGTGCTGCAGGATTCCCTGGCGCGAATCACCGATGACCGGCGTTTGCAGTTGCTGCTGATCGCCTTCTGCTTCGGCGCGTTTTTCGAAGGCGCGGCCGGGTTCGGTACGCCGGTGGCGGTGACCGGGGCGATTCTGATCGGCCTCGGTTTTTCACCATTGGCCGCCTCGGGGCTGGCGCTGATTGCCAACACCGCACCGGTGGCGTTCGGCGCGCTCGGTACGCCAATCATCACCCTGGCCAAGGTCACCGGACTGGACGAAATGGAGCTGTCGATGATGGTCGGTCGACAGCTGCCGTTTTTCTCGGTGCTGGTGCCGTTCTGGCTGATCTGGGCGTTTGCCGGATGGCGCAAGATGCTGGAGATCTGGCCGGCGATTCTGGTGGCCGGGGTCAGCTTCGCGGTGCCGCAATTCCTCGTGTCGAACTACCACGGGCCGATGCTGGTGGACGTGATCGCCGCGCTGATTTCCATGGCCTGCCTGACGTTGTTCCTGAAAGTCTGGAAACCGGCGACCGTTCACACCTCGGCAGCGCTGTCCGGGCGGGTCGACAACTCGAAAGTCGAGGAAGAGAAAGTCACCGCCAGCGCAGCCTTCAGCGATCAGGCACGCCCGGCGGTGATGCGCGCATGGATGCCATGGATCATCCTCACCGTGTTCGTGTTTGCCTGGGGCACTCAGGGTTTTAAAAACATGTTCGACACCCGTCCGGCGATTGATCCGGTCACGCAATCGGCCAAGCTCGATCCACAGGGCAAACCGCTGCGCGAGGCCAACCCGATTTTCGCTCCGGCCGTGACCTTCACCAATCTGCACCTGCAAATCGAAAAAGTCCCGCCGGTGGTCGCGGCGCCAAAAGCTGAAGAAGCGGTCTACAAGTTCACCTGGCTCACCTCCACCGGCAGCGGCATCCTGCTGGCGGCGATTGTCGGCGGTTTGCTGATGGGCTATTCGATCCCGCAACTGATCAAGCAATACCTGCGCACGTTGTGGGTGGTGCGCTTTTCGCTGATCACCATCGCCGCGATGCTGGCGCTGGGGTTTCTTACGCGTTATTCCGGACTGGACGCCACCATGGGTCTGGCGTTCGCCGCGACCGGGGTGTTCTACCCGATGTTCGGCACCCTGCTCGGCTGGCTCGGCGTCGCGTTGACTGGCTCGGACACGGCCTCGAACGTGCTGTTCGGCGGACTGCAACGGGTGACCTCGGAACAGCTGGGCATCAGCCCGGTGCTGATGGCCGCGGCCAACAGTTCCGGCGGGGTGATGGGCAAGATGGTCGATGCGCAATCGATCGTGGTCGCCTCTACCGCGACCCGCTGGTATGGGCATGAGGGCGAGATTCTGCGCTACGTGTTCTTCCACTCGATCGTGCTGGCCATCTTGGTGGGCGGGCTGGTGACATTGCAGGCGTATGTGGCGCCGTTTACTTACATGGTGGTTGGCGGGCACTGATGTCGTTTGGGAGGGCCTCTTCGCGAGCAAGCCCGCTCCCACATTTGGACTGCATTCCTCTGTGGGAAGAAACTCTTTCCACACCAGGATTGCATTCCCCGTGGGAACAAACCCATTCCCACATTTGGAATGCATTCCCCGTGGGACAAACCCATTCCCACATTTGGAATGCATTCAATGTGGGAGCGGGCTTGCTCGCGAAAGCGGTGTGTCATTCAACCCATAGGCGAACTGTTCCGACGCCTTCGGGAGCAAGCCCCCTCCCACATTGATAGGCATGCCCCCCAAATTTGGCTATGTGTCGATCAGAAGATTGATGAGCCATGCGCATAACTCTATAGCGAAAATCCGCAAAAACCTTTTCCCCTCCGCGCAGGTCATTCCAAGAACGAGACCGGTAAACATGCCGGCGCGCCCGAATGGGCCCTTCAATCCCTGCCGTCCTGATTAAGCCAGAGAGGAATCTAAGCATGACGATTTCCCGACGAAGATTCCTGATCCTCGGCGCGGTGACCGCCACCGCGTTTGCAATGCCCCCCTTCATTAGCCTCAAGGCCTACGCGGCCAGTCTGGAGCAACCCGCCATGGCCAAACTGACGATCAACGTCAACGGTAAACCCCAAGCCCTTGAGGTCGACAACCGCACCACCCTGCTCGACGCCCTGCGCGAACATCTGCATCTGACCGGCAGCAAGAAAGGCTGCGACCACGGCCAGTGCGGCGCCTGCACGGTGATCGCCGACGGCCGCCGAATCAATGCCTGCCTGACCCTGGCGGTGATGCACGAAGGCAGCGAGATCACCACCATCGAAGGCCTCGGCATGCCCGACAATTTGCACCCGATGCAGGCCGCGTTCATCAAGCACGACGGCTACCAGTGCGGCTATTGCACGCCGGGGCAGATCTGCTCGGCGGTGGCGGTGCTCAAGGAAATCCGCGAGGGCATCCCCAGCCACGTCAGCCCCAGCCTGACCGAAGCCCCGCAACTGATTGCCAGCGAATTCCAGGAACGCATGAGCGGCAACATCTGCCGCTGCGGCGCCTACTCGAACATCATCGAAGCCATCACTGAAGTCGCGCAGGTGCCAGCATGAGAGCGTTCAATTACAGCCGCGCCGACTCCCCTGCCGCAGCCGCAGCGCTGGCGGCACAGGTCGAAGGCGCGAAGTTCATCGCCGGTGGCACCAACCTGCTGGACCTGATGAAACTCGACATCGAGACCCCGCTGCACCTGATCGACGTCAACCACTTGGGCCTCGATCAGATCGAAGCCACGCCTGAAGGCGGATTGCGCATCGGCGCACTGGTGCGCAACACCGATCTGGCCGCTGACAGCCGCGTGCGCAAAGACTACGGACTGCTTTCCCGTGCCCTGCTCGCCGGGGCTTCCGGCCAGTTACGCAACATGGCGAGCACCGCCGGCAACCTGCTGCAACGCACCCGCTGCCCGTACTTCTATGACGTCAATCAGGCGTGCAACAAACGCCAGCCCGGCAGCGGCTGCGCGGCGATTGGCGGGGTCAGCCGGCAATTGGGGCTGATCGGTGTCAGTGACGCCTGCATCGCCACCCACCCGAGTGACATGGCAATTGCCATGCGCGCCCTCGACGCGCAGGTTGAAACGGTGAAGCCGGACGGCAGCACCCGCAGCATCGCCATCGCCGATTTCCATCAACTGCCGGGCAACACGCCGAACATCGAAACCAGCCTCACGCCCGGCGAGTTCATCACTTCGGTAACCCTGCCCGCCCCGGTTGGCGGCACGCACATCTATCACAAGGTGCGCGATCGCTCGTCGTACGCTTTCGCGCTGGTATCGGTCGGTCTGATCCTGCAAAAGGACGGCAGTGGCCGCGTGGCGGTCGGCGGTATTGCGCCGAAACCGTGGCGGGTCGAAGACGCCGACGCGTTGCTGCCCAAAGGCGCAAAAGCCGTCAGCGAGCGCCTGCTCGACGGTGCCACGCCAACTCACGACAACCAATTCAAACTGACGCTGGTCGAGCGCACGCTCGGCTCGGTGTTGGCGCAAGCGAGGGATGAAGCATGAAGTTCGACACGCCCGCCACCACCAACCCGATTGACCAGCTCAAGGTCGTCGGCAAACCCACCGACCGCATCGAAGGCCCGCTGAAAACCAGTGGCCAAGCGCCCTACGCTTACGAGCAACATCAGGCCGTGGCGAATCAGGCCTACGGTTTCATGGTCGGCTCGGCCATCGCCAAGGGTCGCATCAGCCACATCGATCTCGACGCCGCCGAAGCCGCGCCCGGCGTGCTGGCCATCGTCACCGCCGCCAATGCCGGCAAACTCGGCAAAGGCCAATACAACGCGGCGCCGCTGCTGGCCGGGCCCGAGGTGCAGCACTATCATCAGGCCGTCGCGCTGGTGGTCGCCGAGACCTTCGAACAGGCCCGCGCCGCAGCGCAACTGGTCAAGGTCGATTACGTCGCGGCCAAAGGCGAGTTCGAGTTGGCCAACGTGCGCGACCAGGGTGTCGAAGACGACGAGTTGCCCGACGTCACCCACGGCGATTTCGACAAGGCCTTCGCCGCCGCGCCGGTGCAGTTCGACCAGACCTACACCACTCCCGATCAGTCCCACGCGATGATGGAACCGCACGCGACCCTGGCCGCGTGGAAAGGTGATCATCTGACCTTGTGGACCTCCAATCAGATGATCGCCTGGAGCGTCGGCGACGTCGCCACTACCCTTGGCCTGCCCAAGGAGAACGTGCGCCTGATCTCGCCATACATTGGCGGCGGCTTCGGGGGCAAACTGTTCATTCGTTCCGACGCGATCCTCGCGGCCCTCGGTGCGCGCCTGGCCAACCGCCCGGTGAAAGTCGCCCTCGCCCGCCCGCAAATGGCCAACAACACCACCCACCGCCCGGCCACGATCCAGCGCATTCGGATGGGCGCGACGGCGGACGGCAAGCTCAGCGCCATCGCCCACGAAGGCTGGTCGGGCAACCTCAAGGACGGCAAGGTCGAAGTCGCCGCGCAGCCGAGCCAGTTGCTTTATGCCGGGGAACACCGCCGGGTGACCATGCGCCGGGCGCCGCTGGATCTGCCCGAAGGCAATTCCATGCGTGCGCCGGGTGAAGCGCCGGGGCTGATGGCGCTGGAAATCGCCATGGACGAAATGGCCGAGCAGCTCAAGCTCGATCCGGTGCAGTTCCGCATCCTCAACGACACCCAGGTCGATCCGGTGAAAACCGAGCGTCCGTTCTCCCAGCGGCGTCTGATCGAATGCCTGCAGACCGGCGCCGAGAAATTCGGCTGGAACCAGCGCAACGCCACACCCGGCAGCCGTCGCGAAGGTCGCTGGCTGATCGGCATGGGCGTCGCCGCCGCGTTTCGCAACAACCTGCTGCTGAAGTCCGGCGCCCGAGTGCGGCTGGAGCGCGACGGCAAGGTCACGGTGGAAACCGACATGACCGACATCGGCACCGGCAGCTACACGATCATCGCTCAGACCGCGGCCGAGATGATGGGCGTGGACCTGGCGGATGTCAGCGTGCATCTGGGGGATTCGACCTTCCCGGTGTCGTCCGGCTCCGGTGGCCAGTTCGGCGGCAATTGCTCGACCGCCGGGGTGTATGCCGCGTGCATGAAACTGCGTGAAGCGGTGGCCGGCAAACTGGGCCTGAGCGGCAGCGACGTCGAGTTCGCCGACGGTCAGGTGCGCGCCGGCGGCAAGACCCTGTCGCTGCGTGATGCGGCAAAAGATGGCGTGGTCGAGGCCGAGGACAGCATCGAATTCGGCGACCTCGCCAAGCAGTATCAGCAGTCGACTTTCGGCGCGCATTTCGTGGAGGTTGCGGTAGATGCAGCGACCGGCGAAGTCCGCGTGCGGCGCATGCTCGCGGTGTGCGCGGCGGGACGAATCCTCAACCCGAAAGCCGCGCGCAGCCAGGTGATCGGCGCGATGACCATGGGCGTCGGCGCGGCGTTGATGGAAGAGCTGGCGGTGGACAAGCGGCTGGGCTTTTTCGTCAATCATGACCTCGCCGGATACGAGGTGCCGGTGCATGCCGACATCCCGCATCAGGAGGTGATTTTCCTCGACGAAACCGATCCGATTTCATCGCCGATGAAAGCCAAGGGTGTGGGTGAACTGGGGATTTGCGGCGTGAGTGCGGCGGTGGCGAATGCAATCTACAACGCCACCGGGGCGCGGGTGCGTGAGTATCCGATTACGCTGGACAAGATCCTCGATTCGTTGCCGGAAATGATCTGACTCGTCCACCCCCTGTAGGAGCTACCGCAGGCTGCGATCTTTTGCTTGAGAAGCTAAAGTCAAAAGATCGCAGCCTTCGGCAGCTCCTACAGAAGTCAGTGTGAATACTGCTCAGCACTCACCTGCTCCATCCACTCCACTACTTCACCCTCCAGCACCTCGGCAATCGCAATGTGCGTCATCGCCGTGGTCGGCGCGGCGCCATGCCAGTGCTTCACCTGCGGCGCAATCCACACCGTATCGCCAGGGCGGATCTGCCGAACCGGCTGACCCCACTCCTGCACAAAACCTGAACCGGCGGTGACGATCAGCGTCTGACCCAACGGATGGGTATGCCACGCCGTACGTGCGCCGGGCTCGAAGGTCACCGTTGCGCCGCTGACACGCGCGACATTGCTGCCCTTGAACGGCGCGTCAATACGCACAGTGCCAGTGAACCAGTCTGTAGGGCCTTTGGCTGAGGGTTGTGAACCATTTGTGGTAACAGTTACCCCCGGGGCGTGCTCAGTATCAGCAATCGAATTCATCGCAAAACTCCAGATTTATACAGAATCTCCCTGTAGGAGCTGCCGCAGGCTGCGATCTTTTGATCTTGATCCTGAAAAACAACATCAAAAGATCGCAGCCTTCGGCAGCTCCTACAAAGGAACTTGCGTCACTTTAGCGAGCCGTACTCTTCAGATAATCGACTAGAATTCGAAAAAACTTATGCAGGACTCTCATCAATGCTTCGAGAAAACGCCAGTGACCTGCTCGCCTTCCTCGCCGTGGCCCGCGAGCGCAGTTTCACCAAAGCGGCAGCCAGACTCGGCGTCTCGCAATCGGCGCTCAGCCATATCATTCGCGCCCTTGAAGCGCGTCTGGGCCTGCGCCTGCTGACCCGCACCACCCGCAGCGTCTCCCCTACCGAGGCCGGCGAACATTTACTGCAAACCATCGGCCCGCGCTTCGAAGAGATCGAACAGGAACTGGCGGCCCTGAGCAACCTGCGCGAAACCCCGGCCGGCCGGATCCGCATCAGTGCCACCGATCATTCGCTGAACTGGCTGCTGCGTCCGGTGCTCAAGGAATTCCTGCCGCAGTACCCGGACATCGCCGTCGAGGTGATCTGCGATTACGGTTTCGTTGACATCGCCGGACAAGGCTTCGACGCCGGCATACGCCTGGGCGAAGACGTGGCCCAAGGCATGATCGCCACGCGCATCGGCCCGGACATGCGCATGGCGGTGGTCGGCTCCCCGGCCTACTTCGCCAACCGCACTCGCCCGGAAACACCAAGAGATTTGACTGACCATGCCTGCAACAACCTGCGCCTGCCCACCAACGGCGGGCTCTACACCTGGGAATTCGAGAAGGGTGACGAAAGCCTCAAGGTGCGAGTGTCCGGGCAAGTCACGCTGAACGGCGTCTACCCGCTGCTCGACGCCGCACTGGATGGTTTCGGCCTCAGCTACATTCCGGAAAACATCGTCGCGCCGCATCTGGCCGACGGGCGTCTGGTGCAAGTGTTGGCAGACTGGTGCCCGACGTTTGCCGGTTACCACCTGTACTACCCGAGCCGACGCCAGGCGGCGCCGGCGTTTGCGCTGTTGGTGGAGGCGTTGCGATATCGCGGCTGAAAAACCTGCCGGGACCTATCATTTTTTATAGCAACCCGCCGCCCCCCATTGGTCTTTCGCTATTTTGATCGCGGCCTTCAGAGAGCTGGCGGTGACAGTAGTAATTTGCCCACGCTGCATTCCAAGACAGATGTATTCGGCACTCGCGGCGTACGCGCCCACTGACATCAACAGAAGGCATACCGCAACGCAACCGACGAGCCTGTTAGCTGAAACGTTCATGATCTGCCTGCTTTATTCAAGCCGGTGAATCTGCATGATCATGTGCTGGGGTCGCCCTTCCAACTGTCAGACCTGACAGTCTTTCAGACGCGTTCGCGATAAAGCTGCGCGTTAAAGCTTTGATCTGTCACAGTTGGATCAGCCCAATAGCGCAATCAACTGGTGGCGCTGCGCATCGGTGAGCATCGGCCCGAACCCGGCGCCGGCGTTGTCAGCCATATAGCGTGGGTTGCCGGTACCGGGAATCACGCAGGTCACCGCCGGGTGTGACAGCAGGAACTTCAGCGCCAGTTGCGGCCAGCTGTTGACCTGCACGTCCGAGATCCAGGCCGGCAACGGCTTGCCCTTGAGTCGGGCGAGCAACTCGCCACCGCCAAAAGGCCGATTGCAGATCACCGCCACCCCGCGTTCACGGCACAGCGGCAGAATGCGCTTCTCCACACCGCGATCATCGAGGGCGTAGTTGATTTGCAGGAAGTCGAGTTGTTCGGCCTTGAGCAACGCTTCGACTTCATCGTAGGCCGACGGCGTGTAATGGGTGATGCCGATGTAGCGAATGCGCCCCTGTTCTTTCCATTCGCGCAGGGTTGGCAGATGGCTCTGCCAGTCCAGCAGGTTGTGGATCTGCATCAGGTCGATGCGCTCGGTGCGCAGCAGACGGAAGGACTGCTCCATCTGCGCGATGCCCTCCTCGCGCCCGCGTGTCCAGACCTTGGTCGCCAGAAACGCGGGTGAACGCGGTTCGTGGATCGCCAGCAGCTCGCCAGTGACTTGCTCGGCGCGGCCGTACATCGGCGAGCTATCGATCAGCGTGCCGCCCTTTTTGAACAACTCGTCGAGCACTGCTGGCAATGATTTGTAAGGCGGATCGCCGGGGGCAACGTCGAAGCTGCGATAAGTGCCCAGGCCCACCACGGGCAACAGCTCGGAGCTGGAAGGGATGGCGCGGGTCTGCATGGTCTGGTCTCCTGCCTGGCTCGGCGAAGTGGCAGTCGGTGTGGTGGCAGTGGCCAACGCCCGGTCAAAGGTCAGGACCGCCGAAACCCCGGCAGCCAGCGTGAGCAAGCGGCGACGGGAGCAACCCTCAGTGTGGCTCATGCTGGTTCCCCTGCTGCGTGAATCTGTTGCACGTTGTGTGCGACGGCGCCCCGTCCAGTCCGCTGGACTACACTGCGACAGCGAACACCCGCGCCCCGTTAAAGTTAGTCGAATGCCCAGAAAACTGATGTCACTCGTCGCCCTGCTCGTCGCCCTCTACCTGTTGCTGTGTGCAGCGCTGTTCGTGTTTCAGCGTTCGCTGATCTATTTCCCCCAGCCTGACAGTGCCGTGACTGCGGCAGATTCGCGGTTGAAACTGGCGATGCCGGATGCCGATGTGTGGGTGACCGTCCGCGAACACGCCGGGCCGAAAGCGCTGATCTACTTTGGCGGCAATGCCGAAGATGTGTCGCGCAACCTGCCTTCATTCAGCGCAGCCTTCCCCGACTACGCGGTGTACCTGCTGAACTATCGGGGTTTCGGTGGCAGCGGCGGCTCACCTTCGGAAGAAGCGATTGCCGAAGATGCGCTGGCGCTGTTTGATCAGGTGTACGCCAGCCATCCGCAGATTGCCGTGATCGGGCGCAGCCTGGGTTCCGGGGTGGCGGTGCGGCTGGCGAGTCAGCGCCCGGCGAACCAGCTAATACTGGTGACACCGTACAACAGCCTCGAAGAACTCGCCGTCCGCCAATACCCGTGGTTTCCGGTCAGATGGTTGCTGAAGGATCGCTACGAGTCGGGCCGCTATGCCGCGCACATTCAAGTGCCGACTCTGCTGCTGGCTGCCAGCGATGACGAAGTGATTCCACGGGACAGTACGCAGCGGCTGCTGACGCATTTCCCCAAAGGCGTGGCGACGCTGCGGGTGGTGCCGGATTCGGGGCATAACTCGATTTCCGAGCGGGTGCAGTATCTGCGGTGGATGCAGGAAGTAATTGATCGCTGATAGCCGATTATTGCGTAGGCTGAACTGGCCCCTTCGCGAGCAAGCTCGCTCCCACCTTGATAATGCAATCCCCTGTGGGAGCGGGCTTGCTCGCGAAGACGCCAGTGCCGACAACACCAATCCAGGATTGCCCTGCCCTCCTTTTGAAAGTGCGATCCCCTGTGGGAGCGAGCTTGCTCGCGAAGGCGCCAGTGCCGACAACACCAATCCAGGATTGCCCTGCCCTCCTTTTGAAAGTGCGATCCCCTGTGGGAGCGGGCTTGCTCGCGAAGACGCCAGTGCCGACAACACCAATCCAGGATTGCCCTGCCCTCCTTTTGAAAGTGCGATCCCCTGTGGGAGCGGGCTTGCTCGCGAAGGCGCCAGTGCGGACAGCACAAACTCCGGCTCGCCTGCCCCGCATCAGCCCTGCAAAAAAGCCAGGTGGCCAGCATGAACCAAGTCTCAAAAGCCCAGTCCTAGTGGCGCCGTATTCCGCGGCCGCCCACTTCAGCACTGTCTTTTTCCCTGAGTCTGCCGTCCCATGCGCCATGTCGTTCGCTCATCACGCTTCGTTTCGCTGTGCCTGCTGATCCTTGCCCCACTATTCACCGAGACCTCGCACGCCAGCGAAGAGCGGCAACTGGCCGCCGCGATCAACGACTATCGCGCCCATCCGCAACGTTGCGACCGCCGCCCTGCCCAGCGCCTGGCGCCACTGTCGCTGAAATCGAATCTGGCGTTGCCGATCGGCTATGGCTACGGCGGTGGCTTGCGCGAGAGGTTGAAATCTTCGGGTTATTCGGCGGTGGCAGTGCGCAGTATCCGCATTGTCGGTGCCGAGGATGCTGAGGAAGCCTTCGAACAGCTGCAAGACAGCCACTGCTCCGCCCTGCTTGACGCGCAGTACGCCGACATCGGCGTCAGCCGCTCCCGCGGTGAATGGCAAGTGGTGCTGGCGCGACCGGTGCTCGACAGTCGTGTCGGCGACAACCGCAGCGTCGGCAAGGCCTTGCTTGCGGAGGTCAACGCCGCACGGGCACGCCCACGGATGTGCGGGCGCCAACGCTTCGCCGCCGCCCGCCCCCTGAGCTGGAACGCCGCGCTGGGCGCCGCCGCACAAGGCCACAGCAAAGCCATGGCCTACGGCAACTACTTCGCCCATCGCGACCCGGACGGCGATATGCCGGCAGATCGCGCCCGGGCGGCGGGTTATCGAGGTCGGCAGATCGGCGAAAACATCGCCGCCGGGCAGAGCTCACCGGGCAAGGCGATGGCCGGATGGCTGGCCAGCCCCGGGCACTGCGCCAACCTGATGAACCCGATGTTCACCCAGGTCGGCGCCGGGTTCGCCAGTGAGGCGCGCAGTGATGAGGGGGTTTATTGGACGATGGTGTTTGGTGCGCCTTGATTCGCTTGAGAGATTTTCAGTGACGCTACTGGCCCGTTCGCGAGCAAGCCCGCTCCCACACTGGATCTGTGTTGTTCACAAATCCATGTGGGAGCGGGCTTGCTCGCGAAGAGGCCGGTACATACACCCTCAATCGCTTGCGCCGCCTCCCGGTTCAGTCCAGTTCGGTGTGATGCGAGAAATTACAGCGCAGTAGAAACAGTTGCGCCCTTCGACAAAAAAGGGCGCTGGAGTCTGGTGTAAAGCGGCCGGGGTTCAGACCGGAGATATCGTCGCGAGCATTCCGATCAGAATGGTCAACGTCAGAAACCCACCGAGGAAAATCGCCATCTTGTTCATGCTGCTCTCCTTAATGTTGAGCTTGCGGTGCACCGGGCGCTTCGGGATGAAGGGCTGCCGCGGGTGACCGAAATGCCGGGCTATTCTGAGCGCCTGACTGAACCGGTTACAGAGGCAGATCCAGCAGAAAAATACGGATCAGATGCCAATCTGATCCGTTCCGCCGATGCTCTGGTATTCAGATCGACACACAACGGTTCGTGATCCGCCGCTTTGAACTAGAGTGATTGCCGTCGCGCGAAGAACAACAACAATTCCAGGAGTGGTCAATGTCCGAACTGAACCTGCACGCCAACGCCGCCGAATCCCTGAAACGCTGGCACGAGATGATCCGCACCGGCAACCTCGAGGCCTTGCCCGAACTGCTCGACCCGAACGCGGTATTCCGCTCGCCCATGGCCCACTCGCCTTACCCCGGCGCGCAAGTGGTGACGATGATCCTCAGCACCGTATGCAACGTGTTTGAAGACTTCAAATACCACCGCGAACTGGCGACTGCCGATGGCTTGAATGTGGTTTTGGAGTTCAGTGCCAAGGTGGGGGCAAAAGAGTTGAAGGGGATCGACATGATTCGCTTTGATGAAAGCGGGAAGATTGTCGAGTTCGAGGTGATGGTGCGGCCGTTGAGCGGCTTGCAGGCGTTGGGCGAAGAAATGGGCCGTCGGCTTGGCGCCTACCTGGCAAACGCAAAACAAGTGTAGGAGCTGCCGCAGGTTCGGGCCGCGATCGGACGATCTTTTGACTTTGATTTTTCAAAAACAAGATCAAAGATCGCAGCCTTCGGCAGCTCCTACAGGGGAGTGGCACCACAAAAAAGCCCACTGACCGTTACCGGTTCAGTGGGCTTTTACGTATCTGGCGTCTAGTTACAGCGCCATGTCACGTGCAGCATTTTCCTTCGGCGCTTCAGCTTTTTCAGCTGCAGGTGCAGCCGGAGCAGCAGCCTGACCGATCACCGGTGGAGTCGGCAGTTCGAGGATCTTGGCGGTGTACGCCCACTCTTGTGCCACTTTGGCCGGATCGCTGTTCAGCTGAGTGCCGTAGCTTGGCACGATCTGGTGCAGCTTGGCCTGCCACTCAGGGGTGGCGACTTTGTCTTTGAAGACTTTCTGCAGCACGCTCAGCATGATCGGTGCAGCGGTCGACGCGCCTGGCGATGCGCCCAGCAGGCCGGCGATGGAGCCGTCTTGTGCAGCAACGATTTCGGTGCCCAGTTTCAGCACGCCGCCAGCGGCTTCATCACGCTTGATGATTTGCACGCGCTGGCCGGCTTGCCACAGGCGCCAGTCTTCGGCTTTGGCGTTCGGGAAGTATTCCTTCAGCGCGTTCAGACGGTCTTCATCCGACAGCATCAGTTGACCGGCCAGGTACTCGACCAGCGGGTATTCCTTGATTCCGACCTTGGTCATCGGCCAGATGTTGTGGGTGGTGGTGCTGGTCAGCAGGTCCAGGTACGAGCCTTCTTTGAGGAACTTGGTGCTGAAGGTCGCGAATGGGCCAAACAGGATGACGCGCTTGCCGTCCAGAACACGGGTGTCCAGGTGCGGAACCGACATCGGCGGTGCGCCAACCGAAGCTTTACCGTAGGCCTTGGCCAGGTGCTGCTCGGCGATGGCCGGGTTATCGGTCACCAGGAACGAGCCGCCGACCGGGAAGCCAGCGTATTCCTTGGCTTCAGGAATGCCCGACTTCTGCAGCAGGTGCAGAGCGCCGCCACCAGCGCCGATGAACACGAACTTGGCGTCGGTTTCGGTTTTGGTGCCGTCTTTCAGGTTTTTGTAGCTGACGCGCCAGGTGCCGTCTTCGTTCTTGGTGATGTCCTGCACTTCGCTGGACAGTTTCAGATCGAAGTTAGGCTTGGTCTGCAGGTAAGCGGCGAACTGGCGGGTGATTTCGCCGAAGTTCATGTCGGTACCCAGCGGGCTCCAGGTGGCCGCGATTTTCTGGTTCGGGTCACGCCCTTCCATCATCAGCGGGACCCACTTCTTGATCACAGCCGGGTCTTCGGAGTACTGCATGCCGGCGAACAGCGGGCTCGCTTGCAGGGCTTCGTAGCGCTTTTTCAGGAACTTGATGTTGTCATCGCCCCACACGAAGCTCATGTGCGGAGTGGTGTTGATGAACGAGCGAGGGTTCTTCAGAACGCCTTGCTGAACCTGCCAGGCCCAGAACTGACGGGACACCTGGAACGCTTCGTTGATCTCGACAGCTTTCGGGATCGTCACGTTGCCTTTGTCGTCTTCCGGGGTGTAGTTCAGCTCAGCCAGCGCCGAGTGACCGGTACCGGCGTTGTTCCAGCCGTTGGAGCTTTCCAGGGCGACGCCATCGAGGCGCTCGACCATTTCCATCGACCAGCTTGGCTCCAGCTCATTGATCCACACACCCAGGGTGGTGCTCATGATGCCGCCGCCGATCAGCAGAACGTCGACTTTCTTTGCTTCTGCAGCATTGGCGGACGACATCCCCATCGCCAAAGCCAGCCCTAGCAAGGCTGTGTTCACTTTCTTAAACATCCGTTGCACCTATGATAAAACGCCTTCCGCCCGCCGCTGTTATCTGTATGCGATCCGCTTTGATGACGCTCAGGCTCGCGTCGCAGATTCCGGCACACTTCAATTTTGACGGGTGGGCACACAAGGCCGACGTACCGCATCGACCTCAGTTAATGTCCCTTCTGAACTGACTTCTTATCATTATTGGCTTCAGCTACTTGAGCGACAGGGATTCCGTCAGCCCGCCCCAAAGGCAGGCAAACCGAATAAGGTCAAACCAAGTTGGCGCGAAGAATATCACGTCAGGGCAAACCCGCGCGTCTGTTCCCGACTTGAGAGTCTTTTTCCGCTTTGGACGTTATCGGCCGGTTTGGGCTGAACATGATCCCGAAACCTGTGATGGCTGGGCTGGCCCCATCGCGAGCAGGCTCACTCCTACAGGGAATGGGGCTGCTCGCGATGGCGGCACTACAAGCGAAACCGGTCCACCGACAACGCCAACGCCCCCGCCAGACTCGACAACTCATCGGTAGTATTGGCCGTCTGCCCGATCACTTTGCTGTTGCCCTCGGACATCCCGGCGATCATCTCCACCTGATGGGCGATTTCGTTGCTGGCATGACTTTGCTCGCCGATGGTGCGGGTGATGTCGTTGACCAGTTGCGTGGTGCTGAGGGTGGCGTCGAGGATTTCGCGGATCGCCCGTTCGACTTCGGCCGTGACCGCCATGCCCTTGTCGACCTGGGCCACGCCGGCCTCCATGCTGCTGACCGCCTCGCGGGTGCTGTGCTGGATGCGCGCGACCATCGCGGCGATTTCCTGGGTTGAGGCGCTGGTGCGTGCCGCCAAGCTGCGCACTTCGTCGGCAACCACGGCAAAACCCCTCCCCTGCTCGCCAGCCCGCGCGGCTTCGATGGCCGCGTTGAGCGCCAGCAGGTTGGTCTGGTCGGCGATGCTCTTGATCACCTGAATGATATTGAAGATGCCTTCGGATTCCTGATCCAGCGTGCGGATGACCTGCGCCGACTGTTGCGCCGAGCGGGCGATGTCGTCCATGTCGCTGACCACCTGATGGATCACCTGCCCGCCGCTCTTGGCCAGCGACTCGGCCTGATTGGCCATGCCCAGCGCGCGTTCGGCATGACGAGTGATTTCCTCGATGCTGGCGGTCATCTGGCTGGCGGCAGCGGCCATGGTGCCGGCGGCGGCGCTTTGCTGCTGACTGCTGTCGGCGACCTGATGGCAACCGTGACTCAACTGCTCGCTCATGCCGCTGACGCCATGGGCGTTGCGCCGCACGACGTCGATCATGTTGCGCAGGTCGCGCTGCATCGTCGCCAGACTGCGGATCAGCGTGCTGGCCTCATCCTTGCCGGGCGGTTCGCTGATCGGCTCGCTGAGGTTGCCGTGGGCGATGCTTTGCGCGATGTGGTTGGCGGACTTCAGGGGCCCCATGATGCTGCGGGTCACCCAGCGCCCCTGCGCCAGCAACAGCAGCAGACCGGCGAGCAACACCACGCCGAGGGCAATGTTGGCATTGCGAATGGCGCTTTCGGTGGCCTGACTGGTGTCGCGGGTATTGCTTTCGATCAGTTCGCTGAGGGCGGCCATCTGCTCTTCAAGCTCAGTGAAAGCAGTGTTGAACGTGCCCAGCTCCCGTTGCGCGCTGTCCGGGTTGTCCAGTGCCAGGCCGACAATGCGCTCGGCCGCCGCAATGTAGGTGTCCAGGCTGGGTTTTATGTGTTCCAGCGCAGACTTGATCGTCGGGTTGACTGGCAATTTGAGGTTTTCTTCCAGCACTTCGCGAAAATGCGTGGCGTGCTCGCTGATCGAATCACGCACCTCGGCGGCCGTGCCGGTGCTTTTGCCCAGGCCGACCAGCATCGCCGAGTACACGTCGGCCCTCAGCGCGTCGTGCATCATGTCGGCTTCCATGTGATTGCGCAGCGCGGTCATGCTCACCGCGTTGTCGTTCACCGCCGCGGACATGCGCGTATTCCCCACATAGCTGACCAGACTCACGATCAGCGCCGTCAGCAGGCTGGTTGCTATCAGCAACAGCAAACGCAATTTGATCGACACCGTGAGTTCCTCCATGAGGCGCGCCGAATGCGCCTGTCAGGATTTCAGTTAAGCTTATTTGTGCAGAAGTGCCGCTTCAGAGCGTTTCAGCAAGTATCCGCGCGTTCGACGGAACTCCGGCAAAGGTCGCACCTCTGAGATTATGTAGTCTTCCTTTTTGCTTCGCGCTTGTGGAGGAACACCGTCATGCGCAAGTTAGTGCTCGTTTCTTCTCTCCTGCTCTGCCTCCCTGTCGGCTCGGCGCTCGCCCGTGTCGATGCCGGCGATGTCGCCACCTCGGCGGGTGTTTCCGCGTCGCTGTACTCGACCTTCAAAGATCACAAAATGGTGATCCCGGCGCGCGACGACCTGTCAGCGTTCGTCGCCAGCGGCGGGGCCATCCGTGGGGTTTATCTGGAATCGGTGCTGCAACAGGTGCGTCACGATAACCCCGGCCTCAATGCCAGCGATGAAGATCTCGCCAACGCGATTCTGGTGCATTACGAAGGCCTGAATCAGTAATTCCCAGGGACGCAGCGGCCGATGGACGGCAGCTGAAGGCGCATAGGCAAAACTGTCCGACGGCCTCTATGATGGAGGCCATGACGACTCTTGCACCTGCTGCGCCTTTGCGCTCACCCTGCCCGCCCGGCGCCTGCAATTGCGGGCGCGAATCGTTGCTGGAAACGCCCGGCACCGATCTGCGCATTCTGCGCCTGACCCGCGAGCAGGAAAAAATCCTCTTGGCACGTCTGGAACAACTTAAAGACCTTGCGGACTTGCGGCATCTGCAACAGCGCATGCACGAACAGTTGGGCCTGCGCGTGGAAGTTGCTCCGGGGTTTCATGAGGTGCGCAGCATGCTCGGCATCGAGATTCAGATCGAGGCACTGCCGGGGCTGTGCCGCAAGACGCGCAAGTCCATCCCGGCCGCGATTCGCCGGGGCCTGAACAACCACCCCGAAATCGCCTTCGAACTGCTCAACGCCCACGACTTGCTGCGCGATACCTGATCAGCGTTTCATCCCGACCCGTTTGCGCATCTCTGCGGTGATGCTTTGGCGGGTTTTCTTCATGTCGGCCCACGGCTCATCGCCGACATCGTTCAAGCGCTCATGGACATTGCTGATGTTCCACTGATTGCCGCCCTTGATTTCACCCACTTCTTCGCGAAATAGCGGTACCGACACCGGCAGGCCCTCACGGGTACGCGCGGCATAGGTACAAATAGTGGTGGCGCCCAGACCGTTGCGCAGGTAATCGATAAAGATTCGCCCGACACGATTTTTCGGCCCGGACACCGCTGAGAAACGTTCCGGCAACAGCTTGGCCATGTGACTGACGATCGCATGGCTGAAATCCTTGACCTCGTCCCAGCCATGCTTGCGGGTCAACGGCACCACCAGGTGAATGCCCTTGCCGCCACTGGTCTTGAGAAAGGCCTTGAGCCCCAGTTCATCCAGCACGGTGAGGGTCAGTGCGGTGGCTTCGACCATGCTTTTCCACGGCAGCGCAGGGTCAGGGTCGAGATCGAGGACGAAGCGGTCAGGCTTGTCCAGATCGACGGTGGTGGCGTTCCAGGTGTGCAACTCGACCGTGCTCATCTGCACTGCGCCGATCAAGGCTTCGGCGTTGTTAATCAACATCACCGGTTGCCCGGTAACGTCCTTGTCCAGCGTGGTGATGCCGGGAATCGCCAGGCGCTCGGCGTTTTTCTGGAAGAACAGCTCGCCGGCAATGCCGTCCGGCGCCCGCACCAGCGCAACCGGGCGATCCTTGAGCTGCGGCAGGATCCACTCGGCGACGCTGGCGTAATACTCGGCGAGTTGCATCTTGGTGGTGCCGCTGACCGCATCGATCACCCGATCGGGGTGGGTGATGCGCACCTTGCCGCTGGCCAGCCCCAGCTGGGACGGCGCCGGTTCGGCTTTCTTCGGCTGAGTGGCTTTCTTTGATTCTGCAGTTTTCTTCGTCGAGGCAGCTTTTTTCGACGGGGTGGCTTTCGCTGAAGTCTTCACGGGTTTCGCGCGCTCCTCGGTAATTGACTTGGCCGGTTTGTCATTGCGCAGCCCATGGAACACAGCGTGGCGCACCGAACCGTCCTTGGTCATTTCGGCGAATGCCACTTCTGCCAACAGATTGGGTTTGAGCCAGTGCACACCTTTGGCCTCGAAGCCGCTCGGCGGATTGACCACGGCAGCCTTCTTCACCTGCAACGGCTTGAGCTGAGCGAGGATGCTTTTCAGTGTGGTTTCGTTGAATCCGGTGCCGACCTTGCCGGCATAGCGCAACTCGCCACTGTCGCGATCATGCAGGCCCAACAACAACGCACCGAAAGCACTGCGCGCACCTTTCGGATCGGTGTAGCCGACAACCACGAATTCCTGCCGATGTTTGCACTTGAGCTTGATCCAGTCACTGCTGCGCCGTGACACGTAAGGCGAGCCGAGGCGTTTGCCGATCAGCCCTTCCATCTGCATCTGGCAGGCGCTGTTGAGCAGCGCGTCCGGTGTTTCATCGAAGGCTTCGGAGAAGCGCAGCAACGGCTGTTCATGCCCACCGAGTACCGTGGACAACGCCGCGCGGCGTTCCTCGACCGGCACCTCACGCAGGTCGACGCCGTTGAGATAGGGCATGTCGAACAGGTAGTACATGATGCTGGCGCTGCGCCCGACTTCGAACGCGTTTTGCAGCGCCTGAAAGTCCGGCACACCGTGTTCGTTGGCGACCACCATTTCGCCATCCAGCCATGCCGATTCCAGCCCCAATTCGGCAAGCGCTTGCGCCTGTTGCGGCAGTTTGTGCGTCCAGTCGTGGCCGTTGCGGGTGAAGAGTTGCACCTGATCGTGATCGATGCGCGCCATGATCCGGTAACCGTCGAACTTGATCTCGTAACTCCACTGTCCTTCGGGTGCGCTGTCGACCAGAGTCGCCAGTTCCGGTTTGAGCTGCGCCGGCAGTTTGGCCTTGCGCGCACCGGTGAGCGTCCCGGACGCCGCCTTGCGCGGTTTGGCCGGGGACTTCTTCACTGGCTTGGCTTGCTCGGCGGCGAGCTTGGGTTTGCTGATCAGGGTACGTTCGCTGAGCACGCTATCCGGCTCGGCGCTGAGCACGTCGTAGTCGTCTTGCGGGCGCGCGGCGCTGTCCTGATGTTTGATCAGAAACCAGTTTTCCTTCTTGCCCGGCATGTGCGTGCGCACCAGGTTCCAGATCCCGGAGAGCTTTTCGCCCTGCAGCTCGAACTTGAGTTTGCCCTTGGCGTAAGCCTTGGCCGGATCCTCCAGCGGATTCCACACGCCACGATCCCAGACAATCACATCGCCGGCGCCGTAATGCCCTTCGGGGATGCTGCCCTCGAACGTCGCATAATCCAGCGGATGGTCTTCGACGTGCACCGCCAGGCGCTTGACCTTGGGGTCGAGCGACGGCCCCTTGGGCACCGCCCAGCTCTTCAGTGCGCCATCGAGTTCCAGGCGAAAGTCGTAATGCAGGTGCGAAGCGTCGTGCTTCTGAATGCAGAACTGCAGCGCATGTTCAGTGGCCTTGCTGCGGCCACGGCGTTTGACGGCGGCGGGCTCCGAGGTCGCCGAGAAATCGCGCATGCGGTTGTAATCGTCGAGGTTCCTGTTCATGGCGCACCTGCCTTGTGTCAGCCAATGCGGGTCACGGTCAGCGCGACCACGGCGATCCGGTCCACGCGCTGGTAACCGGGGTTCAACAACTCTTCACCGAACACGTCAGGATCCAGTTCGCGATAGGTCCAGCCGAATCGCGTCGAGTCCAGGCGTGGCACCACCGTGTCGAAAAACGGATCACGACCATCGACCATCGCTACCCCGGTGTACAACAGCAACGCGCCACCGGGCGCCAGTCGATTGAGCGCCTGCTCGACGATGCGCAGCGACAACCCCGCACCGAGCGAGCCACCGCCATGCCGATAAGCACGCCCGGCCGGATCGGCCATGTACGGCGGGTTGGCGACGATCAGATCGAAGTTGCCTTCAGTGCCCTGCAGTACATCACTGGCCAGCACCTCGACATTGGCGACCTCGGCCAATGCCGCATTGATCGCGGTCAGGCGCAGCGCGGCGGGATTGATGTCCACCGCAAGCACCTGCGCTTCACGGCGCGCGCGGGCAATCAGGATTGCGCCGACGCCAGCGCCGCAGCCAATGTCCACCGCACGCTGAATCGGCGCGAAGCTCTGTTGCAGATGCGCGTGAATCAGTTGCGCGAAACGGTAGGTGTCCGGGCCGAAAAACACCGAATCGGCGGCATCGGTGGGAAAGCCGGAATGCACGAACAACAAGTCATCCAGACTCGACCAGCGCACCCGGCTCTTCAAGCGGCCGTCGTAGACGTCAATCACTTGTGCCTCCTGCAATTGCCGCTGTTCGTCAGCGGACAACAGCCCCGGTTCAAACGGGCGCGACCAGCCGAACACGTCGCGCAGGGTATCGGCCACCTGCCCTTCGTCACGCTGGTTGACCCGCTGGTGGGTCAACGGCGTCGGCGTGATGAAACGGTAGCCGTCGGCCTGCAAGCGTCGGCCGAGTTGCAGCAGCGTCAGGTCGTTGGCGGACAGTTGTTCTTCCTGATTCATGGAGATTTCCTTAGCGCAGACTGGATTTGAGTTCGATGAAGCGACGTGTCGCCAGCAGCCCCGCCGGGTGGGCATGGCGGGCCGGTGCCAACCAAGGGATCAGCGTCGCCATTTGCGCGTGACCGCCCTGACCTTGCAGGGCAGACATCAGGCGCTGCACATCAGGATCGTGTTCGGGCACAGCGGCGTCCGGGGTGGCGACCTGACGGCTGCGCCGTGGCGCTTTGCGTTGGTCGGATGGGGTCCAGTCGCCGGCAATCCAGTTGTGCAGCAGCTGCTTTTCATACGGACTGAACACGCCGAACATCGCCGCACCGTCGCCGTCAATCAGTTGCCAGAAACGGCTGGCTTGCGGATCTTCGTTGCGTTTGATCCAGCCCTTGTCCTGCATCGCTTGAAGAAATCCGGGCAGTTGCTCGGGCGTGGCCAGCCATTGATTGACGGTTTTGCCTTCGAAACGGCAGTAGTCGGAGTGCATGTGCTGACCGAACGGGCGTTTGCGCTCAAGCATCGCCAGCACTTCCTGCTCCAGGTCAAAACCCTCGATGATCGCGCGACTGCCGTGCCCCAGGTCATTGAGTCGATAGCCCAGCGACACCCGGCGCAGAAATTCGTCGCGATCGGCTTCCAGCGGTAGCAGGTCGAGCACGGACTGCACGGCTTTTTGCGCATGGCCGGTGCTGGCGTTGTCGATGGTCACATGCAGGGTGAAGTAGTACGGATCGATGCCCAACTCGCTGAGTTCATAGGCGCTGATCAGCAAGTGCAGCGGCAGTTGTTCGTAGCCGAGGTTGTAGCCGATCACCTCCGGCAGCAAGCTTTCGCCACAGGCGCCGAGTGCCAGTTGCAGTGCACCTTGCAGGTAGCGTTCATCGGCGATGGCGCTGGCGTCCTGCAAACCGTGCTCAGCGAGCAGTTTGCGGTAGATCACCACGTGGTTTTGCGCCGGATTGCCGTCGCCGAGTTCTTCCAGATAGGTACACAGCAACCCATCGAAACGCGGGTCGCGCCACTGCGCCAACAAACCGTACAGCCAAGCACCATCGACCAGTTTGGTCGGCGCCACGGCTTGCAGAAAGTACAGCGCGTGAGCCTTGTTACGGAAGAACTGGCGCGGTCCGCCGGCCTGGCGCTGTTGCAGGTAATCGGCGTACTGCCGGGCAACTTCTGTGCAGTGCTCGGCGACCCAGCCTTGCCACGCCGACGGATCCTGCGGAAGTTCCTCGGGCAACAGCGCGGCGCGCTGCAACTGCTCGGCGAGAAAATCCTGCGCGAGGGTTTCAGGCGCATCCTCAAGCAGCAGTGCCTCATAAATGCGCCGCAGGTCACCGTCGGCAGTGATGGGCTGTTGCTGCGCACTCGGCGCATGCAGAGGGGTCAGGGCAGTCATGTCAGTGTTCTCACTCGGTTAGCCGGTCAGGGCGTTGTTTCACGCCTCTACATCAGCAGAGCAACCGCTACGGAGAAAAATTCAATCGACATGAAAATTACCCTGACGGACGGCCTGATCAGCGTCAGTTCTCTTTCACTTGATCAATTCATCACTTGGTCACTGTAGGAGCTGCCGAAGGCTGCGATCTTTTGATTTTGTCTTTTACGATCAAGATCAAAAGATCGCAGCCTTCGGCAGCTCCTACATTTACATCGTGTAATGGCTTGGGTTCGTGAACTGTCATTGGGCAGCTAGTGTTGAAGGACGATGGTTACAGAGGGCAATGGAATGCCTGAAGCTGCAAAAACCTGCGGTTTACGCAAGGGACGCTATTCGGAGGTTGGGCGGGTTTATTTGCTGACGGCGGTGATTAAGGAACGTCGACCGGTGTTTAGCGACTGGAGAATCGGACGACTGTTGGTTGAACAGATGCGCGCGACAGATGAGGCAGGATTGGTCGTGTCTTTGGCTTGGGTGGTCATGCCGGATCACCTGCATTGGCTGGTTGAACTGAAGCAAGGTTCTTTGGCGCAATTGATGTGTCGTGTAAAGGCAAGAAGTTGCCGGTCAATCAATTTGATTTCCGGTAGACAGGGCGGCCTGTGGCAACGCGGATATCACGACCGCGCTCTGCGTCGCGATGAAGACCTTAAAGTGGCTGCCCGCTACATTGTCATGAATCCATTGCGGGCCGGTCTGGTGCAGCGCTTGGGTGATTACCCGTTATGGGACGCAATCTGGCTTTGAAGAGCAAAAGATCGCAGCCTTCGGCAGCTCCTACATTTGGAACGCTTTTCCCCTGTAGGAGCTGCCGCAGGCTGCGATCTTTTGACTTTGCGTCAGGCAGTGCCCTTGGCCTGCTGTTCCAGATGCACCTGCAATTTCGGGTCAATCCGCAGCGCGGCAGCCAGTTCATCCAGGTAGTTGCGTTCGGCGTCTTGCTGGTCGTCTACCAGGATCACGCTGACCAGATACATTTCGGCGGCCATGGCCTGGTCGCCGTTTGCAGCCGTGGCGACTTCGTTGGCGTCCAGCGGTTTGGCAACTTCAGCGTTAAACCATTGCTGCAATTGTGGATCGTCGGTGTGTTTGCCAATCTCTTCATCGATCATCTGCCGTTCCCGGGCGTCAATCTCACCGTCAGCCTTGGCTGCGGCGATCAGCGCCCGCAGTACGGCATGACCGTGTTCTTCAACTTCGGGTCCGGCCAGCAGATTGGCCGTTTGCGGGATCTGTTGTGGCGCCGCCGAGGCCTGACTGCGTTGCCAGGCCTGATACGCCTGGAACGCCATCATCCCCAGCGAGGCCAGTGCCGCATAATTGGTGCCGCCGGAACGGTTTTGCGTACCGCCGCCGAGTGCTCCGCCAAGTGCACCGCCCAGGCCACCACCGCTACCGCCGCCGAGCAGGCCACCGAGCAAACCACCCAAACCGCCCAGCCCACCGGACTGCGCCGCTCTACCGCCGGAGCCTGCACCGCCACCCAGCAGACCGCCAAGCAAGCCGCCCAATCCACCCAGCCCACCGGCGGCCGGGCCAGCACCTTGTTGTCCCGCCGAGGCCTGGCCCCGTAGCAGCTGTTCGAGCAAATCGCTGGTGTTCATGATCTCGTCCTCAGCCATTGGCAATACATGCGTCAGGCAACAATAGACTGCCGACGCTGGCGCGCCAGCACCGTTTGGCTGACGCTGGAAGATTTCGCCGAGGTATTTTTCGAGCGGCGAGCTAAGATTCAAAGGTGGTGAACCTTATCCCGGCCAAACCGGTCGATAGCTGCAACCCCGACCCGGTTTGCCGGCGCCCTTTGCCCGAGGGTGATACCCGGCATGCTTCATTTTTCTGGAGAACGCCCCTGTGATATCGACCGTACACATCGCCAGGCTCAAAGCATGGGGCGCCCATGGTTTTACCGCGACCGGCGTGGTCACTGCATTTCTGGCGACCCTCGCCCTGCTGGAGAACCAGCCGACCCACTGTCTGATGTGGCTGGGCGTGGCGCTGATCGTCGACGGTCTCGACGGGGCGCTCGCACGCAAGGTCAATGTGCAGTCGGTACTGCCGAGTTTCGACGGCTCGATCCTCGATCTGGTGATCGATTACCTGACCTACGTGTTCATTCCGGCGCTGTTCATCTATCGCTACATTCCCCTGCCCGATTACACCCTGCTGCTGAGCGTGTCGCTGATTCTGGTGTCGTCGCTGTTCTGTTTCTGCAACGTCAACATGAAGAGCAAGGACAACTATTTCGTCGGCTTCCCCGCCGCGTGGAACGTGGTTGCCCTGTGCCTGTACATCATCAATCCGGGGCCGTGGATCACCTTTCTGACCATCATCGGTCTGGCGCTGCTGACCGTCACCCGCATGAAGTTCCTGCACCCGTTCCGCGTACGCCGGTTCATGCCGATCAACATCGCGGTGACAGCAATCTGGCTACTGTGCAGCCTGTCGCTGGTGCTCAATCACCCGGTGATCAATCCGCTGGTGATGGGTTTGTGGCTGCTGGCGTCGGCGTACTTTCTGGGGATCTGTATCTGGCGTACGGCGCTGGAGTGGTTTGATGGGGCGCACCTGAAATAGGCCCGATCACCATACCCAAAACCTGTGGGAGCGGGCTTGCTCGCGAATGCGTCTGTCCAGTCGATAACTCTGTCTACTGACCCACCGCATTCGCGAGCAAGCCCGCTCCCACAGGGGTTTGGCATGATTCTGAACATTCAGCGTTTGGTGATGACCACCTCCAGATACTCGCTCGGCACCACCAGCGACTTCTCTCCCACCCGGTTCGAACGGTTCAGCAGATCCGCCAGATCACTTTCCAGCGCCTGCCCGCTTTCCGGAGGCAATGCCGCAAAGGCCTTGTGCACCGGCCCGTACCAGTGGCGGAAAATGTCGATGAAGTGCGCCGCCGAGCGATAGCGGAAATTGAAGGTGCGGCGGGTGACCTGCAGCAGAAATTCACGCTCATCGAAGTGGCTGTGCAGCCACGCTTCGGTGCCCCAGTTCGACGGCGGCTGGGCCACGGCGGGGGGCGGCACGTGGCGACCGAGAACCTTGAACATCTGGCCGACGAAACCTTCCGGCGTCCAGTTCGCCAGACCGATGCGTCCGCCCCTTCGGCAGACCCGCGCCAGTTCCGCCGCCGCAGTCGCCTGATCCGGGGCAAACATCACGCCGAAGGTCGACAGCACCGCGTCGTAACTCTCATCGGCAAATGGCAACGCTTCAGCATCGGCGACCTGAAAAATTACATCCAGATGTTCGGCCCGCGCCCGATCCTGTCCGCGCTCCAGCAGCGCCGCCACATAGTCGGTCGAGGTCACCTGACAACCACGTCGCGCCGCCGCCAGTGTTGCATTGCCGTTGCCGGCGGCAACGTCCAGCACCTGCTCGTCATAGCGCAGGTCGCAAGCCTCGGCGAGATTTTCGCCGACGATTTGCAAGGTGGTACCGATCACCGCGTAATCGCCGCTGGCCCAGGCGACTTTCTGGCGCTCTTTCAAAGCCGTCAGATCAATGGCAGTACTCATCAATCGTGCTCCGCAAGTTGGAGAAATTCACTCGGCCGTGGTCGGGTCGATGACCGTCATCACCCGCGCCACACTGTCAGCCGGGAATCCACCCAGCCTGGCGTGCTCGCGCACCTGTTCTTCGTCAGGGGCGATGTAGACGCAATAGATTTTGTCGGCCGTGACGTAACTCTGCAGCCACTGCACCTCTGGCCCGAGGTCACGCAACACTTGGCAGGAGGTTTGCGACACGGCTTTGAGTTCTTGCTCCGACAGCTTTCCGGCCCCTGGAATCTCGCGTTCAATCACGAATTTCGGCATGGCAACCTCGCGTTCTTTTTATCAGCGACAGGGTCGGCAGTGGCCCTGCTTGTGCACTATCGCGCCGAGGGGCGATGGCGTCCCTGCCAATCGTCCGAAGAGCCCGGAAAACCGCGGCCGGGCCGATGAATGGCGGCTTTTTGTAAAGGCCTCGAAACACTCTCGGGATTGCCATGGCACGCGGGCAATCAGGTCGGACGAACAATGGCTCACGATTCGCGACCTGTGAGCCATTGATGAGTGTCGACACTTACGCCGCCGGTGCCTTGGCCTCCTCCAGCAACTGACGGATCATCTGCTCCTGCGTCTGGTAGCCGCCCTCGCCGAAATGGCTGTAACGCACCTGCCCTTTGGCATCGATCAGGTAATGCGCCGGCCAGTACTGATTGTCGAAATTGCGCCAGATCGCATAGTTGTTGTCGATCGCCACCGGGTAAGTGATGCCGAGTTTCTGCACCTGCTCCCTGACGTTTTCGATGATCCGTTCGTAGCCGTATTCCGGGGTGTGCACGCCGATCACCAGCAAGCCGTCTTTGGCGTATTTTTTCTCCCACTCTTTAACGTACGGCAGGGTGTGCTGGCAGTTGATGCAGTCGTAAGTCCAGAAATCCACCAGCACCACTTTGCCGCGCAGATCCTCAGCGTTCAACGCGGGTGAGTTGAGCCATTGCACCGCTCCGGACAGCGACGGCATGCTGCCCTGGCCTGTCTCCATCGGCGAGTCCGCGCGGACTTTGCTGACCAGGTAATCGAGCACTTTCGGTACGTTCTGCAGCACGCGGGTCTCGATGCCGGCGAGGCCTTCGGACGAGGTGCCGGCCAACAGGGTTTTGTCGGTGCCGGTCGCAATCAGCGCCGCGGCACCGAGCACCGCAACCCCGGCGCCACGGCGCAGCCAGCCGGTGAAGGGAATCGACGGCTTGAGCCGGTTGACCAGGCCCCGCCCGGCAAAAATCAAAATCCCCAGCGACAATGCACTGCCGGCGCCATAAGCCAGCAACAGCAGGCTGGTCTGCGCGTTGGCACCTTGCAGCATGGCGCCGGTGAGGATTACCCCGAGAATCGGCCCCGCACACGGTGCCCACAACAAACCTGTGGCCACGCCGAGCATGAGCGAGGTGAGCGGCCCGGACTTCTTGCGCATGTCGGGGTCAAGGCGATTGCCGAGCCAAACAAACGGTCGCGCCAGCCAGTCGCCGACCCGCGCCGAGATCAGCGACAGGGCGAACAGCGCCATCACCCCCAACGCGACGTGGCGTCCGGAATTACTGGCCTGAATCACCCATTCGCTGCTGACCACCGCCAGGCTGGAAATCAGCGCAAAGGTCAGCGCCATGCCAACCAGAGTCAGCAGGATCGACGAGCGCTGGCGCTGGGCACCGGCAAACAGGAACGGCACCACCGGCAGGATGCACGGGCTGAGGACGGTCAGCAGACCGCCGACAAATGCGATCAAGTACATAAGTTTCACTCCGAAAAAGGGCTCACTCAGTTCTCGTTGTTGCAGCCATCGGCGAATTTGCGGTAATCCAGCACCTGGGTTTTTCCGGCCGAATCCAGGTACGTCATGCGCGCATCGATAATGCCGCAGGTCAGCGAGTTGTCCTCGGTCATCGACAGCACTTTCTGGATGTCCAGGTGCGTGCCGTAGGTGTAGGTGTGCGGGCTGACATCGGCTTCGGCGCGGGCCGACAGGGTGCAGATGTTCAGGGCGGCGAACAGGCAGGCGGCGACAACGGTTTTGTGCGTCATGGTGGTTTCCTCAAGGCTTGTATGGGTTGAGCCGAGGCAAGCTGTGTGGGCCTCGATGGAGCCTATTTGAAGCGCTTGAGGTATCGCGTCTGTGTCAGGAAACGGTCGCTATCAATCGCTGTGTATCTCTGCCGCCCCGAGATACACAGCGATACAAAACCCTGAAAAAAATCGCGCTTTTGCGTGTGTATGTATCCGTCACGGCGCCAGATACACTGCAATACAAACCCGGGCAGGCAAGCCGGCGCAGGCTCGATAGACTGCATCGCATTGCCCTTTGATAGAGGTTCTGCACCGATGGAACATGTCGATCACATTCTCATCGTCGACGACGACCGCGAGATCCGCGAGCTGGTCGGCAATTACCTGAAGAAGAACGGTCTGCGCACCACTGTGGTCGCCGATGGCCGGCAGATGCGCAGTTTTCTCGAAGCCAACACCGTTGACCTGATTGTGCTCGACATCATGATGCCCGGCGACGATGGCCTGCAGCTGTGCCGCGAATTGCGCGTGGGCAAACACAAGGCCACACCGGTGCTGATGCTCACGGCGCGCAACGATGAAACCGACCGCATCATCGGCCTGGAAATGGGCGCCGACGATTACCTGACCAAGCCGTTCGCCGCTCGTGAGTTGCTGGCGCGAATCAACGCGGTGTTGCGGCGCACGCGAATGCTGCCGCCGAATCTGGTGGTCAGCGAAAGCGGCCGGCTGCTGGCCTTCGGCCGTTGGCAACTGGACACCTCGGCCCGGCATCTGCTGGACAATGACGGCACGCTGGTCGCCCTCAGTGGCGCCGAATATCGCTTGTTGCGGGTGTTTCTCGATCATCCGCAGCGGGTGCTCAGCCGTGATCAATTGCTCAACCTGACCCAGGGCCGCGAGGCCGATCTGTTCGACCGTTCGATTGATCTGCTGGTCAGCCGTTTGCGCCAACGCCTGCTCGATGATGCGCGTGAGCCGGCCTACATCAAGACCGTGCGCAGCGAGGGTTATGTGTTCTCGCTGCCGGTGGAGATCCTCGGGGCCTCGGCATGAGCCTCAAGCTGCATTGGCCACGCACCCTGGCTTCGCGGTTGTCGCTGATCTTTCTGGTCGGGCTGATCCTCGCCCAGGGCCTGTCGTTTGGCGCGCAGTATTACGAGCGCTACCAAAGCGCCCGCAGCACCATGCTCAACAATCTGCAAAACGACGTCTCGACGTCGATTGCGATTCTCGACCGCTTGCCCGCAGAGGAACGTCCCGCCTGGCTCACCCGGCTGGCTCGGGCCAATTACAATTATCTGCTGAGCGAGGGTGAACCAGGGGAGCCGCTGGACGCGGGCGAGATGCCGGTAGCCGGTACCTCGATCAGCGCCGCGATCGGTGATGCCTACCCGCTGACCTTCACCCGGTTCCGCGAGGAGAAAAAACACTTTCAGGGGCATTTGCGCCTCAGCGACGGCAGCCCGCTGACCATCGATGTGCGTCCGGCCATGCCTCCCCTGTCGCCGTGGCTGCCGGGGGTATTGCTCGGGCAACTGGCGCTGCTGATCGCCTGTACCTGGCTGGCGGTGCGCATCGCGATCCGCCCCCTCGCCCGCCTCGCCAACGCCGTGGAAAGCCTCGACCCCAATGCCCATCCAGTGATGCTCGACGAACACGGCCCGACCGAAGTGGCCTACGCCGCCCGGGCCTTCAACGCGATGCAGGCGCGCATCGCTGCATACCTGAAGGAGCGCATGCAACTGCTGGCGGCGATTTCCCATGACCTGCAAACCCCGATCACCCGCATGAAGCTGCGTGCAGAGTTCATGGACGACTCGGTCGAGAAAGACAAACTGTGGAACGACCTCGGCGAGATGGAGCACCTGGTGCGCGAGGGCGTGGCGTATGCCCGCAGCATCCACGGCTCGACCGAGGAAAGCCGGCGTACCGACCTCGATTCGTTCCTCGACAGTCTGGTGTTCGACTATCAGGACATGGGCAAGGACGTGCAGCTGAGCGGCAAGAGCGCCGCGGTGATCGATACCCGCCCCCAGGCCCTGCGCCGGGTGCTGGTGAATCTGACCGACAACGCACTGAAATTCGCCGGCGCGGCGCAGTTGCAGGTCGACACCGACGACGGTCTCTGCATCAGAATCCTCGATCGCGGGCCCGGCATTGCCGAAGCCGAGTTGCAACAGGTCATGCATCCGTTCTACCGGGTGGAAAACTCGCGCAACCGCAGCACTGGCGGCACCGGCCTGGGCCTGGCGATCGCCCAGCAACTGGCCATGGCCCTCGGCGGATCGCTGACCCTGAGCAACCGCGAGGGCGGAGGCCTGTGCGCGGAGTTGAAATTGCCCCTGCGCTGACCCCCACACCAATCCCCTGTGGGAGCGGGCTTGCTCGCGAAAGCGGTGTGTCAGCCCCTGATGCATCGACTGACCCACTGCTTTCGCGAGCAAGTCGAATCTTCGTACCGCCGCTCCCACATTGAAATTTGCACGGGGCACAAACACTGCATCTTGCCCCAGCACGACTAGACTGATTCATGACCCAGTCGAGGGGGAATGCAGGACGACGTCTGCTGTGCCCTGCCCACTTCTGTGACCACCGCCCTGCGGCCCATGCCTCGACAACGTTTTGCCACCGGACGGTGATCCTGTATCAGGAGCACTCGTGATGGACGAAACAAGACTCAACGCTTTCATGGGCAAGCTGGTCAACGACATGGGCGGCGCCGCGATGCTGGCGAACGTCATCGTTGGCGAAGAACTCGGGCTGTACCGGGCGATGGCCGACAGTCAACCGGTCACCCCGCAAGCCCTCGCCGAAAAAACCACCTGCAACCCGCGTCTGGTGCGCGAATGGCTCAGCGCGCATGTCGCGTCCGGCTACATGGAACATCACGATGGTCAGTTTCGGTTGCCGGAAGAGCAGGCGCTGGCACTGGCCGTGGAAGACTCGCCGGTGTACGTCGCCGGCGGACTCGGTGTGGTGGCCTCGTTTTTCCACGACAAGGACAAACTGGTCAAAGCCATGCGCGGCAACGGCGCCCTGCCCTGGGGCGATCACCATCCGTGCATGTTCAGCGGCACCGAACGCTTCTTTCGTCCCGGCTACAAAGGTCACTTGATCGCAGAATGGCTGCCGGCGCTGGACGGCGTGGTCGCCAAACTCGAAGCAGGCGCCAAAGTCGCCGACATCGGCTGCGGCCACGGTGCCTCGACGGTGATCATGGCCCAGGCCTATCCCAACTCGCGCTTCGTCGGTTTCGATTATCACGCGCCGTCGATCACCGTCGCCACTCAGCGCGCCGAAGAAGGCGGCGTCAGCAGCCGGGCAAAATTCTTCCAGAACAACGCCAAAAGCTACCCCGGCGACGACTATGACCTGATCTGCTATTTCGACTGTCTGCACGACATGGGCGACCCGGTCGGCGCCGCACGGCATGCGTTCGAATCATTGAAAGTCGACGGCACGGTGCTGCTGGTCGAGCCGTTCGCCAATGATGCGCTGGACGACAACATCAACCCGGTCGGACGCCTGTTTTACGCGGCCTCGACCTTTATCTGCACGCCGAATTCGCTGTCACAGGAAGTTGGCCTGGGGCTGGGTGCGCAGGCCGGTGAAATGCGCTTGCGCAAGGTGTTTACCGAGGCCGGGTTCAAGCATTTTCGCCGGGCGACGCAGACGCCGTTCAATCTGATACTGGAGGCGCGCAAGTAAATTACCGCTATCACCGGTGGCGAGGGAGCTTGCTCCCGTCGGATTGCAAAGCGAGCCCAAAAACAGGCCTGCTGCGCAGTCCAGCGGGAGCAAGCTCCCTCGCCACACGGTTAATGCTAACCTGCGGGCATCGTCCTCCCCGGAGTGCTGACCATGCTCGACAGCCCGACCCGCGAACACCTCGACACCCTGCACCAGGCCATGGCCGATGGCGATTTCCTGGTGCTGACCGGCGCCGGTATCAGCACGCCGTCGGGCATCCCGGATTACCGCGACAGCGAAGGTGTGCGCCGTGGCCGGCAGCCGATGATGTATCAGGAATTTCTCGCTGCCCCGGAATCCCGTCGTCGCTATTGGGCACGGGCCATGCTCGGTTGGCCACGGGTGCGCCAGGCGCGGCCCAATGCGGCGCATACAGCACTGGCCGAGTTGCAGCGCCAGGGGCGAATCAGCGACTTGATCACGCAGAACGTCGACACCCTGCACGATCAGGCCGGTAGTCAGAACGTGATCGAACTGCATGGCAGCCTGCACTGGGTGCTGTGCCTGGATTGCGGCCAGCGCAGTGCGCGCGATGACATTCAACAGCGGATGGTCGAGCAGAATCCGTACCTGGCCGGGGTCGACGCGGTGCAGGCGCCGGACGGCGATACCCTGCTCGACCCGGCGTTCGAAGCACGCTTTCAGACACCACAATGCCCTTATTGCGCAGGCGAGCGGATGAAGCCGGACGTGGTGTTTTTCGGTGAGAACGTGGCGCAGCCAACGGCAGCGCGGGCTATGGCCGCAGCGGAAAAAGCCGAGGGTTTGCTGGTGGTGGGGTCGTCGCTGATGGCGTATTCGGCATTTCGTCTGTGCCGGGTGATCGCCGATCGCGGCAAGCCGTTGCTGGCGATCAATCTGGGCAAGACTCGCGCCGATGATCTGCTGGATCTGAAGATCGAGGCGTCATGCGAACAGCTGCTGCCGTTGCTGGTGCAACGCCTGACGTCCTGAGTCCACAAATCCCCTGTGTAGGAGCTGCCGCAGGCTGCGATCTTTTGACTTTGTTTTTTAGAAGCAAGATCAAAAGATCGCAGCCTTCGGCAGCTCCTACAGGGATGGGATCTCAGTTCAGGGATCAGTGTTCGGCTTTGAGGATATCGAACAGTGCCTGCGCCGCTGCCGACAGCTCATTGCCTGGTTCCGTGAGCACACCAATCGCCCGCTCCACCGAATCATTCAAGGTCAGGCAACAGGCGCCCAGCTCCTGCATCTGCTCGGCACACAACGCCGGCACCGCGCTGACCCCCAGTCCGCTGGCGACCATGCGCCCAACGGTTGCCAGTTGATGACTTTCAAACTCCACCGGCAGTTTCATGCCCCGGGCCTGCAAGTGTTCTTCGAGCATTACCCGCACCGTCGACGGCCGTTGCAGGGTGATGAACGGTTCCTGCAGCAGGGTCTGCCAGTCGATCTCCGTGCGCTCGGCCAACGTGGAATCCTGCGGCACCACTGCGACGAAGCGATCGATGTACAGCGGGGTGAACGTCAGCGAGGTGTTCTGCATCGGTTCGAACGCCACACCCAGCTCAACGTGCCGGTCGCGAACCATTTCCAGCACTTGCTCGTTGATCACGTCGTTGACTGTGACGTTGACGTTCGGATAGCGCGCGCGAAAGGTCTTGAGGATCGGCGGCAGCAGGTTGCCGGCAAACGACGGCATCGCCGCCAGCGTCACCCGCCCGCGCTGCAGGCTGAAGCGCTGGCGCATTTCGTCTTCGGCGTTGTCCCAGTCGGCAATCAGACGCCGGGCCAGCGGCAGCAGCGATTCGCCCTCGGCGGTCAGCGCCACATTGCGCGTGTTGCGGCTGAACAACCGCCCGCCCAGCCCCTCCTCCAACGCCTTGATGGTCAGGCTCAGCGCCGATTGCGACAGGTGCAGACGCTCGCAGGCCACGGCGAAGCTCAGGCTCTGGGCGACAGCGAGGAAAGCACGGATCTGTTTGATGGTCATACTGGATACCTTACCGTTTCAACGTCGTACCCACTGTAGGAGCTGCCGCAGGCTCGGGCCGCGTTCGGACGATCTTTTGATCTTGATCTTTAAACAAAATCAAAAGATCGCAGCCTGCGGCAGCTCCTACAGGGAAAACACCAACTATTGAGCTTTATCAATCAATCGACCTTAAAAATCAACTTAACAAATATATCCTCCAGCGAGACACTCCAGTCATTCGGCTAGCCAGCCGCCCGACAAACAATAAAAGAGGTGCATATGGCAGGTTTCGACAAGCGCGTGAGTTCCTACGAGGAAGCCATGGCGGGTCTTGAAGACGGCATGACCGTGATCGCCGGCGGCTTCGGCCTGTGCGGCATCCCGGAAAACCTGATCGCCGAGATCAAGCGCAAGGGCACCCGCGACCTCACCGTGGTTTCCAACAACTGCGGCGTCGACGGTTTCGGCCTCGGTGTACTGCTTACCGACCGCCAGATCAGCAAAGTCATCGCCTCCTACGTCGGCGAAAACAAACTGTTCGAAGAGCAACTGCTCAAGGGCGACATCGAAGTCATCCTGACCCCGCAAGGCACCCTCGCCGAAAAAATGCGCGCAGGCGGCGCCGGCATCCCGGCCTTCTTCACCGCCACCGGCGTCGGCACCCCGGTCGCCGAAGGCAAGGAAGTACGTGAATTCAAAGGGCGCAAGTACCTGATGGAAGAGTCCATCACCGGCGACTTCGCCATTGTCAAAGGCTGGAAAGCCGACCATTTCGGTAATGTCATCTACCGTCACACCGCGCAGAACTTCAACCCGCTGGCGGCCACCGCCGGCAAGATCACCGTGGTCGAAGTCGAAGAAATCGTCGAGCCCGGCGAGCTGGATCCGTCGCAGATCCACACCCCCGGCATCTACGTCGACCGGGTCATTTGCGGCACGTTCGAAAAGCGCATCGAACAGCGCACCATCCGCAAATAATCCAGGCTGACGGAGAATAAAAACATGGCACTTACCCGCGAACAAATGGCTCAGCGCGTCGCCCGCGAAATGCAGGACGGCTACTACGTGAACCTCGGCATCGGCATTCCGACCCTGGTCGCCAACTACATTCCCGAAGGCATGGAAGTCATGCTGCAATCGGAAAACGGCCTGCTCGGCATGGGTCCGTTTCCGACTGAAGACACCATTGATGCCGACATGATCAACGCCGGCAAACAGACCGTCACCGCGCGTATCGGCGCATCGATCTTCAACTCCGCCGAATCCTTCGCGATGATCCGTGGCGGGCATGTCGACCTGACCGTGCTAGGCGCGTTCGAAGTCGACGTCGAAGGCAACATCGCCTCGTGGATGATTCCCGGCAAACTGGTCAAGGGCATGGGCGGCGCGATGGATCTGGTGGCGGGCGCCGACAACATCATCGTGATCATGACCCACGCCTCCAAGGACGGTGAGTCGAAACTGTTGGCCAAGTGCAGCCTGCCGCTGACCGGCGCCGGCTGCATCAAGCGGGTGCTGACCGACCTCGCCTATCTGGAAATCGAAAATGGCGCTTTTGTCCTCAAGGAACGCGCACCTGGCGTCAGCGTCGAGGAAATCGTCGCCAAAACCGCTGGTAAACTGATCGTCCCGGATCACGTACCGGAAATGCAGTTCGCTGCCCAGTGAGGAATTCGAAAATGCAAGACGTCGTAATTGTTGCCGCCACCCGCACCGCGATCGGCAGTTTCCAGGGTTCGCTGGCCAGCGTGTCCGCGGTGGATCTGGGCGCTGCGGTGATTCGCCAGCTGCTCGAACAGACCGGTCTGGACGGTGCGCAGGTCGATGAAGTGATCATGGGCCAGGTGCTGACCGCCGGCGCCGGCCAGAACCCGGCGCGTCAGGCCGCGATCAAGGCCGGCCTGCCCCACGCCGTGTCGGCCATGACCCTGAACAAGGTCTGCGGCTCGGGCCTGAAAGCCCTGCACCTGGGCGCACAAGCGATCCGTTGCGGTGATGCCGAGGTGATCATCGCCGGCGGTCAGGAGAACATGAGCCTGTCCAACTATGTGATGCCGGGCGCACGCACCGGCCTGCGCATGGGTCACGCGCAAATCGTCGACACCATGATCAGCGATGGCCTGTGGGATGCGTTCAACGATTACCACATGGGCATCACTGCCGAGAATCTGGTCGATAAATATGAGATCAGCCGCGAGCAGCAGGACGCCTTCGCCGCCGCCTCGCAACGCAAAGCCGCTGCGGCCATTGAAGCCGGACGCTTTGTCGATGAGATCACCCCGATCCTGATCCCGCAGCGCAAAGGTGATCCGGTGGCGTTCAAGGTTGATGAGCAACCGCGTGGCGATACCACCGCCGAATCGCTGGCGAAACTGCGTCCGGCGTTCAAGAAGGACGGCAGCGTCACCGCCGGTAATGCTTCGTCGCTGAACGACGGCGCCGCTGCAGTGATCCTGATGAGCGCCGAAAAGGCCAAGGCCCTGGGCTTGCCGGTGCTGGCGAAAATCGCCGCGTATGCCAACGCCGGTGTTGACCCGGCAATCATGGGTATCGGCCCGGTTTCGGCCACCCGCCGCTGCCTCGACAAGGCGGGCTGGAACATCGGCCAACTGGACCTGATCGAAGCCAACGAAGCCTTCGCTGCGCAATCGCTGGCAGTGTCCAAGGATCTGCAATGGGATCTGGACAAGGTCAACGTCAACGGCGGCGCCATCGCCCTCGGTCACCCGATCGGTGCGTCGGGCTGCCGCGTGCTGGTGACGCTGCTGCACGAAATGATCAAGCGTGATGCGAAGAAAGGTCTCGCGACCCTGTGCATCGGCGGCGGTCAGGGTGTGGCGCTGGCGCTGGAACGCGCTTAACCCCCGAGTTCACAGCGGGCGGTGGATCCACGACATCCGCTGCTCGCTGGCAACAAAAAACCCGGTGCGACTTACGCTGTACCGGGTGTTTTTTTGCCCATTCAAAATCTTCTTTGAATGGGCCTCCCTCTTCGCGAGCAAGCCCGCTCCCACAGGGGAATGCTTTCCAGGGTGGGAGCGGGCTTGCTCGCGAAGGGGCCAGCTCAGGCAACAGAAAAACCAGGGCTCACACCACCATCTGCAGAATCAACCACGCATTCGCCCCACTGATCACCGCAAACAGCCCCCACGCCAGCACCCGGGTCGGCAGCCGGTTCACAAACGGCCCCATCAGTTGCTTGTCGCTGGTCATGCGGATCAGCGGGTACAGCGCAAACGGCAGTTGCAGGCTCAGTACCACCTGACTCAGCACCAGCAGTTTGCCCACCGCGTTATCGCCCATCAGCCACACGCCGATGAACGCCGGAATCAACGCCAGCCCCCGGGTGATCAAGCGCCGCTGCCAGCAGGGAATCCGCAGGTTCAGATACCCCTCCATGATCACTTGCCCGGCGATGGTCCCGGTGAACGTCGAACTCTGCCCCGACGCCAGCAACGCCACGCCGAACAGCACACTGGCCAGCGCGCCGCCGACCAGTGGGTCGAGCAGGTGGTAGGCGTCCTGAATATCCACCACATCGGTATGCCCGGACTGGTGGAACGCGGCGGCCGCCAGAATCAGAATCGCCGCGTTGACCAGCAGCGCCAGCGCCAGCGAACCGATGGTGTCGATGCGCGCCAGGCGCACCGCGTCTTGCTTGCTGGCCAGATCCTTGCCGATCATCCGCGTCTGCACGATCGAAGTGTGCAGGTAGAGGTTGTGCGGCATCACCGTGGCGCCGAGGATGCCGATTGCCAGGTACAACGGCGCGGCATCGCTGATCGCCGAGAGCGACGGTTTGAACCCGGCGAACACGTCCGGCCAGTAAGGTTTGATCAGCACCAGTTCGACGAAGAAACACACGCCGATGGTCGCCACCAGCACCAGCATGATCGCCTCCAGCCGACGGAAGCCACGATTTTGCAGGGCCAGTACCAGCAGCGTGTCGAAGGCGGTCAGGGCAATGCCGAAGGTCAGCGAACAGCCGAGCAACAAGTGGAATGCCAGGGCGCAGCCGAGCACTTCCGCCAGATCAGTGGCGATGATCGAGACTTCCGCCAGCACCCATTGCAGGCGTGCGGTCGGGGTGCTGTAGCGCTCGCGGGACAATTGCGCGAGATCGCGGCCGGTGGCGATGCCCAGCCGCGAGCACAGGCACTGCACGACCATCCCCGCCAGACTCGCCAGCAACACCACGAACAGCAGGCTGTAACCAAAACGCGAACCGGCTTCGATGGCAGTCGCCCAGTTGCCCGGGTCCATGTAGCCGATCGACACCAGCAAGCCAGGCCCAGCAAACCGCAGCACGCGTTTGAAGAACGAAGCGTTCGGATCCACCGCGACACTGCCGGCCACTTCCGGCGGGCAGAACGGCGCGGTGGCGATTTTGGGTAAGCTGAATTTCACGCACACATCCAGAAACAAGTTCGAAAGACGCAGCTTAGAGGTTTCAGCTTCAGGCTTGAAGAGCAAAAGATCGCAGCCTTCGGCAGCTCCTACATTGGAATGCGTAGCCTGTAGGAGCTGCCGAAGGCTGCGATCTTTTGCTCTTACCGACTCACACCCAGTAACTGCTGACGCAACTCAGGGTTACGGGTACGCGGATCCAGCCAGATATCGAAAAACGCCCGGGCAAACTGCGGATCATCGATTTCATGCTGCAACTGCTGGCCGACAAAAAACCGCGCGCCCTGCCCCGGCAGATACACGCCGGTAATCCGCGTGCCGGCCTGCACATCGACGAACGATTGCTGCATTTGTTCTCGCCACCTGGCCAGTTGCGCAGGACTGACGCCTGCGCCTGCCAGCCGTTTGATTTCATCGACACTGGCCTGCACCAGATCATCACGGGAGATCTTGCGTCGGTAGATCAGCTCCAGAGCGAACGGCTGTTCGGTGGACAACGGACGTGCCGCGCTCCACAACCGCGCGTTGTAGACGTCGAAGCCGAACACACTGAAATCGCCGGTGCCGATGATTTGCGCGCCGGGCACGGCGTCCTGCCAATTGGCCCAGGTCGGCGTCAGCAACAGCGCCCACAAGCCAATGCCACACACCCCACGCATCACTTTTGATGGTTTTCTCATCGCGGCATCGACTCCGGTAAACCCTGATTTTCAGAGCATAGCGGATATCATCCACACACTTTGTATACAAAAATTGTCGATCAATGCAGCAATCGGTTACCTTGGCCATCCCATCCCCGGAGGCCTCCCGCGTGCTGATCCTCAAATTACTGCTGATCCCCGGATTTCTGCTGCTGATTTCTCTCGCCGGCAAGCGCTGGGGGCCGAGCGTGGCCGGGTGGCTGTCGGGGTTGCCGGTGGTGGTCGGGCCGATTCTGTTTTTCCTCGCTATCGAACAGGGGCCGCAGTTTGCCGCGCAATCGGCGGTAGCGGCGCTTTCGGCGATGTTCGCCATGATCGCCTTCTGCATCACCTACGCGCAGGTGGCACAGCGCGCGAACTGGCCGTTGGCGCTGACGATTTCCCTGACGGTGTGGGCGGTGCTGGCGCTGGGGTTGTCGCTGATTCCGTCGTCACTGACGTTCTCGGTCGCGGCGGCGGCGATTGCCCTGCTCGCCGCGCCGTACCTGTTCCCCGACGTGCAACCGGTGCTGAACGGCCCGGCACCAAAGTCGGACAAACTGCTCTGGCGGATGATTGCCGGCGCGGCCCTGACGCTGCTGGTGACGATGCTCGCGAGTACTGTGGGCGAGCGCTGGAGCGGCCTGCTCGCGGTGTTCCCGGTGCTCGGCAGTGTGATGGCGGTGTTCTCTCAGCAGACTCGTGGCCCGGCGTTTACCGCGGCATTGCTGCGGGCGACGGCGACCGGCATGTACTCGTTTTCAGCGTTTTGCCTGGTGTCGGCGCTGGCCCTGCCGAGCTTGGGCCTCAAAGGGTTCATCGCCGGTGTCGCAGTGTCGGTGGCGATGCTCGGGGTCACCCGCAAACTGCTGGCCCGGCCGGTCCCGGCAAAGGCCGACCAGCCCAAGGCTGACGCGAACGCCTGACAAACCGCGCTGGAATGCCAGGCATGCTCCGTGGGATCATCGCCGCCCTGGCGCGACCATCCCTCGGAGATTCACATGTCATTGCTCAGCAAGAAAGCCGTCGTCCTGTTGCTGGCGGCGGTCGCCGCTCTCGGTGCCCTCAATGCCCAGGCAGCCAAGCCCAAGGAAAAGACCTCGACCAACAACGTGTCGATGCTCGACGGCAAGTTCACCTTCGTTCTGCCCAAAGGCTTCACCGCCGACCCGCTGCCAGACGGGCCGACCGGTGCCAAGGGCACGATGTACACCAATCAGGCGACCAAGACCGTGGTCATCGCCGCGGAAAACCAGATCGCCGGTGGCGCCAGCGTCAAGGACAACGACAACGAATTTCTCGATGGCAGCCTGGCGAGTTTCATCGATGACCAGCGCAAGGCTTTGCCTGACTTCAACAAGCTCACAGAAAAGAGTCTGACCCAGAAAAGCAGCGGCCTCGGCGTGCGTCAGGTCGACAGCACCGCCACCCAGGGCGGCGGCCAGACCCTCAATACCACCCTGCTCGCGGCGTCCGGCAAACGCATGGCGCTGGTCCAGGTGATTTCCCGGGCCAGCGACAAGAGCGGTCACGATGCGCTGGTGAAAACCATCCTCAAGGACAAGTGATCCTTACGGATTGAGTTGCTGCAGCCAGGCATTCAGATCCCGCAGCTCGGCCGCACTGATGCTGTGGCCGACACCGGGATAGGCGTGAAACTCGGGGCTGTAGGCGAGTTTCTGCAGCAGCGCATTGGCCTCGGAGCCGTCGCGGTACGGCACTCGATCATCGGCGGTGCCGTGGCCGATGAAAATGTGCAGCGGCAACGGTTGCTGCTCGGCCTTGAGCTCGGCTTTCAACACCGGCAACAGGCGTCCCGCTCAACGCTGCGATGCCGCCGACCGCCACGGGCGGACGCAGGCCCACTTCGTAGCTCATCATCGCGCCCTGACTGAAACCGATCAGGTACACCTTGTCCGGGCTGGCGTGATATTTCTGCGCCGCCTGCGCGACAAACTCCCGCAACTTCTGGCCGCTAGCGTGCAGATCATCGGTTTCACCGTTGTAGGCCCCTTCGCCTTTCTTGCGAAACCACTGGAAACGCCCTTCGCCCAACGCCAGCGGCGCCTGCACCGACAGGTAGTTGTACTGCGCCGGCAACTGGAACTTCATGCCGATCAGATCGGCTTCGTTACTGCCGTAGCCGTGCAGAAAAATCACCAGCGGCCGGGTGTTCGCGTCCGGGTGGACCTGTTCGATGTATTTGAGTGGCAAGTCGCTTTGCAGCGTGGTTTGCGCGTGGACGGCGCTGGACGCCAGGAGGGTTAACAGGGCAAACGCCTTCAACATAAAGCCTTCCTTCACAGAGTGTCGGGTTCGTCGGTGAGCCTAACACTCTCTGAAGATTGTGGTGCTGGCGAGACCGCTATCGCGAGCAGGCTCACTCCTACAGGGACAACGCATTCCAAATGTAGGAGTGAGCCTGCTCGCGATGAGGCCGGAAAATCCAAGGAAATCTGTCAGTCGTTGATCAGCTTGCCCACCCGAATCGGCTCGCGCCCCGCGACCTTGGCCTGCCAGATCCCCGGCTGGGTGTAACGCCCACGATCGATCGCAAACAACACGCCGCTGGTGCCGGCACAAACAGTGGTGAGGCGGTCATTCAACGGGTCGACCACTTCGAACAGCGCGTCGCCCCGCTCGACCCACTCCCCGGCATTGCGCAGGAAACTGACCACGCCATGGTGCGGGGCGAACAGATATTCGGTGCCTTCGAACGGCATGCCTTCGCAGCATTCGCTCGGCGCCGCCGGCCATTCGCCGCTGATGAAGCCCTGTTCGGCGAGAAACCCCAGAATCGCCTCGCAATTGGCCTGCGCCTGATCAACCCGGGTGTCGCCCATGCTGCCCAGTTCCAGGGTGGTGGCGAGGTTGGCCGGGGGAATCGCTGCGTTCGGAAACGCCCGCGCCAGACGCAGCCACGGTGACGAACACGATTCGTCGAACGAACTGCCACCGGAGTCTTCGCACAGCAAGGCCACGCCGGCCTTCAGTCGCGCCGCCAGCGATTGCCAGCGCGGCCAGTGTTGCGGCAGCGCGTAGAGGTGAATAGCCGCGTCGAAATCGCAATGCAGGTCGAGGGTGATGTCGGCATCGCAGGCGTGGCGCAGCAGCAAGCGGTGCAGCGCTTCGAGTTGCGAGGCTGGGGCTGGCAGCTCATCAAGCACCTGACCCATGGTCTGGCGGATCAGCGCGATGTTGGCCTCGGCGTCGCTGCCCAGTTGCTCGCCGATTCGCGCCGCGACGGGCGCGCTGAGTTCGACAAACGAGCGGTTGAAATTCTTGCCGCTGCCCAGCTCGAAGCGCCCCATGTGACTGCCTTGCAGGTGCTGGTCGAGGCCGATCGGATTGGCCACCGGCACCAGCTCGATCACGCCTTGCAGACGACCCTGCTGTTCCAGCGCGTTGAGGCGTTGCTTGAGTTCCCACGCCGTGCGCATGCCCGGCAGCTCGTCGGCGTGCAGGCTGGCCTGGATGTACACCTTGCGGCTGCCGGCGCCGTAACGGAAGACGCTGAGGGAACGTTCGCTGCCAAGATGGCTCCAGGGCAGGACATGGTCGATGCGTTGCATGGGAAAACTCCTGCAGTCTGGTAGATCTGGATCGATGAGATCCCTGTGGGAGCGAGCTTGCTCGCGAATGCAATCTGACAGTCAATAAAGATGTTGAATGTTAAACCGCATTCGCGAGCAAGCTCGCTCCCACAGTGAATCTCCATCAGTAGAAAGAGAGCACAAAAAAAGTGGCCACCGCGCAAACGGGGCCACTTTTTTTACGGCGTATTAATGGCCGTACACGTCAAAGTCGAAGTACTTGTCCTGGACTTTTTTGTACTCGCCATTGGCGCGAATTTCGGTGATGGCCTTGTTGAATTTCTCGGCCAGCTCGGTATCGCCCTTGCGCACCGCGATGCCCGCGCCGCCGCCGAAGTACTTGGCGTCTTCGTAGGTCGGGCCGACGAATTCGAAGCCTTTGCCGGCGTCGGTCTTCAGGAAACCGTCGCTGAGGTTGACCGAGTCGGCCAGCATCGCGTCGATACGACCGGAGACCATGTCAAGGTTAGCTTCCTGTTGCGAGCCGTAACGCACCAGATCGATCCCGGCCGGAACCAGCACTTCAGTGGCATAACGGTCGTGGGTACTGGCACGCAGCACGCCGACTTTCTTGCCCTTGAGCTCGGTCAGCGGGTCTTTGACACCCGAGCCTTCCTTCATCACGAAACGTGCCGGGGTGTGGTAGTACTTGATGGTGAAATCGACGTTTTTCTTGCGGTCATCCGTAATGGTCATCGAGGACAGGATCGCGTCGATCTTCTTCACTTTCAGCGCCGGAATCAGGCCATCGAATTCTTGCTCAACCCAAGTACATTTGACTTTCATCTGCGCGCACAGGGCATCGCCGATATCGACGTCGAAACCGGCGAGTTTACCGTCAGGGGTTTTCATCGAGAATGGAGGGTAACCGGCTTCGATACCGATGCGGATCGGCTTGGCGTCTTCGGCCACAGCGGTGAGGGACAACATCGACAGTGCCAGGGCACCGAACATCACTAGCTTCTTCATTTATTACTCCTGTGTGCGGAGGTTTTTATTGGCAGCTTTCGATTGGCATTCGGTCATGGCCGTTGAGCAGCAAAAACCGAAGTGGACGGCAGTCTATGGCGGTGCGCACAGGGCAAATTGTGTTTAGGCGACAAATACTTACAGAAAATCGGCGCGCGCGTTGACCGGGATCAACGGTGCGCCGACATGGTGCAAAGGCTGTAGGACAAATCCTCAAAAAGGGTACCTATTGCTCATGTAGGAGCTGCCGCAGGCTGCGATCTTTTGACTTTAAAGAGCAAAAGATCGCAGCCTGCGGCAGCTCCTACAAAAGCATTTTCAGCATTCGCACGCGATGGGGGTTTTGGCGGGCTGTTCGACGCTCAGCGAAAAACCCTCATCCAGCCACCCGGTCACGCCGCCGATCATCTCCTTGACCGGGTAACCCAACGCCGCCAGTTTCACCGCAGCCTTGTTGGCGCCGTTGCAGTGCGGGCCGGCGCAATAGACCACGAACAGCGTGCTCGTCGAATACTCCGCCAAGCCCTCGGCGGTCAGCAAGCGCGTCGGCATGTTGATCGCGCCCGGCACGTGACCGCGCTCGAACGCCAAAGGGCCGCGCACGTCAACCAGAACAAAATCGACTTCACCGGCCTCCTGGCTGCTGTACACGTCAGAACAATCGGTTTCAAACGTCAGACGATTGCTGAAATGCATCAGGGCAATGGCCGACGGTGCAGCAGGAATGTCGCGAACCAGGCTGGTCATGTGGTGTGGCTCCTTCGTCTGTTGGGGTGTGAGCAGACTTTATCGGGCCGGCACTTGACGCTACAGTGGCGCGCAAGACACTCACCGGGAATTTTCCGCCAAATGCCTGACTCACCTGGATTGGTCGCGATTCTGGCCTACGATGGCCTCTGTACCTTCGAGTTCGGCATTGCCGTGGAGATTTTCGGCCTGCCCCGGCCGGAGTTCGATTTCCCGTGGTACGAGCACCGCATCGTCGCCGTCGATCAAGGGCCGATGCGCGCCATGGGCGGGATTCACGTACTGGCCGATGGTGGCCTGGAGCTGCTGGCACAGGCGCGCACCATCATCATTCCCGGTTGGCGCGACCGCGAGGCCCCGGTGCCGCCGGCACTGATCGACGCCTTGCGACAGGCCCACGCACAGGGTGCGCGGTTGCTGTCGATCTGCTCCGGGGTGTTTGTGCTGGCCGCCAGTGGCTTGCTCGACGGTCACGGCGCCACCACGCACTGGCGCTACACCGATGAACTGGCGCGACGCTTTCCGGCGATTGCGGTTGATCCGGATGTGCTTTACGTCGACTCCGGCCAGTTGATCACCTCGGCGGGCAGCGCCGCCGGGATCGATGCCTGCCTGCATCTGCTGGCACGGGACTTCGGCACTCAGGTCGCCAATTCGGTGGCTCGGCGGCTGGTGATGTCGCCGCAACGCACTGGCGGTCAGGCGCAGTTCATCCCGACGCCGGTCAGCGCGACGCCGCGCAACGACTTGTCGCGGGTGATGCAGTGGGCCCGCGAGCGCCTGCATCAACCGCTGGAAGTGCGCGATCTGGCCAGCGAAGCGGCGATGAGCGAGCGCACCTTTCTGCGCCGTTTCACCGAGGCCAGCGGGCAATCGCCCAAAGCGTGGCTGCAACACGAGCGGCTGGCCCGGGCGCGGGAATTACTGGAGAGCAGCGTGCATAACACCGAGCAGATCGCCCAGCGCTGCGGTTATCGCTCGGTGGAAAGTTTTCGCGTGGCGTTTCGCAGCGTGGTCGGGGTGCCGCCGTCGGTGTATCGGGAGCGGTTTGGGCGTGAGGTCAAAGCGATTTCTTGAGTTGACTGTGATGACCCCTTCGCGAGCAAGCTCGCTCCCACATTTGAAATGGGCACCCCTGTGGGAGCGAGCTTGCTCGCGAAGAGGCCAGTCCAGCCACAAAAAACCTACGGCTTGCGCAACAGATAGGTATCCATGATCCACCCATGCTCAGCCCGGGCAGCCTTGCGCACCCGCTCGATCTCAGCTGCCACATCCTTGAGCTTGCCGCTGATCAGAATCTCATCCGGCGTGCCCAGATAGGCCCCCCAGTAAATCTCTGTCTGCGGATCCGCCACATGGCGGTAGGAATCTTCCGCGTCGAGCATCACCACCAGGCTGTCCGTGTCACTCACCTGCCCCGCCGCCAGGCGCCGGCCCGTGGTGATTTCAATTGACCGGCCAATGCTGTTCAACGGCACCTTATGCTGCGCCGCCAGCGCCTGAACGCTGGTTATCCCGGGGATCACTTCAAACTCGAAAGCACAGCGGCCGGACGCCAGAATCGCCTGCAGGATACGAATCGTGCTGTCGTACAACGCCGGGTCGCCCCACACGAGGAAACCGCCGCATTCGTTTTCAGCCAATTCTGCATTGATCAGCCGCTCGAAGGTTTCCTGCTTGGCGCGGTTCAGATCTTCGACCGCGCGGCTGTAGTCCACGTCGCCACGCTCGCGTTCCGGGCTGTGGGCTTCAACGAAGCGATACGCAGGATCGGTGATGTAGCGCGCACAGATATCGCGCCGCAGATCGACCAGTTTGTTCTTGCTCTGGCCTTTATCCATCAGAAAGAACACGTCGACCTGATTCAGCGCCTTCACCGCCTGCATCGTGATGTAGTCGGGATTTCCGGCGCCGATGCCGATGACCAACAGTCGTTTCATCACAGTGCTCCCGCAAGATCGATACCCGCCAAGCGTAGCCGCCAGATGCCGTTGAACCGCAGTTCAACCACGGACAACGGTTCAACATCAATCGCGTTGAACGCCGCGCCCTGTAACACCTGCATCAGTGCCGCACGCACCACAAACGGATGGGTGACGGCGACGATGTGCCCCTGAACGCCTTGCAGACTGGCCAGCCACGCCGCCACACGCTCGCCCAATTGCCTCACCGACTCGCCACCATGGGGTGCCGCCTGCGGATCACTGATCCACGCTTGCAAAGCCTCGGCCTCGAGCACCTGCAGATCCTTGATTGCTTGCCCGTGCCAGCGCCCCAAATCGCAATCGCGCAGTGCTTCGTCCACTTGCGGCGGCGCACCGAACCATTCGGCGGTCTGGCGCGTACGCAATTCCGGCCCGCACAACAAACGGCTGGCACCGCTGAATTTCGCGGCGAACGCGCCGGCCGCCAATGGCGAATTTTCAACAGGCTCGTTCGTAGGAAAGCGCGACAATTTCTGTGCGACGGTTCGCGCGTGGCAAATCAAAGTCAAACGGGTGGACTGCACAGGATTTCACTCGATGAGCATCAACTGAATCGGCGGCAAATCGCCGGTCTTGTGGCAATTGTGCCGTAACCCGGGCGTTTCAGGGGATCTCGTTAGCTTCCAGCTCAGTACTCTGAAGTAGAAAAAGCGGCAATGTCTGACACGCCTAGAGGCAATGGCCTACAAGAGCCACAGACTAAGGTGTAGCCCCTGTTACACAGGACTCTGACCTTACTTAAACGTCGAATCGCCAGCGCTAAAAATTCACTAGACATGTAACCTGAGTTACATAAATACTGTTTTAACGGATTGTGAAACGAATTCAACACCCCCCCTTCATCCAGCAGGAGCCCGGATGCCCCCTCTCAGAGACTTGATCACCGACCCCGGCCTGGAGCTGACGCCGTCGGAGCGCAAAGTGATTCGCGCCCTGCTCGACCAGTATCCACGCAATGGCCTGGGACCGATGGCGCGGCTGGCCGAACACGCCGGCGTCAGCGATCCGACCATCGTGCGGCTGGTGAAGAAGCTCGGATTTGGCGGTTATGCCGAATTTCAGGACGCCCTGCTCAGCGACATGGATCACCGCCTGCGTTCGCCGCGCACCCTGTTGCAGCCACGCTCGCACCTCAATAAAGACGATGCCTGGGGCCATTATCTGGCTGACAGCCAACGCCTGCTGGTGGAAACCCAGGTTCTGACGCAACCCGAAGACGTGCGCATTCTGCTCGACTGGCTGCTCGATACACGGCACCAGATCTACTGCTTCGGCGGGCGCTTCAGCAGCCTGATGGCCAACTACCTGCTCAATCACTTGCGCCTGCTTCGACCCGGCTGCTTTGCCCTGGAAGACAACGCGCAACTGCCGGATCGCCTGTTCGATCTGCAACGCCAGGACGTGGTGCTGCTGTTCGACTATCGGCGCTACCAGTCCCAGGCCCTGCGGGTGGCCTCGGCGGCAAAAAGTAACAGCGCGCGGGTGGTGTTGTTCACCGACATCTACGCCTCGCCGCTGCGTGAACTGGCTGACCTGATCATCAGTGCTCCGGTGGAATCGGCCTCGCCGTTCGACACCATGGTGCCGGCACTGGCCCAGGTCGAGGCGCTGATTGCCTGCCTGACCCTGCGCAGCCCCGATCTGGCCGATCGCCTGGAAGGCATCGACGCCCTGCGCAACGACTTCAACACCCATTTGCTGGAGGATAAATAAGGATGTTCAGTCTTCCCCACCGCTCGCCGCGGGACTTGCCATTTGTCACCGGCCACACCGCGCTGTTGCTGGTGGACATGCAGCGTGCCTGGCTCGAACCGCAGTTCGACCCGCACCTGAACGGCCCGGACGCCGAGTATTTCCTGACCCGCGCGCACATGCAGGTGGTGCCCAACCAGCGCCGTTTGCTCAGTGCCTTTCGCGAAACGCGGCAGAACGTGCTGCACACCATCATCGAAAGCCTGACCGCCGACGGTCGCGACCGCTCGCTGGATCACAAACTGTCGGACATGCACCTGCCCAAGGGCAGTCAACAGGCGCGGATCATCGACGACCTGACGCCGGTGGAAAACGAGATCGTGTTGCCGAAAACCTCGTCCGGGGTGTTCAACTCGACCAACATCGATTACGTGCTGCGCAACCTCGAAACCCGCCACCTGATCATCGCCGGCATCGTCACCGACCAGTGCGTCGACATGGCCGTACGGGATGCCGCCGACCGTGGCTATCTGGTGACACTGGTCGAAGACGCCTGCGCTACTTACACCCCGGCGCGGCATGACGCCTGCCTCAACGCGATCAAGGGCTACTGCTGGATCAGCGACACGCAAACCGTGCTCGGCCGCTTGCAGGAGATGCGCCCATGAGCGAGCGCCTGACGCCGTTGCCGATGACCACCATCGTCACCACCGACCTGATCGGCATCACCCGTGGCCGCTCGTTTCCCACCGATCAGCTGGAGCACTATCAAGCTGCCGGTTGCGGCTGGGTGCCGGCCAACAGCGCGTTGACGCCCCAGGACATCATCGCCTCGACCAACCCGTGGGGCGCGTACGGCGACTTGCGGCTGATTCCGGATTTGAGCAGCCGCGTCACCGTCGGCAATGGCCCGGACGCCGCAGCACCGGCGCTGGACTTCATCCACGGCGACATCCGCGAGACCGATGGCCGGCCGTGGAGCGCTTGCCCGCGCACGCTGTTGCGCGATGAAATCGAACGCTACCGCGACGACCTCGGCTTGCAGGTCAACGCGGCGTTCGAACACGAATTCAATCTGCATGCCGGTTTTGCCGAGCATCTGGCGTTTTCCCTCGAAGCCCAGCGTCAGGGTGCCGAATTCGGCGGCTGGCTGCTCAGCGCCCTGCGCGCCGGCGGTGTCGAGCCGGAAATGTTCCTGCCCGAATACGGCAAGCACCAATACGAAATCACCTGCCGGCCGACCCTCGGCGTGGCGGCGGCGGATCGTGCGGTGAACGTGCGCGAGATCACCCGCGAAATCGCCCGGCAAATGGGCGTCGACGTCAGCTTCGCGCCGAAAACCAAGGCCGACGCGGTGTGCAACGGCGTGCACCTGCACGTAAGCCTGCTCGACCTACAAGGTCTGCCGCTGCTGTACGACGCCGGCACCAGCAACGGCCTGTCGACGCTCGGCCAGCATTGGGCTGCGGGGATCCTGCATTACTTGCCGGCGCTGTGTGCGTTCACCGCGCCGACACCGGTGTCGTACGAGCGTTTGCAGCCGCACCACTGGAGCGCGTCCTACGCGTGTCTGGGGCAGCAGAACCGCGAAGCGGCGCTGCGCATCTGCCCGACCGTTAGCCTCGGCGGCAAATCCGTGGCGGCGCAGTACAACCTGGAGTTCCGCGCCATGGACGCCACCGCCTCGCCGCATCTGGCGATGGCCGCGCTGCTGATCGCCGGACGGCTGGGTATCGAGCAGCGTCTGGCGCTGAACGCGATCACCGATGAAATTCCCGATTCTCTCAACGACGAGCAACGCAAGGCCCGGGGCATTGTGGCCCTGCCCGCCTCGCTGGCCCAGGCGCTGGATTGCCTGCGTGACAGTGCAGCCTTCAATCAATGGCTGCCCAAGCCGTTGCTCGACACTTACCACGCCCTTAAAACCGAGGAACTGGCGCTGACGGAACAGCTCTCGCCCGCTGACCTGTGTGAGCACTATGCACGCCTGTACTGAATCCGCCGAGCTGGGGTTGTACACCCGCCCGGTCTACAACCTGAGTCGCGAAGATTCATCGCATCCGTTGATTCTGGTGTGCGAGCACGCCAGCCGCTACATCCCCGAGGCCCTGAACAATCTGGGCCTGGACGATGCCGCCGCGCGCGAGCACATCGCCTGGGACATTGGTGCATTGCAACTGGCTGAAAAGCTCTCGGAGAGACTTGGGGCGACACTGTTGAGCGCCAACTATTCACGGCTGCTGATCGACCTCAATCGGCCCCGACATGCCCCCGACAGCATTCCGGCGCAGAGCGAGATTTATCAGGTGCCGGGCAACCGCGAGCTGGACGAAGCCACTCGCGAATACCGGCGCCAGACCCTGTTCAAACCGTTTCACGCCCGGCTGCAGACCCTGATCGACCAGCGCGTCGCACAAGGCCAGGCGGTGCGGGTAGTGGGGATTCACAGTTTTACCCCGGTGTACTACGGCCAGCCACGACCACTGGAAATCGGCGTGCTGTTCGGTCAGTCCAAAGCGTACGCCCAGCGCCTGCTCGACGGTTTGGCCGAGCACTCGCTGCAGGTCGCGGGCAACCAGCCGTATCGGGTTGATCCGCTGGGCGACATGACGGTGCCGGTGCACGGCGATGCCCGGGGGCTGGAATCGGTGCTGATCGAGGTGCGCAACGATCTGCTGCGCAACCCCGAAGCGGTATCGCTGTGGGCCGAGCGCCTGGCGCCGCTGCTGTAAACAATGCTGCAAGACTGCTGACGCGGTAACGATGGATCGACATAACAACTAAAAACGCTGGATAGGCTGACAAGGAGTTGCGCTTCATGGAAATAGAAGAGTTCGGCTACAAACAGGAGTTGAAACGTAGCCTGACACTGACCGACCTGGTGGTGTACGGGATGATCTTCATGATCCCCATCGCCCCGTTTGGCGTGTATGGCTACGTGAATGCCGAGGCGCCCGGGATGGTGCCGCTGGCCTATATCATCGGCATGGTCGCGATGCTGTTCACCGCGCTGAGCTACGGCAGCATGGCCAAGGCGTTTCCGGTCGCAGGCTCGGTTTACTCCTATGCGCAACGCGGCCTCAATCAACACGTCGGCTTCATCGCCGGCTGGCTGATGCTGCTCGACTACCTGCTGATTCCGCCGCTGCTGTATGTCTACGCGGCGATGGCTCTGAACCATTTGTACCCGGACATTCCGAAGGTCGGTTTCATTCTGGCGTTCCTGGTCAGTGCAACCTTCGTCAACCTGCGCGGCATCACCTTCACCGCACGGATGAACATCATCTTTCTGCTGGCACAACTGGTGGTGTTGGGGATTTTCCTGTTCTACGCCTGGAACGCCCTGCACAACGGCGGCGGCAACGGCGAGCTGACCCTGGCGCCGCTGTATCACCCGGAAACGTTCAACTTCGCCCTGCTGATGCAAGCGGTGTCGATTGCCGTGCTGTCGTTCCTTGGCTTCGATGCAATCTCGACCCTCGCCGAAGAAATCAAGGGCGATCCGGGCAAAAGCGTCGGCCGCGCAGCGCTGATCACTCTGGTGGTGATGGGCGTGATTTTCGTCGTACAGACCTGGATCGCCACCGATCTGGCCGCCGGCATGGGCTTCAAGTCCGCCGACACCGCGTTCTATGAAATTGCCGAAATCGCGGCTGGCAGCTGGCTGGCGACCCTGACCGGTGTCGCCACGGCGCTGGCCTGGGGCGTCGCCGTGGCGATCACCTCGCAAGCCGCCGTGTCGCGCCTGCTGTTCGGCATGGCCCGCGATGGCAAGTTGCCAAAAGTGCTGGCCAAGGTGCACCCGAAGCACAACACCCCGTACCTGAGCATTTATCTGGTGGCGGTGCTGTCGCTGGTGATCTGCTACCTGTTCATCAATTCGGTCGACACCCTGACCTCGCTGGTCAACTTCGGTGCCCTCAGCGGTTTCATGCTGCTGCACCTGACAGTGATCAACTACTACTGGCGTCGGCAGAAGTCCGGTCAGGTCGTACGCCATCTGATCTGCCCGGTGATCGGCTTCATCATCGTCGCCGCCATCATGTACAACATGGGCGTCGATGCGCAGAAACTCGGCCTGATCTGGATCGCGCTGGGTCTGGTGTACCTGTTCTTCCTGAACAAGCTCGGCGCCAGCACCGCGCTGCCTGACCCGAGCAATGGCTGACAAGAAAAAGAGCGGCGTCTGACATCAAATCAGGCGACCGCCGCTTTAAAGCGTGGCAACCGACAGTGATAGTCAGGTTCGGTGGGGAACACCGGACCCTTTGATACAGGAGTGCATCCATGCTGGTCTTACGCCCAGTCGAGACAACCGACCTGCCGCAATTGCAACAACTGGCCCGCGACAGCCTGGTCGGCGTCACGTCGTTGCCGGACGACAGCGAGCGCCTGCGCGAAAAAATCGCCGGGTCCTGTGCCTCGTTCGACAACGACATTCAGGTGCAAGGCCCGGAGAACTACTTCTTCGTCCTGGAAGATCTCGACACTCAACGGCTGGTCGGCTGCTCGGAGATCCTCGCCACGGCCGGTTTCAACGAACCGTTCTATAGCCTGCGCAACCGCCACTTCACCAGTGCCTCGCGGGAACTGAACATCGAACACGGCGTGCCGGCGCTGTCGCTGTGTCACGACCTCAGCGGACACACGCTGTTGCGCGGGTTTCACATCGACAACGCGCTGGTGCGCAGCGCCTTTTCCGAATTGCTGTCGCGGGCGCGACTGCTGTTCATCGCCGCCCACGCAGCACGTTTCGCCGATGCGGTGATCACCGAAATCGTCGGCTACAGCGACGAGAACGGTCATTCGCCGTTCTGGGACGCGCTGGGCAAGCACTTCTTCGACCTGCCCTACGTCGAGGCCGAGCGCCTGTGCGGCCTGCAAAGCCGCACCTTCCTCGCCGAACTGATGCCGCAATACCCGATTTACGTGCCGATGCTGCCCCCGGCAGCACAGGAATGCATCGGCCGGATTCATCCGGACGGTCAGGAAGCGTTCGACATCCTCGAACGCGAAGGCTTTGAAACCAACAGCTACATCGACCTGTTCGACGCCGGCCCGACCCTGTATGCGCGCACCGCGAATATTCGTTCGATTGCCCACAGCCAGACCGCCACAGTGCGCCAGCAAGCGCAAATCGACGCCCGTGGCCGTTACCTGCTGAGCAACGACGCACTGCATGGTTTCCGGGCCATCGTCGCCGAACTGGATTACCAGCCCGATCAACCGCTGTCGCTGACGCCGGCCCTGTGCGCGGCGCTGAAGGTCACCGATGGCAGCACGATCAGGCTGACCGCCCTGTGAATCGCGCCCGGTTGCATACCCAACGACAGTGCCCGAACCGGCGCGTACAAGGAGTTACCGCATGATCGTCCGTCCGGTCAAAGTCAGCGACCTGCCAGCGCTGATGACCCTGGTGCAACAGGCCGGCCCGGGGTTCACCACCCTGCCGGCCAATGAAGATCGCCTCGCCCACCGGGTGCGTTGGGCCCAGCGCGCGTTCTCCGGCCAAGTGGAACGGGCCGACGCCGATTATCTGTTCGTGCTTGAAGATGATGACCTGCGGGTGGTCGGCGTCAGCGCCCTGACCGGGGCGGTGGGCCTGCGCGAGCCGTGGTACAACTACCGGGTGGGGCTGACTGTGAGTTCGGCACCGGATCTGGGTATTTCGCGGCAGATCCCCACACTGTTTCTCAATAACGAGCTGACCGGCCAGTCGGAACTGTGTTCACTGTTCCTCCAGCATGAGCAACGCCATGGCAACAATGGCCGGTTGCTGTCGCTCGGGCGGCTGCTGTTCGTGGCCGAATTTCCGCAACTGTTTGGCGAGAAGATGATCGCCGAGCTGCGCGGCAGTGCCGATGAACTCGGTTGCTCGCCGTTCTGGGACAGTCTGGGCCGGCATTTCTTCCAGATGGACTTCAGCCATGCCGACCACTTGTCGGGTCTGGGCAACAAGTCGTTCATCGCCGAACTGATGCCGCGCCAACCGTTGTACACCTGCATGCTTACCGAACAGGCACAGGCGGCCATCGGCCAGGCGCACCCCAATACCGAGCCGGCGCTGAAGATCCTGCGCGAAGAAGGTTTTGTGCATAAGGGCTACATCGACATCTTCGACGGCGGCCCGGTGATCGAAGCACCGATCGGCAGCATTCGTACTGTACGCGACAGCCTGGCGCTGACCCTGAGTCTCGGCACGCCGGACGATCAGGCACCGTTGTGGTTGATCCACAACCGGCGCCTGGAGAACTGCCGCATCACCGTGGCGCCCGGTCGTCTGGTCGGCAATACCCTGGTGGTCGACCGCCTCACCGCCAAGCGCCTGCAACTGCAACCGGGCAATTCGGTACGCGCCGTGCTGCTGCCCAGGCAACAGCAACAGGCGGTAGCGGCCTGATCTGCGGTTTTGCCACTGAACATCCGCTGACTGTCGATGAAACCTTTCAGCCATTGGATCCGTCATCAACGCCTCACGCGCAAATTCGTCATGAACCTTGACCCATTCGCGTGATAGCCTTTTCATTCTTCGGCGTTGACACCTTTGCTCAAGCCGTTCCATTCCTTTGTATTGGTGGAACTCGTATGACCAGGCTTTCCCATCAAGATTTGCGCCGTAACTTCCGTCAATTGCTGGCTTCCGACACCTGCTACCACACCGCCTCGGTGTTCGACCCGATGTCCGCGCGCATTGCCGCCGACCTGGGTTTTGAGGTGGGGATCCTCGGCGGCTCCGTGGCCTCGTTGCAGGTGCTGGGCGCCCCCGACTTTGCCCTGATCACCCTCAGCGAGTTCGCCGAACAGGCCACGCGCATTGGCCGCGTCGCTCAGTTGCCAGTGATCGCCGACGCCGACCACGGCTACGGCAACGCCCTCAACGTGATGCGCACCATCGTCGAACTGGAACGCGCCGGCGTCGCCGCCCTGACCATCGAAGACACCCTGCTGCCAGCACAATTCGGTCGCAAATCCACCGACCTGATCTCGGTCGCCGAAGGCGTCGGCAAGATCCGCGCGGCGCTGGAAGCCCGGGTCGATTCGGAAATGGCAATCATCGCCCGCACCAATGCCGGGATTCTGCCGAATCAGGAAATCATCAGCCGCACCAAGCAGTATCAGGCCGCCGGTGCCGACGGCATCTGCATGGTCGGGGTGCAGGACTTCGATCAGCTTGAGCAAATTGCCGAACACCTGACGGTGCCGCTGATGCTGGTGACCTACGGCAACCCGGCGCTGCGCGACGACAAGCGCCTGGCCGAACTCGGCGTACGCGTGACCATCGATGGTCACGGTGCGTACTTCGCCGCGATCAAGGCCACCTACGACAGCCTGCGCGAACAACGCCAGATCTTCACCCAGGCCTCAGACCTGAGCGCCACCGAGCTGACGCACACCTACACCCAGCCTGAGGATTACATCCTGTGGGCGAAGGAATACATGAGCGTCAAGGAATAAACTGCTGTCAGGCCCGGCCTCTTCGCGAGCAAGCCCGCTCCCACAATGGATCTTCAGTGAACACAGCATTGGTGTTCGGCACAGATCCCATGTAGGAGTGAGCCTGCTCGCGATGACGTCGGCACATTCAACACCCATTTAGCCTGACCCGCCGCCTTCGCGAGCAAGCCCGCTCCCACAGTGGATCTTCAGTGAACACAGCATTGGTGTTGAACACAGATCCCATGTAGGAGTGAGCCTGCTCGCGATGACGTCGGCACATTCAACACCCATTTAGCCTGACCCGCCGCCTTCGCGAGCAAGCCCGCTCCCACAGTGGATCTTCAGTGAACACAGCATTGGTGTTTTCAGTGAACACAGCATTGGTGTTCGGCACAGATCCCATGTAGGAGTGAGCCTGCTCGCGATGACGTCGGCACATTCAACACCCATTTAGCCTGACCCGCCGCCTTCGCGAGCAAGCCCGCTCCCACAATGGATCTTCAGTGAACACAGCATTGGTGTTCGGCACAGATCCCATGTAGGAGTGAGCCTGCTCGCGATGACGTCGGCACATTCAACACCCATTTAGCCTGACCCGCCGCCTTCGCGAGCAAGCCCGCTCCCACAATGGATCTTCAGTGAACACAGCATTGGTGTTCGGCACAAATCCACTGTGGGAGCGGGCTTGCTCGCGAAGGCGTCAGTTGCAGCACCGCCAAACCGGGGAGTCAGCGTTTGGCCAACTCCATGATCATCCGCGACAACAGATAAATCCGCGGCGTCACGCTCGCCACTTCAGCGTATTCCTCCGGCGTATGAATATTGCCGCCGACAATCCCGAAACCGTCCAGCGTCGGCGTACCCACCCCGGCAGACAGGCTGGCATCCGCCGCACCACCGCTGCCCTCTTCGGTCAGCTTGCGGCCGATCTCGCCGTAAATCCCTTGCGCCATGGCCATCAAGCGATCCGACTCCGCCGTCTGCGGCATCGGTGGCAGCCCGCGTTTGAGGCTGGTGGTAACTTCGGATTCAGCGATCAGTTTGTCCTGCGACACTCGCGCCAGGTCTTTCTCGATCCGGTCAAACTCTTCCGGCACCGCCGCACGCACGTCAGCCTTGGCCGTGGCGTGATCCGGGATCACGTTGGTGCGATCACCGGCCTGGAGCACGGTGAAGTTGATCGTGGTTTTCTTCGCTTCGTCGCCGAGTTTGCCCAGTTGCAGAATCTGGTGCGCCGCTTCCATCGCCGCGTTCCGCCCCAGTTCCGGCGCGACCCCGGCATGCGCCGCCTTGCCTTTGACCTCGACCAATGCCGTCGCGCTGCCTTTGCGCCACACCACCAGTCCATCGGCCGGACGCCCAGGTTCGAGGTTGAGGGTCACGTCGTGAGCCTTGGCGGTTTTCTTGATCAGGTCAGTGGCGACGTCGGAGCCGGTTTCCTCGCTGGCGTCGAGCAGGAAGGTGATTTGCGCGTAGTCCTTGAAGTCGAGGTTCTTCAGAATTTTCAACGCGTAGATCCCGGCGACGATGCCGCCCTTGTCGTCCATCACCCCAGGCCCGTAGGCGCGGCCGTCCTTGATGTGGAACGGGCGCTCGGCGGCGGAGCCTTCCTTGAACACCGTGTCCATGTGCGCCATCAAGAGGATTTTCGCCTTGCCGGTGCCTTTGAAGGTGGCCAGCACATGATTGGATTTTTCCGGGGTGTTGGGCACCAGTTCGATGGTCGCGCCGAGTTTTTTCAGCTCGTCGATGGCGATCTCGCTGACTTGCTTGAGGCCGGGTTCATAACCGGAACCAGAGTCAATGTTGACCAGCCGCTCCAGCAGTTTCAGGGCTTCGGGCTGATACTGCTCGGCATCCGCCAGCACTTGCTTGTGCGGTTCGGCGAAGGCGCTGGCGGAGCTGAAGGCAAGGGACAGGCCGAGACTGGCGGCCAGCAGCGAGCGGGAAAATGAGAACGTCATGAATCGATCCTTGTTTCGCGTCGGGGGGATTGAACCGTACCTGACATCGACGCAAGGCTCTATACCGGATGCGACATCTCTGCGGCCGACACCGAACACCTGTAGGAGCGAGCCTGCTCGCGATAGCAATCTATCAGTACCGCGGATGTTGACCGATATAACGCTATCGCGAGCAGGCGAAGGCCTACAGAGGAAATTGTGCTGGGCAGTCAGACCGAATCGAGCACTTCCTGCTTCGGTAGATCATCACTGTTGCAGATCACCCGATTGCGCCCGGTCGCCTTGGCCTCATACAGCGCCTGATCCGCATCATTGAGCCAACGGGTCGCGTCGCCATGCGCCGGATCGTATGCCGCCAGACCAATGCTCAGACTGACCTTGAGCGCCGGGTTCTGCTCGTAACCCAGGGTAGCGAAACGCTCGCGCAAGGCTTCCATGGCCTGCGCGGCATTGAACAGCGGCAGGTCGGGCAGGATCACGCAAAACTCGTCGCCGCCATAGCGCCCGGCGACGTCCGCAGCGCGCAGGTTCTGCTTGAGCATTTTGCTCAACTGGCGCAGCACAATGTCACCCGCCACATGCCCGTAGGTGTCGTTGATTGCTTTGAAGTGGTCGATGTCGATCAACGCAATCGCTGCGCCCTGCTTCTGTCGGCGACAACGCTGAAACTCGACTTCCAGTTGATCCTTCCAGGCACCGTGATTGAGCAGACCGGTGAGGCTGTCGGTGCGGCTCAGCGCCAGTAGCTCACGTTTGTGCAGGCCAAGCGTGTAGGCCTGGCGAAAGCAGATCCAGCCCAGCGCCAACGGGTACAGCATCAGCAACGGCAGGCACGCATAGAGCTGCAACGGTGAGGTCTGCGGGATGAACGCCGGGGCGAACACCACCAGGCCGACGCCAATGCCGAGGATCTGCGCGGCCAGGCCCGCCGCGAGAAAACGCATACCGCCGATGGCGACGTTGTTCATCGCCATCATCGAGACGGTGGTGGCACTGGGCAGCGGATTGAAATGCATGGCGGCGACCCAGAAGCCGCCCATAAACGCGTCGATCAACAGATTGCGGTGTTCCGCGTGATAGGGAACCCTGGAGCGACGGGCCCATTGAAACGCCAGGTGCGGCCAGACCAAGCCGTTGAACAGCATCAGCGCCCAGGCCCACAACGGCGGGTCGAGCGGGTACATCGCCGCGCTCACACACAACAGCCCCAGCACCAGCCCGAGGGTTCGCGATGTATAAAGCCTCCTGGCCAATGAAAGTCCCTTTCCCCCCTTGTTTCGCATAAGGGCCTCGACCACTCAACGGAACCTGCGCACACCGTCAGACCGATGTGCTGGAAGTCTAACAGGCAGCCGTTAAATAGCCATCACCGGTCAGCCGCTGAATACCGCGCCATCGCCGTCGCGCACAGTGCAAATATTTAGCTATACCTGAAAGGACGAAAACGGAAAAACGACTATAAGAAGGAGGCCCATGCAGACGTTCCGAGTGTTGATCATCGGCAGCGGATTTGGCGGCCAATGTGCGGCGGTCAATCTGCTCAAGGCCGGTATCGACGATTTTCGCCTGCTGGAAAGACGCGACTTCCTCGGCGGCACCTGGTGCCAGAACACCTACCCCGGCGCGGCGGTGGATGTGCCGTCGCCGCTGTACTCGCTGTCCTTCGCGCCGTACCGCTGGACGCAGATGTTCGCCGCCCAGGCTGAACTGCACCAATACACCGAACATGTCATCGAGCGCTTTGGCCTGCGCGAGCGCGTGGAGCTGCAAACCAACGTCGAACGCATCGAATGGGACGACGCCGAAAAGCGCTGGTCGGTGCATACCAGCAAGGGGATTTTCTACGCTCAGTTCGTGATCAACGCCTCCGGACCGTTGAGCCAACCGGTGATTCCGCCCTTCCCCGGCCTGGATCGCTTTCAGGGCAAGACTTTTCATACCAACAATTGGGATCACAGCTACGACTACCGCGGTAAACGCGTGGCCATCGTCGGCAGCGGCGCCAGTGCTGCGCAGGTGATTCCGACGATTGCTCCAGAAGTCGAGCGATTGCACGTGTTCCAGCGCACACCACATTGGGTGCTGCCGCGCGCCGATCGCAGGTTCGGGCCTTTCCAGCGCTGGTTGCTGGGGGTGAAACCGGCCTACAAGCTGCTGCGCTGGTTGCTCTACTGGCAATTCGAAACCCGGGTCATCGCCTTCAAATATTCGAAACCGGCGATTCATCTGGTCCAGCGTCAGGCCCTGCGCTTTCTCAAACAGCAGGTGCCGGACCCGGTTCTACGCGCAAAACTCACCCCGGACTTCACTATCGGCTGCAAGCGCGTCCTGCTTTCCAGCACCTATTACCCGGCGCTGACCCGGCCCAACGTCACGCTGCACAGCCGCGAACAAGGCATCGCCGAAATCGACGAAACCGGCATCACCACCACCGACGGCCAGCACATTGAGGTCGACCTGATTGTCTGGTCGACCGGCTACGACGCCACCGACGGCGTGGTGTCCTACCCGGTCACCGGCCGTCAGGGCGTGCAGCTCAAGGATGTCTGGAGCGAGTACCCACGCGCCTATCTGGGCACCAGCCTGCCGGACTTTCCCAACCTGTTTATCGTCACCGGCCCCAACACCGGCATCGGGCATACCTCGGCGCTGTTCATCATCGAAGCGCAGATGAACTACATCCTCGACTGCATCCACACGCTGCAGTCAAAAGGCCTGCGCAGCATCGAAGTGCGCCCCGAAGCGGAACGTACCTACACTGCAATGATCCACCGTGAGATGGAACGCACGGTGTGGAAGTCCGGCGGCTGTCACAGTTGGTATCAGAGCAAGAGCGGTCATGTGATCGCGATATTTCCCGGCTTCAGTTTCAGCTACTACCGGTTGACCCGGGCGCTGAAACCGGCTGACCACATTCTGTCCTGAACAACGTAAAAGGAAGACGTCGATGCTTGTGCTGTTTGTCGCTCTCGCGGTTTTCGTGGCCTGGAGCTGGTTGAGTTACCCGGCGGTCGGCCATTTGCTGTACGACCTGAGCACGGCGCTCGAGGCCAAGTTGTACAAGTTGCACAAAATCGAGGTACCAATTGCCGAAATGACCGTCTCGACCTGGCAGGGCGGCCCCTATGAGGCGGCCAGCGCGATCCTGATGCTGCACGGCTACAGCGCCGAGAAAAATCTGTGGCTGCGCTTCGCCAGGCACTTTGTCCGCCAGTACCGGGTGATCATTCCGGACATCGCTGGTCATGGGGAAACCGGCTTCAAGGCCGGTGGCGGCTACGACATTGCGTTGCAAGCCAAGCGCATGATCCAGCTGCTGGACGTGTGTGGCGTGGAGAAAGTCCATGTAATCGGCAACTCGATGGGCGGCTACATCGCGGCGTGGCTGGCAGCGACTTACCCAGAGCGGATTGCCTCGGTGGCACTGATCGACCCGGCCGGCGTCACCGCGCCGCAGGCCAGCGACATGGAACGCCATCTGGCCCGTGGGCATAACCCGTTCCTGATCAACTCCCGGAAAGAGTTCCGCCAGTTTTACGCGATGACCATGGCCTCGCCACCGTGGGTGCCCGGGCTGGTGCTGGACGCCATCGCCCAGCGATACGAACGCCAGCGCGATGAACTGGAAGAGATCTTCCGCGACTTTCGCGCCAGCCCGCCGATGGAGCCGAAACTCGCAGACATCAAGTGCCCGGCGCTGCTGCTGTGGGGCCGCAAGGACCGCTTGATCGACGTCAGCAGCGTGCCGGTGTGGAGCAAGGGCATCGCCAATCTGCGGGTTGAGGTGTGGGATGGCGTCGGGCACATGCCGATGGTCGAACAGCCGGGGAATACCGCGCGGTTGTATCGGGAGTTTCTGGGCAATCAGCGATGAAACCCACCGCTGGCACTGTGGCGAGGGAGCTTGCTCCCGCTGGGGCGCGAAGCGGCCCTGCTCCAGCGCATGCGACTAGCCTGCCTCGCCACAGTATCGATCTCAGGTCTGCTGCGCAGCCCAGCGGGAGCAAGCTCCCTCGCCACAAAAAGCCCTCTTGGCGATAAAGATTCGGAAGGTCGAAATGAACATTCTCTACGACGAACGCCTCGACGGCCCGCTACCGGAGGTGAACAAGGCTGAGCTGCTGAAAACCCTGCAGCGCGCCCTTCCGGATCTCGACCTGCTCTGGCGCGAAGACGAACTCAAACCGTACGAGTGCGATGGTCTCTCCGCCTATCGCACCACGCCGATGCTGGTAGCCCTGCCCCGGCGACTCGATCAGGTGCAGACCCTGCTCAAGCTCTGCCATCAACACAACGTGCCGGTGGTTGCCCGGGGTGCTGGCACCGGGTTGTCGGGCGGTGCGCTGCCGCTGGAAAAAGGTCTGCTGCTGGTGATGGCGCGGTTCAACAACATCCTGCACATCGACCCGGCGGCCCGTACCGCGCGGGTCCAGCCCGGCGTGCGTAATCTGGCGATCTCCCAGGCGGCCGCGCCGTTCGGTCTGTATTACGCGCCGGATCCGTCGTCGCAGATTGCCTGCTCGATCGGCGGCAACGTCGCGGAAAACGCCGGTGGCGTGCATTGCCTCAAGTACGGCCTGACCGTGCACAACCTGCTGAAAATCGAAGTGCTGACCATCGAGGGCGAACGTCTGACGCTGGGCAGCGACGCCCTCGACTCGCCGGGTTTCGATTTGCTGGCGCTGTTCACCGGCTCCGAAGGATTGCTGGGAATCATCACCGAAGTCACGGTCAAATTACTGCCCAAACCGCAGGTCGCCAAAGTCTTGCTGGCCAGTTTCGACTCGGTGGAAAAGGCTGGCCGCGCCGTGGCCGACATCATTGCCGCCGGGATCATTCCCGGCGGCCTGGAGATGATGGACAACCTGGCGATTCGCGCCGCCGAAGACTTCATTCACGCCGGTTACCCGGTCGATGCCGAGGCGATTCTGTTGTGCGAACTCGATGGCGTGGAAGCCGATGTCCACGACGATTGCCTGCGGGTGCGCGAAGTCATGCTCCAGGCCGGCGCCAGCGAAGTGCGGCAGGCCCGCGACGAAGCCGAGCGCGTGCGTTTCTGGGCCGGTCGCAAAAATGCCTTTCCGGCGATCGGCCGCCTGTCGCCGGACTACTACTGCATGGACGGCACCATCCCGCGCCGCGAGTTGCCCGGCGTGTTGCAAGGCATCGCCCGCCTCGGCGCCGAATACGGCTTGCGCGTGGCCAACGTGTTTCATGCCGGCGACGGCAATATGCATCCGTTGATCCTGTTCGACGCCAACCAGCCCGGCGAACTGCAGCGCGCCGAAGCGTTGGGCGGGAAGATTCTGGAATTGTGCGTGCAGGTTGGCGGCAGCATCACCGGTGAACACGGGGTCGGCCGCGAGAAAATCAATCAGATGTGCGCGCAGTTCAACAGCGCTGAGCTGAGCCTGTTCCACGCGGTCAAAGCCGCGTTCGACCCGCAAGGCCTGCTCAACCCCGGCAAGAACACCCCGACCCTGCATCGCTGCGCCGAATTCGGTGCGATGCACATTCATGCCGGACAACTGCCATTCCCCGAACTGGAGCGCTTCTGATGGCTGATTTCGACGCCAGCAGCGCGCTGCTCGATCAGGTCAACCAGGCCCGGGCCAACGCCACGCCGCTGAAAATTCAGGGCGGCAACAGCAAGGCGTTTCTCGGCCGCGAGGTGGCCGGTGAAGTGCTCGACGTCCGCGCGCATCGCGGCATCGTGTGCTATGAACCGACCGAGCTGGTGGTCAGCGTGCGTGCCGGTACGCCGTTGCGCGAGCTGCTCGCGGCGCTTGACGCGGCCGGGCAGATGCTGCCCTGCGAGCCGCCGGCCTTCGGCGACAGCGCCACGGTGGGCGGGATGATCGCCTGCGGTTTGTCCGGGCCACGGCGGCCCTGGTCAGGTTCGGTGCGCGATTTTGTCCTCGGCACCCGGGTCATCACTGGCCTCGGCGAGCACTTGCGGTTCGGTGGCGAGGTGATGAAAAACGTTGCCGGCTACGACCTCTCACGCCTGTTGACCGGCAGTTACGGCTGCCTCGGCGTGCTCACCGAAGTCTCGCTGAAAGTCCTGCCGAAACCGCGCCAGTGCCTGAGTATCCGTCTCGATATCGACTGCGCGCGGGCGCTGACCAGACTGGCCGAATGGGGCCAGCAACCGTTGCCGATCAGCGGCGCCTGCCATGACGGGCAAAGCCTGTATCTGCGCATTGAGGGCGGCGAAGGCTCGGTCACCGCCGCGCATCAACGACTCGGCGGCGAGCCGCTGGATTCGACGTTCTGGCGCGACTTGAACGAGCAGCGCCTGAGCTTTTTCGACGAAGGACTGCCGCTGTGGCGCCTGTCGCTGCCGAACAATCTCGGGCCGCAGGACTTGCCCGGCCAACAGTTGATCGACTGGGCCGGCGCGCAACGCTGGCTGAAATCCGATCACGAGCACATTCAGATTCTCGCCCAGGAACTCGGCGGGCACGCCACCTGCTTTACCCATGGCGCCAGCGACACACCGTTCCAGTCGCTGCCGCGCACACTGATGCGCTATCACCAGCAACTCAAGGCGCAACTCGACCCGCAAGGGCTGTTCAACCCTGGCCGGATGTACGCGGAGTTCTAGCCATGCAAACCACCCTCAGCGAAGAGTCCCGACAACTGCCGCGTGCCGCCGAGGCGGAAAAAATCCTCCGTACCTGCGTGCATTGCGGGTTCTGCAACGCGACCTGCCCGACTTATCAATTGCTCGGCGATGAACTCGACGGGCCGCGCGGGCGCATCTACCTGATCAAGCAAGTGCTCGAAGGCGCGCCGGCCACCGAGCAGACACAACTGCATCTGGATCGCTGCCTGTCCTGCCGCAACTGCGAAACCACCTGTCCTTCTGGGGTCGACTATCACAACCTGCTCGACATCGGCCGTGCGGTGGTCGATCAGGCGGTGCCGCGCCCCGCTGCCCAGCGCTTGTTACGCGAGGGTCTGCGCGCACTGGCGCCGAATCCCGGGGTGTTCAAGGGACTGCTGCGGGTCGGCACGACGTTCCGGCCCCTGCTGCCGCGAATGTTCGAAAGCAAATTGCCCCAGCGCTCGCCAGCGTCCGGCACACGCCCAGCCCCGCGCCACGCACGGCGGGTGTTGTTGCTCGAAGGCTGCGTACAACCGGGCCTGTCGCCGAACACCAATGATGCGACGGCGCGGGTGCTCGATCGGTTGGGGATCAGCGCGACGCCGGTGGCCGAGGCCGGTTGCTGCGGCGCGCTGGACTATCACCTCGACGCCCAGGCCAAGGGCCTCGACCGCGCCCGGCAGAACATCGAAGCCTGGTGGCCGCACCTGGAAAACGGCGCGGAAGCCATCGTGCAGACGGCCAGCGGTTGCGGCGCGTTCATCAAGGATTACGGGCATCTGCTGGCGCAGGATCCGCGCTACGCCGACAAGGCGCGACAGATCAGCGAGCGGACACTGGATCTGGTGCAGATACTCGCGCAGGAACCTTTGGAGAAAGTGTGCGCCGCCGCTCAGCGACGGATAGCCGTGCATTGCCCCTGCACCCTGCAACACGCGCTGAAACTCGGCGGCGCTGTAGAGGCGCTGCTGATCCGGCTGGGCTTCAACCTCACGGCGGTACCGGACGGACATCTGTGTTGTGGTTCGGCGGGGACCTATTCGCTGACGCAACCGACCCTTGCCCGGCAACTGCGCGACAACCGCCTCAACGCCTTGGAGAGCGATCGCCCGGACCTTATCGTCACTTCCAACATCGGTTGCCAGAATCATCTGGGCGGCGCCGGGCGCACGCAAGTCTTGCACTGGATCGAACTGGTGGATCAGTCGTTGGCAGAATGAAGTTCGTAGGATTCTTCGTTTGCCGCCGCCGGCGAAGGCTGCGATCTTTTCCTCCATCCTTTACGTGACCGTGGCAGGAATTTTTTTCATGACCGTGCAGCCTTTCGTGAGCCCCGACCTGATCCGCCAACGCTTCTCCAAAGCGATGTCCGATATGTACCGCGAAGAAGTGCCGTTGTACGGCGCGCTGATGGAACTGGTGGAGCAGACCAACCGCGAAGTGTTGGCTGCTCAGCCGGACATCGCACGGCAGCTCGACAGCACAGGTGAAATCGAACGACTGGACATGGAGCGCCACGGCGCCATCCGCGTCGGTACCGCCAAGGAGCTGGCAACCCTCGCGCGCCTGTTCGCAGTGATGGGCATGCAACCGGTGGGTTATTACGATCTGACCCCGGCGGGCGTGCCGGTGCACTCCACGGCGTTTCGCGCGGTGCATGAAGCCGCGCTGCAGGTCAGTCCGTTTCGGGTGTTCACTTCGTTGCTGCGCTTGGAACTGATCGAGGATCCCGAGCTGCGCGCGTTTGCCGAATCAGTGCTGAACCAGCGTTCGATTTTTACCCCTGCTGTCTTGCACCTGATCGAGCAGGCCGAGTCAGCAGGTGGGCTGAATGAGGATGAAGCGGAGGAATTTGTCCTGCAGGCACTGGAGACCTTTCGCTGGCATCACAGCGCAACTGTCACTGCCGCGCAGTACCAGACCCTCAGCGCCCAGCACCGTTTGATCGCCGATGTGGTGGCGTTCAAAGGCCCGCACATCAATCACCTCACCCCGCGCACGCTGGACATCGACAGGGTTCAGGCGCAAATGCCGGTGCACGGCATCACCCCGAAAGCGGTGATCGAAGGCCCGCCGCGCCGGCACTGCCCGATCCTGCTGCGCCAGACCAGTTTCAAGGCGCTGGATGAGCCGATCACTTTCACCGACCAGCACGACACCCGTGGCAGCCACAGCGCGCGTTTCGGCGAGATCGAACAACGTGGTGCGGCGCTGACGCCCAAAGGCCGGGCGCTGTATGACCGCTTGCTGAATGCTGCGCGCGATGAACTCGGTGACTTCCCCAACGAAGGCAACGCCGCACGCTACAACGCGCTGATGACCCAACACTTTGGCGAATTTCCTGACAGCGTCGACGGCATGCGAGAACAAGAGCTGGCGTATTTTCGCTACTTCCCTACGGAAAAAGGCCTGGCAGCGGGTAGCCTTACGTCCGCATCACTGGAGGACATGCTCCGCGAGGGCCATGTGAAAGCTGAACCCTTGGTGTACGAAGATTTCCTGCCGGTGAGTGCGGCGGGGATTTTTCAGTCGAACCTTGGGGATGCTGCGCAGACGCACTATGGCGAACATTCCAACCGCCAGGCATTCGAGCAAGCGCTGGGGCGTGCGACCATTGATGAATTGGGGTTGTATGCCGAGACGCAGCGGCGTTCGATTGAGGAGTGCCTGGCAGCGCTTTCGCGCTGAAAGATCAAAAGATCGCAGCCTGCGGCAGCTCCTACAGATGGAATGTGTTTCCCCCTGTAGGAGCTGCCGCAGGCTGCGATCTTTTGCTTTTGCTTCTAGCGCAAGCGTGACAACAACGCGAACGCCGTCTGCGACTGGTTTGCCACCGCTATAAAAACGCTTCGATCAACGCAATAGGATGGCGATCCTGCACCAGATTCCGCAGTTGGAGGCGAATCGTTTCAAACGCCCGATGCTAGCCCTTGGCCTTACTGCGCAACTTCTTGCGCACTTGTTCGGCAAAAAAACCTGATCATCTCGCTGCAGGCCTTGACTGGCATGGCTTACAGCCAAGTGCGCAACTTCTTGCGCAGTACTGCGCAAGAAGTTGCGCACTTTCCATCTCGATTCAGCAAAAAACATCGGCCAAACCGCAGGCTAGAGCCACTCCACCCCCGGCTACCGGGGCCTTCGACAAACCTGGCACGCTCCTTGATAACAGTCAGGCACCCACCGGGCGATTTCGCCTCCCGGGCACCCTAAATTTATCCGCAAGGAGAGCACCCCATGGCAACACCAGCGTACATGTCGGTTACCGGCGAAAAACAAGGCCTGATCACTGCCGGCGCCTTCACCGCCGACTCCGTTGGCAACACCTACCAGGAAGGCCACGAAGACCAGGTCATGGTTCAGGCTTTCAGCCACGACGTGATCATCCCGCGTGACCCACAGTCCGGTCAGCCAACCGGTCAGCGCGTTCACAAGCCAGTGATCATCACCAAGGTCTACGACAAGGCTTCGCCTCTGCTGCAAGCTGCTCTGACCTCCGGCGAGCGCATGAGCGAAATCGTTATCCAGTGGTACCGTACTTCGGCTCAAGGTACTCAAGAGCACTACTACACCACCAAACTGGAAGACGCGATCATCGTCGCCATCAACAACAAAATGCACAACTGCCAGGATCCAGGCAACTCGCACTTCACCCACCTGGAAGAAGTGCAGTTCACCTACCGTAAAATCACCTGGACCCACGAAGTATCCGGTACTTCGGGTTCCGATGACTGGCGTGCTCCAGTCGTTTAATTACGGCTGATCGTTACAAGCATCGACCAGCCCTGCTGGTCGATGTTGTTTACGCCCCTCCAGAATTTCGCGTACGTTGAGCCGTTTTTTGCGGCCGTCGACGAACGCCGCTGTACAGCACGAGGAACAAGGGATGTTCGCGCCGGCCAATGAAACCCACTTTGCCCTGACCATCGAAGGGCTCTCCGCCGATTTTCAGGTATTCACCCTGACCGGCCGGGAAGCCATCAGCCAGCCTTTTGTCTTTGAGGTGGAGCTGGTCAGTGAGCAGCCGTCGCTGGACCTCGAAACCCTGCTGCACAAACCGGCCTTTCTGCAGCTGTCGCCCGATGGCAGCGGCATCCATGGCCAGATCTACCGCGCCGCGCAAGGCGATTCCGGCAAGCGCCTGACCCGTTATTCGGTGACCCTGCGCCCGCAACTGTCGTACCTGGCGCACCGCGTCAACCAACGCATCTTCCAAAACCTCACGGTGCCGAAAATCATCGGCATGGTTCTCGAAGAGCACGGTATTCAAAGCAACGCCTACGAATTCAAGACCGGTTCGATCTATCCCGAGCGCATCTACTGCGTGCAATACGATGAATCGGACCTGCATTTCATCCAGCGTCTGTGCGAGGAAGAAGGTATTCACTACCACTTCCAGCACAGCGCCACGGCGCACAAGCTGGTGTTCGGCGATGACCAGACAGTGTTCCCGAAACTCAAGCCAGTGGCCTACCAGCAAGATTCCGGCATGGTCGCCAGCAATCCGGTGATCAAGCGTTTCGACCTGCGCCTGGAAACCCGCACCAGCCGCACCACCCGCCGCGACTATGACTTCGAAAAACCACGCCTAACCCTGGAAAGCGAGAACCGTGGCGACGCCCTGCCCGACCTCGAAGACTACGACTACCCGGGCCGTTTCATCGACCGCGAGCGCGGCAAGCACCTGGCCAAACGCGCCCTCGAACGCCACCGCAGCGACTTCCAGCTTGCCGAAGGCAAGAGCGATCAGCCGCTGCTGGTCAGCGGCCATTTCCTCGCCCTGACCGAGCACCCGAAAGCCAAATGGAATGACCTGTGGCTGCTCACCGAAGTCCTCCACGAAGGCAAGCAGCCGCAAGTGCTCGAAGAGTCGGTGACCAGCGACACCACCGCACTGAAAGACGATTTCCACCAGGGCTATCGCAACCGCTTCCAGGCCACCCCGTGGGACGTGCCGAACCGTCCACCGCTGCGCCACCCGAAACCGCGCATCCTCGGCAGCCAGAGCGCCGTGGTCACCGGCCCCAAAGGTGAAGAGATTCACTGCGACCAGTACGGCCGGGTCAAAGTGCAATTTCACTGGGATCGCGAAGGCCAGGCTGACGACAAGACCAGTTGCTGGCTGCGCGTCTCCAGCGCCTGGGCCGGCGCCCAGTACGGCGGCATCGCCATCCCGCGCATCGGCATGGAAGTGCTGGTCACCTTCCTTGAAGGCGACCCCGATCAACCACTGATCAGCGGCTGCCTGTACCACAAGGAAAACATCGTCCCCTATCCACTGCCGGCGAACAAGACCCGCAGCACCTTCAAGACCCTGAGTTCGATGGGTGGCGGTGGCTACAACGAACTGCGCATCGAAGACAAAAAAGGTCAGGAGCAGATCTTCCTCCATGCCCAGCGCGACTGGGACGAGAACATCGAGCACGACCAGAAGATCCGCGTCGGCAACGAACGCCACGACACCGTCGAGCAGAACAGCTACACGGAATTCAAGGCCGAAGAACACCACACCGTCTACGCCGACCGCAAAGTCGAAGCCCGCGCCAACGACCACCTTACCGTTGGCGTGAACCAGCACATAAAGATCGGCACCGGCCAGTTCATCGACGCCGGCCAGGAAATCCACCTCAGCAGCGGCATGAAAGTCGTGCTCGAAGCCGGCGCCGAGCTGACCCTGGTCGGCGGCGGCAGCTTCATCAAGATCGACGCCGGCGGCGTGACCATGAGCGGCCCGGTGATCAACATGAACTCCGGTGGCAGCCCCGGCAGCGGCACCGGCGCCGCCCCGCTGATGCCCGGCGTGCTGAAACAGGCCGACGCCGACAAGGCCGGACAGGTCCTGACCCCGGCCCAGATCAACACCCTCAAACGTAACGCGCCGTTCTGCGAAGAATGCGAAAAATGCAAGGCAGGTGCCTGTGCCATCTGATCGACTGACACCCAAGGACTGGCTGGCACAACAGCCGCTGCAGAGCGGTGAACGCCTATACCTGATCATCAGCGCAGCAAGCGATGCCGACGCGCTGAAAACCCTGTACCTGACCGAACCCACCGCCCAGCTCCTGCCGATCTGGGGCGGCACGCCCTACTCCACCTGGCAACCGGTGATGCCCTACGTCACCGAGCTAAAGCCCAACTCGGCATTCCTGCCTTGGATCGCCGAAACCGACGCCCTCGACTGGGGTTGGCTGGCAGTATCGCGTTCGGAGCCGAACGAAGTGTTCGAGCATTTGCGCAGCCTGACGCAGGTGAAGATGCCGGACGGGACCGAGGTGTTTTTCCGGTTTTGGGATGGGCGGCATATCTATCCGATTCTGAAGGGGCTTGGGGAGAAGGCTGGGGAAGTACTGCCGGTGTTTGAGCGGTATTTGATTAATGGGCGAACGCTGGAGGTTGGGACGCGGGTGTTGCCGAAGGTGAAGGATTGGCCGTGGTGGGAGGTGCCGAAGGATTTGCTGGATGGTTTGATGGCCGAAAATCCGTCGACGATTATTGGCAACATGATGCAGTGGTTGCTGGATGAACATGCCGATCTGTACTTCTCGTTCCCCGAATCGAACCTGAAACAAAAAGTGGCGCGCTTTGTAAAACGCACGCCGCTCACGGAAGAAAATTTTGCCGGGCTGCTGAAAGCCCATCTGGAAAGTGAGGTGGTTGTATGAGCGTTTTGATGGGTGGGATCGTTGGCGGCCTCACAGCAAAGCAACCTGATGCTCAGGCAATCATCGCCGACTTCAAGAAGTGCCTGAAGGATTACCGCGAACACGCGGAAGCCTGGTATGGCGGCATTCTGGATGCCGAGCAGCAGTTCAAGGTCGGGGACGAAGTCGGCACGGCAGACAAGGACAGCAAAAAGGAAAATACCCTTTATGCCAACTGCCCGGCGAACGGCAAGCTGGTACTGGTGCATAGCTTCGAATCCGCACGCTTTGTCCCGATTGGTAATACGCCGGTACGCCTGACGCCGGTAGTGGATGGCCGCTTCATTGGCAAGAACGAAGTCGGTCCGACCATCAACAAAACCATCGACTCGACGGGGATTCTGGAAGTCTCCGGACTTACTCCGAATCAGCAGTACAAGATTACGTTCTTCCCAAATCCCACGCCTGCCCAGATCGACAGCCTGTTCAAATCCTATCAGGGAGTGATTGGTGAATTGGGCGGATGGCTGCAAACCGAGTGGAGCACCAGTTTCCTGCCGCTGTGGCAAGCGCATACCGATGCATCGCTGGGCGGCCGCGCCCTGCAAGAACTGGAAGCAGCGTGGGAAGGTTTTCTCAAAGCAATCATGGGTTTGTGGGGCGATATCAAAAGCCTCTATGACCTCGTTGCACACCCCCGCGAAAACTACGAAAAGCTGAAAAAATTCTTCACTGAAGAACAGATCAAGAAGATTTATGACGCCTCGTCAGAGGCCATCCACACGGCCCTGCTGATCGCAAGCGATGAACCACTAATGTGGATCTACGTCGCTGCCATTGTGGCGTGGATAAGAATGCTGCCGCCACAGACCTGCACAGAAGTGCTGGCGCAGATGAGCACAGAATTCTTGCTGAACATTCTGGTCGGTGTAGTTCTGACGGGTGGTCTGGGCCTGGCCGTGCGTATCGGTACGAAAGCAATCAAGGGTGTGCAAAGCAGCGGTAAGGTCATAAAACTGATTGAAGACTTTACCGGCATGCTGATGAAGGTCAGCAAGTCCAAAGCGACGCCGCATACCGAGGCGTCGAAGCCGTTATTGCTTAATGGTGATTCGAAGTTCAATCCGGCACGCAAGGCAGATGTTCAGATTGCGTCGCCTAAACCTGCCGAAACCGCCACAGCGCCGAAGAACAAGCCACCGGTGAGCGGTGGGAAGGTGGAATCTGATGCGCAGATTCAGGCCCGTAAAAAAGATGAGCCGGCTTCGCGTGTCGAACAGGTAGAACCCGTCGACAACGCGCCAAAACAGTCGAAAAACCCGGCTGACGAACCTGCACAATGTGTCGACAAAACCTGCTCCAACGGCGAACCCGTGTCGATGGTGACCGGTGAAGAATTGCTCACGCTGACTGATGGCGAACTAGGTGGTCTGCTGCCGTTCGAGTGGACTCGCCTTTATCGCAGCAGTGCGGTGGAAATCGACAGCCGCCTCGGCCATGGCTGGAGCCATTCACTCTCTCATCGCCTGCTGGTAGACGATGAAGGCGTGCTCTGGACCGACAATGAGAACCGCAAGACCCGTTTCCCGATGCCGACCGAGCAGCGTCCGGCCATCACCAACAGCCTTGCCCAGGCAGCGATCTTCCTGGGGGACACTCCCGAAGAGTTGGTCCTTACCCAGGCCGGCCCCAAAACTCGCTTCTACCATTTCCGAGTTGGCCGCCTGACTACCATCAGCGACGCTTACGAAAATCGATTGCACATCAGTTACGACTTCGTTGACCGCATCCAGCGTATCGATAACGGCGCAGGCCGTGCCCTATTACTGCGTTACGACGACCGACACATTGTGGCCGTCGATCAGCAGCAACAGCGCCCGGAATACAACGAGCGTGGTGAGCGCCAGGATCCATGGCTGACGATTCAGACGCTCGTCACCTACCGGTACAACGCACGCAATCAACTTCTTTCTTCCACAAATGCAGCCGGTGAAACCGAGCACTACCGGTACAACGATCAGCACGTCATTCTCGAACGGCAAATGGCCGGCGGCGCCAGCTTCTTCTGGGAATGGGAACGTGAAGGCAAACATTCCCGTTGCGTCCGCCACTGGGCCAATTACGCACAAATGGAAGCGCGGTACGAGTGGGACGACAAAGGCTCGGTCACCGTCTATAACGCTGACGGCAGTGAGTTGGTCTATGTGCATGACGAAAATGCACGCCTGGTCAGCGAGACCGCGCCCGATGGCGGCGAAACGCAAAATGCCTACGACGATCAGGGAAGGCTGGTCGCCGTAAAAGATCCAATGGGCGCGATCACTGAGTATCAGTACAGCGAAGCTGGGCGCTTAATCGCCGTTATCCCACCAGAAGGTGTACCGACCCGTTACAACTACTTCAACGGTCAACTCATTGATGTACAGCGCGGCAAAGCGCGCTGGAAATATGAGCGTAATCGCCAGGGTGATATCACCCAACAAACCGACCCGGACGGCAACGAAACCTACTACAGCTATGACCGTCAGGGTCGATTGCTGGAAATTCGTCATCCCGACGGTAGCCGTCATCAGTTGGGCTGGAACAACCTCGGTCAGTTGCTGGAAGAACGCCTGCCGGACGGCGGTCAACGCAAGTACCGTTACGATGCTCTTGGCCGACAAATCACTCGTCAGGACGAATTTGGCGCGATTACTCAATATCAATGGGACGCCGCTGATCGCCTGACCCAAGTAACCCTGCCCGGCGGTGCCACTCGCGCTTTCACCTATAACCCGTATGGCCGGGTCACTGCTGAACGCGACGGACTCGGGCGTATCACCCGCTACGAATACGCCGAGAACCTGCACCTAGTCAGCCGCCGCATCAATCCAGACGGCAGCCAACTGCGCTACCGCTACGACAACTCGCAACTCAATCTCACCGAGATCGAAAACGAACGCGGTGAACGCTATCAGCTCGATTACTACTCGAACGGCCTGATCCAACAGGAAACTGGCTTCGATGGCCGTCGTACTGCCTACGAGTACGATCTCAACGGTCAGTTGCTGAAGAAAACCGAGTTCGGCGATGACGGCAGCGAGCTGATTACCGAATATCAGCGCGATGCTGCCGGCCGACTGCTGGTGAAAACCCTAGCCGACGGCGAAGAGATTCATTACAGCTACGACGCTTTGGGTCGTCTGGTGAATGTCGACGACGGCCACTGGCCGCTCGCCTATGAATACGATGTGCAGGATCGCCTGATCACTGAACACCAAGGCTGGGGCACCACACGTTACGAATACGACAGCGTCGGCCAACTGAGTCACTGCCGTCTCCCTGACGGCAGCACACTCGACTACCGTCACCTGTCCGGCGGACGCCTGAGCAGCATCGACCTCAACGGCTCACGCCTGACCAGCCACCAGTTCAGCGCCGGTCGCGAACAACAGCGCCAGCAAGGCCTGTTGCTCAGCCAATACCAATACGACGAACAGGGCCGCCTGCAAGCCCATACAGTCGGCCAGCGTGATAAAAACCTGTTCCAGCGACGCTACAACTACGATGCCAACGGCAACCTCGCCGGTATCGATGACAGCCGCAAAGGCAAGCGCAGCTACCACTACGACCCGCTCGACCGACTCATCAGCGTGCGCGGCGCCACACCGGAAAGCTTCGCTCACGACCCGGCGGGTAACCTGCTCGGTCAGAACAATGAAGGCACAGCGAACCTGGCCAACGTCAAAGGCAACCGCCTGCTGATGCAGGGCGACCGCCATTACGACTACGATGCCTACGGCAACCTGATCCGCGAACGCCGTGGTACCGGCCAGAAACTCGTCACCGAATACCGCTACGACTGCCAGCACCGCCTCATCGGCGTCAGCCTGCCGGGTAGGAGCACCGCGTCCTACAAATACGACGCCTTCGGTCGCCGCATCGAGAAGACCGTCGACGGCCAGACCACCGAGTTTCTGTGGCAAGGTGAACGACTGATCGCCGAAAGTGCGGAAAACCGCTACCGCAGCTACATTTACGAACCCGGTAGCTTCCGCCCACTGGCGATGCTCGATGGCGAAGGCCCACATAAGGCCACGCCGTTTTACTACCAACTCGACCATTTGGGCACACCGCAGGAACTCACCGACTACAGTGGCGAGATCATGTGGTCAGCGAAGTACCGCGCCTACGGTAACCTCGCTACGCTGGATGTCAGTGAGATCGATAACCCGCTGCGTTTCCAAGGACAGTATTTCGATGCCGAGACGGGGTTACATTACAACCGGCACCGCTACTACAATCCTGGGACTGGAAGGTTTTTGACACCGGATCCGATCAAGCTTGCTGGCGGATTGAATAACTACCAGTACGTGCCTAACCCTACGGGGTGGGTGGATCCATTGGGGTTGAATGGGTGTCCGGGACAGAAAAAATTTACGAGAAATGATAAATTTTATGGTTCTCGCAGAGCTGCATTTCAAGACGCAAAACGTGATGCGAGAATACCTAAATCAGCCGAACCAATGGAAGTCAACCAAGTTGCCCTTACGAAAACGGGTGAGCATGGCATAGGAAAACAAAACGTTCTCGATGCAGATGGCAACATTGTCTACACTAGAGAATACCACTATAAAAACATTGACAATGAGCACGTAGTCATTCAAGAGCATTCATATGGACATGAAGATTTCCCAAGCGACCATGCTTCGCACAAACCGCATTTCAATGTGAGAGAGTATGATCCTAGTAGTGGCAACGCTGACCGCACTAGAACTTTCCATCTTAAAAGTGTTTCCAACCACTATGTTTTCGAGTGACAAATAAAATGTGGATAGACTACATTTCAGACAAAAAACAATGGCTAGCCATTTTTGGGAATAGCTATGAACCAGCGGACCTACATATCTCTCACGCCATTTTTAGAGACAACGCAATAACCTTAAAATTATTTAGCCACCTTAAAGGTGACAGCTATCCGGATAAATGGATAAAGAACGAATATAACGAGTATTCCTTTGATCTAATTATCAACGATGTAAAAACTGTAGAGATCAGAAACTTCAACCTCTATGGCAAGCTAAAGTTAGAAATCAAAAAAAACAATAATGAGCACGAGATAAAAGCCACAGTTAATGCTCTCTGCAATTTCACATGCATAGCCAGCGGTATTTTTATAGCTAACATCAAAGCTTACAACAATGACGGCGCAGTTTAAGTGCAAAAAAGTCGACATATGATTTTCATGGTCTAGCCACTAAATATTACAACTGTGAGCATCGACTCATCTGCGTCAAACCGCAAGGCAGGGAGTACGGTCATCTACAAATACGACGCCTTTGGTCGCCGTATCGAGAAAACCGTCGACGGCCACACTACCGAGTTTCTGTGGCAAGGCGAACGCCTGATTGCCGAAAGTTCAGACAATCGCTATCGAAGCTACATTTACGAGCCGGGCAGCTTCCGCCCACTGGCAATGCTCGACGGCGAGGGCACACGCAAGGCCACGCCGTTTTACTACCAACTCGACCACCTCGGCACACCGCAGGAGCTCACTGATTACGGCGGCGAGATCATATGGTCGGCGAAATAACGCGCCTACGGTAACCTCGCAGCGCTGGATGTCAGCGAGGTAGATAACCCGCTGCGCTTCCAAGGTCAGTACTTCGATGCCGAGACGGGGTTACATTACAACCGGCACCGCTACTACAATCCTGGGACGGGACGGTTTTTGACGCCGGATCCGATCAAGCTTGCGGGGGGGTTGAATAATTACCTGTATGTCTCAAACCCCACAGGCTGGGTGGATCCTCTTGGGCTTAATCAGTGTCCGGGTAGCGGCAGATATTTAGACAAACCCGCAGAAGCTGATGGTTCTTTAAACATTGGTGCCGGTACAAATCCGATAGAGGGTTATTACAATATCGATATTGATCCTAAAGCTCCGGGAGTACACGCTGGGAATGCAACGGATTTGTCGGGTATAAAATCAGGATCACAAAGTCATATCAACATGGATAACCCTTACGGCTACGACCCTTTAAACCCAGAAATATTAAGGGTATTATCCGAAAATGGAAAAATCACTATTACAGGCAGCGCATCCGCAAACAAATACATAAAGAAATCACTAAAAAGAATAGATGAATTAGGGCTAAGAATAGTTTCACAAACCAAAGTCGACCCAAAAGGCTTTAAAACAATTGACGGCAACCAAATCGAATCAAAACAACTTGATCAGTTTGTAATCGAGAGAGCAAAATGAATTTCTCAGTTGACATTACAGAATCCTTTGGCGCTATCGATTTCGATAATGCCGGCGGAGTTATTTCACATATAAATATACCCCCGAACGAAAATATTCAAGATAAATTTCGACTCGAATTATTTAATTTTGTACTTAACTTAATAGACAAACCGGTAATTTCTTCAATAGAAAACCAGAATCCAAATTTTCTAGAAAAGATGGACGAGGACGGATTCCTGGTCATTAAGAAAGCTATTATCACATTTGAAAAAATAAAAGGTCACGAAAAATTAATACGCCTATTGAACCAGGAAAGTGGCTACTTGACGCACGAGTCTTACGGCCCAAAACTAGAGAACAAAGATAAAATATACGACATCGGCGGAAGATCGTTTTCAACTCCTGAATTATTAATTAACCTCGCAATAATTTCACCAAAAAAAGTAACCCTCGACTTCAGCGCTTCAAACCACACCTATATACCCACATACGAAGAACTTCAGAAATCAGTAGAAATATTGAACTCACAAGCAAATCGCTCCCAACCTGAAATCCAGGGAGTATTCGATACTAACTTTAGCAATTCTCATATGATAAGCGACTTTGACGCAGGCTATCGAGTATACAAATTATAGAAAAGTAACGGACCGGGGCCATATGGAAGAGATTATTCAGGAGCTTTTGCTCAAAGTTTCAATCAGAGGTATCCTCACGAAAACCTGAATGTATAAATAGTTGCAGCACACACAACAAGAACCGTAACTGATGGATAGCATTTTTATAGACAAATCAAAGGACAAAAACAGGCAAAAAAATTTTACAGATTTATTTCGCTTGCAAAAAAGGGACAGATTTATTTTCCGGCTTGCCCCCTTTTTTTGATTCAAAATTTTTTTTGAAGACAGCCTTTCTTAGCCCCCTTTTCAGAAATAAATCCGTCCCCTTTTTTCTCAGCTATCACTACGACCCCCTTGATCGGCTGATCAGCGTGCGCGGCGCTACGCCGGAAAGCTTTGCCCACGACCCGGCGGGTAACCTGCTCGGTCAGAACAACGAAGGCACGGCCAACCTCGCCAACGTCAAAGGCAACCGTCTGCTGATGCAAGGCGACCGCCACTACGACTACGATGCCTACGGCAACCTGATCCGCGAACGTCGCGGCACCGGCCAGAAACTCGTCACTGAATACCGCTACGACAGCCAGCACCGCCTGATCGGCGTAAGCCTGCCAGGTGGCAGCACCGCGTCCTACAAATACGACGCCTTCGGTCGACGCATCGAGAAGACCGTCGACGGCCAGACCACCGAGTTTCTGTGGCAAGGTGAACGACTGATCGCCGAAAGCGCGGAAAACCGCTACCGCAGCTACATTTACGAACCCGGTAGCTTCCGCCCACTGGCGATGCTCGATGGCGAAGGCCCACCTAAGGCCACGCCGTTTTACTACCAACTCGACCACCTCGGCACACCACAGGAACTCACTGATTACAGCGGTGAGATCATGTGGTCGGCCAAGTACCGCGCCTACGGTATCCTCGCTACGCTGGACGTCAGCGAGATTGATAACCCGCTGCGCTTCCAGGGTCAGTATTTCGATGCCGAGACGGGGTTACATTACAACCGGCACCGCTACTACAATCCGGGCACTGGACGGTTTTTGACGCCGGATCCGATCAAGCTTGCGGGTGGATTGAATAACTACCAGTACGTGCCAAATCCTACGGGGTGGGTGGATCCGCTGGGGTTGAACTGCGTCCCTGGAGAATGTCCCGATGAGGTGCCAGCTCCCGAAAAAGATGTTCGCAAATTTTCCAGCACCAAGTACAAACCAGAGGAGGTATTGGGTCGTAAGGTCTATAAAAATACTATGGACGTAGAGCCTGGGGTTCCTACTACAATTGACAAGAGCGTTGACCCTAGAATACGCAAAAAAATCGAAGAAGACGGATGGAGTAACCTGGACCTGATGAAAAACGGAAACGCTCCCATTGGTCCAGATGGGAAATACATCAACCTTCACCACGTTACAGGCGATGAGCCAGGGCCGATGGTGGAGTTAACCGGAACCGTACACAAGAAATACCATAAAGAACTTCATGGCACTATTGAAGACGGTGATAGCTTCAGGAATGACCCAAAGCTAGAATTACAGTATTCAAAATTTAGAAAAGCATATTGGAAAGAACGAGCCAAAGACTTTGAGTGAGGAAACCCATGCATAACTATCAAGATTTGATAACAAAGCTCGACGACTCCGACGAAGAAATTTTTTGGCTCGGCTCCGCCACTACTGAGCAAATTAAAAAGCTCGAAATCATTTTAGACTTAAAACTACCTGAAGATTTCGTTGATTTCTTGAGTGTATGCGGTGGCGGTGGAGCAGCAGGCTCAGAAATATGTGGAATTGAGAACAATGATGCGACCTTAGATAATGGCGGAACTGTAAATTACAGCACCGTGTACTGTCGATCAGAATTTGAACTACCTAGCAACTTCGCAGTGATTTACTTAAAGGATGACGAAGTTTGCTGGGTAATAGATTGTGGACCCACAGGAAACGGCCAGATCATTAGCTACGATCTGTTTAAGAAAAAACCGTCAAAAAAAATAGCAGATAACTTTTATTCATTCTTTAAAGAATACGTCGAACTTAGAACCTGACTTATTCAACCCTGAACTATCTGATAAGCGGCAAGGGGCATTCTACATTCGATTTTCTAGACGTGGTCTAGCCCCGAACAGATATCTGTATCTCGGTCTCCGAAGGTGGCATGTACATCAATCACCTTGCCGAGGCGTAGATTTTCTTATAATCCAGGCATTTGCATCAATCTAGCTCGTGAGCTCCTTGGTTCTAGACAGAAACTAATCACCGTACATAGTCAGCCGCTATCAAATGGGCTAGAACAATCTCGGCCATTTGCTTGAGGAGCGCCTTATTGGGCGGAGTGCGTCGAAGTAGCGGGCACTGCTTCGATTCTAGAGTAGAACCAGAGGGCGACCCCAACGGAGAGTTTGTAATTGATTTCCTGAAAATCGATTATGACCAAAGAGGAAAACTGGTTAAAAACTCCGAAGTTTTTCTTGGTGAGTTCAGAACCAAAAGCAAAATTGAATTCATTAAAAAAATTGAATCATTCATGATCGAATCTTGAGACGCAGACATTTAAAACCCAGCACTCACCAATACGACGCTTTAAACCCCACATTTAATCGGCTAAAATAATGTTAGAAATCAACAAAAAAGATAGTACTTAACGGAGAAGATGCTCTCGAAGTCCTTGCAGATAAGGAAGCAGCTCTAATCGGCTCAGAAAACGTCACTCACAACAGTGATATTGGAACACTGTTGAAAAATTTCGATGACTGGGAAAAGCTTCAATGAAGACCACTTTTGAAACTGCTTTAGACCTTCACGAAATATCTGATTTCTTTAAAGGAAATGGACAATATTTTGCTCGAGACTCCGACTGGGGAGACCATCTTTTTATCAGCAACTGGCAGGAAATGTGCAGTGTTTTAAAAAATCAGAAAGCCGCACAAAATTTACTCACATCGATATTTGAAGATTACGCAAAATATTTGAAGGAAGATTATTCAGATGCCGAAGGATTATTCTCAAATATAAGCGCCTACTACACACTTAAAAATAAAATAGCCTTTTTATCGAGCAATAGTTACGACTTAATCGAAAGTCTTGACGAGAGAAGCAAGAAAAATATAGGAAAACTATTTCGTTTGCTTAGGCAACAGTACGATTTAAAAAACAAAGATCTGCCAAAGTACACTTTTGATGAGGAAATCAAACGATTAAAGCTCAAGGGATGCACTATTAATCTTGAACAGCTTTGAAAAAGCATACAGATCACGACTTCGGCACAGCTGATGATAGACATTTAAAGAATTCAAAGTCTAGAACTCTGCTAATCCCATAAAAATATCGCATTAATATCAGCGACCACCCGACACGATAAAAAAACGAATAAAGGGCACAGATTTTTTGTGTAGGCAGCCCAAAAAAGCAATCAAAATAAATCTGTTCCCTTTTGCCTCTTTTGCCTCTTTTGCCTCTTTTGCCTCTTTTGCCTTCGATGACACTAGGACCGGAAAGGTCCCCGACACCAATGAACACTACCCCTTCAAGGAAAAAAAATGAAAACCTGGAATGAACTTGATGGCAACACCTTATTCAATAGAGTGTTCACCAAACCTATTAAAATTAACACAATAAAGTTATTCCAAATAACAATCGACAACAACAGACCTAACATAACCTTCGAATTCGATATCCCAGAAATCCCCGACTCCGCACCTGAAAAATGGATAAAGATGGGATTCAACACTTGCCGCATTGGCTTGAGCTGCAACGGAGTCAAGGAATTATTCTTAAAAAACATACCTACTCAAGCGAGCCTCACTATCAAAATAGAGAAAATTGACGAGTATTTTTTAATCCGTGCAGAAAATGAAAGCTCTCTATTGGAGTTCAAAACAAAATACCCATTACTTTGCGGCCCTTCGGTTTACATGAGCACCCATGAATAAACATCAAATCATACTCACCAACAACTGGATCGCCACCTTCGAAAACAACGGTGAGTTCCGCATGGGAGCCGAAGGCTGGAGCTTGCTCCTGCAAGGACCTGACGGCAGAAATATCAATTACTTCGCGGACAAGATCATTTTGGTCAACGATGACGACGGCGCCCAGGCTAATTCGTGCATTCGTCTATCCAGCGAGGGTGTCTACGGTTATTTGAGCACAGCCGTTGACAGCTGCTGGGTGATCGATTTCTCGCGGTGCATGATCGCCCCGCACCGAGTGAGCATCCATCACTACCATGACGCCTATGACGAAAGCGTGGCAGCTTACGAACAACCCGCCTTCAAGCGTGTGAGGCAATACATCAGTGTGGTTGGAAGGTACATCTATCTGACCTTCCCGCTGACCAAAGATGAAGACTTCCCCAAGGTATGGGAAGAGTATCTATCCATACGCAAACGCCAACTGGATGAGCTCTATTTCAGAAACTGATCAGTGGGCGCCAATATCATCGTAGCTATTTGTGCGCCCTACCCGATCAACTCGTCCATCACCTCATACTTAACCACCACCCGATTCCGATACAATCTCACCCTCTCCACCAATTCCCCCACCTGCCCCTTCTCCCGCACTTCCCGCCAGATCTCATTCTCCCGATACACCCGCTCCCCTTCCCGCACAAACCGGTGCCCTTCCTGAAACACGTGATACCGATACTCCCGCACCTGATCGCACAACAACTCCCCCTCCAACTGCGTCACCCCCACGTTCAACTTCAACTGAAAACTCCGATCCGTCGGGTTGTGCAGTACCAGGTCAACGTAGTTGTAGAAAATCGCCGCGCCAGAACCGAATGGCAGGACTCGTCCTTCGTCCGGGAAGGGATCGAAACTGTGGTTGGAGCGTTCAACGACTATCAGTGGCGAGTGAATCGCCATCCAGTGGATCAGGTTGCTCAGCTGGCAGATTCCGCCGCCGATACCGCTGCGTGCTTCGCCGAAGGACAGTTCCATGCCTTCGACGTAGCCGCGTTTGCGGGTCGGGCGGCCGACGAGGCGGCAGAAGGAGAAGTGTTCGCCGGGGGCGATGATGAGGCCGTCGATGGCGGCGACGGCGAGTTTGAGGTTGATGACTTTGTTGTGTTGCAGGGCGAGGTCGGAGTCGCCGAGTTTGCGGATGAGTTTTGAGGTGTGTTTGAGGTAGCGGAATGGCAGACGGTCAGCGCCGGCAACCAGGCGTGCGTAGCGTTTGCTGGAGCAACGCCAGGCGATCTGGCGGAACAGTCTTTTTTGCCACACGCGCAGCCAGTACAGGGCCGGGTGGTAGAGGGAAAGTGGTTTCATCCGTGGGGCGACGGCTGGTGCCGTTTCTTCCTTGACGCATCTGAGGAGCGCGCAGTTTAGCCTGTGGGACGGCTTGCGTCGTGCGCGAGATGTCGTGTCTCGACACACTTCGAATGACTTGCTGAACGGCGAATTAAGCTTCAACTAAGCTTGCGTCGCTAGCATCCCGGCCAGAGAGATACCTGTCGCCGATCAACCGCGGATGAGCTTCCAGAATGAGCCAGTTTGATTTACCAGCCGTTACGCAGCCGAATTTCAGTCTTGTATTGGTAAATTACAAAACCCCGGACATCACCCGGATGTGCCTGGAGTTGTTGCGCCAGCATGTTCAGGAACAGCGCATTCCGGTTTGGGTGGTGGACAATGATTCGGCGGATGCCAGCCTGGATTACTTGCGCTCGCTGGACTGGATCAATCTGATCGAACGTCCCTCCCCCGGCAAAGAAGCCGGGCATATTGCGCATGGCAAGGCGCTGGATCTGGCGCTGGAAAAAGTTGAAACCGACTATCTGTTTCTGCTGCACACCGACACCTTTGTCTACGACAAGGAAGTCTTCTCGATGATGTTGCGTGAGTGCATGAGGACTTCGGATATCGCCGCAGTCGGGTGTGTCGAGCAAATCAATCGAGGAATTGTCAGAGACACCTGGCGACTAACTTCGCGCTTTTGCAAACATTATATTCGCCGGGCGAAAACCTCATTGGGTCTGCACAGTAAAGAGCCAAAACCTTATCGGGAAACTCATCTCAAAAGTTTTTGCACCTTGTGGAACGCCAAGTTGATGAAGTCCCAGGGACTGCACTTTTGCATGGATGACCGAGTGCCCGGTTATACCCTGCAGGATCGAATGGTCGGTCTGGGTTACGGCATCAAGCTGCTGTCACCGCGCAAGATTTTCCGCTACCTGGATCACATCCAGGCAGGAACCGTCGCCGCTGCCGGCACCTACGGCAAAAACCACCGCCGCACCAAAATGTATGAAGCCACCCTCAAACGCTTTGAGGGGCAGGCATCGGTATAATCGCGAACACAAAAAAGGGCGACTGCAAAGTCGCCCTTTTTTTATCTGAAATTGTATACATCCGCTCCGAAGAGGTGTTCGCCCAGTGTAATGGCCTGGCAATCCATGCACCGGTAAAGAGCCCTGACACTGGGCGAACGGGAAGGATTTTAATAGAAGTTGGCGGATATGTCGTCATACACAAAGGTAAATTTAATGTACGAAGAAGTTAATAGATATTTATCGACGAAATCCTTTCATGAAACTTTCAAAGCACGGCTCAAATCGTTTCAGATGATTGTTCTCATACAATAATCTGTACAAGAACAATCATCTTGTAGAGTTAATGCTCAGCTTTCATGCTGACTGGTCACTTTTAATACATCGGTATAAGTGACAACTACGCTTTGCCCGACTTTCAGATCTTTCAGCCTGGCTTGAATTTCAGGCTTTTGCACGTCGAGGGTTTTCGACTTACCTTGAGGGTTTTCCAGGGTCACCTGATTATTCTTCAAATCAATTTTGGTGATTTTCAGTTGCACCTGAATCTGGCGATAAGCCGCCCCGCCCGGGTTTTCAGTGCCCGGAGCGTTGCGCAGCTCGCCGCTGCGCTCGACGGTGCCAGGCAGACCTTTATCCACATCGGTATCGAGGTAAGCCGCCACCGAGCGTTCCACTTCGACTTTTACCTGGTCGCCAACCCTTAGATTGGCGAGGTTTTTCGCCTGGTCGCTCAGTTGAACGTGGACCTGTTGACCTTCGGCACCTTCAAGCACGACCTGATGTTTGGCCGCATCGACAGCCAGCACTTTGGTGGTGACCTGATCGGCCAGGACAGTGGCGGACAGCGGAATATCCGCCGCCATGGCGCCGAAGCTGGTGGCGGACAGAACGGTTGCGAGAGTGATGGCCTTGGCCAGAGCGTGGAGCTTCATAAGCGGTACTTTCCCTGTAATGAATGGCAGCAACCGGCGCCCACGCGTGGTAGGCGCCGACTGTGCCACTGAGCATAGACGCTGTTCAGGGCTTGGCTTTCGTTTCAGCCGCAGCGGTCTCCTGCGCAGTGGACTCGCCACTCGCGGTGCCCTTGCCGCTGTCCTCGCGCTGTTTGGGATCGGTCGGGCGCAGGGCGTCGTTGTCTCGCTCGGTTTCTCCCGGGGGCCGGGGTTCGTCGGGGTGTTCGCTGGGGGATACGGGTTTCATGGGATTGCTCCTCAGGCTTCAGGGTCATCCAGTTCATTGGTAACGTTCACGGCTGGCGAATCCTTGTGCAAATCGTCGGCCTCGGCGCGCAGGATCTGCCACTGCTCCAGATCGATCGCGCCTTGGCCGAGCAGATCGTCGGCGATGCGCTGCAGGTCGAAGTAGTGAGCGTCGGGGGACTGCTGCCAGTAGGTCTGGTCGTCGAACAGGCGCTGCCAGGTGGTGAGGTCTGGGGGTTGCAGGTCGTCGCTCATGGCCAATTCTCCGCGGATGTTACGTTGTAGAGGCTGCGCGACTAAACGGAGTTCAACCCAATCCCTGTAGGAGCTGCCGCAGGCTGCGATCTTTTTAAAGATCAAAGTCAAAAAATCGCAGCCTTCGGCAGCTCCTACATAAATTGCAGTGCAGCAGTCAGTACCCGGTCATTTCCAGATAGCCGCGCCCGCCATGGCTGCCGCTAATCCGCACCGGCCCTTCCCAGTAAGGGATGCGCAGGTTCATCCAGGCGTCGGGATTGAGCGCGTCGAGGCTGATGTCGAGGTGTTTGTCGGGAATGCTGATCGACCAGCGCACCGGCATCTTGCGTCCGGCGACTTTGGCGGTGTCCTGAGGCGTGAGTTTGATCTGCGCGCCGTGCAGGGTTTCAGTCCGGCCGTCGGCGTTAATCCAGGTGCCGGTCAGATACGGCGCGCCGTCGGTTTGCCGGGTGCGGAACAGCATCAGCGACTCACCACTGTCCAGGTGCAGGGAAAACCAGTCCCACCCGGTCTGATTGGCCGCCAGCGGCTGACTGCTCCATTCACGGTCCAGCCACGCCGGGCCGCTGACGGTGTAGGTCTGGCCGTCAACTTGCAGGGTGCCGCTGGCCTGAAAAAACGGCTGACTGTAATAGTACGAAGCCTGGCCTTGTTCGGATTTGCGGCTGAAGCCCTTGTCACCCTGCAACACCAGCGGCCGACTGGATGTGAGGTGCAGTTGATAGCTGAAAGCTTTGTCGCTGGCACTGAGTTGCAGATCGGTCAGCGGATCCTGTGCCTGACTGGCGAAGCGCCAATCATCGATCCACGCCTCGAACGGCGCGACGTTCACCCCGGCCTGCCCTACTCCGCCCCGGGCATAGCGCTCGGCGGCATGGTGCGCGGTGGCCGACGTCACGGCGGCATGGCCGAGCCAGATTGTCTGGTTGGCCCAGCCCGGTTGCTCTGCTGCAAGCTTTAACGCACTGCGAAACAGAGTCCATTGCACACCGAAATCGTGACCCTGCCGGTCCTTGAGATTGGCGGTGACATACCACCACTCGATACGAAAACCATCATGCGCGCCGTGATCCGCCGGGAAGCTGAACTCTCGCCCCGGCACCACGGCGGTGAACTGCGCAGCCTGATCGCCAAGCCCGGCGAAGCCCTTTTGCTCAGGCACAGACTGATCGCAACCGCCCAAGAGCAGCAGCGCGAACAGCAGCGCAACCTGATTAGTTCTCATGGGCAAACGTCCTCAGCAGATCCGCCGGTTGCGTGCGGTACAACGAATACAGCGGCCATGCCGAGGCCAATAGCGTCGCCAGCAACGCCAGCCCGAGCAATTGCAAGAGTTGCAGCGGAAAGATCCGCAACGGCAAACGCCAACCAAATGCCTGCACGTTGATCACCGCATCCAGACACCACGCCAACGCGATCCCCAACGGCAACGCCAGCACCAGCGTCAACACCGCCAGCAGCCAGGTCTGGCCGAGGTTGAGCAGCATCAATTGGCGGCGCGTCACGCCCAAGGCCCACAGCGGCGCCAGTTGCCCGAGGCGGCTCTGGCTCTGGGTCAGCAGGCTGATGAACAGCGCCACACCGGCCACCGCCAAAGTCAGGCTGTTCAGCGCAGCAGTGGCGGCGAAGGTGCGCTCGAACACTTGCACCGACCACCCCTTGAGCCGCGCCTGATCGACGATGCGGCTGTCATCGAGTTGAAAGTGCGTTTGCAGTGCGCGCAAAAACGGCGGGATGTCGGGCGGTGCGATGCGCAAGTTGAATCGGTTCGGTGTCAGTGATGGCCACAACCGCAGCAGATGATTACTGTTGATCAGCACGTGGCCCTTGGGATTGCCGTAGTCGGCGTAGATCCCGACGATCCGCGGCGACCACGTTCCACTTGGGGTCGGCAGACTCAGATGTTCACCCGCGCGCACCTTCAAGCGCCGCGCCAGTTGTTCGCTGAGCATCACCGCGTCGTCATTTGCCAGATGCGCCCACGGATCTCCGGCAATCGCCTCGAGCAACGGCCAGTGCTGCCGGTAATACGGATGATCGATCACCCCGAAGACATCCGCCGGCCAGCCTTGCAGGGTCACCGCGACTTGCCAGTTGGGCAACACGGCGCTGACGTTCGGTTGTTGTTTGAGCCAGGCGTACATCTCGCGCGATTGCGCCGGATTGACCGGGTTGAGGTACAGCTCGGCACTGAGGCGTTGTTCGAGCCAGTCGTCGAAGGTCTGGCGAAAACCGGCGGTCATGCTGCCCGCGCCGATATTGGCCGACAGCGCCAGCAGCAACGCCATCAGCGCCAGGCTGAGTGCCGGCAGTTGCTGGCGGCAATCGGCGAGAAACCACTGACCGAGCACCGAACGACTGCGCCCGAGCAACGGATTGAGCACTGCGCTGAGCACCACCGGCAACGCCAGCGCGGCGCCGAGCAGCAACCCGGCCATCAACACAAAACCACTGCTCAGGCTGTCACCGAACAGCAACGCCAGCAGCGCGATCAGTCCCAACACCGCCGCCAGCCAACCCTGACGGCGCAACCAGCGCGCATGTTGCTGATGCCAGGCCTGCGGATCCGCCACCGCCAACAGCGGCAAACGTGCCGCACGCAACAGACTGTTGGCACCGGCCAGCAACGCGCCGAACAGGCTCAAACCGATACCGCTGAACCACCACCAAGGGCTCAGGCGCAACTGCCCCGCCACTTCCGCGCCGTACAGACCGCGCAGGCTGGCGGCGACATCCGGCAGCAACACGCTCGCCAGCCAGTAACCGCTGAGGACCCCGAACACCCCGCCAACCAACGCCAGCACACCGAGTTCGACGATCAGACAGCCGATCAGCATCCGCGCACTGACCCCGCAGGCACGCAACGTGCGCAACAGACCACGACGCTGTTCCAGCGCCAGACCGATGGCCGCGTGCACGATGAACAACCCGACCAGAAACGAGAGAAAGCCCAAGGCATCCAGGTTGAGGTGAAAGCTCTCGGTCAGGCGCGTCAGATTGTTTTCCTCGGCGCTGCTTTTGAGCTGCAGCCGGCCATTGAACGCGCCCGGCAGATCGGCGTGAAAATCCTTCGGCAGCAACATGCGCGACAGTTGCCCGGGCTGTTCGAGCAGGGTTTGCGCAACACCGATGTCCACCAGCAACATGCCCGGCGCCATGTCTTGTTGCGCGTGCAGTGGCGGCAGTGTCTGGCCGTTGACGGTTTGCGGCGTAGCGCCTTCGGTCAAGCCAAGGGCCTGCAGGGTTTCCGGTGAAATCCAGGTGCTGCCAGGCGGCGAGAAGAACGCGACGATGCGCTCGATCGGCATCGCCTGCCCGGCCACCGCAGCGTCCGTGGGCAGCGACACCGGTTCGATGCCCATCAGTTGCAGCCGCTGGTCCGGGTGATCCTTGAGAACCAAACGGCCTTGCAACAGCGGCGACACCGGCCAGCCTGCGCGGCGCAGATCGACAAACCACTGCTGACTGAAGGTCGCACCGCTCGGTGTGGCCAGACTGGCCTGGGGTTCACCGCCGATCATCTGACTGGCCCGGGCGTAACTGTCGCGGGCCTGACTGTTCAGCGCCTCGACCCCGGTCAGCAGACTGGTCGCCAGCCACAACCCGGTCAGCACACTGAAAAACTGCACCGGATGCCGCCGCCAGTGGCTGAGCAGCGCGCGCAGGGTTTGCCAGAACACGTTCACGTCAGGCGACCGTTGGACAACTCCACCCGTTGCGCCAGCCGCGCCGCCACGCGTGGGCTGTGCGTGACCATCAGCAGCGTGGTCGGCGTGTCGTCGAGCAGCTCCAGCAACAGGCGCAGCACTTCATCACTGGTGGCTTCGTCGAGGCTGCCGGTGGGTTCGTCGGCGAGCAGCAATTTCGGCCGTGAGGCTAAGGCCCGGGCCAGCGCCACCCGCTGCTGCTGACCGCCGGAAAGTTGTTCGGGATAACGCTTGAGCAAATCGCCCAACCCCAGACGCTGCACCAGATGCGCCTGCCAGCGCGGTTCATGGCGCCCGGCCAGACGCGCCTGAAACGCCAGATTATCCTCGACCCGCAGACTGCCGATCAGGTTGAACTGCTGGAACACCAGACCGATTTCAATGCGGCGCCAGTCGGCCAGTTGCGCTTCGTTCATCCGCTCCAGCCGATGCTCGCCGCTGTGGATGCTGCCGCGATCAACCTTGTCGAGGCCGGCGATCAGGTGCAGCAAGGTGCTTTTGCCGCTGCCGGATTCGCCCATCAGCGCCAGACTGCTGCCGGCTTCGAGCGTCAGGTCGACGCCTTGCAGCACCGGGAGCGGGCCTTGGGGAGTGAGGTAACTTTTGAACACGCCTTGAACCTGAAGCATGAGCCAACCTGATCGATGAACCTGGCCCCAAGGATAGCGGCCCTGAATGGTTTTTGTCCGTTGACGATCATCGCCGCGCCAGACCAGCGCCCTACCCTCCGGGACGGATCCCCCATAACGATAAAAACCGGAGACACCATGCCCCGTTTCATATTGAGCCCCCGTGGCCTGCTCGCCTGCCTGATCACCGCATGCCTGAGCCAATCGGCGATGGCCGCCAACGCGCCTGTTGCCCCCAGCGCCCAGACCATCGCCAGTAATGCTGCCGTCCTGCAACAGCTGCCCTTCAGCGACCGCACCGATTATGAGTCAGTCAGCAAAGGCCTGATTGCGCCATTCAAGGGCCAGGTCAAGGACGCTGCCGGCAAGGTGATCTGGGACGTGCAGGCCTACGATTTCCTCGATAAGGATCAGGCGCCGGAGTCGGTCAACCCGAGCCTGTGGCGCCTGGCCCAACTGAGTGCCCACGCCGGTCTGTTCGAGGTCAGCCCCAGGCTCTATCAGGTGCGCGGTCTGGACCTGGCGAACATGACCATCATCGAAGGTGATGACGGGCTGATTATCATCGACCCGCTGACCATGGCTGAAACCGCCAGGGCGGCGCTGGATCTGTACTACGCCAACCGCCCGCGCAAGCCAGTGGTGGCGGTGATTTACAGCCATACCCACGTCGACCATTTTGGTGGCGTGCGCGGAGTCATCGACGAGGCCGACGTCAAGGCCGGCAAGGTCAAGGTGTTCGCCCCGGCCGGGTTCATGGAACACGTGATGAGCGAGAACGTCTACGCCGGCAACGCCATGAGCCGCCGTGCGCAGTACCAGTTCGGCAGCCTGTTGCCGCGCGGTGAACAGGGTCAGGTCGACGCCGGGCTGGGCAAGAGCACGCCTTCTGGCGGCACGATTACCTTGATCGCGCCCACCGATCTGATCGCCAAGGAACTGGAAACCCGTACCATCGCCGGCGTGCAAGTCGAGTTTCAGCTGACGCCCGGCACCGAAGCCCCGGCGGAAATGAACCTGTATCTGCCCGAACTGAAAGCCTTGTGCATGGCCGAAAACGCCACGCAAATGATGCACAACATCCTCACGCCACGTGGCGCGCAGGTGCGCGATGCCAAAGCCTGGTCGCAATACCTGGACGACAGTCTGGCGCGCTATGGCGACAAGGCAGATGTATTGTTTGCCCAGCACAACTGGCCGACCTGGGGTGGCGAACGGATCCGCACATTCCTCGCCGATCAGCGCGACATGTATGCATTTCTCAACGACCGGACGCTGCACCTGCTGAATCAGGGCCTGACCCCACTGGAAATCGCCGACGCCATCAAGCAACTGCCGGGGTCGCTGGATCAGAAGTGGTACACCCGCGGTTACTACGGCTCGCTGAGCTTCAACACCCGCGCGGTGTATCAGCGCTACATGGGTTTCTATGACGGCAACCCGGCCAACCTCAATCCGCTGCCGCCGGCGGACACCGCCAAACGTACCGTCGAGGCCATGGGTGGCGGCGCGGCAGTGCTGGACAAAATGCGCACGGCGATGGCCGCCGGCGACTATCGCTGGGCCGCACAATTGGGCAATCAGTTGCTGTTCGCCGAACCGGACAACGCCGACGCGCGAAAGGCTCAGGCCGAGACCCTGGAGCAGTTGGGTTACCAGAGCGAGAACGCCACCTGGCGCAACATGTACCTGACCGGGGCCATGGAATTGCGCAATGGCGTGCCGGCACACGCCGGGACTTCGGTGTCGGTGGACATGGTGCGCGCGATGAGCCCGGAGATGTTCTTCGATTATCTGGCAGTTCGCCTGGACAGCGACAAGGCCGTCGGCCATGACCTGACGCTGAACTGGACATTCGAGGATCAGAAGAAGGACTTTAATCTGACGTTGCGCAATGGTGTCCTGACGCACCGCGCCGGTCTCAATCCGGCGGCAGATGCGGGCATCAGTCTGAGCAAGGACACGCTGGAGAAGATCAGCCTCAAGCAACTGGATTTCCCGACCGCAATGCAGAAAGGACTGATCAAGTTGCAGGGTAACGGCAAGAAGTTCGCCGAGTTGATGGGCAGCCTCGATACGTTCGGGCCGCAGTTCAACATCGTCACCCCTTAAACCGCGTCACGCCCTTCGCGAGCAAGCTCGCTCCCACAGAGTTGCGTGGCACCCTGTGGGTGCGAGCTTGCTCGCGAAGGCACTCCCACAGCATTGCGCTGCACCCTGTGGGTGCGAGCTTGCTCGCGAAGGCGCTCCCACAGCATTGCGCTGCCCCCTGTGGGTGCGAGCCTGCTCGCGAAGGCGCTCCCACTGCATTGCGCTGCACCCTGTGGGAGCGGGCTTGCTCGCGAAGGCGTCGGTTCAGACTACACAGAAACCACTTCAACCACCGGCATCCGCCAGCGCTGTTCAATCACATCCCGCGTCGGCCCATACAACCGCAAGATCACCGTAAACACCCCGCTCTGTGGCGTCGGCAACCAATTGCTCGACACGCCCTGTTCAGGCGCCCCACTCTGCATCATTAACGTCAGGCCGCCATCGTTATCCGCCTGCAATACATCGCGACTGCTCAGGCAATAACGATCGATCGCGTTCGCCACCAGTTGCCGATCGGGCAAGTCATACAACGTCAGCGACCAGAACTCACTGGCTGGCGGCAACTGTCCCGGGGCGAAGCGCAGACGATAACGCCGTCCGCCCTGCAACGGTTGCCCCTGATTATCCAGACGGGCGCCGGTATAGAACGCCTCCTCGACGCTGTTGCCGTAGATCCCGATGTTGGCGGCCACCGCCCGATTGAGGTAATTGCCGTGCATCGCTTCACGGTTGCCGAACAACCCGAGCGTGGTGCGGGTCTTGCCCACCGCCTCCTGCAGTTGAGCTTGCGCCTGCCGGATACCGGCGAGCAGCGCCTGCTGCGCCTCGGCAGGCAGCGTGGCGAAATCGAACGCCTGTCCCGGGACGATGCCGATTCGCGCAAAACGCTCGCGCAACCCTTGCTCCGCAGACGGCATCGGACACAGCGTCAGGATCTGGTTGAGCACGCTAATAAACGCCGGCCCCAGCCCGGTCTTGCTGTCCCACGCCGGCCAGGCAATCGCCGGCGCCGCGACAGGTGCAGCGCTGCCGGTGTATTCATGCAAACCACGCAAGCGGTACTGTGCCTGCAACGCACGCACGGCGGGCATGTCATCAGCGTTCTTCAGGCCCGTGCGGCCAAGGATCATGACGATCTCGGTTTCGCTGCGCAGCACGGCTTTGATTCCGTCCGGCACTACGCCCTGCCAGTGCGGCCCGGCGATCAGGTAATCCCCCGCTGCGCGACCGGTACTTAGCACACCGAAGTAGCCAAAATTGTGGGTGTACTGATCGACCAGTTGATGCACGTAGTAGCGGTCCCGGGTTACCGCCGGAACGCTCAATACTTGCGGTTCGCTGCGCAGATCGAGCCAGGCCCAGGAGTACGGCGTGTCGTTGTTCGGTGTGACGATTTCGCGATTGGCCGGAGTGTAGAGCTGGCTGTAATGACGAAAGCGATTGAAGCCGCCGACGTACTCCGGCGCACTCGGATTGAACAGCTGTTTTTCCAGGGTCTGGTAGTGCATGAGCATCGGGTAGGCGTAAATCCATGCCTGCTGCGCAATCGCTTGCAACTCAGAGGGCTCGCTGGCCAGCAAGCAGCGCGGAACCATCAGACTGGCGCCCAGCAGCCCCATGCCACCGAGTACCGTGCGGCGGCTGTAAACAAAGCTCATGGCTCGACCCTCGCAATGCTCGGCAACTGATAACGGCCATCCAGCGCCGGTTGTTTGGGCAGGTACAGCCGCAACAGCAGATTGAACGGACCCTGCGGAGTCGGCAGCCAATTGCCTTGTTGCGCCTGCGCCGGAGCATTCGGTTGCAGCAGCAGGGTCAGACCACCATCGGCGTCGTATTGCAGATTTGCGCTGCGATCACCCAGGGCGTAACGCTGGATCGGATTGGCCGCGAGCAACTGGGTCTTGCCGTCGTACAGGGTCAGCGACCAGAACGCATTCACCGGCGGCAATTGTCCGGCCGGGAAGTGCAGGCGATAAGTGTGATGGCCATCGAGCAACTGACCTTCGGCATCGCGCAGGGCCATCGGGTAAACCGCTTCGGCTGCATCATTGGCATAGATGTAGCGCCAGGCCACGGCGGCGCGCGTCAGGTCATCATCGCCGAACTTGCCGACATTGGTTGGCGACGGCAACCAGCCTTGCTGCTCGCGAGCCAACTGACTGGACGCCACGCGCACCTGCTCACGGCCCGCCTCAGCACCGGCCGCCACCGCGTCACGCAGGGTGTCTGCCGGGGTAAACGGCGCTCCGGGGATCACTCCAATGGCGGCGAAACGCGCCAGTCTGGCCTGCTCGCGGGACGGCCATTCATGCAACGGCGCCAAGGCGTTGAAGGTTTCGAACAGCGTCTGCGCCGCGCCCTGTTTGGTGTCGTGATACGCCGGCAACTGCAGCGGCGGCAGTGGCGCCGGCGCGGTGCTGTCCAGCACTCGCGACAGAGGTTGCAAGGCATAACCCGTGAGGACTTTTGCCGCTTGTTTCTGATCGCTCTCACCTTTGACTTCAGTGCGGCCGAGCAAAAACACCAGGCGGCTGGGCGAACGGATCACGCCGTTGAAGCCGGCCGGGACTGCGCCTTTCCAGTCCGGCCCGGCAATCAGGTAGCGCCCGGCCTGATTGCCGGTGGCGCGCGTGCCGATGTAGTCGAGGTTGTCGGTGCGCAAGTCGACCAGTTGAAAGCTGTAGTAGCGCTCTTCAACCGCTGGCACCTCAAGCACCATCGGCTCGGCGCGCAGGTCGAGCAAGGCGCGGGAATAGAACGTGTCGTTGTTCGGCGACACCACTTTGTTGTCTTGCGGGCCGAGCAGACGCGGTTCGCTGTAGAGCCGGTTGAACGGCAGTTTGGCGTTGATCGCGGTCAGCACCTTGTCGTGTTCGACGGTGGCATAAGCGAACACATACGCCTCTTGTGCCAGGGCTTTGGCCTGGTTTGCATCAAGGTCGGCGGCGTGCACGGTGCCCAGGCTGGTGCCGAGGGCAAGCGCGGAAATCCAGTGGCGCATAAAGATTCTCCTGAAGCAATAAATCCCCTGTGGGAGCGGGCTTGCTCGCGAAAGCGCTGTTTCAGGCGATGAATACCGCTGAACGTGGCGACGCCTTCGCGAGCAAGCCCGCTCCCACATCGGGTTTTGCATGGCTGTTGAAAAATTACTTGGCCCAGCGCCGCAGATCCGACGGCGTGTAATCGTCGGTCTTCGCGGCAAACCCGACCCGCATCGGCTCGGTCTCTTCGTTGGCCAGACCGCCGGCGTAATAACGCCCCGCGATCAGGTCATAAGAGGTCTCGAGCACGTTGTAGGTAAAGCCATGGTCGTATTGGGCAATCGCGTGCAGCTCACCGCTGCGCCACAGTTCGCCGCGACTGTCGTACTGGTCGGACTGGGCGATCTGCCAACTGTCCTCGTCCACATAAAACCGTCGTTTGGCGTAGATGTGCCGGGCATTGGGTTTGAGCGTGGCTTCCACCACCCACACCCGATGCTTCTCGTAGCGCGCCAGATCCTGGTTGATGTGGTTGGGCTTGATCACCTCGTCGTACTTGAGCGAATGGCTGCCGATTTTGTAGCTGTTGTAGGGAATGAACAGCTCCTGCTTGCCGATCAGTTTCCAGTCGAAACGATCCGGGGCGCCGTTGTAGCCATCGATGTTGTCGGCGGTGATCAGGCCGTTGCTGTATCGCGCGCTGTTGTCATAGGCGAGCATCGGCGCACGCCGTACCCGGCGCTGGCCCGGCAAGTATTGCCAGGCCGAACGCGGCTCGGCGACCTGGTCGATCGGCTCGTGCACCAGCACCGCTTCGCCGGACAACCGCGCCGGTTCCAGTACCCGGCTCTTGAACAGAAACAGCGTGTTGGCATTGGGCTCAAGCCCGGAAACGGTCTCGGCAAAGTTGATCAGCGACTGATTGCGCACGTAGCTGGTGGCACCGTTTTCGCGCACCAGCGCCGCGCTGCTGATGCGCTCGTAACTGCCGCCGCGATAGCGGGTCATGTGGTTCCACATCACCTCCAGCCCTTCGGTCGGCAATGGAAACGGAATGCCCCGCGCATAGTCATGCAAACCGTTGCCACCGTCGGCCAGGCTGGTTTTCGCGACGTTGGTGCGGCTCTGCTCCAGGACATCCTTGGGCAGGTTGGCGCTGCGGTGCGTGGGGTAGATGTTCATCTTGTAGCTGTCGGGATAGCGCTTGAACAAGGCGATCTGCCCGGGGCTGAGAAACTTCTGGTACTGCGCGACGTTCTGCGCGGTGATGGTGAACAGCGGTTTTTCTGCCGCATACGGATCGCTGTAACTGCCCTTGCTGTCGACCGTGCCGGCATCGCTCGCCAGGCCGCCGGTCCAGGCCGGAATGGAACCGTCAGCGTTGGCCGCCATCTCCGAACCCATCGGCGTCAGCGTCTTGCCCAGCGGCGCCGGATCGTTACCTTTGGCCTGCGCCAGACCGACACTGCACGCCAGCGCGAGCACACACATTTGCATACGCATGATGATTCTCCTTAGAAGTCTGCCTTGAAGCTGACGGATGCGAAGTCGCGGTCGTCGAGGGTGCTGTAATCGTTGGAACCGAAGAACGCGTTGTAAGCCAGCTCCACGCTGTAATCGTTCATGTAGACGCCCGTCAGGCTCAGGCCGAGGGCCTGCTGACCTTCCTGAAACGGCCCTTGCGGGTCGTAGGAATAGCCCGAAACGTCGTGCCGCCAGTTGATCGCCGGAATCAGGTTGATCCCTGGCAACACGTCGCTGTATTCAAGGCTGGCGCGCAGGCGATAACCCCACGACCATTCCGTGGCAAAGCCCTTGTCGGTGCAGTACTGATTGGTGACGCCGGAAGCGACCGTGTTGCACGCCGTGCCGTTGCGCGGTGCGCTGCGCCCGAATGCCGAGTTGCGCCCCAGACGCTCGTCGCCGAGGTCATCGATGTGCACGACCCCCACCTCACCGAACAGACTCAAGCGTGTGGCGCCGAGGATGTTGTCGAAGGCCTGGGTCGCGGAGCCGGTCATCTGCCACACGCCTTTGCGCACCCAGCCGTCATAGCGACTGCCACCATTGGTGTTGAAACCCGGCGGCAGGTCGAGCCAGGAACTGCCGCCCGCGCCGGAGATCACTGCGACGTTGATGTCCGGTGCGTTGATCGCTAACGGCATGTTCGGCCGATAGCTCAGTTCACCGGCGAGCGAGATGCCGCTGACCGGTTCCACGCCGTTGAGGCTGATGCCATACAGGTGAATGTTTTCCGGAAACGCCGCGGCGTAGCTCGGTGCCTGAATGCCCCCGGGAAAGGTTCCGGGCAGCGCCGAGTTGCGCGCATCGAGGCTGAAGTACGGCAGCCGCGAGTGATAGTTGATGTAGTAGAACGCCGCCTCGGCATCGTTCAGCGCCGCAATGATGTTGCGCAGGGCAAAGCCGAACTGGCCGTTGTCCGACGGCGACTCGTTGCCGCGCGAATAGGCGTACAGCCCCGCAGCCTGCATCTGTTGATCGGTCTGCACCTGGCTCAGATAGAGCGGCCCGCAGCCCTTCTGGATCGCATCGCTGGAAGCGAAAAATGTCCCGCAACCATCCAGCACGCTGGGGCGCCAGTTGTACTGGTAAAAACCTTCGAGGTTGAGGCTGTCGGAAATGCCGAAACTGAACGAGACCATCTCCACCGGCAACTGGCCTTCCTTGATTTCCACGCCGGGCCGGTTGAAAGCGGAAATATCCAGCGGGTTGATCACGTTGATGCCGTTCTGGATCAGCAACGATTCGCCCCACGACAACACCTGATTGCCCACCTTGACGTTGAGCGGATGATCGTCGATCTGAAAGTCCTTCCAGACATACGCGTCGAGAGCCTTGAAGCCTTTGAATTTCGACAGGTCATCCCAGCCCGAATCATCGAATTTCTTGAAGCGGCCGTTGCCATCCTCGTACGCCGCGTCATACCAGTATTTGAAGCGGATGAACGCGCCCTGCCCCTGACCGTCGAGGCTGAAGTCGGTCAGGCCTTTGAAGTTCTGCGAGATCGGATCCCCCCTCTCGAAATTCAGCCGATTATCGTCGGCGCTGACGCTCGTGCCATTGGCGCGTACGCCCTGGGCCTGCAAGGCGTTGGCGCGGGTCATCAGGCTTTTGTCAGGGTTTTGCGTCGACCAGCTGCTGCCCAGGGTCAGGGTGGTTTTGGTCGACAGGCTCCAGTCTTCGTCGAGTTCGAAACTGGTGGCGTAGGCGGGACTCGACAGTGCGGCAAGGATCGCCAGAGTCAGGGGTTGCGTACGGCTGTGGCCACGCCGAAAAAGTCGCGGACGGACTTGGGGCGTGACCGAGCATATTCTTGTCATTATTGGGCTCCGGTCAGGTTTGCTCAGCACTGACACGGTGCCCAACCCTCACCCGCTACACGCAAGCGATGGCCGACAAAAAACAATCATCGACGCGCTTATATCGGGTTGAGGCGAAACTGCTTGGGCGTGATGCCGAACTGTTTGCGGAATGCGCGGATGAAGTTGCTCGGCTGGCGGTAACCGAGACGCTCGGCGATACGTTCGATCGGCTGATCACCGGCAGTGAGCCAGTGCCGCGCCAGTTCCAGGCTGTCATTGCGACTGGGCGTACAAGGTTCGGCCTGCCAATGCCGGAGCATGCTCTGGTGCAGAAACGGATTGGCGCCGAGCAGCGTTTCGTCGAGTAACGAGCGATGCAGCGTCAGCCGTGGATATTCACTCTGCGCGACGTCGATTCCGGCGTCACGCAGCCAGGCGCCGGCAGCTTGCGGGGGGCATAGACCGACGCTGGCAAACACTTGCCCGGGCGGCTTGCCGAGCCGCCGGGAGATGTTGCGCACCAAGGTGATCGTCGCCGCATCCAGGCCAAAGTGATGCGCCTGACCTTGCACCGGGCGCAGCTGCAAATGGGCGAACGCGCCGCTCTCCTGCAACTCGGCGGCCACGTAATTGGTGACCCTGGGCACGAACGTCACGAAGCAATCGAGGCTGGCGCGCAGGGTCGCTGCCGAGTCGAGCAGAATATTCAGCCCTTGCAGGCACGTTGTCGCCAAACCATTGACCAGTTCGCAGCCAAAGGTCGACGCAGCACCCGCCTGCTCACACTCGCGCCACAGTTGCTCGACTGCCTGCGCAGGAATCTGCCGACCCTGATCGTCAAGCGCTGTCGGGCAGATCCCGGCCCGAACCAGCAAGGTCTGCGGGCACAGGCCGGACTGCTCGGCATGGCCAAGAATGGTGCGGGTGAAAGCGCTGGAGGCGAACAGGGGTTGGGGCATGACGACAAGCTTTGCGAAGGACAGGCGTGTACTTATGCCAGCCAACGTGGTATCGATCCAATGCATTAAAAGTATCCGCAAAATGCAGGAGACGCATGATGGATTTGCGCCAGCTTCGCCACCTCGTGGCCCTCGCCGATTACCGCAATTTTGGCCGCGCCGCCGAGGCAATCAACCTCAGCCAACCGGCGTTCAGTCGCAGCATTCAGACCCTGGAGCGCGATCTCGGCTGCGAGTTGGTCGAGCGCAGCAGCCGCGAGTTCCGTCTGACCGGCCAGGGTGAACTGGTGCTGCAACACGCGCGGCGCCTGCTGGCTGGCAGTCAGGCATTGCACAACGAGTTGACGCAATACAACGGCCTGACCGGCGGCGAACTGCAATTCGGCTGTGGCCCCTACCCGGCGCAAGTGCTGGTTCCTGAGGCATTGGCCGAATTCATCCAGGCGCACCCGGCGATTCGCACGCGTTTTCATCAGGGCGACTGGCAGCAACTGTCACTTTGGCTGCGCGAACAGCAGATCGAATTCCTGGTGGCGGACGCACGCTACTTCATCGGCGACCCGCAGTATCAGGTGCAATTGCTGCGCACCCGGCCCGGGCGTTTTTTCTGCCGCGCCGGACACCCGCTCGCCGGGCAGAAGAACCTCAAACTGCGGGCGTTGCTCGACTATCCGGTGGTGGGTACGCGGATCCCGCCGATGATCCGCAAGATTCTTGCCGACGTACTGGGCGAGCCGGATTTCAATCCCAGCGTCGAGTGCGCCCAATTCGACGCGATCCAGCGCGTGGTGCTGCGCTCGGACGCCGTGGGCCTGGCCACCCTGGAAGCCCTGCGTGAACAGGTTGATCAGGGCTTGATTCACCTGCTCGAATTCATCGACGTGCCCCGCGACGATCCGGCCCTGCATCTGAGTTACGGCATTGTCACCCGCGTCGGCTATTCCATGACCCCGGCCGCGCGGGCGATGGTCGAAGCAATCCTGAACGTCGATCAGCGCCTGCTGGCGGCCAACCAATAACCCGGAAGGTTTCGCAACTTCAAAATCCCGCAGCCTGACCTTCCGCTTTCGCGAGCGGGCTCGCTTGTAAGTTTAGACTTGAAGGGGTGGGGTCGATTGCTCCGTGCTGATCGAACGCGGTCAAGTGTGGGAGCGGGCTTGCTCGCGAAGAGGCCGGTACGCATAACCCGTCCATAGGCTGACACACCGCTATCGCGAGCAGGCTCGCTCCCAAAGTGTCGGGGAAATGGCCGGGGTCTGTGGATCGCCCAAGGCGCACAGCAGGCAATGCATGGCTTCTTCGCGACTGCGTTCGAAGCGATAGCGCGCCTCGATGTACAGCGCCAGTTTCAGTTCCACCGGATCCTCCAGCGGCAACGGAGCCTGGTGCAAGCCCAGCACACTGGCGACGCGACTCGGCAGACTCAGGCCAAAGGGCTGACGATCGGCGATCAGCTTCGCCGCCAGAGTACTTTGCGTGGTCAGGCTAATCGTGCGACGCATCCCCTTGAGGCCCAGGTGCAGATCCACCGGACTCAGGCCGTCGCGGCGGCTGGACACCTGAATCTGCGGTTGCTGCAAATACGCCTGCAAGGTACGCGGCGGCTCTTTCAATGCCGAGCCATAGGCGAACACATAGTGATCCGCCGCAAGGCTGCGCTTGTGCAAGCCACTGAGCCCGGCCAGCGGTTGATCGATGTCGATGAGGATGTCGAGCTTGCCGCTGGCCAGTTCCTGCAAGGCATCGCGCCGGCGTGGCTGAAAGTAGCGTACCTGCCAGTCGGCATGCGGCACTTGCAGCAAGGCATCGAGCAATACCGGCTGCAGACAATCCAGGCAACTGATGCGCAGCAACGGGTTGTTCTGCCGCGCCGCCGGAATCATCCGCAAGCCGTCACGCAATGATTCCAGCGCGTTACGCACGTAATCCGCCAACCGGTGCGCCACCAGTGTCGGTGTCACCCCCAGACGACTCTTGATGAACAACGGATCCCCGCACAATTCGCGCAGACGCCGCAGCGCATTGCTCATGGCCGGCTGCGACAGACACATGACTTCGGCGGCGCGGGTGACACTGCGCTGCTGATAGATCGCATCAAAGGCAAGCAGCAGGTTGAGGTCGAGCTGGCGTAAATCAAGCATGGTCTTGCTCCGGCAAATCGCTTAACGTCGGGCAGCCTAACCAGTGTCCCGGAACAAGCGGTGAGCCCTACATGACAAAAATCAATCAGCCGCCCGCCAACGCCTTTTACGCCCCGACCTTGCTGCCGGCGATCGAGGAATTGCTCGCGCGCGGCGTTGCCCGCGAAGCCATTGAAGCGCAGTTTCATCGCAGCCTGTTCGACTTACGTACACCGTTCATGCGCATTCCGTTGATGCTCTCGCGACGCTTCTGGGCCTTCGCACAAGCGCAGACGAACGATCCACTTTTTGGCCTCGCCGCTGGACGCCGATTCGTTTCAACGGCGACCAACGGCCTGACTTATCTGTTCGACATCGCGGTGTCGCTGGAGAGTGCCTGCGCTTACTTCGTGCGTTTCTTTCCGTTTTTCAACGGGCACTTTCAGGCGCAGATCGTGCGCGAAAACGGTGAGGTCCAATTGCGCCTGATCGAGTCCGGCAGCCTGCGTGCCGCTCCCGCCACCGCTGATTACATCCTGATCAGCCTGTGCAGCATGTTGCGGCGCAAATTGCTCGCCAGCGGTCTGGGGCGCGATCCGGTGCTGGGTGTGCAACTGACTGCGCCGGGCAGCGAAGAACACGCGCGCGCCTTTCGTGCTCCGGTGCAGGGCTCGCGGCAGTACCTGGCGATCCACCTCGATCCGCAGTTGTTCATCGCGCCACTGACGCCGGGCAGCCAGGCACTGGAACAGACTCTGGTGGAGCTGCTTGAGCAGACCCGCCGCAACAGCGAAGCGACCTTGCTCGAACAGCTCAGCGACTATCTGATCGAGGATCTGGCGACGGCAGACTGGAAGCAGTTCTGCGCAGACCGGCATCTGCTGGAGCGCACGGCTGCGCGGCGCTTGAAGGCACTGGGCTGGCGTTTTTCTGAATTGCTCGATGAATACCGGCGTTATCGGGCCGAGGACTTGTTGCGGGCGGGCGAGTTGGAGCTGGTGCACATTTCCGATCGGTTGGGCTACAGCGATGTGCAGAGTTTCAACCGTGCGTGTCTACGCTGGCTGGGCTGCGCGCCGGGGGTTTATCGAGGTCGGTGGCTGTCGGTTGCCAGCGATGAGGTCAGTGAACCCCGCGCAAATCTCACTGCCCGGTTGCCACACTGGTCGCCGCCGCCCCCGGCGTGACGATGGTATTCAGATCAATATGCTTCCACTCAGGCTTGGCCCCCAACCGCGCATTGAAGCGGTAGTTGAAGGTGAAGTCATCCGCCGTCGGCAGCGTCAATGGTTTGCCGTACAGCGCCTCGACTCCCGCCAGGTCATAACCCATCAACTGCAGCAGCGTCGGAAAAATGTTGTAGTGGCTGGAGCGATCCTTGTTCGCCGATAACGATTGCGCCCAGTCCGGGCCGTGCACCTGATCACCCTGAATCACCACCAGCGGCACCAGCCCTTCTTCCTCCACCGGATTACCGCCGCAATGGGTATTGAGCCCGGGGTTGCCGCGTTCATGCAGGTCCTGGCCGTGATCGGAGGTGTAGATCAGCAGCGCATTGTTCAACCTGGCCTGGGCGAATACCCGGGCGAAGAACTCGCCGACGTTCCATAGCACCGTGTTCTTGTAGGCGTTGCGGTACAGCACCCAGTCATCTGACTGGCCGTTGAAACCGTCGCGTTTGCCGGTTTCGGCCACTTCAGTGAATTGCCCGCGCGGCAAGGTCGGCCGATAGGCCATGAAGGCGTCGGGATATTTGTCGTGCACCGGGAAATGCGCGCCGACCTTGTTGATCACCACCAGCTCCGGCTGATCGTCGTTGAGCAATTCGATCAGCTTCGCGGCGGCAGCCATGTCGCGGTCACGCACGCTGGTCTGGTCAAACTGGACGAACTGGTCAATGTCCTTTTTCTCGGTCTCGGTCATCAGGTTCTGCAAATTGCCGCCGGTGCGCTGGGCGTCGATGTACACCGTGCGCAGCCCGGCCTTTTTCGCGTACTGCCAGATCGACGGCAGCGTGCTGTTGATCCGTATGTAGTCGGCACGGGTGCCGCCGTAGCGCAGGGTGACGTTGGTGTCGGCGCTGCAATTGGCGATGGACGCGGCGTAGCCGTAGTTGAAAATGTCGACGCCCGGATGTGCCTGCTTGAGGTTGCTGTGCACGCCGAACGGCGCGTTGATGTCCAGGTAATTGCCGGAGATGCTCTCGTCGATGATCAGCACGATGTCGTGATTGACCGTCACTGCGTTGCGCACCAGCGTCACCGGCTCTCGCGGGCCGACAGTATTATGCAGCGCTTCATAGGCGAACAGGTTCAGATAGGCCAGCGGCGTGTACATGATCGGCAAACCGCGCGCGCCCTCGCCCGCCCGCAGGAACAACACTGCGCTCAACAGCAGCACGCCACACACCGGCGCCGCCATGCGCAACGCGTTGGGCACCACCAGTGCATGACGTGGTTTCAAGCCGATGCCGAACAGCAACAGCAGACCGCTGAGCGCGCCATGAATGATCGCGTCGCGATACTGGTAGGCGGCTTCCTGGATGAAACCACCGGAGTACACCAGCGAGACAAAATTGCTGTAGCTCAGGTAATCCGCGGTGACCCGGGTATAGACATCGAAAAACACCGCCGAAACAAACAGTGTTATTGCGAACAAGTGGCGAATGAGAGTCTGACGAATATAAGCCGTCAGATATAATGCCAAAGTAAGCGCCAAAAACATCGCGCCAAAAAGAAGTACAGCAAAACCGACGCCGATAGCATTTAACCGATCAATGTAATATTCGGAATAAAGCAGCAGATAAACAATTAAAAGTACTTCTTTGGCATATCTGAACATGGCGATACCGATCGTTCAAATGGCAGGGAGTCAAAGGTTTGTCGGTCAGAACCTGACACTAGCACCCAGCCCTCAAAGCGCAAGAATTGACTGTTTTCTTCAGAAAGCGTCAAAAAACCGGTGACTCAAATCTGACACACAGAAAACGCTACAAGCCTTTAGATTAGCGGCTTACAACCGTTTATCGCTTATTTTAAATCTGAACAAATCTGCAATTAAACAACAAATTCAATCGCAGCAATGACTTGATGGCCAATCGCCAAAAAACGCTCAAGTGTTATACAGGTGCAACATGTCATTTTGCTGACACGCTTTTCAAACCCTGCGCTATACCCCTTTTACAGTCTTCTTCCGAACTTCTTCTTTTCGCTCTATCGAGGGTGCGCAGATGGACGTGAGCGTATTTGGCACCGGCTATGTCGGATTAATTCAAGCCGCCGCACTTGCAGATGTTGGGCATCGGGTTTTATGTGTCGATATTGACCCAAACAAGATCAAACAACTGCAACAAGCCGTGCCGCCTATTAGCGAGCCGGGGTTATCCGCCGCACTGGAAGAAAACATCAAGGCCGGGCGCTTGCTGTTCAGCACCCAGGCCAGCGACGCCGTGGAACATGCCGAGCTGATCTTCATCGCCGTGGGCACCCCGGCCGATGAGGACGGTTCCGCCGACCTGACCCACGTGCTCAACGTCGCCCGGGAGATCGCCTCGCACATGGAGGCTGATCGCACCCTGATCATCAAGTCCACGGTGCCGGTCGGTACGGCGGACCAGGTGGCCGCCAAGGCCAACGAAGAATTGCTCCGTCGTGGCAAAAGTGCCCTCAAGGTGCGAGTGGTGTCCAACCCCGAGTTCCTCAAGGAAGGCAGCGCCCTCGCCGATTGCATGCGCCCGGACCGGATCATCGTCGGCACCCGCGATGAGACAGCCCGCGAGCAGATGAGCGAGTTGTACGCGCCGTTCTGCCGCAACCGCGAAAAACTGATGTTCATGGACAACCGCAGCGCCGAGCTGACCAAATACGCGGCCAACGCGATGCTCGCCACGCGCATCAGTTTCATGAACGAGTTGGCCAACCTCACTGAACTGCTCGACGCCGATATCGAAGCGGTGCGCAAAGGCATCGGCTCCGATCCGCGTATCGGCTACCACTTCATTTATCCCGGCTGCGGCTTCGGCGGCTCGTGCTTCCCCAAGGATCTGCGCGCGCTGCTGCACACCGCCGAACACAACGGCATGCCGCTGAAACTGCTGCGCAGCGTCACTGATGTCAACGACCTGCAGCGGCACATTCTCTTCAGCAAATTGAAAGCGCAATTCCCCCAAGGCCTGGCCGGCAAGTCGATCGCGATCTGGGGGCTGGCGTTCAAACCCAACACCGACGACATGCGCGAAGCCCCCAGCCGCTATCTGATGGACGCGCTGTGGGCCGAAGGCGCCAGCGTGCAGGCCTACGATCCGGAAGCCATGTCCGAGTGCCGGCGCCTCTACGGTTACCGCAACGACCTGCACCTGTGCGCCACCCGCGACGACACCCTGGAAGATGCCGATGCGCTGGTGATCTGCACCGAGTGGAAGAATTTTCGCGTGGTGGATTTCGAGCTGCTGGCGAGCAAGCTGCGCTCGAAAGTGATTGTCGACGGACGCAACCTCTACAACCCGGAACACGTGGCCGCTGCCGGTCTGCATTACAGCGGCATCGGCCTGCGCCACATCGCTCCGGAAGGACTGCGCCCATGAAAATTCTGGTCACTGGCGCAGCCGGCTTCATTGGTGCCCATTGCGTGTTGCGGCTGATGCGCGACGGGCATGCGGTGGTCGGCCTGGATAACTTCAACGGCTACTACGACCCGCAGCTCAAACATGATCGGGTGCAATGGGTACGCGATCAGGTAGGGAATTTCCCGCTGGCGCGCATTGATCTGGCCGATGCCGCGGCGATTGAAGCGCTGTTTGTCCGCGAACAACCGCAAGTGGTGATCCACCTCGCGGCGCAGGCCGGGGTGCGCTACTCGCTGGAAAACCCACGGGCCTATCTGGACAGCAACCTCAGCGGCTTCCTGAATATTCTGGAAAGCTGCCGGCACCATCCGGTCGAGCACCTGATCTATGCCTCGTCGAGCTCGGTGTATGGCGCCAATCAGCACACCCCGTATTCGGTGCACGACGGCGTCAATCACCCGCTGTCGCTGTACGCCGCGACCAAGAAAGCCAACGAGCTGATGGCCCACAGTTACAGCCACCTGTTCGGCATTCCCAGCACCGGCCTGCGCTTTTTCACCGTGTATGGGCCATGGGGTCGGCCGGACATGTCGCCGATCCAGTTCGCCCGGGCGATCAGCGAAGGCACACCGCTGAAGCTGTTCAACTACGGCGAGCACCAGCGCGATTTCACTTATATAGACGACATCGTCGAAAGCATCGCGCGCCTCATCGACCATCCGCCGCACAGCCAGCCGGAGTGGGATCGTGAACATCCCGACGCTGGCAGCAGCATGGCCCCCTGGCGCCTGTTCAACATCGGCGGCCACCACCCGGTGGCGCTGAAAAACTATCTGGCGCTGATGGAAAAACACCTCGGCCAGAAAGCCATTGTCGAGCTCTTGCCCCTGCAACCGGGCGATGTGCTCGACACCTGTGCCGAGACCGACGATCTGGCCCAGGCCACCGGGTTCCAGCCCCGGATCGAGCTGGATGAAGGACTGGGGCGTTTCATCGCCTGGTTTCGCGACTACTACCCCACTGCCTATCGCCCACGCGCCGCTCGCGGCTGAACATCAGCGGAGGACCCCATGACTGGACATGAACAAGGTGTACCGATCACTCAGATGCGCCGCGACAAGCGCATGGATCCCGAGCACCGAATGCGCCTCGATAGCGCCATCCACAGGCAGGGCCGTGGCTGGCTGACCGGCCGCGACGGTGGCCGGCCATGGACCCTGTCGCGCACCAATCGCGTGCTCGCCTGCATCGGTGCATTGCTGATTCTGCTGGTGTTTTCGCCGCTGCTGCTGAGCCTGGCACTGGCCATCAAATTCACCAGCCCGGGACCGGTGATGTTTGTGCAGAAACGCACCGGTTATCGCGGCCGCACCTTCGGCATGTACAAGTTCCGCACCATGGTGTGCAACGCCGAAGAACTCAAGGAATCGCTGCGCCACCTCAACAAGCACGGGGTCGACGCCATCGATTTCAAGATCGACAAGGATCCACGCATCACCGGCATCGGCGGTTTCCTGCGGCGTACCAGCCTCGACGAACTGCCCAACCTGTTCAACGTGGTCAGCGGCGACATGCGCCTGGTCGGCCCGCGGCCGACCTCGTTCAATGCCTATCGCTACAAGGACAATCACCTCGCGCGCCTGAGCATCTACCCCGGCATGACCGGCCTCTGGCAAATCTCCGGGCGCAGCAACATCGACTTCGACCAGCGCGTTGAGTTGGACCTCAGCTATATCGCCGAGCAAAGCCTTTTGCTTGATCTGAAGATCTTGTTGAAAACCCCCTTCAAAGTATTCAGCGGCCACGGAGCAAGCTAATGGACGGTTCAACCAGCAAAAGCCTGAGCATTGCCAACCCCAGCGAATCGAACCTGATTTCGACCGTGCTGGATCTGGATCTGCGGATCCTGTTCCTGACCGCCGCCAATCCCGGCGCGGGCACCACCACCAGCGCCCTGGCGCTGGCCAGCCAACTGGCGCAGATGAGCAGCGGCCAGGTGCTGGTGGTCGATGCCAGCCATTCGGCAGGCAACCTCACGCAGCAATTGAACCTGGGCAAGGAGCGCGGTCTGCGCGACCTGCTGTTCAACCCGGACAACCCGCCGCTGTTGCAGGACTGCGTGGTGCAGGTGTCGAGCCTGCCCTTCCACGTACTGCCCAACGGCCGGCCGATCCGCACCCTGGAGCACCTGACCGCCGAGCGCCTGAGCCCGTTGCTCGATCGCCTGGGCACGCAGTACCGCTTCGTGGTGATCGACGGCGACGCGGTGTATTCCGCCGCCGACACGCTGGTGCTCGCCACTCAGGTCGATGGTGTGGTGTTCGTGGTGCGCGCCGAGGACACCCGCTGGGAAGTCGCCCAGGCCGCCGTGCAACGCCTGACCCAGGCTGGAGCAAAAGTGGTCGGCAGCGTGTTCAACCGGCGCAAGTACTACATGCCCAAGTGGCTTTACAAAAACCTGTAAGCGAACGCAAAGGATGACGCCATGAACGCCAAGATACTTGTTCTGCTGATGCTGCCGCTTGCAGGCTGCTCCAGCAATTCCGAGACCCGCAACATGCCGGTGAATATCCTCACCGCCACACCGGCCAATGCCCAGGCCACTGACATGCCGAGGGTCGAACAGACCCTGCGCCCGAAAGACGTGCTGGATGTGATTTTCCACATCAGTACCAGCGGCTCGGACGCTTATCGCGTGCAGTCGGGTGACCAGATCGGCCTGAACTTCACCGCCGCCAGTCAGCTCAACGGCACGCAACTGGTGCTGCCCGACGGCACCATCGAACTGCCGGGCGCCAACACCTCGGTGAAAATCGCCGGTTTGACCAGCGACGAGGCCCGTCAGGAAATCCAGCGTGCCTATCAGCGCAAGCAGCTGTTCCAGCCCAACCGCAATCAGCTCTCGGTGCAGATTCTCAGCCCGCTGAGCAACGAGCAGAACCTCAAAAGTGCGCTGAACCACCCGGCCACCGGCATGAGCCGCGAGATCACCGTCGGCACTGACGGCTACGCGAGTTTCCCGGAAATCGGCGCCGTGCCGCTGCAAGGCATGACCGTCAATCAACTGGAAACCTTCCTCAACCAGAAGTACGCGCAACTGCCGGGGCGGATGACTGTGGATGTGCTGCTCAAATCCACCGCCGGCAATGAGATTTACGTGCTCGGCGAAGTCGCGCAACCGGGCTCCTACCCGATCCGCCGGCCGGTGTCGGTGCTTGAAGCGTTGACTCTGGCGCGCGGCACCAACGTCAAGGCGCGGCTCGATTCGGTAGTGATCATGCGGCGCAACGGCAATCAGGTGCAGGCCATGAACTACGACGTGGAGAAAGCCCTGTCGGGCGATGCGCCACAGATCGCCTACCTGCAACCGGACGACATGCTTTACGTACCGAAAACCAAACTGGCCAGCGCCGGCGAACTCGCCCGCCAACTGGCCGACGTGGTGCTGTTCCAGGGCGTGGGTTTCAGCTTCGGCTACCGCGTCGACAACAAAGGCAGTGACAACTGACTCTCAGGTGAACGACATGAACCCAAAAGAAAATTACCTGCACGAGTTCTTCAGGATTTTCTTCGCCAACAAGCAACTGGTGAAGCGCATCTTCCTGATCTTTGCAGTGATCGCGTTGTTGCTGCCGCTGTTGCTCAAACAGAGCTTCGATATCACCGCGCAGGTGATCGTGCAGTCGAAAAAACTGTCTCAGGGCGATGCGACCACCTCGCTCACCCAGGACAACGCCACCTTCATTCCACCATCGCTGGCGGACATGGAGACCGAGAGCAACATTCTCCGTTCGCCGGCGCTGATTCGTCAGACCATCAGCGAACTGCGCGACCAGGGTCAATACAACCCGCCGCCGGGGATGCTCAGCAAGCTGGCCGAACCGTTCAAGCGTTACGTCAGCACGCCGCTGCGCGAATACATGATCAATCCGCTGCGTGATGCATTGGGCATGGAAACCGATCCGGTGCGCGACACGGTACTGGATGGATTGACCCAGGACGCCATCGACAATCTGAAAATTGAAACCCTGCCGGGTTCCAATGTCATCTCGATCGTCTACAGCTTCCCTGATCCGGCCCAGGGCACGGTGTTCGTGTCCACGCTGCTGCGAAACTATCTGGTCGATCGTCAGGCGTTGCAGTCGATCGAACTGCCGCACTCGTTCTACGAGACCAAGAAGCATCAGTATCAAGTCCGGCTCGATGGCCTGGAAGGCGCGCGTCTGAGCCTGCTGGAAAGCGTCGGCTCGTCCGATCCGAAAGAGGAAATCACCTTTCGCCTCAACGCGATCAACACCGAAGAGCAGGCACTCAACCTGTATCGCGATCGCCTGTTGCAAAGCCAGCGCTGGCTCGATTACCTGAAATCCAGCCTGGCCGCTGCCAACACCAACAAGCTCAATGACTACACCTTCCCGTTCACCTTCACCACTACGGTGGACAACATCGCGTTCGAGGACCGCGAGATCCGGCAAATGGGCGAGGCGCTGACCACTCAGGTCAGCCGCTACATGAACGACCTCGCGGTCTTTCAGCCCGGTAGCGAACCGATGTTGCTGGCCCGCGAGCAAATTGCCCGCACCCGCCAGCAGTTCCTCAAAGTGGTCAACAACCGCATCCAGGAACGCACGATCGACCTGTCGGTGGTCAGCCAGGTGATCGAGCAGAAAACCGCGCGCATCGCCGAGTTCAAAAATCGCATCCATCAATTGCAGCAGACCCAAAGCAAGCTGCGTCAGATGGACACCGAGATCGGCGCGTTGCACGCAGCGTTTTCAACCTATGCGCAACGCTTTGCCGAAAGCAGCACGACACGCGCGCTGGACAACGACCTGTCCAATGCCCGGGTCTTGAGCCCGCCGTATGAACCGACCGAGGCGGCTTTTCCGAAACCGATGCTGATCATTCCGTTCGGTCTGCTCACCGGTCTGCTGCTGGCCATTGCCTTTGTCTATGTGCGTGAGTTCTTCGATCACCGCTTCAAGCATCCAGCGCAGATCAGCCATGAACTCGGCCTGCCAGTGCTGATGGTGCTCAACGAAGAAACCTCGCAGCCCGGCAATCCGCACAAGAACTGGACCATGCCGAGCCTGGTTCACTGGGTGCGCAATTGAACGCGGCGTCCACCCCGTGCGTCGCGCTGCCGATCATTCATTTGCTCAGCAGCGGCGGCTTCTACGGAGCCGAGCGGATGTTGCTGGATCATTGCCTGGCGACGCCGGGGCAGCATCAGGTGCTGTTCCTCGACGCGCCACCAGAGCTGATCGAGCGCTTTCGCCAGGCCGGGGTGGATGCTCGCGGCTGTGCCGGGCTCGGCGGACTGCTGCGCCACTTGCGTCAGCGCCGAGGCGATCAACCGTTGCTCAACACGCACAATTTCAAGGGGCTGCTATTCGGCTGGGTTGGCGCAACGTTGTTGCGCCTGCCGCTGGTGATCACTCAGCACGGCTTCACGCCGCGCAGTCGCAAGCAGAAGTTTTACACCTGGCTGAGCCTGCAACTGTGCCGCACGGCATCGGTGAAACAGGTGGTCTGCGTGGCACAAAGCATCGCCTCACTGCACCTTGACGCCAGCGTGCAGGCGGAGAAGTTGCAGGTGATTCCCAACGGTTTGCCAGCGGCACCCGCAATACCGCCGGCGCTGGAACGCCAACGCTGGCTGGCCGGTTACGTCGGTCGGTTGAGCAGCGAGAAAGGCCCGGATCTGTTTCTCGATGCACTGATTGCGTTGTGTCACCAGCATCCGCAACTGGACGCCGTGATGCTCGGTGACGGCCCGGAACGTGAGGCTTTGCAGGCGCGCATCGACGCGGCCGGTTTACAACAGCGGATTCGCTTGCCGGGCTATCAGACGGCGATGCAAGGCTGGTGGCAGCAACTCGATGCGCTGGTGATCAGCTCGCGCACCGAGGGTACGCCGATGATTCTGCTCGAAGCGATGCAGGCCGGTGTGCCGGTGGTGGCGTTCGCGGTCGGTGGCATTCCCGATGTGTTGCAGGACCGCCACAACGGCCTGCTCGCCGCACCGAGCGATACCGTCACCCTCGCCCGTCAGCTCGACACGTTGCTGGCCGAACCGAAGCTGGCCGCGCAACTGCGCGACAACGCCAGACGCACACAACAGGAACGCTACGACCTCAAGGCTTTGGCTGAACGCTGGTCGCAGCTGTACATCCACACGGCACGGGAGGCACGCGCATGATTTTCCCGCTCTCGATCGTCAGCCTGCTGGCACTGGTCTGCATGGCTTTGCTGGTCAGTCCTTATCCGTATCTGGCGCCGGGGGCGGTGCTGGGGCTGCTGGGTTTCACGGTGCTGTACCGCAAACCGTCCTGGGGCCTGCTTGGCATTGCCGTGCTGGTGCCGTTTGAAGGGTTCTTCAAGGACAGCCTGGTGTCCGGGAGCAAATTGCTCGGTGTTTCGCTGGCGCTGATTCTGATGTTGCAACTGGCATTGCATCAGATTCCAGCGCAGCGCCTGCGCAGCAATCTGTGGCGCTACCTGATCGGTTTCATGGCGCTGTACTTTCTCAGCCTGCTCGCCTCCGACAACCTGGGCATGTCACAGGGTCATCTGCGTGAACTGAGCGTGGGGCTGATTCTGTTCGTGATCACCTTGTTGATCGGCCGCGAGCTGAACCTCGATCTGTTCGCCCGACTGGTCACGCTCAGCGTCAGCACGACCTGCGCGATGGCGATGTTTTCCAGCCGGTTCCAGGACAAGGGCCGCGCCGCCGGCCTGCTCGAAGACCCGAATGCCTTTGCTCTGCTGATCGCCTTCGCCGTGCCGCTGGGCCTGCTGCTGGTGATTCGCAGCCCGAACCTGCTGCACCGTTTGTTCTGGGCTGGCTGCTGCCTTCTGCTGCTTGGCGGCATGACCAAAACCGAGTCGCGCTCAGGCCTGGTGGTACTGGCCTTGAGTCTGGCGATCGGGGTCTGGCATTACCGCCAGCACCTCAACCGCATCCGTCCCCGGCATTTCGGATTCGCCATGCTTGGCGCCGCCATCGTGCTGCCACTGGCGATTTATGCAATGCCTGCCGGTTATCTGGCGCGCATCCAGTCGCTGAGTATCTTGAGCGCCGGGGCCAAGGCGCAGGATGAATCCCTTGGCCGTCGCGCCTCCTACATTGTCGTCGGCAGCCAGATCATCCGCGAACATCCGCTGCTCGGTTCCGGCCCCGGAACCTTCCCGTTGCACTACGCAACCACCGGGTATGCCAAGGCGTTCTCGGCCAACCGCAAGATCGGCGATCTGTATCGCCGGGCGCATAACACGTATCTGGAGATTTTCAGCGAACTGGGCATTCCTGCCGGTCTGTTGTTTGTCGGCATGCTCGTGCAGGGTTTCTACAACCTGATCCGCGCACGACGCGCGTGGCTGCAACGGCGCGAGTGGCAGCACGCGGACATGGTGACTCATCTCGGAATGAGTTTTCTCTCGCTGACGTTGTTTCTGATGTTTCTCAGCGCGCCGAACCTGAAGTACCTGTGGATCATGCTGGCGCTGACCTGGGTGCTGCGCCTGAAAGCCGAGCAGGCACCGCTGACGGAGGCCAGGGCATGAGCCGGATCAGCATCGTCATTCCGATGTACAACGAGGCCCGGCACATCGGCCGCACCCTCCTGGCCGCGCGCAAAGCCGCGAACGTCGCCGACATCGACTGCGAACTGATTGTCGTCGACAACGGCTCCACCGATGACGGCCCACGGATCGCCCGCGCATTCGGCGCACAGGTTCTGGTGCTGCCCGGGCTGCTGATCGGCGCGTTGCGCAATCGTGGCGCAACGGTTGCCAGCGGTGAATGGCTGGCGTTCATCGATGCCGATATCGAAATGCCCGAAGACTGGCTGACCCCGTTGTTTGCCCTGGCTGCGAGCGGTCAGGGCGACGTCTTCGGCCTGGACCTGCACACCCCTGCCGCCGCGCCATGGTATGCCGACGCGTGGCAGCGCCGCTCTTTGCGTCCGTCGACCCGCGCCGCTCGCGCCGTGCAATGGCTGCCCAGTGCCAACCTGCTGATGCGCAAGCAGTGGTTCGACAGTGTCGGCGGTTTCAACGAAACCCTGCGCACCGGTGAGGACAAGGAGTACACCCTGCGTCTGAGCGGACACGGCGCGCGCTTGCTGTCGGTCAACTCCAGCGTAGCCCTGCACTGGGGCTATGAAATGACCTGGCGCGAATGGATCGGCAAGGAACTGTGGCGCCAGGGCAGCCACCTGCAATTACTGCGCGCCCACGGCATGAGCCTGCGGCTGCTGCGTTTTCCGTTGCTGTCATTGCTGGTGTGGGTGCTCGATGTGCTGGCGGTGTTTGCATTGCTTGCGGGCCATGCGCAGCAAGCGTTGCTGCTGCTGTTGCTGGGCCTGCTGCCGAGCCTGTCGCTCAGCGTACGGCAAAGCATTCGCCAGCATAACGTCAACCTGACCTTGCAACTGTGGGGCCTGCACTGGGTGCGCCTGCACCTGGCCAGCGCGGCGTTGATTCTCGGTCTGTGTCATTGGAACGCCAGGAGGCCCGCCCGTGGCTGAATTCATTTTTTGCCTGTGCCTTCTGCTGCCCGCGTACGCCTACATCGGCTATCCGCTGCTGCTGACCTTGCTGGCGCCGCTGTTCCCGGCCTGGCGGCACGCGCCGGCACCGCCGCTGAACGTCAGCATCGTCATCGCCGCGCACAACGAGGCGCGACACATCGAGCACAAGTTGCGCACGCTGCTGGCCCAGGACTACCAACCGGCGACACTGCAGATCATTCTCGCCAGCGACGGTTCGAGCGATGACACCGTGGCCTGCGCGCACAAAGTGCTTGATCCGCGCATCACCGTCCTCGACCTGCCGCGGCAGGGCAAGGCCGCCACACTGAATGCCGGTGTTGCCGTGAGCAGCGGCGACATTCTGGTGTTCACCGACGCCGACAACCAATGGTCGCGCGACACCCTCGGCCACTTGCTCGCGCCGTTGAGCGATCCGCAGGTCGGTGCCTGCGCCGGGCACATGGTGATCCCGGTCACCGGTGGCGGCCTGAGCATCGGCGACAGCCTCTATCGGCATTATGAAGGCTGGTTGCGCCGGGTCGAGAATCGCACCGGCTGTATGGTCTCCGCCGACGGCGCCCTGCTCGCCTTGCGCCGCGAGCTGTTCCAGAACGTGCCGGCCGAGGTCAACGACGATTTCTTCATCAGTACCTGCGCGCCGGTCGCGCACAAACGCATCGTTTACGTCCCCCAGGCGCAGGTGATCGACCAGGGCGTCGACGCAGCGGACAAGCAATGGCGGCGCCGCCAGCGGGTCACCGTCGGCGGCCTGCAGAGCCTGGCGCAACGCAGCGAACTGCTCAATCCATTCAAGCACGGCCTGTATTCGATCGCCTTGATCAGTCACAAGCTGATCCGTCGACTGGCGCCGGTGCTCTTGCTGCCGCTGCTGCTGAGCAATTTCTGGCTGTGGAACGAACACGGTTTCTATCGCCTGAGCCTGATCGCGCAACTGATCGGCTACGGGCTGGCCATCGTCGGTCTGCTGGATTCGCAACACCGTTTGCCCAAACCGTTCCGCCTCGCGGCGTTTCTGCTGGTGACGCTGGCAGGCATGAGCGTCGGCCTGTGGCAGTTCTTGCGCGGGCAACGTTACGCACAGTGGAATCCTGACCAGAATCGTTGAGAGGACTCAAGCCATGGCGATCAAACAACTGATAAAACGCACCAGCGGCTGGCTCTATCTCAACTCGCCAGTGGGGCGCAACCAGTTGCACGGGGCCGGGGTCATTCTGATGCTCCACCGGGTGCTGGCCAACGACCGCGCGGCCAGCCTGCCGCATCGCAATGAACTGTGCGTCGGCCCGCAAGCGTTCGAACACCTGCTGGTGTGGCTGCGCAAACATTTCGATTGCGTGCCGCTGATGGAGTTGTTGCAGCCCAACGCCCTGCGCACCGAGCGCCCTCGGGTGGCACTGACGTTCGATGACGGCTGGCGTGACAACGCGGTCAACGCCTATCCGCTGTTGCAGAAACACCAGGTGCCGGCGAGCATTTTTCTCTCCACGGATTTCATTGGCAGCCGGCAACGCTTCTGGTGGGAAAGCGTGGGCGAAACGCTATGGGGCAGCCATGGCGAAAAAGCGCGCATGCATCTGATCGAGTACCTGCGGATCACCGGTCATCCACTGCCAGTGCTGCTTGACGATATCGATGTCGACCGGCGCAGCCTGGCGCTGCTGCATTACCTGCAAGGCTTGAAGCGTCTCGAACCGCAGGCACTTGAACGGCTGACCGATGAATGTCCGCCGGAATCCTTGCCGCAAGCCCTGGACTGGCACCAGGTGCGCGCCATGGAAGCGTCCGGGCTGGTGCGTTTCGGCCCACATGGCGCCAGCCACGCGATCCTTACCGAACTCGATGCAGTGCGTCTGCGCGAAGAAATCAGCCGCAGCCGCGATGCCTTGCACAACGGCTGCAATCGGCCACTGCCGGTGTATTGCTACCCCAACGGCGACAACGATGAGCACGTGCGCGAGCAGGTCGCCAATCACGATTATGCGTTTGCCCTCGGCACGACCAGTGGCCTTTATCGCGGCGTCGGCGACCCGTTGAACCTGCCGCGCTTCGGCGTCAGCCAACGTACCGCACGCAACCCTGAACTGCTGTCATTACGGATCTTTCGCGGGGCACGGCCATGAGTCGCGGTAGCTACCTCAAGCATCTGGCCCTGAGCATGGGCACCAAACTGGCGATGATCGCCTTGCGCCTGCTGCGCAACGTGTTGCTGGCGCGGATTCTCGGCCCGAGTGAACGCGGCTTGTTCGCATTGCTCAGCACCCTGCCGGATCTGATCAGCGCGGCGACCAGCGGCGGCCTGAATTCGGCAGTCGGGTATCAAGCGGCCAATCAGCGGCCGATGGGCTTGTTGCTCGCCCAGGTATTGGTGTTCGGTTGTTTCCTGGCCGGGCTGCTGACCTTGCTGGTGGTCGCGCTGGCGCGAGAATTTGGCAGCGAACTCGATGTCACGATGCAGCTCGGCCTGCTCGCGTGGCTGTTGCTGCTGGCGGTGCCGCTGACCGTGCTCAAGAGCGGACTGCTGACCTTGCACAACGCGTCGGGCGGCGTGGTCGCTTTCAATGTTCTGCGTCTGATCGAATCCCTGGCGCCGCTGCTGCTGTTTCTTGCGCTGTTCTGGATGTGGAAACAGGCAGCACTTGAAGCGGCGCTGATCAGTTGGCTGGCCGGCATCAGCCTGGTGGTGCTGGTGGGCTGGATGTGGCTCAAACGCGCACAGCCGCTGCAACTGCAATGGGATCGTGCGAGCCAGAACGAGCTGCTGCGCTTCAGTGCGCGCAGCCATCCGGATCTGCTGTTTCAACAGATCATTCTGCGCTCCGACTACTTGTTTATCGGCGCCCTGCTGGGCAGTACCGCGCTCGGCCACTATGCCATGGCCAGCGCTGCCGCCGAACTGTTGTTGATCGTTCCGGAAGCGGTCACCACACCGCTGATGAAGCGGCTGCTGCAACAGGACAAAGGCATGGACAAGGTCACGCCGCTGGCGCTGCGCCTGACCGCCACGGTGATGCTCGGCGCCTGCCTGGCCATGGCAGTGATCGGCGAATGGTTGATCGTCACGCTGTTCGGCGCGGCGTATCAACCGGCGTATCCGGCGCTGCTCGCGTTGCTGCCCGGCCTGCTGGGCCTGTGCTATGCGAGCATTCTGCGTCTGGATCTGATCGGCAAGGATCGCCCCGGCACGGTGTCGTTGCTGATGGGCATCGGCGCGGTGCTCAACCTGGCGCTGAATCTGCTGTTGATTCCGGCCTTCGGCATTGTCGGTGCAGCGGCGGCTTCATCAATCGCCTATCTGGCGGTGACGGTAGCGATGCTGGTGCTTTATTGCCGCTTGAGCGACGTGCCGTTCTGGCAAACCTTGATCATCCTGCCCGGCGACATCAGCCCGATGTGGTTGATGTTGCAACGTCGGAAGGCAGCATGAAACGCCTGGCCCTGCTGTTCGGACTCGGCCTGACGCTGAACGGCTTCGCGGCGCCGATGCACTGGGGCGATATCCGCGACGGCAGTCTGTATCTGCAAACGGATCGCCCGGACACCGTGACAGTGCGATGGGTGCCGGCATGGCAGGCCGAGGCCAATGAAGAGCGTATTTATCTGCTTGATGGTCAGGGCAAGCTCCAGGGCGAACGGCTGATCAAAGCCAGCGAAACTCGCGGTTCGCAGAGCTGGACTTTGCGGCCCGGGGCTGCCAGCAGTCGCCTGGAAATTCCCGGCTATAGCTTTCGTGGTTATCGGATTGAACATGACGAAAAAACCGTGGCGCTGTTCGCCCCGGCCAAAGTGCATTTCAGCGCCGAAGCGCGTAACGGCGACGAGTTGTACTTCAAAGTAGCCGCCGGCGAGCGCGCGGTGCTGGCCGGCAAGTTTCATGGTGGCGTCAGCGGTTTGCAGGCACAGCGGGTCGGCGATCAGCAAACGCTGACGCTGACACTGAAACCCTATCGTGCCTATTGGCAGTTCGATCAGGTTGCCCTGCCGGTCAGCCAGCAGGAACAAGTCTGGCGCCTGCGTCTGCGCGGCACTGGCAAAGCGGCCTTCTGGCTCGACGGCACGGTCAATCTGTTTGCGCAAAATCCGCAGCAGTTGCAGCCCGTGCGCGAAGATCCGGGGCAAACGCATTTGACCCTGCACGACAAAATTCTCGGCCGCACGCCGGATCTGGGCATTGCTCTGCCGTACCTCGTGCCGCCACCCGCCAGTCATGCCTTGCTGGATGCGCTGAAGCCGGGGGCAGCCAGTTACTACAGCTTCGTTGACGTCACTTCGAAGAATCCGCATTTCGAAGACGCGTTCCGTGAGCTTTATCAAAATCGCTTCGGCATCCGCCAGGACATCACCCTGCTCGCCGGCACCGGGCGTCAGGCCGATCTGCGCGCCGATGTACAGAGCAACAGCGGCCTCGACGCCTGGCTCGCCGGCACCCGCGCCCTGGGCGGCAAAGGCACGCATTACATCGGTTTCGCCGACGAGCCCAACCTCAACTATTCAAGCTACGAACAATACCGGGCGATCTTCAGCAGCATGGCGCGGCAGGTGCGCAGCGACCCGGCCAACGCCAAGGCAGGCGTGCGCATCGCAATGCCGGCCAGCTCACGGCTGGTCAACGGGCCGTTCACCGACAACGCAGCGGACAAGCGCGGCATTGACTGGGCCCGGCGACTGCTCGGCGAGTCCGCCGATCAAGTCGACGCATTGGCCTGGCACGAATGGATGATCCGCGACCTGCTCGCAACCCGGGTCTACCGCGACAGCGTGCGCCGCGCCGCCGATCTGGTGGGGCTGGACGCCAAAGGGCAGCCACGCAAAGCGTTGCTGCTGGATCAGACCAATCTGTCCAGTGGCTCAGCCCTGAGCCCCTACGATCAGGAAACCCATTACGCCGCACTGTGGTGGGCCTCGGTGGTGATCAACGCCTCTCAGGATGGCCTGCTGAGCATGCTCAACTGGTTTCAGGCCGCCGACGAACCGCCCTACGGCAAGGGCATGGTGCGCATCCATGACGATGGTCGCTTCGAGCTCAAACCCGTGGGCCTTGCCCAGCAATTCATCGCCGGGCATTGGCTGCCGCAAGTGCTGCAACTGGATAACGACGCTTTTGAGGTGGATGTCCTGGCGATGGCCGGCGACGAGCAGCGCGCCTTGCTCGGGGTGAACAAAGGCACGCGTCTGCAACGCGTTGAGCTGAGCGGCGCCAGGTGCCCGCCAAACCCCGGTGCCCTGCGTTTCTTTGGTGCCGACAATCGCAGCCGCGACGCACCGTTTGCCTGCGAAAACGGGCGCGTGCGTTTCGAATTACCGGGGCAAACCCTGTTTGCCCTGAACTGGAGCGCGTCATGAACCGCCCTTCTGCCCTGCGAGCGTCAGGCTGCGCATGGCATCTTCATCAGGAGAAGTAAGTATGGATATTTTACGAAAACTCAGCGGACATATCCGTCGTAAAGGCCTGCGAGCGACCTTGGCGAAGATCCGCAGAATGTACATTTTCAGCCATCAGGAACTGTTGTGGATGGAGCGCGATCTGGTCAGCCCCGTGCCGCCGCACAGCCTCAAACCCTACCCGCCGCTGCGCGTCATGAAGATTACTGCAGACAACGCCAGCGCCTTCACCCGTCACTTCGGCGACCGTGTCGGCGTCATGGCCGAGCTGGCCAGTGAAGGTCACACCGGGCACATGCATATCGACGAGCAAGGCGATGCCGTGGCGTTTATCTGGGGCACACCGCGCGATTATGTCGATCGGCATTACTACGGTTGCCGGTTCCCGGTGAAACCTGGCGAGTTCTTCGAATTCGGTGGTGAAATGACCCGCGCCTACTGGGGCAGCGAATTGTCAGTCGATGTGCAAGTGCTCCTGTGGAAAGCCATGGCCGCCCAAGGCTGCCGCAAAGTGGTCGATGTCTGTGACGCAAGCAACACCCCGGCACTCAAGCTGCACCTGCGCATGGGCTATACCGAACAACAGCGGATCATGAATATCTACACGCTGTTCGGCCGCTGGCGCTTCTACAGCGAAACCCGCTACAGCGGCTCGCGTCTGGCGGCGCTTGGTAAACCTTCCCGTCCATCTGTCCCAGCAACGGCGGCCTGAACCCATGGTGATGCGATTCGAATGGCGCGCGTCCCTGTGCGCTGCCGACTTCCCGGCAACAGCCTACGAGGCACTGCGCCTGCGTGTGGCCGACCACACGCCGTTCAACAGCCTTGGCTGGCTGTGCGCAGCAGAGCAGGCCCTGGGCGAGGATCAGCGTCTGCAGATTCTGCTCGGCTGGGAAGCCAGCCAATTGCTGCTGTGCCTGCCACTGGTGGCCAGCCGCGAACGCTTCGCTGGCGTGCCGTTTCGCGTTTTGCATCACTTGGGTTATCCAATGGCCGATCGCCTCGCGCTGCTGTCGTTGCTCGGCAGCGAAGACATGCACAAGGCGCTGCTGCTGATCCGTGAACATCTGCCCCATGCGCTGCTGCAACTCAACGAACTGTCGGAACCTGCCGGTGAAGAAAGTGCGCTCACCGAATGGATGGCGCGCAGTTCCACGGCTGAACGACGCCTGAGTTGCCGGGTGCCGGTGCATCTGATCAGCGACGCCGATCATCAGGAAGTCTCTGGCGACCCGCGCTACAAGTTGCGTCGGGCGCGCAAACGGATTGCCGCCTGCGGTGCGCAGATACGCCGGATCACTCCGAATGCGCTGAGCATGGGCGCCTTGCTGCAGACCCTCGGCGAAGTCGAAGCGGTGAGCTGGAAAGGCGATGAAGGCGTGGGGATTTTCGCCACGCCGCGCACTCGCCAGTGGATCGAACACGCCTTCACCACGCTAGCCGGCCAAGGCCTGGTACGCGTGGTGACGCTCGAACTGGACGGCCGCTGCATCAGCTATCGCCTCGGCCTGCTCGAACAGGGCCGGCTCTACGATTACAACCTGGCGTTTGTGCCGCAGTACGCCGACCTCGGTAGCGGCCGGGTGTTGCTGGAGGAATGGATTCGCTGGGGGCTGGATGAGCACTGGCGCTGGATCGATGCGTCGCGGGTCAGCCTGGAAAACTCCAGCCATCAACTGCACGAACGCATGACCGGGCAACTGGAACATTGGCGCTGGAGTTTCTACTCGTGGCGCCCGAGCGGCTTGCTGCTGGGCCTGGGGCTACGCCTATGGCACCACGTCAAACCGCTCCTGCAAAAATGGCGCGCCCAGCGTGCCGGCAACTCGCCAGCGGCGAACACATCCGACATTCAACCGGCAACACCACCCACCACACCTGGGCTAGCGCCTCGGAGGGCATCATGAGCATCATCGATAGTCTGCTTCTGCGCATCAAACAAAAAGGCCTGCGCCGCACCCTGGGCGCGCTGTGGAAACGTTACGTCTTCGCTCACCGCGAATTGCTGTGGATGGACCGCGACCTGGTCACGCCGATTGCCCCAAACAAACTGCGCCCCTGTGAAGGTTTGCGCAGAGTCGACATCACCGCGCAAAACGCCAAGGCTTTCAGCAAGTACTTCGGTGACCGCGTGCAGACCATGGCCGAGTTGGCCACTGAAGGGCATACGGGGCACATGTACCTGGATCAGGACGATGACACCGTCGGGTTCGTCTGGGCCAGCACTCGCGACTATTACGACCGCCACTTCTACCGCTGCACGTTCCCGGTCAAGCCCGGTGAATACTTCCAGTTCGGTGCCGAAATTACCCGGCACTATTTCGGCAGTAGCCTGACCGTCGATGCTCAGACCGCACTGTGGCAAGTCATGGCTGCCCGAGGCTACAAAAAAGTGGTGGATATCTGCGACGGCGCCAATATTCAGGCCCTGAAGATGCATATACGCCTGGGCTATCAGGAACAAGGGCGGATCACGCATGTTTACGACCTGTTCGGGCACTGGCGGTTCTTCCGCGAAACCCGCTACGACGGCTCCCGCCTGGAACTGCTGCGCAAACCGGAACGGCCGGCAGTGAGTGCGGCGGCGCAGGCGTGATTCAATCGTAAAAGCGATGGCGGCCATTAGGGCGCCATCGCGAGCAGGAAAGTCGTTCGCTATGTTCTCTGCGTAATTCACGACTTTGCCCACACCCGAAAAAGAATCGCCCTCCTGGCCTAAAGGCTATGCCTGACTGTTGCCAATCGCGTGATCAAGTAAATTGGCGCAAAAAAACACAAGGGGCAGAACGTTGAGCTACAAACTCACCAGCCTAGAGATGCCGTCATTACTCGTTGATGTCGCGGCAATTCGTGAATATCTGAAACAAGTGCTGAGCGATGACGATGATGTAGAGTTGCTTCGAGCCATCGGCTATGTAGCACAGGCTTGCTCGAAAATTCAGAACGATCAAACGGGCGAAGTTGGTTCAGAGTCTTTCAGCCAGACTTGAAACCTTATCGACGCCTTCGCGAGCAAGCCCGCTCCCACAATGGATTTATGTATGACGCAGATCCAATGTGGGAGCGGGCTTGCTCGCGAAGAGGCCGGTTGTCGCGATCAACCATTCAGGCCTTGCTGGCGACCAGGGTAAAGCACAGCGGCATCTGCGCTGGCTGATTCAGGTACTGGTCGTACACCTCTTCCCGGTTCGAATGCGCATATTCCTTGAAGTGCGCGATGTTCAGGCCGGCCGCGATGGCGCCGCTGAAAATGGCGCCGAGGGTGTGCACAAACCAGTAGGACTTTGCCGCCTGCTGCTCAACCTTGCCGACGTAGACAATCGGCTCTTCCTGCACAAATGGCTCGGCGCGGAAGTAGGAGCTGGCGAGGCGGTACGGGTCTTGGCCTTCAGGGTCGACCATTTCCAGAAACGGATGGGTTTCGTAGATCACCAGTTTGCCGCCCGGTTTCAGGGTCAGCGCCACGTGGCGAAAGAACTCGCCGATGTCGGGCATCCAGTTCAGCACGCCGATGGTGATCAGCGCCACGTCAAAGCGGCTATGTAATGACGCTGGCAGGTGATGGATATCGCTTTCGATGAATTCGGCGTTGTGTGGCGAGCGCTGGTTCAACTCGCGTGCCTGTTCGAGAAACGCCTCCGATTGATCGACGCCGACCACATTGCGCGCACCGAGGGCAAACAGCGACAGGCTTTCGCGACCGTTGTTGCAACCGAGTTGAATCAGCTCTTTGCCGTCGACGCCGACCTGCTCCAGCACGCCACGCAAGGTGTCGTCGAGACAGGAGAAGTCAGCCTTCGACACGTCGTTCAACAGCGCTTGCCATTCCGCTGATTCACGGTGATGGCGAGCGGAATCGTTCCACGCCTGTCGATTGCTGTCGATGGCGGTTTTATTGTTGGGCACTTCCATGGCGCACTCCGGGCGATGCTCGTGATTGAGCGGCCCCGAGTCTAGAACAGCCCGGCAATTCGGATTGTTGCAAACTTGTAAGCCAACCCACAGTGCCATTGTGGGAGCGGGCTTGCTCGCGAAAGCGGTGAGTCAGGCAACGGAGATGTTGGCTGACAGGACACTTTCGCGAGCAAGCCCGCTCCCACAGGGGTAATGCGGCGGCTTCGTAGAGCTTTTTACGACCCGGCCTCATCGCTGCAAAAAGCTCCCACAAGGTTTCATGCACACGCCACAAAACCTGTGGGAGCGGGCTTGCTCGCGAAGGCGGTGTATCCGTCAGCATGGATATCGACTGACACGACCTCTTCGCGAGCAAGCCCGCTCCCACACTTTTGGCGTGGTCACATCTGATTCAGGCGTTCGCGCAGGAATTCCACCAGTGCCTGCACCGGGCGCGAAGCCTGGCGGTGCTGCGGGTACACCGCCGACAGGGTCAGCGGTTCGGGGCGGTAATCGTCGAGCACTGGCAGCAGCCGCCCGTCCTTCAGCGCCGCGCCGACGATGAACGTTGGCAGATAGGTAATCCCCATCCCCTGCACCGCCGCATCGCGCAGCAACTCGCCGTTGTTCACCCGCATGCGTCCGGTGACGTTGACCAGCAGCGGCTTGCCCTGACCTGCGTTGAAGCGCCACTGCACCGAACGACCGTGGCCGTACGGCAGACAGTCGTGGCTGTGCAGATCTTCGGGATTGAGCGGTGTGCCACGTTCGGCCAGATACGCCGGGCTGGCGCAGTACACCCGTTCGATGGCGGCGATGCGCCGGGCGATCAGCGTCGAGTCTTCCAGCACACCGATGCGCAGCGCCAGGTCGTAGCCTTCGCCGAGCAGGTCCACCGGACGGTCGCTCAAATCCACCTCCACGGTGACATCGCGATAGCGCTGCAGGAACAGCGGCAGCAGACAGCCCAGATGCGCGACGGCAAATGACAGCGGTGCACTGACGCGAATGGTCCCGCGCGGCTCGGCGGTCTGCCCGGCGATGCCCTGCTCGACCTGTTCCACTTCGCCCAGCAGACGCAGCGCCGATTCGTAGTAGCTCTGGCCCAGTGGCGTGACGTCGAGGCGTCGGGTGGAACGGTTCAACAGCCGCACACCGAGGCGCTCTTCGAGCTGCATCAAACGGCGGCTGACGAACTGCTTGGACAGGCCCAACTGATCGGCCGCGGCGGTGAAACTGCCGGAGTCCATGACCTGGCAAAAAATACGCATGTCTTCGAACGGGTTCATTGTCACTCTCTGGTAGACAGTCAAACGCTTTATAGCCGCTTTTTCACTTTTCGACAGCTCATTAATCTGTGCTCACGGTGTTGGAACCAAACCCCAACCCTGTAGGAGCTGCCGAAGGCTGCGATCTTTTGATCTTGATCCTCAACTCACGGGGACAAAGGCAAAAACAGGATCAAAAGATCGCAGCCTTCGGCAGCTCCTACAGGGCACTCAAACAATCGAAAATGGAATTGAGCATGAACATCAAAAATACCCTGACCGCATCCCTCCTCGCCCTGTCCATCGGCAACGCGTTCGCCGCCGGCAGCCCGGGTGTCGAACACCAGACCCAGGCCTTCCTCGAAGCCCTCGCCGCGGGCGGTGGCAAACCGCTGGAGCAACTGAGCCCGAAGGATGCGCGTGCAGTGCTGACCGGCGCTCAGGCCTCGGTGAAGGTTGATCTGTCCGGAGTTGAAGTCAGTGACAAGGCAATCAAGGTCGATGGCCAGACGATCAACCTCAAAGTGGTGCGGCCAGCCAAGGTCAAAGGCGAGTTGCCGGTGTTCATGTTCTTCCACGGTGGCGGCTGGGTGTTGGGCGATTACCCGACCCACCAGCGCCTGATTCGCGATCTGGTGGTCGGCTCTGGAGCGGTCGCGGTGTACGTCGATTACACGCCGTCGCCGGAAGCGCAGTACCCGACGGCGATCAATCAGGCCTACGCCGCGACCAAATGGGTCGCGGAAAACGGCAAGCAGATCGGGGTCGACGGCAAGCGTCTGGCGGTGGCCGGCAACAGCGTCGGCGGCAACATGGCGGCGGTCGTGGCGCTGATGGCCAAGGAGCAGCAAACCCCGGCCCTGCGCTTCCAGCTGCTGATGTGGCCGGTGACCAACGCGCAGTTCGACGACGGCTCGTACCAGCAGTTTGCCGAGGGACATTTCCTCACCAAGGGCATGATGCAATGGTTCTGGGACAACTACACCACCAACCCGGCCGAGCGCGCACAGATCCACGCCTCGCCGCTCAACGCCAGCGCTGAACAGCTCAAGGGCCTGCCCGCCGCGCTGGTGCAGACCGCCGAATTCGACGTGTTGCGTGATGAAGGCGAAGGCTACGCGCGGCATCTGGATGCGGCCGGTGTGCCGGTGACCTCGGTGCGATACAACGGGATGATTCATGACTTTGGCTTGCTCAATCCGCTGAGTCAGATTCCCGAAGTGAAAGCGGCCGTGCGGCAGGCGGCGGCTGAGTTGAAAACACATCTGAACTGAAGCCCCCTCACTCGCCACACCTGACGGTGTGGCGAGTTTTTTGATTGCAAGAACCCTTGTGGTGAGGGGATTCATCCCCGATGGGTTGCGAAGCGACCCCACTGCTAACCAAAAAGGCAGGGGACTGCTGCGCAGTCCATCGGGGATGAATCCCCTCACCACAAAAGCCTCTTCAACACCGACGTTCATGCAGTTCCGGAGATCGCCATGTCCATCCTCCTCACCCACCCACTGTCCTGGAGCGCCGCCCTGCTGCTGCTCGACGCGCTGCTCTGGCACCTCGCGCCGTTCAGGCACCGCGCACCGAGAGTCGGTATTCGCCTGGCGCTGTTTCTGGCGTTCAGCGCATTGATCATCAACGCCGAGATCAGCCCGTTGCAGGCGCCGCTGTTCGCCGATGACCGGGTGATGCAACTGGGTGCAACGGCGCTGGGGATTGTCTGGTGGCTGTACGCTGCGCGGGTGCTGACCGAAGTGATCGGTCTGGCGCTGATGCGGCGCATCGGCCACAGCGGTCGGCTGTTGCAGGATGTGATCGGCGCGCTGGTGTTTCTGGCGGCGATCGTCGCGGCCGCCGGCTATGTGCTGGAGCTGCCGGTCAAAGGCTTGCTGGCGACTTCCGGGGTGGTGGCGATCGTCGTCGGTCTGGCGCTGCAAAGCACCTTGAGCGACGTGTTTTCGGGGATCGTGCTCAACACCACCAAGCCGTATCAGGTCGACGATTTCGTGGTGATCGACGGCGTCGAAGGCAAAGTCATCGACATCGACTGGCGCGCCACGCATCTGCTGACCAGCACCGGCACCCTGGCCGTGGTGCCGAACTCGGTGGCAGCCAAGGCGAAGATCGTCAATCTGAGTCGCCCGACTAACCTGCACGGCGTCTCGATCAGCATCAAGGTGCCGAATCACATTCGCCCACGACGGGTACTCGACGCCCTCGACCGCACCCTGCAGGGCAGCAGCAGTCTGCTGCTCAATCCGCCGCCCAAAGCCGTGTTGAAAGAGGCCGGCGAGGAAATGTCGGAGTACGTCGCCAGCGGTTTCATCAGTGAACTGAGCAAGAAAGGCGAAGTGCGCAATCAACTGTTCGACCTCGCCCATCGGCATCTCGAAGCCGCAGGTATTTCCCGCCATCCCGATGGCGTGATCGAACCCTCGACCCGCGCCCGGGCACTGCTTGATGAAGTGAAAGTTTTTCGCTCGTTGAGCCATGAGGAACGTGATCGCCTCGCCGAATCGATGGTCGCGCAGCAGTACGCGGCCGGCCAGGTGGTGTTGGGTCTGGATGAGGTGCCCGACAGTCTGTTTGTCATCGCCACTGGCGTGGTCAGTGCGACCGTGCCCGATGGCAGCGGCCAGACCGAAGCCGGACGCATGGGGCCGAGCGAGGTCATGGGCGAACAGAGCATCCTCGCCGATACCCCGTCGCAGGCCACGTTCACCGCGCTGACGTCGAGCATCATCTATCGTCTCGATAAAGCCCTGACCCGCCAATACATGGCGCAGCGCAGCGAAGTCGGCCAGGCGTTGAACAAATTGCAGGCGGTGCGACAGCAGAACAGCCGGCTGGCGTTGATGGCCAAACCGGTGGCGGTGCGCAAGGGTGGTTTTCTCGGTTGGTTGCAGAAACGTTAAAAGCAAAAGATCGCAGCCTGCGGCAGCTCCTACAGAGGAACACGTTCCAATGTAGGAGCTGCCGCAGGCTGCGATCTTTTGATCTTCTTACTTGGCCGTGAACTTGGTGTAGCTGTTGATCAGATTGCGGTAGTTCGGCAGGCGTTCGGACAGCAGATGCGCCAGGCCTTCCATGTCGTTGCGCCAGTCACCTTGCAGCTCGCACGCCACCGAGAACCAGTTCAGCAGATGTGCGCCGGCCGCCGACATCCGCGCCCATGCCGCTTGTTGCACGGTGGTGTTGAAGGTGCCGGAAGAATCGGTGACCACAAACACTTCGAAACCTTCAGCAATGGCCGACAGGGTCGGGAATGCTACGCAAACGTCCGTCACCACACCGGCGATGATCAGTTGCTTGCGGCCGGTGGCCTTGATCGCCTTGACGAAGTCTTCGTTGTCCCAGGCGTTGATCTGGCCTGGACGCTGAATGAACGGTGCATCGGGGAATTGCTCGCGCAACTCAGGCACGATCGGACCGTTCGGGCCGGCGTCGAAACTGGTGGTGAGGATGGTCGGCAGCTTGAAGAACTTGGCGATGTCACCCAGCGCCAGCACGTTGTTCTTGAATTCGTTAGGGGTGAAATCCTGTACCAGCGAGATCAGACCGGTCTGGTGGTCGACCAGCAGCACGACCGCATCATCTTTGTTCAGACGCTTGTAGGGAACGCTCATGGGAAACTCCTCGGTGGATGGTTGTTGCGTGAGGCGCCGACCGGTTGGCCGGCGCTTTTTGTAATGATCAGAAAGCGAAGCAGGAACAGCCGAACGCGCCCCAGAACCCGGCGAAGTCGCTGACCGGTGCGTTCGACAGTCGGGCTTTTTCATGGCTGTGCGAGTGCACCGCGCAGGCACCGACGCACTGGTGCACTTGCGCCTGCAAAGGCGAGTTCGGGCGCCAATGGCCCGGCACCTTGACCACCGGCGACCAGTCCGGCAGCACGGGGATCGAGCGTGGGCCGAGGTCTTCGAAATCGCCGGCGGCGTAGACGATCTTGCCGCCGACCACGGTCAGCACCGACTCGATCCACTTGATCGCTTCTTCCTCGACGTGGAAGAAGTCCGCGCTCAGCGCCGCCAGATCCGCCAGTTGCCCGACCTTGATCTGGCCCTTCTTGCCCTGTTCCGACGAGAACCAGGCGCTGCCGTGGGTGAACAGTTCCAGCGCGGTGGTGCGTGGCAGACCTTCTTCGTACAAGGCCAGACCGCCGACGGTGCGACCGCTGACCATCCAGTACAGCGATGTCCACGGGTTATAGCTGGAAACCCGCGTGGCATCGGTGCCGGCACCGACCGGTACGCCTTCGGCGAGCATGCGTTTGATCGGCGGCGTGGCTTCGGCGGCTTTCGCGCCATAACGGTCAACGAAGTATTCGCCCTGGAACGCCATGCGATCCTGAATCGCGATGCCGCCGCCCAGCGCCCTCACCCGCTCGATGTTCTGCGGTGTGATGGTTTCGGCGTGGTCGAAGAACCACGGCAAGCCATTGAACGGAATGTCGCGATTGACCTTCTCGAACACGTCGAGCATGCGGCTGATCGACTCGTTGTACGTGGCGTGCAAGCGGAACGGCCAGCGCTGCTCGACCAAATGGCGCACCACCGGTTCCAGCTCCTGCTCCATGGTCTGCGGCAGGTCCGGGCGCGGTTCGAGGAAGTCTTCGAAATCGGCGGCGGAGAACACCAGCATCTCGCCGGCGCCGTTGTGCCGCAGGTAATCGTCGCCCTGGTGCAACTTGACGCTGCCGGTCCAGTTCTGGAAATCGGTCAGCTCTTCTTTCGGCTTCTGGGTGAACAGGTTGTAGGCGATGCGCACGGTCAACTGGTCGTCCTTGGCCAGTTGCTCGATCACCTGATAATCGTCGGGATAGTTCTGGAAACCACCGCCGGCATCGATCGCGCTGGTCAGACCGAGGCGATTGAGTTCGCGCATGAACTGCCGGGTCGAGTTGACCTGATATTCCAGCGGCAGCTTCGGCCCCTTGGCCAGCGTCGAGTACAGAATCATCGCATTGGGTTTTGCCACCAGCATCCCGGTCGGATTGCCGTTGGCATCACGCACGATCTCGCCGCCCGGTGGGTTCGGCGTGTCGCGGGTGTAACCGGCGACGCGCAGTGCGGCGCGGTTGAGCAGCGCGCGGTCGTACAGGTGCAGGACGAATACCGGAGTGTCCGGTGCGGCCTGGTTGAGTTCTTCGAGGGTCGGCATGCGTTTTTCGGCGAACTGGAATTCGTTCCAGCCACCAACCACGCGCACCCATTGCGGGGTCGGCGTGCGGTCGGCCTGCTCCTTGAGCATGCGCAATGCATCGGCCAGCGACGGTACGCCTTCCCAACGCAGTTCGAGGTTGTAGTTGAGGCCGCCACGGATCAGGTGCAGGTGCGAGTCGTTGAGGCCAGGAATGACGCAGCGCCCGTGCATGTCGATCACTTGCGTGGCCGAACCACGCAGGGCCATGGCCTGAGTGTCGTTACCAACGACGACAAAGCGGCCGTCCTTGATCGCCACCGCACTGGCCAGCGGCTTGCTGCGGTCTACGGTATGAAATTGGCCATTGAACAGAATCAGATCGGCGTTCATCGCAGTTCCTTTCGAGTAGATGAATGGGTGTCAGCGTGACGGCTGTTTCGCGGGCTCGACGTGAGCATGGGCCTGACCGGCTTCCAGCCACGGCGCGAACAACCGGGTCACGCGGGGCATGAACACGTACACCACCGACAGGACGATGGTCAGGGTGATCAGGAACGTGGCGACCACGTAGTTGGAAAGCAGCGGATGCAGCTTGAGCAGCGGCCCCCAGATCAGTGGCACCAGCAGCGTGTGCGGCAGGATCACCAACAGGGTGATCACCGCCTGCTTCCAGCGCGGCGGCGGCTTGGCGGCATCGGCCAGCGGCGCAAACCAGAATTCGTTGACCGGTGCGACTTCAGTCTGGTCGCCATCGGCGAGCATCGGCGCTGCTTCATCCACCAGCGCCTGACGCTGCGGCGATTCCAGCCACAGCTGCATGGCCTCGGTGGAGGAAAAGCGCAGGACGCAGGTGTAGGTGTCGAGACCGGCCAGTTTGCCGCGCACCACGTCGACCCCGAGGTGACCGTCGCGCTGCCCGGCGACCCGGACGATGTTGCGCAACCATGCCTCGTAAGGCTGTTCAAACCCGGCCTTGACCCGGTGCTTGACGATCAGGGTCACGGTTTCACCGACCCCCGGTGCTTTTGGACTCAGGGCTTCAGGCATAACGCAGCACTCCGGGCAGACGAACATTGAGCGCCAGGCGTCCCGGCCCGGCGATAAACACAGTGGCGAACAGGATCAACAGCAACCAGCCGAACTGCCCCTCGGCCACACTCCATTGCGGGTGCACGACCAGCAGCGCCACCAGCAGAACAAAAAGAATAGGCAAGCAGGCCAATCGCGCCAGCACCCCGGCGACGATCAGTAGCGGGCAGAGGACTTCAGCGAAAATCGCCAGGCAGAGTGTGAGGTGCGCGCCGAGGTGGAACGGGTCTTCGATCTGCTGCAATTGCGCGTTGAAATCCAGCAGCTTGGGCAAACCGTGGACCCACAGCAGGAACAGTCCGCCGCTGACCCGCAGAAACAGCAGACCGACATCCTGTGCCTGTTCTTCGTGTTGTGATGCGCTCATGACCCTACCCTTTAATCCTTATCGGGTTGAATCATGCTCGGTACGGGCGAGGGAAAATTGAATGGATGTGCTCAGTTACCAACAGACTCGATTGCGTTGTGTTGGAGCTGCCGAAGGCTGCGATCTTTTGATCTTCAACAAAAAATCAAAAGATCGCAGCCTTCGGCAGCTCCTACACGGAGAAGATGTCAGACAGGCGGGATATCCAGCGGCGCCGCCATGAACTGGCTGATCCGCGAACGCAGCCAGCGCTCGGCCGGGTCGTTGTCGTGCACCCCGCTCCAGGCCATCGACAGCTGTGCGGCATCGATCGGGAACGGTGGATCTTCAGCGCGCAAGGCGCAGCCTTCGACCAGCGCACACGCGGCATAGTCCGGTACGGTGGCAATCATTTCAGTGCCGGCGAGCAACGCGCGCAAACCGCTGAACTGCGGCACGCCGAGCACCACGCGCCGACGCCGGCCAACCTTGGCCAGGTCCAGGTCGATGTTGCCGCTCAGGTCACCGGAGAACGACACCATTGCGTGCGGGCGCTCGCAGTATTCGTCCAGCGTCAGCGGCCCCGGGCGATCATCGCCGCGTAGCACTTTGCAGGGAATGTCGCGCAGTTTCTTGCGCTTGGCGTTGGCCGGCAGATCAGTGGTGTAGCTCACGCCGACGGAGATTTCCCCGGACGCCAGCAGCGCCGGCATCAACAGATAATTGGCACGGCGCACCACCACGACAATACCGGGTGCTTCCTGCTGAAGCTGTCGCAACAGCGGCGGAAACAGACCGAACTCGGCGTCGTCCGACAGGCCGATGCGGAACACGTCGCAACTGCTCGCCGGGTCGAACTCCTTGGCCCGGCTGACTGCGCCGGAGATCACATCCATCGCCGGTTGCAGCTCCTGCAGAATCGCCAGCGCGCGGGCGGTCGGCTCCATGCTGCGACCGTTGCGCAGCAGCAACGGATCATCGAACAGGTCGCGCAAACGCCCCAGCGCGGCACTGACTGCCGGTTGGCCCATGAACAGTTTTTCGGCGACGCGGGTCAGGTTCTTTTCGAACATCAGCGCTTCGAAAATCACCAGCAGGTTCATGTCGACGCGACGCAGATCGTTACGGTTCATGGGCTCGTGTTCCTTGCTTGGGAAGTCGTGTTCAGTCGGGTGCGATAGCGCCGTACTTTACTTGATCAACAGTACGTTGGCCGCACGTTTGTATGGGCCGTATTTCACCGGCACCCATTGGAAGTGTTTGTCGATGGCGACGACTTGCGGCGGTGTGCTGAGTTCAACGTTTTGCAGCGCAATTAACAACGTTTAACTCGTCAGTCTTCCGGCCCCGTCCAACAATGAAACCCTCTGCGAAACATTGTTTTTTTGACCAGAGGGAAACGTGCCGAGCGTGCGTTGCCCCCCCGACACGGACATTGGCCATGGCTCACTTACAACAAACAGTCGCCCTCGCCCCCTCCAGCGAATTCCGCACACCGCGCATCGGCGGCCTCAGCCCGCAACGCGAACGACGGGCCAAACAATTGATCCTCGAACGCCTGGGCGAAAGCCTGGAAGTGACCGAACTGGCAGAGGCCTGTTCGTTGTCACGCAGTCATTTTTCCCGGGCGTTCAAATGCAGTACCGGACTCTCGCCACAGGACTGGATCCGCACCCAGCGCATCGCTCGCGCCAAGCAGTTGATCCGGTTCACCCACTTGAGCCTGACGCAGATCAGCCTGGAGTGTGGTTTCTGTGATCAGGCGCACTTCTGCCATATCTTCACCCGCAGCGAAGGGATCAGTCCGTTCGCCTGGCGGTGTCGTGAGGTGGCGGGCATGAAGTCCGAAAAACCGCGAGCGTCGGCCGCGCCTGTCGACATACGCCTGGCGGTCTAAACGCTGTCGCGCGCCAAGCTCATTTCCCTGCGCTTCATTGCTGCCTCAACCGCTGCGCCACTTGCGCCACCCGCTCGCCCAGATGTGCCGCCGTGCGCCGGTCTTCGAGCGGCGGCGCCTGCTCGGGGGGCTGTTCGACATTGGATTGGGACATGGCCCCGAGCGAGCTGCCCAGACGATTCAACTGACCATCGAAGCAGCCCGCCACCGAGCGCGCCGGGAGCAGGTCGAGCCCCACCCAGATCATCGAATGCTGCGCGGCGAACACCGCCATTTGCAGCAATGTATTGAGCTTGTCGCCGCACAGGCTTCCGGAATTGGTGAACCCGGCCGCAACCTTGTTGCGCCACGGTTTCGCCAGATAGAACGCCGCGCTGGCCTCCATGAAATGCTTGAAGCCCGCCGACGCGCTGCCCATGTAAGTCGGCGCACCGAAAATGATCGCGTCGGCGCGGTGCAACTCATCCCAATAGAACTCGACTTCTTCTACCGCCACCAACCGACAGGTACTGCCCAAGTGCCGTTCGACGCCCTGCGCCACGGCTTCTGCCATGACGCGAGTGTGGCCATAGCCGCTGTGATAGACCACCACCACGTTGCTCATTGCGCCGTCCTCCGCACGCGTGCACTCCATTGCAGCCATCAGGTCCTGGCCTGAGGGCAGGCTCGATTCAGCGGATTTTTGGGCTTGAAGCGGACACAGACGAGTTAATCGTTGTTAATTGTCCGCGAGACGCAGCGCTGGTCTGAACATTGCAGCGGGCAAAAATGCCGATCGCTGCATCACTTTCGAGCATTGCCGGCAATCTGCACGTTGCACTGACGCCAGAACCTGCGGAATATGTCCGCAAAACTGCGGATTAGAAGGCTTGCGTGCCGCTGACGCTGATCCGCGCTGCCCTTCACGGAGGCTTCACACGCCGTGGGCAGGATTATAAAAATTTCGCAGGAGTGAGCTGTTGAGTCTTCCCCCGAATCAGGCCCTCGGTTTCGGCCCCTATCGGATCCAGCCCGGCAAACGGCTGCTGCTTGAGGGCGAGCAGCCGTTACGCCTGGGCCGACGTGCCATGGACATTCTGCTGATCCTGCTGGCGCATGCCGGCGATGTCGTGAGCAAACAGCAACTGATTGCCGGCGTATGGCCGGACAGTATCGTGGAAGACATCAATCTGCGGGTGCACATGGCGGCTTTGCGCAAAGCCCTGGGCGACGGTCAGGGCGGGCAGCGATACATCGTCACGGTGGCGCAGCGCGGCTACAGTTTTGTCGCACCGATCAGGCTGCAATCGATCGAACAGCACACCTGCGCCGAAACCGGCACCCGGCATAACCTGCCACTGCGCCGCACGCGAATGATCGGCCGCCAGCCGCTGGTCGACAGCCTGATCAGGCAGTTGCCGCGCCAGCGCTGCATCACACTAGTCGGCCCCGGCGGCATCGGCAAAACCACCGTGGCCCTGCGCGTTGCCGAACAGATGATCGGCCACTATCGGGACGGTATCCGGCTGCTGGATCTGTCGCCGATCAACGACGCGCGAATGATCTGCTCGCACCTGGTGGCCCTGCTGGATGTGGTGCTGCATGACAACGATCCGCTGACCCACCTCGTCAATGCGCTGCGCGAGCGCCAGATGCTGCTGGTTATCGACAATTGCGAACACCTGATCGACGCCATGGCACTGCTCAGCGAGAACATTTTGCGCGGTGCACCGCAGGTTCACATTCTGGCCACCAGCCGCGAGAGCCTGCGTGCCGAAGGCGAGTATGTGCAACGTCTCGAGTCCCTCGATTACCCGCCGCCGATTGCCGTGCTTGATCGTGCGCAGGCGTTGAGTTTTTCGGCACTGCAACTGTTTGCCGAACGCGCCCTGGCCGCGCACGAGGGCTTCGAATTGAGTGACTCCGAGCTGCCCGACGCAATTGAAATCTGTCGGCGTCTGGACGGCATTCCACTGGCGCTGGAGCTGGCGGCGGCGCAGGTCGGAGAGCTCGGCCTGCAGGGTTTGCTCAGCCAGCTGCAAGGGCGTCTGCCGGTAGTGGCGGCCGGCAATCAGAGCAGCGTGGAGCGCCATCAGACGCTGCGTGCCACGCTGGACTGGAGCTTCAACCTGCTGACCGATTGCGAACAGACCTGCCTGCGTCGACTCGGTGTGTTTCGGGGTGGCTTCACCCTGGAGTCCGCCGCTGCGGTGATCGGTGGACAGCACATTCAGCCCGGCGAAGTGTTCGGTTCGATCACACAACTGGTCGCCAAGTCGTTGCTCAACGTCGAAGTCGGTGACGAAGAAGTGTTCTATCGTTTGCTCGACACCACGCGCCGCTATGCCCTGGAAAAACTCGAGCAAGGCGCCGAACTCGCCGAAACCCGCGAACGCCACGCTGAACGCTGCCTGGCGCTGATGTATCAGGGGCAGACCGATTGGGAAACCACCTCAACCGCACTGTGGATCGAACGCTACGCACGCGGTCTGGAAGACCTGCGCGCGGCGCTCGACTGGAGCCTGAACGGTGCAGGCCCCAACGATGTGGGGATTTATCTGGCCGCGACCTCGGCGCCCCTGTGGCAAGAGTTGTCGCTGCTCAAGGAATACGGCGGTTACGTGCGTCAGGCGCTGGCCCTGTTGGAAAACGCTGCCGAACCTTGCCCCCGGGTGAAGATCGCGCTGAAGCTGGCACTCGGCAGCGCCTGCTACCACACCTGGGGTGGCACCCCGGAAACCATCGCGGCGTTCGTCGATGCCCATGCGCTGGCGCAAGAGTACGACGACGTGGCCGGCCAACTGCGTGCAGTGTCCGGGCACATGGCGGTCAACCTCAGCTGTGGCCATTATCAGTCGGCGCTGGAACAGAGCGAGCAGTTCGATCGACTCGGCCTGCACGGCGACCCGCAGCTGTCGCTGAGCACACATCGCCTGCGGGTGTTGGCACTGCATTACGCCGGCGACCAGCAGCAGGCACGCCTGCATGCCGAGCAAGTGATTCAGCACATGGCGCAAAACGGCAACCCCAACCGCTTCACCCATGGCTTCGGCGTGCAGTACGACCAGAGCGTCGCCTCGCTGACGGTGCTTGCCCGGGTGTTGTGGCTGCAAGGTTTCCCTGAACAGGCCTGGCGGACGGCCAGGCAGGCGCTGGACATCGCCGTGCAGATCAACCACGGCACCTCGATCTGCTACACCCTGGCATTGGCCAGTTGCCTGATTGCTCATTACAACGGTGACCCGCAAAACGCCCGTGCGTTGCTGCAGCAGTTGCTGGAACAGGCGCAGAAGCACTCCGTATTGCTGTTCTATCGCTGGGCATGCCAGTACGCGCAGGTCCTCGACGCCGATGCTGCCGTGCCGATAGCGACCGAAGACAGCGGCCTGATCAGGGAGATCATGGTCACCCTGGACAGCAGTTTTGTTGATGACGCGTTGCTAGAGCGGGCACGCAGCGGAGCGGCAGGCTGGAGCACGGCGGAGATTCTGCGGGCTCGGGCCGATCGGATGTTGATTGAAGATTCGGCTTGCCCCGACAGCAACACCCGGCAGGCCGAAAAGGTCTTGCTCCAGGCACTGTCGATCGCGCAAACCCAGGGCGCGCTGGCCTGGGAACTGCGCAGCGCCACTTCGCTGGCGCAGTTGTGGCAACGGCAGAACCGCTACCGCGAAGCACTGGAATTATTGAGCCCGATCTATCAACGCTTCACTGAGGGCTACGCCACCCCGGACTTGCGCAAGGTGCGCTGGTTACTCGACGAGTTGGGCCGCCAGCTGCGTGCCTGACACCCAACGACTGCGGTTGACGAAGCGCGCATACCGACGCTCGTATTCGTTGTATTCACCGCTGCGTTCAAGTTGTTCGCGGGCGTAACGACGGGTGGTGTTGAGCATGCGATAGCGCAACCCGGCACTGCCCCGCTCCACCGCCAGCAAAGACTTCTGCGCCAACCGATCAATCATCAGGGCCAACGTCGACGGGGGTAATTGCGCGCAGCTGATGACCCCCATTGCCGCATCGATGGCAAACGCCGTTTTGAAGACCGCCAGGCGTTGCAGCACCCGCTGCTCCTGCTCGTTCAGCCGTTGATAGCTCCAGTCCAGCGCGGCTTTCAGGGTTTGATGGCGTGGCACGGCAGTACGCCGACCATGGCTGAGCAGCTGTAAACAATTGTCGAGTTGTGACTGCAAGCCGACCATCGCCAGCGCATCAATGTGCGCCGCCGCCAGTTCAATCGCCAGTGGCAGCCCATCCAGCCGCCGACAGATGTCGCGCACAGCATTGAGATCCTGTTCACGCAGGGTAAAACCCTGCTGCCGGGCCCGGGCACGACTGACAAACAATTGCACGGCCGAATAGCTCATGGTCTCTTCGACACTGCCCAACGCAGAGGACTTGGGAATGGAAAGTGGCGGCAGGGTTTGCACGGTCTCCAGGCTGGCCTGCAATGCTTCGCGACTGGTCGCGAGAATCGACAACCGTGGCGCGGCCTCCAGTAAACGTTCAACCAGAGCCTTGCAGGCTTCACGCAGATGCTCGCAGTTATCCAGCACCAGCAAGCTGTGACGCGCTGCCAGCGTGACGAGATCGGTATCGAGGGTTTGCAACAGATAATCGAGCAGTGGCGTGGCGTCGTTGACTACCGCCAGGTCCACCAGCCAGACCCCGTCGCGAAAATGCTGTAACAGCAACTCTGCGGCACGCAACGCCACCGTGGTTTTGCCGACCCCCGCAGGCCCCGTCACGGTCATCAATCGGCACAGTGGCAATTGCCGCACCATCGAGCCCACCACGGAGTCGCGACCGGTCACCGGCGTCAGCCGCACAGGCAGGTTGTGTTGGGGGGCTTGCAGATTTTCCAGGGCCACGTGCTCGAAATTGTCGCCGTGCACCGGAGCAACGAAGCTGTAGCCACATTGCGGGACATTGACGATATAGCGTTGGCCGTTCTCACCGTCACCGAGCGCCCGGCGCAGGGCGGCAATGTGGACGCGAAGATTGATCTCTTCGACCACCGAAGTGGGCCAGACCCGTGCAATCAACTCTTCCTTTCCGACCACTCGGCCTGCGCGCTCGACCAGCACCTGCAGAATGTCCAGTGCACGCCCGCCCATGCGCAGTTGCCGATCCCCGTCGAGGATCAGCCGTTGGCGCAAATGAAAGGCATAAGGCCCGAAATACAGGACTGACGCCGAGTGCAAATCGTTGAGGCTGTTCATGCCAACTATCTTGGCAGCCTGCTATGACGGCACAACCTTCACACAGGGCGCAGCACGGACATCCGGGTGCGCACAACGGACAGAACCGCTCTAGCTGAACTGTTCGCGGTATTGCACAGGAGTAAGACCGAGTTTTTCCACGAACAACAGGCGCATGTGCCGGACACTGCCAAAACCACTCTTGTAGGCCACGGTTTTCAAAGGCAGGTCAGTGGTTTCCAAAAGATTTCGTGCGCAGTCGATACGTGCACTTTGCAGGAACTCCATCGGCGTCATGTTGATGTCGCGAACAAACGTCCGCGCGAAGTGCCGTGCACTCATGTTGGCCAATCCAGCCATGCGCTCGACAGTGAACGCTTCGTCGAGATGGTCCAGGACGTAATTCTGTACTCGGGTGATCGGTGTTTCCTGAGGCGCCACCGCCGCCATCAATGGGCTGAACTGCGCCTGTCCGCCTTGACGTTTCATCACCACCAGCAGCACTTTGGCGACGTCCTGGGCCAACTTCTTGCCGTGATCCTGCGCCACCAGCGCCAGCGCCAGGTCGATGCCGGCCGTGACCCCGCCAGAGGTGATCAGATTGCGATCCTCAATAAAAATCTGGTCGGTGGCGACGCTCGCTTTTGGAAATGCCTTGATCAGGCGCTCGGTGTAATTCCAGTGAGTGGTCACCCGATAGCCATCGAGCAACCCGGCATGGCCGAGTACGAAGGCGCCGGTGCAGATCGACCCATATCGCTCGGCACAGGGTACGGCCGCTTTCAGCCAGGCCAGCAACCCCGGGTGTTTTTCGTTGTAGGCCCCCGGCCCTCCTGGCACCAGCAGCAAGTCGTAGCGCTCAGTGGCTTGTTCGATATGCCGGTCGGTGTGTACCAGCACACCGTTGGACGCACGCAACGGCCCGCGCTCGGTGCCAAGCGTGGTCAGTTGATAGTGCAACTCCGGTTTCAAATAGCGATTGGCCACCGAAAACACCTCCAGCGGCCCGGCCATGTCGAGCAGCAGAAAGTCGGGGAACAACACCATTGCCACGGTTTTCATGGGATACACATCACTGATAATCAAAGGTAAACGGACAAGACCGGCTGAGCATTATGGCCAACTGCGGCACAATCGTCGGAAAAAATACGTGATCGAGCGCAAACAACTGTCAACCAGAAACGGACAGTATTTCAATTTCCATCTACTTATTAGCCCGAAGAGTAAACAGTAATCTTCTCCTCACTCGGACGAATTCACGTCCCCCCAGGAGATTTCATCATGCTGACTCTTCGCAAAGCCTCCGATCGTGGCCTCGCCAATCATGGCTGGTTGAAGTCGTTCCACACCTTTTCCTTTGCCAGCTACCGCGACCCGCGTGAACAAGGTTTTTCCGACCTGCTGGTGATTAACGATGACCGCGTTGCCGCCGGCAAAGGTTTCGGCCAGCACCCGCATCGTGACATGGAGATCTTTTCCTACGTGCTCGAAGGCGCACTGGAACATAAAGACACGTTGGGCACCGGCTCGGTGATCCGCCCTGGCGACGTACAACTGATGAGCGCCGGCAGCGGCGTGGCGCACAGCGAGTTCAACCATTCGGCCACCAAACCCGTGCACTTTTTGCAAATCTGGATTGTGCCGGAGATCAGCGGCGCCAAACCGCGCTATCAGCAGGAGCACTTCAGCGCGCAGAAAAAACGCGGTCGTCTGCAACTGATCATCTCGCCGGACGGCAGCGATGGTTCGCTGACAGTGCGCCAGGATGCGCGGGTTTACGCCGGGTTGTTCGACGGCAAGGAAAGCGCCACCCTGAAACTGTCCGCCAACCGTTACGCCTACGTGCATGTGGCTCGCGGCAGTGTTGAACTCAACGGCCAGTTGCTGCAGGAAGGTGACGGCGTGCGGGTTCGCGAGGAACAGGCGTTGACCCTGAGCAATGGCGTGGATGCCGAAGTACTGGTGTTTGACCTGCGTCCGCAAGAGCTGCCGCAAATGCCATGAGGCATGGGTTTCCCAGCCAACAAAACGGCCTTCAATTGAAGGCCGTTTTTTATTTTGGCAACACCGATGATGGCTGCTCGGCAGGCTTCGCTGCACCGACATCTTTGCCCGCCTGAACCGCCGCCAATGTTGTTTGTATCGCTGCATACAGGTTGGCCTGACTGGCGAAATAGCCACCGACGACAATGCTGACCACACCAAACAGATGCACAGCCGTTGCCATCCAGACGTTGGCATTCACGGTACCCGCCTTTTTGAGTGCCTCTCTGGACTCGATGGCGATGCCTTGAATCACCGAGTCGTAGCGTTTATCCCGCTCGAACTGAATGCGCTCGTTCGCCTTGTCTCGCTCTGCCTGGGAGCAAAGGAACTCTCGAATATCGGCGTGCACTCGCTCTACCCGAGCATCCATCCTTGCCTCGATGGTCTCGATCCTGGCGTTGAATTCTTCACGGCTGATAGCGTTCATGATTTGTGCGTTACGACCTTTGCTCAATGTGTCGAAGCTTTGATATTGCTCGAATTCCCTGGCTTTCAATCCGATCCCCTTCCCTGGGTTACCGATACCTTCACTGGCGCACCGATTTCCTGGCGCTGCGAGTTGCATCAACCTTAAGGCTGGCGCTCCAAGCCCACAAGCCGGCAGATTCTGCTGTGGATGTAGGGCGTTTCGTCAGACGCTGTAGCTTGTCCAAAACGCTTTAAGCCGTCACTCATTCTCCAGTGCAAACGCCTCGACAATCTGCTCAATCACCGCCCTGACCCGTGCGGTGTGGCGCAAGTCCGCGTGGGTCACCAGCCACACCTCATACGGTTGCGGGCGATTGCGCTCAGGCCAAAGCCTGACCAGGCCATCGCGCTCGCCCATGTACACCGGGATTTCTCCTACGCCCAGGCCAGCCGCAATCGAGCGGCGTACCAACAGACTTGAACTCAGGCTGGCGACAATCCGTCCGCGATGCAGCGGTTCGCAAACCAGCGTCATGTCCTTGTGCGTCTGCAAATACGGCTGGTAGACCACCAAGTCATGGCCTTCGAACGCCGTACCCTGCGGCGGGATGCCATGGGCGTCGATATACGCCTGTGAAGCGAACAATCCCACGGGCCAGCGTGCAATCCGCCGCGCGATCAGATCGGGATTGTCAGGCCGGGTATTGCGCACGGCGATGTCCGCCTCGCGCTTGGCCAGGCTAAGGATCTGCGTGGAGGCGTCCAGTTGCACACGCACGTCCGGGTGCAGCGCGTGCAGGCGACTAATGGCCGGAATCAGAAAGTCGATGGCCAGCGAGTCGGTGGTGCTAACGCGTACGTTGCCGGTCAGACGATCATCCAGGCCCTGAATCTGCCGTTCAAGTTCCAGCGCCGACTGCTCCATTTTTTCCACGCTTTTTAGCGCGGCTTCGCCGACTGCGGTCAGTGCGTAGCCGTCGGAGGTGCGCAGGAACAAGGTCGCACTCAGGGACTTTTCCAGCGCCGTGATCCGTCGTCCGACGGTCGCCTGATCCACCCCCAGAACCCGCGCTGCGCCGCGTAAGGTCGACTCTCTGCATACTGCGAGAAATACCCGCGCATCATCCCAGTTCATGCTGCCCCCAACCGATGCGAATTTGCATCACTATAAAGCCAAATCGCTGCATTACCGCAGCAAAGATAGCCGATATCCTGAGCGCCATAGACCTTCCTAAGGAATGCTGTCATGCGTACATCAACCTCAGGCTTACCGATTTTCTCGGGACTCTGCGCCAGCCTGGTCGGCATTGGGCTGGCGCGTTTTGCCTACACACCGCTTATTCCCTCGCTGATTCAGGCGCAGTGGTTTTCTGCCAATGACGTGGTCTACCTCGGCGCAGCCAATCTGGTCGGCTATCTGATCGGCGCCCTGCTCGGCCGACCGATCGCGCGGCAACTGGGCAATAAAAACGCCCTGCGACTGATGATGCTGCTGGTCACCGCAGCGTTTTTTGCCTGCGCATTTCCGTTGTCGGTGAGCTGGTTCTTTGGCTGGCGATTGCTGTCGGGGATTACCGGCGGCGCGATTATGGTGCTGGTGGCGGCGACTGTACTGCCCCACGTGCCGGCATCCCGCAAAGGACTGGCCAGCGGTGCGATTTTTCTCGGTATCGGCCTGGGCATTGCCGCCTCCGGAACCATCGTCCCGCCCTTGTTGAATATGGGCCTGCACGCCACCTGGCTGGGGCTGGGCGGATTGTCGTTGTTGCTGACCGCAATAAGCTGGTTTGGCTGGCCTGTTGATCTACCGCACCCGACCGCCACTCACACAGGCGCGGCGATTGAGCCAACGCCCTCCGCCGTCTATTTGCTTTTCGGCCAATACGCATTCATGGCCGCAGGTCTGGTGCCGGCCATGGTGTTTCTGGTGGATTACGTGGCTCGCGGGCTCGGTGCCGGGGCGCAGATGGGCGCACTGGTTTGGGTGATGTATGGCCTGGGCGCAATTGTCGGCCCGGTAAGTTACGGCTTTCTCGCGGATCGGCTTGGCGCGCGGATGGGCATTCGGCTGGTATTGCTGGTACAGGCGATTGCGCTGGGACTGCTGGCGGTTTCCCACTCTTTCATGGCGTTGGCCGTGCTGGCAGTGATCATCGGTTCATTCCCGCCCGGCATCGTCCCTCTGGCCTTGGCCCGCGTGCATGAACTGGTGCCGGATCACCATCGCCAGCAAATCGCCTGGAGCCGCGCCACCGTATCGTTTGCCACGTTTCAGGCGCTGGCCGGATTTGCCTTTTCGGCGCTGTTCAATGCCACGGGCGGTCAGCACGCAATGCTCTTCGTGATCGCCGCAGGGGCGATTGTCGTGGCGATTCTGTTGGAGCACGCCCTGAAATGGCTGCCCTCAGCGACTGAACCACGCGTCTGTGAAAATTGAAGGGAATCATTGCCTGCGGGCTGCGCTCCCATCTTCAGAACCTCAAGCAACAGGAATCGACATGACTTTGCCCAACGAAATGACCCGGATCGAAATCACTCAACCCGGTGGCCCGGACGTCTTGCAAGCCAAACGTGTGCCCCTGCCCGTCGCTGCAGCCGGTGAAGTGCTGATCCGCGTGCATGCCGCAGGGATCAATCGCCCGGATGCGCTGCAACGGGCCGGCAAGTATCCAATGAAGCCGGGGATGAATCCGATCCCCGGTCTGGAAGTGGCCGGCGAAGTGGTGGCGCTGGGTGCCGGTGTCAGTCAGTTTGCCGTCGGAGACAAGGTCTGCGCGCTGACCAACGGTGGCGGTTACGCCGAATACTGCAACGTCCCGGCCGGACAAACCCTGCCGATCCCCCATGGACTGGATTGGGTGCAGGCCGCCGCTATCCCGGAAACCTTCTTTACCGTGTGGGCCAACCTGTTCGGCCTCGGCGACGCCCAGCGTGGTCAGCGCGTGCTGATCCACGGCGGCACCAGCGGCATCGGCACCACCGCACTGATGCTGTGCCGCGAATTCGGCATCGAAGCCTTCGCCACCGCCGGCAGCGCCGAAAAATGCGCGGCGATCAGCAAACTGGGTGGGCAGCCGATCAATTATCGCGAGCAGGATTTCGCCACGGTCATCGCCGAAAAAACCGCTGGCCAAGGCGTTAACGCGATTCTCGACATCATGGGCGCTTCGTACCTCAACGGTAATGTCAGCGCGCTGGCGATGGATGGCCGGATGGTGATGCTGGGCTTTCTCGGTGGCGGCAAGGCCAACGACATCGACCTGCTGGCGATCATGGCCAAGCGTGCGGTGATCACTGGCTCATTGCTGCGTGCGCGAACCGCTGAGGAAAAGGCCGAAATTGCCGAGCAACTGCGCGAACACGTGTGGCCGGCGCTGGCCGCCGGACGCTGCCTGCCGATCATCGACAAGGTTTATTCGCTGAACGATGCGGCCCAGGCGCATGCGCGCATGGAAGGTGGCGACCACATCGGCAAAATCGTTCTGCGCGTGGGCTGAGCCGCAGCATTTTGTAATCGTTGCGAGTAGACGGTGGTCGAAAAAGTCACGCGCAGACCGAGCCTTCTGGTAAAAAGCCTTCTTTGTCTGCGCTGTGGTGAACCGTTTAATGTTCCTGTCCTTCATGACCCGTTTGCGTCGTCGCCGTCTGGCGTTCGCCTGCATAGCTGCGCTGATCATTGGCGTGCCGACGAGTTGTGCGGTGCTCGAACACACCGAGCGCAAACTGCTGTTTCGCATCGAACCGGGCACGGCCGGCTGGTATCACGGTTTGCCGGGCAGCGTGCAGGAACTCGACTTGCAGCCCAAGAGCTTCAAGGCCGGGCAGAATATTCATGCCTGGTGGTGGCCCGCAGAACGACCGAACGCTCCGGCGATTCTCTATCTGCATGGCGTGCGCTGGAACCTCACCGGACAGCTGTTCCGCATCGAGCAGTTGCGCGCAGCCGGCTACTCGGTACTGGCCATCGACTACCGTGGTTTCGGCCAGAGCAAGGGCGATCTGCCTTCGGAAAGCAGCGTGTATGAAGACGCCCGTGTGGCGTGGGAGCGCTTCAAGTTGCTGCAGCCCGACCCGAGCAAGCGCCTGATCTACGGCCACTCCCTGGGCGGCGCCGTGGCCATTGATCTGGCGGCCGAACTCGGCCAGGACGCCGCACGGGACAAGACACCGCTGCCAGTCAAAGGTCTGGTGATCGAATCGACCTTCACCTCTCTCGCCGACGTGGCTGCGGCCGTGGCCAACACCTCGCTGCCGGTGCGCTGGCTGCTGTCGCAGAAATTCGACTCCATCGACAAGATCGCCGAGATTCACATGCCATTGCTGGTGGTGCACGGCATGGCCGACGCGTTCGTGCCGCCGCGCTTCAGCGAGCAGCTGTTCAACGCCGCCCAACAACCGAAACGACTGCTGCTGGTGCCGGGTGCCACCCATAACAACAGCATGGCGCTGGGCGGGCAGAATTATCGCAAGGCGCTCGATGCGCTGATGCAGTCCAAACCCGCGCCGCGCGTGGCCGGCCCAGCATTGGTGCGCAGCGCGCAGGATTCCTAGCGATAGCCGCGCGCCTGCAGATCGAACAGCTTGGCGTAGTGCCCATTGGCGGCGATCAGGCTGTCGTGATCGCCCTGCTCCAGTATCCGTCCGCCCTTCAGCACCATGATCTGATCGGCGTTGCGCACACTGGAAAAGCGGTGGGAGATCAGCAAGGTCATGCGACCTTCGGTGTGCTGGCTGAAATGCTCGAACACTGCCGCTTCCGCTGCCGGATCCAGCGCCGAGGTCGGTTCGTCGAGAATCAGGATGTCGGCATCGCGGCGCATGTACGCCCGGGACAAGGCAATCTTCTGCCATTGCCCACCGGACAACTCCTGACCGCCGGCGAACCATCGGCCTAGTTGCGTGGCATAGCCACGGTCGAGCCCTTCAATGAACGGCGCGGCCATGCCTTCGGTAGCCGCAGCCTGCCAGCGCGATTCTTCGTTGAACGCCGAGGTATCGCCCACGCCGATGTTTTCGCCCACGGTGAACTGGTAGCGAATGTAGTCCTGAAAAATCACCCCGATACGCCGACGCAAGGTGTTCTCTTCCCAATCCTGCAAATCGCTGCCATCAAGCAGAATGCGTCCCTGGTCGGGCCGATACAGGCGCGTCAGCAATTTGATCAGCGTGGTTTTGCCTGAGCCGTTCTCCCCCACCAGCGCCACGCTCTTGCCCGGCACCAGGTGCAGGTCAATGCCTTCCAGCGCCGCACGGTGGGCGCCCGGATACCGAAAACCGACGTTTTCAAAGCGCAGGCCATCGCCCGGTTGTGCGCCGACGGTGAGATGGCCGGAATCGGCGAGCACCGGTTCGGCCAGATATTCATACAGGTTGGACAGATACAGACCGTCTTCGTACAGGCCACTGATCGCGCTCAGACTGCTGCTGACCGCACTCTGCCCCTGCTTGAACAACACCAGGTACATGGTCATCTGACCGAGACTGATATTGCCGTGCACCGCATCGATCACCACCCAGGCATAAGCCAGATAGAACGCCCCGGTGCCGAGCAAGCCGAGACCGAAACCCCAGCCATCACGACGCAATGTCAGACGCCGATCCTCGGCGTAGAGCTTGGCAAAAGTGTCCCGATAACGCTGCAGCAGCAACGGCGCAAAGCCGAACAGCTTGACCTCTTTGATGTAGGCCTCGTGGGACAGCAAGGTTTCAATGTAATTTTGCTGCCGACTCTCCGGGGCACGGCGGGTGAACAGGCGGAAAGCGTCGCCGGAGAAATGCGCCTCGGCAAAGAACACCGGCAACGCGCCGATCACCAGCAACACCAGCGCCCACGGCGAAAAATGCACCAGCAGCACACCGAAGCTGATCAGCATGATCAGGTTCTGGATCAGCCCCAGCGACTTCATCACCAACGCCAGCGGCCGGGTCGAGGCTTCGCGGCGCACGCGCACAAGCTTGTCGTAGAACTCGGAGTTCTCGAACTGCACCAGCGACAGGGTCTGCGCTTTCTCCAGAATCAGCGTGTTGACCTTCTGCCCCAACTGCACCCGCAACAACGACTGCTGCACCGAGAGCGCCCGTTGCGTACCGGACAACAACGCCAACACCCCCGCCTCCATCAGCACATAACGCAACACCGGCCACAGCGGTGCAGCGCCCTGCTGCGCGTGCAACTGCATCGCCGCCACCACCGCATCGACGATCCGCTGACCCAGCCATGCGGCCAGCGCCGGCAGCACACCGGCAATCAGAGTGGCCAGCACCAGACCCAGAAACAAACCGCGAGATGTCGCCCAAACCAGTAGCAAGGCGCGCCGGGCCTGATCGAACAAAGCGTGGAAGCGGGGAATCAAAGGCATGGAACACAGAGCTCGACGGCGGATGGAGCGTGCCATGGTACTCCGCAGGTTTGATCCGTGCTGAAACTGCGCTTTTTCATGAGAAAAACATCTGGAAAAACACTGGCCTTTGCAGCGTCCAAAGCTCTGCTCTGTTTTAGCCGCCCTTCGCGGAACCTGGCGAAAATCGCCTCTCTCCGCGCCTACTGTCAGGAACCCCGCCATGCGAATCAATCCCTGCCTGATCTTCAACGGCAACTGCCGTGAGGCTTTCAATTGCGAGACTGACAAGTGATGCTGACTTTTCCTCAGGCATGAAAAAGCCCAACCTCTTCAGGTCGGGCTTTTTGGTTTATCGCTGGGCCAGCTCATGCCGCACGCATTGTTCGTAATAGGTCTGCTTGACCGCCGCAGGCTTGAGCTTCGACGTGCTGTTGTAAGTCTGCTCGGTAATCCCCATCGCCGTCATGCGCATCCACGGTTGCTGGAACTTGCGCACCTGCAACTGCTTGCGCGCGCCATACAACGAGATCCCCGACAGCTTCGACTGTTGTGCGCCGGCGGCGATGTCCGAGCCCCAGGTACAGGCAAAACGATGACTCTTGCTCAACTCCTTCGCTTCAATGGCCGAAGCGAAAGCAGCCAGGGAAAGCGTTGCAACGGTTATGACAATCGTCCGCATATAGCCAACCTAACCTTTTGAAAAAAGGCGAGTTTGCCGGGGAAGCCCAAGCCTGGGGGCCAGCAATTTGCCGCATTTGCGAGATTGATCCGGGCCTGCGACGCGATCAGCGACAGCTGCGGACCTCAACCCGCAGACGCTCGGCGCCCTCTTCCGAGCATTCGATAGTGACCGGCAAGAAGCGCTCGATCACCGCGATGTTGCTGTGCAGATGCTCGGTCATCCTTGGGGTGGTAAATGATCCACCGCCGGCCAGCGCCATCGGCAGCAGCAACTGATCGGCGAGGTGTTCTGCCACCGCTGCGTCACTGCGCAACCAGTCTGCCGCCTGATTGATTGCGCTATCAGCGACCTTCTCCGCCCGTAACAACACTTGGCCAAAGGCACTGAAAACTTCGGTGACGTGCTCGAACACGTACTCCAGCAACAACACATTACCGGGGCCACGCGCCGGATCGAGCGTGATCGGATGCAACGTATCCGCTGCCCAGCGCAAGCGTTTGGCTACCTGATTCAATTCGCGCTCGGCGACGCTCGGTGCGAGACCGGCCGTCAGCGCCAAGGCTTGCTGCGACAGCAGCGCCCCGCGTTCACACAGGTCCAGCGGCGTCAGTTGCGACGGCTGCACCGTGACGTAGATCTCACCGCCACCGGCCGGGACAAAGCCGTGACGCAGCAGATCCAGCTCAATGCCGGCCCCCATGCGCCGCATCAGCGGCAACCAGCTACGTGTAAGGAAATCGGCCGGCGGCGCCAATGGGTTATGCGTGCCGCCGCTGATCCGTACGCGACTTGTGCCCGGTGCCTGCAACAGCGCCGGCAGCAATGTTTGCAACACCAACGTGCAACTACCGGCCGTGCCGATCGCAAACCGGTAATCACCCGAACGAATCGCTCCCGGCTCGAAGCGCAGCTCCTGCGAGCCCAGTTCTGCTCCCGCGATCCGCGCGCCACAGACTTCGGCAGCCGCCATCACTGCCGTCAAATGCTGACGCAACAATCCCGGCCGACTGCGGCGGGCACGAATCTGTTTAATGCGAAACGCCTGGCCTGTCACCATCGACAGGCTCAGCGCGCTGCGCAACACCTGACCGCCGCCAATCGCGCCGTCCAGTTCAATCACTTGCGGTTCCATTTCAATCCTTACGCATACAACCCGACGATGTCCCTGAGGTAGTCATCCAGTCGTCGCGAGTCTTCCTGAGTTCTGAGTAATGTGGGCGCATCGCGCTCGAGTTCGGCAGTGATGAACCTGTGCAGTGCCGGACGACGCGGGCCGTAGGCGCGCTCGTCGGCATTGCGTTTAAGTGTCAGCAGTTCGTCGACTTCAGCGAGCAGTGCGCGGTCGTCAACCGTGGTTAGCAGCTCGGCGAAGGTCATCGGTGGACGTCCACGCCCCTGATCGATCCAGCGCACCGCCAGCAACGGCCGCAGCACGTAGAAGTACTTCTTGAACCGCACGCTGTCGCCTTGCAGGTACTGGCGAAAGTTGTTTTTCGCCATCGACAGATAGTGGTTGCGGGCTGCCGGCGGGCTGTAGAACGCTTCGGCCAGCTCCCGCAGTTGCGCAACCTGTGCGCTTTCGCTGCGGTACACCAATGGCGAGTCGAGCCACTCCAGCAACGTCGGATTGGACTTGCGCAACAACCCGAGGGTCTTGCGCAGTTCCCAGCCGCTGACGTCCAGTTCATCGTCCAATGGTCGCTCGATCACCGCGCGCGGCGTGTCGACCTGAACGAACCACTGCGGTTTTTCCACGTACACGAACCGTACGTCGTAGTCGCTGTCGGTCGAGGCAAAGCCCCAGGCCCGACTGCCGGACTCACAGGCGTACAACACCGTGACATTGCGCTCGCGCTCTATACGCGCCAACTCTTCCAGTACCCGCGCACGCATCGTGGCGCACAGCGGGTGGCGTTCTGCAAATTCCATGACTGCTGATCCTTTTATCCTTTGACGCACACCACTTGCCGCAGGGTGTGCAGCACTTCCACCAACTCGCGCTGGGCGTGCATGACTTTGTCGATGTCCTTGTAGGCCATCGGAATTTCGTCGATCACCGCTTCATCCTTGCGGCACTCCACATGCGCCGTGGCGCGGATCTGGTCTTCGACGGTGAAAGTGTTCTTTGCCTTCGTTCGGCTCATGGTGCGGCCGGCGCCGTGGCTGCAGGAGCTGAACGACTCTTCGTTGCCCAGGCCGCGCACAATGAAACTCTTGGCGCCCATCGAACCCGGAATGATCCCGAGTTCACCTTTCTTCGCCGACACCGCACCTTTGCGGGTGACCAGGATTTCTTCGCCGAAATGCCGCTCTTTCTGCACGTAGTTGTGGTGGCAGTTGACCGCTTCCAGCGCCACCTCGAACGGCTTGCGAATGATCTGGCGCGTGGCCTGAATCACCGCGCGCATCATCAGTTCGCGGTTCTGTCTGGCGAAGTCTTGCGCCCAGCTCACCGCTTCCACGTAATCATCAAAGTGCTGGCTGCCTTCTTCGAAGTACGCCAGGTCACGATCCGGCAAGTTGGCGATGTGCTGCCGCATATCCGCCTGAGCCATCTGAATGAACAGGTTGCCAATGGCGTTGCCGACACCGCGAGAGCCACTGTGCAACATGAACCACACCCGGTTGGCTTCATCCAGGCAGACTTCAATGAAGTGGTTGCCGCTGCCGAGCGTGCCCAGATGCCCACGGTTGTTGGTGTTGGCCAGTTTCGGGTACTTGTCGGTGATCAGTTTGAAACGTGGCTGAAGCCCCGCCCAGGCCTGATCGGCTTGCTGCGGAATCTCGTCCCACGCGCCCTTGTCGCGCCGCGAACGGGTCGAACTGCGGCCATGGGGCACCGCTTGCTCGATGGCGCTGCGCAGACCTTGCAGATTGTCCGGCAGGTCGGCTGCGGTCAGCGACGTGCGTGCGGCGATCATGCCGCAACCGATGTCCACACCGACGGCCGCAGGGATGATCGCGCCCACCGTCGGAATCACGCTGCCAATGGTCGAGCCCTTGCCCAGATGCACATCCGGCATTACCGCCAGATGCTTGAAGATAAATGGCATCTTTGCCGTGTTCATCAACTGCTCGCGGGCCTCGTTTTCCACCGGGACGCCTTCGGTCCAGAGTTTGATCGGCTTGCCGTTGGCGACTTCGAGCAGTTGGTAAGTGTGTGCTTTCATTTCTCTATTCTTTATTCGTTGGCCGATGATTCGGCGTTGTTCCGTCATGTGCAGCGACAAAAAAACAGACACTGTGGCTCTGCCAGTCGAGCCCCCGTTGCCGGGGCGGGATTCGAACCCGCGTTCCGATGGAGTACCTGTTGCATTCGCTGCCCTCTTTTTCAATAAGGTGGCACGACAAAAGTTGATGACTGTTGCGCGTTGCCGCGCACCGGGGTTAACCGGTCTCAGATGTACAGCCATCAGGCATTCGTGCCGTCACACACGCTGACAAGGGTTTGATGAGACGTCTTGGATGTAGTCCCACCGGCATTCAGCGCCTGCGACAAATCAATTCATTGCATGTTCTCGATCGCTTCGACCCAGTGCTGCGCGCCGTAACGACCGCAGGTGAACTGCTCGACCACATCGAACACCGCATCGCTGAAACCGCCGACATTCAGAATGTCATCGCGATCCGCTGCCTGCGTTGCATAACCCGGCTGGATATCGATGCACACCAGCCGTGCCTGCGGGTTGATCTGCTTGATTCGTTCCCATTGGCGCATGGTCTCGCTTGCTCCATGGCGTCGTGTATCGATCCAGGACTCGTTGTCCGATACCAGAATCAGCGTATCGACCTTGGCTTTGCTGTCCGCCAGTTTCTTCAATGGCGCCGAGCAGTTGGTGCCGCCGCCAAAAGCCGCGGCCAGTTTCTCCGCGTTGCTGATCACGCTGTCCCGTGGGTTGAGCTTGATATCCACCACCTTCACTTCGAACGGCATCACCCGCGCCGCCGGCTGTTTGCGCAACACCGCTGCCGCGACCAGTGCCGCCACATCAATGCAACGCACTGCGGTGGTTGCACCCTGACGATAACCGCTCGCCGGGCTGCCCATTGAACCCGATACGTCCGGGCATACCACCACCGCGCCTTCCAGCTTCGGCACGTTGGCCAGCGATAACTCAAGTGCGTCCTGCAATGCCTCGCGGATCTGCAGCGGAACGTTATCGCCAACCATCCGGTAGGCCGCCAGCAACTGGTACGGATAAACCCGCGCCTTGGCCACTTCTTGCGGATCTGCAAGTCGCGCTGCCACGTACTCGACGCAACCCGGTACCTCGAACGCGCCATGCCGCGCCAAGGTGTTGAGGTTGATGCGCAACCCCTGCCAGCCCATGTTGCAAGCCTGCGCCGCCCATTGCTCTTTGCTCAGGGTTTCGTTGCCGAGCAGTTGAAACGGTACTGCGGGTACTTCGTGACTCGCACCGCTGCGAAATGCCAACAAATCGCGGGTCAGTTGAGGCAATGCCTGTACATCCACCGGTTTGCCGATCAGCCAGGCGAAGAACGCTTCACGCCAAGCCTCAGCCGGTTTCGGATGAACCATCTTCACCACATCCGCCAGCGATGGCTGGTTGCCAATCGATGCTTGCAGCAGTTGACGTTCAGTCGCGCCGTTCAGCCAGTTCTGCACCAGACGCTTGGGTTGCGAACCAAGGGATTTGCGCCCGGTGGCGCCACTGCGCAGGATCTGCACGTAGTTGCGCAACATCTTGCCGCTGTCGATCACTTGTTCGAACACCTCAGGTACCAACGTCGAACGGTTCGCCGTCAACGCCGCCAGCAACAACGCCGGCATGTCTTTCATGTGGCCCTTTTGGCGAGCGTAGACAGCAGCCTTCGCCACGAAACGGCTGTCGAGTTCAGCCACCAGCTTCAACACTTGATCCAGCTGACTTTCAGCGCTGGCGTAAAACGTCTGGTTAAGGCAACCGGTGACCGCCAGTTGGGCCAGTTGATGCTTCGGGGTGTAGGCATACGCCGAGGCACCGGAGGCATTCAAAGTGTCGCAGGCTGGCAGCTGTTTCGATTGCGTGTTGAAGAGTTTGAAGTTGGCCATCGTGGCGTCTCGCTCTGTTGTCCTGTTCGTTGCGATAGGTATTGCAGCGCCTGTGCCAGTTTTTGAAAGGTACAGAATTTATTTTCTATATTATTGATTTATATAGCTTTTTATTTTTTATCGATTTTTTTGAGCTGAACCGAAGACAAACCCCGCGTGAGAAACCTATCATTTGATATCGTCATTTATCTTTTGAGATAGGCATGCCCAACAAACGTACTGTCGCGATCGGTTTTATCGGCGCCACGCTGGATCGCGTTGGCAAGGGCGCCAATCGCTGGAGCCACTGGCGACCGAGCGTTGGCCTGTGCCAGCAACCGGACGTGCTGATCCATCGTCTGGAACTGATTCACGGTATCGACGCGCGCGACATCAGCCTCGCTGAACGGGTTCGCGCCGATATCCAGCAGGTCTCGCCGGAAACCGAAGTCCACCTGCACCCCATGGCACTGCGCAATCCGTGGGATTTCGAAGAGGTCTACGGCGCGCTGCATGACTTCACGACGGCCTACAGCTTCGATACCGAGCACGAGGACTATCTGGTTCACATCACCACCGGCACCCACGTCGCGCAGATTTGCTGGTTCCTGCTGACCGAAGCACGCTATCTGCCGGCGCGCCTGATCCAGACCTCCCCCGCCCGACGCAAAAGCGAAGATGAACAAGCCACCGGCACCCACGCCCTGATCGACCTCGACCTGTCGCGCTATGACCGCATCGCCTCGCGTTTCGCCAACAAACGCCTCGAAGGCCTGGAGTTCTTGAAGTCCGGCATCGCCACACGCAACGCGGCGTTCAACCGCTCCATCGAACAGATTGAACGGGTGGCTGTGCGTTCCAAGGCGCCTATGCTGCTGATCGGTCCGACCGGCGCCGGCAAATCGTTCCTCGCCCGACGCATCTACGAACTCAAACGCAGTCGCCATCAAATGCAGGGCCGGTTTGTTGAGGTCAACTGCGCCACCCTGCGTGGCGACGGCGCGATGTCGGCCTTGTTCGGTCACGTCAAAGGCGCTTTCACCGGCGCGCAGAACGCCCGCGACGGCCTGCTGCGCGCCGCGGACGGCGGCATGTTGTTTCTCGATGAAATCGGTGAACTGGGCGCGGACGAACAGGCGATGCTGCTCAAGGCGATCGAAGAAAAGCGCTTCTTTCCGCTCGGTTCCGACAAGGAGGTCGATAGCGACTTCCTGATCATCGCCGGTACTCACCGCGATCTGCGCAGCCGCGTCGCCGAAGGCCTGTTCCGCGAGGATCTGTACGCGCGCATCAACCTCTGGACATTTGATTTGCCCGGCCTGGCCGGCCGCCGCGAAGACATCGAGCCCAACATCGATTTCGAGCTCGAACGTCACGCTCGCGATCACGGCCAACTGGTGCGCTTCAACCTCGAAGCACGGCGGCGCTACCTCGCCTTCGCCAGCTCTCGCGAAGCGGCATGGCTGGGCAACTTTCGCGAACTGTCAGCGTCGATTACCCGGATGGCCACACTGGCGGACAGCGGGCGAATTGATGAGGCGCAAGTGCAGGAAGAAATTGATCGGCTGCGTTATGCGTGGGGGCTGGTGCAAGCGGACGGCGTGTTGGATGACCTCCCGGGAGACGCCGATAGCCTCGACCTGTTTGATCGACTGCAATTGAAGGCGGTAATTGAAGTATGTCGGCAAGCGGACAGCCTGTCGGATGCCGGACGCAGACTGTTCGGCGTATCGCGCCAGGCCAAGGCGCAGCCGAATGATGCAGATCGCTTGAGAAAATACCTGAGCCGCTTCGGGATTGAATGGGCCGACTTGCAAGGCCGCAAAACATAGCGCCCTCGACTGGCGCACACAGCTTGCACGAAAGCAGATGCATTCATAAGCTCGACATTCATTGCCGGCCACCCGAAAAATAATGCCCCATGAGAGCCACTACAACTTGAGCGAGCTTTTTGATTTCCTGGCAGCACTCGTCGCTTACGATGACTTCAGATCAAGGCGGCGCAGTAATCGTGTGTTTTCGCGCCGTTTTGTCGCGGTCATGTTTGTGGTCGGCTTGGTAGAAATCCTTCTACTTTCACATTGGGCCGGGTATCTGTGACTTTACCGCTCGTCCAACGGCCAGCACCTTAGGCCCGTTCATGCCTCCAATGAGTTACCCCCCATCGCGCGGAAGACTCAGATATGAACAAGTCGATTGCAACCCTGACGCTTGCAAGCCTGCTGTTGACTGGCTCGTTCCTCACGCAGACCAGTTCGGCAGCAACACCGACGGCCTCCTCCGAGACAAATCAGGCGCACAGCTCCGAGTCCAACGAGGAAAAAGCCAATAAAAAGGGCGAAGAAGCGTCAGGTTCAAACTCCGGCGCCGAACCGCAAGAAACGCAGAAGGACGCCGCAACCTCCAGTGACTCGGAGGACATTAAGCAAGATTCGAAACCTTAATACCTGGGCGGCTGCCGCCGCCCCACTTGACTCACCTGACACGAATCACAATTGTCGACGCAAGCATGTCGCCCAGACGTTTGCGCGAGCCAAAGAAGATGAAAATCCAGTCGAGGATGTTCAGAAACGGCGTTGTGATGTTGCGTATGAACGATTGATACAGATTGCAGTTCAAGTAACTACGCTCATCAATCACCGACATCCCCAGCAGCTTTTTACCCAGGCTTTGCCCATTGGGCATTGCATCGGAAAACAGGTAATACGACACACCCGTACCAAGAGCCAGGACAGCCACCGCATTTGGCGGCAAACCAATAAACTCCGCCAGCCGTCCTACGAAGAGGATCAAAAAGTAGGTGATCAACGTATCGATGATCTGCCCACCCCAGCGACGGCCCAGCCCTGCGAGATTTTTCGGCTTTTGATATTCACTGCTGGTATTGCTGATGTCCATGCGCCTTCGCTCGATCGGAATTTAGATGACTGAGTATCGGCAACCGATCGCCAATATTTAGTGGCGCATCAGAGGCGAGCGCACTGACAGTACGGCCTATCAAACCCCGCAATACTGCTGCGCATGGCTCGGCTCGCTGAAGGTAAAGAAGTAGAAGGAAATTTTTTCGTCCTCTACGTCTCTTAATTCATATCTGATTCTGTCGAGCCCACGATCGATTCGGGTAACGACGAGCTCCATGAATTGAGTCAATCCGCCGCCAAATCCACTTAGATTAAGCGCACTGACATCCTGAAAATTTATGGTGATAGTGTTTTCTGCCGCGTCATCGAGCGACGACATCGTCAAGGCCAGGTTGTACTTGAAGTCTTGAATTTCGATATTCAGCGAAACGACCGCATTGTGCTGAATCAAAAGTGAATTCAAGCGAGATAACTTATCCATTTTCTTATGAACCAATGACGGAAAAGATGTGGCCTGCAACATTCGTGTATTTGAGCGAGCATCTTCAGCCCTGGCAGGCAGAGTATCAACCCGACATCAGAGTAACTGCGCAGAACCTTTGCCGAGCTTGCGTGCCAACTCGACATTCATTTCGAACTGTTCGCTAACATCAATCGCCGTACGGCGACTCTTTTCGACTGAGCCTTCCCGAGTCCAGAGAAACGGGAAAAACGAAAAGCACTGATCCGCTTCCAGCGCCTGCAGGTCGCGAATCCAGCCGTTCCAGCGCAAACCGTCGTAGAAGGTCGCGAGCCGATCACTCAACGCCCAACCCAGAAAGTCGGTGTAAGCAATGTGCAATGGCTCCCACAACAGCGTGTCAGGCGCCCAGTAATACATCGCCCCAACCTCTTCACCCAAACCACCGCCATTGAGAGCAAAAAAACCTCCAGCGGCATCGTCGGCGACCAACATATAAGCATCAGCACGGCCGCTATTCCAATCCAGAAGATTTCTCGGTAATTGCGGATGCCCGGAGCCGAGCACGCGTAACCAGCCGTGATCAATCAGCAGCCCACCCGTTTCGAAGGCGATCGCACCCAAAGTCGATTTAGTCGTGACCTGAAGACCTGAAAGAACTCTGCCATTTTCGGTGGAGGGAGTGAGTAACTGATAGTTGAGTACGGCGTCCCCCAGCATTTTTTCAATGATGGGCAGCGCCGGATCCCGCTTGTCTATCAAGTGATCCAAACTTTTCATCCAGCGACCTTTTTTTGCGCGAGCTTTGCGCAGGCACAAAAAAGCCGATCTAAATGATCGGCTTAAGTGTCTGATTTTACTCAGGAATAATGGTCGGGACGGAGTGATTCGAACACTCGACCCCTAGCACCCCATGCTAGTGCGCTACCGGACTGCGCTACGCCCCGACTGGTTTGAAACCGGCCCTTCATCTCGAAGAGCGCTCAAGAATATAGCGCAAGCTTTTGAAAACTGGAAGTATTCAAACGCAGCTTTTTATTTCTTGAGAACCACCAGCACATCTTCAAGCTCAGCGATCATCTGGCGGATCATTTGCTTGTACTGGGTGGTGTCGTCTTTGGCTTCATCACCGGACAAGCGCAAACGCGCGCCGCCGATGGTGAACCCTTGATCGTAAAGGAGCGCGCGGATCTGCCGGATCATCAGCACGTCCTGGCGCTGATAATACCGGCGGTTTCCGCGGCGTTTGACGGGGTTGAGTTGAGGAAACTCCTGCTCCCAGTAGCGCAGCACGTGCGGTTTTACCGCACACAGCTCGCTGACTTCACCAATGGTGAAGTAGCGTTTGCCCGGGATGACGGGTAGTTCGTCGTTATGACTTGGTTCCAGCATAAGCCTCAACTCGGGCCTTCAACTTCTGCCCTGGACGAAAGGTGACCACACGGCGAGCCGTGATCGGGATTTCTTCCCCCGTTTTCGGGTTGCGGCCAGGCCGCTGGCGCTTGTCCCGAAGATCGAAATTGCCGAAACCGGACAATTTGACCTGCTCGTTGTCTTCAAGAGCGTGCCTGATTTCCTCGAAAAACAGTTCTACCAATTCCTTGGCTTCCCGCTTGTTCAGGCCCAGCTCTTCATACAGACGTTCCGCCATCTCAGCTTTCGTCAAAGCCCCCATACGTCACTTCCTTAACGTGGCGTTCAACCTTTGTTCGAGCGAGGTGAGGATATTTTGCGTCGTCGAATTCACCTCATCGTCATTAAGAGTGCGCGATGGATGCTGCCAGGTCAAGCCGACTGCAAGGCTTTTTCTATCAGGATCAATACCTTTACCCTGATACACGTCAAACAGCCTGAGATCCGTGAGCCATTCGCCTGCATTTTCACGGATTACGTCCAATACAGCCGAGGCCGCGACGTCTTTGTGCGCGATCAGTGCAAGGTCACGACGCACTTCAGGAAAACGCGACAACTCGTGGAATTGCGGCATTTTTCCGGAGGCGACTTCAGCCAGAACCAGCTCGAAGACGAAGACCGGACGATCCAGGCCCAAGGCTTTGGACAGCTCGGGGTGAATCGCACCGATAAAGCCGACTTCACGCCCGTCACGTTCGATGCGCGCGGTTTGACCCGGGTGCAGCGCCGGGTGTTTACCCGGAGTGAAAGTGAAGGTATCCAGTGCACCGGCAAAGCCCAGCACCGCTTCGACGTCAGCTTTCACGTCGAAGAAATCGACGGTGTCGCGACCCTGCGCCCAACCTTCCGGCAGACGGCTGCCGCAAACGACACCCGACAGCATCGGCTCTTGCTTCAGACCTTCCAACTGACCGACGAAACGCAGACCACTTTCGAACAGACGCACGCGATCCTGCTGACGGTTCAGGTTGTGCTGCAACGCCTTGACCAGACCTGGCCACAGCGAGGAACGCATGGCCGCCATGTCATTGGAAATCGGGTTGGCCAGCAACAGCGGCTCAACGCCCGGGTTGAACAGCTCGAACTGTTTGGGATCGATGAAGCTGTAAGTGATCGCTTCCTGATAACCACGGGCTACCAGCAGACGACGCAGTTCAGGCAATTCGCTGCGTGCTTCAGCCTTGGCTTGTGGCGCCAGACGCGCTTGCGGATAACGAACCGGAAGCCGGTTGTAGCCGTACAGACGCGCCAGCTCTTCGATCAGATCGACTTCCAGGCTGATGTCGAAGCGATGGCTTGGCACTTCTACGCGCCACTGCCCTACGCCGTCAGCGGAAATCTTCAGACCCAAGGCGCTGAGCAGACGCTCGACCTGAGCCGAATCCATTTCCATCCCCAGCATCTGGGTGATGCGCTGAGCACGCAGGGTGATCGGTGCGATCGACGGCAGGTATTGCTCGCTGACGGTCTCGATGATCGGACCGGCTTCACCACCGGTGATTTCCAGCAGCAGGCCAGTGGCGCGCTCCATGGCTTCACGGGCCAGTTGCCAGTCCACACCACGTTCGTAACGATGCGAAGCGTCGGTGTGCAGGCCGTAGGAGCGAGCCTTGCCAGCCACAGCGATCTGATCGAAGAACGCACTTTCCAGGAAAACGTCGCGAGTGGTCGCGGACACACCGCTGTGCTCGCCACCCATCACACCGGCAATCGCCAGAGCGCGGGTATGGTCGGCGATCACCAGCGTATCGCTACGCAGGCTGACTTCCTGACCGTCGAGCAAAACCAGCTTCTCGCCCTCTTCCGCCATGCGCACGCGGATGCCGCCATTGATTTCGGCGAGATCGAAAGCGTGCAGCGGCTGACCCAGCTCGAGCATCACGTAGTTGGTAATGTCGACGGCAGCGTCGATGCTGCGCACGTCGGCGCGGCGCAGACGTTCAACCATCCACAGCGGCGTTGGTTTGGACAGGTCAACATTACGGATGACGCGACCCAGGTAACGCGGGCAGGCGGCAGGCGCCAGCACTTCTACCGGACGCACTTCGTCGTGCACAGCCGCAATGGTCATGACCACCGGGCGAGCGACGGGCGTGTCGTACAGCGCACCCACTTCACGGGCCAGACCGGCCAGCGACAGGCAGTCGCCACGGTTCGGGGTCAGGTCGACCTCGATGCTGGCGTCTTCCAGATCCAGGTACACGCGGAAATCTTCGCCCACTGGCGCATCGGCCGGCAGCTCCATCAGACCGTCGTTGCCTTCACCGACCTGCAGCTCGGATTGCGAGCACAGCATGCCGTTGGACTCGACGCCGCGCAGCTTGGCCTTCTTGATCTTGAAGTCGCCCGGCAATTCGGCGCCGATCATGGCGAACGGAATCTTCAGGCCCGGACGCACGTTTGGCGCACCGCACACGACCTGGAAGGTTTCCGCGCCATTGCTGACCTGGCACACACGCAACTTGTCGGCATCAGGGTGCTGCTCGGTGCTCAGCACCTCGCCCACTACCACGCCGCTGAATACACCGGCGGCCGGGGTCACGCTATCGACCTCCAGGCCCGCCATCGACAGACGAGCAACCAGCTCGTCGCGACTTACCTGCGGGCTAACCCAGCCACGCAGCCATTGTTCACTGAATTTCATCCTGCTCTCCTAAGAATTCGTTACGACTAGCGAAATTGCGCGAGGAACCGCAAGTCGTTGTCGAAGAACAGACGCAAGTCGTTCACGCCGTAACGGAGCATTGCCAGACGCTCGACGCCCATGCCGAAAGCAAAGCCGGAGAACTCTTCCGGATCGATGCCGGACATGCGCAGCACGTTCGGATGGACCATGCCGCAGCCCATGACTTCCAGCCAGCCGGTCTGCTTGCAGACGCGGCAGCCTTTACCGCTGCACATCACGCATTCCATGTCGACTTCAGCGGATGGCTCGGTGAACGGGAAGTACGAAGGACGGAAACGTACGGCCAGCTCTTTTTCGAAGAACACCCGCAGGAATTCTTCGATGGTGCCTTTGAGATCGGCGAAATTGATGTCGCGATCGACCAGCAGGCCTTCGACCTGGTGGAACATCGGCGAGTGGGTGATATCGGAGTCGCTGCGATACACACGGCCTGGGCAGACGATGCGGATCGGCGGCTGCTTGGACTCCATGGTGCGGACCTGTACCGGCGAGGTATGGGTGCGCAGCAACATGTTCGCATTGAAGTAGAAGGTGTCATGCATCGACCGGGCCGGATGGTGGCCTGGGATGTTGAGCGCTTCGAAGTTGTGATAGTCGTCTTCGACCTCAGGGCCTTCGGCGATGCCGTAGCCGATGCGGGTGAAGAACTGCTCGACTCGCTCCAGAGTCCGGGTCACCGGATGCAGACCACCAGAGGTCTGGCCGCGGCCCGGCAACGTCACGTCAATGGATTCGGCAGACAGTTTGGCAGCCAGCTCGGCTTCTTCAAACAGAGCCATGCGCGCATTGAGAACGCCTGTAACACGCTCCTTGGCAACGTTGATCAGGGCGCCGACTTGCGGACGCTCTTCTGCCGGCAAATTCCCCAGGGTCTTCATCACCTGAGTCAATTCACCCTTTTTGCCAAGGTATTGAACCCGGATTTGCTCCAGGGCATTGATATCTTCAGCGCTTTGCACAGCCTCTAGTGCTTGAGAGACCAGCGCATCCAGGTTTTCCATGTACAGACTCCAGATACAAAATAGGGGAAGAGCTTGAAGGCTCTTCCCCTATTTATGACGTTTAACACCTGGCCCCACAGAGGTGAGGCCGGGTGACTGTCGGGGGTACTTAAGCCAAGGTGGCTTTAGCTTTCTCGACAATCGCAGCAAACGCCGCTTTTTCGTTCACTGCCAGATCAGCCAGAACCTTACGGTCGATCTCGATGGACGCTTTTTTCAGGCCAGCGATGAAACGGCTGTAGGACAGACCGTTAACACGAGCACCAGCGTTGATACGAGCGATCCACAGAGCGCGGAACTGACGTTTTTTCTGACGACGGTCACGGTAGGCGTATTGGCCTGCCTTGATTACCGCTTGCTTGGCAACACGGAATACGCGGGAGCGTGCGCCGTAGTAGCCTTTAGCAAGTTTCAGAATTTTTTTGTGACGCTTACGGGCAATGACGCCACGCTTTACACGAGCCATGAGTTACTTCCTCTATTCTTGACTAAAATTAACGAAGGCGCAGCATGCGCTCGACTTTTGCCACGTCAGACGGATGCAGCAAGCTGCTACCGCGCAGTTGACGCTTACGCTTGGTCGACATTTTGGTCAGGATGTGGCTCTTGAAAGCGTGCTTGTGCTTGATACCGTTAGCAGTTTTCAGAAACCGCTTAGCAGCACCACTTTTGGTTTTCATTTTTGGCATGTTCGGATACTCCGCATTCAGTTGATAAACATAATCAGAAGGCCTGCCGTGCCCTGTTGATTACTTCTTCTTTTTCGGGGCGATGACCATGATCAGCTGGCGTCCTTCCATCTTAGGATGCTGTTCGACCGAACCGTACTCGAGCAGGTCAGCTTCAACCCGCTTGAGGAGTTCCATCCCCAGCTCCTGGTGGGCCATCTCACGGCCGCGGAATCGCAAGGATACCTTGGCCCTGTCCCCGTCACTCAGGAAACGTACCAGGTTGCGCAGTTTTACCTGGTAATCCCCTTCCTCCGTCCCTGGACGAAACTTGATTTCTTTTACCTGAATCTGCTTCTGGTTTTTCTTCGCTGCTGCAATCTGCTTCTTCTTCTCGAAGATCGATTTGCCGTAGTCCATCACCCGGCAAACCGGTGGGACTGCGTCAGCAGAGATTTCTACCAGATCAAGCTTTGCTTCTTCAGCAATACGAAGCGCTTCATCAATCGAGACGATGCCAATCTGCTCGCCATCAGCGCCAATTAACCGAACCTCGCGTGCCGAGATATTCTCGTTGATCGGGGCTTTCGGTGCAGCTCGTTTATCTTGTCTCATTTCACGCTTAATAATAATTACTCCGAATCTGGGCGACCACGCCGGGAAACCGCTTGCGCGAGAAACTCAGCGAACTGGGCGACGGGCATCGAGCCCAGGTCAGCACCTTCACGAGTACGCACAGCGACAGTCTGCATCTCGACTTCCTTATCTCCGATAACCAAAAGATAGGGAACCTTGAGCAAAGTATGCTCGCGGATTTTAAAGCCGATCTTTTCATTTCTCAAGTCGGACTTGGCACGAAATCCGCTTTCGTTGAGAGTTTTTTCTACTTCTGCAACAAAATCTGCCTGTTTATCAGTGATATTCATGATCACTGCCTGGGTTGGCGCCAGCCACGCAGGGAATGCACCTTCGTAATGCTCGATCAGAATCCCGACGAAACGCTCGAAGGAACCGAGGATCGCCCGGTGCAACATCACTGGGTGTTTGCGGCTGTTGTCTTCGGAGACGTATTCAGCACCGAGACGGACAGGCAGGTTGAAATCGAGCTGCAAGGTACCACACTGCCAGACGCGACCGAGGCAATCTTTCAGCGAGAACTCGATTTTCGGACCGTAGAACGCACCCTCGCCCGGCTGCAGATCATACGGCAGACCCGCGGAATCAAGGGCTGCAGCCAGTGCCGCTTCGGCGCGATCCCACAGCTCGTCGGAACCCACGCGTTTTTCCGGACGAGTGGACAGTTTCATCTCGACATCGGTGAAACCGAAGTCGCGGTAAACGTCCATGGTCAGCTTGATGAACGCAGCGGATTCGGCCTGCATCTGCTCTTCAGTGCAGAAAATGTGGGCGTCGTCCTGAGTGAACGCACGCACACGCATGATGCCGTGCAACGCACCTGATGGCTCGTTACGGTGGCAGGCACCGAACTCGGCCAGACGCATCGGCAGCTCGCGGTAGCTCTTCAGGCCCTGGTTGAACACCTGCACGTGGCACGGGCAGTTCATCGGCTTGATGGCGTAGTCGCGGCTTTCCGACTCGGTGGTGAACATGTTGTCGGCGTAGTTGGCCCAGTGTCCGGATTTCTCCCACAGACTGCGATCAACCACTTGCGGAGTCTTGATCTCCAGGTAGCCGTTGTCGCGCTGCACCTTGCGCATGTACTGCTCGAGCACTTGATACAGGGTCCAGCCGTTCGGGTGCCAGAACACCATGCCCGGCGCTTCTTCCTGGGTGTGGAACAGGCCCAGGCGCTTGCCGATCTTGCGGTGGTCGCGCTTTTCAGCTTCTTCGATGCGCTGGATGTAAGCCGCCAGCTGCTTCTTGTCTGCCCAGGCAGTACCGTAAACGCGCTGCAGTTGCTCGTTCTTGGCATCACCGCGCCAGTAGGCGCCGGACAACTTGGTCAGCTTGAAGGATTTCAGGAAGCGCGTGTTCGGCACGTGCGGGCCGCGGCACATGTCGACGTATTCTTCGTGATAGTACAGGCCCATGGCCTGCTCGTTCGGCATGTCCTCGACCAGGCGCAGCTTGTAGTCTTCGCCACGAGCCTTGAACACTTCGATCACTTCGGCACGCGGAGTTACTTTCTTGATGACGTCGTAATCTTTGTCGATCAGCTGATGCATGCGCTGTTCGATGGCGGCCATGTCGTCCGGAGTGAAAGGACGTTCGAAGGCGATGTCGTAATAGAAGCCTTCGTCGATGACCGGCCCGATGACCATTTTCGCAGTCGGGTACAGCTGCTTGACCGCATGGCCAACCAGGTGCGCGCAAGAGTGGCGAATGATCTCCAGCCCCTCTTCATCCTTTGGCGTGATGATTTGCAGCGTCGCGTCGCTGTCGATGATGTCGCAGGCGTCGACCAGCTTGCCGTTGACCTTGCCGGCCACGGTGGCCTTGGCCAGGCCGGCACCAATGGATGCGGCGACCTCGGCTACGGAAACCGGGTGATCGAATGAACGTTGACTGCCGTCGGGAAGAGTAATAGTTGGCATGGCGCCTCCTCTCCTAGTGGTGACCCCTACCAAAGGTCACGTGGGTTGGGATGAGCCAGTACAAGATCCGATCCAGGCCATTCAATGACGAACGCCTGCCTTACAGCGGCAGGAGCCTTGCGGCCAACCGGAAAACCGAACCAGAGTGACTGGGATTCAAATCAGAATTTTTCGCACGCTGACCGCTGCCGGGGCTGAAGGCCGTCCGGAGCCTGAGAACGCTTGAGCCGGGCATGCTAGCACAGATGAGCGGTCATTTATGCCTCTGTTTGATCACAAGGCAAATCGTCTGTTTTTATGCCAGAGTGCTGAACTTGATTGGCCTTTCAGCCCTCAGATAACAAGACATTGACCCAAAAGGAGCATCCTCGCATGCGTCTGAATACCCTGTTCGCCGTAGTCGCCCCTATCGTTTTGCTGCTGCCGCTGAGCGCCCACGCCGACTGGCCGAAGGGCGAGCGCGAGAAGTATATGGCGCAGTGCACTCAAGCGGCGACTCCGCAAATTGGCGCAGCTGCGGCCAAGTCGCACTGTGCTTGTGGTGCTGATGCCATCAAGTCGTATCCTGCCGCCGACATTCAGGCACTGATGGACAACAAGGCCACCCCTGAACTGCAGCAGAAAGCGCTAGGCCAAATTGCCAAATGCAAGGCAAATACACCGGCGAAAAAGTGATTGAAAACGTCTTATGAGCGGGTTCAGCGCTCCTGAAAAGGGCTGAATTTGCGCCTTTTCAGACGATTTATGCAGGTTTTACAGGTTTTTTTATTGTCTTTACGTTCTGCCAAAAGCCTTGTAAACCGGGGCTTTCAGTCGAATAAGGCGGTAAAGAAAACACGACTGATTGGCAAACAGCACGTCCGGGGGGCTACCAAAGCGAACATTTCGACTATGATACCCGGGTGTGCCCAGTTGGCCTGAGCAGCACAGTACTACTGAAAATATATGTTTCTTGGAGATACACCATGTCTAATCGCCAAACCGGCACCGTTAAATGGTTCAACGATGAAAAAGGCTTCGGCTTCATCACTCCTCAAGGTGGCGGTGACGACCTGTTCGTACACTTCAAAGCTATCGAATCCGACGGTTTCAAAAGCCTGAAAGAAGGCCAGACCGTCTCTTTCGTGGCTGAGAAAGGCCAAAAGGGTATGCAAGCTGCACAAGTTCGCCCAGAGTAATTTCCTGGCGCACTAAAAAAACCCCGTCCATGTGACGGGGTTTTTTATGCCTGCAACAAAAGCGCTCTGTGATCAGCCGCAGTTGACGCGGGTGACCACCAGGTTGTTGTCAGTGTTCAGATTCAAGCGATCGGAACGGTACTCCAGCGTGATCATGTCGGTTGGCTTGAGGAAGCGAGCGTTTTGCGCGCCAGCCTTGGCACGAGCCTGATCGAGCAGTTCCGGCGACGCCTTTTTACCGATGGCAAATTCCGCTGCCTTTGCTTCACAGCGGCTGTGACCGGCATCGGTCGCCACGGAATCCTTTGCCGACTCGCTAGAGGTTGTGCTGCAGCCGGCCAACATGGCAACGGTCATAAGTGCACCCAGAGACGCGAACTTCAAAGGCATGAAGCCTCCTTTTTTCAAATGGTTAAGCTGAGATCGTGCGACCGCCAATCCGGCGTTTGGTTTCACAGCCGGTGCCATCACCCTGCCCCACGACCCGGAAAAATGCCGAGTCTGCCTGAAGAGCGGGCATCGCATCTTCAGACAATCGTCACCGAATATTAACGCAGCTCAATAGACGTCGATGTAATCGAGCGGCGGATTCGGCCAGTTGGCTTTCAGCGCGTTGAAAATCTGCATCACCCAGACCTCATCACTGGCCGCGACGTTGCCGACATACCCCGAACCCTTGGCCCAGGTCTCCAGGCGAAACAGCAGGCCATCTATGTCCTGGCCACCCGTCACGCCGGAAGAAATATAGGCAATCCCGCCCTTGGTCACGCGCAGCTGCGTGTGCACATCATCGCTGGCCGACGCCAGTAACTGGCGCACAGCGTCGAGTGTCAGGCCGTCGGGGGTGTTCAAATCGATCTGCACAGCACATTCCTTGGATCAACCGCAAAAGACCAAGTGTCGCATAGCGACGCGCTCATGCCTAAGTCGCAGTGCCAAACGCCCGACAAAATGGTTAACTCGGACGCAGACATTCCTGACTTTTCGAGCACATCCATGAGCACTGTAAGCATCACCGCCGACATCAAGGTTCTTTGGCCTAAAGGGCACAGTTCGTATAGCCCTGGCAGTTCGGAGGAGCTGGCGTTGATCAGCATCGATCTGCTGGTCAAGACCATGGGCACACAAGGTGCGCAGACGTTTATCGCCCAGGTTTTCGAACGCTATCAACACGAGAACAAGGGCGCGCAGGACGCTGAGAGGGAGTAGTGACCCGCAGGCTGGCACCTGCGGGTTCATGCCTTACCTCAAGCGCTTCAGACGCTCGGTCAGCAGATCGAAGAAGCCCTGGGCATCGCCGTTCTCGACCCAGAATGCATTCTTCGGTTGCTTCAGGCCGTCGTACCAGTCGACGACGGTCTGGCCGAAGGTGATCCCTTCGCGGCTGTCGATGGCCACGTTCACCGAACGACCGGTAAACAGCTCAGGCTTGAGCAGGTAAGCGATGACGGTAGCGTCATGCACCGGGCCGCCCGGGATGCCGTAATGCTCCATGTCGCCCTTGATGTACTCGTTGAGAATGTCGCCAACGATCTTGCTTGCGTTGTTGTTCAGCGCGGCAATCTGCTTCAGGCGTGCGTCGCTGGTGAGGATCTTGTGGGTCACGTCCAGCGGCAGGTAGGTCAGTTTCACGCCGCTCTTGAGTACCACTTCCGCCGCTTGCGGATCGGCGAACAGGTTGAATTCGGCCACCGGGGTGATGTTGCCGCCATTGAAGTGCGCACCGCCCATGATCACCACTTCCTTGATGCCATTGACGATCTCCGGCTCCTGGATCAGCGCCAGCGCCAGGTTGGTCTGCGGGCCAAGCATGGCGATGGTGATGCTGTGCGGCTTGGCTTTTTTCAGGGTATCGATCAGGTAGTTGACCGCATTGCCTTCGGCCAGGCCTTTTTTCGGCTCATGCACGGTGACACCCGACAGGCCTTCCTTGCCATGGATGTTCTCGGCGTAGATCGGCGTACGCATCAGTGGCTTTGGCGCACCGGCATAGACCGGAACATCCTCGCGCCCTGCCCACTCGCGGGCCAGGCGCGCGTTGCGCGAAGTCTTGTCGAGGCGCACATTGCCGGCCACGGTGGTCAAGGCGCGGATGTTCAGTTCATCCGGCGATGCCAGGGCGAACAACAAGGCGACCACGTCGTCGGCACCCGGGTCGGTGTCGATGATCAGGTCGATCTTTTCAGCAGCCTGAGCGCCGGTGGCGGTAATAAAAGACAAAAGCAGCAGACTCCGAAGCAATTGGTGGAGTTTTTGAGCATAGCGGTGCATGGCGCATTCCTTGTGCGGATGAAAATGAAAGGGTCGAAAACCCGATTAGAACGTTACCCCGGCCACCAGCACGATGTTGCAGTACGGCTGACATTCGCCTGTACGAACAATCGCCCGTGCCTGTCGGCTGAGAACCTTGAATTGCTCATGCTTCAGCAGATCACGCCGACCGAGGGCGCCCTCTTCTTGCAACTCGTCCAGCGCGACCAGCGCGGTCGGCTGCTTGTCGAGGATTTCGTTGGCCAGCACATGGCTTTCCACCTGCATCTCGCTGAGCACGACTTTCAGGGTACTGACGAAATCCGGAACGCCGTGGGTCAGCGCCAGATCAATCAATTCAACGCCAGGCGGAACCGGCAGTCCGGCGTCACCGATGACCACCATGTCACCATGGCCCAGGGAGGCGATCAGCCGCGACAACGCGACGTTGAGCAGAGGTGTCTTTTTCATGCGGGTTTGAACGCCTGTACGTCAGACATGGTTGGAATGGAAGGTTGTGCGCCGGCCCGGGTCACAGACAGCGCTGCAGCGACTTGCCCGTAACGGATCGCCTCGGCCTCGGATTTGCCACTGGCCAGCGCCGCGGCAAAACCGCCGACGAAGGTATCGCCCGCAGCAGTGGTGTCGACCGCCTGCACCTTTGGCGCCGGAAAATGCTCGAAACCTTTGCCATTGGCAAACAGTGAACCTTGCGCACCGAGGGTAATGATGACCTTGCCCGCGCCCATTGCGATCAACTGGCTGGCCGCGCTTTCTGCGCTTTGCAGCGAATCGACCGGCAGTCCGCTCAACGCGGCCGCTTCACTTTCGTTGGGGATCAGGTAGTCGATGGCGGCAAACCAGTCTGCCGGTAGCGGACGACTGGCCGGCGCCGGATTGAGGATGACCGTCTTGCCCAGCGCACGTGCGCGTTTGAGCGCATGCCCCACCGTTGCATCGGGGATCTCGAGCTGGCAGATAATCACATCGGCCGCCTGCAGCACCGCATCAAAGCGGTCGATTACCGCCGGGGTCATTGCACCGTTGGCGCCGGCAACGATCACGATGGCGTTCTGACTGTTGTCATCGACTACAATCAGCGCAACGCCACTGGAATCTTCAACCGTGCTCACCGCCTGACAATCGATCTGCTCGGCCAGCAATGCCTCACGCAATTGCACGCCGTAGTCATCGTTGCCAACACAGCCGACCATCGCGACCTGTGCACCCAGGCGCGCAGCAGCGACTGCCTGATTGGCGCCCTTGCCGCCGGACACGGTGGCAAAGGAATGACCGATCAGCGTTTCACCACCCTTGGGCAGCCGTGGCGCCCGGGTGACCAGATCCATGTTCAGGCTGCCTATTACCACTACATTTGCTGGCATACATCACTACTCGTCAATTCGGTTTCAGCGGTACTCGGTGAACACGCCGGACAGCGGCGCAGTCGATTCGCGCAAGACAATACTCGGGGTCACGATCCGTTGATCGGTAACCAGACTCGGGGTAGCAATCCTTCGCAGCAACACTTCGGCAGCCATTTCGCCCAACTGCAGGATCGACTGGCCGACCGTGGTCAGTGCCGGGTACACATAGCGACTCATCTGGATATCGTCGAAGCCGATCACCGACAGCTCGCTTGGCACGCGGACATTGCGTTCGGCCGCCGCGCGCAGCACACCGATACCGATCATGTCGTTACCGGCGAAGATCGCGCTCGGCGGATTGCTTTCGAGCAGGGTCGCCGCCGCGTTGTAACCGCCAGTGCTGGTGAAATCGCTTTCCAGCATGCGCTCGGGGCGCACCGTGACGCCCGCCTCTTTCAGCGCCCGGCAAAAACCGGCCTGACGCATTTGCGCCACGCTGGTGCTCGACGGACCACCGATGGTGGCGATGTCACGATGGCCCAGCTCCAGCAGGTGCCGCGTCGCCAGATAAGCGCCATATTCATGGTCGATGCGCACCAGATCGGCATCCACGCCATCCAGCCCGCGGTCGACAATGACCATTGGCGTTTTCACCCCGGCCAGCCCTTGCGCAAGTCCGATGTCGCCACCGGCGGAGGCGACGATCAGGCCGTCGATGCGTTTTTCCAGCAGCACACGCAAATAACTGCGTTGTTTATCCGGGTTGTCGTCAGAGTTACAGAGGATCACGCAGTAGCCGTTACGCTCGCAGTAATCCTCGATGCCCCGAGCCAACTCGGCAAAATACGGGTTGAGGCTGTTCGGCACCAATAAGCCAATGGTCGCAGTGGTCTTGGCTTTCAGCGAACGCGCCACCGCACTCGGCACATAGTCGAGGCTTTTGATGGCGGCCTCGACCTTCAGCCGCACTTCCTGGCTGACCGGGCGTGTCTTGTTCACCACATGCGAGACGGTCGTGTAGGAAATCCCCGCGAGCGCCGCCACATCCTTGATCGTTGCCATCTCTTAGCCCCGTCGACTGGCGCGGTGGCTGCGATAGGTATCGAGCACCACCGCGATGACAATCACCGCGCCGGTGATGATGCGCTTGGTCGGCTCGGTCGCACCGATCTGCGCCAGACCGGCGGCCAGTACCGAAATGATCAACACACCGAAAAAGGTGCTGATCACCGAACCACGGCCACCCATCAGACTGGTGCCGCCGATGACCACGGCGGCAATCACCTGCAGCTCCAGGCCGGAGCCGGCATTCGGGTCTGCCGCTTCCAGACGGGAAATCTGGAACAGTGCGGCGATCCCGGCCAGCAGCCCCATCAGGCTGAACACCAGAATCTTGTACGGTTTTGGATTGATCCCGGCCAGCCGCACCGCTTCTTCGTTGGTGCCGATACCAATCAGGTAACGACCAAACACGGTGCGGGTCAGCACAGCTTGCGCAATAAAGATCACCAGCAAGGCAATGATGAACGATGGCGAAATACCGAACGCGATCGGATTCGACAGCCAGGCAAACGAATCACCAATGTAAGCGGTACGCGAACCGGTCATCTGATACGCGAGGCCTCGGGCCATTTCCAGCACGCCGAGCGAAACGATGAACGACGGAATGCGCCACGCCACGGTGATCGAACCGGTCACCGTACCGGCCAGTGCCGCCACCGCCATACCCAGCAACGCGGCTGGCAACACACTCCAGCCCCAACCGAGAATCGCCACGCTGACTGTCGAGGCGGCAAGCGCCAGCACCGAACCCACCGACAGGTCGATGCCGCCGATGATCAGTACAAAGGTCATGCCCACCGCCAGCACCATCAGATCGGGAATCTGGTTGGCCAGCGTGCTGAAAGTGTCATAGGACAGAAAGTGGCTGCTCATCATCGAGAACAGCGCCACCATCGCCAACAGGGCCCCGGCCAGGCCCAGATAGGTGCCCAGTCCGTAGAAATTGCCACTACGTTTGCCGGCGGAAGATGCAGTTTTCATGGGAGATCCCTAGGCGCCGCTTCATTGAGCAACGCATCACGTTTTTGATAGCCGGCGAACGCGGCGGCAAGCAAATCATCCTGGGTCCAGCTGTCGCGCTCGAAGGTATCGATCAGACGCCCTGCCGACAGCACACCGATCCGGTCACAGATCAGCATCAGTTCGCGCAGGTCACTGGATACCACCACCAGCGCCTTGCCCTGGCGCGTCAACTCGCCCAGCAAGGCATAGATATCGAACTTGGCACCGACATCGATGCCGCGGGTCGGCTCGTCGAACAACAGCACCGAGCAATCACGCTCCAGCCAGCGGCCGATCACCACTTTCTGCTGATTGCCGCCGGACAATTCCGACACCAGTTGAGTCGGGCTGGAACTGCGGATGCGCATGGCATCGATCTGACGCTGCGCCAGGGAAATTTCGTCGCTGGCATTGACGATTCCTGCTCTGGAAATCTCCGGCATGTTGCCCAAGGCGATGTTGGCGCTGATCGACTGACTGAGCAGCAAGCCTTCGCCCTTTCGGTCTTCGGTGATCAAGGCAATGCCATGGTTCACCGCATCAACCGGCGAACGCACACTGACCACCTGCGCCGGCGAACCCAGCGCAATCGTGCCGCTGTCGGCCAGATCGGCGCCGAAGATCAGTCGCAGCAATTCGGTGCGCCCTGCCCCGATCAGCCCGGAAATCCCGAAGATCTCGCCGGCACGCACTTCGAAGGAAACATCGCGCACCTTGTCGGAGCGGGTCAGGCCCTTGACCGTCAGTGCCGGGGCGCCAATCTTGCGTGGGCCCATGTCGATGTGTTCGCCCAGTTCGCGGCCAACCATCAAGGTGACCAGTTGCTCGCTGTTGTAGTTGGCCATCGGTTCGACGCAGACCAGATTGCCGTCGCGCAGCACGGCAATGCGTTGCGCGACTCGCGCCAGTTCTTCTAGACGGTGGGAGATATAAATGATCGAGACACCACGTGCCTGCAAGCGAGTGATCTGCTCGAAGAGCATTTCCACTTCACGCGCGGTGAGCATCGCGGTCGGTTCATCGAGGATCAGCACATGGCAATCGCCGATCAGGTTGCGCGCGATCTCGACCATCTGCTGATGGCCGATACCCAACTCACCGACCAGGGTGTCCGGATCGATGGCATCGAGGCCAACCTGCGCCATGGCTTCGATGGCGGCTTTGCGCAATTGCTTGCGACTGATCCAGCCGCCGTTGCTGGGCAGGTTGTCGAGAAACAGGTTTTCCGCCACCGACAGGGTCGGCAACAGATTGAGTTCTTGCATGACCATGCGCACGCCAAGCTCTTCGGCCTGGGTACGACTGCCCGGACGGTAGTCCTTGCCCTGGAATTGCATCTGACCGGTGGTGGGCGTAACCAGCCCCCCAATGATCTTCGACAGCGTGCTTTTACCGGCGCCATTCTCACCGGTCAGCGCCAGCACTTCACCGCGCATCAGCGTCAAGTCGATGCCTGTGAGCACCGGTTGCGCATAGGTCTTACCGATACCGCTGACCGAGAGGACAGCGTTCGGGGCGGAAACTGACATAAAAAACTCTCCATGCGCTCGTCGGGACGGACGAGCGCCGTTGTGTCGCCGGAAGACTTACTTGGTGACCAGCTCGACTGGCGTTTCGATCACGCCATTGGCGCCGCTGTCGACTTTCTCGCCCTTGAGGATTTTCAGCGCGGTCTCGATACCGAACACGGCCTGTTTGGCAGCGAACTGATCAGCCGTCGCCAGCACACGACCGTCCTTGAGCATCGGCTTGATCGCATTGATATTGTCGTAGCCGACCACTTGTACCTTGCCTGCCTTGCCGGCAGCACGCACAGCGGAAACAGCGCCAACGGCCATGCTGTCGTTACCCGCCAGCAGCGCCTTTACATCCGGGTATTCGCTGAGAATCGAAGCAGCAACCTTGTTGCCCTTGTCGATCTCCCAGTCACCGGATTGCAAGGAGACAACCTTGATCTGCGCCGCCTCCATCGCATCCTTGAAGCCTGCGGTGCGTTGCTGGGCGTTGGTGGTGGTGGACACGCCTTCGATGATGCCGACCTCGTCACCGGCCTTCAGTTGCTTGGCCAGGTATTCGCCGACCAGACGCGCACCTTTGCGGTTGTCCGGGCCTACGAAAGGCACGCTGATGTTTTTGCTTTTGACGATCTGCGGATCGAGCTGGTTGTCGATGTTGATCACGGTAATGCCGGCATCGACGGCTTTCTTGATCACCGGCACCATGGCTTTGGAATCGGACGGTGCGATGACCAGCGCGTTGACCTTGGCCAGAATCATCTGCTCGACGATACGGGTCTGGCCGGCGGTATCGGTCTCGTCCTTGATGCCGTTGGAGATCAGGTCGAAATCGGCGGAGTGTTCTTTCTGGTAGGCCTTGGCGCCGTCTTCCATGGTCAGGAAGAATTCGTTGGCCAGGGATTTCATGACCAGTGCGACTTTGGGTTTTTCCGGGGACTCGGCGAAGGCCGAAGAGACAGGTAGTGCGGCGGCTGCAGCAGCCAGCATAGCGACAGCAAGAAGACGTCCAGCGAATGGCAGCTTCATGGGTTCACTCCGATCTTATGATTATTGTGAGCAACGCTCGCGCTGGCGTAAGCTTCAGCGCTCTCTTCCGGATAATGATGCACCGGGGAAGCCGCGCAAACGTTTGCGTAGACCGAACTATGCGAATCCCGCCGACATTTGTCAACAATCAGAAATCGTCGTTTATGGCAGGAGGACGAGTCTTGTGACTCGCCTCTCATTGCTTAGGCCGTGGTGCTGACCAGGTTGCCGCTGGTGGAATCCTTGGACATTTCCTTGACCAGTGCCGCGGCGACTTCCATCAGCGCACCGCTGGTTTGCGCGATCTGCCCCTGAACGGACATGACGGCCTGCGACTTGGCCTCGGGCGTCGGATAGCTCGCAGCCTGGGCCGCCGCCAATTGCTGTTGCTGCTCCTGCAGTTGCTTCTGCAATTCCTGCATGCGCTTGAGCAGCATTTTCACCGTGACGCTCAAGTTATTGCCGCTGTCAGCGCTGTCCGCCTTTTCGGCTTCCTGTGCCGGACCACCGGTGCGGACTTGATTGCTCTGGTCTTTTTCAACGCCCAGCGCTTCGGCAGAAGCGTCCTCTTCCGCCTGACTCATTGCGTTGATTGTCGCTGCGGTTTTACCGCCGATGGTGACTGCACCAGGGTTTGAAAAACCGATCGTCAGTGACATGTGAACTCCATAGGTTTTCAGTTTCCTTGAACACCCATCGGCCTGCTCGCAGGTTTCTTTAACAACAAATCCACAAACGGCATGCGGATTTGTTCGCCAGAAGCCGTCGCCCTTTCGGAGAGCCGAACACGAGAGCCTCCATTGTTCGGAAACCCGGATAAACGATTCACCCTGAAATTAATCACTCCACAAAATCTTGATGTAAATCATCAAGTTAAACATTTCTCTCACGCAAAGTACGGCTGGTACAGATCCTGCTCCGTTCACCGCACCCCGAGTCTCCAGATCGACCCGGGGCGCATCTAGATGAACCTGCATCAGCACCGTCTCACTACTAGAGAGAAAAATAATGAAATCTGCTTTCAACACCTTGGTTCCGGGCGCTTTGGCCCTCCTCCTGCTCCTGCCCACCGCCCTCCAGGCAAAAGAAGTCGAAACCCAGACCAAACTCGCCAACGTCGTGGTGCTTGCCACGGGCGGCACCATTGCCGGTGCCGGCGCCAGCGCAGCCAACAGCGCCACCTATCAGGCGGCCAAGGTCGGCATTGAACAACTGATCGCCGGCATCCCCGAGTTGAGCAAACTGGCGAATGTGCGTGGCGAACAAGTCATGCAGATCGCCTCGGAAAGCATCACCAACGACAACTTGCTGCAACTGGGTCGCCGCGTATCCGAACTGGCCGACAGCAAAGACGTCGATGGCATCGTCATCACCCACGGCACCGATACTCTGGAAGAAACCGCGTACTTCCTGAACCTGGTGGAAAAAACCGACAAGCCGATCATCGTGGTCGGCTCGATGCGTCCGGGCACCGCCATGTCGGCGGACGGCATGCTCAACCTGTACAACGCCGTGGCCGTGGCCAGCAGCAAAGAAGCGCACGGCAAAGGCGTACTGGTGACCATGAACGACGAGATCCAGTCCGGTCGTGACGTCAGCAAAATGATCAACATCAAGACCGAGGCGTTCAAAAGCCCTTGGGGCCCGCTGGGCATGGTGGTCGAAGGCAAATCCTACTGGTTCCGCTTGCCGGCCAAGCGTCACACCATGGATTCGGAATTCGACATCAAGAACATCAAGAGCCTGCCTGACGTAGAAATCGCCTACTCCTACGGCAACGTCGACGACACCGCTTACAAGGCTCTGGCCCAGGCCGGCGCCAAAGCGATCATCCATGCCGGTACCGGTAATGGTTCAGTGTCTTCGCGCGTAGTGCCGAGCCTGCAAGCCTTGCGTAAAGATGGCGTGCAGATCATCCGCTCGTCCCACGCCAACGCCGGTGGTTTCGTCCTGCGTAACGCCGAACAGCCTGACGACAAGTACGATTGGGTGGTCGCTCACGACCTGAACCCGCAAAAAGCCCGCATCCTGGCCATGGTCGCCCTGACCAAAACCAACGACAGCAAAGAGCTGCAACGGATGTTCTGGGAATATTGATTGCCCCTCGCCTGAGCCTTTCCGGCTCGGGCAGCATGCTCACCACTCGCCTGCGGCGGGTGGTGCCGCCATCTACGCCAAGCGCGACTTTTTCGCACAAATTAATCGACCCGACCTACACCAAAACCGGAAAAGCGCTGTCAGAGGATTTTCTTGAATTTTAAGCAGTTGCGAAAATGCCTACAGTTAAATACTGTATGCCCGTACAGCTTAATAAGGATAACCTCGTGGCCACCTCTCCTGATGCTCCTGACGCTTACGAACGCATGGGTATGCGCGTTCAGAAAATCATCAATTCCCCTACCGCACAAAAAGCCAAAGCAGCACTGATCTTCCGTCTGCCGGACGAGCCTGTGGATGCATGGGAGCAACTGCTCGAGGAAATCGACGAAAACGACAACGTCACACTCGCCTATCGCGACGATGGCGGCGTGCAGATTTTTTGGGTTGTGCCGAAGGAAGATTGATTCAATGAGTGTCCGCTGTTTTGCCTTGCTGTTGCTGTTCATCGCTTTTGGCGCCCAGGCTGGCGCACCCCGCACTTTTACCGAGGCTAAAAAGGCCGCCTGGAAACTGTATGCACCGCAGTCCACCGAGTTTTACTGCGGGTGCAAATACACCGGCAACAAGGTGGATCTGAAGGCTTGCGGTTATGTGCCACGCAAAAATGCCAAGCGTGCTTCGCGCATCGAATGGGAGCACATCGTCCCGGCGTGGGAATTCGGCCACCAGCGCCAATGCTGGCAATCGGGGGGACGCAAGAACTGCACCCGCTATGACCCGAGCTATCAGAAAGCCGAAGCCGACCTGCACAACCTGGTGCCGAGCATTGGCGAGGTCAACGGAGATCGCAGCAATTTCAGTTATGGCTGGCTACCGGTGCAATCCGGGCAGTACGGCTCGTGCCTGACCCAGGTCGATTTCAAGGCCAAGAAGGTCATGCCGCGCCCGTCGATTCGCGGCATGATCGCGCGCACCTATTTCTACATGAGCAAGCAGTATGGCTTGCGCCTGTCGAAACAGGATCGGCAGTTGTACGAAGCGTGGGACAAAACCTATCCCGTGCAGGACTGGGAACGTCAGCGCAATCAGAGCGTGGCGTGCGTGATGGGACGCGGCAATGAATTTGTCGGCCCGGTAAACCTGAAAGCCTGCGGCTGATCCTCCAGCGCAAAAGAAAAGGCCTCGAACATGATGTTCGAGGCCTTTTTTGCTTTTAGCTTCCAGCTTTGTTGTAGCGCCAGTAACCCATCAGATTGAGTGACTCGCGGGGAATACCGCATTCCTTGATCATGTATTTGCGCAGGCGCATGACCGCAGCGCTTTCTCCGGCGATCCAGCCATAGAATCCTTGAGGGGCCGTGTTGGCGATCTCCCAGAGTATGTCTTTGTCGATATCGACTTCAGCGAGTTCGGCAGCTTGCCCGACCGAGGAATCCTCTGCCGGCAGGAACGCCTGCTGCACCGCCTCCACCATCAGCGTCCCAGCCACTGTGGCCAGCGCCTGATCGCGAACCAGCCACTGCACCGACAGCCCGGGCCAATCCGGTACCGGGAGCATGTCTGGCGCGCTGTCCACCTCAAAGTACGCCTGAGTCTGAGGCGGTTCAGGCATGGCAGCCAACTCGTCAAGAATGCCCATGGCGGCCGGCAATGCCGTGGCATCCGCCACCAGCAAAACCTCCTTGAGCAGCTGCGGCGGTTTCCATTCGAACCCTCCGGCGTCCTGTGCCGAAAAATTACTGTCGGGAGCGAGAATCTGCATCGACGCTCCCGGCTGCGCACGCAGCGCCCAGCGCGAAGCGGGACCGGTCTCGCCGTGCAGAACAAAGTCGATGTCGACCTCGCCCTGATCGGCGCGCAAATGACGAATGGTGTAGGTGCGCATTGCTGGCCGCCGGCTCGCCAGCATCGAACGAAAACGGGTGTACCAGCCCTCCTCCTGCACAAGCCTTGCAGGCGATCCATCTTCAGCAGGAAAGAACAGTTTGACGCGCTGATCAGGCGCCCAGGTGGCCATGTCACCTATCGAAGGGTCGGCGAGCGTGATCCGCATCATGTGCGGACTCACCAGCGTCTTGCGGTGCAGAACCGCATTGAAGAGTTTGTAGGGAGCGGCGGAAGCCATGCGGAGCTCCTTCAAGAAATCGTGGTTGACTCGTATAAGACGAATCGCCCGCGATGTCCTTTAGGCCGCTCCGCTGATGCGCTGCTTAAGGCGCGAGCGGATGCTCCACGATTACCGACTCGATATTCTGCTTCTTGGCCTTCACCAATGCTGCATCCACTTGCACCTTGCGCGCTTCAGCTTCGGCCTGCGAGTTGAACGGGCCAATCAGGATCCGCGTCTTGCCGCTGCTGTCCTTGATCACGGTCGGCACGAACGCATGCTCGATCAACCAGCCACTCAGGTCACTGACAGCCTGAGGTGTTTCACCGCGTACTTCGAGGTCCCATTGCGGGGCGGACGCTGCCGCAGGTGCGGCCGCGACTGCCGTTTTCGGCTTCTGCGCGTCTACACTCTTGCCTTCACCACATCCTGCCAATGCCAGTGCCGCGACCATCCAGACCAATTTGCGCACAACGCTTTCCTCGAAAATCACAAAGCGGCGATCTTAACATTCATAAATACTTCGCGAGGCCCGCAAAATGGGCACAAAACAACGAGATTGATGATTGCAGCCTCTGTATAGTTACGCCCTGGGAATTAATGCCGCATCTGCGCGTCAGAAAGAGGCACCCAAACCGTGAGACTTCGCACTAATCTATACGTACCACCGACCTCTGCACTGTCTGAATCAGGTGCCCTACAAAGCAATCAAGGAGAAGACCATGCTGATACTCACCCGCAAAGTCGGTGAAAGCATAAATATTGGTGATGACATTACGATCACCATCCTCGGCGTAAGCGGTCAGCAAGTCCGTATCGGCATCAACGCCCCGAAAAACGTTGCCGTGCACCGTGAAGAGATCTATCAGCGCATTCAGGCTGGCCTGACCGCCCCGGACAAGCCACAAACGCCCTGAGCCACCCCGCAGTCAGTAGCCAGTCCGTTTGCCTTCGCGTAAGACTGGCTAAAGATTCACGCGCCGTACTGCCATCCGCGCCCCACTCCGCTGGGCACGGCGCCTGACACCCCTCCTCGCCTTTACCCCCTCTTCTGCTGCAGCGCGATACTACCTGCGACTACCCAGGCTGGCTGTCAGACGTTTCCGAGAGAACACAGGGAATTGCTCCTTGTTAGCCGAACGTCACGCCGCGCGCCATGCCGCTAGCTGCAATCGCCATCAATACCAACAGCAGCGCCTCGACATGGCTGATCCGCGCGAACAGCTTTGCACGTCCGGTATCGAGCGCCTTGCCCCGCGCCAATGCGATCCGCCATTTGACCAGCGTGATCATCGGCGCCAGCTCTGCCAGCAGAATCAGCACGAACAACGTCATCTTCAAATGAAACAGCGGCTGGTGCAGATAGTAGTCAGTGCCCTTTTCAAAGCCACCGAAGGCGCGCATGCCACCGGTCACCAGCAGCACCAGCGCAGCAATCCCCCACAGATTATCGGCAAGCAAAACCCGCTTTGCTTCACCGACGCCAGCGGCCAGACGACTGAACGCCGTGCCTCGGGTCAACACGGCCCAGAAGCCCAGTGCAAAAGCCAAGAGATGAATCGCGGCGAGAAACCAGTGAACCAGCATCGACGAACTCCTTTGAGAAAGCCCTGGAAAACGCCAGTCAGTAGTAGTCGAAAAAAACCGGTTTCGCCCGCACGCGATAGTGGGGTTGGAAAGCTTCGCACTGGAAGCCGGGAGACAGAAAGCGCGATTCACCAAATCGCAGGCAAAAAAAATCCCAAGCAGCTGATGGAAGCTTGGGATTTAAAAATGCATAAACCGTGGTGGTGAACGCGGGGCAGATGTTACTGAAGTTCACGAACTGCAACAACATTTTTTTGATAACCGGTCGGTTAAAAATACCGGTAACCCCTTCAATATCCACACTTTTTCGACGGATCCAAAAAAGCACAGAACGCCATATCACTAGGTCGTGTTATTTCGAAACACGCTAAGCGCATGGGTAACGGAAGAGGTGAGGTGTCGAGGGAGCAGATAGAGCGGTGCTTTGAGGCGGGATCTTTGCAAAAGTTTTGCAAATCGCAGACAACAAAAAAGGGCCCACCTTTCGGTGAGCCCTTCCAGACCGCCCAGCAGAGCGGATTTTGTTTGGTAGGCGCGATTGGACTCGAACCAACGACCCCCACCATGTCAAGGTGGTGCTCTAACCAACTGAGCTACGTGCCTGCTGTGAGGCGGCATTCTACGGAATTCCGGAGGGGTGTCAACACCTTTTTTTCACCTAACCCTATGAATATGCAAAATATTTAATTTCGGGCCGGTGAAGAAGATTTTTCCGGTGGCTGGCGGAGGTTTTTCAACTCGGGTAGGATCGGCGCACTCGTAAAATATATTAAACAGAGGCTGCAGGATGGCGAACACCCCTTACCCAGAGTCTTATTACGCTGCGTCGGCCAATGCCGTACCGCCACGTCCGGCCTTGCAGGATGATGTGGAGACGGATGTCTGTGTGATCGGCGCCGGGTACACCGGGCTGTCCTCGGCGTTGTTTCTGCTGGAGAACGGTTTTCGCGTGAAGGTGCTGGAAGCAGCCAAGGTCGGCTTCGGTGCGTCGGGGCGTAATGGCGGGCAGATCGTCAACAGCTATAGCCGCGATATCGACGTCATCGAACGCACGGTTGGCCCGAAGCAAGCGCAACTGCTCGGGCAGATGGCCTTCGAAGGCGGCCGGATCATTCGTGAGCGCGTGGCCAAGTACAACATCCAGTGCGACCTGAAGGACGGCGGCGTGTTCGCCGCCCTCTCTGCCAAACAGATGGTTCACCTGGAATCGCAGAAGCGCCTTTGGGAGCGCTTTGGCCACACCCAACTGGAACTGCTCGATCAGCGCCGCATTCGCGAAGTGGTGGCCTGCGATCAATACGTCGGCGGCATGCTCGACATGAGCGGCGGCCATATTCATCCGCTGAACCTGGCGCTCGGTGAAGCCGCTGCGGTCGAGTCCCTCGGCGGCACCATCTATGAGCAATCGCCAGCCGTGCGCATCGAGCGCGGCGCCAACCCGGTGGTGCACACGCCGCAAGGCAAGGTCAGGGCCAAGTTCATCATCGTCGCCGGCAACGCCTACCTCGGCAATCTGGTGCCGGAACTGGCGGCCAAATCGATGCCGTGCGGCACTCAGGTGATCACCACCGAACCATTGGGCGATGAGCTGGCGAAAACTCTGTTGCCGCAGGATTACTGCGTTGAAGACTGCAACTACCTGCTCGACTACTACCGACTGACCGGCGACAAGCGCCTGATCTTCGGCGGCGGCGTGGTTTATGGTGCGCGAGATCCGGCGAACATCGAAGCGATCATCCGCCCGAAAATGCTCAAGGCGTTCCCGCAACTGAAAGACGTGAAGATCGACTACGCCTGGACCGGCAATTTCCTGCTGACCCTGTCGCGCCTGCCGCAGGTTGGGCGCTTGGGCGACAACATCTACTACTCGCAAGGCTGCAGCGGCCACGGCGTGACGTACACGCATCTGGCCGGCAAAGTGCTGGCCGAGGCATTGCGTGGTCAGGCGGAGCGTTTTGATGCGTTTGCCGATCTGCCGCACTATCCGTTCCCGGGCGGGCAGTTACTGCGCACGCCGTTTGCGGCGTTGGGTGCGTGGTATTACGGGTTGCGTGACAAATTGGGTTTCTGATCAGTTTTCTTGACTGCCAAACAACTGTGGCGAGGGAGCTTGCTCCCGCCGGGTCGCGCAGCGGCCCCTCTTTTATCTAGAAAGAAGGCCTGCTGCGCAATCCAGCGGGAGCAAGCTCCCTCGCCACAAGTATTTGCAGAATTCAGATCAGAGCTGGTCTCGGGCAATTCCGCTACGGATCCGCAAGATATCCGCCAGCACCGCCAAGGCGATCTCCGCCGGTGTCTTGCTGCCCAGGTTAAGCCCGATCGGCGCATGAATCCGCGCCAGTTCGGCCTCCCCCAGCCCACCAATCCTGCGCAGGCGCTCGAAGCGTTTCTGCGAAGTCTGCTGCGAGCCCATGACGCCGATGTAAAACGCCTCGGTGCGCACCGCCTCCATCATCGCCAGATCGTCGATGCGCGGATCGTGAGTCAACGCGACCACCGCGGTATCGCGATGACAACCGCCATCGGCGATGAACACTGACGGCAACTGTCGACGAATCTCCACGCCGTTGAGCACCACGCCTTCGAGCACTTCATCGCGCGGATCGCAAAGAATCACTTCGAAGCCGAGCCCGACCGCAAACTCGGCACAGGCCTGCGCCACGCTGGAGTAACCCGCCAACAGCAAGCGCTGGGCGGCACCAATGCGAATCCGCACCCGATCAATCTCGCGTTCGATGCGCGCACCCTGCTCGCGATCAGCGAACAGACTGCGCGCACCGCTGGCCAGATCGACCTCGCGAATCAAACGGCGCTGACCGAGCAGCGCCGATTCAAGCTCACGCAGATGCGCCTGCACCTCACAGTCGGCGTCAAATTTCTCTACCAGTACATCGAGAATGCCGCCACAAGGCAGGCTGACCCGCGAGCGCGGATCATCACCTTCGCCGTAACGCACCACGTTGACCGCATCGAGAAACGCACCTTCAGCGACGCGCTCAAGAAAGTCTTCCTCGACGCAGCCACCGGACAGCGACCCGATCCACTGGCCGTTATCGTTCACCGCCAGCAGCGAACCCGGCGCACGCGGCGCCGAGCCGTAAGTGGTCAGCACCGTGCAGAGCCAGATGCGCTGCCCCGCCACCGACCACTCCAGTGCCCGCCGCACAACCTGTAGATCGAGATGCTGCATGTCAGTGCGCCTTGTGCTCGACCGCCGGAACTTCCGCCTGCAGCTTCTGCACGTCGCTCACCGCCAGTTCTGCCGACTGGCCGCCCCAGCCTTGACGCAGGTAGTTGAGCAGATCGGTCAGTTGCTCAGGTTTGAGCTTGTCGGCGAAACCCGGCATTGGCTGCATGTGTTCGAACCCGGCGAATTTCTGCTCACCGATACCGTCCTCGATCACCCGCAGCAGGTTGCGCGGATCTTCCAGGCGCAGCGTGGTATTGCCACGCATGGCCACGGCGATGTGCGGTTTGCCTTCACCACCAGCGGCATGGCAACCGGCGCAGACGTTCAAATATTCCTGACGACCGCGCTGAGCGCTCGGGCTGAGTTTGTCCAGCGACACTTCAGTCAGCTCTTTGGCTACAGGTGGTTTGTCGCCAAGCAGGAACGTCGCCATCGCCGCCAGATCCTGATCGTTCAGGCCCTGGGTGCTGTTGTGGAACACCGGGAACATCTCGTTGAACATCGTGCCCTGGGCGCTCATGCCGTGCTTGAGGAACGTGCCCAGATCCTGCTGATTCCAGCCGCGCGCCGCCAGATCGGTAGCGAGCAGGCTCGGCGCCAGATAACCGTTGAGGATGCCGCCGGTCAGGCGTTTATCCAACTGCATCGCACCCGGCAGGCCACGTGGTGTGTGGCATTCGCCGCAGTGACCGAGCACCTCGACCATGTACTGGCCGCGCTTCCAGGCTTCGCTTTTGCCTTCGCCAGACTCCAGCTTCAAGGCTTTGCCGTACAGCATGTTCCAGCCGATCAGGCCCGGACGCACGTTGAACGGAAAGCTCAGGCTGGTGACCGGCGCGGCGCGCTCGATCGGCTCGATGGTTTTCAGGTATGCATGAATCGCATCCGAGTCTTCCCGCGGCATCAGGTGATACGAGGTGTACGGCATCGCCGGATACAGATTCGCCCCGTCGCGACGCTTGCCTTCGGTCAGCGCAGCGAAGAATTCGTCATCGCTGTACAGACCAATGCCGTGCTCTTTACTCGGGGTGATGTTGGTGCCGTAAATCGTGCCGAACGGCGAGACGATCGGTAGTCCGCCGGCAAACGGTGCGCCGCCCGGTGCGGTGTGGCACGCCATGCAATCGGCAGCGCGAGCAAGGTATTCGCCGCGCTTGACCTGATCATCAGCGTGAGCAAACAACACCGGCGCAGCCAGCCCGACCGCCAGGGTCAGGCGGGTCAATAGATGCTTCATGCTCAACCCTCCTTGACCAGGCCGAGATCGGTCAGCACGTTGCGCGTAGCGTTGTAGTAACGCACGTACCCGGTGCAACGGCAGATGTGATGACCGAGGCTGTCCTCGATGACTTTTTCCAGCTGGCTTTTGACGATTGGCTGGCGCTGCAGCTTCTCCACCAGCACCGTCGCGGCGTTGACAAAACCCGGCGCGCAGTAGCTGCACTGGAAGGCGAATTCGTCGACGAAACATTGCTGGATCGGGTTCAGCTCAGTGACCTGCCCTTGCTCGTCACGCTTGGCGTGAGCTTCGATGGTGCGGACTTTCTTGCCTTCGAAATAATGCGCGCCAGTGATGCAGGTGCGCACTTCTTCACTGGTGCCGTCCGGGTTGTCGACGATCACCACGCAGGCGTGGCAGATACCCTGGCCGCAGCCCAGGCGCGAACCGGTGAGGTTCTTGTATTCGTGCAGGTAGTCGATCATCGGCAGGTCATCAGGGATGTCCACCGGGCCGACGGATTGACCATTGAGGGTCAGTTGAAGCGGACGGTTAGCCATTGAGGGCCTCCTTGATGCGCGCAGCAGTGATTGGCAGATCGCGAACACGTTTACCGATGGCGTGCGCCACGGCGTTACCGATGGCACCGACCACCGGGATCATCACCACTTCGGCGATGCCTTTGGACGGATCGCTTGGCGACAGCGGTGGCAGAATCTCCGCGGTCTGCTTCCACACCGCCACGTGACGGGCCATCGGCAGGCGATAACGGTTGAAGTTCCAGTCACCCTCCCCCGGCCCGCCTTCGTACAGCGGCATCTCTTCCATCAGTGCGTGACCGATGCCCATGGCGATCCCGCCTTCGAGCTGGCCCTTGACCAGTTCTTCGACCAGCACCCGACCGCACTCGACCCACGAATGGTGGTTGAGCACTTCGACTTCCGCCGAGCCTTTGTTGACCTTCAGCTCGACCAGCGTGGCCACCGGGCTGTAGTAAGTCACAGCGGCGTTGTTCAACTGGACCACCGGGTAGTTGATGTTCTGTCGATCCAGCAGGTGGAAACCCGCCGTGCTCATCAACGCTTTCTTCGCTTTCGGCGCACCATCGCCGTACTTCACCGCCAGACCGTCGAGCGGCAGACGCTCGCGCACGCCGTCGATGCTGTATTCGGCCTCGGCCCAGCTCCAGCGATTGAACGCGTGCACGGTAGCGCCGGTCACCAGACCACGCTCGTGAGCGTGCTTGGCCAGTTCTTCGAAGCTCAACGGCTGCATGCCATTGGCGGTGAGTTTGCCGTCGACCCAATGCGCATCTTCGCGACGTACCACGTAAGGGTTGGCTTGTCCGCCGTAAGGGCCCTGACGCCAGATCTCCATGGCCGCCGGCCACAAACCGTTGTTGAACAGCACGCGCGCCGCTTCACGGGTGGCGTGGCTGAAGTAGTAAGCCGAGTTGGTGGCAGACGAAGCGGAGGCCAGTTTGCCGACCCAGCGCGGGTTGCGCAGCAGGTTGTCCTGCTCGGCCTGACTCATGATGTAAGGGTTGCCGCTGGTGATCAGCTGCATTTCCTGCCATTCGGTTTCGCCGGTCTTCACCTCATGTGCCGGGCTGCCGAGAAAATCGGCAACGACCAGTGCTTGCGAAGTGGACATGCCGGTGCCGATTTCGATACCGATGTGGCGCAGAGTGATGCGACCTTCAGCAGTGAATTCGATACTGGCCATCGGCGCTTCGGAACCGGTGCCGAAGTCTTTCTGGCAAATGGCGAAACCGACGCCGTACCAGTTGTCCGGGTCGGCGGCTTCGCGCTGCTTCTTGATCGCGTCGCGGTTTTTCCAGACTTCGTGCACCGAGGCCTTGTCGAGAATTTCGTGCAGGCGCAAGGCACCTGCCGGAATCGCGCCCTGGGTGTTTTTCATGCCCGAACGCAAGGCGTTCTTGCGACGCAGATCAATCGCGTCAACACCAAGGCGATTGGCGATTTCGTCGATCATCATTTCGGTCGCCGCCATGCTTTGCAGGGTGCCGTAACCGCGCATCGAACCCGCTTCAACACCACGCGAGTGGTAAGCGGTGACCTGCAGGTCGTTCTGCGGCATGTAGTAGATCGACTGCGCTGCGGTGGCACCGACTGCCGCTACCGACGGGCTGTAGTTGATGCGGCCGCCACCGTCGACGCTCATTTCGGCACGGAAAATCTTGAAGCTGTAGTCGCTCTTGTCCACTGCGAGCTGGTAGCGGATGTCGAACGGGTGGCGCTTGATGCCGCTCTGGAACTGCTCGTAGCGATCATTCGCCAGACGCACCGGCACACCGGCGCCATACAGCGCAGCGAGGGCCGCGTAGTAGACGAAGATGTTGTGGTCTTTGGAACCGTAACCCACGGTGTAACCCGGGTGCATGTTCAGGTTGGCCAGGCCGAAGCGCGACGGCGCGATCATTTTCGCGGTCTCGGTCGCAGCTTCCAGCGGGCACTGAGTAGCGACCACGAAGTGCAGGGTCTTGGTTTTCGGGTCGTACCAGCCGTTGCCGTTGTCCGGCTCCATCGCAGCCGGTTCGATCGACGGGGTCTTGTAGCGCTCGTCGAACACCAGCCAGTTGTCCGGCGGCGTGTCGATCTGCTGCTTCATGCGGTCAGCGTAGAACAGGCCGCGCTCGGTCAGATTGCCGTGCAGGTTCGGCTGGGAATTCCATACCGGGCGCCGGTTCTTCAGCATCGGGAACAGGATCGAATCCTTGAGGCTGGCGAATTCGTCTTCGTCGGCCGAAGTCGGGCCACCTACGCGCACGTAGCGGAAGCTGCCATAAGGGTCGCCTTCGTAGTACGGCACTTGTGCACCGTAACGAATCGCCTTGTCATTGAATTTGAGTTTGTTCTTGGCCTGACGAAAACGCTCGAAATCGTTCCAGATCAGGATCGCTACCGGGTGGCCGATGAACATCGGCACTTTGCCTTCCGGCAGCAATGGATCCGGCGCGTGTTCTTCCGGGAACACGATGCCGTCCTTGTCCAGATCGGCAGCGGTGACGATACGGTCAGGTTGCAAGTCGGCGCCAAGCCACGACAGGTCGTAGCCTTCGTAGATTCGGTCGGCCTTGATGGTTTTCAGCAGCATGGCGTGGCCTTGCTGCTCAGGCCAGCCCGGCATGTCCTTGGAGCGAATGTCGCGGGCAAACACTTTGTTGCCGCAGACCTTGGACAGGGCATCGTTACGTTGGCGTGCCTTGCCGTTGTTGCCGAGCCACTTCTCAGACGGCACGGTTACGCTGTTTTCCATCAAGGCAGCCAGCGCCTGACTGCTGAGCGGCGTGAGCGTGACGCTCACACCCGCCACCAGCCCGCCCTGGAGGAACGAGCGCCGGGATATATCACGGTTGGACATGGATCATCCTCTGGGCGGTTATGTGTCCGCCCTTCTGGTTATCTACTGGGAATCTCGAGTCTTGCAGAAGCCCTTCTTGGCGAAACAAAGGGCGTGTTGACAGTGCAAAGCTGACCGAAAGGTTAACTTTAAAGGTTTCTGAGCGTCCGGCAAACAACCAGTTACAAAAATTTGACTAAAGAATCAAAAAATCAATGCGACGTGGCACCGCAGCAGATCGCCGGGCAATTCGACAACCCCCTGTGGGAGCGGGCTTGCTCGCGAAGGCGTGGTGTCAGGCAGCCCTTTTTCAACTGACATACCGCTTTCGCGAGCAAGCCCGCTCCCACAGGGGGATTTGTGTTGGATTCGGGGATAGGGGGAGGAAAAAGAAGAATTGCCAAATTTCAGACACAAAAAACCCCGGCCTTTCGACCAGGGTCTTTGCTATCGATTCCGAAACAACCAACGGTTGCTTTCGGTGTTTCAAGGCGTTCAGTGGTCCTTGAAACAGATATGGCGCAGCGGACGGGACTCGAACCCGCGACCCCCGGCGTGACAGGCCGGTATTCTAACCGACTGAACTACCGCTGCGTATCGCTTTGAGCTTGCGCTCAAGTAACTCGTTTTGATTGAAAGCTTCGGTGCTTTGCAATCGCGAACCAGACAATGTCTGACTCGTAAAATATGGCGCAGCGGACGGGACTCGAACCCGCGACCCCCGGCGTGACAGGCCGGTATTCTAACCGACTGAACTACCGCTGCGCGTCGGTGGAGGCACTTTCAGCCTACCTCTTGCTTTCGCAAGTTTCTCGGGGAGTGGTGGGTGATGACGGGATCGAACCGCCGACATTCTGCTTGTAAGGCAGACGCTCTCCCAGCTGAGCTAATCACCCGTTTGCATCTCCGAGGCCGCGAAATTTACGCAGGTAGCGAACCTAAGTCAATAGCAGGATTGAAGTTTTTCTGAAAAAGACAAAATTGTTTCCACCCTGCAAGACCGCATTCGCGAGCAAGCCCGCTCCCACAGGGGGATCGCATTCCAAATGTGGGAGCGAGCTTGCTCGCGAAGACGGCAGACCATTTGACGCAAATTCAGGAGAAGAACGCGATCTACTCGGTATAAATCATCTTCTTGGTCATGCCACCATCCACGACGAACTCCTGCCCGGTCACAAACCCGGCATTGCGCGACAACAGCCACGCGACCATCGCCGCCACATCCTCGACCGTCCCCACCCTGCCCGCCGGATGCTGAGCATGATCGGCATCGGCCAGAGGCTCGGCTCGACGCGCAGAAGGATCCCGCGCATCGATCCAGCCCGGGCTGACCGCATTCACGCGAATCTCCGGCCCAAGGCTGATCGCCAGCGCATGGGTCAACGCCAACAATCCGCCCTTGCTCGCCGCATAAGCCTCGGTATCCGGCTCCGACTGCGCCGCACGGGTCGAGGCCAGATTGACGATCGAGCCGTTGTGCGCCCGCAGATACGGCGCACAGTGCTTGGCCAGCAGCATCGGCCCACTGAGATTCACCGCCAGCACCCGATTCCAATAGGCCAGATCAAGACTTTCCAGGGTGATGTTGTGCGGGTCGGCCACCGCCGCGTTGCACACCAACGCATCGAGACGACCGAATTGCCCGAGCACTTCGGCAACGCCGAGCGCCACCTGACTTTCATCCGCCACGTCCATGGCGATGAACCAGGCATTCTCGCCCAGCACCTTCGCCACTTTCGAACCGCGCACCCGATCAAGATCGGTCAGCACCACTTGCCAGCCTTCGCTGATCAACCAGGCCGCGATACCCAGACCGATGCCGCGCGCAGCACCGGTAACCAGCGCCACGCGGCCATGGGTGCCCGCCTTCGGAGTAGACAATTCGATCACAACGCCGCCAGACCGCGCGACAGATCAGCCTGCAGGTCCGCCACGTCTTCCAGTCCGACCGCGATGCGGATCAGGCTGTCACGAATCCCCGCCGCTTCCCGCTCCTGTGGCGCCAGGCGGCCGTGGGAGGTGGTGCTCGGATGAGTGATGGTGGTTTTGCTGTCACCGAGGTTGGCGGTGATCGAGATCAAACGGGTGGCATCGATAAAGCGCCACGCACCCTCCTTGCCACCCTTGACCTCGAAACTCACCACCGCACCGAAACCCTTCTGCTGACGCTGGGCCAGTTCGTGCTGCGGATGGCTCTTGAGACCGGCGTAATGGACTTTCTCGATACCGTCCTGCTGCTCCAGCCATTCAGCCAGTTGCTGGGCGTTGGCGCAGTGCGCCTTCATCCGCAGGTTCAGGGTTTCCAGGCCTTTGAGGAAGATCCACGCGTTGAACGGGCTCAAAGTTGGCCCGGCGGTGCGCAGGAAGCCGACGACTTCTTTCATCTGTTCGCTGCGACCGGCCACCACACCGCCCATGCAGCGGCCCTGGCCGTCGATGAACTTGGTTGCCGAGTGCACGACAATGTCCGCACCGAGTTTCAGCGGCTGCTGCAAGGCAGGCGTGCAGAAGCAGTTGTCGACCACCAGCATTGCGCCCTTGGCGTGAGCGATTTCCGCCAGTGCGGTGATATCCACCAGCTCGGCCAGCGGATTGGACGGCGACTCGACGAACAGCAATTTGGTGTTCGGCTTGATCGCCGCATCCCACGCCGAGAGATCGGCCAGCGGCACGTAGTCGACTTGCACACCGAAACGCTTGAAGTACTTCTCGAACAGACTGATGGTCGAACCGAACACGCTGCGCGACACCAGCACGTGATCGCCGGCACTGCACAGGCTCATCACCACCGCCATGATCGCGGCCATGCCCGTGGCGGTGGCGACCGCTTGCTCGGCACCCTCCAGCGCAGCGATGCGCTCTTCGAACGCGCGCACGGTCGGGTTGGTGTAGCGCGAGTACACGTTGCCCGGCACTTCGCCGGCAAACCGCGCAGCCGCGTCGGCAGCGGTGCGGAACACATAGCTGGAGGTAAAGAACATCGGATCACCGTGCTCGCCTTCCGGCGTACGGTGCTGACCGGCACGTACGGCCAGGGTATCGAACGCTACGCCTTCGAGGTCGCTGTCCAGCCGACCGGCATCCCATTCCTGACTCATGCTGTCACTCCTTGCCCTGTTCTTGAAAATTAAAAGTCAGATACAAAACCGGCCCCTCAGGGCCGGTAGAAACTCAGTTGTTGTACAGATCGATGATCGCACTGACCGCCTGGGTCTTGACCTTGGAGGCATCGTTGCGTGCCTGCTCGATCTTGTCCAGGTAGGCCTCGTCGACGTCGCCGGTGACGTACTTGCCGTCGAACACCGCGCAATCGAAGTTTTCGATCTTGATCTTGCCGCCACCGACCGCTTCGATCAAGTCAGGCAGGTCCTGATAGATCAGCCAGTCTGCGCCGATCAGATCCGCCACGTCCTGAGTCGAACGATTGTGTGCGATCAGTTCGTGAGCGCTCGGCATGTCGATGCCGTAAACGTTCGGGAAGCGTACGGCCGGGGCCGCCGAGCAGAAGTAGACGTTTTTCGCGCCGGCCTCACGGGCCATCTGGATGATCTGCTTGCAGGTGGTGCCGCGTACGATCGAGTCGTCGACCAGCATCACGTTCTTGCCGCGGAATTCCAGTTCGATGGCGTTGAGCTTCTGGCGAACCGACTTCTTGCGCGCCGCCTGGCCCGGCATGATGAAGGTCCGGCCGATGTAACGGTTCTTGACGAAGCCTTCGCGGAATTTCACACCCAGGTGGTTCGCCAGCTCCAGCGCGGCGGTGCGGCTGGTGTCCGGAATCGGGATGACCACGTCGATGTCGTGCTCTGGACGCTCGCGCAAGATCTTCTCGGCGAGTTTCTCGCCCATGCGCAGACGCGCCTTGTACACCGACACGCCGTCGATGATCGAGTCCGGACGCGCCAGGTAGACGTGCTCGAAGATGCACGGGGTCAGGGACGGGTTCGTCGCGCACTGACGGGTGTGCAGCTTGCCGTCTTCAGTGATGTAGACCGCTTCGCCCGGGGCCAGGTCGCGGATCAGGGTGAAACCGAGCACGTCCAGCGAAACGCTTTCGGAAGCGATCATGTACTCGACGCCTTCGTCGGTGTGACGCTGGCCGAACACGATCGGACGGATGCCGTGCGGGTCACGGAAACCGACGATGCCGTAACCGGTGATCATCGCCACCACCGCGTAACCGCCGACGCAACGGTTGTGCACGTCGGTCACGGCGGCAAACACGTCTTCTTCGGTCGGCTGCAGCTTGCCGCGCTGGGCCAGCTCGTGAGCGAAAACGTTCAGCAGCACTTCCGAGTCGGAACTGGTGTTGACGTGACGCAGGTCGGATTCGTAGATTTCCTTGGCCAACTGTTCAACGTTGGTCAGGTTGCCGTTGTGCGCCAGGGTGATGCCGTAAGGCGAGTTGACGTAAAACGGCTGCGCTTCGGCCGAGGTCGAGCTGCCGGCAGTCGGGTAACGGACGTGGCCGATCCCCATGTGGCCGACCAGGCGCTGCATGTGACGCTGCTGAAACACGTCACGCACCAGACCATTGTCCTTGCGCAAGAACAACCGGCCATCATGGCTGGTCACGATACCGGCAGCGTCCTGGCCGCGGTGCTGGAGCACGGTTAGCGCGTCATACAGCGCCTGATTGACGTTCGACTTACCGACGATACCGACGATGCCACACATGCGACGCAACCCCTACTTAATGGATCTGAACTGAACAACACTCACTGAGGCGTTTTGGCCGACGGCAAGAGTTGCTCCTTGAACGGAATATCAGCGGGTACGCTGATTCCGCTGGCAAGCCACTGACTGCTCCACCCGAGAATCAGGTTTTTGGACCAGTCGGCGACCAATAGAAACTTTGGCACGAGCTGTGATTCTTTCCACCACCCGTCCTGCTGTACCGGCCCCAGGCTCAACAGCCCGACTGCCACGACCACCAGCAACACGCCACGCGCCGCGCCGAAGGCCATGCCCAGGAATCGGTCAGTGCCGGACAACCCGGTCACGCGCACCAACTCGCCGATAAGATAATTGATCATTGCGCCCACGATCAGTGTGGCGACGAACATGATGGCACAGCCCGCGATCACGCGAGCCGATGGGGTTTCGATGTATCCGGCGAGGTACTCGGACAGTGAGCCACCGAACATCCAGGCAACCGCTCCTGCGATGATCCAGGTCACCAGCGATAATGCTTCCTTGACGAAGCCGCGGCTCAAACTGATCAAAGCGGAGATGGCGATGATTGCAACAATCGCCCAGTCAACCATGGTAAATGGCACAGTGCAGCCTACAGACGGATAAGGCGGCGCATTTTAGCAGAGCGCACCGCTGTCGGTAAGCTGCGATTTTCAGTGCATTTCAATCGAATCGATAGATCCTAGCCGCGCTCGGGCTGGAAGCGCACGACAAAACCCTTGAGATTCTGCTGGCGGCTCAACAGATCACGCAGACGATCGGCCTCGGCACGCTCGATCAGCGGCCCGACGAACACCCTATTCTTGCCGTCGGCGGAACGGATATAGGCGTTATAGCCTTGGCTGCGCAGGGTTTTCTGCAGGCTTTCGGCGCTGGCGCGACTCGACAGGCTGGCCAGTTGCACTGACCAGCTGACCGACAGACCGTTGGCATCGACACGACTTTGCGTGGTGTCAGGTTTCGACGCAGCAGCAATAGGCTGAGCAGGCGCCGGAATCGGCTTGGCCACCGCAGGCGGCGCAGCCGGTTTGGCGATTGCTATGGGCGCCGTTGGGGCCGGGGTTGGGGCCGAGGCCGGGGCTGCCGCGATTGGTGCAGCAGGCGCAGTATCTTCTGCGACTTCTTCATCCGCTGGCACCGGCTCTTGCGGCAAAGCCTGCGGCTCAGGCACGGCCACCGGCTCCATTTGCACCTGCGGCATCGAAGGGGCTTGCGGCGCGGCGGGCGCCTCGACCGTCACTTGACGTTGCTCGTCCTGGCGGGAAAACAGCATCGGCAGGAAAATCACCGCCAGTGCCACCAGCACCAGGGCGCCAACCATGCGCTGCTTGTACGCTTTATCCAGCAAAGCCATTTGCCGCTTCCTCCGTGGAGCGCCGGGCCAGCCATTCAAGGGCCTCGGCGACACAATAAAATGATCCGAACAACAGAATCTCGTCGTCGCTGGTGGCCACTGCGCACTGCCCTTCCAGCGCCGCCGCGACACTGTCATAGGACGTGACGGACGCGCCAAGGTTCTGCAACCCGGCGTGCAATTCACTGGCCGGACGCGAACGCGGCGAATCCAGCGGCGCGACCGCCCAATGCTGGACACTAGCATTCAATTCACCGACAACACCATCCAGATCCTTGTCGGCAAGCAAGCCGAACACCGCCAGACGCTTGCCCACCGGTTGCCGGCCGGCCAGCCGCCGCGCCAGATACTCCGCCGCGTGCGGGTTGTGCCCCACATCCAACAACAGGTTCAGGCGCTTGCCATCGAATTCGAAGGAGCGACGATCCAGCCGCCCGACCACGCGAGTGGTCTGCAAGGCCGCCACAATTTGCGCCGGATTCCACGGTAAACCGAGCAGCAGATATGCCTGCAAGGCCAGCGCGGCGTTTTCCATCGGCAGATCGAGCAGCGGCAAGTCGCGCAGCTCGACCGGCTGGCCTTGCGCATCGGTGCCGCGCCACTGCCAGTGCTGGTCTGTGATGCCGAGGTCGAAATCACGCCCGCGCAGGAAAAACGGACACGCCAGTTCGCGCGCCTTGTCGAGCAGCGGTTGCGGAGGATTCAGATCGCCGCACAGGGCAGGTTTGCCCTGACGGAAAATCCCGGCCTTCTCGAAGGCCACGGATTCGCGGGTATTGCCCAAGTATTCAGCATGATCGACGCCAATGCTGGTGACCAGCGCGATATCGGCATCCACCACGTTGACCGTATCCAGACGCCCGCCCAAACCGACTTCCAGCACCACAGCGTCAAGTTTTGCCTGTTGAAACAGCCAGAACGCCGCCAAGGTGCCCATTTCGAAGTACGTCAGGGAAGTGTCGCCACGCCCGGCCTCGACCGCAGCGAAGGCTTCGCACAGCTGCGCGTCAGTAGCTTCGACGTCGTTGAGCTGCACCCGCTCGTTGTAACGCAGCAGGTGCGGAGAATTGTAGACACCCACGCTCAGGCCCTGCGCCCGCAGCAATGCAGCCACGAAAGCGCAGGTCGAACCCTTGCCGTTGGTGCCGGTGACCGTAATCACCCGAGGCGCCGGCTGACCCAGTCCCATGCGGGACGCTACCTGTTGCGAACGCTCCAGCCCCATGTCGATGGCCGATGGATGCAACTGCTCAAGGTAGGCGAGCCACTCGCCAAGGGTACGCTCGGTCATACGTTGGCAGGCACCGGTGGAACGACGATTGGCTCCACAGGAGCGGCGACGTAGGTCGGTGTCGGCTGGCCGGTCAGTTGCGCCAGCAGGTTGCCCAGGCGTGGACGCAGTTCACGGCGATCGATGATCAGGTCAATCGCGCCATGCTCCAGCAGGAACTCGCTGCGCTGGAAGCCTTCCGGCAGTTTTTCCCGCACGGTCTGCTCGATCACGCGCGGGCCGGCGAAGCCGATCAGGGCTTTCGGCTCACCGACGATCACGTCACCCAGCATTGCCAGGCTGGCGGAAACGCCGCCGTAGACCGGGTCGGTCAGCACCGAGATGAACGGAATGCCTTCTTCACGCAGGCGCGCCAGTACGGCCGACGTCTTGGCCATCTGCATCAGCGAGATCAGCGCTTCCTGCATGCGCGCACCACCGGAGGCGGCGAAGCAGATCATCGGGCAACGGTTTTCCAGGGCGTAGTTGGCGGCGCGCACGAAGCGCTCACCGACAATGGCGCCCATGGAGCCGCCCATGAAGCTGAATTCGAACGCCGAAACCACCACCGGCATACCCAGCAGGGTGCCGCTGACGGAGATCAGCGCGTCTTTTTCGCCGGTCTGCTTCTGTGCAGCGACCAGACGATCCTTGTACTTCTTGCCGTCGCGGAATTTCAGACGGTCAACCGGCTCCAGGTCTGCACCCAGCTCGTTGCGGCCTTCGGCATCGAGGAAGATGTCGATACGCGCCCGTGCGCCGATGCGCATGTGATGGTTGCACTTGGGGCAAACGTCCAGGGTCTTTTCCAGCTCAGGGCGATACAGCACAGCCTCGCAGGACGGGCATTTGTGCCACAGACCTTCAGGCACCGAGCTCTTCTTGACCTCCGAACGCATGATCGAAGGGATCAGTTTGTCTACCAACCAGTTGCTCATGCTTTCTTTCTCCAGTACCGGCGGCCCGAACGCTCTGGTTCGCAGCCCCGCGTATGCCCTTCAGCTAAATTCATGTGTGTGGCGATGGTTGGTGGAACGCCGCGGTCAGCGCGAAACATGACCTGCGTGCAACTCCAGAAACCCTCAGCCTCGCCTGCTTTGTGCAAGTGCATTGATGGACGGCGGCAGTTCGCCAGCCGTCACATCGAAGTAGACGCTCCCTGCGAGCTTCTGCGTACGGCATTGATGAACGCGCGGATCTTCGCATGATCCTTGATGCCCTTGCTCGCCTCTACCCCACCGCTGACATCGACCGCGTACGGTTTGACTCGCGCCACGGCGTCGGCGACGTTTTCCGCGGTGAGACCACCGGCCAGGATCAGCGGCTTGCTCAAAGCTTGCGGAATCAATGACCAGTCGAACGCCTCGCCGGTTCCGCCAGGCACGCCTTCGACGTAAGTGTCGAGCAGCACGCCGCTGGCGCTCGGATAGGCATCGACGGCAGCCGCGATGTCATCGCCGGCCTTGACCCGCAATGCCTTGATGTACGGACGATGCCAACCTTCGCACTCTTCAGCGGTCTCATCGCCATGAAACTGCAACAGATCCAGCGGCACGGCATCGAGGATTTCCCCCAACTCGCAGCGGCTGGCGTTGACGAACAGGCCCACCGTCGTCACGAACGGCGGCAAAGCCTGGATGATCGCCCTCGCCTGCTGCACGCTCACTGCACGCGGGCTCTTGGCGTAAAACACGAAACCGATCGCATCCGCCCCGGCCTCGACGGCGGCCAACGCATCTTCCATGCGGGTAATCCCGCAGATCTTGCTGCGAACGGCTGACATATCGAGAAAAACTCCGCGTCAAATTCGGGAAAGTCCCGGATGGTAACAAAAGCGTTCGAGGGCGTCAGCCGTCAAGTTCCGAGAAACCCGTAAGGAAATGTGGCCCGATAAAACGCTCGGGCAACGGGAATTCGTCGTGGTACTCGACCTGCACCAGATACAACCCGTAAGGATGCGCTGTCACGCCACCGGAACGGCGCTCGCGGCTTTCCAGAACTTCCTTCATCCACTCGACCGGACGCTCGCCGGCACCGATGGTCATCAGCACGCCGGCAATGTTGCGCACCATGTGGTGCAAGAACGCGTTGGCGCGGATGTCGAGCACGATCATCTTGCCGTGACGGGTCACGCGCAGATGATGCATCTTCTTGATCGGCGACTTGGCCTGGCACTGGCCGGCGCGGAATGCACTGAAATCGTGGGTGCCGATCAAGTATTGCGCCGCTTCAGCCATACGCTCGACGTCGAGTGGGCGGTGGTTCCAGGTGATCTCTTCGTTGAGATGCGCCGGACGAATCTGATCGTTGTAGATCACATAACGATAACGCCGGGCGATGGCTTTGAACCGCGCATGAAAATGCGCCGGCATCACCCGCGCCCAACTGACACTGATGTCGTGGGGCAGATTGATATTGGCGCCCATCACCCAGGCTTTCAGCGAACGATCGACTGGCGTGTCGAAATGCACCACTTGACCACAGGCATGCACCCCGGCATCGGTACGCCCGGCGCACTGCAGCGAAATCGGCGAATTGGCGACTTTCGACAAGGCTTTTTCGAGCTCTTCCTGCACCGTGGCCACGCCGGTCAACTGGCGCTGCCAGCCGCTGTAGCGCGAGCCTTTGTACTCGACGCCCAGTGCCACACGGTAAAAGCCTTCGGGTGCCATTTCGGCGACCGGGTTATCTATGTTTGCCAAGGTGGGACAGCCTGCTGATGTACAAAGGCGGGCATTATAAGGCTGTGGGTCGGGGATGCCAGTCTGTTCTGTGTTGACCGATCTGGCCTCTTCGCGAGCAAGCCCGCTCCCACATTTGAAATGCGCTCTACCTGTGGGAGCGGGCTTGCTCGCGAAAGCGCCGTTCCAGGCGCTGCAGAATCCAGCCCAAACAAAAACGGCAGCCTCAATGGGCTGCCGTTTTTTTTACCGCTGGCTCATGCCAGGTGCGAAAGCATTTCCTTGGCTTCGCCACGCTGCTTTTCGTCACCCTCGGTCAGCACTTCGTTGAGGATGTCGCGTGCGCCGTCGTTGTCGCCCATGTCGATGTAGGCCTGGGCCAGATCGAGTTTGGTGGCCGCTTCGTCGGTGCCGGCGAGGAAGTCGAAATCGTCTTCGCCCAGATCATCGCCCACGGCCGCATCAGCTTCGGTGAAGGTCGGCTCGGCGATGCTCTGCGACAGGCGATCCAGCTCGGCGTTGACGTCATTCAGTTCCGCTGCGAATGCGTCAGGCTCGGCCGCCGGGTTGCTGTCCATTTCGTCAGCCAGCGACAGATCGAAATCCGCCGGCAGCTCCAGATCGTCCTGCGGCACTTCGTTGGCGACCACAGGCTCGGCTGGCGACAGATCTTTCACGCCTTCGTCCAGATCCAGCAGGAAGTCATCGTCCGCCAGGTCAGCCGCCGGGGCTGGCGCAGGCTCGGCACCCAGATCCAGATCGAGGTCGAAATCCGACAGGTCGTCGAGGTTCTCTTTGATCTCGGTCTGCTGTTGCAGCACCGATTCAAAGCTCAGATCGTCGTCGGCCGGGAACTCGTCCAGCTCCACCGGCGCTTCAGGCTCAACGACAGGCGCAGGCTCAACCGGAGTGATGTTATCGAGATCGTCCAAGCTCAGGTCGAACGCGCTGTCGAGGTCGTCTGCCGCAGGCTCAGGTGCAGGCGCCTCAGGCTCGTCGAGCAGCAGCTCCTTGACGTATTGCGCATCGAGTTCGGCGGCGGCCGCCGCTGCAGCCAGACCCGCGACAGCGACCACCGCCATGGCCGGGAAGCGTTTTTTCAGCTCTTCGACCTTGGCGAAGTTGTCACCGTTGGCCACCAGCTGACGCTCCTGAGCAACGAACGCATCGCGGTCGCCTTGCTGACCGTAGACTTCCATCAGTTTCAGACGCAGATCACTGCGTTGCGGCTCGAGGCTGACACCCTCTTCCAGCAGCGCCGCAGCCTGATTCAAGCGGCCGGCATTGATGTGCGACTGGGCCTTGTCCAGCACGTCATCGGAACGCTCGGCGGACGGCGCGACCAATGGCGCGGCAATCGGCTCAGCCATCACCACCGGAGCCACGACCGCAGCAGGCGCTGGCGCAGGTGCCGGGGTGTTGAGCTTGACGCTGGCAGCAGGGGTTTCCAGGCCTTCGAAGCTGCTTTCCGGCAGATCCTGCTCGGCGGAGAACTCTTGCTCTTCCGCCAGAGCGCGGGCCATGCGCAGGTGTTTCTCGGCTTCCTGCTGGGCTTTGCGGCGACGCGCCAATAGCAACAGCAGGAGCAGCAGCACCACCGCACCGCCGCCGATCAGACCCAGCAGGATCGGATTGGTCAGCAGTTCATTGAAGGTTTTGTCTTCATCGACTACCGGTTTTGGCGCAACCACTGGCGTCTCGGCAGGCGTGTCGACCGGTGGCGCAATCGCCGATTCAGGTGTTGGCGCCGCTTCTGCCGGGGTGGCTGGAGGGGTTGCAGCCAGTTCGGCGGTGATCGCCGGTACGGCAGCAGTGGCGGCTGGCGCAGCGCCCGGGCCTTCGGCCTGCATCTTCGCCAGTTGATTGTTCTTCAGCTCGATCAGGCGTTGCAGCTTGTCCAGCTGACTTTGCAGATCGGCCATGCGGCTTTTCAGTTCCTCGTTGTCACGACGGGTCGTGTCGAGGCTTTCCTGAGTCACCGCCAGTTTGTTGCTCAGGGCCTTGGCATCGCCGGCCGGGCCTTTGCCGCGAGCCTTGGCGTTTTCGGCAGAGACCAGACTCAGGTTGTCCTTGGCATTCTGGCCGGCGCCGACATTGCTGCTGCCACGCTTGGTGGCATCGAGCTGTTGCTGGCCGGTGCCAGGCTTGGCCACATAACGACGGCCCTGACGCCAGGCTTCGTTCTGCGCGGCGACTTCAGCAATCGCTTTGGACTGTGGCAGCGCGGTGCTTTCCACCGAGTCCGGCAGACGCAGCACCTGACCGGTTTTCAGCCGGTTGATGTTGCCGTCGATGAACGCGTCCGGGTTCAACGCCTGAATCGCCAGCATGGTCTGCTGCACCGAACCGCCGGTGCGCGCCTTCGCGGCAATTTCCCACAGGGTGTCGCGCGGCGTGGTGGTGTATTGCGACGGGTGCGTGGCGCCGGTGGTCGGTGCGGTGATGGTCTGCGACGGTGCCGGTTGCGCAGCGGCGTCAGCGGTCTGTGGCGAGAATTTCGACGGATCCAGCAGCACACTGTAATCGCGCAGCAGACGGCCGTTGGGCCACATCACCTGCACGAGGAATTTCACCATCGGTTCCGACAGCGGCTTGCTCGAAGTCACGCGCAGCACGCTTTTGCCGCTGGCGTTGAGCACCGGGGTGAACGTCAGGTCGTTGAGGAAGGCCTGGCGATCGACGCCGGCCTTCGCGAAATCTTCGGGTGAAGCCAGGCTCGGCACCACTTCGGCAGCGGTGAGATCCGCGACGTCGAGCAACTCGATCTCGGCCACCAGCGGCTGGTTCAGGGTCGACTTCAGGGTCAGCTCCCCGAGCCCGAGGGCATGCGCCATACCGGAGGACAGCGCCGAGGCGGCCGCTATTGCTAACACCAGTTTGCGAACTTGAACCATAGCCTCATCCTTTGTTTGAACGTTCCTCGGCCAGCGAGAAGATGTTGATTGCCGCTGCCGTAAGGCATTGCGCGCGACGACGACAGACTGCCGCGCGCGATCATTTCTTTGATGCCCCGGAAAGTCCCGGAGGGTGACACGTTATCAAGTGCTCCGGGCAAGCATAGCGCTCACCTAGAATCAGTCGACAAATTGTTGCCAAGTATCTTTTACAGCAGGTCTTTTATCAACAATTCAGCGACCTGCACAGCATTCAGGGCCGCGCCTTTGCGTACGTTATCTGACGTCAGCCACAGATTAAGTTCCGCCGGGTCGTCGACACCGCTGCGTACACGGCCAACATAGACAACGTCCTGCCCTACCGCGTCACCCACCGCGGTCGGATAATCGCCGGCCTCAACCAGCTCGATGCCAGGCGCGTCCTCAAGCGCAGCGTTGATCTTTGCCAGGTCGACCGCGTTCGCTGACTGCAAGGTCACGCTATAGCTATCGCCAAAAAACACCGGGGCTTGAACGCAAGTGGCGGAAATCTTTAATAAAGGCTGCTTCAGCACCTGACGCAACTCGCGCACCAGACGTTTTTCCAGCAGCGTGTGGCCTTGAGCGTCGGGCGTGCCGACCTGGGCCAACAGGTTGAAGGCCATCTGCCGATCGAAGAACGTCGGCTCCAGCGGACGCATGTTCAGCAGCTCGGCGGTCTGCCGGGCCAGCTCGGTCACGGCTTCGCGACCTTGGGCGGACACGGCCAGATTGGCAGTCACGTTGACGTATTGCAGCTCGAGCAAATCGAGCAGCGGTGCGAGCACCACGGCCAGCGTCGTCGCCGACGGACTTGGGCTGCTGACCTGGAACGGCGCTTTCAGACCGGCAATCACCTCAGCGTTGGCCTCCGGCACCACTTGCGGCGCCTGCTCGGCCGGCAATGCGCCGGACAGGTCGATCAGCGAGCAACCGGCCGCGTGGGCACGCGCGGCGTAGCTCAGGGAAACGGCAGCGCCAGCGGCGAAGAACACCAGTTTGACCTTGCTGAAATCGAACTCGTCGACTTCACGCACGCGCACATTCTTGTTGCGGAACAGCACCGAACTGCCAGCGGATTCGCTGCTGGCCAGCAGGTGCAGGTTGCCGACCGGGAAGTCGCGCTCTTCGAGAATCTGTACGAGGGTTTCGCCGACAGTACCGGTGGCGCCGACGACGGCAATATCAAGGGTCTGGGTCATGGTTCTACCTCTGGCGAAACGGGGGGAGCGGCACTTTACCGGGTGACTGGCATGCAGGCAATTTCTGTCGGAATTTGTAGCGCCTGTACCGGCCCCTTCGCGAGCAAGCTCGCTCCCACAGGGGAATGCATTTCTAATGTGGGAGCGGGCTTGCTCGCGAAGGCGTCAGACCAGACAACGCGAAACCTCAGGCATAAAAAAACCCGCACCTCTCACAAGGCACGGGTTCTTTCACTGCATCAAGCGATCAACGCTCCAGCAAAATCCGCAGCATGCGACGCAGCGGTTCGGCCGCGCCCCACAGCAGTTGGTCGCCGACGGTGAACGCACCGACGAATTGCGAACCCATGTTCAGCTTGCGCAGACGACCCACCGGTACGTTCAGGGTGCCGGTGACCTTGGTCGGGCTCAGCTCCTGCATGCTGATGTCGCGGTTGTTCGGCACCAGTTTGACCCAAGGGTTGTGCTGGCTGATCAGCCCTTCGATATCAGCGATCGGCACGTCTTTGTTCAGCTTGATGGTCAGCGCCTGGCTGTGGCAACGCATGGCGCCGATGCGCACGCAGATACCGTCGACCGGGATCGGGCTCTTGAAACGGCCGAGGATCTTGTTGGTCTCGGCCTGGGCCTTCCACTCTTCACGGCTCTGGCCGTTCGGCAGTTCCTTGTCGATCCACGGGATCAGGCTGCCGGCCAGTGGTACACCGAAGTTCTCGGTCGGGTACGCGTCGCTGCGCATGGCTTCGGCCACGCGACGGTCGATGTCGAGGATCGCGCTGGCAGGGTCTGCCAGTTGATCGGCCACCGCAGCGTGGGTCGCGCCCATCTGCTTGATCAGTTCACGCATGTTCTGCGCGCCGGCACCGGAGGCCGCCTGATAAGTCATGGCGCTCATCCACTCGACCAGACCAGCCTCGAACAGACCGCCCAGGCCCATCAGCATCAGGCTGACGGTGCAGTTGCCGCCGATGTAGTTCTTGGTGCCCGCGTCCAGTTGCTGGTCGATGACCTTGCGGTTGACCGGGTCGAGAATGATGACCGCGTCATCATTCATGCGCAGGCTGGAAGCCGCGTCGATCCAGTAACCCTGCCAGCCGGCCTCGCGCAGCTTCGGGAACACTTCGCTGGTGTAGTCGCCGCCCTGGCAGGTCAGAATCACGTCGAGGGTTTTCAGCTCTTCAATGCTGTAAGCGTCCTTGAGCGGAGCAATATCCTTGCCCACGGACGGGCCTTGGCCACCGACATTGGAAGTGGTGAAAAACACCGGCTCGATAAGATCGAAATCCTGCTCTTCCAGCATCCGCTGCATGAGCACGGAACCGACCATGCCGCGCCAACCGATCAGACCTACACGTTTCATCGCAACTACACCTTCTTGAAAAGTGGGCCGCTGCTTTGTATTGAATTTCGCAGCGGGCCCGAGAGATTACAGATTCCGCAGCGCGGCGACTACTGCGTCACCCATTTCCTGCGTTCCGACTTTAGTGCAACCGGCCGAATAGATGTCACCGGTACGCAAGCCTTGATCCAGCACCACGCTGACGGCTTTCTCGATGGCATCGGCCGCATCGTGCAGATTGAAGCTGTAACGCAGCATCATCGACACCGACAGAATGGTCGCCAACGGGTTGGCAATGCCTTTGCCCGCGATGTCCGGCGCCGAACCGTGGCAAGGCTCGTACATGCCCTTGTTGTTCGAATCCAGCGAGGCCGACGGCAGCATGCCGATGGAGCCGGTGAGCATCGAGGCTTCGTCGGACAGGATGTCGCCGAACATGTTGTCGGTGACGATCACGTCGAACTGCTTCGGTGCGCGCACCAGTTGCATGGCGGCGTTGTCGACGTACATGTGGCTCAGCTCGACTTCAGGGTAATCCTTGGCGACCTGCTCGACCACTTCACGCCACAGCTGGCTGGACGCCAGCACGTTGGCCTTGTCCACCGAGCACAGTTTCTTGCCGCGAACCATGGCCATGTCGAAACCGACGCGGGCGATGCGGCGGATTTCGCTTTCGCTGTACGGCAGGGTGTCGTAGGACTGACGCTCACCGTTTTCCAGGGTACGGGTGCCGCGTGGCGCGCCGAAGTAGATGCCGCCGGTCAGCTCACGGACGATCAGGATGTCCAGACCGGCAACGATTTCCGGCTTCAGGCTGGAAGCGTCGGCCAGTTGCGGGTAGAGGATCGCCGGACGCAGGTTGCCGAACAGGCCCAGTTGCGCACGGATTTTCAGCAGACCGCGCTCAGGGCGGATGTCACGCTCGATGGTGTCCCATTTCGGGCCGCCCACTGCGCCCAGCAGCACGGCGTCGGCAGCACGGGCACGATCAAGGGTTTCGTCGGCCAGCGGCACGCCATGCTTGTCGATGGCGGCACCACCGATCACGTCATGGCTCAGCTCGAAGCCCAGGCTGTACTTGTCGTTGGCCAGTTCCAGCACCTTGACCGCTTCGGCCATGATTTCCGGACCAATACCGTCACCTGGGAGAATCAGAATCTGCTTGCTCATGCTTTCCTCGTGTCTTCAATCGGTGCGCCACTCAGGGCGCGCCCGGAAAAATTCTTATCGCTCAGCCATCAATACGATCACATCTGTACTGAACGAGCCGTCGGCATCAATCTCAAAATATTCGCGCACTTCGTTGCCCATCGACTGCTGCAACTGGCGGATCGCAGCGCGCATCACCTCGGGTGTGCGCATGCGCTCGACCCAACTGCTGTACTCCAGACGCAGGCGCTGACGGGTGGTGCTGCGGGTATGCAGCCCGGCCTCGCTGACCTGACGCAACCACTCAGCGGCGGAATAATTGCGCACGTGACTGGTGTCGCGCAGCACCTCGACGCTTTGCAGGTAAGTGTCGAACAACGGACTGCCCGGTGACAACACGTCGACGAACGCCGCCACGCCACCCGGTTTCAGCACCCGGCGCACTTCGCGCAGGGCCACCCCGAGGTCGCTCCAATGGTGCGCCGAATAACGGCTGAACACGTAATCGAATTCGCCATCGGCAAACGGCAGGCGCTCGGCGGCGCCGTTGACCGTGGCAATGTTGTTCATGCCGCGATCAACCGCCGCAGCGGCGACCACATCAAGCATTTGCTGCGACAGGTCGTAGGCCACCACTTCCTTGACCAGCGGCGCCACATGAAAACTCACATGACCGGCGCCGCAACCGAGGTCCAGAACCCGGGCTTCGCCCTGCCCGGCCAGTTCAGCCTGTAGCAGCGCGAATTCGGTGCCTTGAGCGTGAACGGCGCTGCTCAGGTAGGCGGCGGCCTGTTCACCGAATTGCTTTTGTACAACCTGACTGTGCTGGGCGGTGCTGGTCATGGGGAATTCCTTTTTGGCTGTAGTTTTGTGTTGCCTTTGCGGGCCTCATCGCGAGCAGGCTCACTCCTACATTTGGAATGCGTACACCTGTAGGAGTGAGCCTGCTCGCGATGGCGTCATTAGCCATACACAAAAATCATGCGTCGCGGAACAACCACGGCTGGCTCACACGATGCTTGGCCTCGAACGCCGCAATCGCATCACCGTCCTGCAAGGTCAGGCCGATATCGTCCAGACCATTGAGCAGGCAATGCTTGCGGAAGGCGTCGATCTCGAAGCGGTACACCTTGCCGTTCGGACTGGTCACGGTCTGCTCGTGCAGATCGATCTGCAATTGATAGCCCGGCTCGGCCTCGACCTGCTTGAACAATTCATCGACTTCAGCGTCGCTCAGGATGATCGGCAGCAAGCCGTTCTTGAAGCTGTTGTTGAAGAAGATGTCGGCGTAGCTCGGTGCGATGATGCTGCGGAAACCGTATTCTTCCAGTGCCCATGGCGCGTGTTCACGGCTGGAGCCGCAACCGAAGTTTTCACGGGCCAGCAACACACTGGCGCCCTGATAACGCTCGGCGTTGAGCACGAACTCCTTGTTCAACGGGCGCTTGGAGTTGTCCTGATACGGCTGGCCGACATCCAGGTAACGCCACTCGTCGAACAGGTTCGGGCCGAAACCGGTGCGCTTGATCGACTTCAAGAACTGCTTGGGAATGATCTGGTCGGTGTCGACGTTGGCACGATCCAGAGGCGCGACAAGACCAGTGTGCTGGGTAAAAGCTTTCATGCTGCGCTCCTTTAGATCAATTCACGAACGTCGATGAAACGACCGTTCACCGCCGCCGCAGCGGCCATGGCCGGGCTCACGAGGTGGGTACGACCACCGGCGCCCTGACGGCCTTCGAAGTTACGGTTGGAGGTCGAGGCGCAATGCTCGCCGGACTCCAAACGGTCCGGGTTCATCGCCAGGCACATCGAGCACCCCGGCTCACGCCATTCGAAACCGGCTTCGAGGAAGATTTTGTCGAGACCTTCGGCTTCCGCCTGCGCCTTCACCAGGCCCGAACCCGGCACCACGATCGCCTGCTTGATCGTCGAAGCGACTTTGCGGCCCTTGGCGATCACGGCCGCAGCGCGCAAGTCTTCGATACGCGAGTTGGTGCAGGAGCCGATGAACACGCGATCCAGCTGAATGTCGGTAATCGCCTGATTGGCGGTCAAACCCATGTATTTCAGGGCGCGGACGATCGAATCGCGCTTGACCAGATCCATCTCTTTGGCCGGATCCGGCACGTTCTGATCAACGGCCAGGACCATTTCAGGCGAAGTGCCCCAGCTGACTTGCGGCTTGATCTGCGCAGCATCGAGTTCAACTACGGTGTCGAACTTGGCATCCGCGTCGGAGACCAGGTCTTTCCAGGCTTCAACCGCCTGATCCCACTGCGCGCCTTTCGGCGCAAACGGACGGCCCTTGACGTACTCGACGGTCTTCTCGTCGGCAGCCACCAGGCCCACGCGGGCGCCGGCTTCGATGGACATGTTGCAGATGGTCATGCGGCCTTCGACGGACAAATCGCGGATCGCGCTGCCGGCGAATTCGATGGCGTGGCCGTTACCGCCGGCGGTGCCGATCTTGCCGATCACCGCGAGGACGATGTCCTTGGCGGTCACGCCGAACGGCAACTGACCTTCGACGCGCACCAGCATGTTCTTCATTTTTTTCGCGACCAGGCACTGGGTGGCGAGCACGTGCTCGACCTCGGAAGTGCCGATCCCGTGTGCCAAGGCACCGAAAGCGCCGTGGGTCGAGGTGTGCGAGTCGCCGCAGACCACGGTCATGCCCGGCAAGGTCGCGCCCTGCTCCGGGCTGATCACGTGGACGATGCCCTGACGGATGTCGTTCATCTTGAACTCGACAATCCCGTACTCATCACAGTTGTCATCGAGGGTCTGAACCTGCAAACGCGAGACCTGATCGGCAATGGCTTCGATGCCGCCCTTGCGCTCCGGTGTGGTCGGTACGTTGTGATCCGGGGTCGCGATGTTGGCATCGATGCGCCAAGGCTTGCGCCCGGCCAGACGCAGGCCTTCGAAGGCTTGCGGCGAGGTCACTTCGTGGATGATGTGACGATCGATATAGATCAGCGCCGAGCCATCGTCGCGCTGTTTGACCAAATGCGAATCCCAGAGCTTGTCGTAGAGCGTTTTGCCGGCCATCAGACGGTTCCTCATCAGCTTGTTTCTATGCCTTGGGCTTATCAATAACCCTTTGGCTTGTGAGGCCGATCCTATGGGGTTACATTAAATAACTCAAATTCATATTTTTTATGCTTTGGATAACCAATTGGAATACAAACCATGGATCTGGCCAACCTCAATGCTTTTATCGCCATCGCCGAGACCGGCAGCTTCTCCGGCGCCGGGGAACGCCTGCATCTGACGCAACCGGCGATCAGCAAACGCATCGCCGGGCTAGAGCAACAATTGAAGGTGCGGCTGTTCGACCGACTCGGTCGTGAAGTCGGCCTGACCGAGGCTGGCCGCGCCCTGCTGCCCCGGGCTTATCAGATTCTCAACGTGCTGGACGACACCCGCCGAGCCCTGACCAACCTGACCGGCGAAGTCAGCGGCCGGCTGACCCTGGCCACCAGTCACCACATCGGTTTGCACCGTTTGCCGCCACTCTTGAGGGAATTCACCCGCCGCTACCCACAAGTGGCGCTGGATATTCAGTTCCTCGATTCGGAAGTGGCCTACGAAGAAATTCTCCATGGCCGTGCAGAACTGGCCGTGATCACCCTGGCGCCGGAGCCGCACACGCTGGTCAAAGCCACGCCGGTGTGGGACGACCCGCTGGATTTCGTGGTGGCGCCGGAACATTCGCTGATCAGCAATGGCGCGGTGAGCCTGGCGGACATTGCCGGTCATCCGGCGGTTTTTCCCGGAGGCAACACCTTTACTCATCACATTGTCCAACGCTTGTTCGAAGCCCAAGGGCTGACGCCGAACATCGCCATGAGCACCAACTACCTGGAAACCATCAAGATGATGGTCTCCATTGGTCTGGCCTGGAGTGTTCTGCCACGCACCATGCTTGATGAACAGGTGGCGCGCATACCTTTGCCGGGCATACAGCTCAGTCGCCAGCTAGGCTATATCGTGCACACCGAACGGACGCTGTCGAATGCGGCAAGGGCTTTCATGGCCTTGCTGGATGCGCAAATCGATCTGCCAGGGACTCCAGGCTAACTTGTGCTACTCCTATAGAGCCGCTGTCCCTGTGCCTAACGCCACCATCAGCTCAAGGCCCGTTAACAATGCCGAAATCTGTTGACCGAATTCCGCCGATGCCGCGTATTCAGGCCATTGATCCGCGACGTTCCGAGCAGAGCTGGGAGAGTGCGCCGCAATTGCTCGCCGCGCTCAACGGTGCCCGGCTCGGCGCGTGGTATTGGGACATCGAGCGCGGGCAGATCAGTTGGTCACGTGGCACTCAGGCGCTGTTCGGCTTCGATCCACGGCAACCGCTGCCGCGGGATCTGGAATATCTGGACCTGCTGCCGCCCGAAGACCGAGCTAAAACCGTGCGCGCCTTCCACGCGGTGATTGCCGGCGCCCCGCTGGAGCAGGCGATGCACCACCGCATCCGCTGGCCCGACGGCAGCCTGCACTGGCTGGAGATCAGCGGCAGCCTGCTGCCGGATAAAAACGGCCGTCCCCGAATGATCGGGGTGATTCGCGAAATCACCCACCAACGGCAACGCGAACAGGCCCTCAGCAGCTCGGAGAAACGTTTCGCCACACTCTTTCACCTGTGCCCGAACATGGTGCTGCTGACGCGCCAGGAAGACGGCCTGATCACCGAAGCCAACCAGTATTTCGAAAGCCTGTTCGGCTGGCCGGTCCAGGACGCCATCGGTCGCACCACGCTGGAACTGGGCCTGTGGGTGCACCCCGAACAACGCGCAGAGCTGGTGAAAAAGACCAAGGCCAAAGGCGAATTGATCAGCATGGAAGTGCAGTTCCGCGCCAGCAACGGGCAGATTCATGACGGCATTCTCAGCGCGCAGAAGGTCGAACTCGAAGGCCAGCCGTATCTGCTCAGCACGTTTCTCGACACCACCGAACGCAAAGCCGCCGAACACGCCTTGAAAGACAGCCAGGAACGCCTCGATCTGGCGCTGGACTCGGCGCAGCTCGGCACTTGGGACTGGCACATTCCCAGCGGCATGCTCTACGGCTCGGCGCGGGCCGCGCAATTGCACGGGCTGGAGCCGATCCCGTTTCACGAATCGTTCGAGGAGTTCTTCGAAGGCGTGCCCGGCGAGGAGCGCGACAGCATGCGCGACGCCTACCGCAGCCTGCGCGAAGGCCCGGCCGGCAATTATCAACTGACCTATCGCGTGCAACTGCCCGACGGCAGCTCGCGCTATCTGGAAAGCCGCGCCCGCCTGTATCGCGACGAAAACGGTGCGCCGCTGCGCATGGCCGGGACGCTGTTGGACATCACCGATCAGGTCGAGCGCGAGCAACGTCTGGTTGCTTCGGAAGAGAAATTCGCCACGCTGTTCCAAGTCAGCCCCGACCCGATCTGCGTCACCCGCCAGGACAGCGGCGAGTTCATCGAGATCAACAACAGCTTTACCCAGACCTTCGGCTGGAGCGCCGCCGACGTGATCGGGCGCACCGCCGAAGACATCGGCCTGTGGGACGCCTCGGCGAAAAGCCTGCAACGCATCGAGCGGGTGATCCGCGAACAGGGCCTGAGCAATGTCGCAATCATCGTCCAGCACAAGGACGGCCAGTCGTTGACGTGCGTGATTTCCAGCCGGCAGATCAGCGTCGGCAATCAGCCATGCATCGTCACCACCCTGCGCGACATCACCCAACAACAGCGCTCCGAAGCCGCTCTCAAGGCCAGCGAAGAGAAATTCGCCAAGGCGTTCCACTCCAGCCCCGACGCAATCACCATCACCGAACGTGACACCGGGCGCTATCTGGAGGTCAACGACGGTTTCTGCCGCCTCACCGGTTATCGTGCCGACGAGGTGGTGGGCAAAACCGTGTACCAGATCGGCATCTGGGCCGAAGAGAAACAACGCTCGGCGCTGCTCGCCGAACTGCAGATCAAGGGCCGCGTACACCATCAGGAAATGCTCGGGCGCAACAAGCGCGGTGAGTTGCTGACCGTTGAAGTGTCGATCGAACCGATCACCCTCAACGAAACGGCATGCCTGCTGCTGACCGCCCGGGACGTCAGCCTGTTGAAAAACGCTGAAGCGCAGATCCGCCATCTGGCCTATCACGATCCGCTGACCAATCTGCCCAACCGCGCCCTGCTGATGGATCGCCTGAGCCAGCAGATCGCCCTGCTCAAGCGCCACAATCTGCGCGGCGCGCTGCTGTTCCTCGACCTTGACCACTTCAAGCACATCAACGACTCGCTGGGCCACCCGGTCGGCGACACGGTGCTGAAAATCATCACCGCGCGGCTCGAAGCCAGCGTGCGCATGGAGGACACGGTGGCGCGTCTCGGCGGCGATGAATTCGTGGTGCTGCTCAGCGGCCTCGAAGGCACGCGCAACGAGGTCAGTGCACAAGTGCGGGAACTGGCCGACACCATTCGCGAGCTGCTCTCGGAGCCGATGTTCCTCGACGGCCAGCGCCTGCAAGTGACGCCGAGCATCGGCGTGGCACTGATTCCCGATCACGGCTCGACCCCGACCGACCTGCTCAAGCGCGCCGACATCGCCCTGTACCGGGCCAAGGATTCCGGGCGCAACACCACGCAGATGTACCACAACACCATGCAGAAGGCGGCCAGCGAACGGCTGCGCATGGAGACCGATCTGCGCCTGGCACTGTCGCGCGGCGAGTTCAACGTGCACTACCAGCCGCAGGTCGATGCGCAGGACAACCGCATCATCGGCGCCGAAGCGCTGGTGCGCTGGAACCACCCGGAACTCGGCGCGCAATCGCCCACCGAATTCATCAAGGTGCTGGAGGACAGCGGCCTGATTCTGGAAGTCGGCACCTGGATCCTCGACGAGGCGTGCGGGGCGTTCAAACAACTGATCGCGCTGAAACTGGTCGATCCGCTCAACTTCAGCCTGTGCGTGAACATCAGCCCACGGCAGTTCCGCCAGAACGACTTCGTCGAACGCATCGAACACAGCATGAGCAGCCACGGCCTGCCCTGCTCGCTGCTGAAACTGGAGATCACCGAAGGCATCGTCATCCAGAATCTGGATGACACCATCATCAAGATGCGCCGCCTGAAAAAACTCGGCGTGAGCTTCGCCATGGACGATTTCGGCACCGGCTATTCATCGCTGACCTACCTCAAGCGCCTGCCGGTGGACACCCTGAAAATCGACCAGTCGTTCATCCGCGACGCAACCACCGACCCCAACGACGCCGAGATCATCCGCGCCATTGTCGCCATGGCCCGCAGCCTGGAACTGGAGGTGATTGCCGAAGGCGTGGAGACGCCGGAGCAACTGGCGTTCCTGCAAGGTCTCGGCTGCCATTTATATCAGGGCTATCTGCACAGTCGGCCGGTGGCGCTGGAGGCGTTGAAAAAGATGCTCGAATGACGATGTCTAGTCCTGAAATAGGTTTACACCTGTTTCACCCTGACGCCCGATGCACCGCATCGGGCGTTTTGTATTTCAAAGACAGGTGCGGACGCTCACCGTTGTAGATCGATACCGACTCACTCACCATCTTCTTCGCCTGCGTTAAATCCTGTGGTCGCTGGAGCAT